>CAVRRI010000034.1:0-625851 GCA_963723525.1 uncultured Alphaproteobacteria bacterium
GTGGGCGCTGCACGCTCACACCATCGACACCGCGACGATAACGCCTCGGCTGGCGATCACCTCGCCGCTGCCGGAGTGTGGCAAGACCACGCTGCTCGATTGGTGCGCCACGATCGTCCCGCGTCCGCTCAAGGCGGCCAATGTCACCCCGTCGGCGATGTTCCGCACGATCGAGGCGGCGCACCCGACCTTTCTGATCGATGAAGCTGACAGCTTCCTGCGCAATAACGACGAGCTGCGCGGCGTGCTTAATTCTGGCCACCGTCGCGGCGGCACAGTAGTCCGACGGTGGGCGACGATCGCGAACCGCGGATGTTCAATATGTGGTGCGCCTGTGCCATCGCGCTCATCGGCAAGCTGCCGAGCGACTCTGCATAACCGCTCGATTGAGATCGCCCTCCGCCCGCGCAAGCCAAGTGAACCGGTGCAGTCTTTCCGGAGGGATCGAGGAGACGACGGTCTTGCGCGCCGCTGCCGGCGTTGGGCCCAGGATCACAAGGCGCGGCTTTCGGAGAGCGAGCCGGAGATGCCAGACGGTCTCTTCAACCGGAGGGCGGACAACTGGCGCCCGCTGCTCGCCATCGCCGATGCACTCAGCGGCCCATGGCCGGAACGAGCCCGTGAAGCAGCACTCGCGCTGACCGGGAGCTCCGGGAACTTGAGCACGTTGGGGCTTCAGTTGCTCGATGACATCCGCACAGTATTCGCAATGCGCCAGGCCGAGCGGCTTCCGTCGGAAACTCTCATTGCCGATCTTACCCTCAACCCGGAAAAGCCATGGCTCGCATACGGCAAGCGCTGCGAGTGCATCACGCAGCGCCACCTCGCGGCTCTGCTGAGGCCGTTCGCCATCCAGTCGAACGATCTCCGGTTCAAGCGGGAGGACGGTTCTGAGGTGGTTCGTAAGGGCTATGAGCTTGGCCAGTTCAAGGATGCCTTCGATCGCTATTTGCCATCTGTGGCGGCCGAGACGAAGGGGGAGGGGCCCTAGCGGTCTCCCGATCCGCTACAAGCGCTACAAGCCTTGAGCCTTAAGGCTTTCAGCACATTTCGCAACCGCTACACGATCCGGAGCTGTCGCGGATCGGAAAAGGGGCGCTAACCCTTACGGGAGAACAATTGTAGCGGATGTTGCGGATCGAGGTGAGGGTAAGGTGGCCGAGAACGAGTGGTGCTAACGCGCGCCGGGGCTAGCCGTCCGCTGCTGGTGCGGCGACCCGGCACGAGCTATGACGGATTTCAGGTGACGGGCCGACCAGGCGGCGCTTTGGCATGGCATCGTGTTGACGTCGGCGCCGTCCTGGAATCTGGCACCAGCGAACCCATGGGCAACTGGTTTTCGCCCATTGGCCGCCAGGACTTCGAGGCTGCCATCACGAGCTCGAACACCATCAGCCGGGCGGTCGTCGGTGACAGCGAGCCCTTGGTGCGTACGGTCCGGTGCCGCACCGCCGCGAACACGCTCTCGATCGGGTTGGTACCCGGTATGGAGGACGCCGACCAGGATGGGAGGCGCAATCTCACTCTCTCCGCCTGCGGTACCCATTCGGGGAAGTCTGTGGCGGACGCGAATGAGGTCAGCGGCTTAAATTCAAACGCATTATCGGCCGCTCAGGTTTTCTTCGGGCGACTTCTTTGAAACCAGCCCGTGTGAACATAGAAGGCGTTCCGAACCACAGATACTCGTCCTTTACGCGCCCCTTCTTATCGACGGGGTAGCCTTCAAGTACTTTCACTTTCTTGGCCCGCGCAAACTGAATGGCGGCTTTGAGCAGCGCTTTACCAATGCCTTGGCCGCGCCGGTGGCGTGGAATCACGAAACAGATAATCGACCACACGGGCGTGTCGTCGAGCGGCTTCATCACGGATGAGCGCTGCAGTCGCGCATACGCCTCACGTGGACCGAGGGACATCCAACCGACCGGCTCGTCGCCGAAGTATCCGATCAGACCGGGCGTAACCGGGCCGCGCGCGAGCTGTTTCATTTGTCGCTTGCGCACATCTCTGACAGTCATTCCAGGCGGGGGCTTTGGTACCTTGCCGCTTTCCCGGTAGCACATGCACCAGCAGCCGCGCGCGACCGAGCAGCCTTTGGAGTTGAAGATCGCGGTGAAGTCACCCCATGTTTCCGGGGTGAGAGGGCGGACGGTGAGTTTGGTCTTACCAGTATTCACAGCCATGGCCGAAGTCTAGACGAAGCGCCACCGTAAAGTCCAAGTGATTGCGCCCCGGAGAGCTGGGCGCGCACTATGCCGGTCAGGCGGTCTCCGTTGGGGCCTCCTGAGGGCCATCCGGTAATAGGCTGCGGCCATGTTCCTACCTTCTGGGTCCGGAAGACGAACCTCCGCCCCCCGAGAGCGCGGCGGCCTGCAGGATGTTCGCCGTCATGTCGAAGGACGCGACGGCATCCTCCCACGGCGAGTCCGGATAGGGATTGCAAGCCGACCGAGGTCGGTGAATGCCAGCGGCAGCGCCTTCTATTTTCGTAAGCCCCAGTGCGTCTCGACGTCTTCCAAACGCCATCGCGGTAACTGTCGGGCCCGAAGGGGACTTCAGGTTGGTCATCGAGAAGGCGTCAAAATTGATGAACGTCCGTTCGCCTATCGGGGCCATCCGGGGCGGGCACGGTCGCCGCCCAACTCCATCGTCGCGAAGCTATCTCCGTTTGTTACGTATGCAGCGGTGCTAAGCGGGCGCGGGGACTAATCGGAGAGCGTGACGAGTCATCGGTGAAGAACTCCGAAACCTCTGAGCGGGTGTGAGTTTCGGCCCTCGGCCAGTATTCGTGCTTGCCGGTTGAATACGTTGGCGACTCGTGGCGTGCCGCTATTCAGACGCCGCCGGTTTGGCGACCAGTTTCTCGACGAGTCGCCTAAGCTCGGAGGGAGTGGTATGGCCGGCCACGACCTCGTGATAGCCTATACCTGCGCGTCGTAGCGCCTCCTTCTTGACCGCATCGCGCGCGGCTGCGGTCCCCTGATGATGCGCGCCGCCCTGATATTCGATGGCGTGCTTAGGCTGACAGTCCTCATCCACGAGAAGCAAATCGATCCGCTTCGAGTTGATGCAGCGGTAGGCGTCCACGTCCTTACTCCGTAAGACTTCGCCTAACGAGACCTGCGCCATCACCTGCCAGTCGGGATTGCAGCCGATCACGATGCGGTCCAACTCTTTGAAGACGCGCGCTTCGCTCTTGTTGAGGAGCGGCTGGACCGTGAAGTTTGCACCCATCACAATCCGCAACTGGTCGGCGGCATCGGGTTTTGGCACGGCCGGATCAGGCTTCGCGAGCCACGGTTCGTTGGCAACGTTGCCCGCAATGCGCTTTCTCTGCCAGCGCCAGCGGTTCTTGTCCCGCCATGCCTGGCGTCGCATTTGGGACGCCCACTGTTCAACGGTTATGCCGAAGACGGCAGCGACTGCCAGCACAGCAAAGAGCAGGTGCGGCTTCTCGATGAGTGCGATGATCTCGGGCGGCATGCCAGCACGCTAGCTTTGCCGTGTACAGGAGGCGTTAAGGATCCAATTCAAATTTTCAATACTGATCTGATCGAGTGAAGTACGACGCCATTCGGAACATGGCGTGCGGTAACCGGAGTGCGGCAACCATGCGGGCGACCGGCGCCGAGCACCGCCGTTGGGTTGTGGCCGGGCGGAATTTTGGCGCGGATCCGGTCCTGGAGTGCCGCGCAGTTTGTTCTTAGCGTACAAAGAGCAGGTTGTTCTTAGCGTGCATAGAGCAGGCAGGCCCGGATCGCACCGTCGAGAGCGCGGATCTCCTCGAGCGTGTCCCGGCTCTGCTCGGGCGCACCTTCGGCGTCGATGACCACGTAGCCGACCTCGGCATCGGTCTGCAGATATTGTGCGGCAATGTTGAGCCCGCGCCGCGAGAACACCTCCTTCATCGCCGCGATCTCCGCCGCCCCCATCGTGTTGAGCGTGGCGAGCCGGTTGAGCCCCCACCATCGGGACCTCGGGCCCGTATTCGTGAGGGTCTTCAGTCCCGCACGCACCGGACGCGGATCACACTAATTCGTGTCGGAGACTAGGAGCGCGATGCCGTGAACCCTAGCCAGGCGAGGAGGGCAAAAGCGGCGAACGCTACCCAGTTTGGCCAGAGCGGCACGGATACCGGGCCCCAGGCCGTCTCGACCATGATTGGCCAGCCGAGAACAGCACGCATCAGCTGTAGAATGGCAATGACCGCAAAAATCATCGCTGCCAGGAACGCATAGCTTCGCGTGGTCATGACGATCCTCCGACCCTCAGGTACAAGCGGATGGCCCGATGAAGCGGGCGAGGGCTGTCATGCTCACACTTCACTGTAGCTAGGCCAAGACCGCCAAGGTCCGAAGTCAATCCACCGCTCAGGCCGGAAATGACGGTAGTGTGGTAGTTCTTACGCCTAATCTCCCGCGCAACTAGGGAAACGAGAGAATGAGCCGCGGATCAATCGGTCTCGACGACCGTCTCAACGCCTATATCGTCCGATGTCACGCGCCCGAGCATCCGGTGCTGGCGAAGCTCCGCCTCTTGACCGGAACGATGCCCATGGCTGGGATGCAGATCGCGCCGGAGCAGGGACAGTTCCTCGCCTTCCTGACGCGCCTGATCGGCGCCAGAAACGCGCTCGAGATCGGCACCTTCACCGGCTACAGCGCGCTCGCCGTGGCCCTGGCGCTTCCCACGGACGGGCGGCTCATCGCCTGCGACGTGAGCGAGGACTGGACGCAGATGGCCCGCCAGCATTGGGCCGAGGCAGGCATCGAGAAGAAGATCGAGCTGCGGCTCGCGCCGGCCCTCGACACGCTCGCCGCGCTCGAGCGCGAGGGTAGCGCCGGCCGCATCGATATCGCCTTCATCGATGCGGAGAAGACCGAGTACGACGACTACTACGAGCACTGTCTCAGACTCGTGCGGGTCGGCGGCCTGATCATCTTCGACAATATGCTTCAGGACGGACGGGTCGCCGACCCAAAGAGTGGCGACGAAAGCACAAACGCGATCCGTGCGCTCAACGCCAAGATCGCGGCTGACGACCGCGTCGACGTGGTTCTCTTGCCGCTGGGCGACGGCACGACCGTAGCACGACGGGTGCGCTGAACGGGAGATGGCAGTTCTCGGTGACGCAACGAGGAGTAAAGCGTTGCAATACAGCGACAGGCCGGCGGCAGTCGCTTCGTCTGGGTCGCAACATCGCCAATAGATCAGCCGCCGCAGTAGACAAGCGAGCAGCCCAAACATACATGCGACCTATCCGATCGTTCGGAGTCGCTATTATCCCAAAGGCTTTTAACCGTATGCCTCTCTCACGCCATTCGGCGCGGTCGTTCACGTTTGAGATCAAGCGCGCCAGTAGACGGCGGCCTGAAGTGGTCGCCGTCAACAAATCAATCTCTCCTGTTTCATCCCTTGCTGAAGAGGTTTTCGGCACATCCTCGCGGCCGCCAATTGCCCAACAAACCGGACATGCAGAGCAGTCTCTTCCGGCACCTGCCGCCGAGGAGGTCGGCCGCGACAATAGCCGTGTCTGCTCCTCGGCGAATGTTGCCCGATCTTCTCTCTATCCCAGTAGACCCTGTGGCCGAGCGCATGCAGCGTCTTGTGCACGAGAGGGCGACCCGCCGTGAGCAATCACGGGCAGTGCGCAAGCAGGTTTCGGCGCAGGAACCAGTTGATGCGGATCAGGCCAGGACTGGAAACACAACTCTGGTCTCAAGTGGCGCGATACCTCAGGAACACCGGACTGCCAATCCCGCTGCAAGCACTGTCCGCCCGCCTCGACCGCTGAAGCAATGGGATGAGCGAGACCTCCGCCGCAAGGCTATGCAGGCAGAAAGGAAAGGGCGGCCTGCGCCTCGTCTCCCTGCGGGCCAGCGCTGGAAGCGTCGTCTCCCTCCAACCTGCTGGTAATTGTTCCTCCAGCTCGGCAGGTCATCTGCAAAGAATGCAGGAGATCTCTTGCTGACAGCGGGGTACGTCAGTCGGCACCCGATTGGACCCATTGCTGACAAAAGGTCCGAGTAGCTCTACTGCCGCGCAATACGGGCCAGATGCTCTCTTCTTCTTCTCCTCATAAGCTCATCCTCTTATATATTATTAGGACATGAGCTTATGTGGAGTACCTTTTGGAGCCAGTATTGCGCGGCCAGCCACATCTTGGTCGAGCACCATCATACGATGAAGTCCTCGGCCCATTTGCGGATCAGCATGGTTCCCGGCCTGACAGAATTCGATTGGCCATTGCAGACCGTCCGAAGGCAGGGGACCTGTGCAAGTGACCATCAGCGAGTCTACCTAACCGCTCACTAGCTTCGCACGGAACCGTCGTTCCTCCCTCTGTTGCGGGTGGCGCAGGGTAGCTTTGCACCTGTTGCACCACTACCCGTGTCCCGGACGTGAGTTAGCTGTGCGATATGGACAACTGTGAAGATAGCACTTCCTGTTAAATCGATTGCGTCTCGAGATGTCCCAAAAACTATGACCCGTCCCCCTGCCGTGCAGCCGATCGCCAAGCCTTCTTTTATCGCCTTGCTCATTGCCATCGCCGCTGTGAGCCCGCTTGGCATCAATGTGTACCTGCCTTCCATGCCAGCCATGGCGCGGGCACTGGGAGTTGATTTCGCCACCATTCAGCTGACCCTTTCGCTCTATCTCGCCGCCATGGCACTCGGGCAATTGATCATCGGGCCGCTGTCTGACCGCTTTGGCCGCCGGCCGGTGCTCCTGATCGGGCTCAGTGTTTTCATAATCGGCTCATTCATCTGCTTCGTGGCGCAGAATGTCGGAGTGCTTATTTTCGGGCGTGTCGTGCAGGCCGTGGGCGGCACATCCGGGATTACGCTGAGCCGCGCCATCGTCCGCGACCTGTACGGGCGTAACCAGGTGGCGAGCATGATCGGCTACGTCACGATGGGGATGGCGGTCGCTCCCATGATCGCGCCAACCATTGGCGGGGTGCTGGCGACACTCTTCGGATGGCGTGCCTGCTTTGCATTCCTGATGGCTTTCGGCAGCCTCGCCCTGCTGTTTGCGTTCTGGCGCCTTTCCGAAACAAACCGCCATCGGGGGTCCGCAGAGACGGCCCGACAACTCGTGCAGGGCTATGCTAGCCTTTTCCGTTCTCGCCTGTTTTGGGGCTACACACTGACGACCAGCTTCATCTCGGCCGTGTTCTTCGCCTTCGTGGCCGGCGCGCCTTACGTGATGATCGAGCTGATGGGGCGTAGCCCGGCCGAGTATGGCATGTATTTTGCCATCGTGCCGAGCGGTTACATTCTTGGCAACTTTCTGTCTGGCCGGTTCGCCGGCAGGATGGGGCCGAATCGGATGATCCTGGCCGGCACTTTCATGATACTGATCAGTATCGCGGTCATGGCCGCGGCCTTTGGGACGGGGTTTGTGCACCCGGCAGCTCTGTTTGGGCCGACGTTCTTCGTTGGAGCTGGGAATGGATTGGTCCTGCCGAGCGGCACTGCAGGTGCGATCAGCGTGAAGCCCGACCTCGCGGGGGCAGCGGCCGGCCTGGCAGGGAGCTGCCAAATTGGATTCGGCGCACTCGTTGCCCCGCTCATTGGTGCGGCCCTCGACACCACGGCCTGGCCGCTGATCACGGTCATGGCCATCTCTTCGCTATGTGCGATTGCCTCATTCGGACTAGTCGCAGGTGGGCGCGACGCAAAGCCCGGCCACTAGACTGTTACTAAGCCTCGCAGAAGAGCGTGGTCGAGCACGGAGCTTTACGGGCGGCGCGAGGCTTGCTTATTGAGCCCAGGCTTCCACTGGCCAGTCCGCCCCGCTTTCGATCTGAGCAGAAAGGGATGCTGATCGAGCTTCTCACTCAGCCAAGCGTCATTGACACGCTTGAGATCAACTGCAGCACCACTGTCCCGCAGCATCGCAGTGAGAGCGCGTGTCACGTCAGCGAGAGCAAAGGACTTGGTCGGAAACTGTCGAACCCGCTCCTCGACGAACTCCGCCACCAGTTCAGGCACAATCTTCGCGTTCGCGTCACTCTTCACGGGCTACTCCTCGGTGCGTGCCATGAACCTGAGACGCAGAGCTTAAGGAACCGCTAAGGGGTCGCTCATGCCGCTTGGGCTGCCTCGGGTTCGCGCAGCACGTAGCCGCGTCCCCACACCGTCTCGATGTAGTTCTTGCCCTGGCTCGCATTGGCGAGCTTCTTGCGGAGCTTGCAGATGAAGACGTCGATGATCTTCAGCTCCGGCTCGTCCATGCCGCCGTAGAGATGGTTGAGGAACATCTCCTTGGTGAGCGTCGTCCCTTTGCGGAGCGAGAGGAGCTCCAGCATCTGGTACTCCTTGCCGGTGAGGTGCACGCGCGCACCCGAGACCTCCACGGTCTTGGTGTCGAGGTTCACCACCAGGTCTCCGGTCGTGATCACCGACTGGGCGTGGCCCTTCGAGCGGCGGACGATCGCGTGGATGCGCGCCACGAGCTCGTCCTTGTGGAACGGCTTCGTCAGGTAGTCGTCCGCACCGAAGCCGAGGCCCTTCACCTTGTCTTCGATGCCGGCGAGGCCCGACAGGATCAGGATCGGCGTCTTGACCTTCGCGACGCGCAGCGTGCGAAGCACCTCGTAGCCCGACATGTCGGGGAGGTTCAGGTCGAGCAGAATGATGTCATAGTCGTAGAGCTTTCCGAGATCGATGCCCTCTTCGCCGAGGTCCGTCGTATAGATGTTGAAATTCTCGGATTTGAGCATCAGTTCGATGCTGGCTGCGACAGCCTCATCATCCTCGATCAGCAAGACTCGCATCGGTCCGTCCCCACTTACAGGGGACACGCTTCGGCCATCAGCGTAAACAGGGCGTAAACTTTTTTAGCGCCTTTGTCTCTCGGGCGTGAAGCGGAAGCTGAGTGATGAGCAATCGCCACACCCCGGGCGGGCGTCGTGGAATCCACCTTCGGGCATCGCTGGTCAGCCGAGCCCAGGTGTGCCATATCGTTAGGATGAGCACCGTACCCATGCAGCGTTATTCTCTCGAAGTCACTCCGTGCGCGAAGCCGGCCGGGCACTTTCAGTGGGCCATCCGAGAACGCGGCAAACTCCTTCAACGCTCCGATCGCCCGCAGCCGACGGAGGATAAGGCGCGGTCAAAAGGACAAGCCGAACTGGAGCGCCTGTATTTTGGGAACTGGGACAGGCGATAACGCGCGCGCGATATCACGCAATCGCGCTGCTCTGATTGCTTGCCCGACTGGGACGACGAGACGTGCGCCCAGCCGTAACCCGCGGAGGACGGTATCGCACGAAGCAGCCTGAAGGTCGCCGATGTTAGGTGCCTCGGATTTCGCTCTCGCGGACGGCCCGTTCGATGGAGCCGGATTTGATCCGGTAGGAGAGTTCCCCAGTCTGATCATCCGGCATGAGTAATGCTGGCCGTGCTCGTGCTGGGATCGGAGATGCCGAGCTGGTTCAGTCGCACCATTTGTCGAACTTTGAATACCGATGTTCTCCTAAAGGGCGGGTCGATCGAATTGGCTTCTTCGTCAGCCCGGTTCTGAACGCTGGGGTTTCGGCGACTACCGGACGCGCTTGATCCGGGTGATCGTGCCGGGCGGCAACGTGCCTTGCTCGTGTTGGAACCGGGCGATTGAGCCAACGAGACGCTCATCGTCAGCCTTCGAGGCATTATCGACCCACAGATAGGCGGTTCGCGCATCATCGTAGGTCACCGCGAACATCAATGATTTCCCAAGAGTGGATTTCCGAAACGTATTCATTGCATCCTCATAGAACCCATCGCGTGACGGTCTTGCGCCAAATAGAAAAGCCGCCCCCGGAGAGAGCGGCTCTGGCTCAGGCGCCACTGGTGCGCCCCACCACCGGTCCAGCCTTCCTTTCTTGATGGTTCCGAGGTTGCGATAATGAAGAAGGTGCCACGGCGTCATTGCCCGGGCGAGCGTCAGATCGGCTGATTTAGACCGTTTTCAGGTTTCCAGCCGATTCCTTGCCCGTGCGGCGGTCGGATTCCACGTCGTAGGAAACTTTCTGGCCCTCGCGCAGCCCGCGCATGCCGGCGCGCTCCAAGGCGCTTGCGTGCACGAATACATCCTTGCCGCCACTGTCCGGCTGAATAAACCCGTAACCCTTGGTTTCGTTGTACCACTTCACCGTGCCCGTAGCCATGATGGGCTCCTTTCGCTGGACTTGGTAGGAGGCGAGCCGGCGCGCGCAAGCGCTCCGAGTCGCTGAGTGTCGATGTTTGGAGAAGTCGTCAGTGCCTGTGCACGGTCAAGCGCAGCAGCCCAGTCGTCGGCCAAATCTCGATGCCGGGATCGTAAAGTTGCCTTGCGGGCATGACAAGGCACAGCTGGCCGAGACTTGGAAAGGGGTTCCTGGCTTGCAGCGTAATCGATCACTTGGGTTCACTGGTGCCTGTGCGCTTTGGACGGCGGCCTTCTCCCCAGTCCTGCTTGTGATCTGGTAAGTCACGAAACCATCCTCAATGGCCGTGGCCGATCCGCGCAATACGGGCCAGATGCTTCTTCCTTCCTCCTCATAAGCTGGTCCTCTTCTATATTATTAGGAGGTGATCTTATGTGGAGTACCTTTTGGCTCATACTGCGCGGCCGGAGCCGACTGCGCGTACAGGCTCCCTCAGAGCGAAGTTAAAAGTAGAGATCAATGGCCCACGGGGCGATGACCCCGGTAAGCGCTTCGCAGGACTTATCGCCCAGGCTGGCCAACTCACCCGGACCTCCACGAGCGTAACCCTGGTGCGCGGAAGAATACTGACCCTGTGGACCCACCTAGAAGCTCGACTTTATGGTGCCGTTACGTCAACACGGGAGGGCGTTCATGGTGATGGAACGGTACGTCGTGACCCAGGAGCACGAGGAGCTCTGGTGGGTCTCACATTGCGAGAAGAAGCTCTACTCCTACCCGGAAGAGGCTCGCGTTGCCGCTCTGGCTCTGGCGAAGGAGGCCGCGGCTCGGGGTATCCAGTCCACAGTGTTGGTCATCCCGCCTTCCACTGACGTGGAGGTGCACGAAACAAGAAAGCGGAGAAGGTTCAGCGGGATGTAGTTGGCAAGGGCGCCCTCGGTCATCCCAGATACAGCGAGGACAATTCAGTTTCTCGGGAAATCGATCAGAGAGCGATGAGCGCCAACTGAATTTGTGGCGCTCGGGTGCCGCGTGGCGGTCGTACCGGACCACGAATGCGTCGTACCTCTCTTTGTGCGGTCGAGCGGATTGTCCATTCGGCTGTTGCAGAAGGGCTCAACCTTCAGTCGGGACTGGGGTGCCGGTTTCAAGCTGGTCCACCAGCATCGTCAGACGCTCCGACAAGGGCGCCTTGACCAGATTTTGATACTCCCGCCTGAGTCGATGCCCCACGGCATACAGCAGCGCGACTTGGTCGAGAGAGGTCGTGCTGTTCAGGCCGACACTCCAATCACCGCCGGTGATAAACGGCGTTAATGTGTGCTCGGGCGGTGGGCACTCGTCCATCCCGTCTTCCTTCTGCGAAGCGATGGCGCGCTGTCTTGACGGATGCGAGCTCAATCAGGAGACCTCCCAGAAAGCCGAGGATTGCAGGCTGTCTGATTTGCTTTGGAACTACTGTAGCGGCGGGGACACAGGGGACGACTATGGGAGGAACACGCAGGACGTATGCGCCATTGCCGAACACAGCGCTGTCGCTTGACTGTTCCTCGACTTGGTTTGGTCGCCGCAACGAACACGCTCGCAAGCTGGCGTGATCCGCTGGGACGAACAGCAGGTCGACGATTACTGCCGCGGTTGTAAGTCCGACGGAAGTCGTTAGCTCAAGGCGCGGCCCTTCGAATGTAGTGACCTACCGCGCCCAGACCATGCTGCCGGCCAAGGCGAGCACGAGAAGGGCACAGGACATCATGATCAGCACAGGGGACATGTTCAGCTCCTCTTGCGACCCCGGGGTTTTCAGGGCTGGTCGACTCAGCAGCAGGGATGGTCAGGGGATATGGTGAATGAAGGTTAAACGCGTAGAAACTCCCCCGCTGAGCACCACCGGGCTTGCGGAAGTGCTGTTCAAGCCAGAAGTTGCTGCTCCGATCACTTCGCCCATCTCGGTGGCGACGGTGAGGGCGAGAACAAGCGGCCCGACCCGCCCCCTGGTGCCTATCGCCATCGTAGCGACGCGAAGCGTACCCCTCTCAGCATCAGCTCCGTTTCAGGGAACGATGCGCTGCAGCGGCGTGCGAATGCCGCGCTTTGTGATGGGCCAAATGTGCCAAATCGGCTCGGCCAGCGCCACGTCTCGTTATGAGCGCTAAGCCTAAGAACTCCGCGAAGGACCTGGCGCGCATCTTTCCGGGGACGCCCCGGCTCAGCTGAAACGATATTCCTGCGGTGGAGTTATATTGCATCGGTTCCTGGGCAGCGGAATCTCGGGCCAAACCCGCGAAACGCAAGCCAATGCCCTTGATATTGGGAGTAGTGCGAGCGTGGGCCCGACATCAGTCGCCCAAGCGCAAATGCTGCAAGCCCTCGCCGAAACGTTACGGGGCGAGTTCGAGGATCTCTTGGGCGAGCCTCTCCCCAATCAGCTCAACGTCTTAGTGGCGCGACTGACCAAACAACGCACGACAGCGAAGAGAAGGCTGCAGAAAGCGCGTCCGCTGGGCAGCGACTCTTGACCGTTGGACACCAAGCGGTATCCAACACCGCGGGGGCGATTTCGGCCAAGGCCCAGGAACCAATTGCTTGACCCTTCATTGTCGTTTGGTGCGGTGCAGCAGCGATCTTTTGCACTGCACCAACGGAGGTGGTCATGCTGGTGAGGATCAAGTGGTCTGACCTCCACCGGGTGAACCACCCGGGCATCTATCTGCTGCCGGACGGCCGGAGCCGCGTGCAGGTGGGCGCAAAGCACATCGTCCTGTGGACGGCGGATCCGGACGGAGAGTTCGACTCTCACCGGCACGTCGGGGACCACAAGGACGGGTATCTTACGCTCAACGACTTCCATCCCTCTGATATCGACGCGCGCTAAACCCGCACCGGCTGAAGATGCGCCCCGCATCGGGGCGGTCCTGGCGCAATAAGCAACGCGCTGTCTCTCGCCCGTGGAGAGCCCTGGCCCGCTTTCCCGGTGGACAAGACATCAGGGAAACCCCGCTCTCGCGGCAACGTGCGTGGCATCCATAGTGCTGCTGCGCCAGAGTGTCAGTTGTACGGCGACAGCCCTAAGTGCGCCCAGGAGCCTGGAATGTCGGTTGAGGTCAGTACGGTCGAAGAATTGGAGACCATCCTCCACAATCTCTGGCCGGGCAGCCGGGCGGAACTCAGCAAGAAGACCTACGCAACTCTTTTCGCCAATCGGGAACCAAACCCTGATCTGCTGAGCATGATCTACGAGTTTGCGCGAAGCGTCGGGTGCTCCGTGATCGACGACCCCAGCACGGGGATCGTCAGGTTCGAGAAGTGGCACTCCCCCTACGCCGCGTAGCCGCGAGACGGGGTCGACGGATTCGGACACCGCCCGAACCATTCAATACGTGGAAAGAGCCCGCCGCCTCACCGAGGCAGCCGGCTGCGGATAGCATTGGCATGTTTCGTGTAGATGGCCAGGACCTTGGTCATTTCCGACACGTAGTCCCGCCAGGCCCGCTCGATCAGATGCGAGGCTGCTGCTCCCGTGACCCAGTCTGCCGCCTCGGTGGCCTCCAGCAAGCCTTCCTGAAAATGGGCGAGACGCTCGGAGGTTAGGCCGGCCAGTTCCCGCTGATACTCAATGACGGTCGCCCACCATGCCTCGGCCATTATGAACAGGGATCCGCTCTGCGGGCTTGGCCGGAGCTGTGTGACGATCAGATCCCGAGCCGTGCTCATGTCGCCCAGGCCATGTTCACCTCCACTCAGCGCGGCCCCAGTCCAAAGCGATGGCCGGAGCCGGTTTCGGCTCGTCTCGGAGCGGCCCACTCTGAATAGATTCATTCGAGCGGCTGAGGTTCCAAGACCTTCTCGATCGTGGAACTGCTTTTTCCCGCAGAGGTCGTGCGTGGCCGGCTGTGGAGCAAACTCCTGGAACAAGGTGGGCATTGCGCCGGTCGCGTTCCAACTCTAGCAGTTTTAAGCATACCGCTTCTCGCTGCTGGCATTCGCGAAGGCGTGGGCGAGCCGTTCGACCTTGATCCGGGCCGCCCGCATCTTCTCTTCACGGGAGCGATTGTCAGGCCGGCCGTCCAGAGCGACCGACACGCGGCCGGTGAGCTGGCCGTCTTTGATGCTGAAGCTGAAATGGAACGTATCCGCGTGCCCACGCTCTGGCCCCATCACGATCTCGGCTTGATACATTCCCAACTCCCTGCTTTGCGGCTGAGCATACAGGTGCCGACGGCATGATCGACTCTTCGGCCCCTGAAAGCAGAAAAGCTCCCCAGTTCGACACGACGACGTCCTTTGGGCCTCAGCGCGCGAAAGCCGACTATTGGGATTGGGGAAGGCTGCCGCAGAACTGTCCCCCGTTATTTCGTAGTAACCCAAACTCACCCATGCTAGTGGTCTGCTGAGTGGCCGGATCGGGGAAAAGGAACCCAAGTTCCTGGACCGATCTGCGCCAGCTGCTGTCCAACCGCCAAAATCCGACAGCAGACCCCCTCAACCTACACTCCAGAATCCAACATCAAGTGAAAAGGCCGGATCATGACTGCTCAACGAGCGCGACCCACCGACACCCATAACCTCATCCCGTTCACGGGGGCCCTCGCCAATGGCCATTTGGGTCAGCTAATGCTCCCGGGAGCAGAAGCCTTCTTCGCCGCCATGGCGGCGAGCCAACGTGAGATGCTCGATTTCGTGTCCAGGCGTGCGGAGAAGAACGGCGAAGTGCTCCGCGAATTGACGGCCTGCCAGAACTGGACGGACGCGCTCAGCGTGCAATCGCGGTGGATGCAGGAGATGATGCAAGACTGCACGGCCGAGACCACCAAGCTGCTGGCGCTCTCCACCACCGCCGGCCGAAAGGCGAGCGCCGCTCAAGAGGGACGGTGAGGCAAGCAGCTGGTCCGCGCCAGCGCCATCGCGGAACGAACCCGGACGTTGCAGAGGTCGTGAACTCCGCATGTCGGTTGCAAGTCCGCCTCGTGGTTTCCCCGCCGCCGTCCCGGGCTCCGGCCCGAGGGCGGCGGTTCCCTTTTGGGCGAGCGCGGCTGACCGTCTGGTCGCATGACAACCGTGAAGCGCCCGAGCGCACCTCACGGAAGACCGTCGGGAACCTTCGGAGCGAGGATCGAGCGGCAAACTCTCTTGTCCCGCTCAATCCAATGAGAGCATGTCCAACAGGGTCCTCAGACTCGAAGCCGTGACGTAGGTTGCCTCCTCCTCCGGCATCACGGTCTCGTGCTCCCAGGTGATCTCGTAGGGCACATGGACAGCCTGGCCGCCAGCGGCAAGCACCGGCAGGACATCGGAGCGCAAGGAGTTCCCCACCATGAGGAACTCGTCCGGATTGACCCCGTACCGCGCGAGGAGCCGTTCATAGGTGACCTGATCCTTCTCGGAGACGAATCTCGATGCGCGCGAAGAGCGGCGCCAGTCCGGAGCGCGCGATCTTGCTCTCCTGATCAAACAGGTCGCCCTTGGTGATCAACCATAGCTCGTGGTCCCGCGCCCGCAGGGTTTCGAGCACCTCCCGCGCTCCCTCTACCAATTCGACCGGATGCTCGATCATGGAACGGCCAAACGCCAGGATCGTCTGGATATCCTCGGCGGGAATCCGTCTCTCCGTCACTTCGATGGCGGTCTCTACCATTGAGAGCACGAAGCCTTTGATGCCGTAGCCGTAGACCGCCAGATTACGCTGCTCGATCTCGAACAGCCGGGCATGCAAGACCTGTGATGGGATATCTACGTGACGGGTCAGGAGAGCGCAGAAGCGGTTCTGGGTCATCGAGAACAGCGTCTCGTTGTGCCAAAGCGTATCGTCGCCATCGAACGCAATCACACGCGGCAGGACCATTCCTTTGCCCCTTCGTGCAAGATTTCTGTGTTACGGCAGTCCATCCTCACAGCACCTGTCCCCGGCGCGCAGATCAGGTGCCGAGTAGTGGCGTTACTCGACACCTATATACCTCTTGCAGCAGAAGCGTTCACGACCTCGCGACGACGGTCGCGAGCCAGGGTCTGGAAATACTCCGACAAGGGCATTACATGAAGCGGTTTAACCCGAAAGGACGACCCGTGTTCGACAAGAGAGACAGCTATTCGCCTGCTGAAGCCAAGCGGGCCTATGATCAATTGGATCAGCTTGTAGCCAGGAAGAAGATGACGGCCAGACAAGCTGGTGCGCATCGCAGACACATCGCTGGCCGCGTTCAATTAGCGCTCAAGCCCGCCTACACAGCGCAGGCCGCGAAGCGGGCCAAAACGGAAATCGGAAAGCTCACCGAAGCGGGTACGATCACGATGAAGTCGGCGGCGGCGTATCGGGCGCATATCACCAAACGCACCGTTGCGGCCTGATTGGCAGAGTTACAGGGCGGGGGATTAACACCGCCCTTTCTGGACCTGTGCCGATCACCACGTTCAGCGCCTTGCCTTGGCATCGTGAGATCGCATCGACGGGAGACGGGGCTGCGGGTCATAAACGGTTCAGACCAACACTCCAGCGAGGCGATTGTCGTTGGCACCGCAGGGGGTGAGAGACAAGGTGACGGGTTCGTTACAGAGGTCACTCGAATGTGTGGTCGCGCAGTCCAAGTCAGCGGCGTTTTGCCAATTACGGTCGTCTGCGGCCTGGACGTGCCCGACACCTGCGTTGCCAACGTGCCGCCGCGCTACAATGCGGCCCCGCGCCAGGAGCTATGGGTCATCCGCCAGAACAACGACACGGGCCAGCGCACACTCGACCTCCTGCGCTGGGGCCTGATCCCGCACTGGTGCCAGGACAAGCCGAGGGTCCAGCCGATCAACGCCCGAGCCGAGGACGTGCAGAAGAAATCCATGTTCCGTGACGCCTATGCACGGCGGCGCTGTCTGGTGCCGGTTGATCTGTTCTTCGAATGGAAGGCAATCAAGGGCGCGCGAGGTAAACAGCCATATGCGGTCGGCATGAAGGACGGCTCGCCCTTCGGGCTGGGGGGCCTGTGGGAGAACTGGAAGGACCCGAGCACGGGCGAGTGGCTCAGAACCTTCACCGTCGTCACCACCGACTCGAACGAACTCGTTGCCGAAATCCACGACCGCATGCCGCTGATCCTGCACTCCGAGGACTACGACCGCTGGCTGGGGACCGAGCCTGATCCACGCAACCTCCTGCGCCCGTTCCCGTCAGCGCTGATGCGGACATGGCCGATCTCCAGGCGCGTGAACGCGCCAGAGAATAACGATCCCGATCTCCTCACACCTTTGCTGCCGGAGAGCGGTGATAGCCCGGCATCGGGGCTGAATCCCTCTTGAGACCCCGGCAAGGCTCTATGGCCCGCTACTCCCTCATCGACGCGTACGCACGCAGCTTGGAATTTCCGGAAACCTCCCGTTCCCTGGCTTCGACGCCATAGCTGCAATCAGGCCGGGAGCGCTCGTAAAGGTCGGCGTAGAGTTTGAGGGAGATGTGCCGACCGGCGAGAGATTTTGGGTGATCGTCGAGAGGGCGTTTGAGGAGGGTATGACACGCTGCTTTCGGGGACGCATCGACAACGACTTGTGCTGCACGGCGCGTCATGGCCTACGTCTCGGTGACGAGATTGAGTTCCAGCCGAACCATGTCTTGGCGATTAGGTCCGCTGGATGATGGGCGCTTCACGACGGCGATCCCGAACTTCTCGCACCTTTACTACCGGAGAGCGGCGTGGGGTACACCGGGTAGACGCGCGAACGTACCCAAGTTAGCAGGCGTCTCCGGAAATCATCCCGATACGCAGTTTCTGGAGAGGAGTTTTCGATTTTGTCAGACCTTGTCCGCCGGATTGTGCAACGCCCGGAGCATCTCTCGAAAACGAGCGTCAGCATATCGAGTGAGGCCCAGCGCTCCCGAATTTTCCCCTTAGTGACGCGCCAGAGCACCATGCCGGTGAATTCCACGCGCTGGCCCGATGCAGGAATGCCTTGGAACTCCGCCATGTGTGTTCCTGTCCAGCGTGCCCGCACGGCGACGAGGTCGCCTTCGGCGAAGATGTCCTCGATGGCGACGTGCAGGTCGGGGAACACCTTCTTGAGCGCCCGGATGTGCTTTTTCACGCCCTCTGGCCCAAGCCTCGCGCCCGCTGCGTGGTCGTAGAAGTCGTCCGCCACCTGTCGGCAATGGCGTCAGGATCGAACCGATTGATCGTGGCCTCGTGCGCCCGGATGAGCGCCTTATGAGCCTCAAGTTTGCCTTCCATAGTTGTCGTCGGGATGATCAGAGGCTCAATACCGAAGACGATGCGAAGCCGCGCAAGTTTTGAAGACAGAGGCCCCGACGCCAAGCTAACAGGCGCGGTTAGCCGATAAACGCCCTGGCGGTCTTGCTTTAATCCGCCAAAGCTTTGTTGTGCTCCACCAGATGTCGGCGCTATCCGGACGGCGCAATGCGAAGCGTTGATTTCGGTTAGGTGGGTTCCCTAGCGTTCCCCGATCATTCCCCAAGCTTTCGTTGCGTAAGTAGTATTGCGCTTTCTGGGAACCTGCGGCACTGCTTCAGTTGCATTGCAACAAAGAACGATTCGGCACCAGAAGGGGCAATTCCGTTGACCAATCATCCGTCCGGCGCGAGCCCGGTCGCGTGCTCTCAGCCCGTCGCCTCCTTGCGCAAGTATTTCACCATCAGTCAGTTGGCCCGCGAGTTCGGGCTCACGCTCCGGACACTCCGATTCTACGAGGACCGGGGATTGATCTCTCCGACCCGCGAAGGCTCAACGCGCCTCTATTCGCAGCGGGATCGGGCGCGGTTGGCAATGATTGTGAGAGCGAAGGCGCTTGGGTTCACCCTCTCCGAAATCAAGGAGACCCTCGCCGAAGGGACCCTAGCGGGGGAGCCGCACGGCTTGGCCCTGTCTTCGTCGCAGATTGCGGACCAGATCGCGCATCTTGAAAAGCAGCAGGTGGAGATCGCCACCGCGTTGGCGGAACTCCACGCCCTGCGGACGAAGCTCATAGCATCTCGGGCGGCCTGAGCCCCGATCAGACCGGCGAGGCCAGAAGCGCCGCCGCGTCCACCGGAGCGGCTGGCGCAAGGACGACCCCGCTGGTCGGCTCATCGCGGAGGGCGAATGGCTCGGGTAGACCCAGACTTCAATCCGTCACCGCTCCGCTCTGCGGACGTGACGAAAACGAGCGAACGGCCTCAGGGTCTGCAAGAGACCTTCCTCAGCCACGTCCGCACGAACAAGGTGCCACTCACCGTCTTTCTGCTGAACGGGGTGAAGCTCCAGGGCGTGGTGACGGCATTCGACAGCTTCTCGCTTCTGCTCCAGCGGGGGGCGGACGGCACAGCTTGTCTACAAGCACGCGATCTCAACCATCATGCCGACCGCCCCGATCCAGCTTTATGAGCAGGAGAAGCGGCCCGAAGACGAGAAGGCATCAGAACCTGCGCCTCGCCGTCCTGTGGTGGAGATCAGACGGCGGTAGAGGGAGCGCGCGCGACGCCGTTCATGACCCGATGATCCTGTTCGGGCCGATGGGGCGGCGATCTCGGCCTTATCAGGAGCACTAGCTTTCCCACCGCGCTCTCAGCGGAGCCCAGCCAGCCGGTGAGAGGACCGCACCACACGTATTGTTCAGTGCCACGCTCGCTGGTCCAGGTGAGGCGAGCATCGGCGACCGTCAACCGAATCCGCGCTGTCCAACTCTCGCCAGGACTGGTGCATTGGGCGCTGATGTCCCAGCTTCCCTCGACTTCTCGTTTGTTTCTGAAGGAGCATGAAGCATCACTGGCTCGGGCGCGGTTCCTATCGATGACTAACGGGATGAACTCTTTTGCATCTCCGCGGGCCGAACACGCGCTGGCGTCAAGCGCCCAGACGCCCACGTATGACGGAAGGGCTTGAGCGCTCGTATTGAACAGAGCGGCCTCCGTTTGCGCATCCCAGGCATCGTCGGCAGGAAGCTGATGTGCGCGCTTGAAAGCAGCAAGCGATTGACGTGAGAGCGGCCCCCACGAACCCCTCACCGATCCCTTATAATAGCCGAGGGCCGTCAGACGACGCTGCACGTCTCGCGCATGCTCGGTGATCATCACGTCACGCGCCGGGCTGGAGAGTGGAGGAGGCTGCTCAGCCTCCGATTTGAGGAGCGAAGGCTTGCCTTCAGAACGGGGCTGCCATTCGTGGGTCAGCGTGATCGAGCTAGCATGCACCACAGCGGGGTCCGCCTGGCTCGTCGAGAGGTCGTCGACCTCAGCAGCGCGTGTGGCCTCTCCGGCCTGAGGGAACGGCGGACGTCCATGGGCCGAAAGGCCATCGAGCTGGGGGTGTTGACCGGATTGAGAGGACGGCAATGGCGCGGCTGGTGCGGGAGCAGCGGGCGGAGCCGCCTGTTGCACCGTTGGCGTGACAGGCTTCGCTTCTCCCAGTCCCTCCGTCCAGGCGAGCCCCGCATAGGCAATCACGCACAGCGTGAGCCCGGCCGGAATTACAGCGGCGACATTCCAGGGGTCGAACGCACACTGGAGCTGTCGCAGTCCCAAGCTCATCATCCGCGGCTCCTACGAGGAACTTCTTTCTCTCGCGCGTGCGAATCACAAGGAACCGCACGTGTTGCAGCTAAGCTTCGGCTTGGGACGAAAGATAGCCACCGCACAGTGCAGCAGTGCCGCCGAGTACACGCTGACGGATTTCCAACCCGTCCCAGGATCTGCCGGGAGTGAGGCGGGCACCAGGTTGCCATCGAGTGATGCCCGGGCGCAGACTGCGGCGACGAGTCCCGGGAGCTGGTAGGTGGGAGGGCAGGAACACATTTGCGCGGGAGATCGAACGGACAGGGGGACAAGGCTGATTGCGAGGGGGCGATCTACAACGAAAAAGAGGACCAGAGGGCGGGGAATTCTGGTCCTCTTCAAGGTCTCTTCAGCTTTGGAGTTCCGAATCAACTGAGCCAGCGTCTCACAGCAGCCGCATGCTGTCTCTCGGTAGGTCGCGTGCCCAGGTCACTTTTCGTTAACCATTCTTAACAAGCGCGGGCTGCGCCATGGGCATTACGCTGCCCAGGATCGCCGTGACCAGCACCAGGACAGGCACCACGCAATAGCCGATCACGGTCATGGTCGTCAGGTCGGCGCACCCGGAAACATGAATGCCCAATGCGCCAGCGCCGGTACACAAGGCCGAACCGAGAAAATAGGCGACGTCTCCCATTGCTTCAGTTCCGTGCTGCGCAGCGCCGCTCCTTCCCATACGGCAGGTCGGGCGGAGGCTGCACGCTACAGGTTAAAGAAGAACTCGGGCGACATTCAAAAGGCGGTTAACAGCGCGATTTGATGAAGCCTGCGAGGAGACAGCATGACCTCCGAACTTACCGACTGGCGGAAGACTGTTTACGACGACGTGCTCTGACCCCCGGACGAATTCCGCCAGTGCGATCCGGACGTCGCCCTGCCATACAATGTGAACGAGATCGACATGGCGGCCGCGACGGCGCGGGAGAACGAGCGCATCGTCCCTGGCGATACCCGAGAAACCCCGACGCAGCTACGCCGTTCCCGGCTCGCTACGGCCTTTACGGCCTGCGACAGACGGCGAGCGGCTTAGGGCCTGCGGTTTCCCGGCCACTAGAACCTGCGCTGGCATCGCGTGGCCGTAGACGGACTCCATCTCTTGCGTGTTGACGCCGAGAGGCTTCGCCTTCTCGGTTACCATTCCGATGCGCCACACATCTACCGCTGGGGCTCGCTCTCGGGCGGAGGCGTGGACCCTGCGCTAAGTGGCGCAATGACGAACGCAGCCGCAAGCAGGACGGCGAGAGTAGCGAGAACCGGCGCGCCGGTTAGAGCGAGAACGTGATCAGTCGCTCCAAGCGCCACCATCGTTACTAAAAGAGCCATGGCTGCGATGAGGATGGCCGTTGGCATCGTGAAGCCTCCGCAAATCCACCAATCGACGCACCAACTTGCCGTTAGGGCAGTTAACGCCCCGTTAACTATCCGCACACCGCCGGATCAGAATGGCGGTCGGGGTGTCGTCCTGGACGACATCGGGCTCCGCCTGTCCTCTCTTCGCCACTCACTCCGCACGAGGCACTTCGATCCTTACGTTGCGTCAGCTCCCCGTCCTAGCGACCCACAATCCCGGCGCAGGTCTGCCCCCACGCCGGGCGACTCAAAGCAACTTCAGCGAACGATTTCTTTGCACGGTCGCCGGACCGTCCGCGATAATGCATGTTAAGAGAATGGCAGACTCATCCCCGAAAAAGCGCACGACCGCTGAAGGGGCTGGGCCGTGGCCGGCAGACGCGAGCGGCTTATGGTCTGCTGCGTGCGCTCCGATTCAAGGTCGGCACGAACTTGAAGGCATGGCTCTTCACGATCCTGCGCAATGCCTTCCGCTCGGAATACAGAAAGCGAGGCGCGGCGACCCTCGCGGGCCGAGGAGGGCACGCTCGCTCGGATCAAGCAGCTTCGTCGTGAGGTGGTGGAGCCGAAGGTGCGCGAGCACCACGGTCGAGTGTTCAAGACGACGGGAGACGGACTTCTCGTCGAGTTTGCGAGCCCCGTGGAGGCGGTGCGCTGCACCGCGGCAGTCCAGGAAGTCCTCGAATCCCAAGTCTCTCAGGAGCCTTCCGGGGGGCTTGGCGCGTCCGGAATCAGAGGACGTGATAAGGGCGAGTGCAACTCAACCCACCTCTGGTGTAAAGTATCACTGTATCGACAGCTTTAGGCACCAAGGGCCAGTCGGCCCGCTCCTTCCTCTACGGAGGACGCCAATGCCCATCTTCTTGGACCGACACGACATGAAAGGAGTAACCGCCGAACAGGTGGCTGAGGATCATAGGAAGGACTTGGCAATCCAGGGCCAGTACGGAGTCAAATTCCTCACCTACTGGTTTGACGAGGAGCGAGGAACCACCTTTTGCCTTATTGACGCCCCGGACACGGACACCGCCCAGCAGGTGCATCGGGTGGCCCACGGCCACGTTGCGGGCGAGATCATCGAAGTCGCTCTCTCCGCCGTCGAGGCGTTCCTGGGCCGCATCACCGACCCGAAGCACCACAGTGCCACCGAGAGCGGCGGGATGGATTCAGGTCACAGAGCGATCATGTTCACCGACATCGTCGAATCCACCGAGATGACGGCAAGGCTCGGCGATGTTGCCGCCACCGAGCTTGTGCGCGCACACGACGCCTTGGTGCGGCGGGCTCTCGCTCGCCACGATGGTCGGGAGGTGAAGCACCTGGGCGACGGCATCATGGCATCGTTCGATTCCACCTCGGCGGCGGTCGAGTGCGCGAGGACCATTCAGAAGGCGTTCGAGCGCTTTAACCGGACGAGCGCGGAACCGATCCACATCCGGATCGGTGTGGACTGCGGCGAGCCGGTCGAAGACACCCACGATCTGTTCGGATCGACCGTGCAGCGGGCCTCGCGCGTGTGCAACGCGGCCAGCGCCGATCAGATTCTGGTCTCAAATGCCGTCCGAGGCGAATGTAAGGACGACTTCGGTTTTGTCGATTGCGGGTGCCGCCATCTGAAGGGATTCCAGCAGCCGGTCCAAGTTTTCGAATGTCATTGGCGCGCAGAAAGCTCGACCTGAGGACCCTTCGGTCCAAGCGGAAGTCATCGGTTCTTGCGGCGCTCATCGCGACCTCGCTCGCTTTGGATGCGAACTCAGTCTGCCGGTTTTGCAGGCATAGGTTGCCATCGAGCGAGGGTTGGCTTCGCCGCAACGACTGCATTGCTGCACCATTCATCAACAGCGCCGATTTGCTCGACTAATCGCAAATTTTGCTTTGGTGGATGACCAAAGCGCCGGACAGTTCCAGTCGGCTCTTTAAGCCGTTGGGCGATGCAGTTCGAGAGAGCCGGTTTCGAAGAACCGCTCCATGGCGTGCTCCTCGCGCTTTATGTCGAGGCCGCGCTGTGCCAGCCACGTGTCATCCCCGTGCGTGCTGCGGTAGCGCTCTCCGGAGTCACACAACAGCGTCGTCACCGACCCTTTCTCACCCTGCGCAACCATTTCGCTGATGATCAGCGCAACGGCCCACATGTTCGTGCCGGTCGATCCCCCGCACAAGCGCCCGATCCGCCGCGAGAGAACCCGCGCAGCGGCGAGGCTGGCCGTATCTGGCACCGCATAGGCCCGGTCGATCAGTTCGGGAAGGAACGAGGGTTCGCAGCGCGGGCGTCCGATGCCTTCGATCACGGAAGGCGGCTCTGAGGTGGTGCAGATGCGTCGGTCGGCGACAATGCCGATGAAAGACGGACGCTTCAGGATCAGCAAGGCACAAGCGAGTTGGCAAGCAGCGATAGCGGATGTAGCGCCCGAGCGTCGCGGACGTGCCGCCTGTTCCTGCCCCGACGACGATCCACGCTGGAATGGGATGCTCCTCACGCGCCATCTGAGTGAAGATGGATTCGGCGATGTTGTTGTTGCCCCGCCAATCGGTCGCCCGCTCGGCATAGGTGAACTGATCCATGCAGTGCCCGCCCAGCGAGGCCGCGAGGCGTTCGCTCTCGGCATACATCTCGGCGGCGCTGTCCACGAAGTGGCTCTCACCTTCATAGAACCGGATCGCCGCGATCTTCTCCGGTGAGGTGGAGCGCGGCATGACCGCGATGAAGCGCAAGCCGAGCATCTGCGCGAAATAGGCTTCCGAGACAGCCGTCGAGCCGCTGGACGCCTCGATGATAGGGGTTTCCGGCCCAATCCAGCCGTTGCACAGCCCGTAGAGAAACAAGGAACGGGCCAGCCGGTGTTTGAGGCTGCCGGAGGGGTGAGTGGACTCGTCCTTGACATAGAGCGCGATTTCCAGAGCACCCGGCAGCGGCACACGCAAGAGATGGGTATCGGACGACCGGTTAAAGTCCGCTTCGATGATCTGGATGGCGCGGGATACCCAGGAGCGATGTTCCGTCTTGCTCCGCATGGCGACCTCCTCCAAATCGATATGGCTGGTCTCACTTGGGTGGTGATGGATGCTCGAAGGATGATGTCAGCACGCCGAGCAGCACCCGCGTTGCGCACTCCCTCACGCGGCTCATGATTTTGACGCCCTGGCTGTCGATTTACAAAGCCCAGCCGCTTGTCGAAGCGGCGTGAGCATGTCGATGGAGGCCCAGCGCTCCCAAATCTTGCCCTCGACCACACGCCAGAGCACCATGCCGGTGAATTCCACGCGCTGGCCCGATGCAGGAATGCCTTGGAACTCCGCCATGTGTGTTCCTGTCCAGCGTGCCCGCACGGCGACGAGGTCGCCTTCGGCGAAGATGTCCTCGATGGCGACGTGCAGGTCGGGGAACACCTTCTTGAGCGCCCGGATGTGCTTTTTCACGCCCTCTGGCCCAAGCCTCGCGCCCGCTGCGTGGTCGTAGAAGTCATCCGCCACCTGCTCGGCAATGGCGGCAGAATCAAACCGGTTTAGGGTGGAGTCGTAATGCGCCCGAATGAGCGCCTTGTTGGCCTCGAGCTTGCCGGTCAAGGCACGTCCCTCGGTGGTGCGTTGCTGGGTGATGTTCAGAGAGTCAAAGCCCACCAGAAGACGACGCCGAACCACGCCGTACAGAGCGTCAGCCCGATGGGAGTGGCGATAGTGGCCCAATCACCGGATTGCGTCGAGTGGCGCAAGTATTTCGCAAAGAGATTCAAGGCTCCCTGCCAAGGTTGCTCATGCAACCGCCCCAGGATTTCCTCCGGACGGCATGAGAGGGCTTGTCGATGAAGCCCATGGTACAGCCGGGCGCGAGCGCACTGCCGTCAAGACACCGCCTGCCGATCCTGCGCCAGTGCCCCAGGAGACCGGCTGCCTGTGCTCACGGCAACCACCGGTTTTCTGACAGTCCCGGCTCGTGCGCGGCGCTGCCAGCACGCGTAAGCTCACGATGTGTTCACGCGCACTTCGGCAATGGCGCTTAAAGGTCCACTTTGGGCGGTAAACCGAGACGTGCCGTCCGGAAACCGGGACTGGCTGACTTGGGGGGCTGAACGATGCAGGTGGTTTCCAATCGCGTCCGCGCCGCTGCCGCGAGTTTCGCTCCCATTGAGCAGTTCTATTTTCACTCCCGCTATGCGGATCGGCGGACCGAGCCGGGGATCAGCGATTTCACCTTCGGCAACCCCCACGAGATGCCGCTGCCCGGCTTGGTCGAGGCGATCCGCCAGCATGCGGTGCCCCTCAACAAGGACTGGTTTGCCTATAAGACCAGTGAGGCCGAGCCGCAGGCATTCTTGGCCGAGCGGCTGGGGCAAGAACTGTCTCTGCCGTTCGAGCCCGCCGATATTGCCCTCACGACGGGCGGGTTCGCTGCGATCAGCGTCGCCGTTCGGCTGCTCCTCGATGCGGGTGACGAGGCGATCTTCTCCGTGCCGGGCTGGTTCTGCTACGAGCCGCTGCTGCGCGCGGCGGACGCCGTACCCATCAAGGTGAGACTGCGCCCGGCATCCTTCGACCTTGATCTGGAGGGCATCGAAGCGGCGATCTCGCCGCGAACCCGCCTCGTCATCGTCAACACGCCGCACAATCCGACCGGGCGCATCTACCGCCGCGACGAGCTTTCCTCCTTGGCGGACCTCCTGAACCGGGCTTCAGAGCGCATCGGGCGGCGCATCTTCCTCCTCTCGGATGAGCCCTACCGCCGCATCCGCTTTGACGGGCGGGAGTTCGTCAGCCCGGCTGCGGTCTATCCCTGGACCTTGATCGCCTATAGCTACGGCAAGGTGCTGCTCGCGCCGGGCCAGCGGCTGGGCTATTTGGCCCTGTCGCCCCTGATGCCCAGACCCGAGCGGCAGGCGCTTCAGGAGAGCCTGTTCGCCGCCCAGATGGCGCTCGGCTGGTGCTTCCCGAATGCTGTTATGCAGTACGCCATCCCCGATCTGGAGGGGCTCAGCATCGATATGCCAGCCCTCGCTGAGAGGCGGACACGGCTGTCGGACGCGCTCGCGAATTCTGGATACCGGGTCATGCGACCGGAAGGAACCTTTTATCTGTTCTGCGAAAGCCCCGGCACAGACCCGGATCGCTTCTGGAACGCCCTGGCGGATCGCGACGTGTTTGTCATGCCGGGCCACGTCATGGAGGTCCCGACTCACTTCCGCATCTGCCTGACCGCATCTGAACCGATGATCCGACGCAGTCTGCCGCTCTTTGCGGAGGTGGCCCACCTGATGAGGCATAGCCAGCGTGTTGCGTGAGGGTGCGGGTGATCTGCGGGAGCGGCGACGCCGTGCTCCGCGCCGGGCGTGCATCGAAACCCCCGGCCACGCCGGCTTGTCGTTTCCAGTCCTCCTGGCGCAGGATGATCCTCCATCCGGACCGGGAGGACGCGACCCATGCCGCAGATCGACTTCTTCTACTTCTTCGGGAGCGCCTATTCCTATCTCGCGGTCATGCGGATCGAGAAGCTCGCGGCGGCAGAGGGCGTTGATATTCGCTGGAGGCCATTTAGCGTCCGCGATCTGATGACCGAAAAGGGCTATTCGCTGCGGACGCAGCCCACGAAAATGACCTACATCTGGCGAGACGTGGAGCGTAGAGCCCGCCTCCACGGCGTCCCATTTGAACGCCCGCCAATCTGGCCCACCGACCCGGACCAACTCGCCAATCGCGTGGGCATTGTCGCCATGAACCAGGGCTGGGGCCGAGATTATACCAAAGCCAGCTTTCAGGCGTGGTTCAGGGGCCATGCCCTTGGTGCCGACGACAGTTTGCGCGAGATTCTTGGCTCACTGCGTCGGGACCCGGACGAGGTTATGAGCCTCGCCAACTCTGCCGAGATCAGGTCGCAGTACGACAGCGAGACCGACGCGGCCGTCAGCTTGGGGTCTTCGGCTCTCCCACCTTCGCCGTAGGTCAGGAAATCTTCTGGGGTGACGACCGTTTGGAGGAGGCGCTGGCATGGGCGACAGGGCAGCATCCGGCTCTGGTTTATTGATCACAACAGTTCAGGACTTCTGGCGAGATCGGATTTGGCGACTATCGTCGGAAAGACCCTCCGGAACGGAAAAATCTCAAGCGCTTGATAAACCCACGAGTGCTGAACAAGCCGGAGGGGCGTCGCGGTGAAGACTATCGCCTACCAGTCAACCCGATGAGCCTGGATCACGTCTTTGTTCCACTCCAGCCCGACGCCCGGCACGTTCGGGTTGTGAAGCAAGCTGTCCTTGACCTCGTAGGGTCGTTGCATGATGGGATCGGCCCAATCCTGCCATTCCAGCCAGTGCGCCGTCTCCGTCACTCTCATGACGTGCGCCACCACTTCAGGGTAGAGGTGAGTAGACATGGCACTCCGGCTACGCCCGCAACCGCCGCTGCTCGCAGCCATCCAGTCACGCCGCCGATCCGCATGAAGTCGGGCATGGACGTTTTCAGGATGTACGCGTTCCGCTGATCGCCGTTCCATTCAGATGTTTTTGAAGTCGCCTCCGCGACCGGCACCCGCTGCGAACCGGCTTGCGCCCTCGCGAGCCTGCTCGCGCAATGGCCTTTCGCCCTCGCGACCCTCACGGTTGAGAGCGGTCGCGATATCCTCGCCCCATTGGGCATAGGCGGAGGCCCGATCAGCCCGGAGGCAGACTTGCGGGAACCGGGCCAACTCGGCGGCGAGGCGCTCTGCTTCCGCTCTGGCCTGACCCAAAGGCACGAGCCGGTTCGCCAACCCAAAGGAGATCGCCTCATCTGCCTCAACAGGACGCCCGGTCAGGATCATGTCGAGGGCGCGGCTCTGCCCGATGAGACGCGGCAGTCGTACCGTGCCGCCGTCGATCAGCGGAACACCCCAGCGCCGACAGAACACGCCAAAGACCGCACTCGCGGACGCGACCCGCATGTCGCACCACAATGCGAGTTCGAGTCCGCCAGCGACGGCGTACCCCTCCACCGCAGCGATGACCGGCTTGCTCAGCAGCATCCGGGTCGGCCCCATCAGACCATCGCCTTCCGGCTCGTAGGGGACTTCGCTGCCTGCCAGCGCCTTCAGGTCAAAGCCCGCACAGAAGTGACCCCCTTCGCCTGAAAGAACGGCGACTGCACTCGCCGCATCGGCCTCGAATGCCATGAAGGAAGTCCTGAGTTGGTCTGCGGTCTCAAGATCGACTGCGTTGCGCACTTCCGGACGATTGATGAGGATGGAGGTGACCGGACCATTTTTCTCGATGCGGACTTTGCTCACGTCTCAGGCGCCTCCCCTTTGGTGGCTCGATCGCTTTGCGGCAGGAGTCTTCGCGCGACCGTCGCTATGGCCGGCGCTCGCGTGGGCATGGGCTTTGCGGCTTGAGGTCCCGCTCCTGGTCTCGGAGTTCGCTGCCTTGCGTGAGGCGTGTTCGTCGAGAAAAGCCCTGCAGGCCGCAAAATCCATCGTGATCTCCGGTGGGCACTCCACGCCGTGCTCTACGGCCAGTGCCCGTGCGTAGCGCACCATCGCTTCCGTCGGAGGGCGGGGGCCATTCGTAGGCCGGTGTTCTCCTGATCCCGATTGTCGTGCCGGCGCATGCTGGTCCAGGAAGGCTCGGCAGATGACGCCATTGCTCTTCAGACCACGAGGCAGCTTCACCCCCGTCCGTTCCGCAATCGATGTGGCAAAGGCAATCATGGCTTTGGTCGGCGGTTTCCCGGCCGCGGCGGTACTCGCTGGGACCGTCGTCGGATCAACGGCAACAGTCTGCGCCTGTGTAATCGCTCCGATCAGTTCCTGCACGCGGGTGCGGGTCCGCTCCTGATAGGCGGTCGCTCGCCGAACGGCCTCAATTCGCGTGGTGGCGCGCCCGATCTCAGCGAGGTCGGCCTCAAACATTGCCCGGCCGACAGGATCACCATAGCTCGGGAAGACACGACGCACCGCCGCGATGAACGCGAGCCCGACTTCTGTCACCTGGATCGGCGGATCCTTGCCCTTCAGCAACTCGACATATTGGCTCTTCTGGAGCTTCGGCAGGATCGTGTCGCGGGTTGCCGCGGTCCCGAGACCCTTGGGCTCGTTCGGGTTCACCGGATTTGCCAGGGCCGCCTTGAGCGCTGGGTCTTCCACCTGGTCAATGAGCCGCCCCATCACGACCGGTAACTCGCCGCGGGTGATCCGGCGTGGCGGCTCGGTTTTGGCTGTCTCGATCCTTGCGTCCGTCGCCTTGCCCGGCTCGCCGTCACCAATGTGCGGCAGGCGTCCGAGGGTGGGTTCCTCGTCCGGCTTGGCCTTGCCTGGAACAGCCTCGTTCTCCTCGTCAGCCTCGGCCCCATAGACCGACCGCCAGCCCGGAAACTTGATCACGCTGCCGCTGACCGCAAACCGTTTCGGGCCGAGCGGCGTCGGCACCGGCACAGCGACAGTGGTCCGAGCATCGATGCCATCCGGCAGGTGGGCCGCCAGGAAGCTCTTGGCCACCAGCTCCCAGAGGCGGAGATGATCGCCGCTGATGCTCCCCGGCTGGGGCGCCTTGCGCAATGGCACGACGGCGTGGTGCTCGCCAGGATCCTTGACGTAATGGCCCCTGTTGCCCTTGCGGATGACCAAGGTGCTTGCGGTGGGCACGAGGCCCGCGAGATCAGTCAGGACCTCGACGATGCTCCCGATCACCGCGCAGGCATCCCCTGTCTGGCTTTCCGGCAGGTGCTCGGACTCGGTGCGCGGATAGCTCAAGTATCCCTGGTCGTAGAGGTCCTGGGCCAGGTTTGCCGTGTGCTGGGGATCCCAGCCGAACCGCTTGGCACAGCGGCGGGCGAGAGCGTCTTTCGAGAACAGGCGCGGGGGCGACCGGCGTACGTCCTTCTGTTCGACACCGAGCGGACCTGACCAGATGGCCGCCGCCTGTTGGATCATCTCGGCAATCGGTTTGTCGAGGATCTTGTCTTTCGGAGCATGCCAGAGGGTGATCTCAGCGCCGCTGTCCGTCGCGACAGTCAGAGCAATCTTGAAATAGTCCTGCGGGACGAACTCGCGGATGCGCTGCTCGAGATCAGCCAGAATGGAGAGTGTAGGGGTTTGCACGCCGCCGAAGCGCCAGGCCTCCCGGAAGGCAGGTGGTCGCAGCCGCAGAGAAATGGCGCGGGTTCCGTTGAGACCCAGATGGTAATCCTCATACTGGCGGCAGAGGGCCTCGAGATAAGCCGCATAGTCGCGCTCGCCGGAATCCGGCTCCTTGGCGAGCGTCGCGAAGGCACGGCGGATGGACACCTCATCCAGCGCCCCCAGCCGGAGGCGATCCACGCGTCCTCTGTACCCAAGATGCTCGAGTACCTCCCACGCGATCATTGAGCCTTCGCGGCCCGGATCGGTCGCGATGATGACCCGCTCTACGCCTTGAAGCGCCTGCTTGATCGCGTCCACCTTCGGCTTGTGTGATTGGCCGGAGCGGCTGGTGCCGTAGGTGACCGGAATGCGCTCAAGCACGATCGGGAGAGTGTCGAAGCGCCAAGGCTTCCATTCGTCCCGCACGGTGCCGGGCTCTTCCGCAGCGAGGAGGTGCCCCTCGGCGGAGACGCAGATCGTGGTGGGCGATTTGAAGAAGCGCTGCAGCTGGCGCATGGCCGAAGGCTTCTCGAAGAAGAACAGCGTGCGCGATGCCGAGTGGGTGGTCATGGCCCGAGCGTATCCGCTCCGATTGTTCCGCGCGGCCGGGATCGCTGTCCGGGTCGGCACTGATGGAACGAATAGAGAACACTAGCTCTGACCTTCAGATAGGTCAACGGAGGGACGCGCCGGTCGCAAGGGGAGCTGTCGGCGAACAGGAGCTTCCGATTCGGACTTCCCGACGCAGCATCAGTAGACAATGGTCCGCCCCAAGGCCGTTTCTGTCTCGAAAGGTGCCCAGGCCGCTCTCGGCGGAGATGCCCGCACCGGTCAGGACGAAGATGTTCATCCGACTCACACTTGATGCCTCCTGCCGCAGGCTTGTCGCCTTGGATAGAACAAAATGGGAACATACATACCGGCGATGCGACGCTCTGCATAGGGCAGGGTGGCCTTTTTCCCCACCTCCGGTAAGGAGCCGAGGGTCCCTCGGCAGGCATGATGAACCAGATGGTCCGACCGTCTCCCCGCGATGAGAAGCAGCCTCTTGAGGCGCTCGCCGGGACAGTCGAGCGCGTCACCTTCCACAATGCCGAGAACGGCTTTTGCGTCCTCAAAGTGCAGGTCCGGGGCAAGCGCGATCTCGTGGTGGTGGTCGGGCACACGCCATCGGTCGGGGCCGGGGAGTGGATCACCGCCAGCGGGGCTTGGGTCTCCGACCGCACGCACGGGCTCCAGTTCAAGGCGGAGGTGCTCAAGACGACACCGCCGACCGGGGTGGAGGGCATCGAGAAATACCTCGCCTCGGGCCAGATGCGGGGGATCGGCCCGGCGATGGCCAAGCGCCTCGTCGCCGCCTTCGGCGAGGCCACCTTCGACATCATCGAGGCCAACCCGGAACGCCTGACCGAGGTCTCCGGCATTGGCCCGTGGCGCGCGTCGAAGATCGTGGCGGGCTGGGCGGAGCAGAAGGCGGTGCGGGAGATCATGATCTTCCTGCATGCCCATGGCGTCGGCACCGCGCGGGCGGTTCGCATCTTCAAGACCTATGGCCACGAGGCGATCAAGGTCATGACCGAGGACCCGTATCGGCTCGCCCGCGATGTGCGGGGGATCGGGTTCCGGACCGCCGACGCGATTGCCGCCAAACTCGGGATGGAGAAGACCGCCCCCCAGCGGCTGCGGGCGGGCGTGTCGTTCGCGCTCCAGACGGCCACCGACGAGGGCCACTGTGCCTTGCCGGTCGCGATGCTCGCGCCACCCTCGCGCAGAAGCTCCTGGAGGTCGATGCTGCACTGATCGAGAGGGCCATCGCGGAGGAACTTCAGCGGGCCGAGGAGGTCATCAGCGATACGGTCGGGGGCGAGACCTGTATCTTCCTCAAGGGCCTGCACGCCGCAGAGCGGGTGATTTCTGAGCGGCTGATCGCCCGCAGTAAGCGCCGTCCACCCTGGCCTGCCATCGACCTCGACCGGGCTCTACCATGGGTGGAGGGCAAGACCGCCAAGACCCTGTCGGCCTCGCAGCGGGAGGCGGTCCGGGCGGTCCTGTCCTCGTCCGTGTCCGTGATGACCGGCGGTCCGGGAGTGGGCAAGACCAGCACTCTCGACTCCATCCTTCGCATCCTCGTCGCGAAAGGCGTCGGGGTGCTCCTGGCGGCTCCCACGGGTCGGGCCGCCAAGCGGATGACCGAGCAGACGGGCATCGAGGCCAAGACGGTGCATCGTCTCTTGGAGATCGACCCGAAGCATGGCGGGTTCTCTCGAACCGAGGAGAACCCCCTCGATTGCGATCTTTTGGTGGTGGACGAGACCTCGATGGTCGATGTGCCGCTCATGAATGCGCTCACCAGAGCCATCCCCGAGCACGCAGCCTTGCTGCTGGTGGGCGACGTGGATCAATTGCCCTCGGTCGGACCAGGGCAGGTCTTGGCCGACATCATTGCCTCGGGCCGCATCCCGGTGGCCCGCCTCACGGAGGTGTTCCGGCAGGCGGCAGAGAGCCGAATCGTGGTCAACGCCCACCGGATCAACCACGGCCAGATGCCTGAGCCGCTCCCGAAGGGCGAGGAGAGCGACTTCTACTTTGTCGAAATCAGCGACCCCGAAGTGGGGGTGGCCAAGCTCATTGAGATGGTGCGGGAGCGCATTCCCCGCCGGTTCGGGCTCGATCCGCTCAAGGACATCCAGGTGCTGTGCCCATGAACCGGGGGGTGCTCGGAGCCCGCAACCTCAACCACGAACTCCAGCGGGTGCTAAATCCGAACCCGTCCGGCTTTGTCGAGCGCTTCGGCTGGCGGTTCTCGCCGGGTGACCGGGTGATGGAGACGCAGAACGACTATGACCGGGAGGTCTTCAACGGCGATCTTGGAAGGGTGGACCGGATCGATGAGGACGAGGGAGCCCTGGTGGTCACTTTCGAGGGGCGCGAGGTGATCTATCCCTTCGGCGAACTCGACACCCTGGTGCCCGCCTTTGCGACGACGATCCACAAGAGCCAGGGCTCCGAGTACCCCGCCGTGGTGATCCCGATCACCACCCAGCACTACACCATGCTCGCCCGCAATCTCGTCTACACGGGTGTGACCCGAGGCAAGCGGCTCGTCGTCATTGTCGGCCAAAAGAAGGCGCTCGGGATCGCGGTCAGGGGAGGGCAGATGAAGCCGCGCTGGACGAAGCTCAGGGAGTGGCTGGCGCAGTAATAGGTGGTCGTGCTCGTAGTCCCACCGCTTACAGGCGCTGCCTGCCTCTTCAATTCTCGTCACTTACTGTCTAGGACTCTGCATCCCCCGCTCCCCAGGTGCGGTGACCCGCATGACGCTCTAAGCCTTCCACCTGATCTCAGAAGCTGCGTCGCAATCCTGGCTTCGTGCCGGTAGCCGTCATCGCCGGGTTCACTGCCCAACCGCTGCTGCAAGTCGCGCACTCTGGCCTCCAAAGCGCGCCTCAGGACGGCCAACTGCTCTTGATCCACCTCAAGTAACATGGCCTGATTCGTGACCTCCGTCTCACGAATGGAGCCGCAGCTCGCGAGCGACCCTTGGCTGTCCCATATCACTGGCGCCTTTGTCTCCAATAGGCGCAAGCTAGCTGCGCGATTTCGGTGCAACCGAATGTCGAGCGCGGTGCATTCAACCAATCTTAACCTGGTCCCAAACGCTCACATGGAATCGTGTGACGAAATCTCTCGTGAGATTCTTAAAGGGGTTTTCGTCGCACAAGGAATCCCAAGGTCTCCAAGCCATCATGCGACTCCTCAGGAGAGCTTGGGACCATGTGACCTCAGAAATATTCAGTTTCAAAACCGGATACTCCCTGGCACTCTACATGCCGTCCCAATCGCCAAGCCGCAGGGTAGGTGCTTGGTCTTGTCTCTGGAGGTCAGCCTCGCTTCCGGGCACGTCGCAGTATCGCTCGTCTGCACCATCGATCCACAATGCTCCGTATTGGGATGGTCTGGGGCGGCAGGGTCACCGCGGTCAATCAAGGCTGTTTCCGCGCAATACGGACCAGATGCTTCTTTTCCTTCTCCCACCTCATAAGCTGCGGTTCTTATATATTATTAGCACATCGTTTTATGTGGAGTACCTTTTGGAACGCGTACTGCGCGGGCGCCCAATGCGCATCAGGTATGGTGCAAACAATGATACGTCAAAGTTCTTGGATGGATTTGAGTTTCGATTGAAGGCCAGCAACCAGACCGAGCGCTTTGAGCCGCTGGACCTCGTGACGACGGATATGCTCAGCAAGGGCAGCTCACCTCGGTGGTGCTCTTGGAAGTCGCATTCAAGAGCTCGCGGCAGTGCTCGATTGCAAAGTCATGCTCGACGACATTACGCATCACGTCATAAAGCTCAGACGATAGCTGGTTTGAATCTCTGCTCATCGTGCCATCCGCCCCGTTGACACGGTCATCTCTGGCAACCTTAACATTCGCCGCTCAAGGACTACTATCGCTTCTACGCAACACCCGAGGATCAAAGGGAAGCGAGATGTGGAACCGTCACCCGTGTAGATGTCGTGCCGTTCGTCACCGAGCGCTTGCGAGAGCATGGTCGTAACACTGCCAACCTGAGTCTGGGGAGGATCGCTCGCTTATAAAAAGGAAACACGCTGCGTCGATAATGCTCCTGAAGACTGAGACGGTCATTCAGTGCTTTGCGTGAAGGCTTCGAACCGCAGCGGCAGCTGTTCACCGAGCCAGATGGCATGATCGCGGTGATCGGCCAGGGCGTCGCTGGTCTCGGGGTGGATGAGCACGTCGAGCGGACCCCGGTTGAGCATTAGCCAGGGGACCAGATCCGCAAATACAGCTGGCGCAAATGCGACTTGATACATGCTCCTCGTATGGGGACCAACCAGAGTGTCGTGCCAACGACCGAGCCTCACCGCAAAACGGGTCTCAAGTTCATCCCGGAGGGCCTCTGCAGCTGCACGGGTCTCAGGACGGTAATAGACGTGAGCGTGGTAATCAGTGATCTGGGCCGGATCGATGAGCTGGCGCATGGGAGGAACGTCCAGTGAGATGCGGACCGCCAGGGCGAGACGCGAAGGGGCGAGACACGAAGGGGCAAGCAGCCACTCCCAGAAGCAATGCGCTCACTCCTGTTCCTTGATCACCTCACAATTCGATGAGCATTGGCGAGCATCCTCATTCAGATCACGCGGGGGCCAACCCCGGCGAGGTAATCTATGACTGCAAGACACCCTAACGCGCCCTGGCCGGGCTGCAGCTTGACCGCTATGCTCGTCATCTGGACGTTGATCCGGACCAACTGAACTTCGGGAGAGTATTCATGCGCCAAACGATGTGCATCGGGCTGTTTCTCGCAGCGCTCGTCAGCCAAGCGCAAGGCCAAGCAAATCCCGCTGCGAACGAAACCAGTCCGGCCTTGTCCAGCGCCGAAATGCGCGAACTCCTCGACGCCGCAAAAGCGACGGCGAAGGCTACACGGGAAAATGTCGACTATACCCGTGTTGTCCCGGGCAGATCCAAGTGAAGCTCGATAAGCTCGAGGACAAACTCGACAAGATCGAGAAGCGATCAAACCGGTCACGCGTTCACAATCCCGATAAGGCCGACACACTGCGCTTCCGGGCGCAGCATCCCCGGTGTGTGCCACAACCAGAGCAGGGTCCTGCGAGAGTGCTCGGTGCCGGGGTATGGTGGTAACTGTTAGTATTTGGCCCACGAGAGCTAGACTGGTGTCTTGTCTTGCTAATAACCGCCCTCGGCTTGTTCGGCAGAGCCCTACCGACGAGGGGAGGGATTCCGCGCAGGCTCTTTCAACAATATCGACCCGGCGGGAAATTGTCCTGCGGGAAGGCGCGGTTGTTGAGCTACAACCGATGGCCAAAGCCTCTATAGGGCTGGCGTCCCAACCAAGCTTGACCGCAGAGGGGTTTTGTCAAGAGATTGCTTCGTCGAGAGGGCAGGCTAGCGACCGAAGAGAGTGATTGCGATTTCGACGCGGGGCGCTCGCAAACGTTTGATCCCTGCGCCCTTAGCTCCTTGGAGAATCACGGTCGACATGGCACGGCTCGCGTCCTCGGGATTCCTGGCCACAATGGCGTCGAGAACGGCTCGGTGCTGCCGGCCAACTTCAGCAAGACGCTGAGGGCTATCGATGGGCGCGCTGAGAGCAAAGGAACTTGCGAGAGCCGTCTCGATAACCGCACCAATCGAGCGCAGGAATGGGTTGGCGGAGGCCAGGAGTACGGCGCGGTGAAACTCAAGGTCGGCGCGGGTGAAGCTCTCGCGGGTGTGGTTGGCGCGAAGCATCGCAGCCCAAGCCCTCCTCATCCGGTCGATATCCGCCTTGGATCGGCGGAGCGCCGCCGCCGCCGCCCCGAGTGGCTCTAGCGCCTGCCGAATTTCGAAGAGCCGCTCCAGGAAAGGCTGGTCCATTCCCTGATCGAGTCGCCAAGCGAGGATATCGGCGTCGAACATGTTCCAGTGTGCTGGGTCGAGTACCCTGGTGCCGACTTTCGTCCTCGACTCAATCAGGCCCTTAGCGGCAAGCGTCTTGAGGCCCTCGCGCAAGGCTGTGCGCGACACGCCGAAGCGCTCCATGAGCTCGGCGTCGCCCGGCAGCGTTGAGCCGACCGCTAGATTGCCGTCAATGATCCCTCGCCCGATCCCATGTGCAACAAGGTCGTGAGCCGATCGAACTCGGGAAATTTTCAGCGGTGCATGAGTCGTGCCCATCGTGCCCATTCATGCTTCAGTTGCATTAGTTCTGTCCTTCACGTCAGACCTACGCGGAGGTTCGGAGCGAGACGGAGAGGGGACAATCCATAGTCAAGGTCGTGATCGTGGTACCCACGACCGCCCTGTTGGCGACGACGCTTCGATGGATGCGCGGGGGAACGACATGTAGGTTGGGCAATCTGGCGGATCCTCTTGCCGGACGTATTATATTATAATAAGCATATCCGTTTCGAAACGAGATCAAGAGAAAGAGCGTATTCGAGCCGCATCCGTTTCGTTATCTCAGGGAGGATTGAGGATGAGATACGCGACCCTACTCGCCACGGTAGCCGCCGCTGGAGTTATGCTGTCCTTTCCAGTAATGGCGCAGGGAAAGAAGCAGCTCGCCTTCGTGGTGAACGCCTCTTCGGACTTCTGGAAGTTGGCGGAAGCCGGGGTGAAGAAGGCGCAGAAGGAGTTGCCCAATCACGAGCTCCAGTTCCGCTATCCGGCTCAGGGTACGGCCGCGGCTCAGAACGCGTTGATGGATGACCTCGTTACCGCCGGCGTCGACGCGATTATGATCTCGTCGGCCGACCCGAAGAACTCGATCGACGCCTTCAACCGAGTGGCCGCTCAGATCCCACTATTCACGACCGACTCCGATGCGCCGCAGTCGAAGCGTATCGCCTATATCGGCTCGTCCAATACCGCTGCCGGAATCCAGGCCGGAGAGGCAATGGTCAAGGCGCTGCCGAAAGGTGGCAAATGCATGGGCTTTGTCGGCTTTCTCGGGGCCGACAACGCGGTTGAGCGCATCGACGGTTTCAAGCAGGCGATCAAGGGCCACAACATCGAACTCGTCGACGTGCGTGGCGACGATGTCGACTTCACGCGGGCGCGCACCAACGTTGACGACGTGTTGGTCGCGAAACCCGAAATCAACTGCCTGGTCGGTTTCTATTCCTACAATCCTCCTAAGATCTATGAGGCTCTGCAGGCCGCAGGCAAGCTCGGCCAGATTACCGTCGTGGCGTTCGATGAGGATCCGGTGACGCTTGGAGCTGTGCGCTCAGGTGCCTTTGCAGCCACGGTCGTCCAGCAACCGTACGAGTGGGGGTATCAGGGCATGAAGCTGATGGCCACCTATCTTGAAGGCGATAAGTCAAAGATCCCGCAGAACGGCCTCATCATCGTTCCAACGGTTGTGATCACAAAGGAGAACGTCGACTCGTTCGAAGGCGACCTCAAGGCTAAGATCCGGTCATAGGGCTGCATCCTCCATAAGGGATTGGGGCGGAGCGGGTAGGGCTCATCGCTCCTCCCGTGCGCTGCGCTTCGATTGGCCACAGAGTCCACAGCTTCTCTGATCGTGTCAGATGCCGTGCCATTCTTGAGACTCAGAGGGGTTCGCAAGAGTTATCCCGGCGTTGTGGCCTTGGCCGGATTCGACCTGGACGTACGGCAAGGTGAGGTCATCGGGCTTGTCGGCGAGAACGGCGCCGGCAAGTCCACACTGATGAAGATCCTAGGTGGGGTCACACAGCCGGATTCCGGCACGATCGAAATCGACGGGGTGGAGCACGACAGCCTCAGCGTAGGCGCCTCCATGAGGGCAGGCATCGCTTTCGTCCATCAAGAACTGAATCTGTTTGAGAATCTCGACGTCGCTGCCAATGTTTTCTTTGGACGTGAGCCGCGGACCGGAGGACTGCTGAACCTTGTCGACGAACGCAAGATGCGCAGGGATGTGTTGCCGCTGCTGAAGCGCTTGGGTGCAACCTTTTCGCCTGAAACCTCGATCGCAAAGCTGTCGCTGGCGCAGCAGCAGATGGTCGAGATCGCCAAGGCTCTGAGCGTTAACGCACGGCTCGTCATCTTCGACGAGCCTACGTCGAGCCTCCCGCTCGTGGAAACGCAAAGGTTACTCGGCGTCCTCGCCAGCCTCAAAGCGGAGGGAATCTCAGTAATCTTCATATCGCATCGCCTTCAGGAAATCGAGGTGGCCTGTGATCGAGTGGTTGTACTGCGTGATGGAATGATCGCCGGCCGGCTGGAGAACGCCGAGATCACGCACGAGAGGCTCGTGAAGCTCATGATCGGGCGAGATCTCAAAGTGTTCTACAATCCGCCGAGTATGGCCCGGTCGAACTTGGTCCTCTCCATCCGTGGCCTGCGCACCGCAGCTTATCCGCGAGTGCCCGTCGATCTTGACCTCTATCAAGGCGAAATCCTTGGCTTGGCTGGGCTTGTAGGCGCGGGACGTACGGAGCTCGCGCGCGCGATCTTCGGAATCGACCGAACCTATGGCGGGACAACCGTCATGGACAGCGAGCCAGTGGTCACGAAGACCCCTTCGGACGCCGTCGCCCGAGGCATTTTCCTTGTGCCCGAAGATCGCAAGGGGGCGGGGATCCTCCTGGAGTTCACGATCGCCGAGAACATCTCGCTCCCCAACCTCAAAACGTATGCGAATTTCGCACTCCTTGACGCTGCCGCCGAACGCAAGCAGGCGGAGCGGAGTCGCGCGGAACTCGGCATCAAGGCACCTACGGTGACGACGCGGACGGGATCGTTGTCAGGCGGCAATCAACAGAAGGTAGTGCTCGCCAAGTGGCTGGCCATGAAGCCTCGGGTGATCATCTTCGACGAACCGACCCGCGGCATCGACGTCGGCGCGAAGGCCGAAATCTACCGACTCATGCGGCAGCTCACGGATACCGGCGTGGCGGTTTTGATGATTTCCTCCGACATGGAGGAGGTGATTGGCGTGTCCGACCGCATAGCGGTAATGCACGAAGGGAGAATTTCCGGCATCCTCGCACGCGAACAGTTTAGCGAGGAGAATGTGCTGTTGCTGGCAGTGGGCAAGGAGCTTGCCGCGCATGAGGTACAAGCCAGCAGTTCGGAGAACGGCGCGCCATGAACAAGAAAGACATCGGTCTTCTGGTCCTGATCCTGATCGTAGGGCTTGGCGTCTACCTGCGGAATCCGCTCTTCTTGTCTCCTAACAATATTTCGAACACTGCCAATCTGATCGGTCTGTTCGGTCTGTTCGCTATCGCCCAAGGCTTTGTCATCATTACTGGTGGCATTGAGCTTTCGGCAGGTTCGATGATCGCGCTCTTGGGCGTCCTGTTCGTCGATATGGTTGGGCGCCTGGGTGTGCCCTGGCCGCTTGCCGCATCGATCGTCATGGTGCTGGGGCTCACACTCGGGCTCGCACATGGCCTACTCATAACGAAACTTAAGATGCAGCCTTTCGTGGTGACGCTGTGTGGGTTGCTGATTTACCGCGGCATTGCACGCGGCTACACGGCGGACGCAACGGCCGGCTTCCCCTTTGGCTCGACCTACCCAGGTCTCGATTTTTTCGTCGCCCGGTACTGGGGTATTCCGACGTCCATTTTTGTACTGGTCGTAGTCGGAGTCGTTGCCTGGATCGTGCTCCACCGCTCGATTTACGGGCGCTATCTCTTCGCCATCGGTAAGAACGAGGAGGCGGCTCGATTCTCCGGCATCCGCACGAACGTCGTCATTGCCTCGGCGTATGTAGTTCACGCGGGCCTGACCGCCCTCGCGGCCATCTTCTTTGCAATGTACACCCGCTCGGTTCAGCCCTCCGGACACGCGAACTTCTATGAGCTCTACGCGATAGCCGCGGCCGTACTTGGCGGCTTCTCGCTTCGCGGTGGAGAAGGGTCGATCATCGGCGTCATCCTCGGCACCATCCTGCTTCAGGTGCTTCAAAATCTCGTGAACCTCCTCGGCATCCCCTCGTCCCTCAACTTCGCCGTGATGGGCACGGTGATCCTCATTGGTGTTCTCGTTGATCAGCAGTTCGGGTTCTATCGTGAGCGGAGGAGGGCGGTGCAAGCTATGCAAACTCCCGCTGAGGCGCCGCGTAGATTGACGGCGACCGCAAACTCTTCATCTTGAAACGGAGACGTTCCCTTTCAATAAACCGTCGTTCGCAGGATCAGTGCAGGCGTGTTTCGTGCGAGAGCCGACGCAACACACTGATTGGCTCCATTCCCGAGCCCTCGGCTGGTCACAAAAAAGCTCATCTCGGGCGAAGCCTGCGCCAGCACCGGCCCTGTTCCGATTGAGACGAGAGGTGGTGTGACGGTGGTAAGAAAGACGCTCCGCTGATGAGCCGGAGCGGTGCGAGTCCAACAGGGAGGAAAGACGGCGTCCAACTGCCGAGGACTTCAGACTGGCAAATTTGTTCGACCGCTGCTGTCGCGGAAGGCACACACCCCACCCCGATCTCGGCCTCGCCAATCGGGTGCGGACCTCAATGCTTGTCGTGAATTTCGCGCAATACGGGCCAGATGCTTCTTCTTTCTTCTCCATCTCATAATCTGAACCTCTTATATACTATTAGGACATGAGCTTATGTGGAGTACCTTTTGGAGCCCGTATTGCGCGGCCGCCTTCCAGTTTGCGTCAGGTCTGCACGAGTACCGTGCAGCATCAAGGTACTTTGGATGGATCTGAGCCTTGATTGAAGGCCAGCGACCAAGCTCAATGCCTTGAGCCGTTGGACCTCATGACAGCAAATGAGCGCCACAAGTGGAGTTGACCCTTTCCGGACTTTGGTTGCCGAGCCTCTAGGGACCGCTCCGTCTTATGGAAAGGAGGTCCGGAACGGACCGATCGGTTGATGATCAGGTTAAGGTCAAGCGAACGTGAAGGCCGGGTCGAGAATGGCGGACACTTATGGTGGGACGAAAGCTTGACAGCGCAGCGATGCCGGTATTGACCTAAGGCAAGCGGTCCCCAATGCGGTTCCACGAGAGTACGGTTTGCCGCGCGCAGGAGATCGACCTCGGCCTCTGTGATGCACCGGACCCGACCCGCGGCGCGCCGGCACGCCGTCTCAATGAGCCCGCCGCTTCCGAGCATAGATCGGGTTTGGGAACGTGAAGGTTCATGGCCGTTCTCCCGGTGCACTGTGCCACCGGGCGTGGACGTGAGCATTGGCATAACTTACCTTGGTTTCGGAACGGCTCGGCGCGAGTGTACGCTGGTGCAGTTCACCGGCGACGGGGCTGCGTTCCCGAACCCGAGCCGCAATTTCGCGAGGTGTTCGGCATATGGGCGACGATCATCCGCAGCAAGCCGAACCAAAAATTTGGATATCGGAACTACCGCCGACCAAACAGCAGAACTGGGCGGCGGCGGCCCTGATCGGCTTCGTGCTTGTCGTGTTCGGAGCCGTGGTGCCCATCTCGGCGACGCCTGCTGCCCAGCTCAACGCGTTTTTCCCCTCCCTAGATGCCATTGTTCTCATCATTGACCTCATCACCGCAGTGTTGCTTTTCACGCAGTTCTCAATCGCTCGATCGCCGTCCCTCGCGGCCTTGGCGAGTGGCTACTTGTCACTGCGCTGATTGTCATTCCGCACGCCCTTACGTTCGCTGGTGCGTTTTCGGCGACCGGGCTGCTAGGCGCGAACAATCAGACGGGATCATGGCTGTTCATTTTCTGGCATTTTGGTTTCGGTGCGGCCCTCCTTGCATATGCGCTGCTCAGGAAGAGCGAGGGTGTGGGTACGCGGCTGGAGGGATCAACGCGCGCAGTAGTTGGCTATACGGTCGGGGGTGCGGTCCTCCTGGTGCTCGGTCTCACGTGGCTCTCGACTGCGGGATCCGGTGGCTCCCGGAGATAATCACTGCCCAATCCACTCTGAGTCCGACGGTGCGCTATCCCATCTGGGGGACTATTGCGGTAACGGCGGCAGCCGTCGGGCTTCTGGCGGTGATCCGCCGGTCTGTGCTCGACCTGTGGCTGATGGTCGTTGCCGCAGTGTTCATCATGGAACTTGTCTTCAGCGGCTTACTGCCCTCCGTACGCTTCAGTGTTGGATTCTACGCAGGGCGAATCCTATCCCTCATCACTTCATGCATCGTGCTGGTCCTTCTGCTCAAAGAGACCATGCGCCTTTATGCAGAGTTGGCCCGCTCGAACGTCATGTTGGTGCTTGAGCGCGAGAACAGACTGATGACCATGGAAGCCATTGCAGCTTCGATCTCTCATGAGCTTAGCAGCCCCTCGGTTCAATTGCCTTGAATTGCGAAACAGCGAAGCTGTTTGTTCAGGGTTCGCATCCAGACGTTCAACAAACCCTCGAAGTATTAGACGAAACAATCAGCGCGACGAAGCGGGCGAATGAGCATCTAGAAGGGATGCGAGATCTCTTTAGCAGAACCAGTCAGATACAACAGGTAATCGACATCAACGATATAGTCAGAGGAACGGTGCGCCTGTTTGCAGGCGAGATGAAATCTCACAATATTGCAGTGCGGATGGACCTATCTCCTTCTCCTCTCGGCGCGTACGGCCACAGAGGCCAGATCCAGCAGGTCTTGGTTAACCTCTTGTCGAATGCAGCGGACACTCTGACTCAGGTCACCAATGGCACTCGCGCAATCACTGTGAGAACGGCGGCGACGAATGACAGCATGGTGGTGATCGAGGTCGAAGATTCTGGGCCGGGCATCCCTCCTGCCGAAAGTGGAAGAGTGTTTGAACCCTTCGTAACAACCAAGTCGGAGGGAATGGGGCTGGGTCTAGCGATCTGCAGAACAATCGTTGATCGGCACGGAGGAAAGTTTACTGCGCTGCCAGCGCTTCCACGCGGTACCATCTTCCGCTTGTTATTGCCGGCGGCTCGACCGGACATGGCACAACCCTCCACTGACCAACCCGCCAGGGAACAGGTCTTTTCCGAAAGGAAGACCATGACAACCGCGCCGAGCGGCTGAAGCTGCCACGGTCACAAGAGCTGCACACCGAAAGTGGATCGGCCCCGGCAGAGCGTGTCGCTTGCGATTCTATGAACAGATGCAAGGACCAGGATGGCAGGGACATAAGATGAGCATAGCGCGTGCCATCGTTGAAGCGATTGGCGGCCCGATCTCGGCGGGGAGCCCTTGAGCGACGGCACTTTTCACCGGGAGCCTGCCCGCACGGCCAAGCATCCAAGGCGACGCTCACCTTCAACCGGCAATAGGGTGGGTCAGCGCTCGCTGTCCTTGCGAATGACCGCTTTCACTGCATCGATCAGGAGGCCGGAAGGGAAGGGTTTGTGCAGATACGCGACACAACCCGCTTCCAAGGCAGACTTGCGCGTGGCCTCGCTCTCGACGGCCGTGATAAAGATGACCGGCAGCGCATGGCCGGAACGCATCAACTGACGCCTCAGCTCAATTCCAGACTTGTGCTGCAAATGAACATCAAGCACCAGGCAGGTAGCCTCGCCCAAGTGAGCACCCTCCAGAAACCCTTCAACACTGGTGAAGACCTCGATGCTTGGCGTGCAACGTTTCGACAATCCGGGCCATTAGCGGTTTCGGTTGTGAGAAAGTCCCTTTCAATCTCAAGACACAACTCATCGGCTGAATACCTCGAGAATGCGTCGGGATCAGCTCCTCATTGAGGGCCAACTGTCTTCAGTTCTCGGAATGGACATGAGACAGTCGATCAGATTCGTCATCCGTGACTTGCAGGGCGGCTTGCTGTCTGCCCGTGCGCTGAGGATAGAGCAGGGACTGGAAGCTGTACTGGTCATGGCCCTGCTCCCATGTGCCGTAGCAGATCCTCAGGGACTGATAGTGGCACTTGACCGCGAAACCCATACGCGTGAGCTGCTCGAGCACCTTGCGTGGCGGCGAACCGTCGGTGACGAAGCTGAACTGCACTGTGGTGTCAGTTGCTTCATCAATGGTGACGCAGTCCTCCCCGCCACAACCTTGTGCGAAGATCTCCGTCGTGGTCCCCCAAGCTTCGATCCGTGCGGCGTCTGTTTGACTTTCGGGCTGAATGAAGGCGGTAAAGATACCACCACCGTACTGCTCGAGAAAGCGGGCCAAGTGGTTGATCATTTCAACAGAATCGCTAGAGACTGTGACTATATTATAGATAGATGATGGCATTGAAACTCCTAGAGTATGTAGATTTGAAATAATCGCTGATCCTGTGGCAGGGATCCTAACAGATCAATTACGTAACTGCTCAGCGACGACTGATTTATATAGTATTTCTGAGTAAATGTCAAGTAACTCTCGAAAAGAAATGGTGGCGGCCGCGGCTGGCCATGAGCACGCGGTGAAGAAGCGAAGTGAGGCTTTGATGAAATGTGCATCCGCGCGATACGGTCCAGATGCTTCATCTTTTTCTCTTCCTCATAAGCGGGTTTTCTTATATATTATTAGGAGATGCTCTTATGTGGAGTACCTTTTGTGCTGCGTAATGCGCGGCATTGTTTTACATTCAGGAAAGGGAACATGGTTTTAGAATTGGATGATACTGAAGTTGGAGTACTAAAGCGCGCTCTGGAGGCGAGAGCACGCGATCTGAGACAGCGGTTGTGCAGCGAGCCTGGCAATGAGGCACATCAGCGTGAGCTGAGTATCGTAATCAATCTACTTCGCAAAGCTGACGGTCTGGATCGGCGATACCAGTTGGTGTGGAGAGCGGACGATGTCGAGTTTCGCTCCAGAGTCGATCAGAGTTGAGGTGGAGTATGTGGCTCTGCTTCAACAATGCTTTTGTTTCTGCCGTTGCGGATAGCGATGATCCGGATCGTCTTGTGGTTCGCGCACGTCGACGTGAGCACCTCGAATCTGTTTTCGGAGATGAGGTACCCATCATTGTGAACGCCGGGACTGACTACAAGTATCGTGTCGTCGTCGATCGGCGTGTGTTCGCGGACCTGGTGCACAAGGCCGTAATGGATGTGAACTACACCAATTTCAAGGCAAGCGTGAACGACCACACACTCCAACAGCTATACGGCCGCTTCTGGGCCCTGCACTACGGCATCCAATGACAGGATATCACTGCTGGATTTGGAGCCTACAGGTGCAACGCAGTGGGTGCCGCCGGAGGCGGTGACAAGCCCAGGCGCCTCGAACTCAACTCGGCAAGTCACGAGCAATTTAGATCGGCCAAGTGAGCCAGGAATATGAGAGGCCGTCTGCAACATTGGACTGAGGCGGTAGTCGGTGCTGACATCGGCAGAATCGTGAATCTCAAACCCGTTCTGGCTCTTCTGTTCGAGGGTTGGGATAGGCTGCACCTAAGGCCACTCGGCCGCGCATATCGGGCTGGGAAGACCTCGTTAATGTGAATCGCTCGGTGGTCATCTCCAGGCGAACTGCAGATTATTTCCAGCTGAAGGCCGATGCCGTTTGCTACTCGGGGCAGTGGCCATCTCATCAGCCGATCGATAGTGATCTGACGCCGTTCCTCATCATCTGGTTCGCTGGCGAGCCAAGATAGATTCGGAGTCGTAGCCATATCAGACAAAGCCAAAGTTGATGGATTCGCCGCCTATATGTCCTTGATCGCCCGCAACACGGAGCCCGGGATGCAATGTTGGGCCTGAAGGACTTCCCGTCGGCTGGTGCCAGACAGGGGATCAGTGCTGCCAATCGAGCACTGATCCCCTTCTCGCCGAAGGGCTATTGCCAGAGATGCTGCAAGCGAACCTGTCACGCGCTTGCGTCGTTCCCGACCAGCCTTCAGGCGCTTTTCCGCGCCTTCTCGGCGCGTATTTAGGCGCTCAGCTCTTCTAGTGCTCGCCTCCTTCTCTCGTCCGGTGTCAAATCAAGATGCAAATCCTCAACGTGGAGCAGATCGGGATCATAGCTGAGATAATCCCATTCCTCTCGCGTGAGCTCTCCTCGATCCTGTGGGAGAGGTCGAATTCTCACCTCAAACTCGCGATAATCCTCTGGACGAGGAAGTGGAATGCCATGTCGCTTGTAGTAATCGATTAACATAAAAGTGTCCTGAAATATGTTCTGCCGCCATCGTATGAGAGGTGGGACTGCGGCAGTGAAAGGTTGCGGTGGGCCCCAACGACCGATCCAAGACTTGAGCTATGAAATGACGATCGCGCCATCGCGTTCACGCGATGCCCCGGTGCCGGCGGGCATTTAGGCGAGTAACGTGCGCTGTGAATGAGAATCGCAGATCGTTCTTCTCGCTGGCAGCATCCGGAGAAAATGTCCGTCAGCCAGGCAGGTCCGCCATGGAAGGTATGGAGTGAAGCTTCTTGGTTTCTGCCCACGCGGAGCGAGCCTTAGATAAGGGAGCGGAAGCTGCATTCGTCGCGGCCTTGATCCCATATGCCGTAGCAGACTTTTAGGGACTGGTAGTTGCACTTGACCGCAACACCCATACGCATGAGTTGCTCAAACACCTTGTATGGCGGCGAACCCTCGGTGACAAAGCTGAACTCCAATGTGGATTTGGTTGCATCATCGATGGTGACGAAATCTTCCTCGCTGCAACCCTCCGGATAGATCTCCGTGGTTGTGCCCCAGGCTTCCAATCGTGCGTCGTCTGTTTGGCTTTCAGGCTGCACGAGTGCGGTGAGAGATTTCCGCCATCACAGTTTTCGAGAATGTCTGTCAAGCGGAAGATGTCGTCCTGAGAAGTGCTCGACACGGTCGCCTGGTTATAGATAAAGGATGGCATGGAACCCCTATTGTATGTTGATTGGAAATGATATTCAAATGCCGGCGCAGTTGGGGCCGGGATCTCTGAAATCAATTGTCGGGAAATGTCACGGCATTTGACCGGTGACAGAGTACTCGTATACCGCTCAGCTCTAATTGTCAAGCTGATTCCTCAGCAGGCGAACGGTATTGTTGAATAAGCTCCGAACAGGCAGCCGACACCTATCTCTATATGTTCAGTATAACGGGAACATAGCGTATCTTACTAACGATAGGGTGACGTACCAGGGACCCAAACGCTCACCTAATGCCATAATATAGGTACATACGGGATGAGATACGCAAGCAGAGTTCACTCGATGCCGGAGTCCACCGCCGAAGGCATTCTCGGTTAGATCCAAACTTGGTTCGAGGGAATAGGCGGCGACTCACAGCAATAATAGGAGCCCCGTGTACCGAAGAGTCTCGCACAGCAACGGACGCACAGGTCCGGCAACTGAAACAGATAATTGTTTCGCGGGCACGGATGCGCACCAATGTCTCTGGTGACTTAGTAGCAGGGTTGCTGTCGCGCGCCGAGCACCACATAATCGTTTTTGGACAGGACGTATGCACCCTTTTGAACGCCGGGAGGCGAGGGGCGGCTGCCAGGGGACGCTGTGACCGAGACGCATTGAGCGACGACAGGACGAATGCGCGACTGACGCATCGTCAGCAGCAGAAACACAGTCCCGCAACGGAAAACGATAATTGTTTTCGCGGACACGGATGCCGCACCAAGCATTTGAATATTGATATTGGCAGCGTCAATTCATTTCCGCGCCGAGCACTTCATAATTGTTTTCGGACACGGCGTTTGCACCCCTGTGAGCAGCGGGAGGTGAGGGGCGACTGCCGCACCTGAGCGCGCGAGAGTTGCCAGACTTCTGTAATAAGCGGTCGCGCGGCGTCGGACGCGACCGAGGCTCGGGTACGGCGCGAGAGATAATACGGAGCTTGCTTATACCGATCACTCGATTTGCTGCGCCCAGCTCAAACGGCAACGCGTTCTCACGAGTCAGTATTGACAAAGGGTGCTTCCGCGGAGGGCGCTTGGCTGGCCTTTGTTTTTCGTCCTTCCAACACGCATTCTAGCTCGTGTTTGGGCACCAGGAGTTCGAAAAAGAGTTCGTAGTCTGACTCCATGGGTCCAGTCCTCCTCTCTATGGCAATAACTTCGCTCAACATGGGATCGATCATACGAATGAGCCTGCGTAGATGGTCAGCATTCACTTCGATTGTTTTTGTATCATTCATTTGAAATTCCTATGTTTGTGGACGTCGAGAACCATTCTCGACTCACGGTGTATTTAGTCGGAATTGAATGCCACGCAGGCGGTAGTGCGTTGCTTCTCGCTCGCGTCCATGGTGGATTCGTTGGGGTCGGATTTGAACCATAAGGAGGCTGAAGGGCAGGGGCTCCGCGCATCAAGGGACAGATGCCTTTTCTCTTCTCCCACATAAGGAAGCTACGTCATATATTATTAGCAAGTCGTCTTATGTGGAGTACCTTTTGGGAACGTGATGCGCGAGATCAATTTTCATGCGAGCGCGATGAGCGACTCGAGGGGCTGATCAAGGGAACACCGCGTTGCTCAACAACGAACTTGCAGCTGACGATGACTGCCACACCAGGGCTGAGCGCCCTTCGGCGCTCGCCAACGCTCACCATTGCCGCTCTTGACTGAGGTAAAGCCTCACACGAGACGAGTCGTCAGTTGGCAGGTTGGCAAGAACCTGTTTGTAAAGCTTATTTGTGGTGATGACGACCGTTCTCGTTGTGCGACTCATCGACAGCCGAAATCCCGTATTCCGACCAGCGGCCTGGTTGATCAGATCCATGTAATGCATGCCAATTGTATTTGGCTCCGCGAGCCACTGCCCAATGACGTTCAACTTCGCGTACACATCCGGGTTCAGTGCGGTGAGAATGATGTAGATGTCACGATCCTCGAGGCCATTCATGCCTTTCGCGCGTTGATGGGTCAGGACGCGATCAACGCCCTGAACGCCATCGGAGATAACTACAGCATCTGGATTTTTGTCCGTGATCTCCTTGGCGAGAGCAGAGACCTTTCGTTGCCCGGGCCGGTCAGCCGCTGCCCTCCTATCCAACACCACCGGGACTCGAACGGGATGGATTCCAGGAACATTCGGCAAGGTGATTGGGAAAAGTCGGCGAAATTCCTTCTGATGAGCGACTTCCACAACTCGGCTCATGAGCGTCTCCGTCGTGAGAAAGCCCCATGTGGTGCTTGGACTGGCAAACCACGTTTGCTGACCCACATAATGCGCTTTGCCGTGCGTGCCGGTGTAGAGCCCGTCGTTTCTGTTGTCGTTTCCGAACGGCATATGGTGATAGTCAACCTCAATGCGCTGCAAGTGTTTCAGGTTAATTCGCATGAGACTGTCCCACCGCTCGAACGACAAGGGTTGCTTCGTGGGTATTGCCCTTTCAGTTCTGAGAGCCTTATAGATGGACAGCCGCTGGCGTCTGGCGAGACTTCGCCAATTGCCGTGCCGTTCCTGTTCTTCCCTGATTACGCTATAGAGGCGCTCGGGCAAGACATGTATGAACTCGTCCAGCTCGAGCTCATCGTAGACAACTTTCGCAATCGAGACCTCGGATCGGAGTCCGTCAAGCTTGTCACCGGGCAGGGAAGCATCGAAGCATGGGTGGATCCAAGTTCGGGTCGTGCGCGACTGTGACCAGAGACGTGCCATGTCGTGACTCAGAGCCAAAACCGTTCGACTCGAATCATAAAGTTGTCCATCGCGGAACAGAGCTCGACGGTACCTTTCCAACTCAGCGTGGACGTCAGGATGGGCACTGTTGATTGCCACCAACATACTGGGGACGGACCGGTCCGGTAGTTGCGACAATTCTACAGGGGTTTTGCCGAGAGTGCCGCAAACGCGTGCATACACGCGCTCAAAGGACTCGATAAGGACGATGTCTTTGCCAGAGAAGTCGCGGTATTCTTGCGCCTTTGCCGATGCTTGCTCAACGCTGCGACACGCGAGCCCGATGAAGCCCTCGCGATGCGGCACGCCATTCCGATCAGCCGTATCGGCTCGCTTGATCGCATCAAAGATTAACTCCTGGGCCATTGGTGAGTAATGCGACGACGACTTTGCAGACCCCTCTGGTGCCTTCAAACAGTAATTCTCGTCCATCTCCCGCGCGCGACCAACAACGTTACGAAGGGCGCCGCGGATTTTCGCTGCCCGAGTCTGCAAATCGTCCGTATCAACGATGGCACCCCGGAGGGGGGCTGAGATGTAATCAATCAGCGGGTTGCGCCCTGAGTGTGATGCCTTCAGATCGGCAAAACTAAATCCTGACTTGACCTGAAACTCCGGAGGCATGAAGTCCACTGGCTCCACCACCTGAGCAGCAGCTGCGAGTTTGCCACATCTGAGCAAAGCGTATCGCACGAACTCGTCAGCCGTCATCTGGTCGGGCGCGTATAATTCCCTTTCAAAGCTGTGTCTCCCTGCGAATAGAAGCTTTCGGTGCTGGCCGATCAACACCGTCGAGGGATTCTGGTCGTGGGGGTGATTCTTGAATCGAATGCACCAACCGTCCTTCTGCCAATCAACTGCCACAGGCATTGGCTAGCGGATCATTCCATCCGTGTAGACAGTCCTCCTGGAGAATCTTAATGGCTTCCGTCATGTACGCGGCGGGGGGAACGGAAGGGGAGAAGTTTCGGGGTCGGCTTGGGGTGAGCCTCAGCAAGGAAATGTCGGGCGAGATCAAATAGGTAGTGGCGCCCTTTGGTGCTCGGTCCCTGATAATCTCGCCCATAATAAGTTGGGGAACGCGGCACCCTACGTGCAGGCCCAGGAATGGCACCGGCTTGTCGACGATTCTTACGGCACCGCCCATGCGCCGCCATTGGGTGGCGCAACGCATCTTCGCATCTGCTGCAAAGGATGGCTGCAGTCTGTCCTTCACGATTGCTATGACCTGATCGTACTGTTGGTCGTGTGCGTTGTGCATCAACGCCGACACCTCCTGGCAGGTAAGCCTCCGCTCTTCCGATCCAGCTGCATACGGTGCTGCTTTGAGGTGCTTTGTTGAGAACACAAAGTGAAGGTGCAAAGACCGTCGTCCAGAATAGACAACGCAGATGCCCCGGTAATCCGTGAACCGACTAAGCTCACGACTGACGCCTGCGAGTGCGGAGTTTGCGAATTTACCGCCTTTACCACGGCACCACGAGAACATCTCCTCGAAGTGGTCCCGTGTTGTCGGATCAAACTCCAGAGTGACGACGAGGAATCCAATATTTGCAAGCCTAAATTTAGGAGCAAGCGCTTGCTCAAGATCGAAACCTGGCTGACCGAAGCCTAGAGGAAAAACGCATGGGTTTGTGAAGAATCGCAGGTCCGTTGGCAACGCGAAGGGTACGAGCTGTTTTGCGCGAATTGGCGTGACGCGATCGGGAGTTTGCGTTTGACTTCGACCTTGTCGGCGATCGGAATTAATGTTCCTGTTTCCGGGTTGTAGGCGTTGGAGTGCAGGAGGCTGCGTGAATCGTGAGCAACTCCCGCCCAGCAAGGTAGCACGGTAGCGCTTGGAGAGCTGCTGCCGGAGCGGCTGGCTCAGCGGTAGCGCCATGAAATCAATTGCGGGCCAAGCCTCGAGTGCGAAATCAGTTTCTCGGAAAACCATAGATTAACATCAACAGAAGGTGCAAGCAGCCACTCGTCCGTTGCTGCTGTCAACGGATGCGACTGCTCGCGATGTGCGGCCTGGATGAAAGCTGCCAGTGATCAGACTTAGTTCTTAGAGCCTCTTGGACGCCATCCCGTCACTGCAGCAAGGATCTGATCGTCAGAAGAGGCTAGGTTGGACGGAATTGGGCCGAGAGAACTCTCGGGATCGCTTGGATCGAAAGATCTCATCATGAAGACCTCCGAACCTTCTTTACGAACATAGCTACTCAAGCTGTAGCCCAGTTCTGCTTCCATTTCTTCGATCATACGGTCTGCTTCCACCCATGACTTTGCGTCGATAAACTTCAGTCGGGTCGCCTTGCCACGTTCCGCCTCAATCAAAAAGTACGGCGATTCGATATGAAGCATGAGGGCGTAGCTACGGCACGGAATGGTGTCGGAGTTGTCCAGCGCAGCGTCCACTACGTTCAAGATGAGAGCCGTTTGAACCAGCTCGGACATTTCGAAATCAATCATCGAGCCGTCCTCAATCGCTCTCGCGGCCCACTCTTTGACCTTGCCGAGGGTGAATTCGCCGGATTGCTTCCACTCCTCTCTGATTGGCCAGCGTGTGATCCGGCCGAGATGACGGTAACGCACTGCGCAGTACCCGACGTTTCCGTCCTTATAGTTCCAGTCGATCATTGGTGTTATTCCTTCTGAAATGTGCACAAGAGCTCATGGACCGCGGACGCGTTGTGCGTACCTCGCGATCGGAGTTGCCTCTGGATGTCTTGGTAGATCTGGCAGACCGATTCTCTGCCAGTGTCTCGATGCTAGGCAGCGTCGCATCGTTCCCGCGCGAGTTCTCAGAACCTGCTACAGGCGGCGGGCTCCATCTTTGTCGGCAATCTCATCTTCCACTTCAAAGACGCTCCACAGCTCGTCGGAACGAACCTCTTGATCCAAATGAATGAGCCTTGCCTGAGTGTTTATGAAGCCCCGTTCTTCGGCGAGTAATTTTGCATTCTCCAAGCAGATTGGTAGGGCCAGCTTTAGTCCCTTAAGGAGCGCATCGTCCGGTGAATTCAACAGGCCCACGAGTAGGACATATGCAACATCGAGCTCCGTTCCGCAGAGAACGCACTCATGATCTGAGGGAACTAGGGCAGCATATCTGCTGAGCTCGTCCAGAGTACGAGACAGGCCCGACAGAAACTCACGAAGTCGAACCGCTTCCTCTGGCACGAACTCTAGCCAACCCGAGTGCATGCCGAAGCGATGGGCGAAGCTTTCATCCTCTGGTTCGCAACTTTCCCGGGTCGCTTCGACGCCGTTAATGGAGTGCTTTAGAAGGATATCCAACATGAATGGCACCTGGCAGGCGAGGATTGGCCTTCTCAACTTGAATGCTTCAGCTGAAAAGCCTCGCAAGACCTCTATTAGGGTCGGAGCCAAATCGCGAGTTAGCTGTGCTGGATTCGTGTGTTCGGCGCGGTTTCCAAGATCCATCAGGCTGTCGATGACCGCTGCAAGGTTCTCTGACGGCGCGACATTATGCATGGCCGCCGCCTGATAAAGAAGAACTTTTGTAAGACCCTGTAGGTTGAGAACAAAACCGCGATAAATACCACTGCGCACTTCTGGTGCGTAGTCGAACTGCGTAAACAAATACCATTCCTCCTGCCGAAATAAGAGTTTGTGACCGCGTGAGCCGCTCGTCTAATCACGTCTATTTGTTGTCGCCCGAAGAGGCAATAGAAAAGGTTGTGACCAGAAGTCGCAGTCAAGTAACAAGCGCCCGCAAGTGCGGGTTAGGCAACTCGCCGGCGAGAAAAACAGCGCGTCGTGCAAAGCGGTTGTTTTGAGAATTACATCATGGAACCATAGAGTGTAACGGATGGCAATTCCGTTATACGTACTGTTGGAGCAGCATTAAGCCTATTTAGTATGTTGGCATTGAGAGTTGCTCTCTTTTGTGAGCCGGTTCGTGGTGCGGAAGATACGTGACGCACCCGGGAATATTGGGCATTAAATGGAAGCGCCGGTTCTCGAGAAAAACAATTCTCAGCGGGTGAGAGGCACTGGTCAGCCGGTTAGAACGGGGCAGACAGCCGCCTTGAACTTATTCGATTTCTCACGCTCGTCGGGGGCCGCCATGGCAAAGAACGGCGGGCCTGAAACAATTATGGATTTCGAGCGTAGCGGCTTTTCAGGAAGCGTCTTGAGGCGTGCCGTGAGCCCAGCAGGCTGGCGAAGGGCGCCGCGGAACTCGTCGTCAGTCCGATCCGAAAGTTATTTCACGGCGGACTCCAGGGCCGTAATGGCCGCTTCAAGTTCGTCCCTGGTATCGCGCAATATGGCTCGATGGAGGGCTCGTCCTCTGTCATCCCGGTCGCAGACCTCATCGTGCGCTGCTGCGAGATTCACCACCAGGTTATGAGCGGATCTGAGATGCTCTACGCAAATCTCGTTTCGGCTCTGGAGCAGCTCGTGGAAGCTTGCAATCCGAGTTCCCAAATAATTCTGCACTCGCTCGCTGGCGTAGGTCATCTCCGTTTCGTCGCGTGCAAAGAGGACAGTTGCTTTGATAAGGAAGGCGTAATGTGATTGTGGCGTCATTATTTTCTCCGATTATATGAAAGTATTTATAACGACAGCACCGGGTGTTGCGTCGACAAACTGTAATTATTTTCATGTGCCGCCACGTGTTGCCGGTGCAGTCAACAAGCAATAGTCCGGTAAACGGAGGCCGCTTAAGCTACGTAATTCGTTGACAAATCTCGAAAGGCCCGCTAATAATTGGATTCGTGAGGAGGATTTGATGGCAATCAGCAACGCAGTTCAGAGAGGTACTATCGTCTACATATATGACGAGAGGGGCCGCCAGTGCGCTGCTGTCAATGCTGGGAGTCGAATCGGAGATGGGCTCAAGGGCTACACGAACACGACTGTTAACGTACAACGCGGGTCACTGATCTACACGATCGATGAGAAAGGCCGGCAGCTTGGTGCCGTGCGTGCTGAGTAGGCCCTGGTTCGTTGCCCGAGCAGCGACAATGACTCCAGGCACTCTCCAAACTTATTTCAATTTGCATGATGGCATCCGACAATCCTCTCCCTACTGTGAAGTGCTGCTTCAACTGTCGTTTCCTCGGCTGGTACATTGGCGTAGGGCAGGGGCTTCGCTGCCTCAATCGTGCCAATGCGACCAATCCTGACTTGGTGCACAAGGGATTTGCGCCGGTCGTGCCTTCTCGCCGTTACGTGTGTCCTCACTTCGAATGGAAGCCGCCACAGGACGGCAAGCTGTAGCCGCCGGCTAGTACTCGTCAGACCGAAGCGGCTCGCAGTTATTATTGAATGCGTCGCTTGTCACATACGTATCGGTGAACTCCGGGCGGCGGAAGACCATCGGGGAGGCCGTCGGCCGCCACAGATTTGGTGCCGTGAACGGTGAACGCAGCGTCGACGTGTTTGAGCTCAAGAAGCCCCCAATCGCCGCGGTCCGGAGCGATAGGGTCGCCACGGAAAACCCCATAGACTGCTTCACTGCCGTTGATCACGCCACATGATTCCGGGTCCAGTCGCGCTGGTTTTCCTGATCTGAAAAGCATCACCGGGCGCCCGAGGATGATTGCCGCGCAGATCTCCTGAGCGATGCTCCCAGCGTTCTTGGGAATCTTCCAATATCTGCATCGATAGCGGTTGTCGGAGCCGTTCTTCCACTCACCGCCAAAATCCATGCTTGTCTCTCTATAGGTGCAAGTCACGTCGAAGCCTTTGGCGCAAAGGTCCTCCAGGATCCGGTACGGAGGCCCCCATGGTGTGTCGAACTCGGCGTACAGGTGTCCTCCACCTGCTGGACTGAGTTCAGCTTCGAGCACTCTGATGTTCGACTCGGAGCGAACTATTGGGCGTCTCCGGTGGGAAAATGTCCCGTTTTGTGCCCCAGGCCTGAATTCGGGGTCCGTCGCCGTAGAGCAAGTCGTACGATAGCGGCACATGCCGGATCGCGTGGAATATTCCATCACGCGACTCCTCGAATACCCGCTCGATCTGCAGAAATGCCTCAGTATCGGAATGAGTTAATTGCAGTCGGTTCAGGCACCAGTTGGGCATCTTCTCACCAGATTTCCGCAGTGGGGTCGTGTTCGCGATGTCCCTGAGCGAGCATAACATCACGCCAAGGGCTCGTCCCGGCCGTCCTGAGAACCCGGCGCAGACATCCCAAAGAGAGCTGTACCTGCTCGAAGTTGAGGGTCGGCAGTCCGCAAGTTCGACCAGCTTAGGTCCCTGTCGAACTCAGCTTGTGCGCTATCCAATCCAGGATCTCGCTGTAAAGCCATGCAACGCGCCGCGGGCTGAGCTGTCTTCGTCTCGGAAAGCACCCTGATCGCTCTAGGCGATCTATATTGGAGCCGGACAAATTCGTCAGGAACATCACCTCTTCCTTGTCGATAAACATGCGATTTCTTTCCATGTTGAGGCCTCGAGTTACAACTCGCCGAATCAAGTTATGGACGGCATGTTTAACCGATTACCAAAGCAAACGCAAGGAGAAAGTTTAATTGCTAAGCTATGAAGGCATGCGGTGGAGCGTAAAGCTCGCCGGCCGGCGTAATGGATTGAGCATAAGAAACTATCGTTGACTGATTGTTCGAGTGAATTTCTAGGAAGTTCTACGCAACATAGCGCCATATGTGGCGACAGCTTGGTTAAAAGACTGAATGTTTTTATCGCGCAATGTGTTCATGACATCTCGAACGGTACAAGCAGTCGATGACTGATTGGATCAGTAAATCGATCAACGAGTTACACTCGACGCCGTGGGGCGCGATCGGTTCGTAATACGATCGATTGTTTTTATCGACATATGTTTTATGGCGCGGTGTGTGCATGACATCGCGAACGGTACAAACAGTCGATGACTGATTGGATCAGTAAATCGATCAACGAGTTACACTCGACGCCGTGGGGCGCGATCGGTTCGTAATACGATTGAATGTTTTTATCGACTTATGGACTGGAGCGACGAGCGCTTGGATGGAATCGCGTCAGGCCAGCTCGCTTCAGCCAAGGGGCGGTCAGGAGCGCCGGCGGTGGCGGGTGTGGCAGCGTTACATGAACCCGCGCCAATTCGTCTTCTGGAAGACGGGTGCGTCAACCACCATGGTCAGCGCCCCGGCGTTTAAGATCTGGCTTGGCAAGCCATTCGTCGAAATATTCGATGAAAATGGTATACCACGCCCTCCTAGGATTGAGGGCTGACGACCTGTTCCAATCGGGCCGCCCAGAAATCGAGCGCAGCGCGTTTCTCCGTTCGGTATGTCGCCCTGTTGTAGATCGCAGCCACCCCGCTGACCACGCCGCTCCGGTGGTTCAGAACTGCCTCGATGACGTGAGGGGGAGTTCGCAGCTCATCTGCCATACGTGTCGCCACGGTTCGGCGCAAGTCATGGAGCCGCCACGGCCGGACGGGCGTGTCACCGCGTGCGAGACGCGCATCCAACCTGATCTTGGCCGCTGACCAACCACTGAAGCCGCCGGAGCCCTGCCCGAAAACAAGTTCGCGGTCTGAGCCGGATCGCTGCTCGAGTATGGCCAATGCGGGACCGCTGAGTGGCACCTCGTGTTCCAAACCATTTTTTGTCCGAGCCCTTGGTATGACCCAGAGGCGAGATGTGAGGTCTACCTCATTCCACGCCATCGAACCGACCTCTTCCCGACGCTGGCCCGTCACGATGAGAAGGCGAATGATCTGGCCGTAATCATCTTCTCGGCAGGCTAGCCAAATGGCCGAGAGCTCATCGTCGCGAAGCACGTGATCGCGAGAAATCTCCTCGGCGACGCGAATAGTTCCAATGATTGGATTCTGTTCAACGAGCCCGTTGGCGACTGCCCAACCGAACATGGCCGACAATGCGGCGCGAGCTCGGTTCGAGGCGATCGGGCCATTCGCACTTGCAAGCTCCCGCAGATGGGCGGCAATTGCTGCTCGATTGAGGCTTGCAGCCGGGACGCCTCTTAAGAGCTCCCAGTGCTTTCGCAAATGACGCTCGACCTCCTCAAAGCTCCGGCGCTTGAGCCGGGCCTGTGCTTGCTGGAGGTAACAGTCCGCAATGGCGCCAAGCGTGAGGGCAGCCTTCGCCCTTGCTTCTGCTTTCGCGGCCTTCGGATCGTGCCCGTGGCGCGCTGCATGAAGAACGTCACGAGCCGAGCGGCGCGCCTCCTCCAGAGTTGTTACCCCCACATAGCCCAGTGACTTCTTCTGTGTTCGCCCATTCACGCGAAACTGGGCGAAATAGGTTGCTCGTCGCCCAGACCGCAGCCGAACACCAAATCCCGGAAGAGCTTCGTCCCACGCGACAAACTCTGCTTTGCCGGAGGGGAGGGCGAGGGTGGCAATCGACTGCTTGGTCAGGCGCATGTTTCTGGGGGAGCGCTGGGGGAGCAGGGTGGTGACGATTCCTGATCAATCCTGAGGCCATCAACTGAGAAGTCTATAGACGTAACCAACTGTGGAGCAAGGGTTCTGATGCGTCCTGGGCTTTCCTGATGAGATGCTTGCCTCAGTTTGTGGATCTGGGGGTCCCCCGTTCGAGCCGGGGCGGCTGTACCATCAAGATCAATGACTTTTGAGCAGGCGACCTACTGGCGGCCTACCTGATCCGCAATGCGGCAACCACATAGTCAGCCGAGTGGGCGCAACCACTTCGTTACCATCGCGACCGAGGGGACAACGAAGGCCGCTTCGGTAGTTCCGGTTCCTGGTTTCAGCGCGCTCGAAAATGGCGACTTATCGGAGTAGTCGCTCTTCAACCTGACCTCAGATGCGAATGTCGTGCCTCGGCCGATCATCGGCCCGTCGCATGACCGGACCTTGTTCCAAGCTCCGTCGTAGATCACATCACCATGAACGGCCACATGGCTCGGGTTGTCGTTGGAGATTGGAGAGGACAGTTCACGACTCGCAGGCTGTCCGTTGAATGCATGCGGCCAGGCATTATAGTCCGACGCTGCTAAGACCGATCGACCCGGCATGAAGACACTCCACAAGATCGTAACGATAAGCCTATCGTAATATGCTAAAGATTTTTAAGAGCAGTCCGATGAACAATGTAGCCATTTACCAAGTCACATAATATGTCTCTCAAGACAAGAGAGCAGCCTCGTGTTGTCGACTACCGTTGCCTTAGCTTGTAACGCTTGCAGTTTGGATCAGATTTATAGGATGCTTGCCTGTCGGTGGGTTTACATTCTTGGGGGATTGTCCGTTGTTGTCGAAAACGCAAGCCGATGGGGTCACCGTGACCGAAGAGCACTTGTCGTCCGACTATGCGACATGGAAAAAATGGCGGCTCTTCGAGCCCGCAAAGAAAGAAGTTGGATATTTCGAGCGCGAGTTCGGCGATCTGCCTGTGCAGCCGGGTACCAAGATCCTCGAACTCGGATTCGGGTCCGGATCCCTCCTCAAATGGCTAAGCGCCAAGGGGGCTGATTGCACGGGTGCGGAAATCGATCAAACCCTCATGGCGGCAGCTCGCCGAAACGGCTTCCGTACTGAGAATCCAACAGATTTGATGGAGAGCGACGATGTGGATCTCTACGATATCGTTGTCGCTCTTGACGTACTCGAGCACATCCCTCGTGCAGAACTCAGAAAGTATCTTCGCCGGCTAGTCGACTTGACCCGCCCGGGTGGCCTGCTGGTTTTTCGGTTCCCGAACTCTCAATCGCCTCTCGGGCTTGCCATTCAGCACGCTGACATCACCCACGAAACCGCCTTGTCGGTACCCATCATGGAGCAGCTCATTCAGGGCTTGCCTGTCCAGTTTGCCGCGGTTCGCGAAATGCAGTTCCCGGGGGTGCAGGATCGCTTTCGCTGGCTTACGCCTCTTTCATGGATGAGATGGATGGTAAAAAAAGGCCTGCTGCGGCTGACGGCGAGCGTTATTGGATTCCCATCCCGATACTTGGATTACAATCTAGTGATCATGCTTCGAAAGAAAGACCCGCGAACCCAGAGTCATCCGCGGCAGCCGGACGAATAACGTTCGCTGGCGTGGGCCCGCCTTTCCTGGCGGCCATGGAATCCGACCGTCTCCGTTGGGGTGCGTAACGAAGGATTAACTGCAAGTTCATTGCAAATCGTCCGCATCGGATGCTTGCGCGTTCTCTCTCTGCACATGGTGAGGCGTAAGCGCGATGATCCTCTTCGATCCCAGAACCGGCCAGTTCGTCAACATCGATCCTCTCCCGTCGATCCAACCGACCGATGCTGGTCTCGGAGAGGTCGCGGCATGCGAGCCAGCAGCGCCGGCGGACGGCTATGAGAACGCGCCATCGAAGACGGACGCAACGGTCGTCTCAATGAGCACGTCGGAACAGGCAACGTCGATAGCGGCCGGTGCGGCGGCCGCGCTGGCGGTGCTTGGCGCCCTTGGAGCGCTGTACCTGCCGCTCCTGTGGGCGTGACCTTCCGAAGCCGCCGCGCCCGGCGACGGAGGCCGGATTGGATGGCGCCCCGCCTGCAGCCAGACGGCCGGGCTTCGAAGGACGGAGCGTTGACGGGAGCAAGTCCCGCTGCCCGGCCGGCTAAGCTTTTGGACCGGGGCCCTTGTCGAGGCGGTCGACAATACCCGCGAGCCGATCGGGGAGAGGCTCCCTCACGAGGCTTTCATAATCCTGTCTCAATGCCCGGCCGAGCACTTGCAGGAGCTTCGCTTGGCCGATCGATGTCGGACTGTTCAGGCCTACGCTCCAGTCACTGCCCACGATCGCCGTCCTCTTGTCGTCAGGAGGGTCCTGCTCGGACATCCTGCGCTCCCTCTGAGCCTCGCTGGCCTCGCCGGGACAATTACGCAGGCATTCCGGGGTTTCAGCTAGGCAGCGATGGACTGGAGAGTTTCCGCGACTCGGGACTTTCGGGCTGCGTCCTCTCGTTCGGACCTGGGCCGAATAGGGCGGAGCTGCTCGTTTCTGGTCACGGCCCCGAACACGACGGCGATCCTCAGTCCAACCTCGGCCCGAATCTCGTCTCAGCGACGCCACGATGGTTTGTCATGGGTGACGGATGGCCCAGCGTGATGACAAGTCGGATCAGATCGAGCACTGGACCCGGGTCCTCCTTGTTCTCGCCATTGCGACGTTTTTCGCAGTGCTCCTTGCCTGGCCGGACGTGTGACGGCGGTCGCGGTGGAATACCGCCGATCATGATCGGGCCTGTCGGCCCGTCGAGAAGACAGCCCCGGGCGGTCGTACTCCTGATGCTCTCCAGCCTGGCGACCGCCGTCCAGGCGCAATCCCGAATGTCCACGCTCAGTCTGAGCTGCGGGCAGGCGCGCACTGTCGTGAGGACTCAGGGCGCCGTCGTTCTGAACACGGGACGGAACACCTACGATCGTTTCGTTTCCAGCCCGGCCTTCTGTGCACTCGGAGAGACCACGGAGCCCGTGTGGGTGAGGACGGCCGACACGGCGCAGTGCCCGATCGGCTTTCGCTGCCGCGGCGTGGAGCTTGAATTCGGACAGTGAATGTGGGCTTCCGGCCCTCACGGCGCATGGGAGGCGGAGATCGCGAAGCTTGCCGACGAATGCACACGTCTGCGGTTACGCCCATGCCCGTCCGGACGCACGGCAACCGCATCAGCCTTGAACTGAGCCCGTGCCGCTCTACGACCTTTGACGTGTTGGCGTGTCGTCGGTATGGCGTCAGAGCGGATTGTCATTGCACAGATCAACGGGGACTGGGCCGTGATGGTGCACGGGCTCGTCGCGAGCCGCGTGCCGATCATGTCGCAAGCTCTCAAGTTGGCCGTGGAAACAGCCGGAGACCGTACCCGCACGGGCGCGAAGGTGGAGGTCGTCGTCCAGCGCTATGGTGAGGACAGCTACTCCGCCTGGAACTCGGACCGCGACGCCTACTCCAGCATCGTCGGTTAGGGATGCAGGGAGTCGAGCCGGCCCGCCGGGGCCTGGGATGCGGCATCCAACCTAGTTTAGAGCACGGACCCCAAAGTGGACCCCACTTTTGGGATTTGATCCGATGCTCCCCTTTTGGCGCATCGTTTTGCGCGGAAAACCGGGTCCACTTGTCCGCACGATGCGCGCATCGGACCCAAAAGTGGAATCCACTTTTGGGATTTGATCCGATGCTCCCCTTTTGCAAGCAGCGCATCGTTTTGCGCGGAAAACCGGGTCCACTTTTCCGCACGATGCGCTAGCGTTTTGCGCCGGGTTTCGCCTCCAGCGCATCGCTGACGGCCCATCTGCTGGGTTTGGAGCTGGCCGCGTCCTTAGGTTTCTCCTTCTTCGGTTTCTTCGCTTCCCTGTTGCTGTGCTGTTCGCGGTGAGCCATCGCTAGAATCTCCAACGCATCGGATTGCTCGAGGCGGCAAGCTTTCGGCGAGGCAATATAGCACGAAAGCGATTGAACTGGAGCAAGGCCGGGCAAGGCTTCGCGCAACGGATGCTGCGAGCCGCTGGTCAACGGGGTGGCTTTTGATCGGAGTTCAGGAACAGTCATACGGTCGTGTCGTCTGCCCGGAATGAGAGCGTTCGCTCCGAGGCGGTGCGGAAAACCGGGTCCACTTTTCCACGCGATGCGCGCATCGGACCCAAAAGTGGACCCCACTTTTGGGATCCATCCGATGCTCTTTTTCTTAAGCAGCGCATCGTTCGGTGCGGAAAACCGGGTCCACTTTTCCACACGATGCGCCGGCGGACCGGCTTAAGGCACTGATGGGCGGAGGCTATGAGAGAGAAGCTCGCTCAGAGGACGGCCATCGCAGGGGCGGCAAGGTCGGCGAGGCCTTTCCACAGCGTGATGAGCCCCAGGACGGCGACCAAGCCGACGGAAGCCAACGGCAGGCGGCGAAGGAGACGGTCCGGCAGGCTGATCCGCTTGGACGCATGGTGCACGCCCCACGCCGCCGCGACCCCGATGCCGACCATGGTGATCGCAAGGCCGAGACTGAAGGCGGAAACCGTCGCGACGCCCAACGTGAACTGCCCGAGCTGCAGGCAGATCAGCAGCACCGCGATGGAGGCAGGGCAGGGGATCAGACCGCCGGTGATGCCGAACAGCGCAATCTGTCCCGTGGTCACCAGGCTTCCTTCGGTCGCCAGCCGGCGAGCGATCTCTTCGGCATGCTCGCGTTCGTGCGCGTCCGGCTCCGGGTCGCGGTGATCGTCACGAAACTGCGCGTGGAGATCCGGGCGGCGATCGTGACGGTGATCGGGGTCGTGGCGGCGGCCGTGCCCCTGGGCCCCGTGGTTCCGGAACCATCCCAAGCTCCGCCCTGTGCGCGACAGCATCCAGGCCGCGATGGCGAGAATGACGACGCCCGAGGCGACGAGCAGCCAAGCCTCGAAATGGGACGTCAGGATCTCGCGGCCGAGCGTCAGGCCGGCCAGCGCCATGGCCCAGACGATCAGAGAATGCGATAGGGCGGCGGACAGGCCGAGCAACACGGCCTGGCCGATGGTGCCGCGAATGGCGACGATGTAGGCGGCCATGATGGTCTTGGAATGGCCGGGCTCAAGCCCGTGCAGGGCTCCGAGCAGCACGGCGACCGGAAGATACACCCAACCGCTCCCGCCGGCGCGAAGGATTTCGGCGATGTCCGGCATCGGCGCCTCTACAGGTATTTCGTGATCGCCTTGACTTCGGCCATGGCGCTCCTGGCCCTGCGTCCGCCGAGACCGGCCGCGCCCTCGAGGCAGTTGTCGATGTGGTCCCGGATCAGCTCGCGCTTGGCGTTGCCGACCGCTTTCTCGACCGCCTGCAGTTGCTGCGCGAGATCGGCACAGGGGCGGCCGGCTTCGATCATCTGGATGACGGAGGCGAGATGGCCGTGCGCCCGCTTGAGGCGCGCGATCGCTTCGGGATGGCTGGCATGCTTCATGGGCTTACCTATCCTCCCGGAGGGGATAGCTCAATTGGGTCCGCGATGCTACGGACGGCTGCATGGCGCATGTCGCGGATTATCTCGGCCTGTTCGGGGCCGCCTTCCTGTCTGCGACGGTCTTCCCGTTCCAGTCGGAAGTGATCCTGTTCGGCATGCTGATGGCCGAGCACTACCACGTCCTGCCGCTGGTGCTCGCAGCCAGCCTCGGCAACACGATCGGATCCTGCTTCAACTGGTTCCTGGGTCGCTTCATCGCCCATTTCGAGGACCGCCGCTGGTTCCCCGTCTCGAAGGGCAAGATCGCCCGGGCCGAGCGCTGGTATCATCAGTATGGGCGCTGGTCGCTGCTGCTCTCCTGGGTGCCGGTCATCGGCGATCCGCTCACCGTCGTTGCCGGCGTCCTGCGCGAGCCCTTCCCCGTCTTCCTCGCCCTCGTCGCCGTGGCGAAGACCGCCCGCTATGTCGCGGTGGCGGCGATCACGCTGGGGTGGATGTAGCGATGGAGCGGGTGGGAGCCCGGACCGAGATCAGCTTCATGAGATCCGGCACCACATAGCGGGCCTCGATCACTTCGAACCCGGTCTCGCTCACATGCTCCTCCGTCCGGCGGTCGAACCCGGCCCCGTAGGCCCACGCCATCCAGGGCTCCCACAGACGGGCCATGAACGCCCGACCGGCCCCTTGAGGACGCACGTATTCCAAGAGCCGCAGGGTGCCGCCGGGCTTCAGGACACGTTCGATCTCGTGCAGGGCGGGGACCTGGAGATCGTTCGGAAGGACGCAGAACAGGAACGAGGCGACGGCGGCGTCGAAGGAGCCGTCCGGCAGGTCGAGCCGGGTCACGTCCATGCGGCGCAGGTCCACCTTGCGCCCGAGCCGGCGCGCGCGACTCTCGGCACGGGCCAGCATGGAGGGGCTGAGATCCACGCCGACGACCGTGGCGTCGGGCGGGTAATAGGCGATGTTGCGTCCCGTGCCGACGCCGGCATCGAGGATCCGGCCCGACAGGCCGTCGAAGAGCTGCGGGCGGATGTGGCGGTAGCGTCCGTACTCGAACGGCAGGTCGAGCAGGTCATAGAACGGGGCGATCCGCTGATATCGGTCGAGAAGCGAGGTCATGGGCGGCTACCGGCGCCGCCGTGGCCGCCCGTGTCGCCGCGCAGCTCGCGGTAACGGTGCACCTGGTGGGGAGTGAGGACGTCGAGGGTCGCGAGATGGTAGCGCAGGTGCGCCGCCCGCAGGTTCGCGGGCGTGACCCGTTTCCCGGCGAAGAGACGATCCAGATCGGCCTCCTGCGCGATCAGGCGCTCTCCCAAAGGGATCGCCTCGGCCGTCATGGCCGCAACAAGCTCGCCGACCTTGGCGCGCTGCGCCGCATCGAGCCCGAGCCTGTCGCCCAGTTCGAGCGCGTGAACGGGACCAGCGTGCTGGGCGTGTGCGGCGCTCGCGCCGGAAAGGACGATGAGAGCCGCGACAGCGTTGCGAAGCATTGGTCGTCTCTCCTCGCTCAGAGCGCCCGGGCGCCCTCATAGCGGGCAAATGTCTTTCGACCAGCGGGCCCGAAGAGCACCACTTCGTAGGTTTCAGGCGCCATGCCGTCCATCTCCATGCCCGGCGAGCCTATCGGCATGCCGGGCACGGCAAGCCCCTTGCTCCGGGGCCTTTCGGTCAGCAGCCGCTTCACCTCGGCTGCAGGCACGTGGCCCTCGATCACGTAGCCGTCCAGCTCTGCCGTATGACACGACGCGAGGTCGGCGGGCACGCCAAGGCGCACCTTCACCCGGTTGATGGCGGGTGTCTCGATTACCTCGACTGGGAAGCCGGAGGAGCGCATGTGGTCGACCCAGGCCCCACAGCAGCCGCAGGACGGATCCTTCATGACGACCATCTTCGGCAGGCTCTGAGCCCGGGTATTGAAGGGCAGCCCCAGCACGGCAGTCGCGCCAAGCCCCATCAGGGCAGCGCGGCGGTTGGTCGACATGCGCATCGCTCGACTTTCTTCCGGCGTGATGACGGGCGCCTGCGATCCTACAGCTTTCCCTTCGCCTTCAGCCACCCCTGCATCTCGCCGATCTCACGCTCCTGTTCGCGGATGACGTCGTTGGCCCACTTCTTCGTCTGTTCGTCTTTGCCGTGCTGCAGAACCACCTTGGCCATGTCGATGGCGCTCTGGTGGTGCGGGATCATACCTTTCACGAAGGCGACGTCGGGATCGGGATCCCCGATGCCCTGCATCATCGGGCCGTGCATCTTGTCCGTCGCCTTCATGTAGGCCTTCGTGGCCTCGGACTGAGCACCGGCCTGCGACGGAGCGGCCTCGATGCCCTGGCCCTGCATTCCGCCACCCATTGTTCCGCCATGCGTCATCTGCTGCATCATGCCCATGCAGGACTGGGGCATGGCCTGCATCATCGCCCGGCACTGCTCCGGCATGTTCTGCATCATCTGGCCCATCATCGGCATCTGGCCTTGCGGCTGCGTCGGCGTCTGGGGCAGTGCCGGCGTGGAGGGCGGCGGCTGAACCTGGGTCTGGGGGGCGGGCGTTCCGCCCGGATGGTGCTGCTGGTGATCGCTCTGCGCCTGGGCGAGAGCCGGGCCGACGAGGGCGATCAAAGCGAAAGTCGCGAGCGAAGCGGTCTTCATGGCGAACTCCTTGGCGGGGTGGTGACGGTCGGTTGCCGTGGAACAAGACCTCGACGGCGTCGCCCGAGGCCATCACAGTACGGCTCTCAACGTTCTCAACCGATGGGGCGACGCACGGGCTCGGCAGGAAAGCCCGACCTCTGCAGAGCCGGCAGAAGCGACTCCAGCAGGCTCGACGCCACGCTGATCCGGCGGAAGGCAAGGTCGCCCTCGACGCGCGACCGCACCGTCCATCCGTTCGAGCACCCGATTGATGAGGGCGACGCAATCACCGCACGTCATATTCGGGATATGAACGAGATGCATGGCGCAGGAGAACTCCTGTGGCGCGGACGACGGGTGGATCCTGCACCTTCCCACGATGGCAAGGTCAAGCATCCGTCGGGGAGATCGTTCCGGGATCTTGGGGGATCCCTGGTGCCGGGCCAGGAACCCGGCAATCGCCGAAGCCCGCTGCCGATCCTGCGAACCGGGTTGACCTTGCCACTGTGGGAAGGTTCACAAGGAAGCTGACGCACGCGAAGGAGCGGCACCTTGCCCGAGGTCAGGAACGGACCGACCCACGATCATGCCGGCCATGCCGGCCACGTTCACGGCCCCGGCGCGCACGCCCATCACGGCAACGAGGCTCATGCGCCCGGCGCGATCCTCGTGAAGGATCCAGTCTGCGGGATGACGGTCGATCCGCATGCGACCAAGCACCGCGCGCAGCACGGCGGCAAACCTTACTGCTTCTGTTCCGCCGGATGCCGGTCGAAGTTCATCGCCGACCCGCAGAAGTACACGGCGCCGGCGCCGCGGGCGGAGGCCGTGCCCGAGGGCGCGGCCTACACCTGCCCGATGCATCCCGAGATCCGGCAAATCGGACCGGGATCCTGCCCGATCTGCGGCATGGCCCTGGAGCCGGTGCTCGTCACGGCGGAAGCGGTGCCGAATCCCGAGCTCGTCGACATGACGCGCCGGTTCCGGATCGGGCTCGTGCTGAGCCTGCCCGTGCTCGCGCTCGAGATGGGCGCACACCTCGCGGGCCTCGACCACTCTGTCCCCCGCGCCGCATCGAACTTCATCCAGATGGCACTGGCGACGCCCGTGGTGATGTGGGCCGGATGGCCGTTCTTCGTGCGAGGCTGGCAGTCCCTCGTGAACAAAAGCCTCAACATGTTCACGCTGATCGCCATGGGCACCGGCGTGGCCTGGCTCTACAGCGTGGTCGCGACCCTGGCGCCGGAGATCTTCCCGGCGGCCTTCCGCGGCCACGACGGCGCGGTCGCCGTGTACTTCGAGGCAGCGGCGGTGATCACCGTGTTGGTCCTGTTGGGCCAGGTCCTCGAGCTTCGGGCCCGCGAAAGCACCAGCGGGGCCATCCGGGCGCTTCTCGACCTCGCACCGAAGACGGCTCGGCTGATCGGGCCCGACGGCAGCGAGGCCGAAGTTCAGCTCGACAGCGTGCAGGCGGGCGACCGCCTGCGGGTACGCCCGGGCGAGAAGGTGCCGGTCGACGGCATCGTGGTCGAGGGACGCAGTTCCATCGACGAGTCGATGGTCACCGGAGAATCGATGCCGGTCACCAAGGGGGTCGGCGATTCAGTGATCGGCGGCACCATGAACCAGTCCGGCGGCCTCGTGATCGAGGCCCGGAAAGTCGGGCGCGACACGATGCTGGCGCAGATCGTCCAGTTGGTGGCGGAGGCCCAGCGCAGCCGCGCGCCGATCCAGCGCCTCGCCGACCAGGTCTCCGGGTACTTCGTCCCGACGGTGATCGGGATCGCGGTTCTCGCCTTCGCGGCCTGGGCCGTCTGGGGTCCGGAGCCGCGGTTTGCGTTCGGGCTCGTCGCCGCCGTCGCGGTTCTCATCATCGCCTGTCCGTGCGCGCTCGGGCTCGCCACGCCGATGTCGATCATGGTCGGCGTCGGACGCGGCGCCCAGGCCGGCGTGCTGATCAAGAACGCCGAGGCCCTCGAGCGCATGGAGACGGTCGATACGCTGGTCGTCGACAAGACCGGCACCCTGACGGAGGGCAAGCCCGCCGTGACGTCGATCGTGTCCGGGCCCGGATTCGACGATGCCGAAGTTCTGCGTCTTGCTGCGAGTGTCGAGCGGGCCAGCGAGCACCCCTTGGCCAGGGCCATCCTTGCCGCGTGCGAGGCTGCGGGCCTGTCGACGGCTCCGGTGACGGAGTTCGACTCCCCGACCGGCAAGGGGGTGCAGGGCATCGTCGAGGGACGTGCGGTCGTGATCGGCAACGCCGCTTTCCTGCGTCAGAACGGCGTCGACGCGGCACCGCTCGCCCGAGCCGCCGAGGACCTCAGGCGGGACGGAGCGACCGCAATCTATGTCGGCATCGACCGGCGGCCCGCCGGCATCCTGGCGATTGCCGACCCGATCAAGCCGTCGACCCCGGTGGCCTTGGCGGAACTGAAGGAGGAGGGCATCCGCGTCGTGATGCTGACCGGCGACAACCGCACGACGGCCGAGGCCGTCGCGCGGCGGCTCGGGATCGCCGAGATCGAGGCGGACGTGCTGCCCGAGCAGAAGAGCGCGGTGGTCGACAAGCTCAAGCGCGAGGGCCGGGTCGTCGCCATGGCGGGCGACGGCGTCAACGACGCGCCGGCGCTCGCCGCGGCGGATGTCGGCATCGCCATGGGCTCGGGCACGGACGTCGCCATCGAGAGCGCCGGCATCACGCTGCTCAGGGGCGACCTCACCGGCATCGTACGTGCGCGGCGCCTCTCGCAGGCGACGATGCGCAACATCCGCCAGAACCTGTTCTTCGCCTTCGTCTACAACGCCCTCGGCGTGCCGGTGGCGGCGGGCGTCCTCTACCCGTTCTTCGGGATCCTGCTCTCTCCCATGATCGCGGCGGCGGCGATGGCCCTGTCTTCGGTGAGCGTCATCGCGAACGCGTCGCGCCTGCGCGTCGTGCGCCTCTGAGGGGCGTGGCACCGCCTCATGGACGCAGACGACGCGGTCCGCGTCCGGAACCGCACGGCGGACCTCCCTGCCGGAAACCATGCGGCAGGCAGGTGTTGACCTTGTCATCATGGCCAAGTCAAGACGTCGGGCCGAGGCCGGCGGCAGGCGGCGCGGAGACGGCCCGACGGCAAGCCGCTCGACCCCGATGCCGACCATGGCGATCGCGCGCGGAATCGAGGCACCCGTGCACGCGGATGCTGCTCGACGCGATCCCGCGTCCCGATCCGCGCCGGCGTCGGACAACCTCTGCCGGCGGGCGAAATACCCAGTCCGTCCTCAGATGAGTTGCCCCTGAATCTCAGTTCACCCCTGTTTGCGTTTGACGGTGCCCCCGGCGATCGCAAGAAAGGGGCCGCCAATCACCCGCGAGAGGTCCGGCGGCGACGCGAACAGGCCCGATACGCGTCATCGGCTTCGTCCACGTGATGAATAAAGCACGCCCCTCGTGGTAGGCCGGCGGCGATGTTCCGGATGTCCAACCGTCGCCTCCTCCATCTTTCGACTCCGTCTTCCACAAATATGCAAAGCGGTCGGGGAGCCGGACGACATAGGCTCGCGTCGGAAAGCTCGAGTCGGTCGCGCTCCCCTCTCCGTAAAGGCTTATGGTCACTGTTCGTCCGTCGTCGCTCTGAAGAGCCATCGGACATTCTGCGGCGGCCGCAATCGACGGGACGACACATGCCGCGACAAGGAGAATGAAGGAACGCATTCCGAGTCTTCTCTCATTGAGGTCAGATGAACCGGATCCCGCCCGGGCGAAACCCGCGCCGAAAGGGAGCAACCGCACTTCGGCGCACGATATTCGCGCGCATCGGCCATCACGTCCATACTCCTGGGCGCGCTCGTCAAGTACGCCGCCACAAATTACAGAGGTGATTGCAACGTGATTGCAGACAAGTCGACGGCACGGTGCGGCGACTGAGCACACCCGGCTTGACGCCTGGCTGTGTTGCATGGCGACACTAGCCTCTCGCTTGGGAAGTTTGCGAGACTTCTTCCGGAACAGTTCCGCGAGCGTTTGGAAGGCGCCGGACTCCGGCCGGTTCTTGAAATGCTTGAGGAGCAAGGCGTAACGGGCCAGATCGAAGAGGGGCAGATGCGCAGCGTTCTCGCCGGACTAGTCGTGCTCACGATCGCAACCGGATGGCAGATCGGGGTCGCCCATGCGCAGAGCTCGGATGGGGTTGAGGGGACCAAACCGCTCTCGCGCACGGCGGCGCCGAGAAAGGTGAAGCGTGCCGCCGCAGCCGGGCGCGGCGGATACTATATTGAATTCCGCTCGCGTCTCGCAGTCAGCTACGGCCATACGTTCACGATGTTCGGACGGCTCAATTCCCGCGGGGGGATTGCGACGCAGGAGGTTGCGGGACTGCATCCCAAGGGCGAGACCGGCGAACTGTGGACGCTCGGGCACGTGGTCCCGGTTCCGGCCGAGACTGGCCCGAGCGACGGAGATCTTCAGGAAGAGTTCGTATCCGCGCGATACCGGATCGATCTGAACAAGGAAGAATACGACAGGATCGTCGCCCACATCCGTCACAAGCAGGCGAACTCGCCCGTGTGGCACGCTACGTTATACAATTGCAATCTGTGGACGGGCGAGATCGCTCGCTTCATGGGTTTGCAGACGCCGTTCCACTGGTTACCCCCGCAGGAATACGTCGACACACTGCGTGAGATGAATGGTCCCAATCCGACCCTCTCGAGACTCGAGGCGGACGCAACGAGTTCGACGCGGTAGAGCGATCCCGGGTTGAGCCTCGTGCGGAGCGTCCGGCGGGCTGGATCGACTTGGTCCTCTCGCGCTCCCACGTCGTTCCGTGCGGCCGATTTGCAGGGCCGGGAGCGTGCCGTCTATAAGCAGCGGACCTCCGGATGGGTGTAGGTTCAATGGTACTCCTTGCCAAAGCATTGTGGCTCCTCGGGATCGTGTCCTGGTGCGTGATCCGATACCCGTTCGAACGTAAGGCCAAACGCGTGCGCGTCGTCGTGAACGAGCGATCGATGGCTGAACGGGCCGGACTCATCGCTGCAACTCTCGGCTTGGGCATTGTCCCGGCCATCTACGTGGCGAGCGGATTCCCGAGTGTCGCGGAGTATCCGGCTCGGCCCTTGCCGATCGCGCTCGGCGCCGTCGTATATGCGACCGCCATGTGGCTGTTCCGGCGATCTCACAAGGATCTCGGCCGCAACTGGTCGATTTCGCTGGAGATCCGGGATCAGCATCGACTCGTCTCCAACGGCATCTACCGGCTGATCCGGCATCCCATGTACACCGCCTTCTGGCTCATGGGCTTGGGCCAGGCTCTTCTTTTGCCGAACTGGGTCGCCGGGGGAGCAGGACTCGTCGGTTTTGGGGTTCTCTACTTCCTCAGGATCGACCATGAGGAGCGCATGATGGTTCAGACGTTCGGCGACGAGTACCGCTCCTACATGACGCGCACCAAACGGATTATCCCTCTCGTGTATTGAAGCTCTGATGATCGCGACGCCCCGCTTCCGGGCTACGGATGAGGTCATCGTGGCGCACTTGAGCCCGAGGTGAGCCTATGCGCGGCCGGGCCATTTCGCTTTCGGCACCGCGGCGGCTCGTCTGCGACCTGATGCGCTTTTCGGTGGGCATTCCGCGCGTCACGGTTCAGCGCCGCATGGACCTCGCTACCCTCTTGCAAGCGAGGGGCGCCCTGAACCGAAGACCGCCTTGGACGGCGATCTTCGTCAAGGGGTATGCGCTCCTTGCTCAGGAGGTTCCTGAGCTGCGCCGCGCCTACGTCAAATTGCCGCGGCCGCACCTCTACGAGTACCCGGAAAGCGTCGCTGCGATCACGCACGAACGCGACCACCAGGGCGAAAAGGCTGTCCTTCAGACCCGAATCAAGGCGCCTGCGCGTCGCTCGCTGAGCGAGATCGCCGATCATATTCGAGATGCGCAGTCGCGCCCCGTCATGGAGATCAGGGAGTTCAACCAGGCCCTGACTCTGGCTCTGGCACCGGCTCCGATTCGTCACCTCCTGATGTGGCTCGGCCTCAATCTCGGCCGGCAGCGGGCCAATTATTTCGGGACCTTTCACCTGTCGGTCTATTCCGGCCTCGGCGCAGAATCCTTCAACCCGCTCTCGCCGCTGTCGACCCTCCTCAATTATGGGCCGATCGACTCGGACGGGCACGTCAATGTGCGGATCCTCTACGATCATCGCGTCATGGACGGTGCGACGGTCGCACGGGCGCTCGGCCGCTTCGAAGAAATCCTCAATGGCCCGGTAGCGGAGGAAGTGCGCTCGCTGCACCTGAGTTGGGCCGACGCCGGATAATCGTGTGCCCGCGTCGGGCCTCACGCCTCCGGTTCGGCGAACCCGCCGAAGGGTGCCCAGCCGCCGGCCAGAAGCTGCCCGGCATCGACCGGAAGAACCACACCGGTGATTGCGGCGGCGGCATCGGAGGCCAGGAACGCGATCGCATTGGCGACCTCGTCCGCCCTGGTGAGCCGGCCGAGCGCCGTACACGCATTCAGCCGGCTCTCCTCGACAAACCCCATTGTGACGCCCCACCGGAGCGGCGGCGTCAGCACGTAGCCGGGAGCGACCGCGTTGACGCGAACGCCGCGCCGTCCCCAAGCTCCTGCAAGGGCCTTGGTGAGCCCGACTATGGCCGCCTTCGCTGGCCCGTAGACGACAAGGGGTCCTGGCTCAAACGCTGCGATCGAGGCGATCGTGACGATGCTGCCTTCTCCCCGGGCCGCCATGCGGGTTCCGATGATCTGGCAGGCGATGCGCGTCCCGTCGAGATTGACCGCCAGAGTATTATGCCATGCCTGCTCGGAAATGTGTTCGGGTGGCCGGGGCGGCGCCAGAATGCCGGCCGCAGTCACGAGGATGGCGATCGGCCCCTGCTCCGTTTCGATCTGCTCTACGATGTTCGCCGAAGCCGCCCTGTCGCTGACATCGACGAGGAGTGGGATCATGCCGCCCTCGCCTGCGGCGTGGGCGAGCGCATCCTCATCGCGGTCCAAGATCACGACTCGTGCGCCTTCCTGTTTGAGGCGGGCAGCAGTCGCGAGGCCGATGCCGCTCGCCCCGCCGGTCACGACTGCAATGCGCCCTTCGAAGTTCAACTGCATGGGAACTGCACACGCCCTGTTGCCAAGATGCGGGAACCTAGCCTACTCGGTGTCTCTCTAATGGGTAGCGCAGCAGATTTCGAGGGTAAGAGGGTAGGATATGGGTCGTTCGCCCGAACCACGGCCTGCCGTCGTCGTGACCGGCGCGTCGTCGGGCATTGGGCGCGAGATTGCCAAGGTTGCTGCCCGCGAGGGTGGGCCGCTCGTGCTCATCGCCCGCTCGGCGGACGCTCTCGCGGAGACAGGCGACCAGGTGCGGCAAGCCGGTGGCGAGCCGTTCACACTCCCTTTGGACCTGGCAACATCGGAGGCTCCGGCCGCGGTCGAGCGATTTCTCGAGGCGCAGAACCTCGTGTGCGAGGTACTCGTCAACAGTGCCGGTTACGGTCTCGTCGGAGCAGCCGCTACGCTTCCTCGCGATGAGCAGCTCGGGATCATCGACCTCAACATTCGCGCACTCGCCGATCTCACCTTGCGCGTCCTGCCCGGAATGATCGAGCGCCGAAGCGGCGGGATCATCAATCTCGGATCTCTCGCGAGCTACCTGCCGGGGCCAAACATGGCGTTCTATTTCGCGAGCAAAGCCTTTGTGCGCTCCTTCTCCGAAGCACTATCCGAGGAGGTGCGCGGTACGGGCGTTACGGTGACCTGCGTCTCGCCAGGCCCAGTCGCAACGAGGTTCCTGGCGAGGTCGGGTGCAGGCCAGATGCGCCTGTTCAAGGTACTGCCGAAGCTCACGCCTCAACGCGTCGCCGATAGCGCGTGGCAAGGCTTCAGGCGGGGGCGGCGGGTCGTGATGCCAGATCTTGTTTCAAGCATCGTAGCGTTCGGCAGCCGGCACCTCCCTCATGACCTGACCTTGCCGGTCGTACGCCGCCTGCAACGCGCCCGCCGGAAGTGAGCCGGTGCTTGCGGGCATCCTCTACCCGCTCTCCGGGATCCTGCTCTCTCCCATGATCGCGGCGGCGGCGATGGCCCTGTCGTCGGTGAGCGTCATCGCGAATGCTCTGCGCCTGCGCGCCGTGCGCCTGCGAGGGGGCATGGTACAGCCTCATGGGCGCAGACGGTCCGCGCCCGAATCCGCATAGGGGACCCCTCTGCCGGAGACCACGCGGCACGCACGTCTTGACCTTGCCATGATGGCAAGGTTTAGGCTTTGAGCCTTCGGGCGTCCATGCCCGCATGGCGGGGAGGACGATCATGAATATCGGCAAGGTGGCTCAGCTTTCGGGCGTGTCCGCCAAAATGATCCGCTACTACGAGACGAACGGCCTCTTGAACAAGGCGGCCCGCCGCGAGAACACCTATCGGGACTTCGACGAGCGCGACATCCACGACCTGCGCTTCATCGGGCGGGCGCGGAGCCTCGGGTTCTCGGTGGCCGAGATCACCCGGCTTCTCGGGCTGTGGCGCGACGCCGGGCGGCCCAGCCGGGAGGTAAAGACGATCACGGCGCGCCACATCGCGGATCTGGAGGCGCGGATCGCCGAAATGCAGGGGATGGTGAGCGCGCTCAAGCACCTCGCCTCGCATTGCCACGGCAACGGCCGGCCGGATTGTCCGATCCTGGACGGCCTTGGCGGCGTGCACCCGTAAGCTGCCGGGAAACCTGGCGAGCGGCGCTGAGCTGCTTCGGTCGGCACTGGGCGAAACTTTGCGCGCGAGGGCCGACGTTTCGCCGTAACGACGGAGCTATTCGGCGCGAATTCGGCGTGATTTGCCTTCACTGGGGGGCGATCTGCGAATGACCGGCCTGGTGCGCGATGCGGCGAGGACCGGGTCGGAGGCGGCATGGCGACTTGCCAGGTCGCGATGTCGGCGAACGGGCGCGGTGAGGCGGATCCGGGACCCCCGGGCAGGACGTTCATGAAATTCTTTTCATCGATCACAGCGTACTGCCAAGCTCATTCCGTGGTTGCTCTGATACGCTGCGTTTTCGGAAGGTGATTACGTTGGGACAACTATACATTGCCCTGATTGTCGGCCGGAACGGCTTTCTTCTTGGAACGTACTTGGATCTGTGTCTCGCTCATTACTTGAGGGAACAGTCAGTATATTGAAGTTTACAGCTAAGTTTTCGGTGTGCTTTTTCTGCACTAGCAGCGGACTTTGTTCGCCCACTAGGATGGGCTGTCCAAAAAAGGGGGTTCCATGAAAGTACTCGTACTTACCCTTACTGCTGTTGGTCTTCTGGCCGTTGGTGCGTGCGCGGGAAAGAAGGCGCCGCCGCCCGCACCGGCAGCTCCGGTCGTTACCAAATACTGACGTTAGGCGAAGAGGGCCGGCATCGCTCGGCCCTCTTAGCCCACTTACGGGCGACAGGCCTCGCCCGCGCACCCTGCCGCCTCCTCGAAGCGCCAAGCGGGAGGTCGATACTCCATCGAATTCACGGCTCGCCTCGCAAAGAAATGGTCACACCTTCGCGGATCGCGGCCGTACGAACGCACGCGGCCAGATCGTCGAGAGCCACGTCCTCCTGATGCCGGCGGACTTCGTCAACGCCATGCGTGAGCTGAACTGACGATCGGCGTCCGTCCCGAGCCTCGGCCCCGGCAACGGAGGCGAGCACGCCTCGGCCTCACGACTTCTCCCTACGTACTCGGTCGCACTCGCCCTCCGACCCGAAGAGGCGTGAGATGAAGCATCCTCGAACTGAACGCCGGGCCGGCCGATATGCCGGTCTCTGCCCGTTCGGCTCTTTGGAGTTGCGTCGGAGATTGCGTCGGCAGCACGTCCATCGCTGCCTGTGAATCCATTTCGACAGGCTTCCCGGCGAGAGCGGCACCGCGTGCCGGGCTCTGCCTCAGAGGAGGGTGCGATGACGCTCTGTCGCCGTGGTCGCGCGTGGACTTGCGTTCACGTCTCGGCAGGCTTCATGGCCATCGCCACCGCTCAACCGAGCGACGCGCAGGAAAAGCTCGACGCGCCTCTCCGCCCGCCCCTCTCGGCGGCATGCCGGGCTTGGGATGCGCATATCGACACTCTGATCGACGAGCACAGGCTCACCGGCGAAATCAGCGAACCCGATTTTTTCGAGGTCATGCGCCTCTACTATGCCGCGCGGTCCGCCTGCCTGTTCGGCTCCTTCACTGAGGGGCTGGCGATCTACAGTTCCATTCCCATTGGCCGACCGAAATACCGTCTGCTGCGGTGAAGCGCCTTATGCAAAGGGATCCAGATTCCGGCGGACTCGGGTTCAGGAGTGGATCCCTTCCCGGCGTTGCGCGCCGCCGGGGATGACACCGAGGCGTACGCGCCGCGAAGCCGACACACTTCACGGCCTGGAGCGCCGTCTCCCGAAGACCGAATGCAGCAGCGCCAGAGGCACCCGGCGCCACGGCACGCTGATCCGACGCACGATCACGAGGTAGGCGAGGGCGAGGGGCAGGAATCTGGCAAGCGCGTGAAAGACGATGCGCGAGGGATCGATGCGACGGAACATGGGCGGAGACTGCATTCTGGGCCTGAGGCTATACCTTGAGCCCTTTACGACAAGATAGTCCTTAGGTGGCTCCTCATGGATTTAAGGTGGCTGCCGATGCGCGAGCCAAAGGGCTGCGGCCCCTCATGCCGCTTCGTCATGTCTCCAAGATACATGGGCCGTGCAGGCAGCCGGCGGGGCCGGCGCCATCCCTCGACCGCTTCCTGCGGCGCCGCCCGCGCTCAGTAAGCCGTCCAGCTCGCAATCTTCATGCCGGCCCAGATGCTGTAGCCGAGGACGAGCGACGCGCTCACGATGAGCGGGAGCGTCTCATAGCGGCGCCGTTGCCACCACCGATCAACGATGCGCATGGGAACCTCCAGCGCACCCCCAACGCATATTATCCGAAACCGTTCCGACGGGCGAATCGGCAAGTGCTTCGCGCCCGATGGCCGCCGCATCACCGGGCGCTCCGGCCCGAGGTCTCGTGCCGGTACGGACTGTCAGGGGCTCTAAGGTAACATTGTATACAGCAGCGGTTGCAATCGCCGAGTTGCTGCCCTGCAGCATCGAAAAATAGATCTTGAATGTCTTGCCGTGTCAGTCTGTCTGTATACAATCTGTCCGCACGGAGGAGAGCCATGGCAGAGACAAAGCCGTTTCCCGTGAATGCGTGGTACGCCGCCGCGTGGAGCCATGAGATCGAACACGCGCTCACGGCCCGAACGGTCTGCGAGAAGGACGTCGTGCTCTATCGCCGGACAGGCGGCGAGGTTGCGGCCCTCGAGGACGCCTGCTGGCACCGGTTGCTGCCGCTCTCGATGGGCCACCTCAAGGGCGACGAGGTCGTCTGCGGCTATCACGGCCTCGTCTTCAACGCCGCGGGACGCTGCACCTACATGCCCGCTCAGAAGACCATCAACCCGTCGGCCTGCGTGCAGGCCTATCCGGTCGCCGAGAAGCACCGTCTCGTATGGCTCTGGCCCGGCGATCCGGCACTTGCGGATCCGGCCAAGATCCCCGACTTCCATTGGAACGACGGGACCGAATGGGTCGGGGAGGGCGGTACCTTCTACAGCCTGAAATGCGACTACCGCCTCGTCATCGACAACCTGATGGACCTCACCCACGAGACCTACGTCCATGCGGGCAGCATCGGCGACGAAGCGATCACGAGCGCGCCTTTCGACGTCACCCATACCGACCACACCGCGACCGTGACCCGCTGGATGATCGACATCGAACCGCCGCCCTTCTGGGCGAAGCAGCTCGGCAGGCCGGGTCGCGTCGACCGCTGGCAGATCATTTATTTCCAGGCGCCGTCCACGATCGCCGGCGACGTCGGGGTGGCGCTGACCGAAACCGGCGCCCCGCAGGGGGACCGCTCCCAGGGCGTCAACGGGTGCTTCCTCGCGGCGATCACGCCGGAGACCGAGAAGAGCTGCCACTACTTCTGGAACTTCGTCCGAACGTTCCGAAAGGACGACGAGCAGCTCACCCGCGACATCAACCGGGCGCACGTCAACAACGGCCAGGGCGTCTACGATCAGGACCACGCGGTCCTCGAGGCGCAGCAGAAGGCGATCGACAAGAACCCGAGACTGCCCTTCTACAACCTCAACATCGATGCCGGGGCCCTCTGGGCCCGCCGGATGATCGACCAGATGCTCGAACGCGAGTACGGTCGGGGCGAGCACGTGCCGGGCGAAGCAGCCGAGTAGGCGGGGAGATGCCGGAACGGATCGAATGGCGGAGCGGCCGGTTGCGCTCGGTGCGGGACCTCACCCCCGACATCCGGCTCTTCGAGATCGAGCCGTCGGGAGAGTTCGTGGTTCCGACGCCCGGCAGCCATATCAACGTGACGGTGCAGATCGGCGACCGGCCCGACCTCCGCTCCTATTCGATCGTCGGGCCCTGCGACGACGGACTCTATCGGATCGCCGTCAAGCTCCTGCCCGACACGCGGGGCGGGTCCGCCTACATGTGGAGCCTGGTGCCGGGAGCCCGCCTCACGATCTCCACGCCGGGCAACCATTTCGAGCTCGGCCGCGGCCGGCCGGAATATCTCCTGCTGGCTGGCGGGATCGGCATTACCCCGATCTACACCATGACGCTCGCGCTCGCGCGGACGCAGGCCGAATTTCGCCTGCTCTATGCCTGCCGGCGACGGCAGGACGTGGCGTTCGGCGACGCGCTGCGGGAGTGCATCGGCGACCGCCTGGAGGTGTTCCTTGACGAGGAGGGCGAGAAGGTCGATCTCGCGGCGGAAATCGCGCAGCTCGCGCCGGGCGGCGAGTTCTACGTGTGCGGCCCGATCGGAATGCTCGAGGCGGCCAAGAGCGAGTGGCGGCACAGCGGGCGCCCCGTCGACAAGCTGCGGTTCGAGACGTTCGGCAACAGCGGCCGCTTCGCATCCGAGCCCTTCAGCGTCAGGATCCCGAGGCTCGGCCAGGTCGTCGAGGTCCCCAAGAACCAGACCATGCTGGACGCACTCGAGGCCGCCGGGATCGAAATGATCTTCGATTGCCGCCGGGGCGAGTGCGGTCTCTGCGCCCTCGACATCCTCGAGGTCGACGGAATCGTCGACCACCGGGACGTGTTCTTCAGCGACGAGGAGAAGACTGCGAACAAGAAACTCTGCACCTGCGTGTCGCGCGTCGCCGGCGGCAGCATCACGGTCGACACGGCCGACCGGGCCGCCTGACGTGGGTGCCTGGACCGAATGAAGGGGGAGGGCGCGATGGCGTCGACGGAGAGGACGGGGGATCGTTCGGTGTCGCAAACCGTGAAGGCGCAGCTCGCGCTTCGGGAACTGGTGCTGCGCGGCGATCTGAGTCCCGGCGAACGGGTGTCCGAGCTGCAGATGGTGGAGCGCCTGGGCGTCTCGCGGACTCCCGTCCGGATGGCGCTCGTTCGTCTGGAGGAAGAGGGGCTGCTCGAGGCCATCCCCTCCGGCGGCTTCTCCGTGAAGGCATTTACGGAGCGCGAGGTTTTCGAGGCGATCGAGATCCGCGGAACCCTCGAAGGCTTGGCGGCGCGTCTCGCCGCAGAGCGGGGCGTGAGCCGCTCGGACCTCGAAGCGGCGGCGGCCTGCCTCGACGCGATCGACGACGTCGTCAGCCCCGACCGGCCGGTGATCGACATCTCCCGTTACGTCGAACTGAATGCGCGATTCCACGACATCCTGATCGATTTCGCCGGCAGCCAGGCCCTCGCGCGCCAGCTCGATCGGGCAAGCGCGCTGCCGTTCGCGTCGCCGAGCGCGCTGGTCCAGGTGCAGTCGCGATCGCCCGAATCGCGTCACATCCTGATCGTGGCGCAGGACCAGCACCGCTGCGTCCTCGCGGCGATCGAGCGACGGGAGGGGAGCCGCGCCGAAGCGATCATGCGGGAGCATGCGCGGATCGCCCATCGCAACCTCGAATGGGCTTTTGCGAACCAGCGGGAGATGGATCTCGTCCCGGGGTCGGCGCTCATCAAGAGGAGAGTTCGCGCCTGACCGAAAGGATCTCCGTACCGAAAGAGGGAGGAAGAACGATGCTACGCCGAACATTCATCACCGCAGCAGGCGCCGCGACGGCCGCGCTGGGCCTCGGCCTCGCTGCCGGGGCCGCCGCCCAGGAGGTCCTGAAGGTCGGGCTGATCCTACCGATGACGGGTCCTTTCGCGTCGACGGGCCGCCAGATCGAGGCGGCGGCGAAGCTCTACATGCAGGAGAAGGGCGACACGGTCGCCGGCAAGAAGATCCAGCTCATCGTGAAGGACGACACCGGCGTCGCCGACGTGACGAAGCGGCTCGCCCAGGAGCTGATCGTCAACGAGAAGGCGGGGGTTCTCGCCGGTTTCGGCCTGACCCCGCTGGCGCTGGCGACGGCGCCGCTCTCGACGCAGGCCAAGGTGCCCCAGGTCGTGATGGCGGCCGCCACGGCCACGATCACCGAGGCCTCGCCCTATATCGTCCGCACGAGCTTCACGCTGCCCCAGGCAACCGAGCCGATGGCGAACTGGGCCGCTCAGAACGGCATGAAGAAGGTCGTGACCCTCGTCTCGGACTACGGCCCCGGCATCGATGCCGAGAAGGCCTTTACGGGCGCTTTCACCAAGGCCGGCGGGCAGGTGGAGAACCTGCGCGTGCCGCTCGCCAACCCGGACTTCTCGCCGTTCCTGCAGAAGGTCGCGGACGCCAAACCGGATGCGCTCTTCGTCTTCGTCCCCTCGGGCGTCGGTGCGCAGTTCATGAAGCAGTTCGTCGAGCGCGGGCTCGACAAGAGCGGCGTCAAGCTGATTGGCCCCGGCGACGTGACCGACGACGACATCCTCAACGGCATGGGGGACGTGGCGCTCGGGGCCATTACGACCCATCACTACTCGGCCGCGCACGACAGCCCGGAGAACAAGGCCTTCGTCGCGGGGTTCAAGAAGGCCGGCAACGGCATGCGGCCGAACTTCATGGCGGTCGGCGGCTATGACGGCATGCATCTGATCTACGAGGGTCTGAAGAAGACGAACGGGCAGGGCGGCGAGGCGCTGGTGAGCGCCATGAAGGGCCTGAGCTGGACGAGCCCGCGCGGCCCGGTCTCGATCGACCCGCAGACCCGCGACATCGTGCAGAACGTCTACGTGCGCAAGGTCGAGCGGGTCGGCGGCGAGCTCTACAACGTGGAGTTCGCCACGATCCCGAACGTCAAGGACCCGGTGAAGGCCGCCAAGTCGAACTGACCCTCACCGCCTCGAGGCTCGGGGCGCCGCGGCGGCGCGCGCCCCCCGGAGTTTGGAGCGTCCGGTGCTCACCATCCTCTTCGACGGCATCGCTTACGGAATGGTGCTGTTCGTGCTGGCCTGCGGGCTGGCCGTAACGCTCGGCCTGATGAATTTCGTCAATCTCGCCCATGGCGCCTTCGCCATGGCGGGCGGCTACATCACGGCCGTGCTGATGAACCGCTACGGCGTGCCGTTCCTCGCAACGCTGCCGCTCGCCTTCATCGGGCCGGCTCTCATCGGTTTGCTGCTCGAGAGGACGCTCTACCGGCACCTCTACGGCCGCAACCACCTCGACCAGGTCCTGTTCTCCATCGGCATCGTCTTCATGGCGGTCGCCGCGGTCGACTACACGATGGGGTCGCAGCAGCAGCTCATCCAGCTTCCGCGCTGGCTTCAGGGCCGGGTGGAGGTGCTCGGCATCCAGGTCGGGCTCTATCGAAGCTTCATCATCGCGGTCTGCGGCGTCCTCGTCGTCGTCCTGCAACTGATCCTGACGAAGACGCGGTTCGGAAGCCGTCTCCGGGCAGCGGTCGACGACCCTCGCGTCGCGCGCGGTCTCGGCATCAATGTCGGTGTCATCTTCGCGACGACCTTCGCGGTCGGGTCCGGTCTGGCGGGATTGGGCGGGGCCCTCGGGGCGGAGATCCTCGGCCTCGATCCGACCTTCCCGCTCAAGTTCATGATCTACTTTCTGATCGTCGTGACCGTCGGCGGCACGACGAGCATCACCGGCCCGTTCCTGGCATCGCTCCTGCTCGGGATCGCCGACGTCGCCGGCAAATATTACGTTCCAAGCCTGGGCGCGTTCGTCATCTACACGCTCATGATCGTCGTGCTGGTTCTTCGGCCGCAGGGCCTTTTCGCTCGCGCCCGGTGAGGTGAGATCAGATGTCCGACACCGCCGATCAGGTCGCGACGAGCCTCACCCGAACGGGGCGGTGGAGCATCCCCGAAATCCTGTTCTGGCTCGTGGCCGCCGCCACCCTGTTCGTCCTGCCCGAGCGCCACCTCATCCTCAACGAGATCGCGATCATCGGCCTGTTCGCGGTCTCCCTCGATCTCATCCTGGGCTACGCGGGCATCGTGTCGCTCGGGCATGCGGCCTTCTTCGGACTGGGCGCCTACGCGGCCGGCCTCCTGGCGAAGAACGGCTTCGGCGATCCCCTGGCCGGACTGGTGGCCGCCGCTGCGGCGGCCGCGCTCCTCGGCTTCGCCACGAGCTTTCTCGTCCTGCGCGGCGCCGATCTCACGCGGCTGATGGTGACCCTCGGCGTCGCCCTCGTGCTCGGGGAGATCGCCAACCAGGCGTCCTGGCTCACCGGCGGAGCCGACGGCCTCCAGGGCATCGTCATGGGTCCGATCTTCGGCCTCTTCGAGTTCGACATCTTCGGGACGACCGCCTATGCGTACAGCCTGACGGTGACCTTCGTGCTCTTCGTGCTCGCGCGCCGGATCGTCGTGTCGCCCGTCGGCCTTTCGCTCCGGTCGATCCGCGACAACCCGCTCAGGGCGCGGGCGATCGGCATTCCGGTCAACCGCCGGCTCGTCGCCGTCTATACGGTCTCGGCGGCCTATGCGGGGATTGCCGGAGCGCTCCTGGCGCAGACCACGCAATTCGTCTCCCTCGACGTGCTCGCCTTCCACCGTTCGGCGGACGTCCTGCTCGTCCTCGTCATCGGCGGCGTCGGGTATCTCTACGGGGGGCTCCTCGGAGCCGTGATCTTCAAGGTCCTGCAGGACATCCTGTCGGGCCTGACGCCGCAATATTGGCAGTTCTGGATCGGGCTGATCCTGGTCGTCCTCGTGATGGCCGGCCGCGAGCGCCTGACCCGGAAGGTGAGAACGCTGTGGGCGCGGTCGGCCGGCCGGATCACCGGCCGCCGGCGGCTGCCCGCCGCCTCGGTCCGGGAGATCTGACGTGGCGCCCGTCCTCGAAACGAAAGGGCTCGTCAGGCGCTTCGGCGGCCTCACCGCCACCGACAACGTATCGTTCCGACTCGAACAGGGCGCCCGCCATGCGCTCATCGGCCCGAACGGGGCCGGCAAGACGACGTTCATCAATCTGCTCACCGGCGTGCTGGCGCCGACGGCCGGTCAGATCTTCCTGGAGGGCACCGACATCACGCGCCTTCGCCCCGAGACGCGCGTGCAGCGCGGGCTCGCCCGCACCTTCCAGATCAACCAGTTGTTCGCTGCGATGTCGCCGCTCGAGACGCTCGGCCTCGCCGTGTCGGAGCGCATGGGCGGCGGGCGCGATTGGTGGCGCGTGATCGGCAGCAAGCGCGCGATCGTCGACGAGATCGTCGAGGTCGCCCAGCGATTCCGCCTCACGGACGTGCTCGACGAGCGCACGTCGAACCTTCCCTACGGAAAGCAGCGCCTGCTCGAAATCGCCGTGGCCTTCGCGTGCCGACCCCGCGTGCTGCTGCTGGACGAGCCTGCCGCCGGGGTGCCGGAGGCTGAGCGCCACGAGCTGCTTGCCACCGTCGCCGCGCTGCCGCGGGACGTCTCGGTCCTCCTGATCGAACACGACATGGACCTGGTCTTCAGCTTTGCCGACCGGATCTCGGTCCTCGTGAACGGCGCGCTGTTCACGGAGGGCACCGTCGAAGAGGTGTCGTCCGACCCGAGGGTGCGCGCGGTCTATCTCGGGGAGAGCGTCGAATGAGCGACCTCCTCGCGCTCCGGCAGGTTTCGGCCGGCTACGGCGAGGCCGTGGTGATCTCGAACATCGACCTCGAACTGAAGCAGGGCGAGTCCCTGGCGGTGCTCGGCCGCAACGGGACCGGCAAGACGACGCTGCTCAACACGATCATCGGCGTCACCCGCCACCGCGGCGGAACGATCGAGCTGGCCGGCCGCGACCTGACCTCTGCGCGCGCCGACAAGCGGGCGCTTGCCGGCATCGGCTGGGTGCCGCAGGAGCGGAACATCTTCAAGTCCCTCACCGTGGAGGAGAACCTGAGCGCCGTCGCGCGTCCGGGGCCCTGGACCATGGACCGGGTCTACGAGATGTTTCCCCGGCTGAAGGAGCGCCGTTCCAACCTCGGCAACCAGCTCTCCGGGGGCGAACAGCAGATGCTGGCCGTCGCCCGAGCGCTCGTCCTCAACCCGCGGCTCATGCTGCTCGACGAGCCGACGGAGGGCCTCGCCCCCATCATCATCGAGGAGCTGCTCGCCGCCCTGAAGCGGATCATCCGCGACGAAGGCATGTCGGCGATCGTCGTCGAGCAGCACGCCCAGAAGATCCTGGGCGTCACCGACAACGCGGTCATCCTGGACCGCGGCACCATCGTCCACGCGAGTTCGAGCCGGGCTCTGATCGAGGACCCGACCGCTCTCGAACAGCATCTCGGCGTCACCGGCAGGAAAAAGCCGGGGCGCCCCGCTTCGCATTGATCCGATCGGAGGGACGTTCCATGCAACGCAGCAAACCGCCATACCGCGCCGACATGGTCGGCAGCCTCCTGCGCACGGCTCCCCTCAAGGAGGCGCGCGACAAGCACCATCGCGGCGAGATTTCGGACGCGGACCTGCGGGCCGTCGAAGACCGCGAGATCCGCGCAGTGATCGGACGCCAGGAGGAGATCGGCCTCCAGGCGGTCACGGACGGCGAGTTCCGGCGAGCCTATTGGCACTTCGACTTCCTCGAGCATCTCGACGGAGTGACCTCGGTCGAGGCCGATTCGGGCATGCACTTCAAAGGCGGCATCGGGATCACGAAGGCTTTGCGGATCACCGGGAAGGTCGGCTTCTCCGGCCATCCCATGATCGACCATTTCCGGTTCGTGAAGGACAACACGACCCGGGTGGCGAAGATGACGATCCCCGGACCGAGCATGCTGCACTATCGCGGCGGCCGGAAGATGATGAACATGGGCGTCTATCCGGAGATGGACGCCTTCTATGCGGATGTCGGCGCGGCCTACAAGACGGCCGTGAAGGCGTTCTACGAGGCCGGCTGCCGCTATCTCCAGCTCGACGACATTTCGTTCGCCTATCTCTGCGATCCCGAGCAGCGGGCGATGCTGCGCCGGCGCGGCGACGATCCCGAGCGCCAGCCGGACATCTATGCCGGGATGGTGAGGCAGGCCCTCGAGGACAAGCCGTCGGACCTCACCGTCACGATGCATCTGTGCCGCGGCAACTTCCGCTCCACCTTCATCGCATCGGGCGGCTACGAGCCAGTGGCGGAGCTCCTGTTCAACGCCATGCCGGTGGACGGCTACTTCATGGAGTGGGACACGGATCGCGCCGGCGGTTTCAAACCCCTGCGTTTCCTCCCGGCGGGAAAGACCGTCGTGCTCGGGCTGGTCACGTCGAAGACCGGCACGTTGGAGAAGAAGGACGACATCAAGCGCCGCATCGACGAGGCGGCGAAGTTCGCCGACCTCGACCAGCTCTGCCTCTCGCCGCAATGCGGCTTCGCCTCGACCGAAGAGGGCAACATCCTCGCCGAGGACGAGCAATGGGCCAAGCTCCGCATGATCGTCGAGGTCGCCGAGGAGGTCTGGGGCCGTGCCGGGCCGGGCACGCAAGAGGTCCCGAAGGTCGCGTGAGGCCGATATGGCGCCCTTGACGAGTGAGGGACAGGCACTCCGTCCGAGGATCGCGAGAGGGAGACGACGCGTTCAATCCAGGGATGACGGAGACTGCGATGCTTCATCCTCCAAACGGGTCCCGGCAGACATCCACCCATTCGGCTCCCGCGAGTTCGGCGATCCGCAGCGGGTGGATCCGCACGGCACTGTTGATGGAACCCGCTGCCGGGACGACCTCGTCGAAGGTCTTGATCGAGACGTCGCAATAGACGGGCAGGTCCGTCGCCAGGCCGAACGGGCAGACGCCTCCGACCGGATGGCCGGTCAGAGCCTCGACCTCTGCGGCATCGAGCATCGAGGCCTTGCCGCCGAAGGTCGCTTTGACCTTCCGGTTGTCGAGACGCGCGTCGCCTCGCGTCACGACCAGGAAAGGGCGCTCCCCCACGCGCAGCGAGAGCGTCTTTGCGATCCGTGCCGGCTCGACGCCATGCGCTTCGGCGGCCTCCGTGACCGTCGCGGTCCGGGTCTTCAACTCGACGATCGCGAGGTCCGGTGCTCTCTCGGCGAAGAAGGATCGAACCGACTCGATGCTCACGGCGGACTCCTCGACGGCTTCGGGGTTACGGGAACAAGGGACAACCGAGGAGCGTCGGCGCCGGGCCCGATATAGCGGCGCCTCGGGGGGCGTGCCAAGCGGCCTTCCGGGTCCGCGCCGGCGAGCCGTCGTTGTCGCAGGACCCCCCGGCCCGGCAGATCACCTGAAGGAGGAGTCGAGGAATCCGCCGCCCAGCAGCCAATAGGCGACGAAACACGCGACGATGATGCCGCCCAGGAGGGCGAGAAGCCATTTGTCGTCCCACATCGCTCAGGCTCCTGCCGGGCAGGTGAATGTCCGGCTGTCCGGCTGATCGCTCCCAGGACCTCTCCCGTGCCTGCCCCTTATAGCCGGTTCCTGCGTACATCCTGCGCGGGATGGGCTTCCGTGCATTGACCGGAACCGGTTTCTGTCTCAGCTTACGTTACGGCACATAAGCCATGGCAGATCGAGATGCGGAGCTCGCCCATGCCTGCGAAGATGAGCGGAGAAAAGCAGACCGCCAGCCCGCTTTCGGCGGTTGGCAGGGCTCTGAAGAGGCGGCCCAGGACGAAGCACGCACGATCCTCCCCGGCTCCCGGTGCCGCCTTCGCGACCGAGCGCGTCGAGCGCTCGATCGACGAGCTCTTCCGGCTGACGCTGGACATCAAGCAGAGACTTGGCCTCGGCTGAGGCGCGCTCCTGCCCGGACGAGTGCCCGCCCCGGATGGAGCCGGGCCTGCGGTCAGGCTCCGAGCGGCACCTCGGCGCACGCATCGCAGATCGCCGCGATGTGGCGGTGGTCCGTGCCGCAGCACCCGCCCATCACGTTGAGGCGCTTCAGCCGGCGCCGCATCGCCCTGTAGTCACGGCCGAGACCGGAGGGATCTCCTGAATCGAGCTCGGTCGCGGCATCGAGTTCCGCGTGGCTCAAGGTCGACGCATTGGCACGCAAGCCCCGGATCCGGTCGAGCCAGGGTTCGTCCGTCGCGAGGACATCCCTGAAGTGCTGCGGATGGGCGCAGTTGATCATGTAATAGGCCGGCGCCTCGCCGGTGGCGGCATCGACGCGTTCGATGGCGTCCCTCAAGGTGTCCCCCGAGGGGAGCGTTCCGTCCGTTTCGACCGTGAAGGAAATGACGACCGGCAGGCTGTTGGCCTCGGCCGCCCGGGCAATGCCGATCGCTTCCTCCGGGTACGTCATGGTGATGGCGCTCACCATGTCGGCTTCGGTGTCGCGGAACGCCTCGATCTGCGCGGCATGGTAGCGCTCGGCCTCGTCCTCGGACATCCGCGCGTCGGCCGTGTATCCGTCGCCGCGGGGGCCGACGACGCCATTCAGGACGATCGGACTCCCCGGCATGGCGAACGCCTCGCGCAATTCGGCGCCGAGTTCGATGGATGCGCGCTGCACCGCCTCGAGTCCGTCCTCCTTGAAGCCGAGCTTGAAGCCCCAGTCCCGGTTCGCCCGCCAGGTCGGCGTGTCGAGGACGAAGCCGAGGCCGCGCCGCTGCGCCATGTAGAGATAGGGCTCGAAATAGGATTTCAGCGTCGAGCGCCCCTCGGGCGTCATGACGAGCGGGAACGCCGCGAAAGACGGAAGCTCGATCCCGTAGAGGAACACCAGGGTCGTTTCGAGGCCGCCGTCCGTCAGGAAGTCTCCGCCGTTGAGCTGCGGAAGGTTGCGCCGGTAAAGAGCCATCACAGTTTCTCCCTGGGTGTCATCGCGGAGCGTCCTGGACCCCGTGTCGGCCCCCGTCCGTGATGCAGATCACACACGGTCCTGCTGGCCCGGCGGTCGCGTTTCGCCTCCATCCTCCTGGTCGGCCGGCGAAGGCCGATCCGAGGTCCGCCGGAGAGCGACGGTCAAGGGCTGGGCGCGTCCGCGAATGTCGACCGACCGCATATCGTCGAACGCGGCGTTCGATCCCTCGCCCGCCGCCCGAAGCAGGTCCGCGCTCGCGACGACGGCCGCTCCCTCGCGGGACGCCACTTCGAGAAGCCGGCTCGCCACGTTCACGCTGTCTCCGGTCGTCGTGATGTGCTGGTGGGTCTCCGTCCCGAGGCGCGACACCACCACGGGGCCGTAATGGGCGCCGACGCGCACGCCGACGGCCGGCCGGACCTCGGGCAGGTCTCGCGACCGCGTCGCGAGCCATTCCGCGACGCGGGACGCAAGGCCGAGCGCGGCAGTCAGGGCGCGGGCCGCATCGTCGGCCCGGGGCTCGGGAAGGCCGAAGGCGATCATCGCTCCGTCGCCCATGAAATCCAGGACGAGCCCGCCGTGGCGCGTCACCTCGCCCTCGACGACGCCGTGGAATTCCCGCAGGAACTCGCGCGACCGCTGCGGGCCGAGGCGCTCGCTCAGCCGAGTGAAGTTCGAGAGATCGACGAAGAGGATCGGAGCGTCCTGCTCGACCGGCCGGGCCAGGAAAGCCGGATCGTCGGCGATCCGCTCGGCGAGGACCGGAGACTGGAACAGGCGCAACGCCCCTTCGGCGCTGGCGAGCCGGCGTGCCTGACGCCGATCGAGGGCCTGGCGGCCCGCGGCGCACAGGAGCATCGGCAGCGAAAGGATCGTGAGAGGAACGACGGCGCTGAACCAGTAGCCCTCGCCGAAGGCAAGGGCCGTGAAGGCGAGCCACCCCGCTGCGGCAAGGCCCGTGAGCGCCAGAGACAAGCCGAGGGGCAGGATGCTGATGAGCAGCACCGCGGCGAGCGCCAGCGTCAAGCCCGCCGCCACATCCCATCGCCTCACTGTCCGGTCGCGCACAAGGCCATCGCCCGTCATGAGATGGCCGACCGCCGTCGCAAGGACCTCGACCCCCGGGAAAACCGGGTCGAACGGCGTTGTGAACGTGTCGCTGGTGCCGAGAGCGGTCGCGCCGACGACCACCACGGATCCCGCCACCGCTTCGCGTTCGACGTCGCCCCGGAGCACGACTCGGGCGCTGATCGTGCGGATCGTCCCGCTCGGCCCGTAGAACCGCAGGGGCAGGTTGAGACCGAGATCGGCGCGGGTCGTTGCGGAGCCGATCGTGATCCGCTCTCCCTCCAGGCTCGCCTCCGCCCCCGCAGCGTGGGCCGCAACCCGAAGAGGAAAGGACGTGAGCAGGCTGTCGCCGCTGCGCAACAGCAGAGGCACGTGCCGCGGCGTGCCGCCATGGTCGGTCGTGATGTTCACGAGACCGGGAGCCGCCACCTCCAGCAGGGCGCCGATGGGCCAAATCACCCGATCCGCGGCCGGGAGGCCGGCCGGCGTGCCGTCGGCCGCGTCGCGGAACAGGCCCGCCGCCGCGAGGACGGCTTTCGTCCCGCGGAGCGCCTCCGCCAATGCCTTGTCGCTTTCGGGCACACCCGGATCGATGAACAGAATGTCGAGCCCGATGGCGGTCGCGCCGAGCTCGGTGAGCTTCCGCACGAGTTCCGCCACCTTGGTCCTGGGAAGGGGAAAACCGCCGGCTTCGGCGACGGTGTCATCGTCGAGAGCGACGATCGCGAGGTTCGCGGGGGCTTGCCGCGGTCCGGCGACCAGGAACCGCAGATCGAGGAGCGGAGACTCGATCCGATCGAGAAGGGACGCTCGTCCGGCGAGATGCGCTTGGGCGATGATGCCCGTCCAGATCATCCCGACCAGGCCGCACCCCGCCGCGAGCATCAGACGGGACCGGAAAGGCCGCCCGCGCATCAGCGCCCGAAGCGCGCCAGGAGGGCGGCCGCCCGCGGCGGTGCCCAGCGCCGGACCGCCAGCGGCCCCGCCGTGCCTTCGACATCGACGCCGTCCCCCGCGCGCAGCGACACCGCGCGCCGCGCGCCCCGTCGTCCCACGGCCACCACGCCGCGCTGGACGAACACCGAGGTGCGTGCGGCGGTGACGTCGGCGGCCCAGATCGTGCCTCTGACGGACGCAATTGCATGAGGCGTGTGAATCTGGAACCGGCCGCGCGCCCTGCCGCCCGGAGGCAGCTCGATCAGGAGGCCGCCTCCGGTGAGCTCCGCGCCTTCCGGTTGACGGTCTCGGTTGCGGTCGATGAGGCGATAGAGCGTTCCGCGTTCGGTATGGATGACAAGCCCGTTGCGGCAGTTGAGAACTTCGCCGGTTGGAGCGGCCCGCGCGGCGGCGGTGCAGTCGACCGTCTGCGCCTCCCCGGCAGCGGCCCCGATGACAAGGAGACAGACGGTCCAAGCGCCGCGGACGATCCGGCGGCGGCCGAGGCGTTCGGTCATGACAATTCACTTTCCAGAGCCGGCCGCAACCTCGACCGGTCGAGCACGCGGATCCGGTTGCGTCCGAGTTCCACGAAGCCCTGACGTCTCCAGTTCTGGAGCTGGCGGTTCACGCTCTCGCGGGTCGCCCCGACGAAGACCGCGAGTTCCTCCTGGGAGACGTGCAACTCCGTCCCGTAATCGTCGCTCAGCGCGAGAAGCCGTTGCGCGAGACGGGCGGGCAGCGGCATCAGCACCGATTCCTCCATGCGGTCGCTCATCCAGCGGATGCGCTCGCAGAGGAGCTCGATGATGCGGACGGCCACCTTGGGCCGGCGTTCGAGGAGGTCGAGGAAATCGCGGCGGTAGACCATGAACAGCTCGGTCCGCTCCGCAGCGATCGCGTCCGCCGTCCGCGGCCGGCCATCGAGCAGGGCCACTTCGCCGAACACGTCGCCGGGCCCGAGGAGGTTGAGCGTCAGCCGCCGGCCGGCCTCGGTTCCGGTCGCGATGCGGATCCGTCCCCGGCGCACCGCATAGAGCGCATCACCCTCGTCGCCCTTGAAGAAGAGGGTTTCCTCCGCGACCAGGTAGCGGGTGACGCACAGCGTGGCGATGGCCTCCACGGCCTCCGCTCCGAGGTCGGCGAAGAAGGGATTGGCCTTCAGAAGATGAGCAAAGTTGCGTGGTTCAGCCATCGAAGAGCGCCTCTCACCGAATGTCTTACGCTGCCGGGTTCGGCACGCGTGTGCGCTGAGTCACGGGCCGATGCAGCGGCTCCATCCCCGGTCGCTCATCCCGAGCCGCGAACGTGCGGACCCCTCGTTCGCCACCACCGGTCCTTGCCCGGCTCACCCTAGAGCATCGGACCCAAAAGTGGACCCCACTTTTGGGATCCATCCGATGCTCTTGTCTTACGCGTCGCATCGTTCAAGGCGGAAAAGCGGGTCCACTTGTCCGCACGATGCGAGCATCGGACCCAAAAGTGGACCCCACTTTTGGGATCCATCCGATGCTCTTGTCTTACGCGTCGCATCGTTCAAGGCGGAAAACCGGGTCCACTTGTCCGCACGATGCGCGCATCGGATGCCCTGGGAGGCACGTGACGTGACAGCGCCGCCGGCCTCAGTTCGGAGCCGCCGCTTTCGCAGCACCCTCGATCCGGACAAAGACCGTGTCGCTCTTGCCTTTCGCGTCGATCACGGACACCCGCAGGAATCCGACGCCGTCCGGGTTCCAGGCCGCTTCGCGGCGAAGGTGAGGCGGCCCCACCGGCACCCCGTTCACGAGCCACGTCAGCGGGGCGACTCCGCCGGATGCCTTGAGCGCGAGGGAGCCGAGCTCGCCGGGGACCGGTTCGTCGATCTCGACCCGGGAACCGTCGATCGGGAAGACGATCTTCAAGGGCGCCCGCGTCGTCGAGGCGATCGTCTTCGGCACATCCTTGCGGATATGCCGCAGCGGCGGCGGCAGGGTTGCCGTCGAGGCGACGAGCGCCTGCACGGGCATGGTCGGCGGTTCGGGCTCGATCCCGAGGCGTGCATAGGCGTCGAAGAGGATCGGCGCGGCCACCAGCCGCCCCACGAGGCCGGGGACCGGTCCGCCGTCCGGGCGACCCACCCAGACGCCGACCGTGAGGCGCCGGTCGTAGCCGACGGCCCAGGCGTCGCGATAGCCGTAGGATGTTCCGGTCTTGAAGGCGATCCGGCCGGCGGACACATTGTCCGGCGGCGGCGCGCCGCGCAGGATGTCGGTGACGTACCAGGCGGCGACCGGATCCGCGATGAAGGTGTCGGGCCCGCGGGCGCCCCGCTCGTCCAGCCTCCTGACGAGCGTCGGCACGGCGCCTCCCCGCGCGAGTCCCCGCATAGAGGCGCGTGAGATCCGAAAGCGTGATGCCGAGCCCCCCGAGGCCGACGGCGAGGCCCGGAGCGGCCTCCTGCGGCACGGTTACGGCGACGCCCGTCCGATTCAGGCGTGCGAGGAAGCGGGCGGTGCCGAGCTCGTTCAGGAGTTCCACGGCCGGCACGTTGAGGGACATCTGCAGGGCCCGGCGCGCGGTCACGGTGCCCTGGAAGGCGAGATCGAAGTTCTCGGGGTGGTAGAGGCCGAAGCGGGTCGGGCGATCGTCGAGGAGCGTCTCCGGGTGCGCGATGCCGTTCTCGAAGGCGAGCGCGTAGATGAAGGGCTTCAGGGCCGAACCGGGAGAGCGAAGCGCCAGCGTCATGTCGATGGCGCCGGAGCGCTCGCGGTTCATGAAGTCGGGACTGCCGACCTGGGCAAGCACCTCGCCGGTGCCGTTGTCGACGACGAGGATCGCCGACGAGAGCTTCGGGTCGAGGCGCTCCAGACGGTCGCGGACGAGAGCTTCGAGTGCGGTCTGCTGGCGAGCAGCGATGGTCAGCCGATGCACCCTGGCGCCGGGGTCCCGGACCGCCGCCTCGGCCGCGTGGGCGGCGATCGCCGGGAAGGGCCGCCGCCCCGGCGGGAGGGGCTCGGCCTTGGCGGCTACCGCCTCCGCGGACGTGAGAAGACCCTTGGCCGAAGCGACATCGAGCACGCGATTGCGGGCCCGGCGTGCCGCCTCGGGATAGCGGTCCGGCCTGCGCGCCTCGGGCGCCTGCGGCAGCGCGACGAGGAGCGCGGCTTCGGCGAAGGAGAGCCGCTTCGGCTCGCGCCCGAAATATGCGAGGCTCGCGGCGCGGGTGCCTTCGAGATTGCCGCCGTACGGCGCGAGCGTGAGGTAGAGCCGCAGGATCTCGGCCTTCGTCAGCCGCCGCTCCAGTTCGACGGCCCGCGCGATCTGGCGCAGTTTCGCGCTCACGCTCCGTTCGTTCCGCGGCTCGAGGAGGCGCGCCACCTGCATGGTCAGCGTCGAACCGCCCGAGACGACGCGGCGCTGCCGCAGGAGCTGTGCGCCGGCCCGGGCGAGCGCCCGCAAGTCGACGCCGCGATGCTGCTCGAAGCGGTCATCCTCGTAGGCTTTCAGCATGCCCAGGAAATGAGGGTCGACATCAGCCGTCTCGATCGGCAGTCGCCATCGCCCGTTCGCCGTGGCGAAGGGCCGGAGGAGACGGCCGTCGCGGTCGAGCACGACGGCCGAATGGTCCGAAGCCGCGGCGAGATCGAGCGGTTCGAGGCCTCGTAGGGGAGCGAGGGCGAGCGCCGCGACGGCGACACCGAGGCAGCCGAGCGCGAGCGCTGCCGATCGGCCGCGCCGGCTCAAAGCCCGGAAGGTCGCCGCGCGCCAGCCGTCCGTCACGGCCGTGACGGCGCCACTTCGACCGCGCCGAACGCCGTCCGTCCGAAACGCTCCGGCGCGTACATGTCCTCGAGGATAGCAGGCGGATGGATGTATCGGCCCGGCGCCACCGCACGCACGATGTACGCCACGGTGAAGATCCCCGGCCGAGGCGACCCGGGGTCGAACGCGGCGACGAAGCGGTCGTCCCGGTATTCCGCGTGTGTGGGCGTCACTTCGGTCTTGAGCCAAGGCAGTGAGGCGAGCGTGCCGCTGTCGACGAGCTTGGGATTGTCGATCTCGAAACCCGCAGGCAAGCGGTCGACCAGGAGGAGGCGGCCGTCGCGGCCCGTCGCGTCCGTGACTTTCAGTACGGTGGCGAAGCGCTCGTTCTGGCGCACCTGCTCGAGGTTCGCGGGCGTCCCGTCGAGCCGGAAATAGCTGCGTTCGACCGTGTAGCCCTGGGAGACGGCCGGTTCGAAGGCGGTCGGGTTGCCGGTGACGCTGAGCACCACCTGGACCGGCGCCGTGCCGCGGTTCGCGATCGTGACGGGTTTCTGCGCCAGGGTCGCATCCTTGTAGGTGCGGAAGAAGCTTCCCTTCTGTTCGGAACCGTCGACCGCGAGGGTGATCGCGTTGGCGTCGTTGAGCAGCGCCTGCGCGGCGAGCACCATCCAGGCGTTCTCCTGCGTGCTCGTCCGGCGGACCAGCGAGTGCTCTTCCTCGACGACGCGGCTGACCGGCAGGACGGCATCGCGGCTCGCGTTCGTCTCCGACGCGAGGGCCAGCAGGCCGGCGCCGTCGCGCAGCCGCGAGCCGTAATCGGGGCGATAGGTGCCGTCGTCGCGGGTGTCGCGCAGGCGCTGGACGGCCGCCGCGAAGGCCGCCTGCGAGCGGCCCCGATCGCCGAGGAGCGCCAGCGCCGCCGCGATCTGGCCCCGCGCGAGGGGTGTCTTGAAGGAGGCGATCTGGGTGTCGGCGAGGTAGCGCAGATCGCCCATGACGGAGCGCCCGTTGCGGGCGAGCACATAGGCCGCATAGGCGATCTCGCTTCCCAGGGCGTCCACGTCGGTCGTGTTGACGAGGAAGTTGCGCATCCGGTCGAGGGACAGGTCGATCAGCTTTCTGCGGCACCCCGAAGCCGCGTTCGCGGGCGCGGGTGAGGAAGTCCGCCGCGAAGGCGTCGAGCCAGAGGTCGCCGCCGCCCGGCGACCAGAGGCCGAATGAGCCGACGGAGTCCTGCCGGCTCAGCACGCGCTCGATGCTCTGCCGGACCCGCTCGTCGATGCCCTCGTCGGGCGCCAGGGCTTCGCGGGCGGAGAGGCGGTTCACATAGAGGAGCGGCAGGGCGCGGCTCACGATCTGCTCGGTGCAGCCGTAAGGATAGCGGTCGAGTTCCTGGAGAAGGCCCGGCACGTCGAGCGCGGCGAGCGGCGACACGGAGACGGAGACCGCGCCGGTGCCGGGCAGGACCTCGGCGAGGAGATCCTGCGAGACGGTCAGGCTCTCGCCGTTCGGCAGGGGGCGGACGACGCGGCGCACCAGCGACGAGCTCCCGGGCTGAACGCGCAGCGAGAAGCTCTGACCCGCCTCGAGACCCGCTCCTGCGATCGTCGCGTCGACGGTCGCCGTGCCGACGCCGGCCGCCGCGATGGGAACCGACACGGCGGCGCGTCCGTTGGCTTCCAGCCTCACGCGGCTGCGCAGCGCGTCGGCCGCGACGACGATCGGTCCCTTGATGTCGAGGTCGATCGCGTAGTCGCCCGCCGGCCCTTCCACATTGTCGATCTGCATGAAGAAGCGGGATTGATCGCCGACCGAGAGGAAACGGGGGAGCGTCCCCGACACCACGACGGGATCGCGCACGATCACCTCGGAGCCGGCGTGGCCGACCCGGTCGCCCGTCCACGCCACCGCCATCACGCGGGCCGTGCCGTTGAAGGCCGGGATGTCGAATTCGACCTGCGCGGTGCCGTCGGGTGCGACCTCGACGATGCCGGAGTAGCGCGCGAGCGGCTCCTGGGCGGGCGGCGACCCCTCGATCTCGCCGCCCATGTCCCCGCCCGAGCGGATGGTGCCGCGGGTGCCCTGCATGCCATCGATGAGATAGCCGTAGAGGTCGCGGATCTCGGTGGAGAGCTGCCGCTGGCCGAAGAAATACTCGACCGGATCGGGCGCAACATAGCGGGTCAGGTTCAGGATGCCGACATCGACGGCGGCCACCGTGATTCGCGCCTGTTCGCCGGCGCTCAATCCGGCGATTCGGATCGGAACCTTCAGGGTGCCCCGCGGGCGGATCTGCGCGGGCGTCGCAAGCTCCACCTGAAGCGCGCGGGCGCCGCGGTCGATGGCGAACCAGGCGACCCCGAGTGCGCGTCCCGGCTGGCGGCGCGCGGCCTGGTCGAGGGGCCGGTGCGCGAACGCCACCACATAGGCGCCGGCGCCCCATTCGGGGCGGACATCGAAGCTGACATTCGTTTCTCCCGCGGCGAGGTCCACCGTGCGGATCTCGTGCACGCGCTCGCCGACCACCGCAAGGGTCGCCTTGCCGGCAAACCGCGGCGAGAGGCGCAGGTCCATGCGCTCGCCGGAGCGGTAGCTCGCCTTGTCGATGGTCATGTCGAGGAGGTCGGGGGTCTCCGCCGTCTGCTCGCCGGACCAGCCGACCGAGAAGGAGATGCTCGTGTGCGCGGTTCCGCCGAGGTCCGGCGCGCCCACCTCCAGCCGGTACTCGCCCCATTGCACCGGCACGGCAATGCGCACCGGCTCACTTGCCGAAAGATCGAGGCGCCCGTCGGCGACGCGGCGTTTCGACGAGACCGGCTCATAGCCCCAGCGTCCGCCCGCACTGAACCACTGATAGCGCCGTTCGACCTTCACGAGGCTCCAGCCGATGCTGGGCCGCGATAGCCGCCGGCCATCCGGTGAGACGAGCACCACGTCGAACGTGGCGGTCGAGCCCTCGGCGAGCTCGCCGCCGAAATTCTTGCGCACGCCGATCACGGGGCCGTTCGGCAGGATCGGCAGCGTCACGCTGCGCTCGACCGCCCGGCCGCCCGACTCGGCAGCCCGCAGCGTGATGCGCGCCTCCGTAGGCCGCGGCGCGGCCACCTCCTGGATCGGCACCTGCAGCGTGGCGAGCCCCTGCGCATCGGTCTCGGCTTTCGCCTCGATCTCGACTGTGGAAGCCTCGACCTGCTCGTCGTCGAGGCCCACCGCGAAGCCTTCGAGGCCCTTGATGCCGTGGCCCTCGGATGCGCCGACCACGACCTCGCCGGACACCTCGAGGCCGGCTCCCGGGGCACCGAAGAGGTAGCGTGCCGAGAAATCGATCTCCGCGGGCTGGCCCGGCATCAGGGATGTGCTCCGCGGTGCGAGCTTCACCTCCAGGCGCTCGGGGACGTAATCCTCGACGAGGAAGCTCGCTTCGCCGACGGCGGTGCCCTTCGGATCCGTATAGGCGGCGATGCGCCAGGTTCCACGCATGGCGCCGGGCAGGATCGGGACCGGCAGCACGCGTCCACCGAGACCCTGGTCTTCCACCATGGCGCGGCGGTATTCGACGCCGTCGGGGCGGCGCACCACCAGGGTCAGAGGCACGCCCGCGATGGCCGCTCCCTTCGCGTCGCGCAGGAGCGCCGTCGCGAACACGGTCTCGCCTGTCCGGTAGACGCCGCGCTCGGTGAACACGTAGGCGTCGACGGCGCCGGCGGCGGGACGGCCCTTCACGCCGCGGTCGGTCAGGTCGAAGGCAGAGAGTCCGAGATCGAGAAAACCGTAATCCGTGCCCGCCGTCGCGACGACGAGGCCCGGCGCAAGACCGCCTTCGCCGCGGGCAAGGCCGGGATCGAAGGCCGCATGGCCCGAATCGTCCGTCGTCTTCGTCGCGAGGATCTCGTTGTTGCGGGCGACGAGCCGAACTTCGACGTTGCGGACCGGTTCCGCGCTGGCGAGCGACCGCACGAGGACATGGACGCCGTCGGCGCCCTTGAGGGCGGTGAGGCCGAGATCGGAGACGATGAACCATTGCGTCGCCCGTGTCTCGTAATCCTCGTCGTCCGCCGGCGCGCCGCCGTTCTGGGCGCGCGCCATCATCACATAGACGCCCGGCTGCAGCGTTCCGACCGCGCCGAGGACCGGGAAGGCGGTGACCACGTCCTGGTTGAGATCCGAGGCGGTGTCGAGGCTCCCCGACCAGATCCTGACGCCCTTCTCGTTCGCGATCTGGCGCGCGGAATAGCCGCTGAGCTGCGACAGGAAATCGTCCGAACGGACCGTGGGCGCGAGGCTGCGGTCGCCGATCCGGTAGATCTCCACGCCGACCCTGGACGTGTTGACGGAGACGACCGGGATGCCCTCCTGGCCGGTCCGGGGCAGGACGTAGGTGCGTCCCGTGAAGCGCACCGCGGCGGAACGGTCGCGCACATAGACTTCGTAATCGGCGGACCTCGGCAGCGTCTCGGACGACCTCCGACGGAAGGCCTTGGCGGATCACGAAGGCATAGCGCTGACCGTGGCTCAAGCCGCCGACGCAGAGCTGCGCGCCCTCGGCCGAGATGGCGGGATTGGCGGCGCCGGAGACCGCGACGAAGGGCGCGAAATCGACCTTGCCGGTCGCGAGCGGTTCGGAGAACTGGAAGCACGCCCTCGGCGAGGCGGAATCGGATTCGACGTTGAAGTTCGTGATTCGGAAGCCGTGCGTCCCGCGCAGCGCCTCGTAGGCGCGGCGAACCTCCGCGTTCTCGTTCAGCTGCAGGCTGGCGCGATAGGCGTTGAGCGACCGACGCCAGGCCGAGCGCTTGACGAAGGTCTCCGCCAGGACGGCGAGCGCCGCAGCTTCGTCCGGCTTCGACGGCGCGGAGAGATAGGCCGCATAGGCGGCCGTCGCCATGCGCTCCTGCAGCGTCTGGCGCTCGTCCCAGTTTCGCCCGTCGATCTGCATGGCGGCGCGCGAATAGGAGATCCAGTTCCGCCAGTCTTTCGGCTCCGCGGCGATCGCGGCGGTCGCATGGACCAGCGCGCCCCGGGGATTGCCGGCGGCGAGGGTGGATTCCGCTTCGCTCCGTGCCTGCGGGGCGGGGCGGGCGGGCCCGAGCCGCGCCGCCGCCTCCTTGAACTGCGCCTCGAGCCGTGCGGTCTCGCCCGCGAGCGTCTCGTCCGAAAAGGTCTTCTGCGCCTCGGCGGGAGGTGCGCCGGTCATCAGCGCCACGGCGACCAGGACGGCCTGCGCCAAGCGACGGATCATGGATGTCTCCCCGAGGTTCGCCCGTCAGGACAGCTCCGAGCGGAGCGGGCTTGACGAGGGTAGCACCGCCGGTGTGCTTCGCAACAAACCGACTGGTTTTCGTTCGTCCGGTCTGCAAGAGTGAAGGAGGCGTCGGCCACGGTCATGAAACGGATTCGAAAGCGCATCGTCGCGCCAGCGCCGGCATTCTCCACGGCTCTCGGTCTCGCCATCATCGCCGCTCGCGGCAAGCGCGCTTGCGCAGTCGCCGGCGCCGTCGTCCCCTCGATCGGCGGCGGCCGATCCGGCGGTCGAGGCGGCAAGAGCAACCTTCGAAGCGCTGCCGGAAGCCGACCGCAAGGCGACCCAGGATTCGCTCGTGTGGACCGGCGACTATTCCGGCATCGTGGACGGCGGTTTCGGACGCCAGACCTTCGCGGCGATCACGAGCTTTCAGCGCCGCACCAGACGGGCGCCGAACGGGATCCTCGACGACAGGGCGCGCGCCGATCTGAGGCTGGCGGCGCAGCAAGCGCGCGAGGCTGCGGGCTTCGCCGCCGTCGACGACCCGCTGAGCGGCGCTCGGATCGGCGTGCCGGCGCGGCTCTTGACAAAGCGCGAAGCGAATCCGAACGGCGGGTCGCGCTGGCAGAGCGCGGACGGAAAAGTGACCCTCGACACCCGCAGCCTTCCCGCGCCGGATGGCGGTCTTCGAGCCCTCTACGACCGCAACCTGGCGATCCAGACGCCGGGACGGCAGGTAACCTACAAGGCGGTGCGACCTGATTTCTTCGTCATCGCCGGCGAGACGGCCACAGGCCGGTTCTATACGCGCTATGCCTCGTCCGGAACGGCGATCCGCGGCTTCTCGATCGGCTACGACAAGAGCCTCGCGAGGGAGGCCGGCCCGCTGGTCGTCGCGATCGCGAACAGCTTCCAGCCGTTCCCGCCCGCACCACCGCCGGCCCCCGCGGCGGCTCCGCCGCCCGACGCGGCGCCGGTCCGGGCGGCGGACCGCCTCGCCGGGACGGGCGTTGCCGTCGCTCCGCGGCGAGTCGTGACGGCGGTGAGCGTACCCGCCTGCACCGGTTTGCGCGCGGCGGACGCGATGCCGCTGCAGGTCCGGACGGTTCAAGGCCTCACGGTTCTGGATCTCGGGGAGGACCTGAAGACCGTGCCTCTTCGCCTGCGAGGCAGGCCCGATGGGATCCGGCGCGCCGCTTCTCGTCTTGGCCTATCGCCTGCAGGGAATGCGAGCGGAGCTCGTGGCGACGCCTGCGGTCGGCGGGGACGAGGACGGCATCATCCTGGCGCCCCTCCAGTCGGGTGCGCAGGGAGCGCCGGTGGTCGATCGGTCGGGTGGGCTGCGTGGTCTCGTCCGCGGCGGGCCGGACGAGCGCCGGGCCGTCGCCGGGATCGTGCCGCCGGCGCATTATCGAATCGCGACGGCCGCGCTTTCAGGGCTCGTGGCGACGCAGGGCACGCCGGCCGGGGACCTGCATCCGCGCACGGCGGCCGACCTCGTCTCCTCCTTGCGCGACGCCATCGTGCCGATCACCTGCGATCCCTGACCCGCGATGAGCACCGTCACTTGCAGACCCGCGCGCCTCGACGACGCAAAGGCTGCCGCCGAACTGATGGCGCAGGCCGGAGGCGACGTCCTGCAATTCGTCCTCGACGAAATCGCCCCGGAGGTCCGGGTCCTCGATCTCCTGGCCCACATGTTCGCGAAGGACGACAACGAGTGTTCCCGCCTCCACTGCCGCGTAGCGGAATGCGACGGCGTCCTCGCCGGTCTCGTCAACGCCTTCCCGACGGCACTGCTCAAGGATGTGCCGGACGCGGCGCTCTCCTCGCGCGAGCGGCATCTGAAGGCGCGCACGGATCTCAAGGACGAGGACAGCTATCGGCTCAACATGATCGCCGTCGATCCGCGCTTCCGCCGGCTCGGAATCGCCTCGCAACTCCTTCGCCTCGTCGCCGATCGGGCCCTGGCCGCCGGCTTCGATCGCGTGAGCCTGCATGTCTGGGCCGACAACGAATCGGCGCGCGCCTTCTACCGGGCGAGAGGTTTCGTGGAAGTCGCGCGGGCCGAGGTGGACTGGCATCCTGCGTCTGCCGCACGAAGGCGGCAGCATCCTGATGGCGCTTCCGCTCACGCCGACGGCGATGCTGCGCATGCGCGCCGCACCGTGAGCGCCCGCGTGTCGTCGGGGTCACGGCAGTGGATGGGCGGGCGAGGGCGCGCGACATTTCTCTCGCTCTCTCGCAACGTCAGTTCAAACTCGCTTAACCTTGCTCGGGCGCCATGCGCGCATGGACGCCAAATCATCTCGACTCACCCGCTCCGCCGGGTTCATTGACGACGTAACGGAACTTCACGACCACATCCAGCGCCTGCGGGCGCTGCTCGACCTCCAGCGCCGTCAGGTCGGCGTGATCGAAGCCCGCCTGTATCCGTCCGGACCGGGCGGAACCGCCGCAAGACGGCTGATGGCACTGAAAAGCGTCGGACGGTACTGAACGGGCGCTTTGCGCGCATGCGGCATGCAAATAAGCCGTTATCCTCGGGCGAGCGTCAGCGAGACCCGGGGATCTCAGGCCGAGAAAGGCGCCTGAACCTCGAGACGATCCTTTGCTCAGGGGCTGGAAGAAAAAAGCCCCGGTGCGCACCGGGGCTTTTGTCTCCGTCTCGCCGCCTCAGCGCGCGTCGGTCGTGAGCGCCGCCTGGAGGGGCTTCACCGAGGCGCCGATCCAGCGGGTCGTGGTCTCGGCCACATCCTTCCAGTGCGTAGCGGCGGTCTCGTAGATCTGACGGGCGCCGTTGGCCTGGAGAACGATCGCCTCCGAGACGGATCCGGCGGCCAGCGCCTGGCGCCACAACGCAATGGTCACGTCGCTCTGGGCGCGCCAGGCGTCGAGGACCTTGCCGTTGATCTCCAGGGCGCCGCGGGTCGTGGCGGTCGCGGTCTCCGTCATGGTCTGGCGGATCTGCTCCGAGGTCGCCCTCGCGCGGGCGTAGGCCTCGCGGGCCTGATCGGCGCCCGTCTCCATGAGCCGCGTCGCCGGAGCGACGATCGTTTCCAACGCCGTCGCTTCGATCGCGTCCTTCACCGCGTCGACGGTGATCGCCGCCGCGTCGGACAGTGGAGCCGCGGCTACGACCGCGGGAACCTCGAGCGCCTTCTCGGCCGCCTTGACCGGCTTCGAGGTCTTCGTTGCAGTCGTCGCAACCGCCTTCGGCGCGGACTTCGATGCAACGGCCTCGGTTGCGGCGTCCTCCGAGAGAGCGTTCTCGGTCGCCTTCTTCGCCGGGGTCTTCTTCTGAGCCATCATCGTCTCCTAGGGTGCCGCCGGGTTACTTCTTCGATTTCGACGTGGACGCCTGATGGATCGGGCTCTGGGACATGGCGGTCTGCGCCAGAGAACCGAACTCCTTCATCTGCGTCTGCATCGACTCGAATTGGGTCCGGACGAACTCGGCCTGGATCTGCATGGCCTCCTGCATGTCCTTCGCGCGCACCATCCGCTGGGCGAGGTCGAACGCGGCGGCGATGTTCTGCTCCGCATACGAGAAGGTGCGGCGGGTCATGTCCTTGGCGCTCGCCTGGACGGTCGTGGCCGAACCCTCGAAGGTGTCGACGGTCTTCTGGGCGGCGCCCAGGAAGCCGTCCATGGCCTTGCGGGCCTGTTCGACGCTCTTCTCGGCAAAGTCGCGCATTTCGGCAGGAATCTCATAGCTTGGGGTCTGGTTGTTCGCCATCGTGGCCTCCTGAAGGACGGTTTGTGCGCTGCAATATCATATTGTGCAGCGCAACACAACCGGCGTAGTATCTCTTTAGTACTTGTTAACCCTATCATGAAGTAAAGATGGGGGTCAGCCGATCGCTCGCGTGCCCAGTCGAGCGGGCGTCGGTTAAAAGCATCTCAACCTTGACTGTACGGCAAGGTCACACCCGCGAGGCTCGATCGAAGACGCCGTTGATGACGGACAGCCGGCACTCATTGGAGCGACTGGTGGCCAGCTTGGCTGCCGATCCCACTTTCGCAGGTTTCGTCCGCGAAGGTGCGGCGGTGTTCGCCTGGGATGCGGCGGCCGAGCGGATCCTATGGGCTTCGCCTGCCGCCGGGGCACTGCGGGATGCGCTTGCCGGAGAGAGCGACGGAACGGTCGCGCCGTTGCCGGCCGGCGAGCGCCTCAAGGCGCTCGCCGGGGGTCTCGCGCCCGAGACCGGCATGCGTCTGGAGCGCCTGCGCCTCGATCCCTCCCGGCTCGCTCCGCCGGTCACCTGCGCGTGCCGGCTGGCCAGACTCGAGACGGGGGAGGCGGTGCTGGTCACGGCCATCGTCGGTACGCCCCCCAAGATCGCCCTGCGGCCCCGGACGATCTCACGCGACGAGCCGGGCCTCGGCGGCGCCGGAGCATGCGCGGTCGACCTTTCGCCGGAAAGGCACCGTGCGTTTCGTCTGGCAGGCCGATCCGGATGGCCGCTTCACCCGTGTCTCGCCGGCCCTCGAGGAGGTGGTCGGGCCCGCGGCCGGCCGCATCGTCGGCCGGACCTTCGCCGACCTGACGCGCAACCGTGGTGCGGGACCGGACGGGGTCGCCGATCTCTTCACGCGCCGCGAGACCCTGAGCGGCCGCACGCTCCTCTGGAGCGTCGACGGCACCGACCTCGAGGTGCCGGTGGATTGGGCCGGGATGCCGGTCTACGGGGCGCAGCGGGAATTGATCGGCTTCCGCGGCTTCGGCCTCCTGCGCACGGAGGCCGCCCAGGCACGCGCCGTGCCGTCCGACGGCGGTGCCGCCGGCGAGCCGGCTCCCGCCGATCCCGAAGAGACGCCCGGCACGGAGGATCGAGAGGTCGCGACCGAAGCGACGCCTCCCGCGCTTGCGCAACGCGAATCCGAAGCACCCCACGAGGGTACCTGGTTCGCCGACATCCGCGAACGCGTCGCGGCGACCTTGTCGGGGGCGCGGGCGGCGGTCCGGTCCGGCGAGGAGAGGACGCGGCGGAGCATCGGCCCGAGCCGCGGCCCCGACGCCCCGAGGCTTCGCCGGGACTGTCGCACGCGGAACGCAGTGCCTTCCGCGAGATCGCGCGGGCGCTGGGCGCCCGGTTCGAGGACGATCCCCCAGGCCCGCCCGCGAACAGCGACGAGCCGCCCGCGGCCCCCGCCGCCGGACCTGCGGCGGCCGTCCGCCTCCTCGACAGGCTGCCCATGGGCGTCGCCGTCCATCGCGGCGAGCGCCTCCTCTTCGCCAACCGGCTCCTGCTCGATATCGTCGATTACGACGACATCGGCCAGGTCGAGGCCGAGGGCGGCATCGTGCGGCTCTTCCGGGGCAGCCCGACCCTGCTGCGCTCGGACGAGGGCGGCTCGCCGCTCGCGCTCTCGACGCGGCACGGCGAGAGCATCGCCGTCGAGGTGCGCCTGTCGACGGTGGAGTGGGAGGGCTTGCCGGCGAGCCTGATGCTCATCCGCAGGATACCCGACGCCGATGCCCGCGAACGGCTGCGCGACCGCCGAGGCGGATCTCAGCCTGCGTCAGGCCAGGGTCGCGGAGCTCGAAGCGATCCTGGACACGGCGACCGACGGGGTCATCGTCCTGGACGAGACGGGGCGCATCCTGTCGCTCAACCGTTCCGCGGAGGCGCTGTTCGGCTACGACCAGCGCGAGGTGGTCGGCGACGCCATCACGGTCCTTCTCGCCCCCGAAAGCCACATCGTCGCGCTCGATTATCTCGACGGCCTGCGCTCGTCCGGCGTGGCGAGCCTGCTGAACGACGGACGCGAGGTGATGGGGCGGGTGCGCCAGGGCGGCGTCATTCCGCTCTTCATGACGATGGGCCGCGCGAACGAGGGCCCCGACCGGAAGTTCTGTGCCGTGCTTCGCGACATCACGGCCTTCAAGAAGGCGGAGCGCGAGCTTATCGCCGCGAAGCGTGCGGCCGAGGAGGCGAGCGCGCAGAAATCGGATCTGCTGGCCAAGATCAGCCACGAGATCCGCACGCCGCTGAATGCGATCATCGGCTTTGCCGAGGTGATGCTGGAGGAGCGCTTCGGGCCCATCGGCAACGACCGCTACAAGGACTACCTCAAGGACGTCCACGCCTCCGGCGCGCATGTCATCAGCCTCGTGAACGACCTCCTCGATCTCGCCAAGATCGAGGCGGGCCGCATGGAGCTGTCCTTCACCAGCGTGTCGCTCAACGAGCTCGTCGGCTCGACCGTTGCGCTCATGCAGCAGCAGGCCGCCCGCGAACGCATCGTCATGCGCACGAGCTTCGCGCCGAAACTGCCTCCGGTCGTGGCGGACGAGCGCTCCGTGCAGCAGATCGTGCTCAACCTCGTGTCGAACGCGATCAAGTTCACCGATGCCGGCGGACAGGTGATCGTCTCGACCGCGATGACGGATCGCGGCGAAGTCGCGTTCCGCGTGCGCGATACCGGCATCGGCATGACCGAAGCCGAGCTCGAGGCCGCGCTCGAACCGTTCCGCCAGCTGGCGACCGCACGCAAGCGCGGCGGCACGGGCCTCGGCCTGCCGCTGACGAAGGCGCTGGTGGAGGCCAACCGCGGCGCCCTGCAGATTTCGTCGAACCCGAACGAGGGCACCCTCGTGGAGGTGCTGTTCCCGCCCACGCGGGTCCTGGCCGATTGATGCTCTTCCGTCGCCGAGAGGCCGAAACGGCCTCGCCGCACGATGCGAGCATCGGACCCAAAAGTGGACCCCACTTTTGGGATCCATCCGATGCTCTTTCTCTGAAAGCAGCGCATCGTTTAACGCGGAAAACCGGGTCCACTTGTCCGCACGATGCGCGCATCGGACCCCAAAAGTGGCCCCCACCTTTGGGATCCATCCGATGCTCTTTCTCTGTAAGCAGCGCATCGTTTAACGCGGAAAACCGGGTCCACTTGTCCGCACGATGCGCTTGCCGGCCATGATCGAAGAAGGGACTCGGCTCCGCGGCCCGCATTGCCCTTCGACCCCGATCTCCGTACCTTCGCCCGATCCAAACGAGGTGACCCGATGCAGTTCGGCCTGACGGACGAAGAGGAGATGATCCGCGACACGGCCCGAAGGATCGCGGCGGACCGGCTCGCGCCGGTCGCGGAAAGGCTCGACCGGGGGGAGGGCCGCGCCGAACTCCTCGCGAACCTCAAGGAACTGGCGCGGAACGGCTTCATGACGCTGAACGTCGAGTCGCGCTACGGAGGCACGGAAGCCGGCACGGTCGCCTTCGCTCTCGCGATCGAGGAGCTCGGCTATGCCTGCGCGTCGACGGCCGTCGCCACCTCGGTCACCAACATGGTGGGCGAGGTGATCCAGGCGGTCGGTTCCGCAGAGCACAAGGAGATCCACCTGCCGCGCCTCGCCGACGGCACCTATCCGGCGGGCGCCTTCTGCCTCACGGAGAGCGGCGCGGGCTCCGACCCCTCCTCGATGAAGACCCGAGCCCGGCGCGACGGCGATTCCTTTGTCCTCGACGGGTCCAAGATCTACATCACGAGCGCCGAATTCGCCGGCATCTTCGTCGTCTGGGCCGTGACGGACCCGAACGCGCCGAAGGGCAGGGGGATCTCGCTCTTCCTGGTCGAGCGCGGCACGCCGGGTCTGGTGGTCGGCCCGGCCGAGAAGAAGATGGGCCAGCACGGCTCGCCTACGAACGCGGTTCATTTCGACGGGTGCCGCGTGCCCGCGAGCGCCCTAGTGGGCCGCGAGAACGACGGATTCCGGGTCGCGGTCGGCGAACTCGCCGGCGGGCGGATCGGCGTCGCGGCCCTGTCTCTCGGCATCGCCCGCGCGGCGATGGATGCGGCGACGACTTACGCCAAGAGCCGCCAGCAATTCGGCGGCCCGATCGCCGATTTCCAGGGTATCCAGTGGATGATCGCCGACCGGGAGGTCGATCTCGAGGCCGCTCGTCTGCTCATCCTCAAGGCCGCCTATCTGAAGGACCGGGGGGAGTCCTTCGCCAAGGCGGCCTCGATGGCCAAGCTCTTCGCGTCGGAGGCCGCACACCGGGCGACCGATACGGCGATCCAGCTTCATGGCGGCGCCGGTTATTGCGGCGATTTCCCCGTCGAACGCTACGCGCGCGACGCGCGGATCACGCGGATCTACGAGGGCACGTCGGAGATCCAGCGGCTCATCATCGCCCGCGAGACGTTGAGGCAGGTGGCCTAAAGAATGCTTCGCCGCGATGAGCGCCCGGGCTGCCGGGCGCCCATCGGCGCGAGCGGGTCGGGTCGAGCCCGTCCACGACGAGGAGGATCGATGTCCACCTACCGTCTCGAAAAGGTCTTCGCCCCGAATTCCGTGGTGCTCGTCGGCGCAAGCCCGCGGCGCGAATCGCTCGGGCGCAATCTCCTGCAGAACCTGCGCGAGGGGGGATTCCAGGGTCCCATCCATCTCGTGAACCCGAAATATCCGGAGATCGACGGCATCCCGTGCGCCAAGCGCGTCGAGGACGTCGACGGCACGCCCGATCTCGCCGTGGTCTCGACGCCGGCACCCACGGTGCCGGGGATCATCGAGGCGCTCGGCCGCAAAGGGGTCGCGGCGGCGATCGTCGTCACGGCCGGCCTCGGCTACGGCCCGGGCTCCTTGAGCGATGAAGCGCGGATCATCGCGCGCCGCACCGGCCTGCGCCTCATCGGCCCGAATTGCCTCGGCGTCATGGCGCCCTTCGCCGGGCTCAACGCAAGCTTCGCGGCCCGAGGCGCCAAGCGGGGCGATCTCGCACTCGTGTCGCAATCGGGAGCCATTGCGGCGGGGCTCGTGGAATGGGCGGCCGAGCGCAACGTGGGCTTCTCGGCGGTGGCGTCCCTCGGCGACAGGGTCGACGTCGATTTCGGCGATTGCCTCGACTATTTCGCGAACGACCGCGCAACGCGCGCGATCCTGCTCTACGTCGAGAGCATCAACGATGCGCGCAAGTTCATGTCGGCGGCCCGCGCGGCGGCCCGCGTGAAGCCGGTCGTCGTCATCAAGTCGGGACGTCACGAGCAGGGCGCCCGCGCCGCCGCGACCCATACGGGCGCGCTCGCGGGATCGGACGCGGTGTTCGGTGCCGCGTTCCGCCGCGCCGGTCTGCTCCGGGTGTTCGATCTCGACGAGCTCTTCGCCGCGGCCGAGACGCTCGGCCGCCAGAAGCCCTTCGCGGGCAAGCGGCTTGCCGTCCTCACCAACGGCGGCGGCGTCGGCGTGCTCGCGGTCGACCGGCTGATCGATCTCGGCGGGACGCTCGCCGGATTGTCGCAACAGGCGCTGGCTCGTCTCGACGCCATCCTGCCGCCGACCTGGTCGCACGGGAATCCCGTCGACATCATCGGCGATGCGGACGCCGAGCGTTATGCGGCGGCCCTCGACGTGCTGCTCGCGGATTCCGAGAACGACGCCGTCCTGGTGCTCAACGTGCCGACGGCGCTCGCGAGTGCGTCTGCCGCGGCCGAGGCCGTGGTCGCACGGACCGAGCGGGATCGCCAGAAAGGCTATGCGGCGAAGCCCGTCTTCGCCGTGTGGCTCGGCGAGGACCCCGCCTCGGCGGCCGCCTTCGAGGCGGCGCGCATCCCGCATTTTGCGACGGAAGCGGACGCAGTGCGCGGCTTCATGCAGCTCGTGCGCTACCGCGAGGCCCAGAGCGAGCTGATGGAGACGCCGGATGCCCTGCCGCGCGACTTCGTGCCGGACCCGGCCACCGCCGGACGGATCATCGCGGGCGCCGTCCGGGAGGGCCGCCGCTGGCTCGACCCGATCGAAGTCAACGGCCTCCTGCGCGCCTACGACATTCCCGTGGCCCCCGTGACCCTTGCCGGGAACGCCGACGAGGCGGCGGCGGCCGCGCGTCCGGTCCTCGCCGCGGGCGGCACGGTCGCGGTGAAGATCCTCTCCCCCGACATCGTCCACAAGTCCGATATCGGCGGCGTGAAGCTCGATCTCACGACCGAAGAGGCCGTGCGTCGCGCCACCGTCGACATCCTCGACCGCGCCGCTCGCCTCAAGCCCGGCGCCCGCGTCACCGGCGTCACCGTTCAGGCCATGGTGCGGCGGGCCAAGGCGCGGGAGCTCATCGCGGGCATCGCGGACGATCCGACCTTCGGCCCCGTCGTCGTGTTCGGGAGCGGGGGCACGGCCGTGGAGGTGATCGACGACAAGGCCCTGGCGCTGCCGCCCCTCGACCTCAAGCTCGCGAGCGATCTCATCGCGCGGACGCGCGTGTCGCGGATCCTGAAGGCCTACCGCGACGTTCCCGCCGCCGACGAGCATGCGGTCGCCCTCGTGCTCGTGAAGCTGGCGCAGCTCGCCGCGGACCATCCGGAGATCCGGGAACTCGACGTCAATCCGCTCCTCGCCGACCGCGACGGCGTGATCGCCGTCGACGCGCGGGTGGCCGTGGAGCGGGTCGAGGGCCGCAAGGGCAGGGGGCACCCTCGCTTCTCCGTCAGGCCCTATCCGGGCGAGTGGGAGCGCACGCTCACGACACGGGACGGCCGGAAGGTCTTCGTCCGGCCGGTGCGGCCCGAGGACGAGGAACTCTTCCTGAATTTCTTCAAGCGCGTGAGCACCGAGGATCTGCGCCTTCGTTTCTTCGCCCCGATTCGCGACTTCAGCCACGCCTTCCTGGCGAAGCTCATCCAGATCGACTACGCGCGCGCGATCGCGTTCGTGGCGATCGAGGTGGAGACCGGCGAGATGATGGGGGCAGTGCGCCTCCATGCCGATGCCAACCACGAGACCGGCGAATACGCCATCCTCATGCGCTCCGATCTCAAGGGCCTCGGCCTCGGTTGGGAGCTGATGCTCATGATGGTCGAATGGGCGAAGGCGGAGGGGCTCTCGACGGTCGAAGGCCAGGTGCTGCGCGAGAACACGACCATGCTGGAGATGTGCCGCCGCCTCGGCTTCGGGATCCGCACCGATCCCGCGGATCCCGACGTCAAGATCGTCACCCTGCCGATCGCCGCCATCGACGAGCCGGAGCGGCTCTCCGGCGTGAGCGGCCCGGCGTGACGGATCGCGTCTTGTCTCAAGCCGTGGCGGCGAATGTGCCGAAACACTCGCCGAACACCAGATTCCAGCCCGAGTCGTACATCTCCCGCATCCGGGCGCCGTCCTCCACGACTTCCCAGAACCGGTGCTCCAGCTCGACCCGCGTCCGGCCGGGAGCGACCTCCGTGAACCGGACCTCCACTTCGGTCGCCTGCTCGATCGGGCGGTTGAGATGCCAGCTGAAGACGAGGCGCCGGCCGGGTTCGTAGACGCGCACGCGGCCCCAATCGGTCTGGCGCCCGCTCCGGCCCGTCTCGTAGACGCGCCCGTCGACGAACGGCTCGATCGTGCAGCTCTGCGCCGGATCGTCGGCCGGCGAAACCGTATGGGTCTTGAGCGGCCACCAGCGGCCGATCCCATCCGCGAAGGCACGGAAGGCCGTCGCCGCATCGCGCGGCACCTCGATCGTCTTGCGAACGGGCGCCATGGCTGTCCTCGATTCAACGTTCATCATCCTCTCCCCATGTTGCGAGGCTGTCGGCATAGGCCTTCAGGGTCTCGTCCCAGAATTGATCGAGCCAGGCCCGCAGCTCCTCGAGGCCTTCGAGCCTGACCGCATAGATCCGTCGCGTGCCTTGCGGCCGTTCCTGCACGAGGCCCGCATCCTTCAGCACTTTCAGGTGCTGCGAGACGGCCGGGCGGCTGACCGGAAAGCCGCGTGCGATCTCCGCCACGGAAGCCGGCCCTCGGGCCACCGCCTCGAAGACGGCGCGGCGCGTCGGATCGGCCAGGGCGACGATGGCCTGCTGGTAGGACATGAGGAATGGTAAGTTATGACTTACCAATGAGTCAAGGTTGCTTTCCCCGCGGCAAAGCGCCTGAACGCCGGGGTCGTCCTACTCCGGATGCCCCACGTGCTTCTGGGCATAGAGCTGGAGCCCGAGCTGTTCGACGAGGTTGAGCTGCGTTTCGAGGAAATCGATATGGTGCTCCTCGTCGGCCATGAGCTCTTCGAAGAGGTTCTTCGAAACCTTGTCGCCGACGCTGTCGCAGTGGACCGCCGCCTCCTGGTACAGGGTGCGCGCGTCGTATTCCGCCGCGAGGTCGCATTCCAGGATCTCCTTGACGGTCTGACCGATGCGGAGCGCATCGAGCACCTGCAGGTTCGGGAAACCGTCCAGGAAGAGGATGCGCTCCACGAAGCGGTCCGCGTGGCCCATCTCCTCGATCGATTCCTTGCGCCACGTCTTGGCGAGCTCCTTGTAGCCCCAGTCGTCCAGGATCCGGTAATGGAGCCAGTACTGGTTGATGGCGGTGAGCTCGCTGCGCAGGCCGCGGTTGAGATACTCCAGGACCTTCGGTTCGCCCTTCATGGTGACCCCCTTGGGAAGCGGCGCCGTAGGCGCCCTCACCAATACGTCCCGGAGCGGCGAATGTTCCTCAGATGGCCGGCGCGGCGGCGATCTCGGCGAGAGCCATGGGGCAGCAGCCCGCCTTGCAGGATCGGTTCAGCCGCTCCGCTTCGGCCGCGGCGGCGTCCATGATGGCGCGGATCGTCGAGGCGCAGCGTCCGCAATTGGGGGCGCAGCCGAGGCAGCGATAGACCTGGGCCGGCGTGCGCGGGCAGCCTGGACCGGGGGAGAGGCAGGCCTTCACGTCGCGGTCGGTGAGGACATTGCAGGAGCAGACGATCATCACAGTTTAGAATGACTAAAAACTACGTGTGTTTCCAATGATTTACATGGAATTCGAGGTTCGGTCATCCAATACGGGCGCGCCCCGGTGACGCAGCCGCGTCGAGCGTCAGACGAGGCGCCGGAAGAGGCCGGGATAATCGAGGACGAGACCGTCGCGGTCGACGGGAAGGTCGGCCGTGAACGCGATGTCGAGGCTGTCGAAGCGGTAGAGACGCCCCGGCTCGAGGGCGGTGTAGCGCTGGCTCCCCGGTGCGACGGTGAGCGAAGGCACGCGGACATAGGCGACCGCAATGGCGGCGGATTGTCCGGCCGGGAGATCGAGCCGGCGGATCGGCAGAGTGTTCGTGAAGGGAGTCGCCTCGATGTCGATGTCGACGCAGCCGGAAAGAGCGGGTTCCGCATGGCCGTCGACGGTCCAGGAGCCTTGGCCGTCGCTCGAGAGCCGGAGCGAGCGCCCGGCGGCGGTCCGCAGTTCCGCCTCGCGCAGGAGCCAGGCCCGGTCGAGCACGAGCCGGTAGTCGAGCCCGAACGGCGCGCCCTCGTTCGTGCCGATGACGAGGCCTTCGATCAGGATGCGACCGCCCTCCGGCCGGACCTCGCAATGCTCGATCCCCGCTTCGCACCCCTCCCAGGCCGACCAGCGGACGATCGCCATTGCCTCAATCCCGCACGACCACGATATGCAGCCGCCGCGGCCCGTGGGCGCCGAGGAGCAGGGTCTGCTCGATGTCGCCCGAGCGGGACGGGCCGGTGATCCAGTTCACGGTGCGCGGCATGCCGCTCTTGCCGTAGGCGAAGCGGACCTTCGCCCAGACGCTCTCGTAGTCGCACGCGACATCCTTCGCCCGCACGACGACGATGTGATTGTCGGGGAGAAAGTTGAGGGTCGAGGGATTGTCGGGCCCCGACACCATCACGAGCGAACCGGTCTCGGCGACGCCGCCGAAGGCATGGCTCACGGCGTTGAGGTCAAAGCCCTCGCTGCGCCCGTGGGCGACTTCCAGGGCGGTGGCGTCCCACGGCATGGATCGGAGGCGCTGGTCCTCGCCCATCCGGATGGCCGCCGGGAGGTTGTGGTTGCGCAGGTATTCGGCGATCGCCTTCGGCACTTCGTCGGCGGATTCGACCTCCGTGACGGTCGCGAGCGCCGCCTCGGCCTGGATCTTGAAGAGCGCGATCCGCTCCTCGCCGTCCACCTGGCCGCGCGCCGGCACGACGCCGCGCGGCGCGCGCTCCAGCCGGTCGGCCACGATCTGGCGCCGGATCGTCTCGGTGCCCTTGACGCCGAGCGAACGGCGGATGCTCCGGAAGATGTCGTCGCGGGCGCTCATGCGGCTGTCCTCCTGCCGCGCTGCCGCGCCCAGCGCTGCTGGAACGTCTCGCCCTCTGGCACGGGGAAGTCGCGGTGCCGGGTCCATCCTCTCGAGAAGGGCAGCCATTTGAAGCGTCCGCGGTCGCGGCCGATAAGAGCGAGCGCACGCATGGCGGCGCGGGTGGACAAGCGATAGAGCGCCGGCCGCCTGGCGAAGAAGCCCCAGAGCCGGAGGCCGAAGCGGACCGTCGCCGGCGACAGATGCCGCTCGAATTCCCGCTCGCGCCAGTGCCGCATCAGCTTCGGCAGCGGGATCCGGACCGGGCAGACGCTCTCGCATCGGCCGCAGAAGGTGGAGGCGTTGGGCAGGTGCCCGGCCTTGTCGACGCCGATCAGCGTCGGCGTGAGCACCGCGCCCATGGGACCGGGATAGACCCAGCCATACGCATGGCCGCCGACCGCGTGGTACACCGGGCAGTGATTCATGCACGCGCCGCAGCGGATGCACCGCAGCATCTCCTCGAAGCTGGTGCCGAGCATGGCGGAGCGGCCGTTGTCGAGGATGACGACGTGGTAGTTCTCGGGTCCGTCCACGTCGCCGGGACGGCGCGGGCCGGTCGAGAAGGTGGTGTAGACCGACATCTCCTGGCCGGTCGCCGAGCGGGCGAGCACGCGCAGGATCTGGCTCACGTCCTCGAGAGTCGGCACGAGCTTTTCGATCGAGGCCAGGACGATATGCGTCTTCGGCAGGATCTGCGTCAGGTCGCCGTTGCCCTCGTTCGTCACGATGATCGACGTTCCGGTCTCGGCGACGAGGAAGTTCGCGCCGGTGATGCCGACATCCGCCGCGAGGAAACGGTCGCGCAGCACGGCGCGGGCCTCCCCGAGCAGCTTGACCGGCTCGGACAGGTCCCGTCTCCTTTCGAGATGCGTGTGGACGCGGCGGAAATCCTGCTCGACCTGCGTGGCGTTGAGGTGCACCGCCGGCGCGATGATGTGGCTCGGCATCTCGTTGCGGAGCTGGATGATGTACTCGCCGAGATCGGTCTCGACCGGCGTGACGCCGTGATTCTCCAGGAACGTGTTGAGGCCGATCTCCTCGGCGATCATCGACTTGCCCTTGGTGACCGTCTGGGCGCCCGCGGCGCGGCAGATGGCGAGGATGATGTCGCGCGCTTCCTCGGCGGTCCGCGCGAAATGCACGTGGCCGCCGGACGCCGTCACCTTCTCCTCGTAGGCTTCGAGGTAGAGGTCGAGGTGCTGGAGCGTGTGGTTCTTGATGTCCCGCGCGGAATCCCGCAGCGCCTCGAATTCGGGCAGGCGGTCGATCGCCTTCTGGCGCTTGTCGATGAAGCCCCGCTTGACGTTGCCGAGCGCCCGCTGGAGCTGCTCGTCCGCCAGCGCCTTCGCGGCATTCTCCTTGAAGTGAGGGGAGGTGGCGTGGACGGTCATTGAACCCTCATTCCGCCGCGCGGCGCTCGGCCCCGATCGGCGGTTCCTCGGTCAGGCCCGCGAGCACCTCCGCCACGTGGCGGACGGCGATCGGCCGGCCGTCGCGGCTGAGCTTGCCGGCCATGTTCATGCGGCAGCCGAGATCGCCGGCGAGCACGGTCGCGGCTCCGGTCGAGGCGATGTTGGCGACCTTCGCCTCGACGATGGCGTTCGAGATGTCGCTGTACTTCACCGCGAAGGTGCCGCCGAAGCCGCAGCAGACGTCGCTCTCGGGCAACTCGACGAGCCTCAGGCCCTCGACGCTGGCCAGGAGCTTGCGCGGCTGCGCCCTCACGCCGAGTTCGCGCAGGCCCGAGCAGGAATCGTGGTAGGTGACCTCGCCGTCGAAGACGGCGTCCACCGTGGTGACGCCGAGCACGTCGACGAGGAAGCTCGTGAGCTCGTGCGTCTTCGCGGCCAGCGCGTTCGCCTTCGGCAGCCAGTTGGGGTCGTCGGCGAAGAGTTCCGGGTAGTGGGCCTTGATCATGCCCGCGCAGGAGCCGGAAGGCGCGACCACGTAATCGACGCTGCGGAAGGCCTCGATCATCCGTTCGGCGAGGTCCCGTGTCGTCCCGCGGTCGCCCGAGTTGTAGGCCGGCTGTCCGCAGCAGGTTTGAACCGGCACCTCGACCCGGCAGCCCGCATCCTCGAGAAGCTTCACCGCTGCGAAACCGACGGACGGGCGGATCAGGTCCACGAGGCAGGTGATGAAAAGACCGACGCGGGGTTGCGCGTGGGAAGACGTGCTCACGGGGTCGAACGCTCGCTGGGAACAGGTGCTCCCACCATCATGGTTCACGAGGCGGGGTCAAGTGTCTCACGGATCGGAAACCGGGTCCCTTTTCCACGATGCGCTGGCGGAAGGCCCGAGGCGCGCTGCGGGCAGCGTGCTCAGGCCACCAGCTCCAGCCCTTCGTCCCAATAGGGCGTCTGCCCGTAGAGGCCCTGCAGGAAGTCCACGAAGGCGCGGACCTTCTGTTCGAGGTGGCGGCGGCTCGGGTAGACGGCGTGGATGGCGACCCGTTTCGAACCGGCATGGCCGGGCAGGACCTGGACGAGCCGGCCGCTCTTGAGATCCGGGGCCACGTCCCAAGTGGAGCGGAGCGCAATCCCGATGCCGGCGACGGCGGCCTCCCGCACGACCTCGCTCGAATTGGTCTTCAGCGGCCCGTGCAGGCGCACGTGACAGGGGCCCTCCGGACCTTCGAGGCGCCATTCGCCGGCGGTATGCGCCAGGAGGTGGTGATGGGCCAGGTCCTCGATCCGCTCGGGGCGGCCGTGCTTCGCCAGATAGGCGGGTGCCGCGCAGAGGATGCGGTGGTTCGAGGCGAGCCTGCGGGCGACCAGGCTCGAATCCTGCAGGTCGGCGATGCGGATCGCCAGATCGAAACCCTCCCCGACGATGTCCACAAAGGAATCGGAGAGCACGAGATCGACCCCGACGGCGGGATACCGTTCGAGAAACCGACCCAGCGCCGGGGCGACGTGCATCCGTCCGAAGGAGGTGGGAGCGGAGACGCGCAGGCTTCCGCGGGCGGTGTCGCTCCCGCGGGCGACCCAGGCCTCGGCCTCCTCGACGCTGGAGAGGATCGACACGACCCGCTCGTAGAAGCCCTGCCCGGCTTCGGTCAGCGCGAGCTGGCGTGTCGTGCGCTGGAGCAGCCGCACGCCGAGGCGCTCCTCGAGGCGCCGGATGCGCTTCGAGATGACGGCCGGCGACAGGTTGAGCTCGCGCCCGGCCGCCGACATGCCCTTTGCGGTGACGACGCGGGCAAAGACGTCGAGATCCCCCAGATGGTCCATTGTCGGCGCCTGATCTTTTCCGGACCAGAAACAATCTTGAGCAAAGCAATCATATTGGAAAGAATGGCCGAAAGCATCTACGTTGGCGGACCGGGGCCTGCCGCGCCAAGGCGATCCCCGATTCGGTGAACCACATGTCGATCCCGTTTCCGAAACTCGACGAGGCCGTCCTGAGCCGCCGCGAGGAGATCCTGGCCGGCCTCGGCCGTCTCGTGCCGCCCGAGGCTCTCATCGCCTCGGAGGACGAGCGCCGCGCCTTCGAGACCGATGCGCTTACCGCCTATCGCCGGCTGCCGCTGGCCGTGGTCCTGCCCGCGACCACGGACGAAGTCGCCGCCGTTCTGCGGTTCTGCCACAGCAACGGAGTGAAGGTGGTGCCGCGCGGCGCCGGCACCTCGCTCGCCGGCGGCGCCATCCCGCAGGAGGACGCCATCGTGCTCGGCGTCGCCAAGATGAACCGGGTCATCGACGTCGATTTCGCGAACCGCGCGGCGCGGGTGCAGTCGGGCATCACCAATCTCGCCATCAGCGAGGCCGTGGCGCACGAGGGCTTCTTCTATGCCCCCGACCCGTCGAGCCAGCTCGCCTGCACGATCGCCGGCAACATCGCCATGAATTCGGGCGGGGCGCATTGCCTCAAATACGGCGTGACCACCAACAACCTCCTCGGCGTCACCCTGGTGATGCTCGACGGCACGGTGGTGGAATCGGCGGCGAGCATCTGGACAGTCCGGGCTACGACCTCCTCGGCCTCGTCACGGGCTCGGAAGGCCAGCTCGGCGTCGTGACGGAGGCGGTGGTCCGCATCCTGCGCGCCGCGGAAGGCGCCCGTCCGGCGCTCGATGGGGTTCGAGACCGTGGAGGATGCGGGAGCCTGCGTCGCCGCGATCATCGGCGCCGGCATCATCCCGGTCGCGATGGAGTACATGGACCGGCCGGCGATCAAGATCTGCGAGGCCTTCGCGCATGCGGGCTATCCGCTCGACGTCGAGGCCATGCTCATCATCGAGGTGGAGGGTTCGGACGCCGAGATCGACGACATGCTCCGCCGCATCGTCGCGATCGCGGAGCCGTTCAAGCCCAAGACCTTGAAGGTGTCGCAGTCGGAAGCCGAAAGCGCGGCCATCTGGGCGGGCCGGAAATCGGCCTTCGGGGCGACGGGGCGCATCTCGGACTACATCTGCATGGACGGCACCATCCCGACCGGGCAATTGCCGCGCGTGCTCAGACGCATCGACGAGATCGTCAAGTCCTACGGGCTCGGCGTCGCCAACGTGTTCCATGCGGGCGACGGCAACCTGCATCCCCTCGTCCTGTTCGACATCAACAAGGCCGGGGAGATGGAGAAGGCCGAGAAGGCCGGGGAGGAGATCCTGAAGCTCTGCGTCGATGTCGGCGGGTGCCTGACGGGCGAGCACGGCGTCGGTATCGAGAAACGGGATCTCATGCCCTACCAGTTCGACCCGGTGGACCTCGCCCAGCAGATGCGCGTGCGGGGCGTGTTCGATCCGGGCTGGCTCCTCAATCCGGCGAAGGTGTTCCCGCTGGAGGGGAGGGTGGCTGCTTGACTTCCCACACTCCCCGCGACGAGGCGGAAGCCTGCGCGATCATCGCCGATGCCGCCGCGCGGCGGGCTCCGTTGAGCCTGGTGGGCGCGGGAACGAAGGCCGAGATCGGCCGCCCCGCTCAGACGGAGGCGACCCTGTCGTCGGCGAAACTCGCCGGGATCACCCTCTACGAGCCGGCGGAACTCGTGATCGGCGCCCGCGCCGGGACGTCCCTGTCCGAGGTGGCGCGCATCCTCGCCGAGCGCGGCCAGGAACTGCCCTTCGAACCCATCGACTACCGGCCGCTCCTCGCCTCCGAGGGCGAGCCCACCATCGGGGCGGTCGCGGCCGCGAACCTGTCGGGTCCGCGCCGCATCATGGCGGGGGCGGCCCGCGACAGCCTGATCGGCGTGCGCTTCGTCAACGGCCGCGGCGAGGCGGTGAAATCCGGCGGTCGCGTCATGAAGAACGTCACCGGCCTCGACCTGGTGAAGCTCATGGCGGGCTCCTGGGGCACGCTCGGGTTCCTCACGGAGGTCACCTTCAAGGTGCTGCCGAAGTCGGAACGCGCGGCGACCCTCGTGCTGCGTGGGCTCGACGATCCTTTGGCCGTGGAGGCCCTTTCGGCAGCCCTCGGCTCGCCGTTCGAGGTCGCGGGAGCCGCCCATCTGCCCAACGCCGATTCGCAGGGTGCGCGCACTCTCATCCGCATCGAGGGGTTTTCGTTCTCTGTCGACCACCGGCTCCAAGAGCTGCGGCGCCTCCTGAAGGGTTTCGGGGCCGCGGACCTCATCGACGGGAAGACCGCGGAGGCGATGTGGCAATCCGTTCGCGATGCGACGCTCCTCGCCGAGCCGCGCGACCGGGCCGTCTGGCGCGTCTCCACGGCGCCGACGAAGGGTCCGGCCTTCACCGCGCACGTCGCCCGTTCCGTCGACGCAAGATGGTTCTATGATTGGGGCGGCGGCCTCGTCTGGCTCGCGACCGGCGGGAGCGGCGATGCCGGCGCCGCGGCGATCAGGGCCGCCGTCCGGTCGGTCGGCGGCCATGCGACCCTCGTGCGGGCGCCCGCGGAAGTGCGCGCGACGGTCGACGTCTTCGAGCCGCAGACCGATGCGGCGATGCGCGTGACGAGCGGCATCAAGACGGCGTTCGACCCATCGGGCGTGCTCAATCCGGGGCGGATGTATGCTGGCGTCTGACGCGGCGCCGTCCGTCGCGGCCGCGGTGCGGCGCGGAAGCGAATCCAGCAATTCTGCAGTGCGTGGCAGACCCCCCTCGCCCCGCGGTCTCCGGGAATGAAGACAGGATGCAAACCAATTTCGCCTCAGAGCAGTTGAAGGACCCCGCCATGGCCAGTTCGGAGAAGATCCTCCGGACCTGCGTCCATTGCGGCTTCTGCACCGCCACCTGCCCGACCTATCTGCTTCTCGGCGACGAACTGGATTCGCCGCGCGGCCGGATCTACCTCATCAAGGACATGCTCGAGGGCGGCAAGCCCGCGACACCGGAAGTGGTGAAGCATATCGACCGCTGCCTGTCGTGCCTGTCCTGCATGACCACCTGTCCGTCGGGCGTGCACTACATGCACCTCGTCGACCATGCGCGCAGCTATATCGAGGCGACCTACAGGCGGCCATGGCACGACCGCCTGCTCCGCTCGCTGCTCGCGGCGGTGCTCCCCTATCCGGCCCGGTTCCGGGCCGCGATCACGGGCGCGGTCCTCGCGAAGCCGTTCAAGGGCGTGCTCGGCAAGCTCCCCTTCTTCGGCTCGCGGCTGGAGGCGATGATCGATCTCGCGCCCGCGCGCGCTCCGGCGCGTTCGAGTTCGTCCAGGCCGGGCACCTTCGAGGCGCGCGGTCCGCGCCGCGGCCGGGTCGCCATCCTGTCGGGATGCGCGCAGCCGGTACTGAAGCCGGGATTCAACGAGGCGGCGATCCGGCTGCTCAACCGGCACGGCGTCGAGGTGGTGCAGCCGCAGGGAGAGGGCTGCTGCGGGGCGCTCGTCCACCACCTGGGCCGGGACCGCGAAAGCCATGCCTTCGCCAGGCGCAACATCGACGCCTGGATCGCCGAGATGGAGGGCGAGGGGCTCGACGCCATCGTCATCACCGCCTCGGGCTGCGGAACGACGATCAAGGATTACGGCTTCATGTTCCGCGACGATCCGGATTATGCGGAGAAGGCGAAACGGGTCTCGGCGATCGCGAAGGACGTGACCGAATACGTCACGAGCCTGAAACTGATGCCTCCGGTCCGCGAGACGGATCTCGTCGTCGCCTATCACTCCGCCTGCTCGATGCAGCACGGCCAGCAGATCCGCACGGAACCGAAGACGCTCCTGAAGCAGGCGGGCTTCACCGTGAAGGACGTGCCCGAAGGCCATATCTGCTGCGGTTCCGCCGGAACCTACAACCTGCTCCAGCCCGAGATCGCGGCGCAGCTGCGCGCCCGCAAGGTGGCCAATATCGAGCGCACCAGGCCCGACCTCATCGCGACCGGCAATGTCGGCTGCATCACCCAGATCGCGAAAGGCACCGCGATCCCCATCGTCCACACCGTAGAACTGCTCGACTGGGCGACGGGCGGGCCCGTCCCCGAAGCGCTCGAGGGAGTGGGACTCGCGCGCAACAGTGCAGCGCCGAGCGGCGTTGCCGCAGCGTCATAATGTGTCAAAGTTCCTTTGTCCGGACCCTCGCGTGAATTAACCTTGGCCGAATCACTGAGCTGGGCTGGGGGGCCGGGCGATGAGCAAGTCTTGGGCGACATTAAGGAAGCGCTTCGGGAAGGGTGCCGAGGGCGAGGCGGACGACGAGGTGACGATGCCGAAGGCGACGCCGCTGCCGCCTCTCGTGCCGGCAGTCCACGAGGCATCCGAGCCGATCGTGCGGCCCAACGGCTCGCTCGACACGGTAGGGCAGAAGAACGAGCTGATCCGCGTCCGCTTCGCCAATCTGGTGGACCGCCTCGACGAGATCCGCTCGTTGCGGGACGATTTCACGGCCTTGTCCGAGCCGGTCTTCGATCTCATCTCCAGTTATCCACAGGTTCAATCCAGGCTGCTCGAAACCGAGGCCGTGCTCCGGCAGGAGCACGAGACCATGTCGGCGCTGCGCCGGGAACTGTCGGACCTCACGGTCCTGCAGGCCAAGACCGCCGACGAACTCACGGCGGCCGTCGCGCAGCTCCGAAAGGCCGAGGCCAAGGTCCGCGAGCAGGACTCCATCCTCGAGGATCTGCGGCTCAACCTGAAGGACCGGGAGGCCATGGCCTCCGATCTCGAGAACCAGCTCACGATCGAAACGGAGCGCGCCCGTTCGGTCACCGAGGAGAACCACGCCCTTAGGCTCGAGGCGCAGGAGGCCGATCAGGCCGTCGCCCGTGCCGAGCGGGAACTGATCGAGACCCGCGAGCGCACCGGCCTTCTCGACCATGAGGCGAAACGCCTTCAGAAGGTGGCCGAGGAGCAGAACTATCGGCTCACCGGCTACATGAAGCGCCAGTCGGAACTCGAATCGCAGTTCGAGGCCGCGCGCCAGCGGGTCGCCGAGCTCGAGTCGAAGCTCATGGCGGAGCAGGCCGCCCGACAGCGGATCGAGACCCAGATCGAGTCGGAGCGCTCGTCCCACCAGGCGGACCTGTCGAGCCTCGACATGAAGACGGAGGGTCTCACCTCCCGGCTCGTCGCGACCGACAAGATCCTCGCCCATACCCGCGACCAGTTGCGGGACAAGAACGAGGCGTTGCGCAGCATCGAGCGTGTCCTGAAGGAGACTGCGATCGAGAAGAACACCCTCGACCGCCGCCTGCTCGCGGCCCAGCAGGAGACCGAGCGCCAGACTTCTCTCGTGGCCGAGATGCAGCGCTCCCGCATGGAATTGCAGGAGCGGGTCGAGATGCTGAACAAGGCCTTCGCGGCGAAGGACTTCCAGGTCGAGGGCGCCGAGAACAAGGTCGCCGCTCTCTCCGAGCGCATCGACCAGATGACGAAGCGCTTCGAGCAGGAGCGCAACACGCTCGAAGCCCTCAACCGGCGCCTCACCGAAGAGCTCCAGAACGAGAAGGCCGAGCGTTCGATGCTTCAGGGCGCGTTGGAAATCGCCCGCGAGAGCCGGGCCAAGATCCAGAACAAGTACGTGTCCCTGCGCAAGAAGACCCGCCTCGACACCGCGGAGGACGAAGGCGCGCCGGCCATCGAGGACGAGTTCGTGGAGTCGAACGTGCGCCCGATCAAGCCGGCGGCCGAACCGGCCGAATGACGGCCGCTCTCTCTGGAGAAGCCCCGCATTCCCGCGGGGCTTTTTCGTTTTCGGAGAAGGTGATCCTTCGTCCCATCGCCTTTCCGAAAAGGAGAAGCGCGCCATCATAGGATCCGACCCGTCCCGAAGGAGCCCGATGATGACCTCAGCCGCCGCCGCGTCCGCCGGAATCGTCGTGAAGGGACAGAGGGCCGACCGCTTCGACGAGATCCTCGACCCGCAGGCCCTGGAGTTCCTGGCCGATCTCCACCGCCGTTTCGACGGCACCCGGCGCCGGCTCCTGGCGCTCCGCGCCGAGCGCCAGAAGCGCCTCGACGCGGGCGAGATCCCGGACTTCCTGCCCGATACCAAGCACATCCGCGAGGGCGACTGGACCATCGCGGCCATCCCGGCGGATCTCCTCGACCGGCGCGTCGAGATCACCGGTCCGGTCGACCGCAAGATGATCGTCAACGCCCTGAACTCCGGCGCCATGATGTTCATGGCCGATTTCGAGGATGCCTCGTCGCCGACCTGGGCCAACATGATCGAGGGCCAGATCAACCTGAAGGACCGATGGGCCGGCCGGATCGACTTCACCGATCCGGGCTCCGGCAAGGCCTACAAGCTGTCGGCAAAGCCCGCGGCGCTCCTCGTGCGCCCCCGCGGATGGCACCTCCTCGAGGAGCATCTCGCGGTGGACGGCGAGCCGATCTCCGGATCGCTCTTCGACTTCGGCCTTTACGCGTTCCACAACGCCAGGACGATGGCGGCGCAGGGGGCGACGCCCGCCTTCTACCTCCCGAAGCTGGAGAGCCGTCTCGAGGCGCGGCTCTGGAACGACGTCTTCACCCATGCGGAGGAGCGCCTCGGCCTGCCGAAGGGAGCCTTCAAGGCCACGATTCTCATCGAGACGCTGCCCGCCGCCTTCGAGATGGACGAGATCCTCTACGAAATGCGCGACCACATCGCGGGCCTGAATTGCGGCCGATGGGACTACATCTTCTCGTTCATCAAGCGTCTCGGAAAGAACAGGCGCTTCCTCACGCCGGACCGTTCGGCGATGGTGATGGGCAAGGCGTTCCTGGGGGCCTATTCGCTCCTGGTGATCAAGACCTGTCACAGGCGCGGCGCCTTCGCGATGGGCGGCATGGCGGCGCAGATCCCGGTGAAGAACGACCCGGCCGCGAACGAGGCCGCCTTCGCGAAGGTCCGCGCCGACAAGGAGCGCGAGGCGGGTGACGGTCATGACGGGACCTGGGTCGCTCATCCGGACCTTGTGCCGGTCGCCATGGAGGTGTTCGACCGCCTGATGCCGGGTCCGAACCAGCTCGCGAAGAAGCGCGAGGATGTCTCCGTCACCCGCGACCAGCTTCTGGAGGTGCATCCCGGGGTGCGGACGGAGGCGGGCTTGCGCGAGAACATCCGCGTCGGGGTGCAATACATCGAGGCCTGGCTGCGCGGCCGGGGCGCCGTGCCGCTCTACAACCTGATGGAGGATGCGGCGACCGCCGAGATTTCGCGGGCGCAGGTCTGGCAATGGCTCTATCACGGCGCCGACCTCGACGACGGCCGCATCGTCACGCCGGCGCTCTTCCGGCAGGTGATGGACGATGAAATGAAACGGGTCCGGGAGTCCGTCGGCCCACAAGTCTACGACGCGGGGCGCTTCTCCGAGGCGGTGAAGCTCTTCGCCGACATGTCGCTGGCGAAGGAGTTCGAGGAGTTCCTGACCCTGCCGGCCTACCGGCTCCTCGACTGAGCTGACGGCGCCGGCCGAGGGATCCCGGCCCCGCGAACCTTTCGCGCGGGCTCCTGTTGCCCTCTGGCATTCGGGTCTGCGAGCCCCCATCTGGGAGCGCGGCAGAAGCGGGGCCCGGATAGGGGAGCCACAGGAGACTTCGGATCATGAACGATCAGGAACGCCAGGTCATCGACGACATCTTTCGCCGGCTGGAGCAGGTGGCGAACCAGCCCCGCGATCCCGAGGCCGAGCGCTACATCGCCGAAAAGGTTCGCCGGCAGCCCTACGCGCCCTACGCCTTGGCCCAGGCCGTCTACGTGCAGGAACAGGCCCTTGCGAACCTCAACGCCGAGCTCGAGCAGTTGCGGGCGGAGGCCGAAAGGGGCCAGGCGGGCGGCGGCTTTCTCTCCAGCATCTTCGGGGGCGGGCCTCGGCGGCACGAGCCCCCGCGCGCGGGCTCGTCCTGGGGGCGCGCGGCAGGTCAACCGAGCCAGCCCTTCGGCATGCCGCAGGGCGGCATGACGGGCGGCCCCATGGCGGGAGGACCCGTGGCGGGAGGACCCGCGGCGGGCGGACCGATGGCCGGCGGACCTTGGGGCGGCATGCAGCAACGCGGCGGCGGCTTCCTCCAGAGCGCCATGGCGACGGCGGCAGGCGTCGCCGGCGGCGTGATGATCGCGAACGCGCTCTCGCACGCCTTCGGGGGCGACCACGGAGCCGGGGCGGCCGGTCAGGCATCATCCCTCGCCGATCTCGGCGGCGACCAGGGCAGCGGAGCGGCCGGCGGCGCAGGCGGCATCACCGAAGGGCTCTACCAGGATGCCTCCCAGGATAACTCCGCGGACGACGCCGATTACGGCGGCGACGGTGACGACGGCGGCGACGGGGGCGATTGGACCTGACCGTCCTTAAGCGGCAGCAACCCCTCCCGGCCGGGAGGGGTTTTCTCAGATCACGACCACCCTGGTCCCGACCCTGACCCGCTCGTAGAGATCCACCACGTCCTCGTTCATCATCCGGATGCAGCCCGACGAGACGGCGCGGCCGATCGTGTGAGGCTCGTTCGTGCCGTGGATGCGGTAGAGCGACGAACCGAGATAGAGCGCGCGGGCGCCCAGCGGATTGTCCGGACCGCCTTCCATGTAGCGGGGCAGGTCCGGGCGGCGCTTCAGCATCTCGGCGGGCGGGCGCCAGTCGGGCCATTCCCGCTTCATGGAGACCGTCTTCATGCCGGCCCACGAGAAGCCCGGACGCCCGACGCCGATCCCGTAGCGGATCGCTCGGCCGCCGTCCTGGACGAGGTAGAGGAATTTCCTCGGCGTATCGATGATGATCGTGCCCGGCTTCTGGGGGCCGTCGTACCGGACGATCTGGCGGAAATAGCGGGGATCGACGGCCATGCCGATCCCCTCCTCCTCGGGCTCGAACGCATAGGACGGCGGCAGCGCGGCGAGGGCGCCCCGCGTTCCCCGGCGCGGGCGGACCTCGATCGGCTCGCCCGTATAGGGGTCGACCGGAACGGGGCGATAGGCGCGCCGGTAAGGCGCGGGGTCCCGCCCGGTCATCAGCATTTCGATGAACCCGCCGCCGAGCGGAGGCTCGGCGTGGATCTCCGGATCGTCGGGGAAGAAGCGGCGCGGCTGCGCGGTCGCGTCGAGCGGGGCGGCGAGCAGGGCCGCGGCGGAGACGAGAAGGACAAGGCGCATCGGATCCCTCGGCAGGCCATCAACCGTAGGCGTTTTTCCTGAGTGAATGGTGAATCGGACGTGAATGGGGCGGAGATCGGCGCTTCTGCCTGTGCCGAACGGGCAGTGAGCCGCAGCGGCTGCGGTTCACCCGCGACTGACGGTGCGGAAGAAGCAACGCATTTGGCCCGCCTTCGAACCGGTTTCTCGATTGCCGTTTAAGAACTTGCAAGCAATTCCCGCCAAGGTCGCGGCAATCCAGGACGGATCTCCCATGGCCGCCTCCGCCAAACGCTATCGAATCGAAGACAGTTTCCGGCCGGACCTCCTGGCCGAGAGCTCGACCGTCCACCCCGTGAACGACGAGCAGATCGATCAGATCCTCGCTACGGTCCAGGAACTGCGCTCCTTCCTCGATCCGAGCCAGCGCCTCGCCACCGAGATCGTCGAGGCCTATCGCCGTGAGATCACCGAAGTCTACCAGCTGCGGACCGAACTCGACGCCATGAAGGAGGCGATCACCTCGACGAAGCTCGAGATCGCCTCGCTCCATCGCTCCGACCACCAGGGCAAGGGCATGCGCCGGGTCGCCGGCGAGCTCGACGCCGTGGTGGGCGCCACCGAAACGGCGGCGACCGCCATCCTTGCGGCCGTGGAGGATATCGAGACCGAGGCCAACATGCTCCGCGCCGCTGGGGTCACGACCGGCAACAACGACCATGTCGGCGTGATCCTCGACCGCGTCGTCACCATGTACGAGGCCTGCAACTTCCAGGACCTTACGGGCCAGCGAATCTCGAAGATCGTCAGCGTGATGAAGTTCATCGAGGAGCGGCTCGACCGCATGATCGGCGTGTGGGGCGGCCTCGAAGCCTTCAAGGATCTCGTCGACGAAGAGGTGCTGCAGGCCGATGAGCGCTCGCTCCTCAACGGTCCGCGTCTCGCCGAAGATCCCGGTCACGTGGACCAGAACGACATCGACTCCCTCTTCGACTGAATTCGAATGAAGTCCGGCGACGCGCTGATCCGCTGATTGTGGTCAGCGCCGGATGTGCTATCGGACCGGCCGAGGGAGAACGTCATGCCCAGGTCCGAAACCGCACCCCTCTCCGAAGCGGAGCGCGACGCCCGCCACGCGGAGAAGATGAAGAAGCACCAGAAGACGCGTGCGAGGGTCCAGGCCACGAAGACGATCGAGAAGGGCCTTCTCATCGTCAATACGGGCAACGGCAAGGGCAAGTCGACCTCGGCCCTCGGCCTCATCATGCGCGCAGCCGGCCACGGCATGCGCGTCGCCTTCGTCCAGTTCATCAAGGGCACGTGGGATACGGGTGAGCAACGGGCGCTGACCCGGTTCTCCGATCTCGTCACCCACCGGGTCATGGGCGAGGGCTTCACCTGGGACACGCAGGACCGGCAGCGGGACATCGCGTCGGCCAGGAAGGCGTGGGAACAGGCGCTCGCCTTCATCCAAGACGACGAGCACGCGCTCGTCGTCCTCGACGAGCTCAACATTGCGCTGCGCTATGAGTACCTGCCCGTCGACGAGATCGTGGCGGGCCTGCAGAGCAGGCCCTTCATGAAGCATGTGGTCGTGACGGGCCGGAACGCGCCCCAGGCCCTGATCGAGGCCGCCGACCTCGTCACCGCCATGGAACAGGTGAAGCACCCGTTCCGCGACGGCGTGAAAGCGCAGAAGGGCATCGAATTCTAGAGCATCGGATCGATCCCAGAAGTGGACACCCTTTTGGGATCGAGCCGATGCCCTTTTTCTGAAGCGGCGCATCGTCCAATGCGGAAAACCGGATCCACTTTTCCGCACGATGCGCTAGGCCCGGGCCAACCTCCCGAAGGCGAGAGATCATCATGCAGTTCGGACCCGTCCTGCGGGCCATCGCGGGCATCGCCGTCCTGTCCGTCATGGACGCGGTCATCAAGGGGATGGCGGCCCATTATCAGGTCTTCCAGGTCACGTTCCTGCGCTTTGCCTGCGGCAGCCTCGTCGCAGCCTGCGTGGTCGCCGTCATGCGTCCCGGATGGCCGACCCGCGAGGCCGTAAGGGCGAACGCCATGCGGTCCGTGGTGGCCGTGCTGACCGCCTGCAGCTTCTTCTACGCCCTGGGCGAGCTGCCCCTGGCCGAAACGCTGATCCTGTCGTTCCTGGCGCCGACCTTCATCGCCCTCTTCGGAATGCTCCTCCTCAAGGAGCCGGTCGACGCGCGCATCGTGTGGGCACTCGCAGTCGGTTTCGTCGGGACCCTCATCGTCGTGCTCGGCGGCGAGGGGACGGGCGGGGGCGCCCGATCCTGGACCGGCATTGCGGCGGCCCTCGCCTCGGCGGTGTTCTATGCCTTGTCGGTCGTGCTGCTGCGGCAGCGGGCCCAGCGCGACCCGTTCCTGCACATCGTCATCTTTCAGAACGTCGGTCCGATGGTGCTGATCGCGCCCCTCGGCGCGGCGGCGTGGCAGACGCCGACATGGCCGCACCTCGGCTGGTTCATGCTGATGGGCGTCCTCGGCGTCATCGGCCATATCCTGATGGCGACCGCCTTCGCGAAGGCACAGGCGGCCCGTCTTGCGCCGCTCGAATACACTGCCCTCGTCTGGGCCGTCCTCATCGGCTACGCGATCTTCAGCGAAGTCCCGGCCCCGGCCGCCCTCGCCGGAGGCGCGCTGATCATCGGCGCCGCGCTCCTGACGTCGCGGCGGTAGGGCTCGCCTCGAGCGACACCGCCCGAGCGGTCAGGCCGCCCTGCTGGCTCGCGCGGCCGCCTCGAAGATCATGCAGGTCTCCGTCCCGTGGGCGAGGAGCCGGCCCTTCCCGTCGAAAAGCCTGCCTTCGGAGGTCGCGAGCGTCCCGCCGCGATGGACGACGACGCCCTCGCAGACGACCTCGCCGAGTTCCGGCACGATCGGGCGCACGAAGTTGAGCTTCATCTCGACGCTGGTGTAGCCCTGACCGATGTCGAGCGTGGTGTGGACGGCGCACGCCATGGCGCTGTCGAGGATGGCCGAGGTCCAGCCGCCGTGAATGGTGCCGATGGGGTTCATGAAGGCGTCCGTCGGGTTTCCCTTGAACACCACCCGGTTCTCCTGCGCCTCGGCGAGATAGATGCCGGTGGCCTTGGAAAAGGGAGGCGCGGGATGGCGGCCCTCGATCAGCCCCTGGAGGAACCTCAAGCCGGGCTCCGCCACCAGGACGTCCCGCGAAACGACGCCGTGAATCCGCTCCATCGCCTTCTCCATGGCTCCGTGTACATACACAGTAAGGGACGGAAGGGAGGGGCGCAACGAACAATCCTTCCCATGGGTCAAATGAGAGCGGCAGCCCGGGGCGGACAGGACGATCAATCGGGCGCGTGGACGGGCGGATCGGCGGTTCGGGCCGGATAGGCCGCTTTTCTGAGCGAGCGCATCGCCGTGCGGACGCTATCGGGGTCCGCGCCGGCAAGCCGCTTTTCGACCTGGCGCTGAGCCTTCTCCCAGAGGGGGATCGCCGCTTCCAGTACGTTGCGCCCGGACGGCGTGAGCCGGTGGCGATGCCCGCGTCCGTCGCCCGGGGCGGGCTCGATCCAGCCCTTGTCGGCAAGGGTCTTGAGGTTGCGGACGAGGGTCGTGCGTTCGAGCCCGAGCTTTTCGGCGAGCGCCGTCTCGGACAGGTCCGTTCCGTTCTCGATGGAGCCCAGGATGCCGAATTGCGGGATTTTCAGGCCGGAAGGCCGCAAAGCCGCCTCGTAGGCGCGGCTCAAGAGCCGCGCCGTCATGCGGGCATGGAGGGCGAAGCAGGCCTTGCCGATGGCCTCGAGGTCGGTCATGAGCCGATTGTCGCCGACGCAAGTCCCCGGTCAACCGGCGAAGACCGGATCGACCGCCTTGACTCCAGGCGACGTCCCCTTATGTCGCGGCAAGCTTTAGCACTCGCCCAGAGGTAGTGCTAACAGCCGGACCAGGGGGTGGCTTTTCAGCGCCGCCCGATCAACCAAGAGGAAGCTTCATGAAGTTCCGTCCGCTGCACGACCGTGTCGTCGTCCGCCGCATCGAAGCCGAGGAGAAGACGAAGGGTGGCATCATCATCCCCGACACCGCCAAGGAGAAGCCGCAGGAAGGCGAGATCATCGCCGTCGGCTCCGGCGCCCGCGACGAGAGCGGCAAGATCATTGCCCTCGACGTGAAGAAGGGCGACCGTGTCCTGTTCGGCAAGTGGTCCGGCACCGAGGTGCGGATCGATGGTCAGGACCTCCTGATCATGAAGGAATCCGACATCATGGGCGTGATCGCGAAGTAATTCGCTCCGCTCTCTCCCCCACATTCAGATCCATTCCACTGGAGGCTTGAGCCAATGGCTGCCAAAGACGTGAAGTTTTCGTCCGACGCGCGCGACAAGATGCTGCGCGGCGTCGACATCCTCGCCGATGCGGTGAAGGTGACGCTCGGTCCGAAGGGCCGCAACGTCGTCATCGAGAAGAGCTTCGGCGCGCCCCGCATCACCAAGGACGGCGTCACCGTCGCGAAGGAGATCGAGCTCGCCGACAGGTTCGAGAACATGGGCGCCCAGATGGTGCGCGAGGTCGCCTCGAAGACCAACGACGTTGCCGGCGACGGCACCACGACCGCGACCGTGCTCGCCCAGTCGATCGTCCGCGAGGGCGCGAAGGCGGTCGCCGCCGGCATGAACCCGATGGACCTGAAGCGCGGCATCGACCTCGCCACCGCCGAGGCCATCCGCGAGATCCAGGCCCGCTCCAAGAAGGTGAAGTCCTCCGACGAGGTCGCCCAGGTCGGCACGATCTCGGCGAACGGCGACCGCTCGATCGGCGAGATGATCGCCCACGCGATGCAGAAGGTCGGCAACGAGGGCGTGATCACGGTCGAGGAGGCGAAAACCGCCGAGACCGAGCTCGACGTGGTCGAGGGCATGCAGTTCGACCGCGGCTATCTCTCGCCCTACTTCATCACCAACGCCGAGAAGATGGTGGCCGAGCTCGAGGATCCCTACGTCCTGATCCACGAGAAGAAGCTCTCCTCGCTGCAGGCCATGCTGCCGATCCTCGAGGCGGTGGTGCAGACCGGCAAGCCGCTCCTCATCATCGCCGAGGACGTCGAGGGCGAGGCGCTCGCCACGCTCGTCGTCAACAAGCTCCGCGGCGGGCTGAAGATCGCGGCCGTGAAGGCGCCGGGCTTCGGCGACCGCCGCAAGGCCATGCTGGAGGACATCGCCGTCCTCACCGCCGGCCAGACCATCTCCGAGGACCTCGGCATCAAGCTCGAGAACGTGACGCTCCAGATGCTCGGGCGAGCCAAGCGCGTCCGCATCGAAAAGGAGAACACCACCATCATCGCCGGCGCCGGCAAGAAGAAGGACATCGAGGCGCGCGTGGGCCAGATCAAGGCGCAGATCGAGGAGACGACCTCGGACTACGACCGCGAGAAGCTCCAGGAACGTCTCGCCAAGCTGGCGGGCGGCGTGGCCGTCATCCGGGTCGGCGGCGTCACCGAAGTCGAGGTGAAGGAGAAGAAGGACCGCGTGGACGACGCGCTCAACGCCACCCGGGCGGCGGTGGAAGAGGGCATCGTTCCGGGCGGCGGCGTAGCCCTGCTGCGGGCCAAAACCGCGGTCGCGAAGCTCAAGACCGACAATCCCGATGTCCAGGCCGGCGTGAACATCGTGCTCCGCGCGCTCGAGGCTCCGATCCGCCAGATCGCCGAGAACGCGGGCGTCGAGGGCTCGATCGTGGTCGGCAAGATCAACGAGAACAAGTCGGCGACCTTCGGCTTCAACGCCCAGACGGAGGAGTTCGTGGACATGCTCCAGGCCGGCATCGTCGATCCGGCGAAGGTCGTCCGCACGGCCCTCCAGGACGCGGCCTCCGTGGCCGGCCTCCTCGTCACCACCGAGGCGATGGTCGCCGAACTGCCGAAGAAGGAAGCCGCGCCGGCCATGCCGGGCGGCGGCATGGGCGGCATGGACTTCTAAGTCCACACGCGCCCTGCAGAAAAGACGGCCCCGGAGCGATCCGGGGCCATTTTTTTTGCCCGATGCCCGAGCCGCGGCGCGGCGCCGAGACTCAGGAAGGCTTGGTCGGGCGGCCCTCCGGCCCTAATCTGCATCGCCGATCGTGGAGGTCCACCTTGCCGAATCCGCACCTGCTCTACGTCGCCGACCCGATGTGCTCCTGGTGCTGGGGCTTTGCGCCGGTGATCGGCGCGCTCGCGCGGCGCTTCGGAACCGGGCTGCCGATCCGGCTCATGATGGGCGGATTGCGTCCCGGCACGACGGAGCCGATGGACGAAAGGGCCAAGGCGACGATCCGGGAGCACTGGGAACACGTGTACGACGCCTCGGGCCAGCCCTTCGACTTCGGCTTCTTCACGCGGACGGGGTTCGTCTACGACACGGAGCCCGCCTGCCGGGCGGTCGTCGTTGCGCGCCGCAACGGAATGGCGGCGGGACTTGGGATGCTGGAGGCCGTCCAGCGCGCCTTCTATGCCGAGAACAGGGACGTGACCAAGGCCGAGATCCTGGCGGACGTGGCCGCCCGCGTCGGGATCGATCGCGAGGATTTCCTCCGGGATTTCGGAAGCGACGAGGCTGCCGAGGAGACCTGGACCGATTTCGCCGTCGCCAAGCGCGCCGGCATCACGGGGTTCCCGACCCTGCTCGCCGGCGCCCAGGAGGGAGCGCCCTACGCCATGGTCACCCAGGGCTTTCAGCCGGCGGAGGCGATCATCTCGCCGCTGGAGCGCTGGCTCCGCGCGCTCGACGAGCGGAGCGCGTCCCGCGCCCTCCTGTCCTGATCCTGCTCCCGCCGCCCCGGCCGGATGGCGAGGGCGCTTTATTCCCTTGGTCGATCGGGTGAGTTTTCACGCGGCCCAGGCCGAGGCCGCCAGCCGATCGGCATCGCAGAAACCGGCATGGTTGAGGGCCATCCAGTGGGCGAAGGACCGCAGGCCAGGGTGGAGAGAACGGCAGGTCGCAAGATCGTCCTTCGGGTCGGGGAAGAAGCGGTTCGACGCCGCCGGAACATCATCGTTCGCGGCCCGGTGAGCCTCGCGCTCTTCGGGCTGGGCCACGACCTTCCGGGAGAGCGTGCGGCCCATGACGGCGGCATAGAGCCAGACCGGCAGATCGTCGCCGACGATTCCGACCGTCTCGCCCGCGTAGCGGTCTGCTTGCTGCAGGATGGCCTCGACGAGCGTGCCCACGTCCTCGGCCGACACGGCCGCCAGCGGCGCCTCGCCCGGCGCCAGGCCAAGGACGAGGGATCCGTCAGCCAGCGGCCGGAGGCGGAACCGGTTCAGGAAATTCTCGTAGAAGAAGGCCACGTGGACAAAGGTGACGGCTTGCAGCTTCGCGAGGGCATAGCGCTCGACGGCCGCGATGGTCTCGCAGGACGGCACCCGCAAGGTGCTCTCAACGGGCTCGACCGGGAACGCCTGGGTGCTCAGCACGAGACGCTTTGCGCCGGAGGCGGCCACCGCATCCACGAGCGCGCAGCCCCGTGCCACCCCCGCCTCACCGTGCTCCCGCTGGTTCGTCACGCCGAAGACGAGATCGGATCCGGCGAGCGCCGCGTCGAGGCTCGGCGGATCGTCGGGAGATCCGCAGACGATCTCGGCACCGGCGAGGGCGAGCCTCCGGGCCGCGGGCGACAGCCGGTCTTCGACCAGGGCACGCACGGCATAGGGCGGATCCTGCAGGCTGGAGCGATCGATGCGGAGCAGGCGGCGCGCGACGCTGCCGCCCTCCACGCCGTCCGCCGCCATGACGAGCACCCGCAGCGTTCCATGGACCATGAAAAACTCCCGATCGCTTCGCCGAACGGAGGAGCGCCCCGCACATCCCCCAGAATGCGTCTTAAACCGGGCGCCTTTCCGCGGCATTCGCCGGAATTTGCCTGGATTTTCCGGCCGATTTTCCGGATGGTGCGCGTTCCGCACGGGAAGGGGCACGATGGACGGCAGGAAGCGGGTTGCGGCTGCGATCAAGGACTACATCGCGCGCGAGAGGATCTCCCGGGAGCAGTTCGCCTTCAAGACGAAGCTCGGAAAGTCGACCGTCGACAAGTTGATGACCGGCCTCTTTTCGGACCGGACCTTGTCGATCGTCGAAAGCCATACCGGCCTTGCGCTCCGGCCGATCCTGGAGGACCGTCCCGAGACCCCTCGCGCATCGCCGCCTGCGGCCGCGCCGCCCCTGAAACCGCTCGACCGGCCGTCGATCGCCGTCCTGCCGTTCGCCAATATGAGCGGCGACCCCGAGCAGGACTACCTCGCCGACGGCATCACGGAGGACATCATCACAGCTCTGGCACGCCTGCGCTGGCTGTTCGTCAGTGCCCGCAATTCGAGCTTCGTCTACAAGGGCAGACCGGCCGACGTGCGGCAGGTCGCGCGGGATCTCGGGGTCCGCTACGTCCTGGAAGGCAGCGTACGGACGGCGGGCCCGCGCATCCGCATCACCGGCCAGCTCATCGATGCCGGGACGGGCAAGCACATCTGGGCGGAGCGATACGACCGCGATCTGCAGGACATCTTCGCCGTTCAGGACGACATTACGGAGAGGGTCGTTGCGGCGGTCGAGCCGCACCTCTATGCGGAAGAGGGTTTTCGTGCCTCGAGCCGGCCGCCGGACAGCATCGATGCCTGGGGGCTCGTGGTCCGCGCCATGGGTCTGCTCAAGAAGGTGGAACGACGGCAGAACAGGGAGGCGCAGGAACTGCTCAACCGGGCCGTCGCCCTGGAGCCGCAATATGCCAGGGCCCACGCCCTGCTGAGCTGGGCCGTCTGGTGGTCCGCCCTGTGCTATTGGGTGCCGGATAGCCGCGAGGGCTACCGGCAGGCGGCGGCGTATGCGACGGACGCTCTGTCGTTCGACCCGGGCGATCCCTGGGCGCGCATGATTTCCGGCCTCTGCCTCAGCACGGCGGGTCACCACGACAGGGCGCTCGGCGAACTCAGGACGGCCCTCCATCTCAACCCGAGCTTCGCCCTGGGCCACACGGCCCTCGGCTGGGCGCTCCTGCGGGCCGGCCGCTTCGACGAGGCGATCGAACAGACCGGGCGGGCGCTGCGCCTATCGCCGCTCGACACGTTTTCCGGCTTCTACACCTCCATTCACGGCCTCGCGCTCCTCGGAGCCCGGCGCTTCGAAGAGGCGCTGCCCTACCTGAGGGCGTCGGTTGCGGCCTTTGCGGAATATCCCGGCCACTACAATACGCTCATCAGTTGCTGCGGCCATCTCGGCCTCGTCGACGAGGCGCAGGAATTCATCGCCGTCCGCAACCGGATCGGGCCTCCGCTGCGCCTGAGCGTGCTCCGCGAGAACCTCGCCCGGTTCGCGCATCGCGACGTGTTCGTGGAAGGCTTGAGGAAAGCGGGCGTGCCGGAATAGGGCGGCCGTCCCTCAAGCCGGCTCATAGGCGATGTCGATCACCATCCCGATGGCGAGACGCCGCGCCAGTTCCTCCATTTGCTCACGGGCGACGGCGATGCAGCCGGCCGTGCCGGAGCCGTCGCCGCGTGCCGCATGGATGAAAATCGCGCTGCCGCGATGGGGTTCGGGAGCGGCATCGTTGTAGCCGATGGGGATGACGAGGTCGAACCGGCCGTTCGGCCTGTTCCGGGCGAGACGGTCGCCCGGCCGCGCTCCGTGCTGGGCGAAGACGAGGCGGTTGTAGTGCGGGTCGAGGGGATCCTCCTCCCAGATCATGTCGCCGCTCATCGGGACGAAAGGAAACACCGTGCCGGCCCCGAAGCCAGGGCGCTCGACCGGGTCATGGAAGCCGTAGCGCAGCGGGATAGATGCCGATCGGCGTGCGCCCGTCCCCTTCGCGCTTCTCCGCCGCCGGGACGAGGCCGCGCGCTGCCGACCAGGCAGGAAACGGTCCAGGATCCGATCGAGAGCGTGCCGCGATGCACCGCATCGGCGTCGCGCGGCACGCGCACCTTCATGGTGGGAACGGACGTCCGGCGGGCCGGCGCCGCATCATGATCGTCGGTCACTCGAGGAAACCCCTCGGACCGAGCCTGCCGTCCCGCGGCGGAAAATGTCGAGACCGGAGGAGCGCCGTCCAGGCCGAAGCTCGATCTCGCAGAGGTGGACCTTCGGCTTCTCGGGGAGCATGGCATTCTTCGCCGGGATGGGGACTGCCTGACCGGCCTGCCGATCGGACCGCCGGCGGCTCGTGCGGCGCGACGTGCGTCAGTTGCCATACAGGTACTCCGGAAGCCAGAGCGTGATGCCGGGCCAGATGTACATCAGGACCATGCACAGGATCACGATCAGCATGTAGGGCATCATGCCGGCGAAGATCTGGTTGATGGTGACGTGCGCGGGCGCGACCCCCTTCAGGTAGAAGGCCGACATGGCCACGGGCGGCGACAGGAAAGCGGCCTGAAGGTTCACGAAGACGAGCGTTCCCCACAGGATCGGGTCGATGCCGAAGTGCTTGAGGAGCGGCAGGAAGATCGGCACGAAGATGATGATGATCTCCGTCCATTCGAGCGGCCATCCGAGGATGAAGATGATCGCCTGGGACAGGATCATGAACTGCAGGGGCGACAGGTCGAGCGACAGCACCCAGCTTTCGATCAGGGCCTGCCCGCCGAGAATCGCGAAGACGGCGGAGAACAGCGCCGAGCCGACGAAGAGCCAGCACACCATGGCGGTGGTCTTCGCGGTGAGGAACACGGCTTCCTTCGTGCGCTTCCAGTTGAGGGTCCGGGCCTGGAAGGCGAGCAGGAAGGCGCCGGCCGCGCCGACGGCGGCCGATTCCGTCGCCGTGGTGATACCGAACAGGATGACCGCGAGCACGACGACGGTGAGGATGGCGAGCGGCATGACGGACGCGGTGAGGAGCTTCACCACCGCGAGCCGTTCGGCCGTCATGTTCCGGTAGTAGCGCAGGAGCATCGACGCCGCGAGGACGGCCAGGATGCCGAACGCCACGTAGAAGCCGGTCGACGGGCCGAGATCGGCGGCGGCCGCAGGCTCCGCGCTCGGGAGAGGCGAACCGAGCTGCTCCAGCCCTTCCGGCACGTCGCCGTCGCCCGAGGCCTGCCGGTGGATCACCACGTACCACCAGACCAGCCACAGCGTGAGCGCCGTCAGGCCGAAGGGTACCAGCGAGACGCAGACGTTCTTGAAGAGCTTCCAGGACGTGAGGGGGCGGTCCCCGGCAGCGAGCGACCGCGCTCTCGACGGCGAGAACAGGGCCGACAGCAATCCGACGAGCATGTTGGGCGAGTAGGCCGCCGCGATGGTCCGCATCCAGGACGGGACTGGGACCGCCGTCTGCTCCCGGGGCAGGGGAGGGGCGATCTTCGGATTGATCATCGCCCAGCCGACGATGTAGACGAGGTACAGGAGCGCAAGAAAGAAGCCCGGGAAGATGGCGGCGGCGTAGAGCTTCACGACGGATTGGCCCGCGACGGCCGCATAGACGATGATCATCACCGAAGGCGGGATCAGGATCCCGAGCGTGCCGCCCGCGGTGATCACTCCCGATGCGAGCTTCACGTCGTAGCCTGCGCGCAGCATCGGGTTCAGGGCGATCACCCCCATCAGGACCACGACGGCGCCGACGAGGCCGCTCGCGATGCCCCAGAAGGTGCAGACGATCAGCGTGGCGACGGCGAGCGACGCCGGCAGGCGGCGGAACGACGAGCTGGATGCTGTAGAACATCTTGTCGACGAGCGCGCCGCGCTCCATCACGTATCCCATGAGCACGAACAGGGGGATCGAGATCAGGACGTCGTTGGTCATCGCGCCGTAGGTGCGCTGGACCATGAGATCGAAGACCCGGTTGTCGAACCAGGGCTCGGCCGGGTTGTAGAAGGCGTAGTACCCGAAGAAGATCCCGAGGCCCATCAGGGTGAAGGCCGTCGGAAAACCCATCATGATCACGACCACGATGAGCATGAGCATGGTCAGTCCGAGCGCCGGATCGCTCATGTCTGCAGGTCTCCCCCCATTCCGCGCTGGCGCGCCGTCTCGTCGATCTTCTGTGCCCGCATGATCGCCGCCGCGCGCGTCGCCTCGTCCACGAACTCGCTCTGCGCGAGTTGCTCTCCAACGACGTCGATCTCCGCGACGTCCTTGAGCCGGGCCGGCCATTCCCCGGTTTTCAGGCAGACGAGGCAGCGCAGGATCTCGGCCAGGCCCTGGAGCATCACGAGGGCGCCGGCGAGCGGGATGACCGCCTTGAAGTGGTAGATGGGCGGCCCGTCAGCCGTCACGGTCGAATGCTCCGCGATCCGCCACGACAAGGCCGCGTAATCGTAGCCCGCATAGACGAGAGCGGCGATCCCGGGCATGAAGAACACGATGTAGAGCACGAGGTCGAACGCCGCCTGGGTCCGGGGCCGCATCGAACCGTAGAGGAAGTCGCCGCGGACGTGGGCATTCTGAGCCAGCGTGTAGGCTCCGGCGAGCATGAACAGGGTGCCGTAGAACATGTTGCTGACGTCGAAGATCCACGCCGTCGGCATGTTCAGGATGTACCGCTTGAACACCTCGGCGCAGACGAGCGCCATCAGGCCGATGATGAGCCAGGCTGCGGCCTTGCCGACCCAGGTGCTGATGCCGTCGACAACATAAAGGAGCCGCTGGATCGTCATGGATGGCATTCGATGATGCGGAGCGCCGCACCGGCCGTGCGGCGCTCCGATACCCGGGATGGCCGTCAGATCTTGTCGGCCGCGGCGTTCGCGCCGAAGTAATGGTCGAAGGCCATGCGGCGGTTCACGACCGTGTCCTGCTCCCATCGCGTGGCCCGCCGCGCGAAGGCGAGCTGCGACCGCAGGATCTCCTTGAAGAGCGGGTTCTCGGCCGACTTCTTCTTGACCACTTCGTCATAGACCTCGAGCTGCTTCTTCAGCACCGCGTCCGGCGTCTTGAAGAACCGGACCTTGTCCTTCGTCTGCAGTTCCGCGTAGTCCTTCGAGTAGCGGTCGATGGCCTTCCAGTGCATGTCCTGCGATGCGGCCTCGACGGCGTTCGAGATGATGGACTTGATCCGCTCGGGAAGCGCATCGTACTTGGTCTTGTTGAACAGGACCTCGAACTGCTCGGCGTTCTGATGATAGCTTTGCAGCATGCAGACCTTCGAGACGTCCGCGAATCCGAGCGCCCGGTCGGACGAGGCGTTGTTGAACTCCGCGGCGTCGAGAAGGCCGCGGTCCATGGCCGAGACGATCTCGCCGCCCGGAAGGGCGTTCACGGCCGCACCCAGCCCGGTGAACACGTCGATCGAAATGCCCACGGTGCGGAACTTGAGGCCCTGAATGTCCTCGGCCTTGGTGACCGGCTTCTTGAACCAGCCCAGAGGCTGCGTCGGCATCGGTCCGTATAGGAACGAAACGACATTGGCGCCGACGGAGGCGTAGAGCTTCTCGAGCAGTTCCTTGCCGCCGCCGTACTTGTGCCAGGCGAGCAGCATGTTGGCGTCCATCGCGAACCCGGGACCCGATCCCCAGAGCGCCAGGGCGGGCTGCTTGCCATAGTGATAGGCGTTCACGCCGTGACCGCCGTCGAGCGTTCCGGAGGAAACCGCGTCGAGGAGACCGAAGGCCGGAACCACGGCGCCCGCCGGCAAGACTTCGATCTTGAGATCGCCGCCGGTCATGTCGTTGACCTTCTTGGCGAAATCCAACGCGAATTCGTGGAAGATGTCCTTCGAGGGCCAGGTGCTCTGCCAGCGCATGCTGACCGGGCCTTGTGCCTTGACGATACTGGGAGTGGCGACGGTCGCGGCAGCGCCGAGACCGGCCACCTGCAGGAATCGGCGGCGCGACGACTTGGCTCCGCCGGGTACTTTGGCTTGCGTCATGTTACTCCTCCCTCGCGCGCGGGCGGTGTGACTGACGTTCCGCGCGTCGCTGAGTAACGTCATTTTGTGTGTCGTTACGGAAGGATAACAAGGGGGATGCGCCGAAAGTCCGAGGCCCGCCGGTCACGGAATTGCGACCGCGCGGGCTCCGGACGCCCGAATGCGGCGGAACTTTCTCCTTGCTTTCGCCACGAGTACGGTTGATCGCGCCGCCTGCAGTTCCTAAGAGCCGGCGGGTCCGGACGAGAGGGGTCATCCCATATGATCAAAGCGAGCATCGCCGTAGCCGTGGTCGGCCTCGCGAGCTTGGCCGTCGGCTTTTGGGGCGAGGGGATCCCGGCGTACCTGCCGGTCTCGACCCTGGTGCTGTCCGGCATCGTTTACCTCGCACGAACCATCCCCAAGTTCCTGCGCATCTTCGTGGCCATGCTTGCGGCCACCCATATCCTGTTCCTGGCGCTCATCTTCGCGGGTTCGTCCGGGCTGATCACCGGCGACTACCTGGGCTATGTCCCGCCGCCTTCCTCGGTGCTGGGCGCTGCGGGCTTCGCGGCCGTCATCTACGGCCTTTCCTACATTCCCGTCGTCCGCACGATCTGCCGCATCACGGACCGATACCTCGAATCCCACGCCGACAGCGTGATCCGCCTGCCGTTCCTCGGACTGGTGAGGGGGCGGGAGGGGACGATCGGCACGGTCTTCGTCGCCGTTCTCATCGCCATCAACCTGGCCCAGGTGGCGCTGAGCGTCCGCCTCAACTTCTTCTCCCGCGACATGTTCAACGCGCTGCAGGACAAGAACGCCGAGGCCTTCTGGTATCAGCTCTTCATCATCTTCACGCCGCTTGCCGCCATCCACGTCGTGATCGCGCTGACGGAAGTGCTTCTTCAGAACGTGCTCACCATCCGCTGGCGCGCCTATCTCAACACCTATTACGTGGGCGAGTGGCTCCGGGGCGGCGCCCATTATCGCATGCAGCTCCTTGGCCGGGAGGCGGACAACCCGGACCAGCGCATCTCGGAAGATCTCCGCAAGTTCGTGGAGAGCACCTATTCGCTCTCCATCGGGCTCATGAACCAGGTGGCCACGCTCGTCTCCTTCGTGGCGATCCTCTGGGCCGTGTCGGCGGGGTTCACCGTGCCGGGAACGAGCTGGGAAATCCCCGGCCTGCTGGTCTGGGTCTGCGTCCTCTACGCGGCGATCGGCACCTGGATCACCCACCTGATCGGCCGTCCGCTCATCGGGCTCAACTTCCAGCAGGAGCGGGTCGAGGCTGACTTCCGCTTCTCCCTCGCAAGGCTTCGCGAGTACACCGAGCAGGTCGCCCTCCTCGGCGGCGAGCCCGCCGAGGAGCAGGGGCTTGCCCGCCGATTCGGCGCGATCGTCGACAACTACATGCGGATCGTGTTCCGCCTCATCAAGCTCAACATCTTCACGCTGAGCTACTTCCAGGCGAACGTGGTGGTGCCCTACATCCTCACGGCGCCCTACTATTTCGTCGGCCGCATCACGCTCGGGCAGATGCAGCAGGTCGTCGGCGCGTTTTCGCGGGTCGAAACCGCGCTCACCTACTTCATCACGATCTACACGACGCTCGCCGACTACCGGGCCGTGCTCGACCGGCTGACGAGCTTCGAGGGCGCGATCGCGTCGGCCCAGCGGGTCGGCGGCGAGAGCAAGATCGTACTGTCGCCCTCGAAGGAGCCGGACGTCGCCCTCAAGGATCTCGAGCTGAAGCTGCCCGACGGGCGCTCGCTGCTGCGGGCCGATTCCGTCGGCTTCAGGGGCGGCGAGGCGACCCTTCTGACGGGGCCGTCCGGGTCGGGCAAATCGACCCTGTTCCGGGCGATCGCCGGCATCTGGCCCTTCGGCGAGGGACAGGTGGCGATGCCCGAAGGCGCGAGCACGATGCTCCTGCCGCAGCGGCCCTACATTCCGGTCGGGAGCCTGCGCGGGGCGGTCACCTATCCGGGCGTCGAGAACACCTACGAGGATGCGGCGATCGTCGAAGCGCTCAAGGCGGCGCGGCTGCCGCATATCGCCGACCGGCTCGACGAGGAGCGCTCATGGGCGCAGACGCTCTCGCTCGGCGAGCAGCAGCGCCTCGCGGTCGCCCGTGCGCTCCTCGCCAAACCCGATTGGCTGTTCCTGGACGAGGCGACGGCGGCCCTCGACGAGCCGACCGAGCAGGCGATCTACGAGGTCATCAAAGAGCGTCTGCCGGACACGACCGTGGTGTCGATCGGCCACCGTTCGACGCTTGCCGCCTATCACGACCGGCGCATCGACATGCGGCCGGCGGAGGACGGACTCTTCACCCCGGTGGAAGCGCGCCGGCCCGTGCCGGCGGAATAGGCGGGCGCGTCAGAGCGCCCGCTCGAAACGCAGTTCGCCGTTCTCCGTCTGGATCGTCAGGGTCGAGCCCTGCTGGTCCCATCTCTGGGAAGATCGGAGAGCCACCAGAAACGCCCGCTCGACCGCCATCGCATTGGCGGGGCAGGACTTCTTCGTCAGGGCGAACGGACCGACGGCGAGATTCTGCTCGCGAAGCGGATAGGCGGTTGCCGAATAGTTGTTGCAGCCGCCGAAGCCGGTGGCCCGGTACTGCTTGTTCAGCGTGAAGCTCGGGCGATCGCCGGAGTACGACCGTCCGTTGAGGCTGACCGCGACCCAGGTCGTGCCGAGCGGGAAGATCTTCTCCTGGGTGGGTTTAGGAGCGGGTACCGGCTGTTGCGGCTTGCTCGGCTGGGCCTGGGCGGGCGAGGCGAAGGCGAAGGCGAAGACGGCGAGAACCGCCATCCGAAGCAATCTCATCGGGATCCTCATCGGAGAAAACGCGCGGACCATACGGTTGCGCGGACCGCGAAGCAACGGCCCCGTACGGGTTGTGGGCCGTGTTTTTGCCCAGAGGGCGGGGATTGGAGCCCTTGTATCTCGCTCCCTCGGAGGGTCGGCCGAGAGCGGTCCGTCGGCTCCGGAAGCGCCTCTGCGGGCCTTCAGCCGAGGCGCTGGAAGAGCCGTTCGGTAAGGGCGTTCGTCGCGCGGAAGAGATAGTCGAAGGTGCGCACCGTGACGTCGTGGGCGCCTGCGGCCTGGAGCGCCGCCACGAGATCGAAGACCTGCGCCTGGCCGCAATGGAGCACGAGTTCCTCGCCGGCGGGCAGGCCGTACGGCAGGGCGGCGTCGAAGGCCTGGATGATGGCGGCGAGCTCCGGTCCGCGCGTGTCCTCGACGGCGGCGCGGATCTCGCGGGTCGTGCGCGCTTCCTCCTCGGCGGCGATGCGGGTCAGCACCGTGCGTGCGGCGCCCTGCGCCCGCTCGCTCCAGGGGGCGCCGACCGAGGCGACGAGGTTCGCCTCGGAGCGCAGGATCACGCCGTCGTCGAGGATCTTCAGGGCATTGGCGGCGAGCGTCGCGCCGGTCGTGGTGATGTCCACGATGAGTTCCGCGGCGCCCGATCCCGGCGCACCTTCGGTCGCTCCGAGGCTCTCGACGATGCGGTAATCGGCGACGCCCTTCTCGGCGAAGAACCGGCGCGTGAGGTTCAGGTATTTCGTGGCGACGCGCATCTTTCGGCCGTGCCGCACGCGGAGATCCGCCGCGACCTCGTCGAGGTCCGCCATGGTGCGCACGTCGATCCAGGCCTGCGGCACGGCGACCACCACGTTCGCGTGGCCGAAGCCGAGGGGCGTCAGCAACTCGACCGCCGCATCCGCCTCGGCGATCTGCTCGCGGATCAGGTCTTCGCCGGTGATCCCGAGATGGGCCGCGCCCGTGGCGAGCTGGTTCACGATCTCGGAAGCCGAGACGAAGAGCACCTCCACGTCCGGGACGCCCTTGAGCGAGCCGCGGTAATCCCGCGCGCCGCGGCCCTGCGCGAAGACGAGGCCGGCGCGCGCGAAGAAGGCCGCGGCGTTCTCCTGGAGGCGACCCTTGGAGGGGACCGCCAGGATGAGGGGAGCGTCCACCACTTCAGGGCGCTCCGATGCGGTCGAGCCAGAAGGAGCATCCGACCGCCCGGATCGGGTCCGGTGCGCCGAGGTGCTGGAGCAGTCGGTCGTAGCGTCCTCCGCCGACGACCGGCTTGTCGTCCGCGCGGCGGGGATCCCGTACTTCGAAGATGAAGCCCGTATAGTAGTCGAGATTGCGCGCGAAGGTCGCCGCGAAGGCAAAGGAGGAAACGGCCAGCCCGCGCGCCGCCATGAATCCGGTCCGCTCCTCGAACGCGTCGAGGGCCGGCCCGATGGCGAGCCCGGCATCGGCGGCGAGCCGGCGGGCCGCGTCGGCGGCTTCGTCCGGGTCGCCCTCGATGGCGAGATAGCGCTCCAGGACCCGGCGCGCCTCATCGGGCAGGCCCGAACGGTTGGCGGCGCGGGAGAGGAAGCGCTCCGCGATCTCACTGGGGGAGCGTCCGCCGACCCGGGCGATGCCGGCGATGGAGAGGATGTCCTCGACGAAGGTCTTGGCCGCCTGAGGCGCCTGGCCTTCGATGGCGGCAAGAAGGCCCGCGTGCTCGGGCGCGCCGGCGTCCGTCTCGGCAAGGCCGGTGAGGCCCTGGCCCGATACGATGGCCCGCATCACGCGTCTCTTGGCCGCCGGCGCAATGCCGAGCGCATCGACGATGGCGGTCAGAAGCCCCATGTCTCCGAGGCGCACCCGCGCGTCATCGAGGTCGAGAACATCGAGGCCTTCGAGCGCAAGACCGAGGATCTCCGCGTCCGCCGCCGTGGCGTCCGTGCGGCCGAACGATTCGATTCCGGCCTGCATGAACTCGCCGCGCTCGCCCGTCCGAAGCCGGAAGACCGGGCCGGCATACGCATACGCGAAGGCGCCGGGTCCGGTGCCCTCTTCGGCAAGGTGATGCAGGCACACCGGAATGGTATATTCGGGGCGCAGGCAGAGCTCCGTGCCCGACGCGTCCTGGGTCACGAACATCCGGCGGCGGATATCCTCGCCGGACAGGTCGACAAACACGTCCGCAGGCTGCAGGATCGGCGGTTCCACGCGCGCGTATCCTTCGCGTTCGAAGAGCGCAATCAGCGCGTGCATGCCCTCCTCGCCCGTCACCGCAGTCGCCTGTCCCATCGTCCCGGGCGGCTCTCTACCCCGGACGAGCCGCAAACGCGACGGTTTTCAGGAGGCAGGGTGAACGTAGCAGAAACGCCGCCGGAATCGACGGTGGGGCGTATGGGCGTCGTCTTCGAGCGAGCGGTGCGCGACCCGAGGACCTCAGGCCGATTGCAGCGCCTGAACCTCAACCCGATCCTCAAGGTCTCGCTGCCGCTCGCCCGGAGATGAGGTGTGAGGAGGAGAGCTCCATCCGGGGATGACGGATGAAGATCCTACCCCCCGCCCTTCCCGACGTCCTTCTTCTTCAGTCGCTTGATGCGCTTGGTGCTTCTCTCGCCCTTGCTGGAGCGCTTGCGTTCGCTGTGATCGGCCGCCCGATGCACGTAGCGGGGTTTTGCGGCCGGCTCGTCGCCGGCGACGAGGGATGTGGGCAGGAAGTTGCGGGCAGCCTCGGTGACGACGCTCGCCACAGCGCCTGCCGCGGTCTGGACCGCATCGGACGTCGCGGAGGCCGCGTCCGAGCCCGCCTCCGCAGCGGCACGTCCCACCTTCTGCACTGGGCGGGTCCTGGTCAGGGCGGCCGCCGCGGCGCCGGCCGCCGCGATCAGCGCATCGGCCAGGATCTCGCGGCCGAGGCCGGAATTGAGGAGCGTGCCGAGGGATTTCGACTGGCGCATGGCCTTCGGGACCTTCACGCCGGCCACCTTCTTGGGCATGCCGTTGCCCTTCTTCGAGGATTTCGCTTTCGCTTTCGCCATTTCACCCTCCGGATTGGTCAAGCTTCTCAACAACCGGAATCGGGAGGCGGGAGTTCCACGAAAGATCGGGGGCTAGCCCGGACCGTGCCGCCGAAGCACTTCGCGCACCGCCTCGACCAGCTCGTCCTCGCGGATCGAGAACTGCGCCGGGCGCGCCGCCTTCCATTCCTCGTTCGAGCCGATGGTTTCCGCCGCCCTCGAGCCCTCGACGAGGTCCTTTACCTGCACCTCGCCGCGGGCGCGCTCATCCGAGCCCTGGATGACCACGCAAGGGCTGCCGCGCCGGTCGGCGTACTTCATCTGCGCCTTCATGCCGGACGAACCGAGATAGAGCTCGGCGCGGATGCCGGCCTCGCGAAGCTGCGAAACCATCCGCTGGTAGGCGGCGATCTCGGCCCTGTCCATCACCAGCACCACGACCGGGCCAGGTTTCCCGCTCTCCGAGACGATCGGACTCCTGACCGCCTGCAGCGCCGCGAGAAGTCTCGAGACGCCGATCGAGAAGCCCGTGGCCGGAACGGGCTCCGCGCGGAACCGGCCCACGAGCCCGTCGTAACGCCCGCCGCCGCCGACGGAGCCGTAGCGGACGGGACGCCCTTCCTCGTCTTCGACCGAGAAGGTGAGCTCCGCCTCGTAGACCGGGCCCGTGTAGTATTCGAGACCGCGCACGACCGAGGGGTCGATCGTCACGCGGTCGTCGTAGCCGGAGGCCGCAACCAAGGCCGCGATCTCCGCGAGTTCGTCCGCGCCTTCCTGCCCGCGGGCGGATCCCGCCACGACTCGGCGCAGGTTCTCGATCGTGTCGGCGGCGGTGGCGCCCTTTGCCGCCGTGAAGGCGAGGACGCGATCGACGGCGTCGCCCTCGAGCCCGGCGCCCTTGGTGAAGTCTCCGCTGTCGTCCTTCCGGCCTGGCCCGAGCAACCGGCGCACGCCCTCCGGTCCCAGCCTGTCGAGCTTGTCGATCGCCCGCAGGACCGCGAGCCGCTGGCCGGCCTTGTCTTCGCCGCCGAGGCCGACCGCCTCGAGCACCCCGTCGAGCGCCTTTCGGTTGTTGATCCTGATCGCGTACCGATCCTTCAGCCCGACGCGTTCGAGGGTGTCCGCCGCCATCATGCAGATTTCGGCATCCGCGGCCACGGAGGCCGCGCCGACCGTGTCGGCATCGAACTGCATGAACTGCCGGAACCGCCCCGGTCCCGGCTTCTCGTTGCGAAACACCCAGCCGGCCCGATAGCTCCGATAGGGCTTCGGGAGCGCGTCGAAGTTCTCCGCGACGTAGCGGGCGAGCGGCGCGGTGAGGTCGTACCGCAGGGAGAGCCACTGCTCGTCGTCGTCCTGGAAGGAGAACACGCCCTCGTTCGGCCGGTCCTGATCAGGCAGGAATTTGCCGAGGGCGTCGGTATACTCGACGAACGGCGTCTCGACCGCCTCGAAGCCGTAGAGCTCGTAGGTTTCGCGAATGGCCGCCAGCATTCGGTCCGTCGCCGCGAGATCGGCGGGACCGCGGTCGGCGAAGCCGCGCGGCACGCGGGCCTTCAGTTTGTCGGCCTTGGACATGAGAATTCAGCCGGTTGGGAAGGGATTGCCGCGTCGTAGCGCGCGAGGCGGGGAGGAGCAAGGGCCGGCACGACCGCTCATCCGGCCTGGGCACAGCCGGGGCGTGACCCGTGCCGAACTGCGCGGCGCCTGCGCGCCGGCTCCTCTTTCCGGAGTCGACGGCGTCAGCCTTTCATCGCGCGCGTTTCGTAGCCCGTCTTCGTCAGCGCCTGCGCCACGCCGAGGCTTTGCGCCCTGGTCACTCCGCGGGCGCGGCCGTGTGCAAGGTCGACCTCGACCTCCGCTTCAGGGTCGAGGCACCGTACCGTCCTGGCGACCGCGTCGACGCAGCCCCTGGCAGGTCATGCCGCCGACCTGCATCAGGAACTCCTTGCTCGATTCGTCCATTCACTCCTTCACGGCCTCGCCTTCGACTTCCACGAGGAAATCCGGCCGCGCCAGACCGGCGACTTCCAGATAGGTGCAGGCAGGCGCGTGGCCCGCGAGCTTTGCGTCCCGCATGGCGCGGAACGGCCCCACCGATCCGGGAACCGTTACGTAAACGGTGACCTTCACGAGATCGTTCACGGTCATCTCCGCGGCCCGCAGCACGGCGATGAGATTGTCCCAGGCCACCTCCATCTGCTCCTCGAGCGTGTCGGGTAGCGTGCCGTCGAGGCGCATGCCGACCTGGCCCGAGACGAGGAGCCTTCGCCCGCTCGAGAAATGCTCGGCGCCCTGGCTGTACCGCGATGCCGGAGCAATGACGGTCGGCGGATTGAAGAAGCGTGGCATGAATACCTCTATCCCCGCCCCGTTGGGGGGCGGTGCTTGCGGTGCCTGTCCCGGTCGGCGACAAACGTGACAGCAAACTGATTCGCGCCGGTCGCGCGCTGTGTCAAAGCCAAAGGGGCGGGGGCATCCTATGGCCGAACGGAAGGAACGCCGCGCACTGAAAAGCGGCGCGAGGGCGGCCGTCGTCGCGGGGACGGCCGCCGCGGCTTTCGCCGCGCTCGGCGGTGCCGCGTTCTGGACGGGCGCGGGCGCGGCCGTGCTTGTCCTGCACGCCGCCGCCGTCGCCGGGGTCGCCGCCGTCTGGCTGAAGGCCGACGCGGCCGCGCGGGCCGCCGAGAAAGCTTCCGCGGATCTCGATTACGTGGCGAACCGCCTGATTCTGCTCGACCATCGGGTGCTCCAGCAGGTCAACGCCGTGGACCCGACCCTGCGCTCCACGTTGGACGAGTTCACGGGCGAAATCGGGCTGCTCGGCGGCATCCTCCGGGAACTCGCCGAGACCGTTGCGGCCCATGATCGCGACGTGGCCGACCTGAAGGAACATCTCAAGACTCCCAAGGTCGAGGCTCCGCCGCCGGCTCCGCCTGTCCCTGCTCCTCCGCCGGCCTCGCCGGTATCGGCCGCTCCGCCGGGCGTCCCGGTCCCCCCTCCCGTCCCGGCGAGACCCGCGGCGCTCCAGCCGTCGGCCGTCGGGCTCCGCCCCGGGCTCGTGGCGCGCTCGGACGTGCCGCAACCTGCTCCGAAACCGCCCGAGCCCGTGCAGCCCGAACCGTCGCTGTTTCCGGCGGCGCGCCGGGAGCCCGCGATCCCCGATGCCGAAGCCCGGCGCATGGCGGGCATCGTCCAGGCCTTCGAAGCCGACCGGATCGAGCTTCATCTGCAGCCGATCGTGACCTTGCCCCAGCGCAAGGTGCGGTTCTACGAGGCGCTCGCCCGGCTGCGTCTCGCCGATGAGAGCATCCTCGTCCCGGCCGAGTTCCTGCCGCTCCTCGAACGCCTCGGCCACAGCGCCGAGTTCGACCGGCGGGTGCTCGGTCGGGCGCTCGCCGTCGCGCGGCACCTCATGGCCCGCGGCAGCGAGGCGATCGTGAGCATCAACATCGCCCCCAAGGCGCTGGAGGAGCCGGGTTTCCTTCGCTCGCTCGCGCGGATCTTCGATGCCTATCCCGACACGATCGGGCGGATCGTCCTGGAACTGTCGCAGCGCTGCTGGCGCACGCTCGACGCGGAACGGGCCGGTGCGCTTGCGGTGCTTCGGGACAAGGGGATTCCCTTCGCCCTCGACCGCGCCGCGGATCTCAGGCTCGATCCGCTGGCGCTTGCCGACCGCGGCGTGCGCTTCGTGAAGCTGCCGGCCGATCTCCTGATCGCCGCCGATCAAGGCCGGGGCCTCGATATCGCGGCCGCGGACCTGGCATCGGTCCTGCGCCGCGCCGGGATCAAGCTCATCGCCGACAAGGTCGAGCGGGAGGAAGTCGTGCCGGACCTGATCGACCTGGACATCCCGCTGGCGCAGGGATTCGTCTTCGCTGCGCCTCGCGCGGTACGGTCGGACGTCCTGGGCGCCGCAAGCCCGAGGGAAGGGGCTCCCCCACCCGAACCGGCGCCGGCGCCGGCGGCGCCGGCTCCCGCTCCCGAGCCGCCGGCTCGGACGCAGGAGCGCCTGCCGTTCCGCGCGTTCCTTCGCCGCGCCGGCTGACGCTCCGATCGACGCGCCGGTTGACTCTTGCACCCTCGGGGCCTACCCGCCGGGCCGAAACCTCCGGCGAGATCTCATGAAGCATGCCAACGGACGCTTCGTCCCCCTCGTGGACGGGCTGAAATCTCTCGCGAACGCCTACGACCTGGTCCTGTGCGACGTCTGGGGCGTCTTGCACAACGGGCTGGAGGCCTATCCTGCGGCGTCGGATGCCTTGACCCGGTTCCGGACCGGAGGCGGCCGGATCGTCCTCGTCTCCAACGCCCCCCGTCCCGGCACGGCGGTGGCTGCGCAACTCGACCGCCTCGGCGTGCCGCGCAGCGCCTACGACGCCATCGTCACGTCCGGCGATCTGACCCGCAAGGCCATCGAAGAGCGGCTGGAAGAGGTGGTGCACCATATGGGTCCGCGCCGCGACAAGCCCCTCTTCGAGAACCTGGACATCCGCTTCGGTCCCGTCGAGATCGCCGACTACGTGGTCTGCTCCGGATTCGACCACGAGGACGAGGGAGAGGATTCCGTCGAGGAGTCCCGCCCCCGCCTCGAAGAGATGCGCGCCCGCGACCTCTTGATGGTCTGCGCCAATCCCGACCTCGTCGTGGAGCGCGGCGACAGGCTCATCCCCTGCGCCGGAGCCCTGGCCGCCGCTCTACGAGGCGCTGGGCGGCACGGTCTACTATGCGGGCAAGCCGCACCGCCCCGTCTACGAGGAGGCCTGTGCGCTGGCGGCCAGGCTCGCCGGGCGCGAGGCGTTCCCGCGGGATCGGATCCTGGCCATCGGCGACGCCGTCCGGACCGACATTGCCGGCGCGGACGGTTTCGGCGTCGACTCGATCCTCGTCGCCCGCGGCATCCATGCGCAGGACCTGCGTGTCGGCGAGGTGCCGCTCCTGTCGCAGCATGTTCAGGACTGGATCGGGCGGCAGACCGCACGCCCGCAGGGCGTGATGGATCTGCTCACTTGGGAATGAACGTCTAGAGCATCGATGCGCTAAAACGACGGGTCCGGTGGAACACCGTCGCGGGACGGAATCAAACGAACATCTGGTCGATGTCGTCCTGCGCCGCACCGAGGCCGTCGTCCTGCGGTCCGTTCAGCAGCAGCAGCTCGCGGCGCGCCTGCCGAAGGGCTTCCTCCGGATCGGGGGCGGGCTCCGAGTCGCGGGCATTCACGGCGCTCGCAAAGCGGCCGAGGCGCTTTTCGAGCTATCCGAGGGCGTCGAGCGCTCTCGCGATGCGCTGGCCGGTGATGTCCTGGAACGCGCAGGCTTCGAAGATCTCGACCAGCTTCGACTGAACCCGCTCGCGGTAACGCTCGATGGATGCTTCTTCGGATCCGAGGATGTCCTCGGCTGCGCCCATGATCGCGTTCGTGGCCGAGGCCGTGGCGCGCACCACGCTGCCGAGATCCTCGTGAACCCGTGGGATACGGTCCCGGTAGAGCTCGTTCGCCTGCAGGGCTCCGATTTCGCGCTTGATGTGCCTGATGTAATCGGCCACCGCCGACAGCTCGCGGACGACGGAGCGCACGTCGAAGACCCCGGCCGTCACCGGCTCCTCGGAGAGGGCACCGAAGGCCTGGGTTGCGGCGGAAGCCATGAACCTGTTCGCGCAGCCGCGGATGGGCGAGCCTGTCGGCTCAGGCGCCGCACACGGCCTCGATCTTGGTCTTGAGGGTCTGGGCGTTGAAGGGCTTCACGATGTAGTTGTTCACGCCCGCCTTCTTGGCGGCGATGACGTTCTCGGTCTTGGACTCCGCGGTCACCATGATGAAGGGCGTCGTCCGCAGGGCATCGTCGGCGCGCACATGGCGAAGGAGCTCGTAGCCGGTCATCGGCTCCATGTTCCAGTCCGAGATCACGAGCCCGTAGCGCTTCTGCTTGAGCTTGGCGAGAGCCGAGGTTCCGTCCGAGGCGTCGTCCACATCCTCGAATCCGAGCTGCTTCAGCAGGTTGCGGATGATACGCACCATCGTCTGATAGTCGTCGACGACGAGGATCGGCATCCCGAGATCCAGGGCCATGGTTCGGCTCCAATAATCCACCGCCCTGCTTTCTGGAGCGGGCGCAATTGAACTCTGTGGCGGGGCCGACGCCCCGCTTCGTCGGCGACCCTAGCGAAGCCCCGGTTTCAAAGCGGTTAACCGGTCGGGCTTCGAATGGACGCCCGGTCGTGATTCCGAGGGAGCGGCCGATTCCCGGACCAAAGTCGGATGGTCGCCTCGGCCGGTCGGGCATTATATTGTGCAGCGCAGCGAGGCATGGGGACCGAAGGGGGCCATGGTCCTCGGGGCGTTGGATGCGATGGCGGCGACATCGAGCACCTTGTTCTTCGAGGACCTGAGAGTCGGTCAGCGGGCCAGCCTTGTGCGCACGGTCCCGGATGGCGACCTCCGTCTCCTGGCCGAGGACGGAAGCGACCCGATCCCCCTCTCGGAAGCTGCCCCTGCCGGCAGCCTGTTCGGTCAGCGGATCGCCCACGGCATGTTCACGGCGAGCCTCGTATCGGCGGTCCTGGCGACCAAGCTCCCCGGGCCGGGTGCCGTTTACCTCTCGCAAACCATCCAGTTTCTCGCCCCCGTCGGTCTCGGCGACGGGGTGACGGCGAACGTCGAAGTCGTCGAACTCGTGCCTTCGCGCCGCCGCGCGCGCCTCTTCTGCGAATGCATCTGCGACGGCAGGCCGGTCCTGGAAGGCGAGGCCTGGGTCGCCGTGGAGAGCCGCATCCCGCGCGCTTGACCGCCCCGTCGCTTTTGGACAGGGTCGCGGCCTCCTGCGCGATCCTGTACCCGATGTCCTTCATCCTTTGCCGCGACGACGAGCCCGTCCCGCCGGCGCTCCGCGGCGCCATCCTGGCGATCGGCAATTTCGACGGCGTCCATCGCGGGCATCAGCGGCTCATCGATGTGGTCCGGGAACAGGCGGCCGGGTCGCAGCGCCCGAGCGCCGTCCTCACCTTCGAGCCTCATCCGCGCCGGTTCTTCCAGCCCGAGGCGAGGCTATTCCGCCTTACGCCGGAGCCGGTGAAGCTCGCGCTCCTCCGGGCTTTCGGACTCGACGGCGCCCTGGTCCGCCGGTTCGACCTGTCGGTCGCGGGGCTCTCGGCGGAGGATTTCGTCGCGAGAATGCTGCTCGGCGAGGCCGGCGCCGCCGGCGTCGTCGTCGGCCACGACTTCCACTTCGGGCGGGCGCGAGAGGGAAATCCCGAGCCGCCTCGAATCCCTCTGCCGGGACCGCGGCCTGAGCTGCACCGTCGTGCCGGCGGTCGCCGCTCACGGCAGGACGGTGTCGTCGAGCGCGATCCGCGCCGCCCTCGAGAACGGCGATGTCGCGGGCGCCAACGGCTTCCTGGGATACCGGTGGTTCGTGCGGGGAGAGGTCAGGCACGGCGACAAGCGCGGACGCGATCTCGGCTATCCCACCGCCAACCTGAAACTCCCGGACGACAACGATCTTCGCCACGGGATCTACGCCATCCGCGCCCGGGCCGGCGGACAAGTCCTGGACGGGGTCGCGAGCTTCGGCCGCCGCCCGACCTTCGGGGACGGCGCGCCGCTCCTCGAAGCGCACCTCTTCGGTTTTTCCGGAGACCTCTACGGGCAGGTGATCGACGTGGAATTCGTCGCCTGGATCCGCGGCGAGGAGCGGTTCGGGAGCGCGGAGGCGCTGATCCGCCGCATGGACCGGGACGCCGAGGAGGCGCGGGCGGCCCTTGCCCGCGACGGCGTGCGCTCGATGATTCCCCTTCTCGCCTGAGGGCAGTTCGGGTCCGCTCCGCTTTATTCTCGTTGCGGCCGCTGCTAAAAGGCGCGCATGTCCAGGCTTCCGGCGTTCCGCATCCGGCGAATTATCGGCCCGGCCTTTGCGTGATCCGCAAAGGTCCGGGACCTCTCGCCGCTTCGCCCCGACCCGCCCTTCCACGCGCCTCCCTCAGGCGCCCATGATCGTACCATGAACGACCGAACGTCCACCGACGCCGCCGCGCGCGACTATTCCGAGACGCTGTTCCTGCCGCAGACCGACTTCCCCATGCGGGCCGGTCTCCCGCAGAGGGAACCGCAGCTCCTGCAGCGCTGGACCGAGATGAAGCTCTACGAGCGCCTGCGCGATGCCCAGAAGGGTCGCGCGCGTTTCGTTCTTCACGACGGGCCTCCCTACGCCAACGGCCACATCCATATCGGGCACGCTCTCAACAAGATCCTGAAGGACATCGTCGTCCGGTCCCAGGGCATGCTCGGCTTCGATTCCAACTACGTGCCGGGCTGGGATTGCCACGGCCTGCCGATCGAGTGGAAGATCGAGGAGCAGTACCGCGCCAAGGGCAAGGACAAGGACGCAGTCCCGACCGTCGAGTTCCGGAAGGAATGCCGCGCCTTCGCGGAGCGGTGGATCGAGGTGCAGCGCGAGGAGTTCAAGCGACTCGGCGTCGAGGGCGACTGGACGAACCCCTACATCACCATGGCGTACGATGCGGAGGCGCAGATCGCCCGCGAGATCATGGCCTTCGCCATGACGGACCAGCTCTACCGCGGCTCGAAGCCCGTGATGTGGTCGGCGGTCGAAAGGACGGCGCTGGCCGAGGCCGAGGTGGAGTACCAGGAGAAGACCTCGACGACGATCTGGGTCCGCTTTCCGATCGTGAAGACCCTCGACGGCGATCTCGAAGGCGCTTCCGTCCTGATCTGGACGACGACCCCGTGGACGATCCCGGCGAACCGCGCCATCGCGTTCGGCTCGGAGGTCCAGTACGGCCTCTATCGCGTGACGGAGGCCGCGGCCGACAACTGGGCGAAGGTCGGCGACCGCTTCGTCATCGCCGACAAGCTCGCCGCCGACGTCTTCGCCGCCGCCCGCGTCGCGGGATTCGAGCGGCTGAAGGACGTGCTGCCGGTGATGATCGAGCGCTGCGCGCACCCGTTCCGGGGACTGCCCGGAGCAGACGGGTACTGGGATTTCGACGTCCCGGTGCTGCCGGCCGACTATGTGACCGAGGACGCGGGCACCGGCTTCGTCCATACCGCGCCGGGCCACGGCGCCGACGACTACAACACCTTCGTCAAGTACAAGGCGGTGTTCGAGGCCTGCGGGACGCGGGAGGTGCCGCATACGGTCTCGCCGGACTCGTCCTATTATCCGGACGTCCCGTTCTTCGCCGGCCAGCGCATCTACGACGACAAGGGCAAGGACGGAGGCGCCAACGAGGCGGTCGTCAGGAAGCTTGCGGAAGCCGGCGCCCTGGTCGCGCGCGGGCGGCTGAAGCATCAATACCCGCATTCCTGGCGCTCCAAGGCGCCGCTCCTGTTCCGCAACACGCCGCAATGGTTCATCGCCATGGACAAGGCGGTGCCGTCGCTCGGCAACGCGACCTTGCGGGAGATCGCGCTGAGCGAGATCAAGCGGATCGGCGGCGAGGGCGGGTGGGTGCCGGCGACCGGAGAGAACCGCATCACCGGCATGATCGAGAACCGCCCGGACTGGGTTGTCTCGCGCCAGCGGACCTGGGGCGTGCCGATCACCGTCTTCGTTCAAAAGGGCACGAATGCGATCCTTCGGGACGAGCGGGTCAACGAGGCCGTCGCCGAGGCGTTCCGGGGCGAAGGCGCAGACGCCTGGTTCGCCGACGACGGTTCTCGCTTCCTGGAGCCGTTCGGGTACGACCCCGAGGACTACGAGAAGGTCGACGACGTCCTCGACGTCTGGTTCGATTCGGGCTCGACCCACGCCTTCACGCTCGAAAAGCGTTCCGACCTCGCGACGAGGCGCAAGCGCGACGGCGGGCCCGATACGGTGATGTATCTCGAAGGCTCCGACCAGCATCGCGGCTGGTTCCACTCGTCGCTTCTGGAGAGCTGCGGCACCCGCGGGCGCGCGCCTTACGACGTCGTTCTCACCCACGGCTTCGTCCTCGACGAGAAGGGCCAGAAGATGTCGAAGTCCCTCGGCAACGTCGTTGCACCGCAGGACGTGATCAAGGATTCGGGCGCCGACATCCTGCGCCTTTGGGTGGCGGCGTCCGACTACTCGGACGACCTGCGCATCGGACCGGAGATCCTCAAGACCTTCGTGGAGACCTACCGCAAGCTCCGCAACACGATCCGCTGGATGCTGGGCTCGCTTCACCATTTCCGGGACGAGGACCGGGTGGCCGTGTCGGCGATGCCGGAACTCGAACGCTTCATTCTCCATCGGCTCGCCGAGCTCGACGGCGAGATCCGCGACGCCTACCGCGACATTCGACTACAAGCGGGTGGTGGCGCTCCTCAACGCCTTCCTGACAAGCGATCTCTCGGCGTTCTATTTCGACATCCGGAAGGACGCGCTCTACTGCGATCCTCTGTCGAGCACGGTGCGCAAGAGCGCGCTGACGGTGATCGACCGTGTCTTTCGCAGCGTCGCCACCTGGATCGCTCCGATCCTCGCCTTCACGGCCGAGGAGGCGTGGCTCGCGCGCGATCCGGAGGCCACGTCGGTCCATCTCGAGACGTTCCCGGACGTCGATCCGGCCTGGCGCAACGAGCGACTGGCGGAGCGCTGGGCGAAGGTGCGCCGCGTGCGGCGCGTCATCACCGGAGCGCTGGAGATCGAGCGTGCGCAAAAGCGCATCGGCGCGAGCCTCGAAGCCGCGCCCGCCGTCCATATCTCGGATGACGACCTGTGGCAGGCGGTGCAGGGGCTGGACCTTGCCGAGATCGCCATCACCTCCGGCCTCACGCTCGCGATGGGCGAGGGTCCGGCCGAGGCCTTCAGGCTGGACGAGGTGAAGGGCGTCGCGGTGGTTCCCGCCAGGGCGCAGGGCCGCAAATGCGCCCGCTCCTGGAAGATCACCGCGGATGTGGGCGCCGACCCGGACTACCCGGACGTGACGCCTCGCGATGCGGCCGCCCTGCGCGAATGGGATCGGGCGAGGGCGGCGGCGTGACTCCGTCCCGGTTCGGCCTCTGGGCTGCCCTCCTCACCCTGGTCCTCGACCAGGCGACGAAGCTCTACGCGCTCTTCTGGTTGGACTTGCCGTTGCGAGAGCCGCTGCGGCTTGCGCCCTTTCTCGACCTCATCGTGGTCTGGAATCGCGGCATCTCCTATGGGCTGTTCCAGCAGAACACCGATCTCGGCCGCTGGATCCTCGTTGCCGTCTCGATCGCGGCTGCCATCGGGCTGACCGTCTGGATCCGGCGCGCCCGAGGCCGGTTTCTCGCCGTTGCGCTCGGATTGATCGTCGGCGGCGCCGTCGGGAACGTCATCGACCGGCTCGCCTACGGGGCCGTCTTCGACTTCATCCACATCCACGTGGGCTCGTTCTCCTGGTACGTGTTCAACGTGGCCGATGCGGCCATCGTTGCGGGTGTGGTCGGGTTGCTCTATGACTCGTTCATCCTGGAGAAGCGGCGCACCGTGCGGCCGGCCCGGCAGGCCGGCGCTTGAAGCCGGAAACCGCCACAGGAAAGCCAGAATGGGTCATCAGGCCTGTCTGGCAGGGGATTTTGACCAGGTGGGTGCGATGAAGGGATTGGGATTCGTTCGGCTCATGGCCGGCGCGGCGGCGCTGGTCTTCGTGGCAGCCTCCGGAGCGTCGGCCGAGGAGGAGGGCGTGCTGGCCAAGAACATCCTCGGGTCCATCGGCATCATCCCCAAGGAGCGTCCTAAGATCGACTACCGCGAGCGCGCGCCGCTGGTGCTGCCCTCGAGAATGGAGCTGCCTGCGCCCGTCGCCTCGCGCGAGGTGGAATCCAAGGCGGCCAACTGGCCGAAGGATCCCGACGTCACGACTGCCCGCAAGGAAGCCGCGGACAACGCGTCGCCTTCGGGCCGGCGCGAGGTCGAACGTCTCAGCGAGGGCTATCGGCTCTCGATCGACGAGATGCGCGCCGGCCGCCGCACCGGTGGAAACCGGTCGACCCAGACATTCTACACGGACAACCGCGCCGACAAGAGCCGTCTGTCCCCGGACGAACTCAAGCTTCCTCGGGAAGCGGAGGCGAAGCTCGACGGCAGCAAGCTCGAGCGCCGTTGGCTCTCCGATCCGCCGCAATCGCTCCTGAACGCGGCCGCCGGTGCGCCGCTCAAGGCTTCGGCCGATCCGCAGGCTGCGCTCAACCCCGACAGTCCCGCCGCCTTCCAGCGCCAGCAACAGCAACGCTGAGCCCCGGTGCGGCGCGCTTGCGCCCCGGATTGAGAATCGTGTCGCACCGGAGAGGTGCGCTGCCTCGCTTGCGTGCTCTCCGGAATAGCCTATGTGCGAGGACAGAATTCGCGAATTTTCCTGATTCCGCCAAGGTTTAAGAACATGCTCGATGCCTCGCCCGAAATCCTTCATCGTCTCGATGCGCCGTCCCCAGGGCGCACCGAAGGCGGCGGGCCCGAGGTGTCCTCCTTCACGCTCGACAACGGCCTCGACGTGGTGGTGATCCCCGACCGCCGCGTGCCCGTCGCGACCCATATGATCTGGTACCGCAACGGATCGGCGGACGACCCGATAGGGCAGTCGGGCATCGCCCACTTCCTCGAGCATCTGATGTTCAAGGGGACCGGATCCCATCCCGCGGGCGAGTTCTCGAAGGTCGTGTCGAGTCTCGGCGGCCAGGAGAACGCCTTCACGTCGTTCGACTATACGGCCTATTTCCAGCGCGTCGCCCGCGAGCATCTCGGCACGATGATGCACTACGAGGCGGACCGCATGGCGGACCTGCTGCTCGAAGAGAGCGTGATAGCGCCCGAGCGCGACGTCGTGCTGGAGGAGCGGCGCATGCGGGTCGAGACGGACCCGGCGGCGCAGCTCTCGGAGGCCATGGCGGCTTCGCTCTTCGTGCACCATCCCTACGGCATTCCGATCATCGGCTGGATGCACGAGATCGAGGGCCTGACTCGCGATCATGCGCTGTCCTACTATCGGCGGTTCTATACGCCCGAGAACGCCATCCTGGTGGTGGCCGGCGATGTCGCCTCCGACGAAGTGCGCCGCCTCGCCGACGAGACGTACGGGCGCGTTGCACCCCGCGGCGAGCGCCAGGTGCGCTTCCGGCCGCGGGAGCCCGAGCCGCGGGCGGCGCGTCACATCGCGGTGGCCGATCCCAAGGTGGAGCAGCCGACCCTGCAGCGGCTCTACCTCGTGCCCTCCTGCCGCACGGCGACGGGCCGGGACTGCTATTCCCTGGATCTCCTGGCGGAGGTCCTCGGCGGCGGTCCGACTTCCTATCTCTACCGCAAGCTCGTCATGGAGCGGGGCGTCGCCGTCAATGCGGGCTCATGGTACATGACCTCCGCCATGGAGGACACGCGCTTCTCGATCTACGCGGTTCCGGCGCAAGGCGTCTCGATCGAGGCTCTCGAGGATGCGGTCGACGACGTCCTGAAGACGGCCCTGTCGGACGCTTTCGATGCCGATTCCCTCGAGCGCGCGAAGACCCGGCTCGTCGCCGAGACGATCTACTCGACGGACAGCCAATCCTCCCTCGCGCGCATCTACGGCTCGGCCCTGGCGATCGGCGAGACCATCGAGGAGGTGCAACGCTGGCCCTTCGAGATCGAGGCCGTGCTCAAGTCCGATCTTTCCGCCGCCGCCGAGCGCTATCTCATCCCCCGCCGCTCCGTCACGGGGTACCTGCAGAAATCGGGCGCTTAAGCGGCGGCCGGAGCGAGTCATAATGGCCACAGGATCCGTCGAAACCGTCAGTATGTCTCCCACGAAGGTGAAAGCGATCACGTCACCGAAGGGCGTCGAGGCTTGGCACGTCGAATCCGACGTCGTGCCCCTCGTCGCGGTCGCCTTCACGTTCGAGGGCGGCTCGGCCCGGGATCCGGTCACGAAGGCCGGCGTCGCGCAGATGCTCTCCCGGCTGCTCGACGAGGGCGCGGGTCCGTACGATTCCGACACCTTCCAGGAACGCCTCGCGGCGCGCGCCATCGAGCTCTCCTTCAATGCCGGCAACGACGCCATCGGGGGATCGCTCAAGACCCTCGTGAAGCACGCCGACGAAGCCTTCGACCTGCTTCGCCTCGCATTGGCCGAGCCGAGGTTCGACCACGACGCGATCGAGCGCGTCCGTGCGCAGACGATCGCCGGTCTGCGCTACCAGCAGAACGACCCGGGCGTCCTGGCGACGCGACGCTTCTTCGCCGAAGGCTTCGGCGGGCACCCTTACGGCCATCCGACCTCCGGCACCCTCGACAGCGTCGAGACGATCACCCGTGAGGACCTCGTCGTCCTGCACCGGTCGATCGTCGCCAGGGGCCGCGCGAAGATCGCGGTCGTCGGCGCCATCGACGAGGAGCGGCTCGCCGGCCTTCTCGACAAGGTGTTCGGCGCGCTGCCGGAAGCCGATCCGCCGAAGGTCATCGAGCCGACGTCGCTGCAGCGGCGCGGCAAGCGGATCGTCGTCGATCTCGACGTTCCCCAATCGGTGATCCGCTTCGGCATGAACGGCGTCCCGGTGCGCGACCCCGATTTCATCCCGGCCTTCGTTCTCAACCACATCCTCGGGGGCGGCGCCTTCACGTCGCGGCTGTTCCAGGAGGTGCGCGAGAAGCGCGGGCTCGCCTATTCGGTCGGCACCTCGCTGGTGTGCTACCGGGCCGCGGCCATGACGTGGGGCTACACCGCGACCAAGAACGAGCGCGTCGCCGAGTGCCTGGACGTCATCCAGGGCGAGATGGCGCGGCTCAAGAGCGACGGCCCCTCCGACGAGGAACTGCAGAAGGCGAAGGACTATCTCACGGGCTCCTATGCGCTCGGCTTCGACAGCTCGACCAAGATCGCCCATACCCTGACGCAGCTCAATTTCGAGGGACTCGGCATCGGCTACATCGAACGCCGCAACGGCCTCGTCGCGGCCGTGACGCAGGCCGACATCCGCCGCGCCGCGGAGCGAACGCTGGGGGACGGCCGGATGCTGGTGGTGATCGCCGGCCGGCCGGTGTTTCAGAATGACGGTTCCTCATGAGACGTCATCCTCGGGCGAGCGGTAGCGAGACCCGAGGATCTCACGCCGCGAAGGGCGCCTGATCCTCTTTGCGAGACCCTCCGGCCCTTTCCCGAACCCCTTTGCTGCCCTACTGTCCGGCTCCTTCGGTCTTCGAGTCGGAGCGCTCCATGGCTCTCGAGCAGTCCATCGACCTTGCCCTCGCGGCGACCATCGGCGAGGGCGGCGTTGCGGAAGAAGCGCTCGACCGGGCACTGGCCGCGGTCGACGCGGCGCTCGTCCGGCTGCGGGACGACGACGAGAGCGGCCGCCTGCCGCTACTCCACATGCCCCGGGCGACGGAAGATCTCGCCTCGATCCGGCAAGCGGCCCGGTGGCTTCGGGACGACGCCAGCGACATCGTCATTCTCGGCACCGGCGGGTCGAGCCTCGGCGGGCAGACGCTGGCGCAATTGCGGGATTACGCGGTGCCCGGCGCCGGGCGTTTCACAGAGGCGCCGCGGGTCCATTTCCTCGACAATCTCGACCCGGTGACCTTCGACCACGTTCTCCACCGCCTGCCGCTGGCCTCGACCCGTTTCGTCGCCATCTCGAAGTCGGGCGGCACCGGCGAGACCCTGATGCAGACGATCGCCGTGCTCTCGGCGCTCGATCGGGCCGGGTTGAAGGCGCGCCCGGGTGAACTTTTCTACGGCCTCTCCGAGCCGCGCGGAGCAAGCGGCAAGTCGAGCGGCAGGAACGCATTGCGCGATCTCCTGGAGCCGGAGGGCGTGCCCTTCCTCGATCACCACACCGGGATCGGCGGTCGCTATTCGGTCCTCACGAATGTGGGCCTCCTGCCGGCCGCCGTCCTCGGCCTCGACGTCGCGGCGATCCGGCAGGGCGCCGCCGATGCGTATGAGCCGATCCGCGCGGGCCGGTCGGCCGCGGACGTGCCCTCGGCCTTGGGAGCGGCGCTCTCCGTTGCGGCTGCGCTGGACGGCCGCGGCATCACCGTGATGAAGGCCTACGCCGACCGCCTCGAGCGCTATACTCGCTGGTGGGTGCAGCTCTGGGCCGAAAGCCTCGGCAAGGAAGGGAAGGGCACGCAACCCGTCGCGGCCATAGGTCCGGTGGACCAGCACAGCCAGCTCCAGCTCTATCTCGCGGGTCCCAACGACAAGCTCTTCACCGTGGTCACCACCGGGGTGGCGGGCCAAGGCCCGATGATCGACGAGCGTCTCGCCCGGCGGGCCGGCGAGCCGGGCTTCGCTGGAAAACGGATCGGCGACCTCGTCGCCGCGCAGGGCCGCGCCACCGCGGACACGCTGGCGCGGAACGGACGCCCGACCCGGCGCATTCACATCGAGCGGCTGGACGAGCGCGCTTTGGGCGAACTCCTCATGCACACGATGCTGGAAACGATCCTGGCCGGCTATGCCCTGGGGGTCGACCCCTTCGACCAGCCTGCCGTGGAGGAGGGCAAGATCCTGGCGAAGCAATATCTCGCGGAGGCCTGAAGAGAGGCATGCCGGTCCGCCGTCCTCGATCCCGTCCTCGTCGACCGCATCGCCGCGGGCGAGGTGGTCGAACGCCCGGCGGCGGCCGTGAAGGAGCTCGTCGAGAACGCCATCGACGCCGCCGCCGGCACGGTGGCGATCACCCTCGAAGCCGGCGGACGGCGCCTGATCCGCGTGGTCGACGACGGTCACGGCATGTCGCCGGAGGATCTCGAACTCGCCGTCGAGCGCCATGCCACGTCGAAACTGCCGGACGGCGATCTCTTCGCCATCGGCACCCTCGGCTTCCGCGGCGAGGCGCTCCCGTCGATCGGGGCGGTGGCGCGGCTTGTCCATCGTCACCCGCACCGCGGGGGTAGAGACCGGATCCGGCATCGTCGTGGAAGCCGGCCTGAAAGGTTCGGTGCGTCCGGTTCCGGCGGCGCCCGGCACCCGCGTCGAAGTGACGGATCTCTTCGCCGCCACGCCGGCACGGCTGAAATTCCTCAAGAGCGACCGTTCCGAGGCGCAAGCCGTGGCCGAGATCGTCCGGCGGCTCGCCGTCGCGCACCCGACCGTGCGATTCACGATCGAGGGCGACCACCTGTCACCTGTCGCTTATCCGCCCGAGGCGGCGAGCGAGCTCGGCTTCCTGCGCCGTCTCGCGAAGGTGCTCGGCCCCGAATTCAACGACAACGCGGTTCCGATCGGCGTCGCGCGCGAGGGCGTGTCGCTGTCGGGCTTCGCCGGGCTCCCGACCTTCCATCGCGGCGCCTCGACCCATGTGCACTTCGTCGTCAACGGGCGCCCCGTGCGCGACAAGCTGCTGCTCGGCGCGGTGCGGGGCGCCTATGCGGACGTGATGCCGTCCGACCGCCATCCCGTCCTGGCCCTGCGGATCGAGATGGAGCCGCGCCATGTGGACGTGAACGTGCATCCGGCCAAGACGGAAGTCCGCTTCCGCGATCCGGCCCTCGTCCGCTCCCTCGTGGTGGCGGCCTTGAAGGAGGCGGTCACCCGCTCGGGCTTCCGCGCCGCGACCACGGGCGGAGCCCGCACGCTCGAGTATCTGCGCCCCGCGAGCGCACCGCCGGCCCGTCCATCGCTGGTGGCGTCCCGCGCTCCCTCCTTCCGGCACAGCAACGCCTTCGCCGGCTGGCAGGCGCCGGCGGCGGGGTTCGGGGAGGCGCAGCACACCCTGTCCGAGATCGCTGCGCCGTCCGCCGACGGCCGGGCCGGGGCGGCGGAGCCGGAGGGGGTCGAGGCGCCGCTCGGCGCCGCCAGGGCGCAGCTTCACGGGACCTACATCGTGGCGCAGACCGGCGACGGCATCGTCATCGTCGACCAGCACGCGGCGCACGAACGCCTCGTCTACGAGCGCCTCAAGCGCGAGCGCGCCGCGGCCGGCATCGCACGGCAGCTCCTGCTGATCCCGGAGGTGGTGGATCTCGATCCCGTCGACGCCGACCGCGTGCTGGCGGAGGCCGCGACGCTGGAGAGCCTGGGGCTGTCGGTCGAAAGCTTCGGCCCCGGTGCGATCCTCGTGCGCGAAGTGCCGGCGGCGCTGGCTGGCGGCCGCATCAAGGCGCTGGTGCAGGACGTCGCCGATGCGCTCGCCGAATGGGGAGCGGGAGCGGGCGCCGTCGAGGAGCGGCTCGACGCCGTGCTGTCGCGCATGGCCTGCCATGGCTCGGTGCGGGCGGGCCGGCGGCTGAAGCCCGAGGAAATGAACGCGCTCCTGCGCGAGATGGAGGCGACGCCGCTCTCCGGCCAGTGCAACCATGGCCGGCCGACCTATGTCGAGCTGAAGCTGTCGGATATCGAGAAGCTGTTCGGGCGGCGGTAGCAGCGACATCATTTTAAAGGCTGGTCGCGAACGCAGAGTAATTCGATAGGCCGCGCCCAGGGAGATCCCCCCATTCTCTGTCGCCTCCTCCTTGCGCGAGATGCAGTTCGTGGTTGTAAAATTGAGACAAGACAATTATCTCAAGTACTCGCCATCTGGAAATGTCTCGACCTTTTTTTCGTACAGCATCGACCAGCTTGAAGCACTTTTCGATTGGAGCCGCGATGACGCCCAGACTCTCGATCTTCTGATCGGAGAACTCGAGCGGAGGTCGACTGATCGCGCCAAGTCGCTGAAGCAGCGTGCGATTCAAGCCCGTGGCGTACTGGCAGGTCGTGGCTCGGACTCGAAGCCCGATCGAACACCGCCCGGATCAATCCGGCGAGGCAAGATAATTCCCCGGGAAAATCAGCGGGACAGCCAAGGCACCCAACCTTACAATGGTGCCAGCCGCGGCCTTGAAGAGCCGCCGAAGAAACGGGGGATCAATTCGTTCGCGATGCTCGATGCTGCTGAACAGGCCCGCCTGGCGCGGCTTTACGCTGGTCTGCGGGAACGCCTGCTTGACCTCTCCCGACGCAACCCGATGCTCAACTACAAGCATCAGCCACGGTCGAAACGTCAGCTTCAGATCGTCGATGAGGTTCCAGAGGAGGTGTACCGCCAGCTCACTGGGGCCGAAGCCTCCCTCGATATCATTGCATTGCCTGAACCCGAGGACATTCCGCCGGACGAGAAGACGGAGGAGTTCGTCTCCGCCTTTGAACACGCCAAGGTGTCCGATCTCGAGTACCTCACCAGGGTGGAAGCGCTGGATGCAACCGGCTGGTCGGATGACATCGAGCTGGCCAAACTCGACCGCTGGCTGCGGGACAAGGTTCGTGCTGGCTTGAGCTTGCCGCCGCGACCCAATCGGAAGACGCTCGACATCCACGCTCACGCCCGCCAGCACGGCATTGATCCGTCGGTTGAACTCCGAGCGGGCACATAGCCGGGCATACCCTTGTTAGGGCGATCCTGTCGGGCGTTGATAGTGCCGGAGACGGCGAGCTTCCGTCGGTGCCATCCGATGACGAGATCGACACTCCCGAGGTCGAAATGCTCGCTCCGGTCCTCGTGCACGATGCGGATGCATCCCAGCAGAGCGCGGTCGTCGACGTCATGAAGGCGCAAAACCTCGTCGTCGAGGGACCACCCGGTACTGGCAAATCGCAGACTATCACGAACGCAATCGCGAACGCCCTCTATCAAGGCCGAAGCATCTTGTTTCTCGCCGAAAAGCTGGCGGCGCTCGAGGTCGTGAAGCGTCGTCTCGATCGCGCCGGCTTGGGCGAATTCTGCCTGGAACTCCATTCGGAGAAGGCTACCCCACGTCTTGTCGTCGAAAGCCTCAGGCGTCGATACGAACTCCGCAGAGGGGGGCACGGCCCGGTCCGCTCGGACCCTCGATCATGGGAGGATGCTCGCCGTGATCTCAGTGGCTGATGTAGGAGCACTGCACGCCACGGACACGGACGGCAGGGCGCCGTTTGATCTATTCTGGAGCGCGATCGCCGGAGCGACGAAGCACGGCGATCTTCCAGTAGCCTTTAGGGCGACTGAGATCGGCGACCGCATTCTCGGGTCGCCGGATGAGGCGATTGCCCTTTCAGCTCGGCTTCGGCTGTTCGCTGAGGTTGCGGCGGTGTTCGAGGAAAGCTTTGGCCCTCCTCGGTCATCGCGATGGGACGCATTTGCGTTCGACCATGTCCCCCGGTATGCGGCGCCGGAGGTCCTGGACACCGTCGCGAGTATCGGCACCGCCGCCACTGCCCTAATGCCGCTTCTCGCGACAGCGCCGGCACTTGGCATCAAGTCGCTTTCCGATCTCGAGCTGATTGGAACGCTGGTCGAGCTCCTCCCCGACCCGCCGCCTCTCGACCACATAGAGGCGATCCGCGGCGCTGATCCCTTCGCCTTAGCGGACGCTCTCGCCAAACGAAAACGCCTGGACACCATCGCGGCCGAACTCGGCGGTGTGACATTTGTGAAGGAGCTGAGCGATGACGAGATCGCGATCGCCATCAAGCTATCCGAGCCTATCGTGGCGACCGGAGATTAGCGATGCCTCTCTGGCGGAAGCCTATGCTCTGGCCGAAGCAACTGCCCATCGAGCCGAGAGGATTCTCTTACTTATCGATCAATCGGGCCCTGGCGCTGTCACTGCTTGGACTCGATTTCGGGCTTCCTGCCGAGGCCCTGACCGCCGTGAGCCTCGCATGTAGTGCCGCGGCGGCCATTCCGAATGAGCTGCGGCCGTGGTTGGCCTGGAGATCACCTCGGGGTGAGGAGGCGGTGCTCGCGGCTTGCGAAGCCTATGATCGCTTGGCCGAAGCCAATGCGCGATGGCGCGCCGAGGCGCCGGGCTACCGGCCGGACGAGCTCACGTCCACGGCTGAGATGAGGGCGGCTGCCGAGGTTCTGCGGCGCGGAGGTCTCGGCCGAATTTTCGCGGCGCTCAGCGGCAGGACCGGGCAGGCCCGCAGCGTGCTTTCCGCTGTAGGCCTTGCAGAGAACGATCCGTCCACCCCAGACAAGCTCGAAGGGCTGGCTTCCCATCTCGATGCTTTGGCGGCATTCGAGAGCGATCATGGACACAGAACCACGTTCGGCTCCGCGTGGACCGGCCTCGAGACGCCCTTTACGACGATCGCTGCGAGCGTTCGCGCCGGCTGCGTCATCAGGGAGCGCCTTACTGCACAGCCCTGTGGTGAGTTGGTCGTGCGGGCCTGAGCCAGCCTTTCCGCCGAGGGGCTGGAGGCCCTCGGCCATTTCTCCCCTGATGCCCGCGAATTTCTTGAGCTGAGCGCCGCCGATCGGGTTGTGTTTGCCGACGGGCGGCTCGCGGAGGTCAGAGCTTCCCTGGCGCTCGACAGGAAAGGAGCCGAGGCCTTCCTCGCCAATGATCGAGCTCGGGCGCTTGCCCGGATTGCAATGCCCGTCACCGACCTCGTCCGGATGGCCGGCCTCGCACATGAGCGCCGGGCGCTTACGCAAGCACTTGAAACAAACCCTGCCGCTGGACTTGCGGAGTCTCTTTTGGCGAAGGATGCAGAACCGGATGCGATCCTTGCAGCGATCGCATGGTTGGCGAGGGTGGCGGCGTCGCATGCACCGCCCCATCTGCGTAATCTCCTGTCGACGAGGGAGGCCGCCGATGTCCTCTCGTCCGCGCGATGGCTTGTCGAGAACACCCGTGAGTTGCTTGCCTCGATAAGGCAGGGCGTCTTGCGCCTGAGGACAGAGTTCGGGGCCGCAGCCTCTGTCTTCGCGGAGGCACCTCAGGAGATTTCATCCAAAGCGGAGGAGCTGCTGGCGCGCGGCGCCGAGCTGCCGGACTATCTCGAACTGCGCGAGCTGCGCCAGGCCCTCGACAGCGATGGCTTGGCCGTGTTTCTCAAGCGTGCGGACGAGCTTTCCCTAGAGTATCGTCTCATGCCCGCGGTGTTCGACCATCTCGTGACGCAACGGCGGGCCGAGCGGGCCCGGCGCGCGAGTCCGCTGCTGGCGCGTGCCGCCGGTGCGACACTCGAAGCTCGCAGACGCGCCTTCGCGGAGCATGATCGCGCCAAGATCGAGACCGACCGCGCTGCGATCAGGGCGAAGCTTCTCGAGCGTCGCCCGGAACCGGGCAGCAACGCTGGCCGCAAGACCACCTGGACCGAGACGGCGCTCCTCAACAACGAGTTCCAGAAGGAGCGCCGCTTCACGCCGGTTCGGTCCCTGCTGTCGAGGGCCCGCAACTCCATTCGCGCCTTGAAGCCTTGCTTCATGATGTCCCCGCTTTCGCTCGGCAAGTTTCTGCCGCGAGAGGGCATGAGCTTTGACCTCGTCATCATCGACGAGGCGTCGCAGATGAAGCCCGAAGACGCCCTGGGTGGCCTCCTCCGGGCGAAGCAGATCGTCGTGGTCGGTGATCCGAAGCAGTTGCCCCCGACCGACTTCTTCAACCGCTCCGCCGAAATTGCGCCGGAGCACGACGAGGAATTCGAGGATGTCGACGACGAGTTCGATCCTCGAAGCCTGTCAGAAGACATTCAGGAGTGTACGCCGCCTCAAGTGGCACTACCGCAGCCGGTGCGAGAGCCTCATCGCATTCTCGAACCACCAGTTCTACGACAGCAGCCTGATCACGTTCCCCATGGCGCGGCCAAACTCGTTCTCGGTCGATCTGATCCGGGTCGACGGCTTCTATCAGAAGCGGCGAAATCCCATGGAGGCCCAGCGCGTTGCCGAGGAGGCGATCGCGTTCATGCGATACCATGCCGACCATGACGAGGAGACGGTCCCGTCTCTCGGCGTCGTGGCGGTCAATACTGATCAGCGCGACCTCATTTTCGAGGAGCTCCGTCGGCTCCAGGTCGGCGATGAACTCGTCGAGCGGTACCGTGAGAAGGTGGAGAAGCGGGGCGAACCGGTCTTCATCAAGAATCTCGAAAACGTGCAGGGCGATGAGCGCGATTTCGTCTTCATTTCGATGACGTACGGGCCCGAGGCGGGGCGCCAGACCGTGCTCCAGCGCTTCGGGCCAATTGCCGGCAAGCAGGGACACCGGCGCCTCAATGTCCTGTTTTCACGCGCCCGTGTTCGGGTGGCGCTATTTACGTCGATGTCGTCGACCGATATCAAGCCAACGGAGACGACGGCCAGAGGCGTCCATGTGCTCAAGAGCTACCTTGAGTACGCGGAGGGCCGCGGGCGAGGACTTCGGCACGGGAACCGGTCGAGAGGCCGACAGCGACTTCGAGCGGGAAGTCGCGGCTCGGCTGGAGGCGCGCGGGTACAGGGTGGATCTTCAGGTTGGTGTATCCGGGTTTCGCATTGACATCGGCATCAGACATCCGGACTACCCCGGCACCTACCTCGCTGGGATCGAATGTGACGGGGCTGCCTATCATTCGAGCAGAAGTGCCCGTGACCGTGACCGTCTGCGAGAGGAGGTCCTTCGCGCGCTTGGCTGGGACATCGTCCGGGTCTGGTCGACGGACTGGTTCGAGAACCCGACTTTGCAGACAGAAAGACTGGTTCGGCAGCTTGAGGCTCTGAGGAAACGATCGAAATCCACCTACGTCGACTATCCTGCGATCGGCGGCGACGTCCCGACCGGTGGTACGGACGAGGCTGCCGCTGCCGACGTGGGGGATACAGGCGGCGAGGCTCTAATCCCCGATGTGCCGCTCTTTAACGGCACGCTGGCAGCGGAACAGAGCAAACCGAAACAGCTGAAACTGTCACTCGTTCCGAGTATCTCGACCGGCGTGCCGATCCAGGTCGATCGGAGGCTTTCGATCGAGGAGGCCCGCTCGGCCCTTGAGGAGTTCAGGCGCAGTCGAATTGAGGTCGACTTTCCGGGCGCCGAACCCCAACGGTCAATTCTCCGCCCCGCGATGATCGAGCGAATTCTGGAGGCCCGGTTCGATGACCCGGACGACTTCTTCTCAAAAATTCCAGAATATCTACGTCGCAGCACCGACGCTAGACAGAAGAAGTACTTGGAGGAGATCTGCGCGATCGTCGCAGCGATCGACGACGGTAGCTCGCGGCCTGATGACAGCCCACGACGGTAGCACTCATTCGATCACATCCGGAAGGTCGCAGGAAACGCCGGGTCCGGTCTTGAGTGGTATCGACAGGACGGATCGCCATATTCGGTCCGTCCAAGCAAGTCGCCGGCCGTTCTTCCGGCGCAGCTGGCGTGTCCGGCAGATCTTGTTGCAAACTTCCCGGGTTGGGGATTAGCTCGAACGGCATGGCAGCGGAGAGCGTTTCGGCGCCGCCGATCGAACGGAGACCCGCATGCGCACGCAAGTCGACAAGGTCGATCAGGCTCGACTGCGCCCGGCCATCGAGCCGCCCGTGTTTCCGGGAACGCCCGGCGAATTCATCACCGTCGTGGCGCATTACCATCGCGCGGAGATCGCCCGCATGGCGGGCTGGCGGGACCGGATCGACCGGACGACGAACTGGGCGATCACGGTCGTCGCCGCGATGCTGTCGCTGTCGCTGTCCACGCCGACGGCCCACCACGGCGTGCTGCTGTTTTCGATGGTCATGGTTCTGCTGCTTCTGGTGATCGAAGCCCGTCGCTATCGGTTCTTCGACGTCTATCGCAATCGGGTGCGCCGGCTGGAGCGCAATTACTTCGCTCAGATCTTCGCGCCGGAATCGGGCACCACGGAGGACTGGGTGCGGGAGCTGGGCGAGGATCTCAGGCGCCCGAAGTTCCTGCTCGGTTTTTCCCAGGCGATGTCGCGTCGCCTGCGGCGGAACTACGGCTGGCTGTTCCTGATCCTGCTCGTCGCCTGGCTCCTCAAGACCTTCATCGTCAATCTGCCGACGGCTGCGACCGAACCCCACCTCGTCCAGTCCCTCGGCGAGTGGCTGCGCAATGCGTCGCTCGGCCCGCTGCCCGGCTTCGCCGTCATCGCCGGCGTCGTGATCTTCTACGGATGGATCCTCTTCGCCGCGTTGCGACCGCAGACGAGCAAGGGAGAACTTGCGCACGGCGACGTGCATGTCTGACCCGAAAGCAAAGCGCGTCCTGCGCCGACGGGTCGGATGGGAGACCAGGCCTTACTGCGGCGCGAAGGGATTCTTGAATCCGCCGGCGCGGGAGGGCGCCTTCGGCGGATGGTGGGCGGCGAGATAGTCGAGGATCACGTCGCGGTCGGCGCCCCGGATGTCCGGCATGTTGTGGCGCTCGGTCATCCAGGTGAGCGTCTCGTCCCACTTCTCCCGCGTCATCCCCTGATTCGACACCAGCGTGTATCCGTGACACGCCGTGCACAGGCCGAAGGTCTCTTCCCGTCCGGGTCCCGCCGGGAGGTCCTCGGCGCGTTCCTCCTTCGGCGCGAAGGCCGGTGCAGGACCCTGTGCCCACACGGGCGGGATCGCGGCCGGCCCGGCGAGCCAGAGAGCGAACCACAACGCTCGACGCGACATCGATCTCCTCTCAGCCGACGAGGATGGCGATCCGGTGCATGGGGTTGCCGCCGTACCCTTGCGGGTTCCAGCCCGCAGCGACGGGCGGCTGCATCCGTCCGTCCGAGTCCGTCGCGCGCGCCCAGATCTCGAAGTACCCGTCCGAGGGCAGCTTCACGGTCGCCGTCCAGCGGTTCCAGTCGTAGCGGTTCCGGACCGGCGCCAATGTCGCCTGCGACCAGGTCTGCCCGAAATCGATCGAGACGTCGACGCGCGAGACGGTGAGATCGCCCGCCCAGGCGGCACCCCGCAAGGCGACGTCCCGGGTGCCCGCCGGCAGCTTCGAGCCGTTGGCGGGACTCGTCGTGATGCTGCGGACCGGCATCGATTCGAGAATGCGGAAATCCTTCTCGTCCGCCTTGCCGCCCGGCACCATGGGCTTGTTCGGCACCCGGTAGGACGTTCCCGTCATGCCCTGCCCGTCGTGCTCGCGGTCGCGCAACGTGATGCGGGTGAGCCACTTGTGCGAGAGCGAGCCCGGCCAACCGGGAATGACGAGCCGAACCGGCCCGCCATGGATGTTCTGCAGGGGCTCGCCGTTCATGGCGAAGACGAGGAGGCTGTGATCCTCCATCGCCTTGGGGATCGGCATGCCGCGCGAGAGCGACTCCTTCGACGTGTCCCCCGAGAGATGCGGATCGGCCCCGTAATGGGCGGTGTACTTGGCCGTGTCCTTCACGCCTGCGGTCTTGAGGATCTCGGCGAGGGGAATCCCCGTCCATTCGGCGCCGCCGGCGCCTCCGTTGGTCCATTGGTTGCCGCGGGCCTGCGGCTGGAAGAAGGATCGTCCGTTGCCGCCGCATTCCAGCACCATGCGGTATGTCCTGGGCTGGAAACGCGCCTTGAGATCGCCGAGCGCGAGTTCGAGCCTGGCGCCGACTTCGCCGTCGATCGTCAGCTTCCAAGCATCCGCGTTCGCGGGTGCCTCGGGGATCAGGCCGTTGTTGCGGATGAAGAACTTGGCGGTGGGCGTGGTCTCCTCGTCGAGGAGATGCTCGGGGGTCTCGGCCACCAGCGGCTTCTCTCCGAGGACCACGAGCCCCTTCTCCTTGCCCGGAAACTCCAGCGGCTGGGGCCCACCGGCGGCGGGCGCGGAAGTCGCCTGTGCAAAGACGGCCGGAACGAGGCCGGACGGCACGTTCGATGAGAACGGAACCGACGCACCGACGGCCGCGCCGAAACCCGCAAGGCCGGCCCCGTGCAGGAAACCGCGGCGGCTCGGCCCCGCGCGGCGCCCCAGCACGAGGGCGTCCGCCCGTTCGGGATCGGCCGCATACAATTCTTCAATCGACCGCTCGGACTTCATCGCCATGGCACTCCTCCACACAAAGCGTGGCCGAAGCCTGACGCGTCGACGTCGGCATCGCCGCGCCCGACCGGGAAATAGGGCAGGGCGCACAGGAAGGGGAGGTGGGTCGTTCGTGATTAGCTTCGCGTCGGCAAAGGGATAGGGCACACGCTGCGAGGCAGGGAGCGGATGGAGCGCCGTCCTCCCCAGCGTCGTCATCCTCACGTGGAACTACGGCGGTTGGAGCCGTGGCCGTTCGCCGGTGGCCCACTGGGGCGAGCGAAGCGCCTCTCTCCGGAGGCGTCAACCTCGGGCCGCGTCAGCGCGACGAGGATCGGGTGCAGGATCAATCGCGGGAACCGCGGATCGGAGCGAGGTTCAGGCGCCTTCATGAGTAACGCGCGCCCGACCATGACGGCCAAGAGAGAACGACAGTTCTCAATGCTGAGCCCCGGCTTCCGCCAGCACGGCGACCGCTTCCACCGGTCTGAGGGCGAGGCGCTCGATGCGGAGCGCCATGTCGCGTTTTGGCCTCGCCCCCGAGTACGAAGTGGATCATAGTGACGACGCTGCACGGGGTGCGCGGCCGGCGCCGGGAGATTGGCTCGAGACGGCGCCAGGGGCGTGCGTGCCGACTTTGGGCCTCCGTCTCGTCGTCGCCCATGAAGGCGAAGCTTTCGATTTGAGTGAAGGTCCCACGGCGGAAACTTGATCAGGGGAGGAGGGAACATGCCGGCTCGAGTGTGTTCGTCCGTCGCGGTTGTCGCGACACTCTCTCTGTCGATGCTGTCAGGCTGCAACGATCGCGATCAGCAATCCGCGGCCGCACCCCCGCCGCCGCCGGCCGTCACGGTCGTCAAGGTCGAAGCGACCGAGCTGAGGCCGTCCCTCACGTTCACGGGGCGGATCGAGGCGGTGGACAAGGTCGATCTGCGCGCCCGCGTCGAGGGGTTTCTCGAGAAACGGCACTTCACGGAGGGCGCGGACGTGAAGGCGGGCGAACTGCTCTTCGTGATCGAGCAGGCGCCCTACAGGGCTTCCGTCGAGGAGGCGAGGTCCGCCACCGAGAAGGCGGAAGCTGCGCTGAAGCTTGCCGACATCGAGGTCGACAGGCAGCAGGAGCTCGTCAGGCGCGACGCCGGGACACGGGCGAGACTGGATCAGGTCGCCGCGCAGCAGGCTCAGGGGCGCGGCGAGCTATCCGGTTCGAAAGCCGCCCTCGAGAAAGCCGAGCTGCAGCTCGGCTACACGGAGATCCGCGCGCCGCTCGCGGGACGCATCGGCCGATCCGCGATCTCGGTCGGGAATTTCGTCGGCCCGTCGAGCGGCGTGCTCGCGACGATCGTCAGTCAGGACCCGATCTATGCGAGCTTCCCGGTGTCTCAGCGCGAGATCCTCGCCGTCCGCCGACAGCTCGGTTCCGATGCGAACCCGGCCGATGCGGACGTGACTCTGCAGCTCGCCGACGGAAGCCGTTATCCCCATAAGGGCAAGATCGACTTTCTCGACGTGACGGTGAACAAGGGCACCGACACCGTGCAGGCGCGGGCGCGGTTCCCCAATCCCGACCGTCACCTCGTCGACGGCCAACTCGTCACCGTCATCGTCGAGGGAGGCAGGCCCCGTCCCTCGCTGGTGATTCCCCAGGCGTCGATGCAGATCGATCAGTCGGGGCCTTTCGTGCTCGCCGTCGGCAAGGACAGCAAGATCGAAGTGCGCCGCATCGAACCGGGTCCGGTCGAGGGCGCCAGCGTCAACGTGCTGAAGGGCCTCGCGGCGGGCGACCTGATCGTCACGGAGGGCATTCAGAGGGTCCGTCCCGGACAGGTGGTGCAGGCGGCCGAGGCCGGATCGGGGACATAGGCGATGCTGTCCGGGATCTTCATCGATCGGCCGCGGCTCGCCATCGTCATATCGGTCGTCATCACCATCGCCGGCCTTGTGGCGCTGACCCAGATCCCCATCGCGCAGTTCCCCGACATCGTGCCTCCGCAGGTCTCGGTCACCGCCAGCTATCCCGGCGCCAGCGCGGCGGTCGTGCAGGACTCGATCGCGCAACCGATCGAGTCGCAGGTGATCGGTGTCGACCGGATGATCTACATGAAGTCGACGAGCGGGAACGACGGCAGCTACACGCTGAACGTCAGTTTCGCCGTCGGGACGGCGCCGGACATCAACACCGTCAACGTGCAGAACCGCGTGGCGCTGGCGGAGGCGAAACTGCCGCAGGAAGCGCGCGCGCAGGGCGTCAGCGTGAAGAAGAAATCGTCCGCGCTGCTGCAACTCATCGCGCTCACGTCGCCCGGCGGCCGCCACGATCAGCTCTTCCTTTCCAACTATGCGACGATCAATATCGTCGATGGCCTGAAGCGCATACCGGGCGTCGGGGACGTGGCCCTGCTGACGCCGTGGGACTACAGCATGCGCATCTGGATCACCCCCGAGCGCCTGACGAATTACGGCCTGACGCCGAGCGACGTCGTCAATGCGCTCAAGGGCCAGAACATCCAGGCCGCGATCGGCCGCATCGGCGCTCAACCGGCGCTGCCCGATCAGCAGTTCCAGCTGACGATCCAGACCAAGGGACGGCTCACGGCGGTCGAGGAATTCGAGGGCGTCGTCCTCAAGGCCCTGCCGGACGGTTCGTTCGTGCGCGTGCGCGACGTCGCGCGGGTCGAGCTCGGCCCGCGCGCCGCGGAGCAGATCGGACGGCAGGACGGCACCCCGGCCGCCGTGATCGGCGTCTACCAGTCGCCCGGCGGCAATGCCATCGCCAGCGCGGAACAGATCCGGAGTTTCCTCGAGAAGCTCAGGCCGTCGTTCCCAGAGGGTGTCGAATACAAGACCACCTACGACACGACGGTCTTCGTCGAGGAGAGCATCCACGAGGTCGTCAAGACCCTGTTCGAGGCCTTCGCGCTCGTCGTCATCGTCGTGTATCTCTTCCTCGGCAGCGTCCGGGCCACCCTCATTCCGCTGATCGCCGTGCCGGTCTCGCTCATCGGTACTTTCGCGGCGATGCTGGCGCTCGGTTTCTCGGCCAATACCGTATCGCTCCTCGCCCTCGTGCTGGCGATCGGCATCGTGGTCGACGACGCCATCGTCGTGGTCGAGGCGGTCGAGCACCATCTCGAAAAGGATCCGACCATCACGGCGGCGGAAGCCGCGCGCCGCGCCATGGGGGAGATCACCGCACCGATCATCGCGATCACGCTGGTGCTCCTCTCGGTCTTCGTGCCGGTCGCCTTCATCCCCGGCATTTCGGGCGAACTCTTCCGCCAGTTCGCGGTGGCCGTGTCGGTGTCGATGGTCATCTCGGCCGTCAACGCCCTGACCCTTTCGCCGGCCCTCTGCGCCATCCTGCTCAAGGCCCGCCACGGCCCCAGGCGCGGACCCATCCGGTACGTCCTCAGGGGCATCGACCTCGCCCGCGACGGCTATGCGGCGGTCGTCAATCGGCTCGTCCGCATCGCCGCCGTCGGGATCGTGGCTCTGGCGGTCATCATCGCCGGCACGGGCTGGCTGTTCCAGTCGACCCCGACCGGCTTCCTTCCCTCCGAAGACCAGGGCGCCATCTTCGGCGAGATCGTCCTGCCCGAAGGTGCATCGGTCAACCGCACCGATGCGGTTGCACAGCGCGTCGAGGAAACCTTGCGCGCCACCGACGGCGTCGCGGGCGTCATGTCGGTCGTCGGCTACAGCCTGCTCGACGGCCAAGTGAAGTCGAACGCTGCGCTTTTGGTCATGACTCTCAAGCCGTTCAAGGATCGAACCGATCCGGCACTCTCCGCGGACGCGCTCATCGCCAGGCTCAGCGACCAGTTCCGGGCGGTCCGAGAAGCCGCCGTGATCGTCTACAACCTTCCGCCCATCATCGGTCTCGGATCGGGCAGCGGCTTCGAATTCCAGCTCCTGAGCCTCGGCGGCGGGACGCCGGCGGACATCGCCGCGGTGACGCGCGGCCTCGTCTTCGCGGCCAACCAGAGATCCGGTGCTGAACCGGGTCTACTCGACCTACGCCGCCAACACGCCGCAACTCTACCTCGATATCGATCGCGAGAAGGTGCAGACGCTCGGCATCGAGATCACCGACGTGTTCAACGCGCTCCAGTCGGTCCTGGGGAGCGCCTACGTCAACGATTTCAACCTGTTCGGCCGGACCTGGCAGGTGACCGTGCAGGGCGAGGCCTCGGACCGGACGAGGGTCGACGACATCTACCGCATCAATGTCCGCAACCGCGACGGCGAAATGGTGCCCGTCCGCGCCTTCGCGGGGGTGCGGCTCGTCCTCGGGCCGCAGCTGATCGTCCGCTACAACAACTATGCGAGCGCGACGATCAACGGCGGACCGGCGCCGGGCAGGAGCTCCGGCGAGGCGATCGCCGCGATGCAGGACGTCGCCGCGAGGACCCTGCCTCCGAACTACGGCTACGAGTGGACCGGGACCGCGCTGCAGGAAATCGAGGCGAGCGGCAAGACGACGACAATCCTCGCCCTCGCGGTGCTCTTCGCCTACCTCTTCCTCGTCGCGCTCTACGAGAGCTGGACGATCCCGGTGGCGGTGTTGCTCTCGGTCTCGGCCGGCGTCGCGGGGTCGATGGTGGCCCTCAAGGTCGCCGGCCTCGACAACAATCTCTACGCCCAGATCGGACTGGTGGTGCTGATCGCGCTGGCCGCCAAGAACGGGATCCTCATCGTGGAATTCGCCATGGAACGGCGCCGGCATGGGCTCGAGATCACGGACGCTGCCGTGGAAGGCGCCAGGGAGCGGTTCCGGGCGGTGATGATGACGAGCTTCGCCTTCATCGCCGGCCTCGTTCCCCTCGTGATCGCCGAAGGAGCCGGCATGCTGAGCCGCCGCGGCGTCGGCACGGCGGTGTTCGGCGGGATGCTGGCGGCGGCGCTCGTCGGCATCTTCCTGATCCCGGTCCTCTACGTCATCTTCCAATGGACGCGGGAGAAGGTGAAACGGGAAGGCGTGAGTCGGCTGCCCCGTCCGGCCGAGTAGGAGCCGGTTCGACGGGCCACCTCATGCCGGGAACGCGGCGGATTGCTCAGGAGACGCGTTCCGGCGCGGCCGCCTGCGACGGCCGCAGGTCGCGCGTCCGCAGATAATCCGCGAGCCCGGCCAGGCCGCCCTCGGGATCGGCCAAGCCGACGTAGCCGTCCGGCCGAACGAGGTAGGCGGCACCTTGCCTCAAGCCGGCCCGGCCTGCGGCGGAACTCCACGCGAAGGTGTGCAGGGCGAGCCCCGTTTTCCGGCAAGCCTCCGCCAGCCCGGCGCCCGCGTCGCCGTAGACGTGGACCTGCCAGTCGAGCGAGGTCAGCGGGGCGAAATTGTCGAACGCGCGATCCGATGCGGCGTCAGGCTGGACCCAGGGCAGCCGGTCGCCGCCACGGACGCCGCCCGCGCGTCCTTCGCTCAGCGCGCTGCCGCGATAGTTCACGGCCGTCTGCGAGACCGTCCGGAACATGAAGCGGCGAAAGGCTCCGAGTGCGGCGAGGCGCGGCAGGACCCGCGGCACGACGCCGATTCGAATGAAGCGGGCGAGGGGCGTGGGGCTGGTCACGGCCGTGAAGGCCCGGTCGGTGGTCGCCACCAGCCTGCGGGCGAACGCGATGCGCTCCGGCTCGTAGGTATCCAGCAGGGCGGTCCCCGCGCGGCGCCGCAGGGTTGCGGCGAGCTTCCAGGCAAGGTTGACCGCATCCGCAATGCCCGTGTTCATGCCCTGCGCTCCCACGGGGCTGTGGATGTGGGCCGCATCGCCGAGGAGAAAGACGCGGCCCTGCCGAAATCGGTCCGCCACGCGATGGTGGACGCGGTAGGTGGAGAACCAGTTCACGCGATCGACCGTCAGGCGCAGGCGGTCGATCACGCCCTTGCTGACGTCGTCCCAGGTCAGCGCCTCGCGCCGCTCGTCCAATTCCCACCGGACCGTGCCGATGAGACGGGCACGCTCTTCGCCCTTCATCGGAAACACCGCCAGGAAGTCGGCATCGTCGAGCGCCGCATGCAGCTCGTGATTGATCAGCGGACCCTTTGCCTCGACGTCCGCCACGTAGAAGACGTGAGCGTAAGTGCCGCCCGGGAAGCCGATCCGCAGCGAGTCGCGGATTGTCGAACGCGCTCCGTCGCATCCGGCGAGGTATCCCGCCTCGCATTCTTCCACGGACCCGTCCGGACCGCGGAGCTGGGCCCGCACGCACCCGTCCCCATCCTCGAAGCGGAGGAGCTCGGTCCCGCGCTCGACCGCGATGCCGCGCTCAGCAAGGCGTTCGATCAGGAACTGCTCGTGCTCGTCCTGCGGAAAGATCAGAATATAGGGAAAGGGGCTGAGGCCCCTGCCCATCTCGCCGAACGCGGCCCGGGCCGCCTTCCTGCCGCGCACCCAGAGGTTCGCCGCGGCGAATTCCAAGCCGCGCTCGACCACCTCGTCGGAAAGTCCGACCTGCCGGTAGAACTCGAGCGTCCTCGCCTGCACCCCCAGGGCCCGCGACGTCGTCCCGGGCCGGGCCGCCCTGTCGACGATGCGCAGGCGCACGCCGAGCCGATTCAGCCACAGCGCCAGCACGAGGCCGGTTGGCCCGGCACCGACGATGAGGACTTCGGGCGCCGACATGAAGCTCTCCTCGCGGAGCGGACGCCCCCGGGACGCAACGAGCGGATCGAACTATAGCCTCGCCGCGGGTTGCGGCGAAGCCGCCTGCCGTCTCAGCCGGCGAACCTCCCGAACACGACCCGCGTCTCGCCGTAGTCGCGCCGCTCGATCTCCTCGAACCCCGCCGGCAACGTGACGTCGACCCCCTCGGCCTCCTCGACGACGACGAGCGCTCCCGGCACGAGCCAACCGCCCTCCGCGCAGGAGGTAAGAGCCTTGGGCGCGAAGTCCCGGCCGTAGGGCGGATCGCAGAAGACGAGCGAGAACGGGGCGTTCGGCGCCGCCGGGCCCATGCGGGTCGCGTCGCGGCGGAAGATGCGCGTCGCGCCGCCGAGACCGAGCGCCTCCACGTTCTCTCGGATGATGCCGCGAGCCTGGGCGCTCTCGTCGACGAAGAGCCCGAAGGCGGCGCCGCGGGACATGGCCTCGAGGCCCATGGCGCCCGTGCCGGCGAAGAGGTCGAGGACGCGGGCGCCTTCGACCGGGTCGTCGTAGGCGTGCGCGAGGATGTTGAAGATCGTCTCGCGCAGGCGGTCCGAGGTCGGGCGGACGGCGTCCGATGTGGGACCTGTCAGCGAGCGGCCGCGGAAGCGCCCGCCCACGATCCTCATCGCTCGATCCTCACCGCTCGATCCTCATGGACGGCGGCCCCGCGGCGGTCCCTTCGGGCCGCCCTTGAAACCTCCGCCCGGCGGATCGCCCTTGCGACCGCGGTGCGCTCCCGGCTTCGCGCCCTCCCGCGGCGGTCCCCGACGCGGCCGGTCGTCGCCGGCGCGCGCGGGCCGATCGCTGTTCCGTGCCCGGAAGGGACGATCGGCACCCTCCTGCGGGCGCCGCTGTCCGTCTCGCTCGCGGCCGCCGCGGGGCCGGTCGCCTTCGTCCCGGCGCTGGCGAGGCCGCTCGTCTCGGTCCGAAGAGCGTCCGTCTCGTTCGCGTCGAGGGGCGGGGGCGTCGCCCCAGTGGCCCGCGGACGATGCGCCCGTGCGTCGACGGGGACGATCGTCACCCCCCGGTGCCGCGGGCCGCGGCCGGCGGGCGGGGCGCTCTTCCTCCCGCGGCTGGGTCACCAGCCGTTCGACCATGACCTTGCGGCCTTCGGTTCCCTTGATGGCGCCGACCCGCTCCCGGGGCCGCTCGGCCGCCGCCGCGCGGGCTTCGCGCGGGTCGGCGCCGCGGCGGGGCGACTTGCGGTTCGGCCTCTCAGCCGACTCGTCCTCCCCGGCACGCCAGACGCTGCGCTTCGGCTCGAGCCGGGAGGGGCGCTTCGGGGCGGGCTCCTCCTCGTCGCGGTGCCACCGCGTCGGCCGATCGTCGCGTCCGCGGGAGGGGCGCTCGTCGCCGTGGCGGGGCGGGCGGCCCCGAAAAGCCTCGTCGCGGTCGCGGCGCTCGGGCGGCTGCGGCTTCCTGGGCGAACCGAAGGGAGCGATCGGTTCGCGAACGGGGCTTTCGAAATCGACACCCGCCTCCTCGGCCAGCTTCGTCCCGAGCTGGTCCTTCAGGACCCTGGTCTTCACCTCTTCGACGAGGCCGGGCTCGAGGTCGCCGAGCTGGAAGGGGCCGAAGGAGAGGCGGATGAGGCGGTTCACCCGGAGCCCGAGGTGTTCGAGGATGCGCTTCACCTCGCGGTTCTTGCCCTCGCGCAGGCCCATCGTGATCCACACGTTGTCGCCCTGCACCCGGTCGAGACGCGCTTCGACGGGACCGTATTCCATCTCGTCGATGGTGACGCCGTCGCTCAGCCGATCGAGGTCCGCCTGGGTGACCTCGCCGTGCGCCCGGACCTTGTAGCGGCGCAGCCAGCCGGTCTCCGGGTGTGCGACGACGCGGGCGAGACCGCCGTCGTTGGTGAGGAGCAGGAGGCCCTCGGTGTTGATGTCGAGGCGGCCCACGGCGACGACGCGCGGCATGTCCTCGGGAAGGGATTCGAACACGGTCGGCCGCCCTTCCGGATCCCGCGCGGTCGTCACGAGACCGCGCGGCTTGTGGAAGATCCACAGGCGCGTGCGCTCCCTCGCGGGCAGCTTCTCGCCGTCGATTTCGATGAGATCGTCCTTCGTGACGTTGACGGCGGGCGAGGCGAGCACGGTGCCGTTCAGCGTCACGCGGCCTTCCGCGATCATCGCCTCCGCGTCGCGCCGGGAGGCGACGCCCGCGCGGGCGATGACCTTGGCGATCCGCTCCTCGGCGGGCTCCGGCGCCTCGGCCGGTGCCTCCGCGGGCTCCGCGCGGCGGGGCCGGTCGTCATGGCGGAACGGGCGTCCCCCGCCCTCCCGAGGCTTGCGGGGCCGCTCGGCGTCGTCGCGGGGCCGGAACGGCCTGTCGCCCTTGGAGCTGTCACCCTTGGACCTGTCACCCTTGGGTCTGTCACCCTTGGGTCTGAAGGACTTCGCGTGGCCCTTCGCGCCGCCTCCGGCTCCGTCTCGGCCATGGAACGGGCGATCGCGCCCGGTGCGGGGGCGGTCGGAGCGGCCCGGCGTGCGGCCCCGGTCGTCATTGTCGTTGCTGTTGGTCATGGGGGCCTGATAGCAGAGAGCGGGCGCGTAAGCGAGGCAGGGTTCGAGAGCGCTTCAGGATGGACAACGCTTCCTCGACCGGACTTGATCCGATGGGCCTCGCGTTGGACGAGGCGCGCCGGGCGGCCGCCATCGGCGAGGTGCCCGTCGGGGCCGTCGTGGTGAAGGACGGACGCGTGATCGCCGCCGCCGGAAACCGCCCGCGGGAGGAGCGCGATCCGACCGCCCATGCCGAACTCCTCGCCATCCGCCGCGCCTGCGAAGCCCTCGGCGACGAGCGCCTCACGGGCTGCGACCTCTACGTGACCCTCGAGCCCTGCACCATGTGCGCGGCGGCGATCTCCTTCGCCCGCGTCCGGCGGCTTTACTTCGGCGCCTCCGACCCGAAGGGCGGCGCGGTCGAGAGCGGCGTGCGCTTCTTCGACAGCCCGACGTGCCATCATGCGCCGGAGGTCTACGGGGGCATCCGCGAGGGCGAGGCCGCACAGCTTCTGAAGGATTTTTTCGCCGAGCGGCGGTGAACCGCGACGGGCGCTAGAGCATCGGATGATCCCAAAAGTGGAATCCACTTTTGGGATCCATCCGATGCTCTTTCTCTTCAGCGGCGCATCGTTCGGCGCGGAAAACCGGGTCCACTTTTCCGCACGATGCGCTAGCGTAAGAACCCGCGCAACGCCTCGAGGGTCGCCCCCGGGTTCTCCTCCGCCACGAAATGCCCCGACGCCACCTTCGTTCCAGTCGCTTCCGGCGCGAAGGTTCGTTGCCAGACGGCGAGCGGCGTCTCCGGGCCGCCGCCGGTGAGATAGTACTCGCTGGAGACCACATGGACCGGGCAGCCGATTTGCGTCCCGGCCGAGAGGTCCGCCTCGTCCTGCGCGACATCGACGGTGGCGCCCGCCCGGTAATCCTCGCAGAAGGCGTGGATTCGCGACGGCTCGTTGCACCCCGCCCGATAGGCCGCAAGCGCTCGCGGGTCGAAGGCTTCGAGCGTGCCGCTTCCCGACCATTTCGCCATGAGCCCTTCGAAATAGGGGATGGGATCGCGCCCGATCTCCTGTTCGGGCTTCGGATAGGGTTCGGAGAGATAGCCCCAATGGGCCGGCGGGATCGCGCCGGCGCGCATCTGCGCCCAGACATGGAAGGTCGGCAGGATGTCGAGGAGGGCCAGGCGCTCCACGCGCCCCGGATGATCGAGGGCGAGACGGTAGCCGACCCTTGCGCCGCGATCGTGGCCGACCACGGCGAAGCGCACGTGGCCGAGTTCCTCCATGACGGCGATCACGTCCTTTCCCATGGCCCGCTTGGAGTAGGTCTCGTGCGCCTCGTCGCTCCTCGGAACGGAGGACCAGCCGTAGCCGCGCAGGTCCATGCAGACGACGCTGTGCGTCTCGGCCAGAGCGGGCGCGAGCCTGTGCCACATGACGTGCGTCTGCGGGAAGCCGTGGAGCAGGACGAGCGGAGCGCCGTCGCCCTTCGAGCGCGCGAAGATTCGTCCCGCCTCGGTGCTGATCCAGTGGGACTCGAAATCGGGGAAGAGGTCGTCCGTCATGGGTCGACCTTAGATCCGTTACCGCTTGTGTGGAACCGGCTCCGGATCAGCCGCGCTCCCGCGCCACGGCCCGCCAGCCGATATCACGCCGGCAGAATCCTTCCGGCCATTCGATCCGGCTCACCGCCTCGTAGGCCTTCGCCTGCGCCTCCGCGACGGTGCGGCCGAGCGCGGTCACATCAAGCACGCGCCCGCCTTGGGCGACGAGGCGGTCTCCGTCCTGCTTCGTGCCCGCATGGAAGACGAGCACGTCCGGCAATCCCTCGGCGGCGGCGAGGCCCCGGATCTCGGAGCCCTTCTCGACCGCGCCCGGATAGCCGCGCGCCGCCATCACGACCGTCAGCGCGACGTCGTCCGACCAGCGCAACGTGAAATCCTTCAGCACGCCGTCCGCTGCCGCGAAGAGGGCCGCCCCGAGGTCGCTCTTCAGGCGGGGCATCAGCACCTGCGCCTCGGGATCGCCGAAGCGCACGTTGTATTCGATAAGCTGCGGACCGTCCGCGGTGATCATCAGGCCCGCATAGAGCACGCCCTTGTAGGGAGTGCCGCGCGTGCGCATTCCGCGAAGGGTCGGCTCGATGATCTCGCGCATGACGCGCGCCTGAAGCTCCGGCGTCAGCACCGGCGCCGGCGAATAGGCACCCATGCCGCCGGTGTTCGGGCCCTCATCGCCGTCGAAGGCGCGCTTATGGTCCTGCGCCGTTCCGAGGGGGAGGGCCGTCGTGCCGTCGCAGAGGGCGAAGAAGCTCGCTTCCTCGCCCTCCAGAAAGGCCTCGATCACGACCTCCGCCCCGGCGGCGCCCAAGCCGCCGCCGGTCATCATGTCGATGGCGGCTTCCGCTTCCGCGACGCTCATGGCGACCACGACGCCCTTGCCGGCCGCGAGCCCGTCCGCCTTCACGACGACCGGCGCGCCCCGCTCGCGCAGGTAGGCTTTCGCCGCCGCCGAATCGGCGCAACGCCGGTAAGGGGCCGTCGGAATCCCGAACTCCGCGCAGAAATCCTTGGTGAAGCCTTTCGATCCCTCGAGCCTCGCGGCGGCCCGCGTCGGCCCGAAGGCCTTGATTCCGGCCGAGGCGAGGTCGTCCACGAGGCCAGCGACCAGGGGAGCCTCCGGTCCGACCACCACGAACGGGATTCCGGCCGTGCGGCAGAAATCGATGATCGCCCCATGGTCCTCCACGTCGAGCGCCGCGTTCGTGCCGCATTGCGCCGTGCCGGGGTTGCCGGGCGCGATGAAGAGCCGGTCGCACAAGGGGCTCGCCGAGAGCGCCCAGGCCAGCGCGTGCTCGCGTCCGCCCCCGCCGATGAGGAGGATGTTCATGAAGGGTCTTTAAGGCTCGGGCCGTCGCGCTTCAACACGGCACGGATCCCCGGCCTTGGAGAAGGCCCGCGAAGCGATTACGGTCGCGCCATGGACAAAGCCGTTGCCCTCGACAGAGCCCCGACGAATGCCCCCGAATGGACCGTTTCGGACCTCGCGGGAGCGCTGAAGCGCACGCTGGAGGACGCTTTCGGCCATGTGCGCCTTCGCGGCGAGGTCTCGGGCTATCGCGGGCCCCATTCCTCCGGCCACGTCTATTTCTGCCTCAAGGACCAGGGTGCGCGGCTCGACGCGGTGATCTGGAAAGGCACCTTCTCGCGCCTCAGGATCAAGCCGCAGGAAGGCCTCGAGGTGATCGCCACCGGGCGCATCACCACCTTTCCCGGCAAGTCCACCTACCAGATCGTCGTCGAATCGCTCGAGCCGGCCGGCATCGGCGCCCTGATGGCGCTGCTCGAGGAGCGCCGCCGCAAGCTCACGGCCGAGGGGCTGTTCGAAGCCGGGCGCAAGCGGCGGCTGCCCTACCTGCCGCAGGTCGTCGGCGTCGTGACCTCGCCCACCGGCGCCGTCATCCGCGACATCCTTCATCGTCTCGACGACCGTTTTCCGCGGCGGGTTCTCGTCTGGCCGGTGCGCGTGCAGGGCGACACCTGCGCGGACGAGGTCTCCGCCGCGATCCGCGGATTCAACGCGCTCGAACCCGGCGGCAGGATCCCGCGGCCGGACGTGCTCATCGTGGCCCGCGGCGGCGGTTCGATCGAGGATCTGTGGGGCTTCAACGAGGAGGCCGTGGTCCGCGCAGCCGCGGAGAGCGCGATTCCGCTCGTCTCCGCCGTGGGTCACGAAACCGACTGGACTCTCATCGACCACGCCGCGGACGTCCGCGCCCCGACGCCGACGGGCGCCGCCGAAATGGTGGTTCCCGTCCGGGTCGAGCTCGTAGCCGCCACCGCCGATCTCGCGCGCCGCCACGCGGAGGCCGTGTTCCGCCTCGTCGACCGCCGCCGGTCGGATTTGCGGCTGACCGCCCGGGCGCTGCCCTCGGCCGAGGCGATCTTCGCGCCGAAGCGTCAGCAGCTCGATCTTGCGACCGTCCGCCTCGGTCCGGCTCTGATCGGCAACGCACGCAACCTCCACTCCCGGCTGGTGAAGGCCGTCCGTGGCCTCGCGCTTTTCTCTCCAGCCGCTCAACTCGCCAGGCTCGCCACCCGGCTCGCCGCGATCGACGAGCGGCCCCGCGCGGCGCTCGAACGCTCGCTGGCGCGCGGTGCGGAACGGCTCGAGGCGGCGGGCCAGCGCCTCGCCGTCGCCCGCGAGACGATGATTCGCGCGGAGCGGGTCCGCATCGGCCAGCGCCGCGACCTCGCCCGGCGCACCGGCGAGCGGCTTTCACCGGCGATGGCCGCGACAGATCGAGCGGAAGCGCGTCCGCCTCGGCACGCTCTCCGCGCTGTTCGACAGCCTGAACTACAAATCCGTCCTCGAGCGGGGCTATGCCCTCGTGTGGGATGGGGATGGCCGCGCCGTCCGCTCGCACGAGGCCGTCCTCGACGGGCAGGCGCTGACCGTCGAATTCGCGGACGGCCGCGCCGACGTCACTGGCGGACGCGGCATGAAGCCACGACCTGCAAAGCCGAAGCTCCCCACGGAAGAGCAGGGCGCCCTGTTCGACCTGTCATCCTCCGTGCTCTCGCCATCCCCGTGAAGAAGGGCCGGCCGCCGGGTGAGGGAGCAAGGATCGGACGCTCGGCCGGAAAGAGGCCGTCCGGTCCGTCATTGAAACCCGACCCCGCTCTGGCCTATCTCTTAGCCGATACACCACCGCCGTCCCGGAGCGGACGCGAGGTTCCGGATGAACAAGCATGAGCGAAGCGGCGGCGAGGCCGTCGTCGAATATCTCGACAGCAATCTGCGGCTTGTGAGGCCGGGAGCCTATGTGCGCTGCTCGGTGACCGGGCAGCCGATCCCGCTCGACCAGCTCAAGTATTGGAGCGTGGAGCGCCAGGAGGCCTATGCGGGGCCGGAGGAGGTTCTGATCCGCCTCGGGGTCAAGCGCCGTCAGCCCCGCGCGGGAGACTGACGCGCCCGCTCGAGCGCCGCCACGAGCAGGGCGCGCAGCGCCGCCTGGTTGTCGAAGCGGAGGCGGACCGGCAGGGTCAGGATGGCATCCGCGAGATCCGCGGGCGCCGATCCGGGCTGCATCCTTCTCGGTCGTCACGAGCGCGAGCCCACGACTGCCGGCGGCTCTCCTCAAGGCAGCCAGATCGTCGGCGCCGAAGGGATGATGGTCGGGAAAGGCGCGTTCCACCTCGACGATCGCGCCGCAGGTCTTGAGGGTCTCGAAGAACTTCGCTGGCCTTCCGATCCCCGCGAAGGCGAGAACGCGTCGGCCCGCGAGCCGCGCGGCCGCCGCCGGATCGGGTTCGAGCCGCCCGCGCAGCACCGGCTTACCGAGGCCAGCAGCCTCCTGTGCCGCCGATTCCCCCGCAGAGCCTTCGCCGATGACGAGCACCGCGTCCGCCTTCGGCCACTGTGCCCCGAGCGGCGCCCGCAGCGGCCCGGCGGGCATGGGAAGCCGGTTGCCGAAGCCTGTCGCGCCGTCGACGGCGGCGACCGCGAGGTCCTTGAGAAGCGATGCGTTCTGCAGCCCGTCATCCATCACGATCACGCTCGCGCCGCCTGCGGCCGCCAGTTCGGCGCCCGCCGGGCGGGCCCGGGAGACGATGACCGGCGCGTCTCGGGCGAGGAGCAGGGGCTCGTCTCCCACATCCGCGGCGCCGTGCTCGGGGCCGACCCGCACCGGCCCCGCAAGGCGTCCCCCGTAGCCTCGCGAAAGGAAGGCCGGGCGCTCGCCCAGATCCTTCAGGATTCGCGCAACCGCCAAGGCCGACGGCGTCTTGCCGGCGCCGCCCACGGTGAAATTGCCGATGCACATCACCGGGACCGAAGCGCGGCTGCCGTCGCGGCCCAGACGCCGGGCCGCGACCGCTCCGTAGAGAAGGGAGGCCGGGCGAAGAAGACGAGCGAGCGGAGTAGGCGTCGGCGACCACCAGAAGGCGGGCGCCCGCATCAGCGCCGCGCTCCGAGCTTCACCTGGACGATGAAGGGCTCGATCGACTGCAACGTGCGATCCACGGCGCCGCCGAGGGCCTGCACCGTCTCGGCGGCGGAGCGCGCCATCTCGCGGGCGAGTGCGGGGTCGGCGAGGAGTTCGGTGACCGCACGCGCCAGGACCTGCTCGTCCCGCACGGCGAGGGCGCCGCGGGCTTCGTCGAGCGCGGCGTAGATTTCGGTGAAGTTGTGGACGTGCGCACCGTGCAGGATCGCCCCTCCGAGCTTCGCAGGCTCGATCGGGTTCTGTCCGCCGTGGGCGACGAGCGAGCCGCCCATCAGCACGACGGGTGCGAGCCGATAGAACAATCCCATTTCGCCGATCGTGTCCGCCACGTAGATGTCGGTGGCCCGGTCCGGATGCAGGCCGTCCGCACGCCTGGCTGGACGCAGGCCCGCCCGCCCGGCGATGGCTGCGATCTCCGGGCCTCGGGCGGGGTGGCGCGGCGCGATGATCGTGAGGAGGTGCGGGTGCCGTTTGGCCAGCATCCGGTGCACCGCGACGACGCTCTCCTCTTCGCCCGGATGAGTGCTTGCCGCAAGCCAAACCGGGCGGCCCGCGACCAGTCCGGAAAGCTGCGCGACGAGGCGAGGATCGGCAGGCGGCGGCGGTGCATCGAACTTCAGGTTGCCGGCGACCGCCACCCTCGGTGCACCGAGCCTCGCGAGACGCTCCGCATCGACCGTCGACTGCGTCAGGCAGAGCGCGAACCGGTGGAGGAGGGATCCGATCACTTTCGGAACTCGCTGCCAGCGCTCGAAGGAGCGATCCGACATCCTCCCGTTGATCATGATCAACGGCACCCGCCTCCGATCGAGTTCCAGGATCGTGTTGGGCCAGATCTCCGATTCCGCGACGAGCACCAGATCCGGCCTCCAATGATCGAGAAACCGCCTGACGTATCGGGGCACGTCGAGAGGCACGAACTGGTGGAAGGCACCCGGCGGCAGGCGGCGCGCCACGAGGGCCGCGGACGTGCGCGTTCCCGACGTGACGAGAACGAACACGCCGCGCTGCGTCAGACGCTCGACCACCGGGAGAAGCGACAGCGTCTCGCCGATGGAGGCACCGTGAACCCAGAAGAGATGTCCGGAAGGCCGGGCGCGGCTGGGCCAGCCCTGGCGTTCGCCGAGCCGTGTTCGCTCCTCCAGGCCCCGGCGCTGTCGCCAATGGAGCATCACGATGAACGCGGGTTCGAGCATCGCGACGGCGGTGCGATAGGCACGCATAACGAGCGGCAGGCGGGGGCTCACGCGGCGTGCTCCCGCGTCCTGATCGGCCGCTTGTCCTTGACGCCCGGGTCTTTCGACCCGACGAGTCCGTAGGCGCGCTCGTGCACCGCGTCGAGCCCGCATTCCACCGCCTGACGGGCCGTTTCGAGCGCCGCCGCATCGGCGTCGCGGGCGACGAAGACGGGGTCGCCGAGCACGATCGCGCCGCGGCCGAGGGGGAGGCCGAGGCTCGCCCGATCCCAGCTCTTGAAATCGATGCGCCGGCTGGTGACGACCGCGACGGGAACGATGGGCCGTCCGGAGAGCTTCGCCAGCGCGACGATGCCGCGGCCGCAGACGCGGGACGATTTGGGAACGTCGGCCGTCATCACCACCATCTCGCCGGCTTCGAGCGCGCGCAGCATCGCGCGGGTCGCGCTGACGCCGCCCTTGGCGCGCACGTCGCGTCCACGTGCGCCGGAACCGCGGATGGCGCGGATGCCGAGATGGCGCAGGGCGACGGCGTTGAGTTCGCCGTCGCCCGAGCGCGACACGAGGCTCGCCGCCCGATCTTCGCGCCGCTTCGCGAAGTGCACCATGAAATGCTGGCCGTGCCACATGGCCGCGATGACGGGCATCATCGGCCCGATCCGGTGGTAAGGATCGGCCGGCTCGCGGACGAAGCGGTTCGTCCGCCGCACGAACCCGAGATAGCGCGCCACCAGGAAGCCGAAGGCTTCACGGGCGGCTCGGGAGCCGGTGAGGCGCTTGACGAGGCCCATGGCCGGACGCTTCAGCCTTGCGGCTCGAGGAGGCGGTGCAGGTGGACGATGAAATAGCGCGTGTGCGCGTTGTCGACGGTGGACTGCGCCTTTCCCTTCCAGGCCGCATAGGCCGCGGCGTAGTTCGGGTAGATGCCGACGATGTCGAGATTCGAGAGGTCCTTGAACTCGACGCCCCCGAGATGCGTCAGTTCCCCGCCGAAGACGAGGTGGAGAAGCTGCTTCGAAGCGGTCTCGGCGGGCTTCTGGGCCGGTGTCGGGGAAGGCGTCTCGCTCATGAGATCGACGGGCTCCACCTGGCGGGAGATCGGGTCAGCGCGGCCGAGAGGCCAGATCGCTCGGTGCCCTCATGGCCGCAATGACGGCCGGATGCAACCTCGACGATGCGGCAGCGAGTTCCCCATGGACCGGATCGGAGCGGTTGTAGCGGAGCGTTCCGCCTTCGAGATCGGTGATGATTCCCCCCGCTTCATGGAGGATGAGATCTGCTGCGGCGAGGTCCCAATCCCGGGAATTGCCGGAAACGAGCCCCACATCGATCGAGCCCTCCGCCACCCGCACCAGGCGAAGTGCGAGGGAGGGGACCTTCGGAACCGTGCTCACCGGGCGTCCGAAACGGCGCGTGAAGGCATCGATGAGCGGCACTGGGCCTGCGAAGCGCGCACCGGCCACGTCTTCGCGCGTGGATACCGCCATGGCGGCGCCGTTGCGTCGGGCGCCCGCTCCCTGGCGCGCCTCGTAGAGCTGTTCGTGCGCCGGCGCATAGACGATGCCCAGAACCGGTCTCCCCTCGATGAGGAGCGCAATGCAGACGGACCAGTCCGGATGTCCGCCGACGAAAGCGCGGGTGCCGTCGATCGGGTCGACGATCCAGACGAGGTCCTTGGTCAGCCGCGCGGGGTCGTCCGCCGTCTCCTCCGAGAGCCATCCCGCTCCAGGCAACGCTTCCGCCAGGCGGCTTTTCAGAAAGGAATCGACGGCCACGTCCGCCTCCGTCACCGGGGAGCCGCGGTCCTTGTGCCAGAGTTTGGCCGAGGTCTGACGCCCTTCCCGGAAATGCCGGAGCGCAAGGCCGCCGGCTTCGCGGGCGGCCTCCCGGACGGCGGGTGCGAGGCTGTTGACGAGATCGATAGTCGAACGGGCGAGCATGCCACCGGAGAATGGGGTCTGCGCGGCCCACCCGCCAGGGCCGCCGGTGTCGCTCCCCGGCTTTTTCGCAGACCGTGCAATCCTTTATTGAGCATCGGGCCCGAAAGGCCGTCCGTGAACGGGTCTTAACCAGGCCTCTTAAGACCTCGCGCAGGGGTCGCGCCGATGATGGCCGCACGATCCGAGCCCGCCATCAGAGCTGGCCGGCAGCCTTAACAGGGCGTCACACATGGCACAGGTCACCGGCGAGGCCGGAACCGTCTCCCTTCCGGAAGACGGTTCCGGTCCCATCTCCAACGCCCATCTTCCCCCGATTCTCGTCGGGAAGGCGGTCGGCCGTCCGGCTGCGGGCATCGCGATGCGTCTCGACCGCCGACGCGACGTCTTCCACCTCGTCCTGCTCGACGCCGCCAATACGGCGCTCCTGGCGATCGGACCGTATGGCGAGGACGATGTCGTTGCCGAGTGGCGTGCGCTCGCCGGCGCCACGGGTCTGGAACTCAAGATACAGCTTCCGAACGGCGCCATGCTGAGTCCCTACCCCCAGATCGGCCGCGTGCTCCTGGGCCCGGGCCGGCAACGGCGGCGGCACGGACTTCTCGCTCGCCGCCGGCCCCGGTTCCTCACTCGACGCAAAACCGGCTCCGTCGCCCTGCGCCCGCCGGTGCATCGGGGAGACGAACTGGCGGATTGGGGCGAAGGCTGATGCTCGATCTCATCCTGGAACAGCCGATCATCGCCATGGTGGTGGCCGGCTTCGCGGGCTGGGCCGCCCTCTCGGAGACCGGGCGATGGACCCGCAGCCTTCTGGCTACGGGTGCAATACTCGCTTTCGGGTCCTGGCTGCCGATCGTTATCGGGGGACTGATCGACCCGGAGGGCCGCGTGATCGGCAACGCACTGGGCCTTGGTCTCCTTGCCGTCTTCGGCAGCCTTCTCGGCGTCGTTCTTTCCGCCTTGGGACTTGGCGTCCGCGCCGTGCGGTTCGTGGCCGGATCGAGATGAGCCGCCCTTCAGTTCCTCGTCATCCTGATGAGAAACGACCGGCGGCGGGCCAAGCCGCTGCCGTGTCGTCCCCGGCGGGTCGGCGCGGCCGGTGAACCACTTGGGCACGCGAAGCGCGAGCTCAAGGATCGGGTGCAGGATCAAGCGCCAGAACCGCGGATCGGAGCGCAAGGTTCGAGCGCCTTTCGCGGCCCGAGATCCTTAAGGTCGCGCTGCGCGCGCCCAAGGATGATGCCCTCTACCCACCCGCGCCGAAGGATGACGCCCTGTGCGGAGCCCGACGCTCAAAGCGCCCTCGCGGCGGCCTCCGCCACGAGCCCCGCCGTCAGGATGAGCCCCGCGTCCCGGTTGGAACGGAAGAGTCTCAACGCACCCGCGCCGTCCTTGCGGTCGATTCGCGCGACCTGCCAGGCGAGGTGGACAGCGAAGGCGGCGAGGCCCGTGAAGGCGAGGATTCCGGCGTCCGTCAGGACGAAGGCGACGGCGACGAGCCAAACCGCGATCGCGTAGCAGACGGCGACCGCAAGGCGCACACGCTCTCCGAAGAAGCGAGCGGAGGACTTGATGCCTGCGATGGCATCGTCCTCGATGTCCTGAAGCGCATAGATCGTATCGTAGCCGACGACCCAGGCCACCGCGCCGAGGTAGAGAAGCACAGGGGCGAGCGTCAGCGAGCCTCGCGCCGCGGCCCAGCCCATGAGGCCGCCCCAAGCGAAGGCCAGTCCGAGCACGATCTGCGGCAGCCAGATCACCCGCTTCATGAAGGGGTAGAGCGCCACGATCCCGAGCGAGGCGAAGCCGGCCGCGACGGCGTAGGAGTTGAACTGCAGGAGCACGGCGAGCCCGATCAGGCACTGGGCCACGAGGAAGACGAGGGCGCCTGCAAGGTTCACCTGACCTGACGGGAGAGGCCGGTCGCGGGTGCGCTCCACCCGCGCGTCGAGCTCGCGATCGACGATGTCGTTGTAGGTGGAGCCCGCGCCCCGCATGGCCACCGCGCCGATGAGGAACAGAAGGGCGTGTCCCGGGTCCGGGAGGTCGTGGGCGGCCACGGCCGCAAGAACGGACGACCACCAGCAGGGCAGGAGGAGCAGCCACCAGCCGATGGGCCGTTCGATGCGGGCGAGCCTCAGGTAGGGGCGCCAGGGTGCCGGAGCCGAACGGTCGACCCAATGGCCGCGCACGGCGTCCGGAAGCACCTTTCCGCCGTGAGCCCCGGTCCGGACTCCGCTCAAAGGGCGCCTTGCGGGATCTTGTATTCGCCGGTGAGACCGCCGCCGAACGGGTTCGATCCTCTGCGGGCCTCCTTCTCCATCTGCGCCGCCTTGGCCGCGATCTTGCAGGCTTCGCCGCGCAGTTTCTTCATCTTGTCGTGGTCTTCCCTGAAGGACTGAGCGAACTGGTCGGGGATCTGGCACCAATCCTTGTTCGCCTCGATCCATTTCAGCCCGGTCTCCCCGTTCGTCACGAGCTTCCCGAAGGCGGAGCACGCGACGCCCGGATCGAGCTTCTTGTCCTTGCCGCCCGCATTGTTCAGCTGCTGAATCAGCTTCTGGCGCTCGCCCATGAACGTCTGGACGTCCCGGCAGCTCGACGTTTGGGCGAGGGTGGGTACGGCTCCCAGGACGGCGCCGCCGGCGACGAGCGCCACGACGAGGGGCGTACGAAGCAAGGATGCGCGCATGAGCGGGTCCTTCCGATCAGGATGCGCGCCGGGCAGCGCGCAAGGTTCTGCTTGCAGCGCGCAGGGCGGCGCGCATGGGTTTTGTTAGCAGCAGAAGGCACCCTTAGCCAAGCGCCGAACCGACGCGGGCCAAGCTTGTCCCGAGACGCCGTTCCGACACGGCGATCGAGATGCCGCAAGCACCCGACGCTTTCGGGATCGCGGAATGACGGGCGCGACGGTCGATCGTGGTCGTTCCAGGGGACCTTCCCAGCGGAGACTTCGCGGCGCCGCGCTCGCCATCCGGCCCGCGCGCCTTTGCGCATCGTGCGGAAAAGAGGACCCGGTTTTCCGCGCCGAACGATGCGCTGTTCTCAAAGGGTGAGCATCGGGTGGATCCCAAAAGCGGATTCCACTTTTTAAGTCCGATGCTCTAAGCCCGCGCCATGGCCGGATACGATTTCAAGGCACCCCGTCTGTTCCTCGATGCGCCGCTCGCCACCGGGGCGCGTCTGGCGCTCGACCGCGGCCAGGCGAACTATCTCCTGAACGTCCTGCGCCTGGGCTCCGGCGAAATCGTGCTGGTGTTCAATGGGCGGGACGGGGAGTGGTGCGCGGAGATCCGGGCGCAGGGACGAAAAGGCGGCGAACTGATCGCCGTCGAGCGCGTGCGGGAGCAGACACCCCCGTCCGATCTCCTCTTCATGTTCGCGCCCCTCAAGCATGCCAGGCTCGACTACATGGTGCAGAAGGCCGTGGAGATGGGGGCGGGTGCGCTGCGCCCGGTCTTCACGCAGCGCACCCAGAGCGCCCGCGTGAACCTCGACCGCATGCGCGCCAATGCCATCGAGGCGGCGGAGCAATGCGGGATCCTCGCCCTGCCGGAGATCCTTCCCGAGCAGCACCTCGAAGCCGCCATTGCGGGTCTGGAACCCGATCGCATTCTTGTGTTCTGCGACGAGGGCGCGGAGGTCGCAAACCCTTATGAAGTCCTGAGGAGCTTACGGAACAACAAAGGCCGCCCTGCCGTTATCGTGGGCCCCGAAGGGGGTTTTACGGACGAGGAGAGAGCGCGTGTCGGCGCCCACGGATTGGCTGTTCGCGTATCGTTGGGACCGCGAATCCTGCGTGCCGATACCGCGGCCGTTGCGGTGCTCGCCATCGTGCAGGCGGCCCTCGGCGACTGGCGCTGATCCGCCCGTCCGACGACGCATCGGCCACAGCCGAATTTAACATCAGCAAGCTTCGCAGTTTCCTTCGCCGCGGCCCCAATCTCGCCCGATTGCAGGCGAAGCTGGGCGCCGCTTGCCGCAAGGCTCGTCCAAGGCTGGTCGAGTTTCGATAGGACAGAACAGAACACAATCCGGAGACGTTGGAGATGAACGGGGACTATCGTTTCGGCATCGAGGAAGAGTATTTCGTCAACGACGCCGTGAAACGCGACGCGGCGCGCGCGCGGACGCAGGACTTCTTCGCTTCCTGCCGCAACAATTTCCCGATCGACATTCACCGCGAGATGCTCGATCCGCAGGTCGAAGTCGCCACCAGGCCATGCATCGATTTCGCCGCGGCGCGGCAGCATCTCACCACTTTGCGCGGCGCCCTGGGCGCCATGGCGCGCGAGCACGACCTCGCCATCATGGCGTCGGGCACGCATCCGCTCGCCATCTGGAGCCGGGTCAGGCCCAATACGCAGCCTCGCTACGGCAAGGTGATGCACGACCTCCAGATGATCGGTTCGCGGACGGTCGTCTGCGGCATGCATGTTCACGTGGAGGTGCCCAATCTCGACAGCCGCGTCGACTTGATGAACCGCATGCAGGCCTATCTCCCCCTGCTGCTCGCGCTTTCGACGTCGTCGCCCTTCTGGCAGGCGCAGCGCACCGGGCTTCTGGGCTACCGCCTCGCCGCCTACCGGGAATTGCCGCGCACCGGCCTGCCCGATCTCTTCCAGGACGCGGCCGACTACAAGCGCTACATCGACACCCTCGTGACGGCCCGGGCGATCGAGGATTCGACGTTCGTGTGGTGGGTCATTCGTCCGTCGCTGAAGCACCCGACGCTGGAACTGCGCGTGGCCGACAGCTGCACCCGCCTCGATGACACGCTGGCGATCGCGGCGCTCTATCGCTGCCTCGTGCGCCATCTCGACCGCGATCCCGGCCTCAATGCGGGCCAGACGGGCGCGTCGCGGGCGATCACGGAGGAGAATTGCTGGCGCGCCCAGCGCTACGGCATCCACGGTTCCTTCGTCGACGAAGCCTCCCGGAGCGCCAAGCCCGTCGCGCAGGTGCTGGACGAGGTGCTCGACATGGTGGCGGATGACGCTAGGGCACTCGATTGCGAACGCGAGCTCGACCTCTCCCGCTGGATCATCGCGCGGGGCACCAGCGCCGATCAGCAGCTCACGCTCTACACCGAAAGTCTGGGCCGCGGCCGCTCGACCCGCGATGCCCTTGCGGGCGTGGTGGACTGGCTTACCGCCGAAACGGCTGGCGGGACCGGCCTGATGCATTGAGGCGGCGGACGGGCCGTCGCATTTCCATTTCGGTTTGCGGTGCCGCCTGTCGGCGCCTTTCCCTTGCCGGACCTGCAGGTCCCGACGCTCTCATCGGATGTCCCGGCCCAGGAGCGAGCCCATCGCCTTCCTGCGCCGCACGGCCTCGAGGACTCGGCCGTCGATGGCGGCGAGACCGAGCCCGATCATGCCCATGCCTACGAAATGCTCGAGTTCGAGCCGCTCCCCGAGTGCGAGGGATCCCATGATGATCGCGCTCACCGGGATCAGGAACGTGACGAGCAGAAGGTTCGTGGCGCCCGCCGTGGCGAGGATGCGGAAGTAGATGACGTAGGCGAGGGCGGTCGACAGCGATGCGAGGCCGAAGAGGGCGGCCCAGACAGGCAGGCTCGGGCCACCCGTCGTCCAGGGACGCTCGATGATGAGCGCCAGCGGCAGCAGCATCAGGGTCGAGGCGGTGACCTGGCCGGCTGCGGTCGCCATCGGGGCGACGCCGATCGTCCGGAACCGCCGCCCGAAGACCCCCGCCAGAGCGTACGAAAAGGCCGCCGTAAGGACTGCGAGCTGCGCCAGGACATCGGTGCCGAGGCCCGCGAGCGCGGCCGGTCCGACCATGACCGCGACCCCGAGAAGACCCACCAGCACGCCCGCAAGGCGGTTGCCGGTCATCTTTTCGTCCCGGGTGGCTGCGTTCGCGACGATCACCGTGAAGAGCGGCGTCGTGGCATTGAGGATCGACGCGAGCCCGCTCGCGATGTGGGTTTGCGCCCAGACGATGAGGCAGAACGGAACGACGTTGTTGAGAAAGCCCATCGCGAAGAACGCCGCCCAGGTGCGGCGGTCGCCGGGCATCTGCTGGCCGGTGGCCCGAAGGACAGCGTGCAGGATGAGGGCCGCGAGTCCGACCCGCAGCGCCACGATGGTGAGGGGCGTCAGTTCCTTGACGGCGACGCCTGTGAAGAAGAACGATCCGCCCCAGAGCATCGACAGGGTGAGGAGAAGAGCCCATTCTACGGGCGTCATCGTTCGGTTGACGGGTTTCATAGCGGGCCCTCGGCGAGATATCCGGGCCATAGCAGCGGCCCTCGCGGGTGTCACCCGTTTCCTGCGGTGGTTTCGTGACCGATGGAAGGACGGAGCGGCTGCTCGATCCCGACCGGCCTTTCCGTAACCGTAACGGTAGATGGAGAGAGCGACACTCCATTGCCGTCTGCGTTTCCGCTTGCATGACGGCAATGTGCAGGCCGTCGCCGTTGCGGCTCGTGGTCGGAAATGACACGCAGGTTGGCCGGCCCTCTCGCACCGGAACCCTTCGGCGTATTGCATGGCTGCAAGAAGAAAAGCGCCGCGGGCGTTGCGGCGCCGGAGGGATGCCCCTATCTACACGCGACCTTTCCCTTGCCGCGGTGTCAGGTCCCGCAGAAACCCCATCGAGAAGAGGTAGCGCATGGCCCGCGACGTGTCCGATGCAACGCCGATCGGCGCGCGCCGGGAACTCGTGGAGTGGATCGCCGCCGGTGAGAAGCCTCGCTCCGAATGGCGGCTCGGCACCGAGCATGAAAAGGTGCCGTTCCGGGCGGCCGACTTGGCGCCCGTGCCCTACGAAGGCGAACGCGGCATCCGGGCGCTGCTCGAGGGATTGCGCGACCGCACGGGTTGGCAGCCGATCATGGAGGACGATCATCCGATCGGCCTCGCCGACGACCGCAACGGCGGTGCCATTTCGCTCGAGCCCGGAGGTCAGTTCGAGCTCTCCGGCGCGCCGGTGCGCTCCCTGCACGAGACCGCGGCCGAAACCGCGCGCCACATCGCCGACGTGAAGGACGTCGGCGGACGCCTCGGCCTGCAATTCCTCACCCTCGGCATGAGCCCGCTCTGGACGCGCGCCGAGACCCCGGCAATGCCGAAGGCGCGCTACCGGATCATGACGAACTACATGCCGAAGGTCGGCACGCGCGGACTCGACATGATGTATCGCACGGCGACCGTACAGGTGAACCTCGACTACGCGTCGGAAGCCGACATGGTGAAGAAGATGCGGGTCTCGATCGCGCTGCAGCCGATCGCCACGGCCCTCTTCGCGAACTCGCCCTTCACGGACGGCAGGCCCAACGGCTTCCTCTCCATGCGCTCGGAGATCTGGCGCGACACCGACAATCAGCGCGCCGGGATGATCCCCTTCGTGTTCGACGAGGGGTTCGGCTACGAGCGCTACGTCGACTGGGCTCTCGACGTGCCGATGTATTTCATCAAGCGCGACTCCACCTATCACGACGTCGCCGGTTCGTCCTTCCGCGATCTGCTCGCCGGCCGGCATCCTGCCCGTCCGGGCGAGGTGGCGACCCGCTCCGACTGGGCGAACCACGTTTCGACCCTTTTCCCGGAGGTGCGCCTGAAGCGCTACCTCGAAATGCGCGGTGCCGATGCCGGCCCGCCGGAGCGCATCGTGGCGCTCCCGGCCTTCTGGGTCGGGCTGCTCTACGACGAGGTCTCGCTCGATGCGGCGTGGCAGCTCGTGAAGGGCTGGAGCTCTGAGGATCGCGACGCGCTTCGCGCCACGGTGCCGAAGCTCGCGCTGCGAGCGACGGTCGCCGGCCGCTCCGCACGTCACGTGGCCCGCGATGTTCTCGACCTCGCCCGAGCGGGGCTGAAGCGCCGTGCCTTGAAGGACGGGCAGGGCCGGGACGAGACCGTGCATCTCTCGCCTCTCGAAGAGATCGTGGAAACGGGGCTCACGCCGGCCGAGCGGCTCCTCGAGCGCTATGAAGGACCCTGGGAGAGAGTCCGTGCTGCCGGCCTTCCGCGAGTGCGTGTTCTAGGCCGTTCGAAGTTCGTTCCGACAGTGTCATCCCTGGCGAGCCGCAGCCGCCGTGTCATCCCCGGCGGCGCGCAGCGCCGAGACGGGGATCCACTCCAGAGAGCACCGGACTCTGGGTCCCTTCCCCTCCGCTTCGCTCCGGCCGGGGATGACACGGCGGCGGTGCGCTCGCCCGGGGAGGACACCCACAGCGCCGCCTTCCTCGGTGGGCTCCGCCGGTTCTTGCAAGCGTGTCTATCTGGAGGCTCCAAGGGTGGCGACCGGGTCGACCGGTCCGTAGGCGCCCGGCCGGTTGATGCCGCCGCCGCAATGGATGCAGATGTTGCGCAGGAGGTAGTCCGCCTCCCGCATCCGCTTCTCGAGCCGGGCTTGCCGCGCGCGCGCCTCGTCGCTCCCTTCGTAGCCCGACGGGCGCACGTTCATGGTCATGGCAGGCGATTCCTGCGCGACTGCGGCTCCGAAGAGGAGCGCCGCGAGCGCGAACCCGACGGCAAAGGTCTTCATCACGGCATTCCTCGTGCAGAATCAGGGCCTCGGGCGACGAGGAAAAGGACGATCGCGGCCGGGTCAAGACTGTCGATACGGCAACCGGGCAGGAAGCCAGCCGGTCGCGCTCCTGCGGCCGCTCCGCGACAACACCGGTTCGCTGCCGTCGGGGTTGCTGGCGGTCGGGTTCGGCGCCACCGTCTCTCTCGCCGTGGGCGCCCGCCGTGCTCGGCGTGGCCTTCGCGCTCGCCGGCAATGTCCTGGTCCCGACCCGTCCGCAAGGAACGGCTTCGTTACTCCGCCGCCTCGCGCGGCTTGCCGCGGACCGATCCCGAATGGGCCAGCACCTGCCCGTATTCCGCCGCATCAGGCAGGCTCACGCGGCCCGATCCCAGATTGTCGAGGGACTGCTTGATCTGGAAACCGAGGGCATCGGCGAGGGGATTCTGCTCGCGCCCATTGCGGATGAGCCCGATCTTGCACGACGGCAGTGCCGGAAAGCCGTCCGACGGCCCGAGAATCCGCATGCCCGACCGGATGGCGCTTTCCGGCAGGACGGAGACCGCGAGTCCCGCCAGGACCGCCGCTCCGACCGCCGTCGAATGCCAGCTCACATAGAGGATGCGGAAAGGCCGGCCTGCGCGCTCGAGCGCCTCCGTCGCCGAATGGCGCCAATCGCAGGTGGGACGCCCCAGCGCGAGCGGCACGGGCGCCTCCTCGTGCACCGCATGCCGGGTCGAGGTCACCCAGAGAACTGCTCGACGCGCACGATCTCGGAGGGGCCGCGCCTGTCGATATGGGTGATGATCGCAAGGTCGAGATCCGCGTTCCGGACGCGCTCGATGAGGTGGGGGGACGGCTCGCAGACCACGACACTTCCGCCCTCGGGTTCGAGCGCGAGAAGCGCGCCAGGATCTCCGGCAGATAACGGTCGGCATAATCGTCGGGCAGGCCGAGGCGCACGCGGCCGACGAGTTCGTTGTCCGCGAAGGAGGCGATGCATTCGGCGTTGAGCCGCACGATGCGGCGGGCGTAGTCGAGAAGGCGCTCGCCATCGTCGGTGAGCTTCGACAGCCGCCCGTCGCGCTCGAAGACCGGCTTCCCGACGCGCTCTTCCAGCCGCTTCATCTGCATCGAGACCGCGGATTGCGTCTTGTGCACGGTTTCGGCCGCCCGGGTGAAGGAGCCGGTATCGGCAATGGCCACGAAGGTCCGGAGTTGGTCGATGTCGAGGAGATGCATGGCGCGGCCTCAAAGATCAATGATTTTGATACTACACATGTAAAACAATCGCTTCAAGTGATGTATCGACGGTTATGCTCCTGAGCAGCACGAAGCCGACCGGCCTTGAAGGACGATGCAGGCGGCGTGCGGATCACCGGCCGCCGGGCTGTTCCGGCGGCGCAACATGCGAGCTGCCGAGGGCAGCTCGGAAAGGAGAAGGTTCATGAACCGGCACACCCCCATCCCGCCCGTCTCCTCGAAGCGCTCCGTCGTCTCGCTCGCCGTCGGCCGCCTTCTCCGGCAGATGCGGAAGATCCTGATCGCGCTCGAACATCGGCGCGCAGGTTCGGCACCTGTCCGAGCTCGACGACCGGACGCTCAAGGACATCGGCCTCTCGCGCGCCGTGGTCGACGGCGCGCTCGCGGAGCCGCTGACGCGAGATCCGAGCCTGATGTTGGTTCGATCCGTGGAGCGGAAGGCTCAGGTTCAGGGTAGGTCCCCCGAGCCGCGCAGGGAGCGGCCATTGGTCAAATCGTGCGAACGCGCGCTGCGCATAGAGAATCCGCCGAGGCGAAGCCTGCTTGCGGTCATCGTCACCCGGAGCGCCTACGGGCGCTCCGCATTCCGACTCCAGGTGCTGTCCATGATGGTCTGGAGGGACGCGAGATACTGGCGTTGCATCTCTTGTCCCGTCTCCATCATCTGTCCCCAGGCCTCGAAGGGGCTGCCGGCCGCCTCGGTCTCCTTCTTCGGCTTCGGCTCAGGTCCCGGTTCGGGCTCCGGCTTTTTCCGAGGCTGCGGCGCGACCACCCTCAGGAAGCTGGTCATCATTTCTTCGTAAGGATTGACGGCCGCTTTCAACTGTGGCTCCGCCGGGCGGGTAATCCCCATCCACTGACCCCACAGATCCGCCCATGCCCCGGCCCCGGTCTGCCCGCTCGGCTGCGTCGGTGCACCAAGGCCCGCGAACATCGCTCCCTGACTCAACGCCATCTTGGTGAGGCCACCCGCCGCGATACCGGCGAGAAGCGGCAGCATCTGCTGGAGGATGTCGACGCCGACCCCCGAGAACGCGGCAGCCTGATGGGCCACGCGCCGGCACACCTCGTCCGAACCGAAGATCTGGTCGAGGAGGTGCTCGCCCTCGTTGCGCGCCTGGGGCGTGAAGGCCTGCGCCGCGGAATCCCAGAAGGCCGGGAAGGGACCGCGGGCCATCGCCTGGAACAGGTGGGCCATCGTGGCGGGGTTCATCGCCGCCCGCTGCAGGCCCATCGCGAAGGCGGGCATCAGTGACGCGATGGCCGCACTCGTCTGCTGAGGCGACAGGCCGAACTGCCGGGAGAAGTTCTCGAGACCCGCGCCCCCTTGAGCCTGACGCATCAGGTCGAACCAGTTGATCATGGTGATCTCCACGCTTGGGCGAGGGGCCGCATCAAGGATTAACGCATAGTAAACCATTCCGGCTAGCGCATCGTGCGGAAAAGTGGACCCGGTTCTCCGCGCTCGAGCAGGCGATGTCGACCGCTTCGAACGAGCCGCTGGCATCGTGCGGAAAAGTGGACCCGGTTTTCCGCGCCAACGATGCGCTGCCAAGAAAGTAAAGTATAGACTTGCGCATGGGCCCGCCCCGGCTCGAGCGGAGCCGCGGCCGGGGATGCCTCGCCCTCAGGCCGTCCTCGCGAGCTTTGCCCGGCTCTCCAATGTCCGCACCGTCCAGAACGCCGTGACGATCGCCGCGATCCCGAAGGCAACGGAACCCAGTGCCACGCCGGCGATGGCGCCCTTGGGCCCTCCCAGATGGGCGCCGAGGAACGCGAAGGGCACGATGCCGAGCGTCGCGCGCGCCCAATTGAATCCTGTGGACAAGAGCGGAAAGCCGAGATTGTTGAACGAGGCGTTCGCGACGAACAGCAGCCCGATGAAGAACCACATGAAGCCGCTGACGAGGCAGAAGAACCGGACGAGCTCGGCGGTCACGCCCTGCGCGTTGAAGAGGAAGACGAGAGGCGTCCGAAGAGCGATGAGCAGGATCCATACGACGAGCACGTACGTGCCCATGAAGACGACGGAGTCCTTCAGGGCCTGGCGCATCCGGTCGTAGCGCCGCGCGCCCCAGTTCTGCCCGAGGATGGGCCCGACCGCGCCCGACAGCGCGAATAGCCCGCCGAAGGCGACCGGCACGAGCCGGTCGATGATGGCGGCCGCCGCGATGGCCTGATCGCCGTACCGTGCGATGACGCTGGCGAACACGCCGTTGGCGAGCGGCGTCGCCACGTTCGTCAGCACTGCCGGAACCGCGATGGCATACATCGGGCGGGCATCGCTCAGGATGTCGCGGAGGGTGGGGCGGGCGAGAAGGTCGTGGACGCGCGTCGCGAAACGGAACGCCATCCCGGCGAAGAGAAAGCGGGAGAGGACGATGGCGAGCGCGGCGCCGTTGCTGCCGAGCCCGAGGCCGAAGATGAAGAGCGGGTCGAGCACGGCCGTCATCGACGGCGGCGGAGAGGGTGACGTACATGCCGCGCCGCGCATCGCCGACGGCCCGCAGCACGGTGGACAGTCCCATGCCGGCCGCCATCAGGAGGTTGGAGGGCAGGACGATCCAGAGGAAGCTGCGGGCGACCGGAAGGGTCTCGATCGCTTGCGCCGAGGAAGCGCAGCACCCATGGCAGGATCGGCAGGAGCGCGAGCGACACGAGCGTCCGCGGCGACGGCCATGTGCAGGCAGCAGGAGGTCGGCGAGCCGGCGGGCCCGCTCGCGCTCGCCCGCGCCGAGCGCCCGCGACACGAGGGCGCCGACCGCGATCATCAGGCCGACATTGATCGAGATCGTGATGAAGAGAACGATCGTCGCGAGGCCCACGCCGGCCGTGAGGCGGGGATCGCCGAGCCAGGAGATGTAGAGGAGCGAAAGCAGGTCGACGACGAAGATGGCGATGAGCCCGACCGAAGCCGTTGCCGTCATCACCAGGACGTGTCGCATGGTCGAGCCGGTGACGAAGCGGGGCAGCTCCGCCGTTCGCGGGGCGGAGCTGCCCATCAGGCGGCCTCCTCGCCCAGGATGTCGCGCGTTTCCGTGCTCAGCGCCCGCGCCTTGCCGGCAGGCGCGACGAGCGGCTCCGGTGTCGACCTTGCCGCCGATGAGGAGGTCGGCGCCGCCCATGACGCCGCCGGCCTTCTGCAGGACAAGGCGCGCGATGTCGCGCTTGCGCACGTCGTCGACCGTCGCGGCCGCCGTCTCTGCCGCGACGCCCAGTTCCTCCAGGGCGGCGCGGCCGAACGCGATGGCGGATTCGAAGGTCTCGCGAAGCTGGAAGTCGACCTCGCGATTCATGAGCTCGATGGCGTGAAGGCGATCGTAGGCGCGCACGAAGGAGCGGGCCTGCCTGAAATCGGCGTGAATGAGCTGGACGATCTTGAGCGCCGTCTCGCGGCCGTCGACGCAGACGCAGATCATCTCCGCCTTCCCCGCCCCGGCGGCCCGCAGCACGTCGAGGCGGGTGCCGTCGCCGTAATAGACGCGGAGCCCGAACCGGCCGGCATCGCGGATCCGGCCGACGTCGTTGTCGATCACCGTGACGTCGATCCCGTGGGCGAGCAGAACCTGGTTGACCACCTGCCCGAAGCGCCCGAACCCGATGACGAGGACGCGGCTCGCCAGATTCCTCGTCCGCCGGCGGAGGGAACGTCGTGCGCCGGCGATGCGTCCTGACGCTTCGAGCGCTCCAGCGCGACGTCGAGGATTTTCGCCGTCAGCGGGCCGAACAGCATGGTGATGGCGGCGAGCGCCGTCACGAGCTGGCCCGTATGCGGACGGCAGGAGGTTCAGGCTCGCGGCCAGCGGCAGGAGCACGAAGCGAACTCGCCCGCCGGCGACAGGACCGCGCCCGCCCGGATCCCGTCGCGCAGGGAACCGCCGAAGATCGCGCACCAGGATCGCGATGATGACGGTCTTGCCGGCGATGAACGATCGGCGCGGCGGCCAGCAAGGTCGAGCCATTCCTGGCGCACGAGGGACAGCATCGATCGACATGCCGACCGACATGAAGAAGAGGCCGAGGAGAATGCCGCGGAAAGGCTCGATATCGGCCTCGAGCTGATGGCGGAAGTTCGATTCGGCGAGGAGAAGGCCGGCGAGGAAGGCGCCCATCGCCATGGAGAGCCCGACTTCCTGCAGCAGAAGAGCGGCACCGAGCACGACGAGGAGGGCGGAGGCGGTCATCACCTCGCGGGCGCCGCTGTTCGCCAGCACCCGGAAGAACGGATTGAGCCCATACCGTCCGATCAGGACCACGGCCGCGATGGCCGCAACCGCCTTTGCGACGTGGACGAGGGTATCGAAAGCCGAAGCCTCCGATCCGCGTCGGTCACGGCGAGCAAGGGCAGGAGGGCGAGGATCGGGACGATCGAGAGATCCTGGAACAGCAGGATGGCGAAGGATTTCCGACCGTAGGGCGCCTGAAGGTCGCCGCGCTCCTCGAGCATGCTGCAGGCCGATCGCGGTCGCCGACAGAGCCAGCGCGAGTGCCGGTCACGACGGCGGTCTCGAGCCGCAAGCCGGCACCTGCCGAGAGGCCGCCGAGGACGAGGGCCGTGACGGCGAGCTGGGCGAAGCCGAGCCCGAAGATGTCCCGCCTCATCGACCAGAGATGGGACAGCTTGAGCTCCAGGCCGACGATGAACAGGAGCAGCACGACCCCGAGTTCCGCCACGCTGGCGGTGGTCCCGGGATCCCCGATCAGCCGGAACCCGGAGGGGCCGATCGTCGACGCCCGCGGCGAGGTAGCCGAGCACCGCGCTTAGGCCGAGCAGCCGGAACATCGGAACCGCCACCACGGCTGCACCGCAGAAGGTCAGGACCGGGAGGAAGGAAACTGGCGTGGGAAGCGGCGCCTGCCATGATCTCGTCGCGTCTGGTTGAGGGCGCCCCCTTAGTAGAGGGGTTTTGGGGCAAGGGCGAGGGGCGCCCCTTTCGGCCCAAGGATGAGGCATATCGAACCACGTCGTTCCCGGACGGAGCGCCTTGCTTCGGCGTCATCCCCGGACGGAGCGAGATCGTGAGGATCGGGGCAGGATGAGGTGTTCAACGCGGCCTGAGGTCCTCGGGTCTCGCTACCGCTCGCACGAGCGATGGCGCCTGTGAGTTCGGTCGCCCGCGAACGCCCCTTGCGGGTTCTCCGCCGCGAACAAACGCCGCCCCCGCTTGACACCGGGCCGCCCGTTTCGCCACATCGCACCGGTCATGACGAAGCCGCCTCTCGATATCCTGCTCTGCGCGCCGCGCGGCTTTTGCGCCGGGCGTGGTGCGGGCCATCGATGCGGTCGAGAAGGCGCTCGCGGTCCATGGCGCGCCGGTCTATGTGCGGCACGAGATCGTCCACAACCGATACGTCGTCGAGAGCCTGAAGCGGAAAGGTGCGGTCTTCGTCCGGGAACTCGACGAGGTTCCCGATACGGATGCGCCCGTGATCTTCTCGGCCCACGGCGTGCCGAAATCAGTGCCGGAGGCGGCCGCCGCGCGCCGCTTCTTCGCCATCGACGCCACCTGTCCGCTGGTCACCAAGGTCCACCGCGAGGCGGAGGTGCATCACAAGCGCGGCCGGCACATCGTGCTCATCGGCCATGCCGGGCATCCGGAAGTGGTCGGCACGATGGGGCAGTTGCCGCAGGGCGCCATCACGCTCGTGGAGACGCTCGACGACGTCGCGGCGCTCGCGCCCGCCGACGACCGCGAACCTCGCCTATGTGACGCAGACGACCCTGTCGGTCGACGATACGCGCGAGATGGTGGATGCGCTCAAGGCCCGGTTCCCCGGAATCGTCGGTCCGCACAAGGAGGATATCTGCTACGCGACCACGAACCGTCAGGGCGCGGTGAAGCGGGTGGCGCCGATGGTCGATGCGATGATCGTGGTCGGCTCGCCGAACTCGTCGAACTCGCAGCGCCTGCGCGAGGTGGCCGAGCGCGGAGGGCTGCCCGCTCGTGCGTCTCATCCTTCGGGCGGAGGACATCGACTGGAACCTTTTCGGAGGCATCCGCCGGCTCGGCATCACGGCCGGCGCTTCGGCGCCCGAGGTCCTGGTGGAGGAGATCATCGACGCCTTCGCCGAGCGCTTCGCCGTCGACGTCGAGACCGTCTCGACGGCGGACGAGAGCGTGTTCTTTCCGCTCCCGCGCGAACTGCGCGAGCAGGCCGGCGGAGTAGGCGGTGGCGGTCTACACGGAAGTCACGGACGAGGAACTCGCCGCCTTCCTCGCCACCTACGACATCGGCACGGTGCTGTCCTTCAAGGGCATCGCCGAGGGCGTCGAGAACACCAACTACTTCCTGCACACGACGAGCGGCTCCTACATCCTGACGCTCTACGAGAAGCGGGTGCGGGAGGAGGACCTGCCCTTCTTCCTCGGCCTGATGCAGCATCTCGCGGGGCGCGGTCTCGAACTGTCCGCTGCCGGTCGACAACCGCGCAGGGCGACCCGCTCGGGCGGGTCGCCGGCCGGCCTGCCGCCATCATCACCTTTCTCGAAGGCATCGCCGTGCGCCGCCCGACGGCGCAGCATTGCGGGGCCCTGGGCAAGGCGCTGGCGCGGCTCCATCTCGCCGGCGAGGACTTTCGCGATGACCCGGCGCAATGCGCTGTCCCTCGACGGCTGGCCGCCGCTCTTCGCGCAAGCCGACGGGCAAGCCGACTCGCGTGGCGAGCGGGGCTCGCGGAGCGGACCCGCAAGGAACTGGACTTCCTCGCGGAGGTCTGGCCCGCACGGACTGCCGACGGGCATCATCCATGCCGATCTCTTCACCGACAACGTGTTCTTCATCGGCCCGGAGGTCTCCGGGTTGATCGACTTCTACTTCGCCTGCACGGATGCCTATGCGTACGACCTCGCGATCTGCCTCAACGCCTGGTGCTTCGAACCCGACGGCTCGTTCAACCTCACGAAGGGCAGGGCGATGATCGCGCGGCTACCAATCGGTGCGGCGGCTGGCGCGCGACGAGGTCGAGGCGCTGCCGGTGCTCTGCCGCGGCTCGGCCCTGCGCTTCATGCTGACCCGCCTGGTCGACTGGCTCAACGTTCCGCCGGGCGCGCTCGTCAAGCCGAAGGATCCGCTCGAATACGACCGCAAGCTCGCGTTCCATCGGCATGTGCGCCACGCGAGCGAATACGGACTCGAGCGCATGAGCGGCGGCCGGGTCACCCTCTATACGGACGGCGCCTGCTCGGGGAATCCGGGACCTGGCGGATGGGGGGCGATCCTGATCTTCAACGGCGCCGAAAAGGAGCTCTCCGGCGGCGAGGCGATGACGACCAACAACCGCATGGAGATGACGGCGGCGATCGAGGGGCTGAATGCACTGAAGCGGCCCTGCGCGGTCGATCTCTACACCGACAGCCAGTATCTCATGCAGGGCATCACGGCCTGGATGCGGAACTGGAAGCGCCGCGGCTGGCGGACGGCCGACAACAAGCCGGTCAAGAACGAGGAGCTATGGCGGGCCCTCGACGAGGCGGCCTCGCGCCACGAGGTGAAATGGCACTGGGTGAGGGGCCACGCCGACGACCCGCTCAACAACCGCGTGGACGCGCTTGCCGTCGCTGCGATGCAGCCGTTCCGCAAGGCGAGGCAGGCGGCGCCGTCCGCGCCCGGGGCGACTGCGCGCGCGCCGCGGCGAGCTGAACGGCGGCGCGCTGAGCGGTCGACGCGTCGCGGCAGGGCCGAGGGACCGCCCTCTGACCTGGCGGCAATCGCGGCTCACAGAGACTTGAGCAGGTTTTCGGCGCCCGAGATGTCGGCCTTGCCGGGGCCGTCCTCGATGTTGATCGCCGCCACGACACCGTCGTCCACCACCATGGAATAGCGCTGCGAGCGCGTGCCGAGGCCGAAGCCGGAGCCGTCCATGGTGAGCCCGATCGCCTTGGCGAAATCGCCGTTGCCGTCGGCGAGGAACTCGATGCCGTCGCCTCCCGAGGCCTTCGCCCAGGCGTCCATGACGAAGACGTCGTTGACGGCGGTCACCGCAATGGCGTCGATGCCCTTCGCCCGGATCTCGGCACCTTTCTGCACGTAGCCGGGCAGATGGTTCCGGTGGCAGGTCGGCGTGAAGGCGCCGGGGACCGCGACCAGCACCACCTTGCGACCCTTGAAGATGTCGTCCGTGGTCTTGGCTGCCGGGCCGTCCGCCGTCATCACGCGGAAAGTGGCCTGGGGCAGGCGATCGCCAACCTGGATAGTCATCGTCGAAAGCTCCGTAAGAACAGACGGCTCCTGTTAGCGTGGCCGCAGGCTGTCGTCGAGATGGATCTCCGTCTCGATCGCCTCGCCGCCGCCGGCGAGGGTGAGCCGGAGCGATGCTGCGCGCGCGCCCTTCGGCTTGTCCTCGATCGTGACCGTGAACCGGTCTCCCTGAGGAGGCGACGTCGAGAGATACCAGTTTTCCGGCCCCTCGGCGAACAGAGCGGCGTCGGCGGGGGCGCGGACGCGGATCGACAAGGTCCGCTTTTCGCCGGGCGCGGCCTCGGCGCCGAGGATCGCCAGCGGGCCCTCCGCGCCGAGCTGCCGCTTCCGCGGAACGCGGGCCAGGGCCTCTTCGATGACCGGCACGCTTCCCGCGCCGCCGCCGAGCACGAGGGACAGTTCCGCGCGGGCGGGGATGCAGATGTCCTTGCACACGCCGTATTCCATGAAGAGGCGCAGCTTTCACCGGCTTCGCGCGATCCGCGGGCGTGATGCTCACCGGAAAGACCACGCGGCCGGCGTACGTATGGGCAATGCCGCCGGCATCCTCCGTCCGGGCCGGCGCCGGCCAGTGCAGATCGGCCGCTGCGAGGTTCTCCGAGCCCGCCCAGTCGAAACGCGGGGGAAGGCCGGATTCCCCGGGCTGGCGCCAGTAGGTCTTGAACCCCTTGTCGAGCACGATCTCGATGCCGGCAGGTCGCTCCCCCCGGACAAGAGCCGCACGCGCGAATGGAAGCCCTGCTGCCAGCGCGAGGCGCCCTCCGCGAAGGCCGGTGCGGCCAGCAGGGCGAGGCCGACGAGCGCCGCCGCGAGCCGCGACACGATTGTCATGGAACTGAGACCTCCCCGACGCGCTTCCTTAGTTAAGGATTCAACCGGACCTGCCTATCCACGTTCCCGTGATCGAACGACGGATGGACATCGGGCCCGACCAGCGTAGCATGGAGCCATGCGCCTGAGCCAAACACCAGAGAGTGTCGAAGGGTCCGGATATCTGGACGGGCAGCTCCTCGTGGCCATGCCGGGCATGGCCGACGACCGCTTCGCCCGGGCCGTGATCTATGTCTGCGCCCATTCGGCCGAAGGGGCCATGGGCATCGTGCTCAACCGGCCGGCCGCCGACCTCAGCTTCCCCGATCTGCTCGTCCAGCTCGACATCGTGCCGGAGCGGGAGCGCATCCGCCTGCCGCAGCAGGTCGGGAAGATGCAGGTGCTGATGGGCGGCCCCGTGGAGACGAGCCGCGGCTTCGTGCTGCATTCGCCGGATTTCTATATCGACCAGTCGACGCTCCCCATCGACGACGGGGTCTGCCTCACCGCCACGATCGACATCCTGCGGGCCATCGCCCGCGGTGACGGCCCGCAGAACGCCGTCCTTGCCCTCGGCTATGCGGGCTGGGGGGCCGGACAGCTCGAGAGCGAGATCCAGGCGAACGGCTGGCTCAATTGCCCGGCGGACGCGGAACTCATCTTCAACTCGGTCGCCGACACCCGCTACGAGCTGGCGCTGCGCAAGATCGGCATCGACCCGGCGATGCTGTCGATGGAAGCGGGGCACGCGTAGGCATACTCTGCTGCTGTGATGAATGCCGTCATCTTCGGGTCTCGCCGACGCTCGCCCGAGGATGATGACGCCTGTAGCCCGACGATGATGTGGGTGAGCGCCTTGGCTACGCCGCCTCCGGCGCGGCGCCGACCAGTTGCCTGGCCTGCAGCATCGACATCGGATCGCCGAACACGGGGCCTTGCGCGTATTCGCAGCCGAGCTGGTAGAGCTCGATCGCTTCCGATTCCGTCTCCGCGCCTTCCGCGACCACTTCCATGCCGAGTTCGTGCGCCATCTTGATGATGGAGCGCAGGATCACCGGTCGGCCGTTGGCCATCTGGCGGACGAAGGACTGGTCGATCTTGATCGTGTCGAAGGGGAAGCGCAGGAGATACGACAGGGCCGAATAGCCGGTCCCGAAATCGTCGAGGGACAAGCCGGCGCCGAGGTCCCGCAGACGGGTCAGCATCTGCGCCGAATATTCCGGGTTCTCCATCACGAGCCCCTCGGTCATCTCGAGCTTGAGCGAGCCGGGGAGCACGCCCGTGCGGGCGACCACCGTCTTCACGTCGTGAAGGAGATCGTGCCGCAGGAGATGGCGGCTCGACATGCTGACGGAGGCGAAGATCGGCGGATCGACTTCGAGCGCGTCCTGCCAGGCGGCAAGCTCGCGGGCGGTGCGCTCCAGCAGGAATACGCTCAGGTTGACGATGAGGCCCGTCTCTTCGGCCAGCGGCAGGAAGTCTTCAGGTCCCATGCGCCCCAGGCGCGGATGGTCCCAGCGCAGCATCGACTCGAAGCCTGCGATCGTGCGGTCCTCGAGGCGCACGATCGGCTTGAACAGCACTTTGATCTCGCCGCGGTCGAGGGCCTTGCGCAGGTCGCTTTCGAGGGTGATGCGGTCCGAGCGGTCCGAGCGCATGGTGGGCCGGAAAACCTCGATGCGGTCGCCCCCCTGGCGCTTGGCGTGCACCATGGCGATCTCCGCGTTCTTCAGGACCTCCTCGCGGCGCGGCGCGATCTGCGGGTCGTGGAGGGCGAGGCCGATGGAGCCGGTGAGGAAGATCTCGCGCTCGGCATAGGTGATCGGAGTCGTCACGGCGCGCCGGATCATCTCGGCGAAGCCGATGATGCGGTCGGGCTCCCGCTCCGAGAGAAGGATGACGGCGAACTCGTCGCCGGCGACCCGCGCCAGCGTATCCTGCGGCTTCAGGAGGCGGCCGAGCCGGCGGGAGAGCGTGAGCAGGATCGAATCGCCCGCGGAATGTCCGACGGATTCGTTCACCTGCTTGAACTTGTCGAGGTCGATCACGACCACGGTCGGGCGCAGGTTGTCGTCCTGGCTCGCGAAGGTGAGCGCCGCTTCGAGCCGGTCGTAGAAGAGCTGGCGGTTCGGCAGGCTCGTGAGGTTGTCGTGGACCGCGTCATGGAGCAGGCGCTCCTCGGCGGTCTTCGCATCGGTCACGTCGGCGAGCGTCCCGACGATGCGGATGACCTCGCCGTCCGAGCCGATCACCGGGCGCGCCTTGAGGCGGAACCAGAGGTGCGGGCCGGAGGCCGAGCGCAGTCGGAAGTCCTGCGTGAGACGTCCGCGGCGCTGCTCGATGACGGCATCGAGGGAGGCCCGGTAACGGTCCCGGTCGAAGGGGTGGATGACGTCGAGCCAGGCCGAGGCGGGACCCTCGAGGGACCCGCGCTTCAGTCCGAGCTGATGCTCCACCTCGGGGCTGACGAAGATGCGGTCGGAAATCACGTCCCAGTCGAACACCATGTCGCCCGCGCCGGAAAGGGCGAGTGCACGGCGCTCGGTGTCGTTCATGAGGCCTTGCGCGAAGGAGCCGCCCGCGAAGGCGTGCTGCATGACGGTGAAGCCGATGAGCATGACGATGAGCACGAGGCCGCCGATGAGGGCCGGCGGCACCAGATCCGTCGTGAGCTGGCCCATCACGGTGAAGCCCGCCGCGGTCACCCAGGCGATGAGGAGCACCCAGGTCGGGACGAGCATCACGGCGCGATCGTAGCCGTGCGTCGCGAGATGGATGACGAGGACGAAGCCGATTCCGGCGACCGCCGCGATCGGAGATGCGCGCGACGCCCGACGCGACCGGCGGATCGAACACGGCGAGCGCCACGAGGGCGCCCAGGAAGACGAGCCAGAACGCGGTGACGTGGCTGTAGCGCACGTGCCAGCGGTTGAGATTGAGATAGGCGAACAGGAAGACGAGGAGCGTCGCCGCGAGAACCGCCTCGGCCCCGGCCCGATAAATCCGCTCCGCCGTCTCGCTGATCGGGAAGATGCGCTGGAAGAAGCCGAAATCGATGCACGAATAGGCGAGCACCGCCCAGGCCAGGGCGGCGGCGGCGGGAAAGATCAGCGCGCCCTTCACGACGAAGACGATCGTGAGAAAAAGAGCGAGCAGGCCCGCGATGCCGATGATGATGCCCTTGTAGAGGGTGAGGCCGTTGACGCGCTCCTTGTAGGCGTCGGCCTGCCAGAGATAGACCTGCGGCAGGTTCGACGAGCGCAGCTCGGCGACGAACGTCACCGTCGTGCCGGGGTCCAGGGTGATGAGGAACACGTCCGCATCCGGACTGTCCTCGCGCTCGGGCCTGATGCCCTCGCTTGCCGTGATGGCGGCGATGCGCGAGGAGCCGAGATCGGGCCAGACGACGCCCGACGAGGTGAGGCGGAAATGGGGCGCGACGAGGAGGCGGTCCACCTGCTCGTCGGTGTCGTTGGTGAGCGCGAAGACGATCCAGTCGGGCTGGGTGCCGGCGTCCCGCGCCTTCACGGCGATCCGGCGCACGATGCCGTCGCGGCCGGGAGCGGTGGAGATCCGGATCTCGTCGCCGTCGGATCGGTAGCGCTCCACCATGGGGGCGAGGTCGATCGCCTTCGCCTGCAGGCTCACGCGCACCGCCTCGACGGCCCGGGCGTCCGTCGGCCAAGCGAGCCAAGCGCAGGCCGCCAGGAGGACGGCTATGGCGAAAGAAACGATCCGCAACGCTTCGGTCTTTCGTCCGGTACTCACGAACACCCTCGACAGTGGTACCGGTCACCAAGCTTGAGGGCAAGGTGACGCGCGGGCAGCGGTCGGACTTGTCCATCGGGACTTGGAAGGGGTTGAACAAAGCGCCATGGGGCCGCTTTGCGGCGGGATTGAGGAGAGGGCTCGGCGGCCCCGGCCGAGGCGCCGCTCACCGCAGCTGCGCCGCCACCTGTTCGAGCTTCGGCAGGCCCTTGATCGGCCCGACGGCGGCCAGGGTGGGGGGGCCTTCGAGCAGCCGGCGGCCCGCCGCGCGGACCTCGTCCAGGGTCACGGCATCGACGCGCCGTACGATCTCGTCGCTGCCGATCACGCGGCCCCAGGACAGGAGCTGACGCGCGATGCGCTCGATCCGCCCTCCGGGGGTTTCGAGGGCGGCGAGCAGCGCCACCTTCATCTGGGCCCTGGCGCGCGCGAGTTCGACCGGCTCGACGTCTTTCGTGGCGCGCCGCGCGCAATCGAGCGTGACCTCGACGAGGCCGGCGACGTCGGATGCGGCGGTGCCTGCGCCGATCCCGAACAGGCCGCAATCCGAAAATGGCCAGTGGAATGCGTCGATCGAATAGGCAAGGCCCCGCGTCTCGCGCACTTCGTGCCATAGGCGAGAGGTGAGACCGCCGCCGAGCACATGCGCGAAGAGATGCGTCGAGTAGTAGCCGGGATCCTTGAAGGAGAGGCCGGGCAGGCCGAGCACGAGATTCGCCTGCTCGAGCCTGCGCGCCATGCGCCGCTCGCCGCCCGTATAGCGCGCCGGTTCCACGGGGCGCGGCTCGGCGGCCGGCATGGCGCCGAAAAACCGATCGGCGGCCTCGACCACCTGGACGTGTTCCACGTCGCCGGCGGCCGCGAGCACCATCTTGCCCGGCGTGTATTCCCGCGCGAGGAAGCGGCGGATCATGTCGGCATCGAAGGCGCGGATCGTCTCGGGCGTGCCGAGGATCGGGCGGCCGATGGGCTGGGCCGCGAAGGCGGTCTCCATGAAGGCGTCGTAGACGAGGTCGTCGGGCGTATCCTCGACGGCGGCGATCTCCTGGAGGATGACGCCCTTCTCGCGGGCGAGCTCGGCGGCTTCGAAGACCGAGTTCGTCAGGATGTCGCCGATCACGTCGAGAGCGACGTCGATCGTTCTCGCCCAGGACCTTCGCGGTATAGCTCGTATACTCGACGCTCGTCGCGGCGTTGATGTCGCCGCCGACATTCTCGATATCCTCGGCGATTCGGCGGGCGGACCTGCCGGCGGTGCCCTTGAAGGCCATGTGTTCCAGAAAGTGCGACAGGCCGTGCTCGGACGTCTCCTCGTGCCGCGAGCCGGTGCCGACCCATACGCCGAGGGTCGCGGTGGCGATCTCCGGCATCCGCTCGGTCGCGACGGTGAAGCCGTTCGCCGAGCGTCGTGATCTCGATGACCGGCGCCTGCACGAAATGACGGTTCATGCGGCGACGCCCCGCACGGCGCGGGCGCGCTGGCGGATGAACGTCTCCAGGGCCGCCTGATCGTTCGGCAGTACGGTAAAGCGTTCGTTCCGCTCCATCAGGTCCTCGAGATGCGCAGGAAGCTTCGGGCGAATTCCCGTGGCGCGCTCCACCGCGTCCGGGAACTTCGCCGGGTGGGCGGTCGCAAGCGCGACGACCGGCACCTCGGAGTTCTCGCGCAAGAGCGCGCGGGCGGCGCGGGTGCCGACAGCGGTGTGCGGATCGAGCACGTCGCCGGACGCAAGATAAACGGCACGCATCTCGCCGGCCACCACGGTCTCGTCGACGGCCATGGCCGAGAACTCCCGGCGGATTCGCTGCAGGGCGTCGGCATCGATCACGAAGGCTCGCGACTGGGCGAGGCTCGCCATCAGCCGCCGCACGGCGGCGGCGTCGCGCGCATAGGCTTCGAAGAGGAGCCGCTCGAAGTTCGACGAGATCTGGATGTCCATGGAGGGTGAGGCGGTGGGCTGCACGCCGCGGATCTCGTAGGTGCCGGTGCCGATGGCGCGGGCGAGGATGTCGTTGGCGTTGGTGCCGACCATGAAGCGCCCGACAGGCAGCCCCATGCGTTTCGCGACGAAGCCGGCGAGGATGTCGCCGAAATTCCCGGTGGGGACCGAGAACGACACCGGGCGGTGCGGCGAGCCGAGCGCGACCGCGGCCGTGAAGTAGTAGACGGTCTGCGCCGCCACCCGCGCCCAGTTGATGGAGTTCACGCCCGAGAGCCGAAGCTCGTCGCGGAAGCGGGCGTGGTTGAACATCGCCTTCAAGGCGTTCTGGCAATCGTCGAAGGTGCCCTCCACGGCGATGGCGTGGACGTTCGATGCATCCACCGTCGTCATCTGCCGACGCTGCACATCGGACACGCGTCCGTGCGGGTAAAGGATGAAGACGTCGACCTGATCGAGCCCGCGGAAGGCCTCGACGGCCGCGCTTCCGGTGTCGCCCGAGGTCGCCCCCACGATGGTGGCGCGGGCCCCGCGGGCCTTGAGCACATGGTCCATGAGCCGCCCGAGGAGCTGCATCGCCACGTCCTTGAAGGCCAGCGTCGGGCCGTGGAAGAGCTCCAGCACGAAGAGGTTGTCGTCGAGCTGCTTCAGCGGGCAGACCGCCGGATGGCGGAAGGAGGCGTAAGCGTCCCGGATCATGCCGCCGAGATCGGCCTCGCCGATCTCTCCGCCGACCAGCGGCCCCAGCACCGCCTTCGCGACCTCCGCGTAAGGCCGGCCGGCAAAGCCCCGGATCGTCTCGCGCTCGAGCGACGGCCAGGCTTGAGGCACGTAGAGGCCGCCGTCGCGGGCCAAGTCCCGTGAGCAGCGCATCCGTGAAGCCGAGAGCGGGCGCCTCGCCCCGGGTCGAGACATGGAGCACGGTTCGATCTCCTGGAGAGCGGGGCGGACCATAGGGACCAGGGCCGGCGGCGGCAAGTCCGGGGTCTTGCTCGTAGGGCGTCAGCCTCGGGCGCGCGGAGCGCGACCTTAAGGATCGGGCCGGATGAGGCGCCTTTATCGGCACGCGATCATGACGATCTGCGCTGCGCTCCGTCCAAGTGAGTCACCGGCGGCGCCGACCCGCAGGGGATGAAACGGCGACGGCCGAGCCCGCCGGTCGTTTCTCATCAGGGCGACGGCTCCTTATGGAGTGTCGCCCTCGGGCTCGTCGACCGCCTTCAAGCGCCGTCGGGCGAAGGCGGCGAAGACGCCGACGAGCGTCAGCGCGAGGCCGAACCAGGTGAGCGCGTATTGCAGGTGGTTGTTCGGAAGATCGAGCCGGGTCTGGCCGCCGCGCGGCCAGCCGCCGGGATTCGGCGTGGCGTCGGCCTCGATATAGAACGGTGCCGTGCGCGCGAGGCCGCGTGCGGCGGCGATGGCCTCCGGATCGCGGCTGTACCAGCGATTCTCGGTCGGGAACGTCGTCGGGCGTGAACCAGGTGCGTGCCTCGGGTGCGCGCACGAGTCCCGTCACGGTGACTTCGCCGGGCGGCTGGCTCGCTGGACGGGCGGCCGGGTCGCGCAGGTCCGTCGGGACGAAGCCCCGGTTCACCAGGACGATGCCGCCGGACGGAAGGCGAAGGGGCGTCATCAGGTAGAAGCCCTGGACCGGAGCTCCGTCGCTGTCCGGGCGCGAGGCCGTGCACGGGCGCCTCGAACTCGTGGAGGAACGTTCCCGTCACCCGCACCTTGCGGAATTCGTCGGACGCGGGCTGCCACCGGGGCCAGTCCGCCTCGGGCGCGACGACTCCCGGCTCGCCGTAGGCTCCAGCCTGAACCTGAGCGATCAGGTCCTCCTTCCAGGCCTTGCGCTGGAGCTGCCAAGCCCCGAGGGCGAGAAGGATGGCGAGGGCAGCCAGGGACGCGAATCCGGGAACGATGAGCGAACGCCACCGGGTCACTTCTCCAGCCGGCCCTCCTCGGCCCGGTGGTGGTATTGGAGCGCGACCATGAGGCCCTTGAGCGGACGGACCATGGCAAGGCTCAAGAGGCCGGTGAGGCCGAACCAGAGCACGAGATGCAGCCAGATCGGGGGTTCGAAGGTGAACTCCACCCACAGAGCCAGGCCGACCACGACGATGCCGACGATCGACATGACGAAGAAAGCCGGACCGTCGCCCGTGTCGGCAAAGGCGAGGTCGAGCCCGCATCGGTCGCAGCGCGGCGAGAGGGTCAGGAAGCCGCTGAACAAGGGTCCTTCGCCGCAGCGCGGGCAGCGGCCTCGAAGGCCGGCGACGATCGGTGAGGGGGCATCGTGGGGCATGCGGGTCTCCAACAAGGTCGCGGTCCCGGGGAGCCGCGCGGCGATCCGCGGCATGCCCGGCCCTGACGGTGACGCCCGGCAAAAACGAAAGGCGGCCGAAGCCGCCCCTCATATGGTGATCGGCGCGCCCCCCGTCAGTGGGCGCCGGCGCCGGGTCCGCCGTAGCCCCACACATAGATGGCGGTGAAGAGGAACAGCCAGACGACGTCGACGAAGTGCCAGTACCAGGCCGCGAACTCGAAGCCGAGGTGCTGCTGCGGCGTGAAATGGCCGAGGTAGGCCCGGAAGAGGCAGACGGCGAGGAAGATCGTGCCGATGATCACGTGCGCGCCGTGGAATCCGGTCGCCATGAAGAAGGTGGCGCCGTAGATGTTGCCGGAGAAACTGAAGGCGGCATGGCTGTACTCGTAGGCCTGAACCGCCGTGAAGAGCAGGCCCAGGATGACGGTGAGCCAGAGGCCCATCCTCAAGCCCTGGCGGTCGTTGTGCAGCAGGGCATGATGCGCCCAGGTGACCGTGGTGCCGGAGGTGAGCAGGATCAGCGTGTTGAGGAGAGGCAGGTGCCAGGGATCGAAGGTCTCGATGCCGCGGGGCGGCCACGTGCCTCCGAGCTTCTCGACCCGGGCGTATTGCATCGGGTCGTTCGGAAAGAGCGAGGCGTCGAAGTAAGCCCAGAACCAGGCCGCGAAGAACATCACCTCGGAGGCGATGAACATCATCATGCCGTAGCGGTGATGGAGCTGGACGACGCGGGTGTGGTAACCCTCGTACGTCGCCTCGCGGACCACGTCCGTCCACCAGCTCAGCATGGTGTAGAGCACGCCGATGACGCCGGCGCCGAGGACGTAGGGGCCCAGGGACATGCCGCCGATCTGCAGGCCTTTCATGGTCATGACGGCGCCGACCGCCATGGTGAAGGCGCTGATCGAGCCGATGAGCGGCCACGGGCTCGGATCGACGAGGTGGTAATCGTGGTGCTTGGCGTGAGCCTCGGCCATGGTCGTGTCGTCTCCGTGCCTTCCCGGCATTCTCAGGCGGAGCGGAAATCAGCTCGCTTCGGAAAATGCGGCATAGGTTGCTGGGTCGCTTTAGGACGTTTCCGGCCCGCTTGTCACGTGCCTCTTGGGGCATTGGACCCAAAAGTGGATCCCACTTTTCGGGACCGGTTCCAACGCTCTTTGTCTTGAGCGGCGCATCGTTCAAGGCGGAAAACCAGGTCCACTTCTCCGCACGATGCGCTAGGGTTGCTGGGGTTTGGGCCTCGTCGACGCGGTCGCTTCCGCCCCCGGCTGCCCTGTCTTGGACGGGAAATAGGTGTAGGACAGGGTCATGGAATGGATGTCCTTGACGTTGGAGTCCCGGACGAGGCCGGGATCGACATAGAAGACGACGGCCGCTTCCTTCGTCTCGCCCGGCTGGAGGGTGTGCTCGGTGAAGCAGAAGCATTCGAGCTTCGCGAAATAGGCGCCGGCGAGGGCCGGCTGCACGTTGAAGGTCGCGATCCCGGTGGCGGGCGCCGTGCCGGTATTGGCCATCCGGTAGAGCACCGTCGTTGTTTCGCCGATCCTCACCTCGACCTCCGGCGTCTCGGCCGCGAAGCGCCAGCTCAGACCCGGGCGCGACATTCGCGTCGAGGCGGACCGCGATCCGGCGGTCCAGGATCTCGCCGGCCGGAAGGGTGCGGACGAGCGGCCTGCCGTCGAAGCCGGTCACGCGGCAGAACAGGTCGTAGAGCGGCACGGCCGCATAGGCGGCGCCGACCATCAGCAGGGCGATGCCGACGCACGCAGAGGCGACATGGCGATGGTTCCGGGGCGTGCTTCTCACGGCTGCCTCACAGGGGTCGCTCGAGGACCTGCGGCCCGAGTTTCGCGATGGTGACCAGATAGAAGAGGATCACGATGGCGCCGAGGACCAGCCCGAGCGCCACGGAGCGGTTGCGGCGGCGCTTCTGCTCCTCGGGAGTCAGGACGGGCGGCTGCGGAGAAGCCATGGCTCACCCCATTACCGGCCGGAAGAGGCCGAAGGCGTGCTCGGCGAGCAGAGTCGCGAAGAGCGCGAAGAGATAGAGGATCGAGAAACCGAAGAGGTGCTGGGCCACGCGCATCGCCGGCTCGCCCTCGCGCAGCCGAAACACCTGAAACGCGAGGGCCAGCATGCCGAGCCCGCCGGCGACCGAAACCGCCCCATAGAGCGCGCCCGCCGAAGCCGAGCGGCTACGGGGGCGACGCCGAGCGGGACGAGGAGGACCGTATAGGCGAGGATCTGACGGCGCGTGGAGGTGGGGCCCGCCACGTTCGGCATCATGGGGATGCCGGCCCGCTCGTAATCGTCCGACTTCACCAATGCCAGCGCCCAGAAATGCGGCGGCGTCCAGACGAAGATGAGGGCGCAGAGGACGAGGCTCTCGATCGAGACGGCGTTCGCGACCGCAGCCTGCGCGACCACCGGCGGAAGGGCGCCCGCGAGGCCGCCGATGACGATGTTCTGAGGCGTCGAGCGCTTCAGCCACATGGAATAGATCACGACGTAGAACACGATGGTGAAGGCGAGGAGGCCCGCCGCGAGCCAGTTGCTGACGAGTCCGAGCGCCAGTACCGAGCCGGTCGACAAGGTGATTCCGAATGCCAGGGCCTCGCCGGGCGCGACCTTGCCGGCGGGGATCGGACGCTTGCGCGTGCGGACCATCAGCGCGTCGACGTCGGCATCCCACCACATGTTGAGGCAGCCGGACGCGCCGGCGCCGACGGCGATCATGACGAGCGACGCGAAGGCGATCACCGGGTGGACTGCGGAGGGCGTCACCACCATCCCGACGAGCGCGGTGAACACCACGAGGAACATCACCCGTGGCTTCAGCAGCGCGACGAAATCCGACACGTCCCCTTGCGACACGCCCGGCGTCATTCGACTCTCGGTACAGATGGGCGATGCGGTCGTCATCATCACACGAAACTCGCAAAGACCCCAAGCGGGCCTTTCCGGGGGGCCGCCGGGGCCGTTTTCAAGAACGCCGGCTCCTTGCCGGAAGGCTCCCGCGAGCCCTCGGGGAAGGAGCGGGCGGCCTCGGAGGCCGCCCGCCTAACTAGTGGTGGGTCTCCGCGATCCGGGGCAGGGTCTCGAACTGGTGGAAGGGGGGCGGCGAGGGCAGCGTCCATTCCAGCGTCGTGGCGCCTTCGCCCCACGGGTTGCCGGCGGCCTCCTCCTTGCGGACGAGGGCGTAGATCACGCCGGCGATGAAGACGACGAGGCCTGCCGCGAAGATGTGGCCGCCCATGGTCGCCACGAAGTGCCAGCCGGCGTAGGCGTCCGGATAATCGGCATAGCGGCGCGGCATGCCGGCGAGCCCGAGGAAATGCATCGGGAAGAACAGCACGTTGGCGCCGATGAAGGCCAGCCAGAAGTGCAGCTTGCCGATCCATTCGGGCAGGACGTAGCCGGTCATCTTCGGGAACCAGTAATAGACGGCCGCGAAGATCACGAAGACGGCGCCGAGGGACAGCACGTAATGGAAGTGCGCCACGACGTAATAGGTGTCGTGGAGGAAGCGGTCGACGCCCGCATTCGCCAGCACGACGCCCGTGACGCCGCCCACCGTGAACAGGAAGATGAAGCCGATGGCCCATTGCATCGCCGCCGTGAAGCGGATCGAACCTCCCCACATGGTCGCGATCCAGGAGAAGATCTTCACGCCCGTCGGCACCGCGATCACCATGGTGGCGAACACGAAGTAGGCCTGCGTCTGGAGCGAGAGGCCGACCGTGTACATGTGATGCGCCCACACGACGAAGCCGACGACCCCGATCGCCACCATGGCGTAGGCCATGCCCAGATAGCCGAAGATCGGCTTCTTGGAGAAGGTGGAGATGATGTGGGAGACGATGCCGAAGGCCGGCAGGATCATGATGTAGACCTCGGGGTGGCCGAAGAACCAGAACAGGTGCTGGTAGAGGATGGGATCGCCGCCGCCGGCCGGGTCGAAGAAAGTGGTGCCGAAATTGCGGTCGGTGAGCAGCATGGTGATGGCGCCGGCCAGCACCGGCAGGGCGAGCAGGAGCAGAAAGGCGGTGACCAGCATGGCCCAGGCGAACAGCGGCATCTTGTGCAGGGTCATGCCCGGTGCGCGCATGTTCAGGATGGTCGTGATGAAGTTGATCGCCCCCAGGATGGAGGCGGCGCCCGCAAGGTGCAGCGCCAGGATGCCGAAATCGAGCGCCGGGCCGGGGTGGCCGACCGTCGCGAGGGGCGGATAGACCGTCCAGCCGCCGCCGAAGCCGAGCGAACCCGGCGCTCCTTCCATGAAGAGCGAGCAGACGAGAAGACAGAAAGCCCGCCACCGTGAGCCAGAAGGAGATGTTGTTCATGCGCGGGAACGCCATGTCGGGCGCCCCGATCATCAGCGGCACGAACCAGTTGCCGAACCCGCCGATGAGAGCCGGCATGACGAGAAAGAACACCATGATGAGGCCGTGGCCGGTCACCATCACGTTGTAGCTCTGCGGGTTTGCGAAGATCTGGAGCCCGGGCTCCTGGAGCTCGACCCGCATGGCGAAGGACATGAACGCGCCGACGAGGCCCGCCGTGAAGGAGAAGATCAGATAGAGCGTGCCGATGTCCTTGTGGTTCGTCGAATAGAACCAGCGCCTGAAGAAGGTCGGGGTGTCGTGATTGTGCTCGGCGTGAGCGGCGTCGACTGCATGTGCCATGGTCCAGCCTCTTGGCCTTCTTCGTTCGTTACTGCGCGTTGGCGAGCTTGGTGGGAGCCGGTCCGTCGGTCGAGGCGTACTTCTGCTTCGCCTCGGCGAGCCAGGCGGCGTAGGCTTGCTCGCTCACCACGCGCACCGTAATCGGCATATAGGGATGGCCGTTGCCGCAGAGTTCCGAGCACTGGCCGTGGAAGACGCCCTCCCGATCCGCCCTGAACCAGGTCTCGTTGAGGCGGCCCGGCACCGCGTCGATGCGCTGGCCGAGGGAGGGAACGGCGAAGTTGTGGAGCACGTCGGCGGCGGTGACCTGAAGGCGGACGACCTTGCCGACCGGCACGACCATGTCGTTGTCGACCGCAAGAAGCCGCAACTGGCCGGGCTTGAGGTCCTTCTCGTCGACCATGTTCGAGTCGAACTTGAAGCCGCCCTGGTCGGACGGATACTCGTACCCCCAGTACCACGCGTAGCCCGTCGCCTTCACGACGAGGTCGTGCTGCGGGATGATCAACTGCTCGCGCAGGACCCGGAAGGACGGGATCGCGATGGCGACGAGGATGAGCACCGGGACGACCGTCCAGGCGACCTCGAGCAGGGTGTTGTGGGTGGTCCGCGAGGGAATCGGGTTCTTCCGCTCGCTGGAAGCGGGCGACGATCACGACCAGCAGCCCGAGGACGAAGAGGCAGATCGCCGTGATGAGCCAGAGGAGCCAGGTGTGGAACGTGACGACGTCGTGACCGGTCTCGGTCACCATGCCCTGGAAATCCATCTGCCACGGAGAGGGGGCGCCGGTGCCGGCGGTCGCTGCCCCTGCTCCGAAGGTCAATACGATCGCCGCCGCCGCGAGGGTGATCGCCGATCGAAGTCCAGTCTCGATCCGCATCGGTCGTCCAATGCTCCTACACCAGATGTGATGTCCGGTGGCCGCGGGACGACGTCGGGGAGACGCGTCGGAAGCGCGCAGGAGCGCGACGGCAAGTCCAGGCCATCACCTTTGACGGGCGTCTATGACCACAGGACGCGCGCGAGCGCAACGGGGCTGGCGCCGCAAATCGTGCGTCATAACCGCCAAAAGCCGCGCTCCGGCGGGCCCCCTCGCTTGACAGCGCCGCCTCGGCCATGGTCGGAACGGCGTTAATCATGACAGGTGGCCGAAGCGGCCCGCCGCCATATGGGGCCTCGCAAGCGATTGGAACGGAGATGCCGGTGAGCATGTCACGATGGGCGCGCCATGCGGCGGCCGTGTCTCTCGGACTCCTGACGTTGTCCACAGCCGATGTGGCGACCGCCCAGGGCGTGGTGAGGAACACCTACGGCGACTGGCAGATGCGCTGCGAGACCCCGGCCGGCGCCAAGACGGAGCAATGCGCCATCGTCCAGAACGTGGCGGCGGAGGACCGGCCGAACATCTCGCTCGTGATCATCGTGCTCAAGACGGCGGACGCAAAGAGCCGGCTGCTGCGCGTCGTGGCGCCCCTGGGCGTGCTCCTGCCGGCGGGCCTCGGCTTGAAGATCGACCAGTCGGACATCGGCCGCGCCGGCTTCGTTCGATGCCTCACCACCGGCTGCATCGCCGAGGTGGTGATGGAGGACGACCTGGTCGCCAAGATGAAGGGCGGCCAGACGGCGACCTTCATCGTGTTCCAGACGCCGGAGGAAGGGATCGGGATTCCCGTTTCCCTGAACGGTTTCGGGACGGGTTTCGACGCCCTGCCGTGAGGGGCGTCCGGGGGAAGGACATGGACGGGGCCATGAAAGGGTCGAAGGGCAAGGCTTGGGGAGCGGCTGCGGCGCTGGGATTGCTGGTGCTTGCGGGCTGCACGTCGGGCGGCGACGGAAGCTCGTTCGGGGAAAGGATCATCCTCGCCGGGCCGACGGTCCCGCCCGAGATGACGGCGGACGAGGCCGACGTGCATTGTCCCGCGGTCGAGGTCATGAGCGGCGGCTCGGTCATTCAGAGCGGGGGCGGCGAAGGTCCTCCCCGCAGCGTGATCAGCCTCGGCCAGCTTGCCCGCGAGTGCAAAGGCCGCCGGGACGGGTCGACGGTGGTCAACGTGGGCGTCGAGGGCCGCGCGATCCTCGGCGGCAATGGTCCGAGCCGGTTCGACGTGCCCGTGCGCATCGTCGTGAAGAGCCGCGGCAATGTGGTGGCGAGCCGTGTCCTCAGGGCCTCCGTTGCCGTTCCGGCAGGCGGCAGCCGAGGATCCTTCACCGTGGTGGGGGAGGGGCTCGTCGTCCCGGCCGCGGATGCCTCGGACTTCGAGATCGAGGTCGGCCTGGGCGGCACGACGGACGCGCGTCGCCGGGGGTAATCCCCGTTCGGAGCGGAGCGCCGCATTGACTTGTGGCGCCGCTCTTCTAAGACAGTCGAGCCGTTGATCCCCGCGGGAGAGACCGGGTCTTCGACCCGGCGCCGAAGGCGCAACCGCCCCGGAAACGCTCAGGCCAAAGGACCGCGCGGGAGCTGGCACTCTGGAAAGCGGCAGGGCTCGGCCCTGCCCACCGACGGGCGTAACTCCGGCTCCGGCCGGGGGAAATCTCTCAGGTCTCGGGACAGAGGGGGCGCGAGACGGACCGAAAGGTCCGAACGAACGCGCGACTCTGGAGGTCCGATGGCCGAGCCCGCCGATGCACTTCTGCCAACTCCCTTGCATGCCGAGCACGTCGCGCTCGGCGCCCGCATGGTGCCCTTCGCGGGCTACGCCATGCCGGTGCAGTATCCCACGGGCATTCTTGGCGAGCACAACTGGACCCGTGGGCATGCCGGGCTCTTCGACGTTTCCCATATGGGCCAGGCGGCGCTCCGAGGCCCGGATCACGAGACGGCGGCCCGGGCGTTGGAAGGCCTCGTGCCCGCCGACGTGGTGAACCTCAGGCCCGGGCAGCAGCGCTATTCCCAGCTCCTCGACGGCAACGCCGGCATTCTCGACGACCTGATGATCTCCCGGCCGCCGACGCCGCAAGAGGCGGGTTTCCTCTACCTCGTGGTGAACGCCTCCACCAAGGAGGCGGATTTCGCCCGTATCGGCGCGAACCTGTCCTCCGGGGTCGGCCTGGTGCGCGGCGACGACCGGGCGCTTTTGGCCCTCCAGGGACCCTCGGCCGAAGGCGTGATGCGCCGCCTCGCGCGGCGGAGCCGCCGACCTGGCCTTCATGACGACGGGCTGGTTCGAGGTCGCGGGCCTGCGCTGCCACGTCTCCCGATCGGGCTACACGGGCGAGGACGGGTTCGAGATCTCCGTCAAGGCGGACGAGGTCGTTTCCCTCTGGCGGGCGCTCCTTGCAGATCCGGAGGTGAAGCCGATCGGCCTCGGCGCGCGCGACTCCCTTCGTCTCGAAGCGGGTCTGTGCCTCTACGGCCACGACATCGATCCGACCACGTCCCCCGTCGAGGCAGGGCTCGCCTGGTCCATCCAGAAACGCCGCCGGCAGGAGGGCGGCTTCCCGGGCGCCGCCCGCGTGCAGCGCGAAATCGCCGAAGGCCCTGCGCGAGTCCGCGTCGGGCTCAGGCCCGAAGGCCGCGCGCCGGCCCGCGAGGGCACGCCGATCACGACGCCGGACGGCCGCGAGGTCGGGATCGTCACCTCGGGCGGCTTCGGCCCGACCGTGAACGGCCCGATCGCCATGGGCTATGTCGCGCGCGAGGTCTCCGCGCCCGGCACCGAACTGCACCTCTTGGTGCGCGGCAAGGCGCTGCCCGCGAAGGTCGCGCCCCTGCCGTTCACGCCGCACCGGTACAAACGGGCATAGAGAGAGACGGAATCGAAGAGGGAGCCGCACCATGACTACGCGATACACCAGGGACCACGAATACATCCGCATCGAAGGCGACACCGGGATCGTCGGCATTACCGACTACGCCCAGAGCCAGCTCGGCGACGTGGTCTATGTGGAGCTTCCTCCGGTCGGGAAGGCCGTGACGAAGGGCGGCGACGCGGCCGTCGTCGAAAGCGTGAAGGCGGCCAGCGAAGTCTATGCGCCGGCCTCCGGAGAAGTGATCGAGGTGAACGGCGACCTCGAGGCGTCGCCCGGCACCATCAACGAGGATCCGGCCGGCCGCGGCTGGTTCATGAAGATCCGGCTGAACGACCCAAGCGAGGTCGAGGGTCTCATGACCGAAGAGCAGTACCTGGACTTCGTGAAATCGATCGGCTGAGGTTGTCGCAATGGCACACGAATCCCGGGCGAACGTGCGGTGGGAAAGGGGCGACGCCGCTTTCTCCGACAACCGCTACAGCCGAGGCCACGTCTGGACCTTCGACGGCGGCATCGTCGTGCCGGGCTCGTCCTCGCCCTCCGTCGTCCCGCTGCCGCTCTCTCGAGAGGACGCTGTCGATCCCGAGGAGGCGTTCGTGGCCGCCCTGTCGAGCTGCCACATGCTCACCTTCCTGTCGATCGCCGCCAAGAAGCGCTACGTCGTCGACTCGTATGCGGACCGTGCGGTCGGCGTCATGACGAAGAACGAGCGCGGCAAGCTCTTCGTCTCGAAGGTCACCCTCGATCCGCACATCGTCTTCTCGGGCGACCGGCGGCCGACGCCGGACGCCGTCGCCGACATGCACCGTCTCTCCCATCAGGAATGCTTCATCGCGAATTCCGTGCTGACGGAAGTCGTGGTGGCCGGCATGCCTTCGCACTAGCCCCCAAGGCCTTGCTATGCGTTATCTCCCCCTTTCCGACACCGATCGCCGCGAGATGCTCGCGCGCGTCGGCGTACGGCACATCGACGAACTGTTCGCCGACGTTCCGCAGAACGCGCTCCTGCGGGAGCCGCTCGAGCTGCCGCGCCGCGCGAGCGAGCTCGAAGTCGAACGGCTCCTCGGGCGCATGGCCGCGAAGAACGTCGCGGCTTCCTCGGTGCCGTTCTTCGTCGGCGCCGGCGCCTACAAGCATCATGTGCCGGCAACGGTCGACCACCTCATCCAGCGCTCCGAGTTCCTGACCAGCTACACGCCCTACCAGCCCGAGATCGCGCAGGGCACGCTGCAATACCTGTTCGAGTTCCAGACCCAGGTCGCCGCGCTCACCGGCATGGAGGTGGCGAACGCCTCCATGTACGACGGCTCGACCGGCACCGGCGAGGCGGTGCTGATGGCGCACCGGGTCACCCGGCGCCGCAAGGCCGTGCTCTCGGGCGGCCTGCACCCGCACTATGTCGAGGTGGTGCGGACGCTGTCCGCGATGGCAAGCGACGAGGTCGTCGCTCTGCCGCCGGACGTCACCGCAACCGAGGACCTGCTGGCGCAGATCGACGACGGCGTCTCCTGCGTGGTCGTGCAGACGCCGGACGTTTTCGGCAATCTTCGCGACCTCCACGCCGTCGCCGACAAAGCGCACCAGCACGGCGCGCTTCTCGTTGCGGTCTTCACCGAAGCGGTGTCCCTCGGCTTGGTCACGCCGCCCGGGGCCATGGGCGCGGACATCGTGGTCGGCGAGGGCCAGTCGATCGGCAACGCGCTCAATTTCGGCGGCCCTTATGTGGGTCTTTTCGCGACGAGGCAGAAATACGTGCGGCAGATGCCGGGCCGGCTCTGCGGCGAAACGGTCGACGCGGACGGCCAGCGCGGCTTCGTGCTGACGCTCTCCACGCGCGAGCAGCACATCCGCCGCGACAAGGCGACCTCGAATATCTGCACGAATTCAGGCCTTTGCTGCCTGGCCTTCACGATCCACATGACGTTGCTCGGCGAGGCCGGACTGTCGCGGCTCGCCCGCATCAATCACGCCAATGCCGTGAAGCTCGCCGACGCCTTGGCGGACGTGAAGGGCGCGCAGGTCCTCAACCGGACCTTCTTCAACGAGTTCACCGTGAGGCTGCGCGAAACCTGCGGCCCTCGTCGTCGAGCAACTGGCCGAAAGGGGCGTGCTCGCCGGCGTGCCGGCGTCGCGGCTCCTGCCCGGTGCCGGCCTCGACGACCTTCTCCTCGTGGCCTCGACCGAAATGAACACCGACGACGACCGCGCCGCCCTCGTCGCCGCGCTGAAGGAGGTTCTGTGATGCTGAACCGGCAAGGACGTCCCACCGGGGCCGGCGCCGCGACCGACGCTGCTGCATCCGACCTTCACGGGCAACAAGGCCCTCGCGCAGATCGAGCCGCTGATCTTCGAGATCGGGCATGCCGACGGCAACCGGCGTCGATTTCGACGAGCCGGAAGCCTTCACGCCGCGTCTCGGCGGGCTCGAGCGCAAAGAGGCGATCGGTTTGCCGGGCCTTTCGGAGCCCGAGACGATGCGCCATTACGTGCGCCTCTCGCAGCAGAACTACGGCATCGATACGGGCCTGTTTCCGCTCGGCTCCTGCACCATGAAGCACAATGCGCGTTTGAACGAGCGCATGGCGCGCCTGCCGGGCTTCGCCGACGTGCATCCGCTCCAGCCGGTCTCGACCGTGCAGGGCGCGCTCGAACTCATGAACGAGCTCGGTCGCTATCTCCTGACGCTCACCGACATGACGGCCGTGGCGCTTTCGCCGAAGGCGGGAGCCCATGGCGAGCTGTGCGGCATGATGGCCATCAAGGCCGCCATCGACGCGAAGGGCGAGGGCGAGACCCGCAAGGTGGTGCTGGTGCCCGATTCCGCGCACGGCACGAACCCGGCGACCGCCGCCCTCATCGGTTTCCAGGTGAAGCCCGTGCCGGCCCGCGACGACGGCTGGGTGCACGTAGACGACGTGAAGGCCCTCATCGGACCGGACGTCGCCGCCATCATGCTCACGAACCCCAATACCTGCGGCCTCTTCGAGCCGCAGATCGTGGAGATCGCCAAGGCGCTTCACGATGCGGGGGCTTATTTCTACTGCGACGGCGCGAACTTCAACGCCATCGTCGGCAAGGCGAGGCCGGGCGATCTCGGCGTCGACGCCATGCACATCAACCTGCACAAGACCTTCTCGACGCCGCACGGCGGCGGCGGGCCGGGTTCCGGTCCGGTCGTGCTCTCGGCGCGCCTGGCTCCCTATGCGCCGGTGCCGTTCGTGCGGATCGAAGGACGGCCGCTTCGAACTCGTCGAGCGCGACGACGAGGCCGGCGAGGCGCAGCCGTTCGGCCGGATCACGGCTTTCCACGGCCAGATGGGCATGTATGTGCGGGCGCTGTCCTACATGCTCTCGCACGGCGCGGACGGCATGAAGCAGGCTTCCGAGGATGCGGTGCTCAATGCCAACTACATCCGCGCCGGGCTCTCGGACCTCATGTCGCTGCCCTTCGGCGACAAGCCCTGCATGCACGAGGTGCTGTTCGACGATTCCTGGCTGAAGGATAGCGGCGTGACCACCCTCGACGTCGCCAAGGCCCTGATCGACGAGGGCTACCACCCGATGACCATGTACTTCCCGCTGGTCGTGCACGGGGCGATGCTGATCGAGCCGACCGAGTCGGAATCGAAGGCGAGCCTCGACCTCTTCGTCGCGACTTTGCGGGATCTCGCGATGGCGGCGAAGCGCGGCGAGACGGAGCGCTTCACGGGAGCGCCCTATCACGCACCGCGGCGGCGTCTCGACGAGACACGTGCAGCGCGCAATCCGGTTCTGAAATGGACACCGCCTGCGCCGATCGCGGAAGCGGCGGAGTAGGGCGCGAGCAGCGGCAGCACGGTTTGCGGCCGTGGGCCTCCAAGCGCTCAATCGACTGGCCGCTGTGATGTGTGGACGTAACGGCGGTCGGTGTACTCCGACAGGTAGCCGGAATGCACCTCGGAGATGAACTCGCGGTCCTTGAAATAGACCCAGGCCGTGGCGACGGATCCATCGGCGCAGGACACGATCTCGATGCTCTGGCGGCTGTAGCCGAAATGGGCCGTCTCGATCCGGTCGAGGGTCGCCAGGGTCTCGTCATCGACTTCATAGAGTTCACCCGTCACCACATGACCAATGCCGGGTTCCGGCATCATCATGGGCGTGAACCAGCGGCCTTCGATGATCAGGGGATAGGGGCAGGCCGTCCGATAGGCGCCGAGGAAGGTCCGGCCGCCGAGTCCCTCATGATGATTGGCGTACCCGCGTTTTAGCGTGCCGAACACGAAGATCCGATTCACATTCTTATCCTTGAAGAAACGGACGCCCGCGGGCGTCCGTCGATCGAGATCCCGAGGCGCTCCGCCTCACGAGTTCAGCTTCGTCCGCACGTCGTTGAGGCTCTTCGCCACGAGCGCCTCGGCGGCCGGACCGGAGAGCTCGCCCCGCAACACCCGTTCCGACGCCCGCACGGCGGCATCGACGGCGGCGGCGCGGACCTCGGCCGCAGCCTGCGCCTCGGCCTGCGCGATCTTCGTTTCGGCGGTGGCAGTGCGGCGCTTCACGAAATCGGCCATCTTCTCCTGCGTTTCGCGGGCGAGCCGCTCGGCCTCGTCGCGGGCGTTGGACACGATCTCGGCGGCCTCGCGCTCGGCGGCGGCCCGTTTCGTCTCGAACTCCCTCAAGAGAGCCTCGGCCTCCATGCGCAGGCGGTTCGCCTCCGCAAGCTCGTCCGCGACGCGCCGGCCGCGTTTGTCGAGGGAGCTCAGTACCCGTTGCGGCACGCCGTAATAGAACAGGATGCCCCAGAAGATGACGAAGGCGACGCCGACCCAGAATTCAGCGCTGGCGAGCATGACGGTGTCCTTTAGCTCTGGTCGAGGGCCGCATCCACGGCCTGCGGCGAGGGAGCCCGCCCCGTGAGGCGCTCGACGATGGCGACGGTGGTCTCGCGCGCGATCCCGCGGACGTTCGACATGGCCTGGTTCTTGGTGACCGCAATTGCCGCTTCGGCCTGGGCGAGGCGGGCGGAGAGGTCCGCTTCCAGCGCCTTGCGCTTGGCCTCCGATTCCGCGCCGAGCTTGGCGCGGGTCTCTTGCGCGAGGGCCTGGGCCCGGGCTCGGGCCTCCGCCAGGGACTTCTCATAGGCCGCGCCGGCTTCCTCGGCGCGGGTCTTCATGGCGGCGGCTTCGTCGAGATCCCGTGCGATCGTCTGGCGGCGGCCCTCGAGGATGGCCGCGAGGCGCGGCAGCACCAGCTTGGACATAAGGGTGTAGAGCGCCGCGAAGGTGACGATCAGCCAGAAGAGCTGGCCGCCGAAGGTTTCGGTCTCGAAGGGCGGGAAGCCGACTTCGGCGTGGTCGCCGCCATGGGCCTCCGTGCCGGCCTGGGTCGTCTGAGCCTGGGCCATGGGCATCATCCTGAAATACGCAATGACGGCGGAGGAGTCCGCCGTCACTCAGCTCGGGCGAAGTCGTTGCTGCCCCGCCCTCCCGATCACCGCGCGCGGTGAACTAGGTGAAGAGCAGAACGAGAGCGACGACGAGGCAGAAGATCCCGAGACCTTCAGCGAGCGCCGCGCCGATGAACGCACGGGCGAACTGGCCGTCGGACGCGGACGGGTTGCGAAGAGCGCCCGAAAGGAAGTTGCCGAAGATGTTGCCCACGCCCATGGCGGCGAGGCCCATGCCGATGCAGGCGAAGCCCGCGCCGAGGAACTTGAAAGCAGCCGGATCCATCGTGTTCTCCTGGGGGTCTGGGATCGGGAGGGAAGAAGGGTACTCGGCGCCGACCTAGTGGCCCGGGTGCAGCGCGTCGTTGAGGTAGATGCAGGTCAACACCGTGAAGACGTAGGCCTGCAGGGCGGCGACGAGGAATTCGAGCGCCGTGAGCGCCACCGCCATGAGGAGCGGCAGCGGAGCGAGGATCGCGTAGCCGACTGCCCGCGGCGCCGAGCGACACCACGAAACCGCCGAACACTTTGAGGGCGATGTGGCCGGCCAGCATGTTGGCGAAGAGGCGGAGCGAAAGACTGATCGGTCGCGAGATGAAGGAGATCACTTCGATCACGACGATGAAGGGAAGCAGCCAGCCCGGCACGCCCGAGGGCACGAAGAGGCCGAGGAAATGGGTGCCGTGCTTGACGAACCCGTAGACGACGACCGTGCCGATCACGAGAATTGCGAGCGCGAAGGTGACGATGATGTGGCTCGTCACCGTGAAAAAGCCCGGAATCATGCCGAGCATGTTCGCCGTGAACACGAACATGAACAGCGAGAAGACGAGGGGGAAGAACTTCATTCCCTCCTGGCCGGCCGCGTCGCGGAGCGTGCCGGCGACGAAATCATGCAGAATCTCGGCGACCGCCTGGGCGCGGCCCGGAACGACGGCGCGGTGGCGCGTGGCGAAGAGCAGACCGCCCACGATCACGGCGGCGGCTCCGATCATGAACAGGGACGCGTTCGTGAAATTGATGACCGGAATGATGGGCTTGATCTCGAATTGCTCGATCGGGCTGGCCATGATCCGTCCGCTGCTCGTGCCGGCATTGCCGTTTCGTGTTCGTGGCCGATCGAGGTGGGTGCGTCACCGCTTGTCTTCATACCGGGCGGGTTTCACCACTCCGGCAGCTCGCATCAGGTTGAGCATCCCGGCGCAGAAGCCGAGTATGAGACAGACGATGAGCCCCCATGGGGCGATGCCGAACAGCCGGTCGACGATCCACCCGACGATTCCGCCAGCGAACACTCCAGAGACGAATTCGGCCGAAAGCCGGAGGGCCTGGCCGAGCGCTCGCGAGTCGGACGCTGAACGGGTATGCGAAACCTCGGTTTGCCGTCGATCCGCGGATGCCTTGTCGAGCCGCGCATCAAGGGACTTCAGTCTCGCCGACAGGTCGGCATCGTCGGAACTGGTCGGTTTCCCGCGTTCTCCGTCATGCCGTTGGGTGGGATCCGCCATGGCGTCCATACTCGTCGGCAGCCCGAGAAAGCAGGGAAAAACCCGGCCCCGAAAGCCGCGCGCACCATATGGGCGGGGGGTGTCGCTGTCAAGGATGTGAAGGAATCCATTAAGTCATTGTTGGTGAAAGAAGATTCGTCCGATGACCGCCGATTGTCCTCACCTTCTTCGGCAGGGTGGACGGGGCTTGGAGGTCGGGCGGCCGGTGGCGGATGAGCAATGTTTCTTAGACTCGTCAGCAATTCTCGTCAGCAAGTCCTGCCTAAGCTCGACCGTACGAAAGGTGCCCTCGGGCCAATGACGGTTGGCAGACATTATTAAAAATTGTAAATTTTTTTTCTGAAATCTAGATTTCAGAAACAGGGGATCGCCTGCGTCCAAGCGTTCGCGCCCGCACCGCCCATGGTGTGGACACGACCGAGCGGGGCCGTTGCCGCCAGAATCGGCGGCGGTGAACCTCTAGGGAGGGTTTTGTGGCCACCTTCGTCACGTTCGACGACATCGTCTTGTCGAGTGCGGAACGGCCGATGCCCGCCCTCCATCGGGGCTTCGTCTGGTCCCAGGCCGGCCTCCATCCCACCAACGACAATTCCGGCCAGGAGACAAGCCCGGGGCCCAATGCGGGCCGCTTTGCCCTATCGGGCGGCTGGGCGGTCGGGGGTTTCCCCGAGGCCGGGTCGCTTTCGAGCCTGAGCCTCAACGGCAGTTTCGATTTCAGGAGCGTCGGCTTCCCGCACGTGAATGTCGCCAATTTCGTCGTGACGGTGAAGGCCTACGGGAACGGAGTGCTCGTCGGCACGAGGATGATCACTTTCGCCAACGACGGCGGTCCTCTCTCATGGACCGGGCCGAACGCCGGCAGCGGTTCTCCGGTCTTCGACGGGGAGACGGAATTCGCATCGGACCTTTTCTCCTTCGATGAACTTGCGCCGGAACGGGGCCCCGCCGAGGTTTGGGTCGGAACTCGCGATGCCCTCTCGACGCTCCGCGACTCGCAGGAGAGGGCCGTCCCGGCGGATGACTCCCGCGCGGACGACGATGACGCGGCCGAGGACGTCAAGTACGTCCTCGCGACCCTGCCGGCCTTCGGGATCCTGCTCCTCGATGGGCGGCTGATGGAGCCGAAGGATCCCGTTGCGCAGGTGCAGGCGAGCGGCGACGGGCTGCGATCGAGCGCTTCCCGAGACTATCCCGCCCCCGACAAGCCGTTGCCGACGGTCTCCGAAAAGGCTGGCGGCGAGGCCCTTGCCTTCAAACGCATGGCGCCCGAGAGCCCGCTCGGCTTTGCCAGGGAGAGCCTTTCGGTCGACACGAGCGGCACCGACAAGGCGTACGGCTTCGATACCGGCTACCACATCAGTGTGGTCGTCGGCGGCGTGACTTTGGCGCTCGGTCACAACGAGATCGCAGCCGGCCCCGTCAACGCCCTCGTCGGCGCTGGTCCGCAGGACGATGCGATCAGGACTCGCGATGGCAACGACGTAGTGCTCGGCGGCGCCGGCGACGACGAGATCGACGCGGGCAACGGCGACAACGTCGTGGACGGCGGCGCAGGCAACGACAAGATCGCCACCGGCAGCGGCAACGATCACGTGCAGGGCGGCGCGGGCGATGACGAGATCGACGCGGGCGACGGTGACAATCGCGTCAGCGGCGGCGCCGGCAACGACACCATCCGCACCGGTTCGGGCCGGGACCATATCAGCGGCGGCTCCGGCAACGACACGATCCATGCCGGCGGCGGAAACGACCGGATCCTTCTCGGCGTGAAAGCCCCGGAGGGCGACGGCAACGATACGATCTTCGGGGGAGCGGGCGCGGACGAGTTCGTGATCGCAGGCCATTTCGGCTTCGACTCGATCAAGGACTTCGGTCTGGACGATCACCTCGTCGCCCTCGATCCCGTCAGGGGGGGCGGGGCGGAGAGTCCTCCGACCAATTCGGGGACCGCCGGCTCCGAGACCGCCGCTGCGGCCGGCTCCGACACGATCGGGACGGTTCCGCAGGACGACCCGACGGGCGGGCAAGGCGCATTCGACGATATGGTCGGTCCCGACTTCCCGGAGGAGCTAGGGTTTCTCTCCAAGGACGCCGATTGGGCGGCCCTGAATGGCGGCTTCATCATCACCGAGCGCTACAACAACGACCTTCTGCTGACCTTCAACTTCGGCCGCGGCGAGGCGTCGATGCTCACGTTGAACGACTTCTTCGAGTACAATTCGGGGCCGGGATTCGGCGCGGATACGCCGGACGGCATCCTGGACGACGAAGCCGCAGTGCCGATCCTCGCCGCCATCTTCAGCAGCGGGTCGGCCTCGCCGCAGGATTACGACTTCCTCATCTGAGCTCATCTCAGGCTCGGTCCGACCGTCGATTCGGGCCGCCGATCCGGGTCGCCTGCGCCAGCCCCTGGTGTCACGCGACGTCGCGGATGCGTTCGGCCGATTGCAGGTCGACCGAGACGAGCTGCGACACGCCGCGCTCGGCCATCGTGACCCCGAACAGGCGGTTCATGCGCGCCATTGTGATCGGGTTGTGGGTGATCACGACGAAGCGGGTTTTGGTCTGCTTCACCATTTCGTCGAGCAGGTCGCAATAGCGCTCGACATTCGCGTCGTCGAGCGGCGCGTCGACCTCGTCGAGCACGCAGATCGGCGAAGGATTCGTAAGGAACACCGCGAAGATCAGGGCGGTTGCGGTGAGCGCCTGCTCACCGCCGGAAAGAAGCGACATGGTCTGCGGCTTCTTGCCGGGAGGCCGGGCGACGATGTCGAGGCCGGCTTCGAGCGGATCGTCGGAATCGACCAGGGTCAGCTCCGCCGTGCCGCCGCCGAACAGGGTCGTGAAGAGCTGTTTGAAATGCTCGTTCACGGTGCCGAACGCCGCCAGGAGGCGTTCGCGTCCTTCCCGGTTCAGGCTGCCGATGCCGTGGCGCAGGCGCTTGATCGCCTCGACGAGGTCGTCCCGCTCCGTCGCGATGCCCGTGTACTTCGACTCGAGCTCCTTCAACTCGTCCTCCGCACGGAGATTCACGGCGCCGAGGCGCTCCCGGTCCCCCTTGAGGCTTTGAAGTCTCGCATCGATTTCGGCGCCGGCGGGAAGCCGGGATGCATCCTCGATGCCCACGAGCTCGGCCAGTCCGGCGGGCGTGGTGTCCAGCGTCTCGGCGATCGCCCGGGTGATCTCGCCGAGCCTCTGCGTGGCGGCCTCGTGCCGCGCCTGGGAACGGGCCCGGGCCTCGCGCGCCGCCGCCAAAGCTTCAAGGGCGCCGCGGGCGGCCCGGTCGGTTTCGGAAAGAGCGGTCTCGCCGTCGGCGAGGTGGTCGGCGGCCTCCCGGCGCCTGGCTTCCGCGGCCTCGATCTCGGCGAGAAGGGCGCGGCGCCGCACCAGATACGTATCCGGCGTGGCGGCCAGGGCGGCGTGTTCGGTGCGGGCGCGGTCCAGGCGCTGGCCGAGATCCGCGGCGGCCTGGACCGAACGCGCGACACGCTCGGTCCACAGCCGGATGTCGGCGGCGATCGATTCGCGCCGGCGCCGGCGCATCTCCGCCTCGTGCACCAGAGCCTGGAGGGCGCCTCTCGCTTCGGCGGCCGCGGCGCGCTTCTCGGCCACCCGGGTGCGCTCCTCGAGGAGCCGGCTGTCGAGATCGGGGGCGGGGGCGAGCGTCCGAAGCGCGCCCTCGGCTTCCCTCAGGCGTCCCTTGGCCTCCGCCTCGCTCTCCGAGAGGCGGGCGAGGCCTTCCTGGAGGGCCGAACGGCGGGAAGCGATCTCGGCCTCGCGCCGCTCGGCGGCGGCCAGGCGGCTGCGGATCGCGTCGAGGGCCTGGCGGGCCTGCCGGGCGGATTCGTTGGCCTGCGTTTCCTGCGCGGCAGTGCTGCGCGCCGCGGCCTGCGCGGCCTCGGCCAGGCCCTTCAGGCGATCGGCCTCGGCGCGGGCAGCGGCCGCGTCGCGCTGGAGATCGCCGAGGCGGTTCTTCTCGGCGAGGCGCCGGGCGGCCGCGGAGGGGGCCTCGGCCGCGGTGGTGAAGCCGTCCCAGCGCCACAGGTCGCCCTCGCGGGAGACGAGCCGCTGGCCGGGCTGCAGGAGCGCACGCAGGCGCGGTCCATCCGCGCGCTCGACGATGCCGATCTGCCGCAGGCGGCGCAGGAGCGCCGGCGGCGCCTGCGCCATGTCGGCGAGGGGAGTCGCGCCGTCGGGCAGCGTCGGGTCCCCGTCGCCGTCGCCGGTTTCGGCCCAATGGGCGGGGGCGGACGTATTGGTGGAGGCGTCGAGGTCCTCGCCGAGAGCCGCGCCGAGCGCCGTCTCGAACCCTTTCGCCACGCCGATCTGGTCGAGAGCCGGGGGCCACAGGTCGCTCTCGCTATGGGCGAAGAGCTTCGCCAGCGTACGCGCCTCGGTCTCGAGCCTCTGCGCCTTGCGCTCCGCGTCGGCGAGCGGCTGGCGAGCCCGGTTCTCGCCCTCGCGGGCGGCGGCAAGGGCGGCACGCGCGGCAATCGCCGTCTCCTCGGCCTGTCGTGCCGCAAGCTCGGCATTGCCGAACTCGACCCGCAAGGTTTCGGGGGAGGGACCATCGCCGGCCGATGCCAATAGGTGTCCGAGGTCACGCTCGATCTTGCCCTTTTCGGCCGTGTATCGGGTGGCGCGCTCGGATTCCTCCCGCAACGAGCGTTCGAGCGCCGCTCGGCGTGCGTTGAGATCGGAGACCTGCGCCTGGAGCGCACCGAGGGCCGCCTCGGCGTCGGTCAACTCGGCCTCCACGTCCTTGACGCGCGCCTCGGTCCGGGCCCGAGCCTCGTCGCCCCCCTGCACGGATCCCACGATCTCGGCCTCTTCGGCCGTGAGCCGCGCGATCGTGGCCTCGGCGTCGGCGCGCTGCGCCGCCTCGCGGGCGATGTCGCGGTCGAGATCGGCGATATGCCGCTCGAGTTCGGCGAGGCGTTCCCTGGAGCGCCGCTCCTCTGATTCGAGCTCGTTGCGGGCATGGACGAGCCGCTGGAGCGCCGCCGCCGCAGCAGCCTCGGCTTCGCGCAGGGCGGGCAGCGCGTGGGCCGCGACGGCCTGGGCGGTCGCGGCCCGGGCCTGCTCTTCGGTGCAGTCCGCGACCGCCTTGAGGTCGTCCTGCGCCTGCCGTTCGGCGCTCGCCGCCTGCTCGCGCGCCTCCGCGAAGGCGATCGCGTATTGCAGAGCCTCGAGCCGCCGGATCTCGGCGGACAGGTTCTTGTAGCGGTTGGCCTGCCGACCCTGCTTCTTCAGCGAATCGATCTGCGCCTCGATCTCGCGCAGCACGTCCTCGACGCGGAGGAGGTTGTCCTCCGCCGCCTTCAGCCGGAGCTCGGCTTCGTGCCGGCGGGCATGGAGGCCGGCAATGCCGGCCGCGTCCTCCAGGATCCGGCGGCGGGACTGGGGCTTCGCCGCAATGATCTCGCTGATCTGGCCCTGCCGGACGAGAGACGGCGAGCGGGCGCCGGTCGCGGCATCGGCGAAAAGGATCTGCACGTCGCGGGCGCGGACCTCGCGCCCGTTGATTCGGTAGGCCGAGCCTTCCTCGCGCTCGATCGTCGCGCCACCTCGAGGATGTCCGAATCGTTGAAGGCCGCCGGCGCCGTGCGGTCGTCGTTCTCGAGCGTCAGCATCACCTCGGCGCTGTTGCGCGCCGGCCGGTTGCCGGACCCCGAGAAGATCACGTCGTCCATTCCGGACGCGCGCATGTTCTTGTGGGAGTTCTCGCCCATCACCCAGCGCAGGGCTTCGACGAGGTTGGACTTGCCGCAGCCGTTCGGCCCGACGACGCCCGTCAGTCCCGGCTCGATGAGGAAATCCGTCGGCTCGACGAAGGTCTTGAAGCCGGCGATGCGAAGGCGGGTGAGCTTCATGCCGTCCGCCCGCCGCTGCTTCGACTCGACGCGAGGGAGGCCTCAAGCCCCCAAAATCGGCTTGATGATCTTCTCAAGCTCATCGATCGACATGTTTCCCGGGTGGCGCTGACCGTTGATGAAGAAGGTCGGCGTGGAATCCACTTTGAAGGTCTCCATACCGCGGTTCTTCACCGCATTCACCGCGTCATAAAGCTTCTGGTCCTTCAAGCAGGAATCGAACTTCTCCTGTGAAAAACCGGCCTGGCGCATCATCTGCCGCAGGGCGTCGAGGGGCTTGTCGGTCGACGCCCAGGCCCGCTGCTGCTGGAACAGCAGGTCGACGATGGGATAGTACTTCTGCTCGCCGTCGCAGCGGGCGAGCATGAACCCGGCGGTCGCCAGCGGGTCGAGGGGGAATTCCCGCAGGACGTAGCGGACCTTGCCGGTATCGATGTAGCGCTTCTTCAGCGTCCGGATAGGTGTCCTGGTGGAACGCGGCGCAATGCGGGCACGTCAGCGAGGCGTATTCGATGATCGTCACCTTGGCGTCGGCGGGACCCTGGGCGACGTCGCCGAGCGGACCGGGCACGGCGAGATCGGCCGGGGCACGTTCTGCGCGAGGGCCGGGAAGGCTCGTCGCGAGGAGGGCCGTGGCGGCTGCGGATCCGAGAAGCTGAAAGCGCCTGGCGCCGCGTCATCATTGTACTGCACTCCGGTGAAGGATTCGGTTCTGCGGTAGATGGGGAGGAATCCCTGGCAAGCAAGCCCCGTCCGTCACGCTTTCGTGCGCGGTCCGCGGTCGGACGAGCCGATCACGGCTTCGCCGAGCCGCTCCAGAGCCGCCTTGAGAGCCTCTTCGGCGATCGGCCGCGACGGCGGCGTCGACCCGCTGCCGGTCGGCCTCGCTCACGGGGGAGCGGCTGGGCGCCGCGGTTCCGGGCGTCGCACCGGACCCTGCTTCAGGACGATGCGGCCGATGCAGCGCCAGCCGTAATGGGCGTTCACCCGCTCGATGACGACCGGCGCGAGATGCTGCATCTCGAGCGCAAAGGCGCTCTCGACCCGCACGACGAGCGTCGCGGGCTCCGGCCGCGTCGCCGGATCGGCGCCTGCGGACCGGCGCTTCCACTCGATCTTGAGGGGCTGCGTGAAGGAGGCGAGGCGCTCGCCGACGATATCGGGCCACGCCACGATCACGTCCGACGTGGCGAAACCCTGCGCCGCCAGGCGACGGCCCGAGGCAGGCTTCGACGAAGTCGGAGAGGTGGCTCGGTCTCGGCCTTCGCTTCAACATCTCGCAGTCCAAGAACCCGCGTTGGAGAGCCCCGTTGGATTATCCGGACGGCCTCGCTATTGCGAACACCATGTTAACGCCCGCCGACAGCGTCGCCAAACCGCGATCCGCGCGATCTCCTCGCCTGGTACGACCGCCACCGGCGCGTGCTGCCGTGGCGGGCGAAGCCGGGCGAGACGGCCGATCCCTACCGGGTCTGGCTCTCGGAGATCATGCTGCAGCAGACGACGGTGGCGGCGGTGAAGCCGTTCTACTTCCGATTCCTCGAGCGGTTCCCCACCGTGGAGGTCCTGGCCGAGGCCCCGGCGGAGGCCGTCATGCAGGCCTGGGCGGGGCTCGGCTACTATTCCCGGGCCCGCAACCTCCACGCCTGCGCCAAGGTCGTCGTCGAGAAGCACGGCGGGCATTTTCCGGCGACCGAAGCGGAACTCCTCGATGCTTCCGGGCATCGGCGCCTATACGGCCGCGGCGGTCGCGGCGATCGCGTTCGGAGCGCCGGCGGCAGCGGTCGACGGCAATGTCGAGCGGGTGATGTCGCGGCTCTTCATGGTCGAGGAACCGCTGCCGAAGGCGAAACCCGCGATCCGGAGCCTCGTCGAGGACCTCGTTCCGCCCGACCGGCCGGGCGATTTCGCGCAGGCCCTGATGGATCTCGGCGCGACGATCTGCACGCCGAAGCGCCCGGCCTGCGCGCTGTGCCCCTGGATGACGCCGTGCCTGGCCCGCGCCGCGGGGATGCAGGAACTCTATCCGAAGAAGCGGAAAAAGGCCGAAGGACCCCTGCGCCGCGGCGCCGCCTTCGTGGTGCTGCGGGCGGACGATGCGATCCTCCTGCGCACCCGCCCGCCGAAGGGACTGCTCGGCGGCATGGCGGAACCGCCGACGAGCGCGTGGGAGCCGGACTACGATCCGGCGCGCGGCATGCTCGACGCGCCGCTCGAGGCCCGCTGGCAGCGCCTGCCGGGCGTGGTGCGCCACGTCTTCACGCATTTCCCCCTCGAGCTCACGGTGTTCTTCGCCAAGGTCCCGCGGGACACGGCCGCGCCCGAGGACATGCGCTGGACGCCGCGGGCCGACCTCGCCGAGGAGGCATTGCCGGGCTCGATGCGGAAGGTTCTGGCGCACGCGCTGGGTGACCTGCCCGTCATCCGTCGGCCGGATCCGTAGTGCGTCGTCGTCGGACGGAGCGGAACGCCTGCCTTCACAGGCGTCATCGCTCCCTCGATCGTCATCCTCATGAGGATGGCGCGCTTGCTGCAACGGGCGCCGAAGCGAACCCTCGGCTCAGCCGGTCATTCCTTCCCGCACCTTCGCGCGGAAGGCGTCGATGCAGGCGAGGGTCTTGCCGCGCTCCACGTGCCAGAACGTCCAGCCGTTGCAGGCCGGGAGGCCCTGGGCGAGAGCGCCGATCTTGTGGATCGAGCCGACGATGTTGGCCGAGCGCCAGGGTGCCGTCGGCGCGCACGATCGCCCTGTGGCGGCGGCGCTCGTCGACGAGGGTCTCGCCGGCCTTCACGTGGCCGCCCTCGAGGAGGGCGAGGAACGGCACGCGCGCTTCGGCGCGCTTCTCCGGCGGCGCCGCGACCGACGCCTCCGAGAGCGGCTGCACGGCGGCGATCCGTTCGCGCGCCGCGCTCGCGTAGCCGCGAATCGCGCTCGATGCCGATGAAGTGGCGACCGAGCTTCTTCGCCACCGCGCCGGTCGTGCCCGGTGCCGAAGAAGGGATCGAGCACGACGTCGCCGGGATTGGACGAGGCGAGGAGGATGCGCGCGAGGAGCGACTTCCGGCTTCTGGGTCGGGTGGACCTTGCGGCCGTCCTCGCCCTTCAGGCGCTCCTCGCCGGTGCAGAGCGGGATGAACCAGTCCGAGCGCATCTGCAGGTCTTCGTTGCCGGCCTTCAGCGCCTCGTAATGGAAGGTGTAGCCCTTGGCGTCCGCGCCTTTCGAGGCCCAGATCAGGGTCTCGTGCGCATTGGTGAAGCGCCGGCCGCGGAAGTTCGGCATCGGGTTGGCCTTGCGCCACACGATGTCGTTGAGGATCCAGAATTCGAGGTCCTGCAGGGTGGCGCCGACCCGGAAGATGTTGTGGTAGGAGCCGATGACCCAGAGCGTCGCGTTCTTCTTCATGACGCGGCGGACAGCCAGGAGCCAGGCGCGCGTGAAGGCGTCGTAATCGGAAAAGCTCGCGAACTTGTCCCAGTCGTCGTCGACGGCATCGACGAGGCTCTGGTCGGGGCGCGTCAGAGCGCTCTCGAGCTGGAGATTGTAGGGCGGGTCGGCGAAGACGACGTCGACGCTCTCGGGCGGCAGCCTCTCGAGGGCCGCGATGCAATCGCCGATCAGGATCTCGTCGAGAGGGAGGATGGGGCGAGACGAACAGGGGCGCTTGACGCCCCGTCCGAGGCGCCGGCGCGGCCTTCCCGGTACGCGAGACCTGGATCCGGGAGGCGGCGCCGGCGGCCCCGGTACGCGAGGTACCCATGGGTGATCACCGGTTACGCAACTGACGATCCGGATCATGCTGCCGGTAGGGTAAAGATCGGGTTTCCGGAGCTGAGAAAATCGCGTCCTTTTTTGGGTCGGCAATTCTTGCCTAGTCTTTGTATTTCCTGAAGTTTTTTGGTTAATGCGCGTTAAGCGGGATCACAGGTCGAGCACGCCCTGGCGGAGCGGCGAAAAACTCTTCCGATGGAACGGGCAGGGACCTTCCCTCGACAGCGCCGAGAGATGCTCCGCCGTGCTGTAGCCGGCGTTGGTGGCGAAGCCATAAGACGGGATAGAGCGTGCCCAGCCGCTGCATCAGCCGGTCCCGCACGACCTTGGCGACGATGGAGGCCGCCGCGATCGAGGCGATCGTGGCGTCGCCCTTCACGACCGCCTCGACGGTGCAGGGGAGGTGCGGCGGATCGTTGCCGTCGACGAGCGCCATGTCGGGCGTGCACGGCAGGGCGGCAAGGGCGCGGCACATGGCCCGGAGCGAAGCCTGGCGGATGTTGATGGCGTCGATCGCGTCGTGGGACATGGTGCGCGATGCCGACCTGCGCGGTGGCGAGAATGTCGACGAAGAGCGCCTCGCGACGGGCAGCCGTCAGGACCTTCGAATCGGCGAGGCCCTCGGGCACCCGGAGCGGATCGAGCACCACGGCGGCCGCGACGACCGGACCGGCGAGCGGTCCGCGGCCGACCTCGTCGAGGCCGGCGATGCAGGTGCGCCCCGCGGCGCGGAGGGCGGCCTCGCATTCGAAGCCGAGGCCGGTCGGTATCGGGCGAATCGGTGCGGTCACGAGTATGACACAACCCGTCCCGGCGGCATTTGTCACCCGTCAGAACAGCGCAAGCTGACCCGTTTCCTTCGCCGGCGGCGTGAACAGGTCCGTGCGGAGCTTCAGCCGCTGCCTGTTGAAGCCGAGGCGTGCCGTCGCCGTCTCGAAGCGGCGGCCGATCATCCAGGCAAAAGGACCGACTCCGGTCTGCCGCGTCCGCCATTGCGGGTCGTAATCCTTGCCGCCGTGGCTCTGCTGGAGGACGGAGAACACGTGCCGCAGCTTGCTCGGATAGTGCTCGAGAAGCCAGTCGCGCATGAGGTCCTTGAGTTCATGGGGCAGGCGCAGGAGCACGTAGCCGGCCTCGCGCGCGCCGGCCTGGTAGGCCATCGTCAGGATCGCCTCGATCTCGTGCTCGTTGATGGCCGGGATGATCGGCGCGACGAGGACAGTGACCGGGATGCCGGCCTCCGCGAGCCTGCGAATGGTGTCGAGGCGCTTGGCGGGGCTCGCCGCGCGGGGCTCCATGGCGCGATGGAGCTTGGGGTCGAGGGTCGTGACCGAGACGGCGACCTTGGCGAGCTGCCGGTCGGCCATCTGGGCGAGGATGTCGATGTCGCGCGTGACGAGGGCCGATTTCGTGACGATGCCGACCGGATGGTTCGCGCGGTCGAGCACTTCGAGGATCGAACGGGTGATGCGGAATCGCCGCTCGACCGGCTGGTAGGGATCGGTATTGGCCCCGAGCGCGATGGTCCTCGGCTCGTAGCCGCGCGCGCGGAGCTCCTTTTCCAGCAGTTCCGCGGCATTCGGCTTGGCGAAGATCTTGGTCTCGAAATCGAGGCCCGCCGAGAGGCCCTGGAACGCGTGAGTCGGCCGCGCGAAGCAATAGGAGCAGCCGTGCTCGCAGCCGCGATAGGGATTGATCGAGCGGTCGAACGAGATGTCGGGCGAATCGTTCCTCGCGATGATCGTGCGCGGCTTCTCGACGATGACCTCGGTCGGGAGCGGGCGAGGCCTCCTCGTCGAGATCCCAGCCGTCGTCGAAGGCCTCCCGATCGACCGGCTCGAAGCGCCCGCCCGGATTCGACACGGCGCCTCGTCCGCGCCGCCGCTCGACGTCGACGCGATAGGCCGGGTCGTCCATCCGGCGGCGCGCGGCCTCGGACGACAAGTCCAGCCCACGGGACGGCGGTCCGTAGCCGGCTGCGTCCGGTTCGGGCGAGGCGGATCTGGCGCTAACGGTCCGAACGGTCATGGGAGCCTCCGCGGGCCTGTCTCGGTGGAGTGCGAACGGATACAGAACAAAGAACAAATATAGAACGAAAGCAAGTCCGAATCGCGTCGCGTCATCGGCAAAAGGGGGGAGGGACGGAAAGCCGGCCTTTGGCTATGGTCCGCCGATGATCACCGCGCTCATCAGGGTCGAGCACGGGGTGGAGGCCCTCGCCGTCACCCTGGCGGCCCTCGTCCCGGCTGTCGTCGACGGTCTCGTTGGGGAAGCGATCGTGCTGGCCGACCGGATCGACGAACCGCTTGCCGGCATTGCCGACGCGGTGGGTGCGAGGCTCCTGACGGTCTCCGGCGATCCCTGGAGCGAAGGTGCCTCCCGGGCCAAGCGGGAATGGCTCCTGTGCCTCGCCGACGGGGACGTGCCGACAGAAGGTTGGATCCGGGCGCTCGACCGGTTCATCGCGCTCAGCCCCCCCGACCGCCGATTTGGCCGCCTCGCGCGGCCAGGCGCCTCATGGGGCGTGCGCGCCATGACCCTGGTCCGCCGCCCGGCCGTGGTCCCGGGCGATCTCGTCCACCGGAGCGTGCTCCTCTGCGCGGCCACACGCCTGCCGCGCCCGGCGAGGATCTCGGCCGGCGTCGAACGCGACCCGGTCTTCGGTTAGACCCCCGCAGTCCCGCGCTTCAGGTGCTCGTCGAGGCGGGGCATGATCTCGACGAAATTGCAGGGGCGGTGCCGGTAGTCGAGCTGGGATTCCAGGATGCCGTCCCAGGCGTCCTTGCAGGCGCCGGGCGAGCCCGGCAGCACGAAGATGTAGGTGGCCCCGGCGACGCCGCCGGTGGCTCTCGACTGCAGCGTCGACGTGCCGATCTTGTCGTAGGAGATACGGTGGAAGACGGCCGAGAACCCGTCCATGCGCTTCTCGAACAGGGGCTCGATGGCTTCGGGCGTGACATCGCGTCCGGTGAAGCCGGTGCCGCCGGTCGTGATGATCACGTCGATGGCCGGATCGGCGATCCAGGCCTCCACGTGTTCTCGGATGGCGGCGATCTCGTCCGGCACGATGGCGCGGGCGCCCAGCCGGTGGCCCGCCCTGGTGAGCCGGTCGACAAGGGTGTCGCCGGAGCGGTCGTCCGCGAGCCGGCGGGTGTCGGAGACGGTGAGGATGGCGATGGCGAGCGGGACGAAGGGGAGGTTCGGGTCGAGCGGCATGCCGCGATCCTAGAGCAATGTGCATGCCGACGAAATTGGAAGCGCGCCGGCGATGCACCGTCTCGGCGCCGAACCGGGGTGGTGCGTCAGAGGCGGCTTGCCCGGAACGCGTCGCAGCCCTGAATTGTCCCGCCCTTCAGCCCCTGGGTAAACCAGCGGACGCGTTGCGCCGACGACCCGTGGGTGAACGAGTCGGGCACGACGCGGCCGCCCGACTGGCGCTGGAGACGGTCGTCGCCGATGGCTTCGGCTGCCGCTACGGCTTCCTCGATGTCGCCCTGTTCCAGGGACTTGTAGCGCTGCTGCGAGTGGTGCGCCCAGACGCCGGCGAGGCAATCGGCCATCAGTTCGACGCGGACGGAGAGCTGGTTGCGCTCAACGTCGCCCACCTCCTGCTGGCGCTGCTGGACGCGCGCCAGGATCCCGAGCTGGTTCTCGACATGGTGGCCGACCTCGTGGGCCATCACGTACGCATAGGCGAAGTCGCCGCCCGCGCGGAATCGGCGCTGCATGTCCTGGAAGAAGGAGAGGTCGATGTAGACCGTCTGGTCGAGCGGGCAGTAGAACGGCCCCATCGCCGATTGCGCGGCGCCGCATCCCGACCGCGTCGCACCGGAGAAGAGAACGAGCTTGGGCGGGCGGTATTCGCGGTTGGCCTGCTGGGGCAGAACCGTCTTCCACACGTCTTCCGTGTTGCCGAGGATCGCGGCCGCGAAGCGGCCCATCTCGTCCTGGGGGGCGCCCTGCTGGCCTTCGGGTTGTTCGTAGCCGCCGCCCCCGCCCGTCATCATCTCGGCGCCGCCGATCAGAATCCGCGGGTCGATGCCGAGCGCCCAGCCGACCAGGCCGAGAATGATGATCGTGCCGATGCCGAGGCCCCCGGCTCCGCCGGGAATGCCGCGACGGTCTTCCACGTTCGTGGAGGGTCTGAAGTCTTCCCAGCGCATCGCTCGTCCCCGTCGGACAGATTACCACGATATAAAAGCCAAGTCAGACGGATCGGTTCCTGAAGCGCAGCCGAGCCGCAACCCCGGAGCCGAAATGCCGACCGTCTATGCCCTTTGCGGCCCTGCCTTCACCGGCAAGTCCACGGCGGCGCGGCGCATCGCGGCCGAACTCGATGCCGGCCTCGTCAGCCTCGATGCCATCCACGAGGAACGCGGCCTTTTCCCCGGCGCCGACCTCGACGCCGCGAATTGGGAGGAGACGGGCCGCATCGCTCTCGAACGGACGGCATCGATCCTGCGGCAGGTCCGTTCGGCCGTCGTCGACGACACCTTCTCCTACCGCTTCCAGAGAGACCGCTTCCGGCACTTGGCCGGCGCGGAGGGGAGCGGATTCCTCATTCTGTTCATGGACACGCCTGCAGAAGAGGTGGCAGCGCGGATCGCGGCGAACCGGCTCGACCCCGCTCGCGCCGACGTCCTGCCGCACGTGGTGGATTTCATCCGCGCGGAATTCGAGCCGCCCGCGGCTGACGAGCCGTTCGTGCGCTTCACTTCGCACCACGACGTGGAACGCTGGCTGGCGCAGCAAAGAGCTTGATCATGTGCGCTCGGCCGCCCCGTCGAGGGCGCGGCGGAGCGCCGAGAAATCACGCCAGCCGAGCCGCTTCTGCAGCGGCTGGCGCAAAAGGTAGGCGGGGTGGAGCGTCGGCAGGGCGCGGATGGCGCGGCCGTCGTTCGTCCGATAATCGAACCAGCGCCCGCGGGCGCGCAGGATTCCTTCCTTGATGTCGAGGAGGTTCTGAGTCGCGGGACCGCCGAGACAGACCAGGAAATCGGGGCTCGCGAGCTCGATCTGCCGCTCGATGAAGGGTTTGCAGATGGCGACTTCCTGCGGCGTGGGCGTTCGATTGCCCGGCGGCCGCCAGGGCACCACGTTGGCGATGTAGACTTGGCCCCGGTCGAGCCCGACGGCGGCCAGCATGCGATCGAGGAGCTGCCCGGACCGGCCCATGAAGGGCTTGCCGATCCGGTCCTCGTCGGCGCCCGGAGCCTCGCCCACCAGCATCACGCGGCCGTCCGGATTGCCGTCATGGAAGGCCAGGTTCTTGGCGCTGAACCTGAGGGTGCAACCCTCGAAGGCGGCCAGGATCGCCTCGAGTTCCGCGAGCGAACGCGCGTGCCGCGCCTGTTCGCGGGCCAGGCTCGCCGCATCCTCGGGCGTGCCGGCGGCGACTTTGGGCAGAGGGCGGGACGGAGCGGCCTTCGGAGCCTCGGCACGGCTCTCCTGGCGGGTTTCCCGCATCGGCATGCCGGTCGGCAAAGCCTCCGGTTCGGCGAAACGGTCGTGAGGTGTCTCGTCGAGCGCGAGATCCGCGCCCGCTTCGACGTGAAAGGCAAGCAGCGCCTGAAGGGCCTCGGCATCGCGGGAACGGTCGGGCATCGCGTCCATTTAAGCATTCTGTGAGTCGGGGACAATGTTTCGAGGCCGCGCCTTGCCAACGGGTGTCCATGCGCTCACCGTTCGGCACGCCGCCCGGGACGCTTGAGAAATCGGACGCAATGGTTCATATGTAAACTATCAAAGGGCCCGCATGTCCGGGCCGCATGTCCGGGATCGCCGCTCAAGGTCGCGATCCCGGGAGCCGATCGCGTCGCAAGGAGGAGACCATGGCCGATCTGCCCGCCCGTGAATCGATGGATTTCGACGTGGTCGTCGTCGGCGCCGGTCCGGCGGGCCTCGCCGCCGCCATTCGCCTCAAGCAGGTCGCGGCGGAAAAAGGCACGGACCTCTCCGTCGTGGTCGTCGAGAAGGGCTCGGAGGTGGGAGCGCATATCCTCTCCGGGCGCCGTCATCGATCCGATCGGCCTCGACAGGCTCCTCCCCGAGTGGCGCAACGATCCGGACCGTCCGCTGAAGACCGAGGTGACGCGGGACGAGTTCCTGTATCTCTGGGAGGCGGGCGGCGTGCGGCTGCCGAACGTGTTCATGCCGAGGCTCATGAACAACCACGGCAACTTCGTCGGCTCGCTCGGCAACGTGACGCGCTATCTCGGGCGCAAGGCCGAGGAGGCGGGTGTCGAGATCTATCCGGGCTTCGCGGCCGCGGAGGTGCTCTACGACGATGAGGGCCGCGTCGCCGGGGTCGCCACGGGCGACATGGGTGTCTCCAGGAGCGGCGAACCCAACGCCAACTACACCCGCGGCATGGAGCTTCGGGCCAAGTACACGGTGTTCGGGGAAGGGGCCCGCGGCAGCCTCACGAAGCAGCTCGTCGATCGCTTCGGCCTCAACCGGGGACGCGACCACCAGAAATACGGCATCGGCGTCAAGGAATTGTGGCAGGTCCGGCCGGAGAAGCATCGGCCCGGCCTGGTGCGGCATTCCATGGGCTGGCCCCTGCCGAACAACGCCGGCGGCGGCTCCTGGCTCTACCATTTCGACGACCATCTCGTGTCGGTCGGCTTCGTGGTTCACCTCAACTATTCGAACCCGACGCTGTCGCCCTTCGACGAGTTCCAGCGCTTCAAGACCCATCCCATGATCCGCGACGTGTTCGAGGGCGGAAAGCGCATCGGCTACGGCGCCCGCGCGATCATGGAGGGCGGCTGGCAGTCGGTGCCGAGGCTCACCTTTCCGGGCGGCTGCCTCGTGGGCGACTCGGCGGGCTTCGTGAACGTGCCGCGCATCAAGGGCAGCCACAATGCGGTGCTCTCCGGAATGCTCTGCGCCGAGCACCTCTTCGAGGCGCTTCAGGCGGGCCGCGCCCACGATGAGATCGCCTCGTACGAGGAGGCTTGGCGGTCCACCGAGATCGGCTACGACCTGAAGCGCGTGCGCAACGTGAAGCCGCTCTGGTCCCGTTACGGCACCGCCGCCGGCGTGGCCATCGGCGGCCTCGACATGTGGCTGACGGAGCTTTTCGGCTGGTCGCCCTTCGGCACCATGAGTCACGGCAAGCCCGACCACGAGTGCCTGAAGCCCGTCTCGGAGTGCAAGCCCATCGTCTATCCGAAACCCGACGGCGTGCTGACCTTCGACAAGTTGTCTTCGGTGTTCCTGTCGAACACCAACCACGAGGAAGACCAGCCGCCGCATCTGCAGGTGAAGGACATGATCGCTGCAGAAACGCTCCGAGCACGACATCTATGCGGGACCGTCCCAGCGCTACTGCCCCGCCGGTGTCTACGAGTGGGTGGAGGACGGCGCAGGGGGCGTGCGCTACCAGATCAACGCCCAGAACTGCGTCCACTGCAAGACCTGCGATATCAAGGACCCGAATCAGAACATCAACTGGGTCCCGCCCGAGGGCGGCGGCGGGCCCAACTACGTCAACATGTGGAGCGGCATCTCGGTGCGCCGAGGACGGGCGCCAGATCCTCGGGCCGGATCGTGCGCCGCGCCAGGACCTCGAGCGCCGCGGGTCTTCCGCTCATGCTCCCCGTCCGCGCGCGTCAACGATGCCCTTGCCGCAGGGCGGCGGAACGGCCATTCTCCGGCCTGATTTGAAGCGCCATGGTCGCCGATCGGCGCTGACGGGAGCCAGCTCTTGCCCATCTTCAACCTTGTCTCGGCCCGAAGCGGCCTGTCCGCTGTCGTGTTGTCGATCGCGCTCGGCATGGCGCCCGCCGTCGCCGCTCAAGATCCGACCGAGGTGATCGAGCCCGGCGAAAGCCTCGAAGGCAATTTTCTCGCCGCCTACATCGCCGGCGCGGCTCGCGACACCGCCGCGGCCACCACCTTCTTCCGCGAGGCGATCAAGGCCGATCCGAGGAACCAGGAGCTTCTCGAACGCGCCTTCGTCGCCTTCCTGGCCGACGGCGCGATGGCCGGAGGCCTTCCGGGTGGCCGAGCGGCTCGTGCAGCGCGACAGTTCCAACGGGCTTGCCCAGTTCGCTCTTGGCGTCCGCGCCCTGAAAGCGAAGCAATACGGCCAGGCCCGTGCGGCATCTGGCCAAGGGCGGTCGCGGCCGTCAGGCCGACCTTACGGCGACCTTGCTCTCCGCCTGGGCCTACGCGGGCGAAGGAAAGGGAGAGGGCAGGAAGGCCCTCGAAACCGTCGACAAGCTGAAGGGCGAGCGCGCCTACACCCAGTTCCGCGAATACCATGCGGGCCTCATTGCCGAGATCATCGGAAACCCGGCCGAGGCCGAGCGGCGTTTCAAGGCGGCCTACGAGGGCGAGCGCAACACCCTCCAGGTGGTCGACGCCTATGCGCGCTTCGAGGCGAAGCGCGGCAACCGCGACTCGGCGATCCGGATCTACACCACCTTCGACAATACGCTGCCGCGCCATCCGATCGTGCGCGCCGCGCTCGATCAGCTGACGGCCGGCAAGCCGCTCAACGGTGGCATCGCGACCGCGCAGGAAGGAGCCGCGGAGGTGCTGTACGGCCTGGGGGTCGTCGGCAATAGCCAGGGCGACGAGCTGACCGCGATCATCTATCTGCGGCTCGCGCTGCATCTCGACCCCGACCACGAACTCGCCCTCGTTACCCTCGCCGACGTCTACGAGCGGCTGAAGCAATACGAGCGTGCGAACGAGATCTACGCCCGCATTCCGAAAGCTTCGCCCATCCGGCCGAGCGCCGACATCGCCATCGGCCAGAACCTGGAGCAGCTCAAGCGGGGCGAAGAGGCGGTCAAGCACCTTGAAGCGCTCCTGAAGGAACGCCCGCACGACGTCGAGGTGATCATGGCGCTCGGCAACGTGCTGCGCTCGCGCAAGCGCTTCGCGGAAGCCGCCGAGATCTATGCCAAGGCCGTGGAGGCGATCGGCACGCCCGATCGCGGCCACTGGATCCTGTTCTTCTACCGCGGCACGTCCTACGAGCGCGCCAAGCAATGGGACAGGGCCGAAGCCGACCTCAAGAAGGCGCTCGAGCTCGTGCCGGATACGCAGCCCGCGGGCCGTGCCCAGGTCCTGAACTATCTCGCCTATTCGTGGGTCGACAACCACCAGAACATCGACGACGCCTTCAAGATGCTCCAGCGCGCCGTGGAGCTCTCGCCTCGCGACGGGATGATCATCGACTCGCTCGGATGGGCCTATTATCGCCTCGGCCGCTACGAGGACGCGGTGCGCGAGCTCGAGAAGGCGGTGGAACTGAAGGCCGGCGATCCGGTGATCAACGACCATCTCGGGGACGCCTACTGGAAGGTCGGCCGCCAGCTCGAGGCGAAGTTCCAGTGGAACCACGCGAAGGACTCCAATCCCGAGCATGAGGATCTGGTGAAGATCCTCAGAAAGATCGATCACGGCCTCGACGAACCGAAGCCTGCCGCTGCGGAGAACGTCCCGGTCGCGGCCGAGAGGAAGAACGGCGGGTGATCGTCCTCCTGCGAGCGGGAGAGGAGACCGGCGCGACAGTCGCGCCCGTCCGGTGTAAAGGGCCCTCGTGCCTGCCGCGCTTGCGACCCGCGCCCCCGCCAAGATCAACCTGACCCTCCACGTGCTGGGCCGGCGCGCGGACGGCTATCACGAGCTCGAAAGCCTCGTCGCCTTCGCGGCGACCGGCGACGACGTGAGCCTGACGCCGGGGCGTCCCCTCGGGCTCGTCGCGAGCGGTCCGACGGCGGCGCTGGCCGGGCACGGCTCCGACAACCTGGTGCTCAAGGCCGCCCGTCTCCTGGCGGAGCGTTTCGAAGGTTTGCGGCTCGGCCAGTTCCATCTCGTGAAGCGCCTGCCCGTGGCCGCCGGCATCGGCGGCGGGTCGTCGGACGCCGCGGCGGCGCTGCGCCTTCTGGCGCGTCTGAACGGCCTGTCCCTCGGCGATCCGCGCCTTCGCGATGCGGCGCGGTGCGCAGGCGCGGACGTGCCGGTCTGCCTCGAGCCGCGCGCCCGCCTGATGCGCGGGCGCCGGCGAGGACGTCGGCCCGGCGCTCGCCCTGCCGCGCCTCCACGCCGTGCTGGTCAATCCCGGCGTCTCCGTCGCGACCCCCACCGTCTTCAAGCGTCTCGGCCTCGAGCCGGGCGAGCGCCTGCGCGGGGCGCCTCACCCGGCCATCGACGTGTGGAGCGAGCCGCGTCGCGTACTGACCGCGATCCGCGGCGCACGCAACGATCTGGAGCCGCCGGCCCGGCAGGTCCAACCCGTCATCGGCGAAGCCCTCTCCCTCCTCGCCGCCACCAATGCCTGCCGCCTCGCCCGCATGTCGGGCTCCGGCGCGACGGTGTTTGGCCTTTACGACGACGGCGATGCGGCCGCGGCGGCCGCCAAGATCGTGAAGCAGGCCGAGCCGAGCTGGTGGGTGAAGCCGACGACCCTGCGTTGATCCAGGACGCCGTCCTTCCATAGGGCGTCATCCGTGCCATAGGGGGTCATCCTTGGGCGCGCGGAGCGCGACCTGAAGGATCTCGGGCCGCGAAAGGCACTCGATCCTGCACCCGATCTTCGGGTCTCGCTTTCGCTCGCGCAAAGATGACGAGCGACGGGGCGAGCGCCGTCCGAGGACGCGGGGGATCGATCAATGCGCCCTTGCGATGCAGAAATCGACGGCGCTCAGAAGGGCTTGCTTCATCGGACTTTCCGGAAACAGCGCCAGCCCGTCGCGCGCCATCGCGCCGTAGTGGCGCGCGCGCTCGATCGTGTCGTCCAGGGCCCGGTGCCTGCGCATGATGCCGATGGCCTGTTCGAGGTCGCGGTCGTCGATCTCGCCGGCTTCGAGCACGCGCTTCCAGAAGGCGCGCTCCTGGCCGTTGCCGCGCCGGAACGAGAGCACCACCGGGAGCGTGATCTTGCCCTCGCGGAAATCGTCGCCGACGTTCTTGCCGAGCTTCGCGCTGGTGCCGCCGTAGTCGAGGGCGTCGTCCACGAGCTGGAAGGCGATGCCGAGATTCATGCCGTAGGAGCGGCAGGCGGCCTGCTCGGCCTTGGGGCGTCCGGCGATCACCGGGCCGACCTCGCAGGCGGCGGCGAAGAGTTCCGCGGTCTTGGCGCGGATGACCGCGAGGTACTCGTCTTCCGTGGTCTCGGTGTTCTTGGCGGCGGCGAGCTGCATCACCTCGCCTTCGGCGATGATCGTCGCGGCGGTGGAGAGGATTTCGAGAGCCCGCAGCGACTGGACCTCGACCATCATCTTGAAGGCCTGGCCGAGGAGAAAATCGCCGACGAGGACGCTCGCCTCGTTGCCCCATTTGATGCGGGCGGCGACCCGGCCCCGGCGCATGTCGCTCTCGTCCACCACGTCGTCGTGGAGGAGGGTCGCCGTATGCATGAACTCGACGCTGGCGGCGAGCTTCACGTGCCCGTCGCCGCGGTAACCGGCGAGGCCGGCCGTCGCGAGGGTCAGCATGGGGCGGAGCCGCTTGCCGCCGGACGAGATGAGGTGGTTCGCCACCTCCGGGATCATGGTGACCTCGGAGCCGGTCCGGGACAGGATCATGGCGTTGACCCGGTCCATATCGCCGGCCACGAGCCCGACGAGCGCCTCGATGCCGCCGTTTTCGGGCAGGTGCTTGTCCTCGAACGGTACGACGACGCCCACGTTCGATATCCCTGGTTGCCGGCGGCGTCGCGCCGGTTGCAATGATAGGGCATGCGGCTCCGGTTGCCGCAACCCAACAGCTTGCCGCAACGGAGACCCCGGACCGATGGTCGAAATCGTCCGCACCAACGACCTCGTCCTGGTGGGCTTCCTACAATCGTTACTGTCGAACGCCAACATCCCCAATCTGGTCGCCGACAGCCATATCAATGCGCTCGAGGGCATGATCGGGGCGTTTCCGCGCCGTATCCTGGTGCCCGGCGGATCACGCCGCCCAGGCGCGGCGGCTCATCCGCGAGGCGGGACTGGGCGCCGAACTGCGCCATGAATGACGTCACGGAGGACGCGCTGCTCGGCGGACGCGTGCGGCTTCTCCAGCCGGCGAAGGGTCACCGGGCCGGGACGGACGCGGTGCTGCTCGCGGCCGCTGCCCCCCTCGCGGCCGGGGACGTCGTCTGTCGACGTCGGCGCGGGGACTGGCGCCGTCGGGCTCATGGCGGCAGCCCGCGTGCGGGTGCGCGTCGTCCTCGTCGAGCGGGACCCGGCGCTCGCGGAGCTGTGCCGGAAGAACCTGGCCCTCAACGGCCTCGACGGCGAGGTTGCCGTCGCCGACATCCTCGACCAGGCCTCGCGGCGATCCGCCGGGCTTCGCGAGCTCGGAGCGCGGATTGCGTCCTCACGAACCCGCCCTTCCTGGAGGAGGGCCGGGCCAGGCTCTCGCCCGACTCCGGCCGGGCAGCCGCCCATGTGCTGCCGCCGGATGGTCTCGATGCCTGGGTCAACGCTTGCGCGGGATTGCTCAAGCACAACGGCCGGTTCGTCCTCGTGCACCGGGCGGACCGCGTCGGCGATTGTCTGGCCGCGCTGGGCAAGGGGTTCGGCGAGGTCCGTCTGCGCTTCGTGCATCCGCGGACGGACGAGCCGGCGACGCGCCTGCTCCTGACGTGCCGTGAAAGGAAGCCGCGCCCCGCTGACCGTCGCGCCGCCCCTCGTCCTGCACGAGGCGGCCGGCCGATTCACGCCCGAGGCCGAAAGGCTGCACCGGGGCGAAGCGGCGCTCGCCTGAAAGGTCGACGGACGCCGATGGCGCCCGTCGCGGAAAGCCGTTCCGAGGTCTTACCAGCAGGTGCGCCGCCGCTCGCGTGACCCAGGAGTACCCGTCGAAGTAGCGGTTCACCCGCACTCTGCAGGCGGAATCGTAACCGTCGCCATAGGCCGGCCGGTAATAGACGGGACGCGAGTGGGCACGGCGCCAATGGCCCCGACGGCGCGGGGGCACCGGATAGGGGGCGTAGCCGTAGGGCGAGCCGACCGTGATCGAGAAGCCTTGAGCCTGCGCGGGAGCGGCCGTGATGGCATCGGCCGTCAGCATGCAAAGACCAAGCGAGGCCGCGCCGAGAACGCTGAGAAGTGCATGACGCATGGTTGTTCACCTTCGGGCTTGCGAGGCGCCGGTACGCGAACCAGACCGGCGAATCAGGGAAATCGACGAGCGATCTTGTAGTCGCTCCAAGCTGAACAGGACACCGGGGCTTCGTTCAGCCAAGCTTCATCTATCACTACGCTAGCGGATGAACGTCCGCGGATTCGGGCCGGGCCCCGGTGCCCGGCAGGCATGTGGATTTCCTTCGCCTTGAGAAGCCAAAAGCCCGCTATTACATGGGCGCCATGCCTTTTCTCGACCGATTGCCCAAGCCGCTCCGTGCCCTCCTCCCCCGGCGCTTCCGCACGAGCGCTCCCCTGGTCACCGTCGTGCGTCTGTCTGGCGCAATCGGCGCGGCCCTGCCCTTGCGGTCGGGCCTTTCGATCGCGAGCGTCGCACCGATGCTGGAGCGCGCCTTCGCGGCGCCGGGCCTGCGCGCCGTGGCGCTCGTCGTGAACTCGCCGGGCGGTTCGCCGGCGCAGTCGCATCTCATCTACAAGCGCATGCGGTCGCTCGCGGAGGAGAAGAAGGTGCCGGTCTTCAGTCTTCGTCGAGGACGCGGCGGCATCGGGCGGCTACATGATCGCCTGCGCGGGCGACGAGATCTTCGCCGATCCGTCCTCCATCGTCGGCTCCATCGGCGTGGTCTCGGCGAGCTTCGGCCTCGACCGCTTCATCGAGCGCTTCGGCATCGAGCGCCGCGTGCACACGGCAGGCGAAAACAAGGCGATGCTCGATCCCTTCCGCCCCGAGGATCCGAAGGACGTCGAGCGCCTGAAGGAGCTCCAGCAGCGCATCCACGAAATCTTCATCGACCTCGTCACGGCGCGGCGGGGCGCGAAGCTGAAGATGGAGAACCGCGACCTCTTCTCGGGCGCGTTCTGGGTCGCCGGCGAGGCGCTGGAACTCGGCCTCGTCGACGGGATCGGCGACATCCGCTCGGTGCTGCGCGAGCGGTTCGGCGACAAGGTCGAGATCCGGGTCGTTCCGCCGTCGCGCCAGAGCCTCCTGGCGCGGCTCTTCAACCGCTATCCCCTCGCGCCGGAGAGCCTGCTCGACCCGCGCGAGGCGCTCGGCGCGCTGGAGGAGCGGGCGGCCTGGGCAAGGCTGGGGTTCTAGGGCCGAGCGCAGCGTTCGTCGGGCATGGCGGCCGAAACTTGACACGCCGGCCCCTGCATCCCAAGGGTGCGCCCCGACACTCCTCCCCGCCACGGATATCCGGCATGACGCCGAACCCGCGCACATGGACCCCGCGCGCTCCTTCCAGGGGCTGATCCTCACCCTGCAGCGCTACTGGGCCGAGCAGGGCTGCGTCATCCTCCAGCCCTACGACATGGAGATGGGGGCCGGCACCTTCCATCCGGCGACGACCCTGCGGGCGCTCGGCCCGCAAGCCCTGGCGCGCGGCCTACGTGCAGCCCTCCCGGCGCCCCAAGGACGGGCGCTACGGCGAGAACCCGAACCGGCTCGCAGCACTATTATCAGTTCCAGGTGATCCTGAAGCCCAACCCGCCGAACCTGCAGGACCTCTATGTCGGGTCGCTTAAGGCCATCGGCCTCGACACGGGCCTGCACGACATCCGCTTCGTCGAGGACGATTGGGAGAGCCCGACCCTCGGCGCCTGGGGCCTCGGCTGGGAATGCTGGTGCGACGGCATGGAGGTGCAGCCAGTTCACCTATTTCCAGCAGGTCGCCGGCTTCGAATGCGCGCCGGTCTCGGGCGAGCTCACCTACGGGCTCGAGCGCCTCGCCATGTATCTGCAGGGCGTCGAGTCGATCTACGACCTCAACTTCAACGGTCTCGAAGGCGACCGAAAGGTCACCTACGGGGATGTCTTCCTGCAGGCCGAGCAGGAATATTCCCGGCACAATTTCGAGTACGCCGACACCGAGATGCTCTTCCGCCATTTCCGCGACGCCGAGGATGCCTGCCGCCGATATCTCGCAGCCGGCGAGCCGAAGCCGGGATCGAACGCGAACCGCCACCTCATGGCGCTGCCGGCCTACGACCAGTGCATCAAGGCAAGCCACCTGTTCAATCTCCTCGACGCCCGCGGCGTGATCTCCGTCACCGAGCGCCAGAGCTACATCCTGCGCGTCCGCGACCTGGCCAAGGCCTGCGGCGCCGCATGGCTGAGGACGGAGGGCGGGGGGCTGAGCGCTCACTTACCCTCCTCTTGAGGGGAGGGTCGGCGGATGGGGGGTGTTCGTCGAGCACCATCTATGCGGCCCTGTATGGCTCGCCCCGACGCGGAGGCCACATCGCTTCCCCCCACCCCGGCGCTTGCGCGCCGACCCTCCCCCTCAAGGGGAGGGTAAGTGAGCGCGACATCTCACGATGCCCGACCTTCTCCTCGAACTCTTTTCGGAAGAAATCCCCGCCCGCATGCAGCGGCGGGCCGCGGAGGACCTGAAGAAGCTCGTCACCGATGCGCTGGTCGAGCGCGGCTTTCTTTACGAGGGCGCCAGGGCTTTCGCGACGCCGCGGCGGCTTGCGCTCCACATCGCCGGACTCCCGGTCAAGGGGCAGGACGTGCGGGAGGAGCGCAAGGGGCCGCGCGTCGGCGCGCCGGACGCTGCCGTGCAGGGTTTCCTGAAGAGCGCCGGGCTTGCCTCGATCGAACAGGCGAAGATCGAGCAGGATCCCAAGAAGGGCGAGTTCTACGTCGCGCTGATCGAGCGTCCCGGCCAGCCCACGCCCGATGCGCTGGCCGAGATCCTGCCCGCGATCGTCAGGAACTTTCCGTGGCCGAAATCCATGCGCTGGGGCGCGGCGTCGCGCGAACCCGGTTCGCTGCGCTGGGTGCGCCCGCTGCAATCGATCGTCTGCACCTTCGGGCCGGAGACCGAGGATCCGGAGATCGTGCGCTTCGAGGTCGACGGATCGTGTCCGGCGACATCACGTTCGGCCATCGCTTTCTCGCGCCGGATCCGGTCCGCGTGCGCCGTTTCGCCGATTACGCGCCGGCCCTCGAACGGGCGAGGGTCGTGCTCGATGCCGATCGCCGCAAGGACATGATCCTGCACGATGCCCGCGACCTCGCCTTCGCGCAGGGACTGGAACTCGTCGAGGACGAGGGATTGCTCGATGAGGTCGCCGGCCTCGTGGAATGGCCCGTCGTGCTCATGGGTTCGTTCGACGAGAGCTTTCTCGCGATCCCGCCCGAGGTGATCCGCGCCACGATCCGCGCGAACCAGAAGTGCTTCGTGCTGCGCGATCCGCGCGCCGGAACGCTCGCCAACCGTTTCCTCCTCGTCTCCAACATGGTCGCGTCGGATGGAGGCCGGTCGATCGTCCGCGGCAACGAACGCGTGGTCCGGGCGCGGCTTTCGGACGCCAAGTTCTTCTGGGAGACGGACCGAAGGACGAGACTCGAGGACCGGCTCGAGAAGCTGAAATCCGTCGTGTTCCACGATAAGCTCGGGACCCAGCACGAGCGCGTCGAGCGCATCGCCGCCCTGGCCAGGGAACTCGCGCCGGTCACCGGCGCCGGTCCCGCGGCTCGCGGAGCGCGCGGCGCGTCTCGCCAAATCCGATCTCGTGACCGAGATGGTGGGAGAGTTCCCCGAGCTGCAGGGCCTCATGGGCCGCTATTACGCAACGCTCCAGGGCGAGGATCCGTCGGTCGCCGCGGCGATCGAGGAGCACTACAAGCCCCTCGGCCCCTCCGACCGAATTCCGACCGATCCCGTTTCGGTCGCCGTGGCGCTCGCCGACAAGATCGACACCCTTGTCGGCTTCTGGGCCATCGACGAGAAACCGACGGGATCGAAGGATCCCTACGCGCTGCGGCGGGCGGCACTGGGCGTCACCCGGCTGATCCTCGAGAACGACCTGCGCCTGAATCTGACCGACATCCTGATCCGTCACGCCGAGCGGAGCTTTAACGGACGGGTCGACGCGGCGGACGTGGCGTTCGACCTCATCGCGTTCTTCGGCGACCGTCTGAAGGTCTATCTGCGCGACCACGGCGCTCGGCACGATCTGATCGATTCGGTGTTCGCGGCGGGACAGGCCGAATCGCGGGCCAACCAACGCGATCTGCTCATGATCGTCCGCCGCGTCGAGGCCCTCGGCCGCTTCCTCGAAACGGAGGACGGCCACAATCTCCTCGCGGGCTATCGCCGGGCCGCGAACATCCTGCGGATCGAGGAGAAGAAGGACGGGCGTGCCTATGGGGGCGAACCCGATCTCCAGCTCATCGGACGGGAGGGGCAGATCGAAGAGAAGGCGCTCGCCGTCGCGCTCGACATGGCCCGCAACGAGGCGAGAGCGGCCGTCGAGGCCGAGGATTTCGAAGCGGCCATGCGGGCGCTGTCGAGGCTTCGGGCGCCGGTCGATGCCTTCTTCGATTCGGTGACCGTGAATGCCGAGGATTCACAACTGCGTGAGAACCGCCTGAAGCTCTTGAACCAGATCCGCGAAGCCACGGGGACGGTTGCGGATTTCTCTCGGATCGAGGGATGACCCGGGTCGTTCCCGCGCGTCTGTTGCGCCGAGGGCACAGCCTCGCCGTCGGCTCCCTGGTAGGCAGGGCCGAACTCGTATCGATGCCCATTCAGCGATGATCAGCCGCCGCATTGTCCTCGGCGCTCTCTGGAGCGCGCCCCTCGCAGCCTGCCAGCCCGGCAACCAGATCGAAGTGGCCGTGCCGCGCGACGGCGGCGACGCGAGCTGGTATGTCGGCTCCATGGACGACGAGCCCTTCGATATCCCGCTCGTCGACCGGCGCCGGATGAGCCCGGATCATCGGCGTCAGACCGTGCGCTACGACGGGCCGGAGAAGCCCGGCTCCCTGGTCGTCGACATCGACAGCCGCTTTCTCTACCTCGTGCAGCCGGGCGGCGAGGCGATCCGCTACGGGGTCGGCGTCGGCCGCCAGGGCTTCTCCTGGAAGGGCGTCGCGACTGTCGGCCGCAAGGGCGTATGGCCGGCCTGGTCGCCCACCAAGAACATGGTGCGGCTCATCAAGGACCTGCCGAGCCATCGCGAGGCCGGCCTCGACAATCCGCTCGGCGCGCGGGCGCTCTATCTCTACCAGGACGGTCAGGACATCCTGTTCCGCATCCACGGCACCAACGAGCCCTGGTCGATCGGCCAGCAGGTCTCCTCCGGCTGCATCCGGATGCTCAACGAGGATGTGGTCGACCTCTACAACCGCGTGCCGGTCGGCGCGACGGTCTACGTGAAGCGCGACGGGCGGTATAGAGTCTCGATCCGCACCCGGCCGCCGTTCAACGGATGGTCCCCGTCATTCTCGGGTCTCGCTGTCGCCCGCCCGAGCCCCGAGAATGACGCCGCCTCGACCTTGCGGAACTTGGCTGTTCGGGTTGCGTTTTGGCCCCGTATGGTTCTAGTTCCCCCTGCGCATCGCAGTGCAGCAATCAAAGGTCGGGTGAGATGGCGCAGTGGGTCTACGGTTTCGGGGACGGAAAGGCCGACGGCACGGCCGCGATGAAGAACCTCCTGGGCGGCAAAGGCGCGAACCTCGCGGAAATGTCCAACCTCGGGCTCCCGGTGCCGCCTGGGTTCACCATCACGACCGAGGTCTGCACCTATTATTACAATCATGGCCGCTCCTATCCTGCGGAACTCCAGGATCAGGTCCGCGATGCGCTCGCCACCGTGGGGCGCCGCACGGCGCGCGCCTTCGGCGATGCCGAGAATCCGCTCCTCGTCTCGGTGCGCTCCGGCGCCCGCGCGTCGATGCCCGGCATGATGGATACGGTGCTCAACCTCGGCCTCAACGACGTGACGGCCGAGGCGCTGGCCAGGGGCTCGGGCGACCAGCGCTTCGCCTATGACAGCTACCGCCGCTTCATCACCATGTATTCGAACGTGGTGCTGGACGTCGACCACCAGCATTTCGAGGAGGCGCTCGACGAGTACAAGGAGAGAAAGGGCTACCACCTCGACACGGACCTTTCCGCGGACGACTGGAAGCAACTCGTCGGGCGCTACAAGCAGATCGTCGAGAAGGAGCTGGGCCGGCCTTTCCCGCAAGATCCGCAGGAGCAATTGTGGGGCGCCATCGGGGCCGTGTTCGGCTCCTGGATGAACGCGCGCGCCATCAAGTACCGCGAGCTTCACGACATCCCGGCGGGCTGGGGCACGGCGGTGAACGTGCAGGCAATGGTGTTCGGCAACTTGGGCGAGACCTCCGCCACGGGCGTCGCCTTCACGCGCAACCCGTCCACGGGCGAGCGCGAGCTCTACGGCGAGTTCCTGATCAATGCGCAAGGCGAGGACGTGGTGGCGGGCATCCGCACCCCGCAGGACATCACCGAGAAGGCGCGCATCGCGTCGGGCTCCGACAAGCCGTCGATGGAACGGGCCATGCCGGAAGCCTATGCGGAACTGGTGCGCATCTACGGCATCCTCGAAAGGCACTACCGTGACATGCAGGACATGGAATTCACGGTGGAGAAGACCAAGCTCTGGATGCTCCAGACGCGCAACGGCAAGCGCACCGCGAAGGCTGCGCTCCGCATCGCGGTCGATCTTGCGAGCGAAGGGCTCATTTCCCAGGACGAGGCGGTGGGGCGGGTCGATCCTCAGGCCCTGGATCAGCTCCTGCATCCGACCATCGACCCCAAGGCGGAGCGCAAGATCCTGGCGACGGGCCTTCCCGCGTCCCCCGGCGCCGCCTCGGGCGAGATCGTGTTCTCGTCGGACGATGCCGAGGCCGCCAAGAAGGCCGGCCGCAAGGTCATCCTCGTGCGCGTCGAGACCTCTCCGGAGGATATCCACGGCATGCACGCCGCGGAGGGCATCCTGACCACCCGCGGCGGCATGACGTCCCACGCGGCGGTGGTCGCCCGCGGCATGGGCAAGCCCTGCGTCTCCGGGGCCGGCTCGATCCGCGTCGACTACGCCCGGCAGACCATGACGGTGGCGGGCCAGACGGCGAAGAAGGGCGACACCATCACCATCGACGGCTCGGCGGGGCAGGTGCTGCTCGGCCAGGTGAAGATGCTGCAGCCCGAGCTGTCCGGCGAATTCGCGACCCTGATGAGCTGGGCCGACAAGGCGCGCCGCATGAAGGTGCGCGCCAACGCCGAGACGCCCCTCGACGCCAGGACGGCCCGCACGTTCGGCGCCGAAGGCATCGGCCTCTGCCGCACGGAGCACATGTTCTTCGAAGGCGACCGCATCGTCGCCGTCCGCGAAATGATCCTGGCCGACGACGAGCCCGGCCGGCGCGCGGCCCTGGCGAAGCTCCTGCCGATGCAGCGGGCCGATTTCGTCGAGCTCTTCTCGATCATGAGCGGATTGCCGGTGACGATCCGCCTGCTCGATCCGCCGCTCCACGAGTTCCTGCCCCACACGGAGGACGAGCTCGCCGAGGTCGCGAAGGCCATGAACGCTCCCGCCGACAAGCTGAAGCGCCGCGCGTCCGAGCTCCACGAGTTCAACCCCATGCTGGGCTTCCGCGGCGTGCGCCTCGCCATCGCCTACCCGGAGATCGCCGAGATGCAGGCCCGCGCGATCTTCGAGGCGGCGGTGGAGGCCGGGCGCGCCACCGGCCACCCGGTCGTGCCTGAGGTCATGGTTCCTCTCGTGATGACGAAGGCCGAGCTCGACGTCGTGAAGGAGCGGATCGACGCCATGGCCGAAGCGGTGGCGAAGGAGACGGGGGTCGCCATCGAATATCAGGTCGGCACCATGATCGAGTTGCCGCGCGCGGCGCTGCGCGCCGGCGAGATCGCCGAGACGGCGGAGTTCTTCTCCTTCGGCACCAACGACCTGACGCAGACGACGCTCGGAATCTCCCGCGACGACGCCGCTTCGTTCCTGGGCTCCTACACGGCGAAGGGCATCCTGCCCGCCGATCCCTTCGTTACCATCGACCGCGATGGCGTCGGCGAGCTGATCAGGATCGCGGCGGAGCGGGGCAGGCGCTCCCGCAACGCGATCAAGCTCGGCATCTGCGGCGAGCACGGCGGCGACCCTGCTTCCGTGCATTTCTGCCAGAGCGTCGGCCTCGACTACGTCTCCTGCTCTCCCTACCGGGTTCCGATCGCGCGGCTCGCCGCCGCGCAGGCGGCGCTCGGAGGCGAGGCGGCAAGCCAGGCCTGAACGGCGCCTTTCATTCCGGTCGTGCCGGAGGGTGCGCGTTTCGCAATGAGCGGAAAGGCGCCGCTCCGGATGCTGGGAGCGGCGGCGAAGCGCCTCGCCGTTTCCGCTTAACGCTCAGTCAACCATAGGGACCGATACTCCACTCATGCGCGGACGGTCTAAGGATCGGCCTCGCCGTTGCGTTCGAGTGGAGTAGCCGGGCCGTGCGTTTGCGCTCTCGCCGTTCACGGATGAGATGGATCTGTGCCACGGCGGCCCCTTGGGCGCTGGCGGGCGGCGTGCTCGTCTCGTTCACGGCGGCGGCGAACAACGACCCGCGGGCCGGGATCAGCGCCGCCGGGCGCAACGCGGCATCGAGGCTCGCCGATGGGGCGGCGCTCGTTCCTCCCGTCGGGGCCTCGAGCCTCGCCTTCGCGACGCCTCTCGGTCTGCCGGCGCTCCAGGCGGGTCTGGGTTTCGAGGTCCCGGACGAGACCGATCTCATGCTGCAGAACCTGCCGCCGCGCGCCGATCTGAAAGCGGCCCCGCCGCCCTATCCGGAGGTGGACCGGACCGCCAAGAGCGACCCGGTCCTGCAACTGCGCCCCAGCCTGTCCCGCCGCGCCAGCGACGTGCGTCACCGCTTCGCGGCGCCCGGTCTGCGCGTCGTCTTCTCGCGCGACGAACGCCTGCTGCCGCCGACGGTCCTCATGCGGGGCAAGGTCGAGGCGCCCGACATGGAGCAGGGCTTCGAGCCTTGGAACGGGTGGGACCCGACCACGACGCGCCAGGCCTCGTCCATCCAGTCGCCCGCCGCCGCGGCGGCAGGCTCGACCGGCGCCGCCGTGGGCGCCACGACGCCCGCCGTGGCCCGCGCCGCCGCGCTCTCCTCGACGACGCCCGCGCCGGCGGATTTGACGCCCGCCTTGATCGCCGCGGCGCCCGTCTCCTTCCCGCAGCAATCGGCGCGGCTCGATCAGCGTCCGGGCACGACCGTCGTTCCGAAGGACGATCCCGAGCGCCCGCGCTATGCGGACCTCATCGCCCCCGACAACCTCGACAAGGAACAGCGCTGCCTTGCGGAGGCCGTCTATTTCGAGGCGCGGAGCGAATCGGAGGAGGGGCAGGCGGCGGTCGCCCAGGTCGTCCTCAACCGGGTCCGCAGCGGGCTCTACCCGGCGTCGATCTGCGGCGTCGTCTACCAGAACCGCCACCGGCATCTGGCCTGTCAGTTCACGTTCGCGTGCGAGGGAAAGTCCCTGCGCATCACGGAGCGCGAAGCATGGGAGTCCGCGAAGCGCGTCGCCGGCGAAGTCCTCCAGGGCAAGACCTACCTCGCGGACGTCGGCGGGGCGACCCATTACCACGCCAACTACGTGAGGCCGGGCTGGTCGCGCCGCCTGAAGAAGATGGACGTGATCGGACGGCACATCTTCTACAAGCTGAGGCCGGGGCAGACTTGAGAGGGCGCGCGCTCCGTTCGCCCGCCTCGGTCGAGCGGGTAGCGAGATCCGAGGATCGGGTCGAGGTTCTGGCGCCTTTTCAGGTTCGCGTGCCGATAGGGGCGCCCTTGTCGGCCCGGCGGCATTCCAAGGGGGCATGGGTGTAATTACACAGACGCGTTTGGCCGTTCCGCTCCCCTGGGCTAGCGTGCCGGCCATTTCGAAGGACCCTCCATGTCCGTCACGGCACGCCGCGTCTCGCCCGAACTCATCGTCCTCGCCGGGTGCCTGGTCTCGCTGATCACCTTCGGGCCACGTGCCACCGCCGGCCTTTTTCAGATTCCCATAACGCTCGAACATGGCTGGGGCCGCGACGTGTTCGGATTTGCGATCGCCCTGCAGAATCTGCTCTGGGGCCTGGGTCAGCCCTTCGCGGGCGCGGTGGCCGACCGGTTCGGAACCCTGCGGGTGTTCTGCGTCGGCACGGCGCTCTATGCGGCAGGCCTCGTCGTGATGGCCTATGCGACGAGCCCCGGCATGCTCCACATGGGCGCCGGCGTTCTCATCGGCCTCGGCCTGTCCGGCAGTTCGTTCAACCTCGTTCTCGGCGCCTTCTCGAAGCTGCTGCCCGAGCGGTGGCGGCCCATGGCCTTCGGCGCGGGCACGGCGGCGGGCTCTCTCGGCCAGTTCCTGTTTCCGCCGCTCGGCAACATCCTCATCGACTCCATGGGATGGCAGGAGGCCCTCATCGTCTTCGCCGCGTCGCTGCTGCTGGTCCTGCCGCTTTCGCTCGCCCTCGCCACGCGGCCTGCCGCCAATGCGCCGTCGCGTTCCGGCCTGGCGCCGGCGGCGAACCAGTCGATCAGGCAGGCCTTGGCGGAAGCTTTCCGGCACCGCTCCTACGTGCTGCTCGTCCTCGGCTTCTTCACCTGCGGGTTCCAACTCGCCTTCATCACCACGCACCTGCCGGCCTACCTCAGGGATACCGGCCTCCCGGCCTCCATCGGCGGATGGACGCTCGCCGTCATCGGGCTTGCCAACGCCTTCGGCTCGCTCTCGTCCGGCTGGCTCTCGACGCGCATGTCGAAGCGCTGGCTCCTCGCCTGGATCTATCTCGGGCGGTCCGTGGCGATCACCGGCTTCATTCTCCTGCCGGCCTCGCCCACCACCGCCCTTCTGTTCGGCGTGGCGATCGGGTTGCTGTGGCTCTCCACCGTGCCGCCCACATCCTCCCTCGTGATGCTGATGTTCGGCACCCGATACATGGCCATGCTCTACGGCTTCGCGTTCTTCTCCCATCAGGTCGGCGGCTTTCTCGGCGTCTGGCTCGGCGGCATCGTCTACGAGGCGTCGGGCAGCTACGAAATCGTCTGGTGGCTCTCGGTGGCGCTGGGGTTGGCCTCCGCGGCCATCAACCTGCCGATCGAGGAGCGCCCGGTAGAGCGTCCGGTCGCGGTTCCGGCCGAGTAGCCCGGCGAGCCGCTCCCGGGACGCCCCGGGAGAGTGGATCCCGCTTGCCCTGGACCGTCGCGCGCGCCACAACCCCTGCGACACAGGAGGGCCGACATGAGCACGTTCCGCGCCGTCATGGTCGAAAAGACCGATGAAGGACAGAAGGTTGGATTCCGCGAACTCGCCGAGTCCGACTTGATGGAGGGCGACGTCACCGTTCGGGTGACCCATTCGACCCTGAACTACAAGGACGGGCTGGCACTGACCGGCAAGGCCCCCGTCGTGCGCCGCTTCCCGATGATCCCCGGCGTCGATCTCGCGGGCACGGTGGAATCTTCCGAGCACCCCGATTTCAAGCCGGGCGACGCCGTGGTGCTCAACGGCTGGGGCCTCGGCGAGACGCATTACGGCGCCTATGCCGAGAAGGCCCGGGTGAAGGGCGACTGGCTCATTCCGCTGCCCCCCGGCATGACGCCCGCCCAGGCCATGGCGGTGGGCACCGCGGGCTACACGTCGATGCTCTGCGTGATGGCACTGGAGAAGCATGGCCTCACGCCGGACCGCGGCCCCGTCGTGGTGACGGGCGCGGCGGGGGGCGTGGGTTCGGTCGCCGTGACGCTGCTCGCCAAGGCGGGCTGGCACGTGATCGCCTCGACCGGACGACCCCGGGAGGCCGATTACCTCAGGAGCCTCGGCGCCGCCGAGATCATCGACCGCAGCGAGCTCTCAGGCCCGGCCCGTCCCCTTGGCCGGGAGCGCTGGGCGGCCGGCGTCGATTCCGTCGGCTCGCACACGCTGGCCAATCTTCTCTCGATGACGAAGTACGACGGCGCCATCGCCGCCTGCGGCCTTGCCGGCGGCATGGACCTGCCGGCCTCCGTCGCGCCCTTCATCCTGCGTAACGTAGCGCTCCTCGGCGTCGAATCCTCGTCGGCACCGAAGCCCCGGCGTCTCGAAGCGTGGAGGCGCCTCGCGAGCGAACTCGATCTCGGCAAGCTCGCCGAGATGACGTCGACGATGAAGCTCGATCAGGTCATGGATGCGGGCCGCGAGATCGTCGCCGGCAAGGTGCGCGGGCGCGTGGTCGTGGAAGTCGGATAGCTAGAGCATCGGACCCGATGCTCACCCATTGCAAGCAGCGCATCGTTTTGCGCGGAAAACCGGGTCCACTTTTCCGCACGATGCGCGCATCGGACCCAAAAGTGGAATCCACTTTTGGGATCCATCCGATGCTCCCCTTTTGCAAGCAGCGCATCGTTTTGCGCGGAAAACCGGGTCCACTTTTCCGCACGATGCGAGGCATCGGACCCAAAAGTGGAATCCACTTTTGGAGATCACATACGCCCTCGGCAATCCCGTGCGCCTGATCGGCGGGCCAGGCCAGCAGGGCGAGGTGCGGCGCGGCGCGGAACTGCTCGCGGGCCTCGCCGCCCAAGCCGCCATCGCCGACACGGCCTATGACGCCGAACACTTCCATGACACGCTGCGCCAGGCCGGGGCGCAGGCCGTCATCAAGCCCCGGCCCAACCGCCGCAAACTCCGCCCGTTTGACGCGGCGCTCTATCAGGAGCGCAACCTCGTCGAGCGCTTCTTCTCAAAGATCAAGCACTTCCGCCGCGTCGCCACGCGCTACGACAAGCTGCTCGCCAACTTCATGGGCTTCGTTACCCTGGCCGCTATCGCCATCCTCTTGCGCTAAAGGTTAAATCCTCACTACAACCTAGCCGACCCTGCGCGCCTCGTCCGGTGCGGAGAGGCTGGCCAGGCCCTCGATCATCCTGCGCTGCTTGGCGATCTCCGCCGCCGCGAAATCCATGAAGGCCCTGACCCGCGCCGATTGTTTCAGGTCCGGATGCGTCAGGAGCCAGAGCCCGGCGGAGAATTCCGGGTTGGGCTGGGTGAGGCGGACGAGCGCGGGCCGGGCGTCCGCGATGAAACAGGGGAGGGGACCGATGCCGATGGCGTTCTCCACCGCCTCGGCGAGGCCGAGCACCGTGTTGACCTTGTAGACGATGCGCTCCGGCGGGACCCGGTCGCGCACGAACCGGGCGGCCTTGAGCCCGGCGAGGTTGTCGCCCAGGGCGACCCAGGTGCGTTCGTAGAGGCTGAGCAGGTCGACCGTGCCGGGCTGCGGGAAATCGGCCGCCAAACCGTAGACCGCCCACGCGATGCTGGCGACGCGCCGGCCGATCAGTGTCTCGGGCGGGTTGTCGGTGGCGCGGATCGCGACATCGGCATCTCGCTTCGACAGGTTGAGCGCCTGGTTGGTGAGCACCACGTCGAGCCGCACGTCCGGACACGCTTTCGTGAACTTCGCGAAGAGCGGCGTCAGGAGGTGGACCAGAAGGGTATCGTTCGTGGTCACGCGCAACTCGCCCGCGGGCGAGACGGCCTGGCCGGCGAGCTTGCGGGCGAAGGTCGCCACGTCCTCCTCCATGCGCTCCGCCAGGGCCGTCATCTCCTCGCCTGCGGCGGTGAGCGCATAGCCCGTGCGATGCCGTTCGAAGATTTTGACGCCGAGACCGTCCTCGAGCTGGCCGAGGCGGCGGAAAACGGTCGAATGGTTGACCCCGAGCCGTTCCGCCGCGCCGCCGAGGCCGCGCGCCTCGGCGATCGTCTTCACGAGTCGGAAATCGTCCCAGGCGAGATGCGGGCGGGGGGCCATATCCTTGCACCGGTGCAAATCTATTGCTGCGTTATAAGGCCTTCTATTGCAGGTGCGAAAGAGTAAATGTTTGCCACGCCCGTTGCTTTGACCCCGTCAGGAGGACTTCTTCCATGATCGACACCCGACTTGCGCCCTATGGCCTGTTCGCGATCCGCGCGGCCCTGGGCACCATGTTCATTGCGCACGCCCTGCTGAAATACTTCGTCTTCACCATCCCGGGCTTCTCGCAGTTCCTGGGCATGATCGGCCTGCCGTCCGCGCTGGCCTGGCCGATCTTCCTCGCCGAGCTCCTCGGCGGCGTCGCCATTCTGGTCGGTTTCTACGGCCGCTGGGTCTCGGCCGCGCTTTTGCCGGTTCTCCTGGGCGCCCTGGCGATCCACGCGCCGAACGGCTGGCTCTTCAACGTCCCGAACGGCGGTTGGGAATACCCGGCCTTCCTCGCCGTCGCGGCCCTGGCCCATGTGCTCGCCGGCGACGGCGCCTTTGCGGTGAAGCCGGTCGGGCTGCCGATCCTCTCGGGTCCTGCGGCCTCGCCGAGGGCCGCCTGAGACCCCACCCGGTCCATCGTCTCGGGACGGCGTCGGGCGATGCCGTCCCTTTCGTGTTGCGCCGAGGCTTCTCGGGCTGGCGCTCAACGTTCGGCCGCCGCGCGTCGCAGGCGGTCGTTGATCGCCTCCCCCAATCCGGCCTCGGGAACGGGTGCGACGGCGATCGTCGCGGCGCCGGAGGCATCGAGTGCGCGCAGCGCCGAGAACAGGCGGGCGGCCGCCTCCGAGACGCTGCCGTTCTGGCTGAGATTCACGACCATCGATGCGTTCGCTGTTCCGGAGGGGACGGCGTCTCCGAAGAGCAGGATCGCCTCTTCCGGCGCGACGCTCGTCGCGTTCAGGCGCACCCGCGCACGCGGCGCATAGTGGGATGCGAGCATGCCGGGAGCGAGCGGGCTCGCCTCCTCCGCGCCGCCTTCCAGACGGGCTCCGATCAGCGCCTCGATCGCCCCCCGGGGCACGCCCCCCGGGCGGAGGAGACGGGGCATGTCGCCCAGGCAGGCGACGATGGTGGATTCGACTCCCACATCCGCCGCCCCGCCGTCGAGAACCGCATCGATTCGCCCCTCGAGGTCGCCCAGCACATGGTCCGCCGTCGTCGGGCTGACATGGCCGGACCGGTTTGCGGAAGGAGCGGCGACCGGGCGGCCGACCCGGCGGAGCAGAGCGTGCGCCAGCGGATGGGCAGGCACGCGCAGGCCGAGGCTGTCGAGGCCGGCACGGGCGAGGTCGGACACCGTGCAGGCCGGTGCGGCAGGCACCACGAGGGTCAGCGGGCCCGGCCAGAAGGTTTCCGCGAGCCGCCGCGCGGTGGCGTCGAGCAGGCCCTCGGCCTCGGCGGCCTCGAGGCTCGCCACATGAGCGATGAGCGGGTTGAAACGCGGGCGCTCCTTGGCCTCGTAGATGCCCGTCACGGCTTCGGGCCGCGTCGCGTCGGCGCCGAGGCCGTAGACGGTCTCGGTAGGGAAGGCGACGAGCCCGCCGTCGCGCAGGAGTTCGGCCGCGCGCGCGAGCCCGGCCTCGTCGGCCGCCAGCCTTTCTGTGGCCCGACGATTTGTCTCGGTTGACCCGCAATCGTTCACGTCTAAACTATCCTCATTCCCACATCGGGATCTGCGCTTGTCGGGGCGGGTTTAAACGCGCGACGATGGGCGTCAACGACGAAGCGGATACGAGCTTCGGGAGGATGGACATGACCTATCGCGCGCCGGTTGCCGACATAGCGTTCACGATGCGCCACGTCGCGGGCCTCGACCGCGCAGTCGAGGAGGGGCTTTACGGCGATCTCGGGCCCGACCTGGCGGCGACCATCCTCGAAGAGGCGGGCCGGTTCGCAAACGACGTGATCGCGCCGCTCAATCGCACCGGCGACGCCCACGGGACGCCCTTCAAGGACGGCGCCGTGACGATGCCGCCGGGCTTCAGGGAGGCCTACAAGGCCTGGACGGAGGCCGGCTGGAATGCCTTGCCGGGGCCGGAAGACTACGGCGGGCAAGGCCTGCCGGTGCTGCTCAATTCCGGCTGCGTCGAGATGTGGAACGCGGCCTGCCTCGCCTTCGGGCTCGGGCCGCTCCTCACCATGGGCGGCATCGAGGCGCTCGCCGCGCACGGCTCCGAGACCCTGAAGGGCCGCTATCTGGAGAAGGTGGTGTCGGGCCAATGGACCGCCACCATGAACCTCACGGAGCCGCAGGCGGGCTCCGACTTGGCGGCGATCCGCACCCGCGCCGAGCGGGCCGGAGACGGCGGCTACCGCATCACGGGGCAAAAGATCTTCATCACCTACGGCGAGCACGACCTCACGGACAACATCGTCCATCTCGTCCTCGCCAGACTTCCCGACGCGCCGCCCGGCACGCGCGGCATCTCGCTCTTTCTCGTTCCGAAGGTGCTGCCGGACGGGACGCGCAACGACGTCCGCTGCCACAGCATCGAGCACAAGCTCGGCATCCATGCCTCGCCCACCTGCACGATGATCTTCGGCGACGGCGGCGGCGCCACGGGCTGGCTCATCGGCGAGGAGAACCGTGGTCTCGTCTGCATGTTCACGATGATGAACAACGCGCGCCTCGCCGTCGGCCTTCAGGGCGTCGGCATCGCGGAGCGCGCCTATCAGCAGGCGCTGTCTTATGCCAACGAGCGCCGCCAGGGCCGCGCGCCGGGGAGCGCCGGCACCGGAATGAGCCCCATCGTCGAGCATCCGGACGTGCGCCGGACGCTCCTGACCATGAAGGCGCTGACGCAGGCGGCGCGCTCCATCTGCTATCTCACCGCCGCCGCCCTCGATCGCCATCACCGCGCTTCCGATCCGGACGAGCGCAGGGCCGCCCACGAGCGCGCCTCCCTCCTCACCCCCGTCGCCAAGGCCTTCTCCAGCGACATCGGCGTCGAGGTCGCCTGCATGGGCGTGCAGGTCCATGGCGGGATGGGTTTCGTGGAGGAGACCGGCGCCGCCCAGCATCTGCGCGATGCGCGTATCCTGCCGATCTACGAGGGCACGAACGGGATCCAGGCGATCGACCTCGTCACCCGCAAGCTGCCGCTCTCGGGAGGTGCGGCGGTGCGCGCGCAGATCGCCTCCATGCGCGCCACCGTCACGCGCCTCGTGAAGGAGGCGACGCCGGCCTTCGGGCACACGGCGCCGCGCCTGCGCGAGGCGATCGAAAGCCTCGACCGGGCCACGAGCTACCTGCAGAAGGCGCTGGCCTCGAACGATCCGAACGACGCGCTGGCCGGCGCCACGCCGTATCTGCGCCTCTTCGCGCTGGCGCAGGGCGGTGCCGCGCTCGCCGATGCGGCCCTTGCCGCGAACGCCCTGATGGCGTCCGGCGACACCGATCCTGCGCATGCCGGGCGCATTGCGCTCTGCCGCTTCTTCGCCGAGAACGTCGCGACCGGAGCGCACGGACTCGAAAACAGCATCATGGCCGGTGCACCCGCGCTGCAGGACGCGCCGCTCGCGCTCGCGAGCTGATCGAACCAATCGGAAGGACTCCCATGTCGCTCAAGGGCAAGACCCTCTTCATCACCGGCGCCTCGCGCGGCATCGGCCTCGCCATCGGCCTGCGCGCGGCGCGGGACGGCGCCAACGTGGCCGTCGCGGCGAAGACCGCCGAACCGCACCCGAAGCTGCCGGGCACGATCTACACGGCGGCCGAGGAGATCGAGGCGGCGGGCGGCAAGGCGCTGCCGCTCCTCGTCGACGTGCGGGACGAGGAGGCCGTGAAGGGAGCGATCGACAAGACGGCGCAAACCTTCGGAGGGCTCGACATCGTCGTCAACAACGCCAGCGCCATCAGCCTGACACCGACGACGGCGACCGACATGAAGCGCTTCGATCTGATGCATCAGATCAACACGCGCGGCACCTACATGGTCTCGAAATACGCGATCCCGCATCTCGAGAAGGCTGCGAATCCGCATATCCTCATGCTGTCGCCGCCGCTCGACATGAAGGAGAAGTGGTTCGCGCCGCATCTCGCCTACACGATGGCGAAATACGGCATGAGCCTCTGCGTGCTGGGGCTCGCGGGCGAGCTGCGGCCGCGCGGCATCGCCGTCAACGCGCTGTGGCCCCGAACGACCATCGCGACGAGCGCCATCAGGAACCTGCTCGGCGGCGACGAGATCATGCGGGCGAGCCGCACGCCGGACATCCTGGCGGACGCGGCCTATGCGATCTTCAACAAGCCCGCCCGGAGCTTCACGGGCCAGTTCCTCCTCGACGACACGTTCCTGGCGGGGGAGGGCGAGACGGATTTCGCCAAGTACCGCGTCGACCCGACGGTGCCGCTCGCGCCCGATTTCTTCGTGCCGGACGACGCGCCGCCGCCGCCTTCGTCGTCGACGTGAGGCATTCCCGCGGCAACCCGGCGTGTCGAGACGCGATCTAGAGCATCGGACCCAAAAGTGGACCCCACTTTTGGGATCCATCCGATGCTCTTTTTCTTGAGCAGCGCATCGTTCGGCGCGCGGAAAACCGGGTCCACTTTTCCGCACGATGCGCTAGGCGATCAGGCGGTCGATGATCGCCTGCGGCTCGTCGCCGGTCTCGCAGGGGACGGTGCCGTCGCTGTTGAGGAAGGCGGCCGCCCGGTCGATGAGGCGGCGAATGCCGGGACCGATCACCTCGCCGATCAAGACCACGTTCTGGGGATGGCAGGGCGGCTGCAGCGCCAGGATCGCCCCTGAGGCGAGCTTGTCGAGAGCCTCGATCGTCTGCTCGAAGGCGGTCCGGTGCGGCACCGAGAGCGCATCATAGGCTTCGATGGCGGAAGCCGCACGGCGCAGGGGGGATTTCAGGAAGTAGTCGCGATAGCCGATCGGCTGCCAGGCGGACAGTTCCGCCACGATGCCCTCGTCGAACGAGGCCATTTCGATCAGCATCAGGATTTCGCTGTAGTGGTTGAGATAGTCCGTGGACAGTCCGTCGCGGTCGGCGGGGACCACCGCGCGGGAATCCGGATCCGCTCCCTGGAAGGCCGGAGCCTCCAAGAGCATCTGATCCTGATTCAACCTGTCCGGGTTGACGGCCAGCATCGTTCCTCTGTTGCAGCAATCGCGGCCGGAAGCTCTCACGCAAAACCGAACAAATCGTTGCCAATTCGCAAGGAGGCCGGTCGAGACGGCTCGGGTTCGGCTTACGTTGAGTGAGCTGTCGAAGGAGGATGTCATCCCCGGCGGCGCGGAGCGCTCCCGCAGGCGAGGGAAGGGGATGACACTGAGGGGATCAAGACGCCGACCTACCGCTTCCTTCTTCCCTCCCGCCGCAGCACCCCGACGACCTCGACGTGTGGGCTGTGCTTGAACTGATCGACGGGCACCACCCGTTCGAGGCAGTAGCCGGCCCCGGCCAGGATCGCCGCGTCCCGAGCAAACGTCCCAGGATCACAGGATACCATGACGGCGACCGGGACTTTCGACGCTGCGAGCTGACGGCACTGCGTCTCGGCCCCGGCGCGGGGAGGATCCAGCACCACCGCGTCGAACCGGCCGAGTTCCGGCGGGAGAAGCGGACGACGGAAGAGGTCGCGGGTCTCGGTCGTGACGCGACGCAGGCCCGGCGTCCCGCGGGCCGCCTTGTCGATGGCCGCAACGGCGCCGCGATCGGCCTCCACGGCGTGGATCTCGGCGCGCTCGGCGAGGCGCAGTGCGAACGGGCCGCAGCCGGAGAAGAGATCGGCAATTCGCCTCGACCCGCCGCAGGCCTCCCGCACGAGACCCGCGAGCGTCTCCTCGCCCTCCCGCGTCGCCTGCAGAAAGGAACCCGGCGGCGGCACCACGGCCGCGCGTCCCATCGTGATCACGGGCGGGCGCCGCTCCACGACCACGTCGCCGTGCATCGAAAGGCGCGCGAGGTCGAACTCGTCCGCGAGCGCCGCGAGGCGCAGGCGGTCCCGATCCTCCGGCGGGCCGTGGCCGCGCACGTCGACGTCGAGCCCCGTTTCGGACGCGGTGATCTGCACGTCGAGGGGCTTTCGCGCGCCCGACAGCGCCTTCGCGAGCGCCCGCGCGACCACGGGCGCGCGGTCCTTCAGCGCGGGCTCGGCGATGGGGCAATGGTCGATCTCGACGACATGATGGCTGCGCGCCGCCATGTAGCCGACGCGCGGCTCGCCCCCGGGGAAGCGGGCATGCAGGGTCACGCGGCGACGTCCCTCGCCGTGGGCGTCCAGGAGACGGTCGAGCGGCGCATCGATCCGCGCTCGGCGGAGGGTTTCCTCGACGATGCTGCGCTTCCAATCCTGGTAGAAGCCGTGCCGCATGTGCTGTGTCGCGCAGCCGCCGCAAACGCCGAAATAGGGGCAGAACGGCCGCTCGCGCTCGGGCGAGGGCGTCTCGACGGCGATGAGATGAGCGCGCCCGCCGTCGCGCTCGATCGTTACGGTCTCACCCGGCAAGGCGTAGGGCACGAAGGCCGGCGTTTCGCCTCCGGCGATGCCGTCGCCCTTCGCGCCGACCCGCGCGATGGTGACCCGCTCAACCACGGCGTGCCCCCAGCAGGAATTCCCGATTGCCGTCCCCGCCCGCGATGGGCGAGGGGATCACGTCGATGATCTCGAAGCCGAGCGCCGCGACGAACGCCGCCGTCTCCCGGCACACCGCGCGGCGCACGCCCTCGTCGCGCACGATGCCCTTCCTGACGTGAGCGGGACCCGCCTCGAATTGCGGCTTGACGAGCACGGCCATCGCGGCTTTCGGCGCCAGCAGAGCGACCGCCGCCGGCAGGACGAGACGGAGCGAGATGAAGCTCACGTCCGCGACGAGGAGATCGATGGGGTCGCACACGAGCGCGCGGTCGAGGGCGCGTGCGTCCGTGTTCTCGAGGCTGACCACGCGCCGGTCGCCGAAGACGGTCGGGTGCAGTTGCCCCCGGCCCACATCCACCGCGTAGACTTTTGCGGCGCCGCGGGAGAGCAGCACCTGCGTGAATCCGCCCGTGGAGGCGCCGATATCGAGGCAGATGCGGCCCTTCGGGTCGAGCGCGAAGGCGTCGAGAGCGGCGGCGAGCTTCACGCCGCCGCGCGAAACATAAGGGTGCGGCTCCCTCGCCTTTATCTCCGCTCCGGCCGCGAGCATCTCGGAGGGCTTGCGCACGGGCGTGCCGTCGGCGGTGACGAGGCCTGCCGCGATCGCCTCCTGGGCGCGGGCACGGCTCGCGAAGAAGCCGCGCTCCACCAGCAGCACATCCGCGCGACGGCGATTCACAAACAATCCCTCCGCTTTCCGCAGAACCGGCCGCCTCTATATCCCGTCCGAGGCCCAAAAGAACCGGGCCCGGGAGAACCAGGTCCAGGAGCACCAGGGAGTATACGTCATGATGACCTTGAGCCGCCGCCATGTCCTTGCGGGAGCGAGCGCTTTCGCCGCAAGCGCCGCCATCCCGCGCGCCTCCGCGCAGGCGCCGGGCGGCCCCTTCAAGCTCGATCCGCTGCCCTATCCGGCCGCGAAGAACGAGCCCCACATCGATGCGCAGACGATGGAGATCCACCACGGACGCCACCACCAGACCTATGTGAACAACCTCAACACGGTCGCGAGCCAGAACGCCGAACTGGGCAAGATGCCCCTGCACGAGATGCTGGCGAAGCTGAACCAGCTTCCGGAAAGCGTCCGCACGGCCGTCCGCAACAACGGCGGCGGACACGCCAACCACACCATGTTCTGGCAGATCATGGGCGGATCAGGCGGGGAGCCGACGGGCGAGCTGAAGCAGGCTTTCGACCGGGACCTCGGCGGGTTGGCGAAGTTCCAGGAGGATTTCAACGCCGCAGGCGGCCGCGTCTTCGGCTCCGGCTGGGTTTTCGTGACCGTCGACCGGAGCGGCAAGCTCGCCCTCGTCACACGGCCCAACCAGGACACGCCGCTCATGGACGGGCAGCGGGTGCTGATGGGCAACGACGTGTGGGAGCACGCCTATTACCTGAAATACCAGAACCGCCGCGCGGACTACCTGAAGGCGTGGTGGAACGTGGTGAACTGGGCCAAGGTGGCGGAACGCTATGCCGCCGCCAAGGCGGGCACGCTCACGATCTGATCGCGCCGATCACGCACGCGCCTTGCGCGCCGCCGCGTCATGGCCCAAGGCCTCGAACACCTTGGTCACGATCTCGGCGGCGTCGAGGCCCGCCTTCGCATACATGCGGTCGGGCCGGTCGTGGTCGATGAAGATGTCGGGCAGCACCATCGGCCTCACCTTCAGGCCGCGGTCGAGCGCGCCGCTCCGGGCCAGAAGCTGCAGCACGTGCGAGCCGAAGCCGCCGACCGAGCCCTCCTCGACGGTGACCAGGACCTCGTGCTCGCGCGCGAGCCGCAGGATCAGCGCCTCGTCGAGAGGCTTGGCGAAGCGGGCGTCGGCGACGGTCGTCGACAGGCCCCGCGCCTCGAGTTCCTCGGCCGCCTTCAGCGCTTCCGAGAGGCGCGTGCCGAGAGACAGGATCGCGACGCGGCTGCCTTCGCGGACGATCCGGCCCTTGCCGATGGCGAGCGGCACGCCGAATTCCGGCATGTCGATGCCGACCCCTTCGCCCCGCGGGTACCGGAAGGCGATCGGGCCGTCGTCATGGGAGGCCGCGGTCGCCACCATGTGGACGAGTTCGGCCTCGTCGGCGGCGGCCATCACCACGAAGTCGGGCAGGCAGCCCAGATAGGCGACGTCGAAGGAGCCCGCATGCGTCGGCCCGTCGGCGCCGACGAGCCCTGCGCGGTCCAGGGCGAAGCGGACCGGCAGTCTCTGGATCGCGACGTCGTGCACGACCTGGTCGTAGGCGCGCTGCAGGAAGGTCGAGTAGATCGCGCAGAACGGTTTGTAGCCCTCCGCCGCCAGGCCCGCCGCGAAGGTCACGGCGTGCTGCTCGGCGATGCCGACATCGAAGGTGCGGCTCGGGAACTGCTTCGCGAAGAGATCGATCCCGGTGCCCGACGGCATGGCTGCCGTGATCGCGACGATCTTGTCGTCCTTCCGCGCCTCCTTGATGAGGCTCTCGCCGAACACCTTGGTGTAGGCCGGCGCGTTGGCCTTCGGCTTCGCCTGGGCGCCCGTCACCACGTCGAAGGTGACGACGCCGTGATACTTGTCGGCGGAAGCCTCCGCGGGGGCATAGCCCTTGCCCTTCTGGGTGACGACGTGGACGAGGATCGGTCCCGTCCCGGCGTCGCGCACGTTTCTGAGGATCGGCAGCAGGTGATCGAGGTTGTGCCCGTCGATCGGCCCGACGTAATAGAAGCCCATCTCCTCGAACATGGTGCCGCCGGTCCAGAATCCGCGCGCGAATTCCTCGGCGCGCGCCGCCTTCTCGTAGAAGAAATTCGGCAGCTTCTTCGCGAGCTGCTTCGCCGTCTCGCGTAAGCCCCGATAGGTGCCGCCCGACACGAGGCGCGCGAGGTAGGACGACATGGCTCCGACGGGCGGCGCGATCGACATGTCGTTGTCGTTGAGAATGACGATGAGGCGCGAATGCATGGCGCCCGCGTTGTTCATGGCCTCGTAGGCCATGCCGGCCGACATGGCGCCGTCGCCGATGACGCGCGATCACGTTGTGCTGGCGGCCGTCGAGGTCGCGGGCCACCGCCATGCCGAGCCCGGCCGAAATGGAGGTCGACGAATGGGCCGCGCCGAACGGGTCGTATTCGCTCTCGGTGCGCTTGGTGAAGCCCGACAGGCCGCCGCCCTGGCGGAGCGTCCGGATGCGGTCGCGCCGCCCGGTCAGGATCTTGTGCGGATAGGCCTGGTGTCCGACGTCCCAGATCAAGCGGTCGTCCGGCGTGTCGAACACGTAGTGCAGGGCGACCGTGAGCTCGACGACGCCTAAGCCCGCGCCGAGATGTCCGCCCGTCACCGAAACGGCGCTGATCGTTTCCGCCCGCAGCTCGTCGGCGACCTGGCGCAGCCTGCCTTCCGGCAGCTTGCGCAGGTCCTGCGGCGTGCGGATCGTGTCGAGGAGGGGAGTGGATGCGGACAAGGGGAGCTCTCGCCGGTGCGCGTTCTTTTGACGTCAACTCGAAAGCAGATAAGGACTTGGACCGGGTGGGTCAAACCGCCGGGCCGGTCTACCGTTCCGGCAGCGGAATGAACTCCGTCTCGCCCGGCACGCTGTCGAAGCGCCCCTGCGACCAATCGGCCTTCGCCTGCTCGATCCGGTCCTTCCGCGAGGATACGAAATTCCACCAGATGTAGCGCTTGCCGTCCATCGGCGCGCCGCCGAGGAACATCATGCGGGCCGGGGAGACGGCGCGGACGGTGATGCGGTCGCCCGGCTTGAACACCAGGAGCTGGCCCGGCCCGAAGCGGTCGCCCGCGATGTCGATCTCGCCTGCGACCGTGTAGATGCCCCGCTCTTCGTAATCCGGGTCGAACGGCACGGAGGACGCCGCCTCGAGCTCCACGTCCGCATAGATCATGGCCATCGGCGTCGCGACGGGCGATTTCGTGCCGAAGGCCTCGCCGGCGATGAGGCGCATGGTGACCCCCCGGGCGGAAAGCACCGGCAGCCTGTCCTCGCCGTAATGGATGAAGGAAGGATCGGCCTCCTCATGGCTTTGCGGCAGCGCGACCCAGGCCTGGATGCCGAAAAGCTTCGCTCCGACGGCCCGCGCCTCCTGGCCGGTCCGCTCGGAATGGACGATGCCCCGGCCCGCGCTCATGAGGTTCAGGGCGCCGGGGCGGATCGTCTCGAGCGTCCCGAGGCTGTCGCGGTGCACGACCTCGCCGTCGAACAGGTAGGTGACGGTGGCGAGCCCGATATGCGGATGGGGGCGCACGTCGATCCCGGCGCCGAGAAGGAACTCGGCCGGGCCCATCTGGTCCCAGAAGATGAAGGGGCCGACCATCTGCCGGCGGGCGGAGGGCAGGGCGCGCCGGACCTCGAATCCGCCGAGATCCCTGGCCCGGGGCACGATCACGGTCTCGATGGCGGTGCAGGCATGAGAGTCGCCGGGTATGGGGTCGTCCACGGGTTGCCAGCTCATGCCCTGCTCCTGACGATCGAGGCGAGGAATGACTTCACGACTGTCCGACGTCTACTCCACGTCGAGCGGCGCTGTGCCGGAAGCTTGGCCGTCCGGGCCGACGGTGATCTTCTCGATCCGGGCCTCGGCCTTCTTGAGCAGCGCCTCGCAGTGCTTCTTGAGGGCTTCTCCGCGCTCGTAGATGGCGATCGAATCCTCGAGCGGGACATCGCCGCGCTCCAGGCGCCGCACGATCTCCTCGAGTTCGGCCAAGGCCTTCTCGAACGGCAGGGTCTTGATGATGGGGGTATCGGTCATGGCGTCCCGGTCGAGTTCAGCGCCGGTTATGAGCGCTGAAGCCATGCCTGGCAAGCGCAGCGGCGACACCCTCCGGCTCGGGGCGGATGCGCAGGGTGAAGGGCTGGCCCTCGTATGCGTCGATGCCCCGGCCGATGCGGCGCACCGCGTCGACCATGCGGCCCCGACGGGCCAGCATGTCGTCGGCGAGTGCCACCAGCCGACCGTTGGGGGTTGCGGTCGGCGAGGCGGCGCGCAGCTCCGCCGCGATCTCCCGTTCGGAGCGCTCGGGAGCGAGTGCGCAGGCAGCGATGAAAGCAGCGGCCGTGGAACGGCTGATCCCGGCGAAGCAATGAATGACGAGGGGCGCTTCCCGCTCCCAGCCTCTCACGAAGGCGAGCAGGGTCTCCACATGCTGGCCGCCCGGCAGGACCTGTCCGTCGAGCGGCTCGACGATGTCGCTCACGCCGATGAAGAGGTGCCGGTCGGGCGTGATCGTGGCGGGGCGTTCCACCAGGGTGTCACGGTTGATCAGCGTCACCACATGGCTCGCCCGGAGCGCGACCACGGTTTCGTGCAGGCGGGACAGGGGACAGACGTGGAGGGTCGGCATCGATGCTCTCGAAGGTTCGGACAATGAGACGGAACTCACATGGCGGGGGAATGACAGCTCTGCGGTTCAGGCGCCATGCAACGCTTCGACGCGCTCGCGGTAGCGGCACTCCGATTGGGCGATGGGCCAGGGTTCGACGAGAGCGAGCACCGCCTGGGGGAGGAGATCCGGCCTCCCGAAGAACTTCAGCGCCTCCTCGCGCTCGAAACCGGCGAGCATCGTGGCCTCCAGAAAGGCCGCCTGCTTGTCGGCCTTCTTGATCAGCCGCCTCAGCACCGCCGGCGGTTCCGGCGGCAGCCCGAAATGGAGGTGGATCGCCGCAAGAAGCCTGGATTCGACGGCCTTGTAGGCGTCGCCCACCACCGCCTTGAAAGGCGAGATGATGTCGCCGATCACGTATTCCGGCGCATCGTGCAGGAGCACGGCGAGTCGCCATGCCTGTGGAAGATCGGGTTCGAGATGGCCGACGATCGCCTCGACCAGGAGGCTGTGCTGGGCCACCGAGAAGATGTGGTCGCCCATCGTCTGCCCGTTCCAGCGGGCTACGCGGGCGAGGCCGTGAGCGATGTCCTCGAGCTCCACGTCAAGCGGCGAAGGGTCGAGGAGGTCGAGGCGACGGCCGGAGAGCATCCGCTGCCAGGCGCGCGGCTCCTTGACCATCAGCGGCGCTCGGCCAGGGCGGCGCACTCCGCATGGCGGAAGCAGCCGGTGTGGTGGTCGTTGACCATGCCGACGGCCTGCATGAAGGCGTACACGATAGTGGGGCCGACGAAGTTGAAGCCCTCGGCCTTCAGCGCCTTCGAGATCCTGAGAGACGTCTCGTCCTCGGCCTGGATGTCGGCCCGGCTCCGCACGTTCCTCTGGATCGGCCGGCCGTCCACGTGCCGCCACAGGAAATGCGAGAACCCCTCGCCCTCCTGGATGCGGAGCCAGGCCCGCGCGCCCGCGACCGCCGCCACGATCTTGGCCCGGTTTCTCACGATGCCCGAGTCGAGCATCAGCGCTTCGATCTGCGCATCGTCGAAGCGCGCGATTACGGCGGGATCGAACCCCGCAAAGGCGCGGCGGAAATTGTCGCGCTTCCGCAGGATGGTGATCCAGGACAACCCGGCCTGGAAGCCGTCGAGGACGAGTTTTTCGAACAGGGCCCGGTCGTCGTATTCCGGCACGCCCCATTCGGTGTCGTGGTATTCGACGTAGAGCGGGTCGGTGCCGGGCCACCAGCAACGGGACTTGCGGTCGGGATGGGCGATCAGGCCGTCGGTCATGGTTCCGGTGTAACGGGAGCCTCGGCCGTGGGAAAGAGCGCAAAGGCCTCTTTGCGCCCGCGAAGGCGGGGCCCCATTGCGGGAGCCCTTCGCGCGGCCCAATTTCCGGAAGGGCCCGGTCCCGGAGCCGGACCCGAAGAGGAGGCGCGCGATGAACCTGAACCGGCTGCAAGCCTTGCCCGACGAGAAAAACGCCGGCAAGCCCATCGACCCAGGGGTCCGCATCGGGCATGTGCACCTGAAAGTCGCGGATCTCGACCGCGCCATCGCCTTCTACTGCGGCGTCCTCGGCTTCGAGCTGATGCAGCGCTACGGCACGCAGGCGGCCTTCGTGTCGGCAGGCGGCTACCACCACCATATCGGGCTCAACACCTGGGAGAGCCAGGGCGGATCGCCCCCGCCTCCCGGCACGACGGGCCTTTATCATGTGGCGATCCTCTACCCCACCCGCGCCGCTCTGGCCGATGCCCTGCGCCGGGTCTTCCAGGCGGGCTTCCGCCTCGACGGGGCCTCGGATCACGGCGTAAGCGAGGCCCTGTACCTGCGCGATCCCGACCAGAACGGCCTCGAACTGTACTGGGACCGCCCCATGGAAAGCTGGCCGAGGACGCCCGATGGACACCTCGCCATGGTCACCTTGCGCCTCGACGTCGACGACCTCCTGCGGGAACCGGCGCCAGCGTAAGCCCGTTGCAATGAGACCGATGGGAGGCGTTCCGGGCACCCTTCTGCGTCGTCCTCGGGTCTCGCTGACGCTTGCCCGAGGATGACGAGCAAGGTCGCCCACAGCGCCCATCAAGTCAGGTCGCTCTCACCCGGCAAGGGAAAGCGGATCCAGTCGGGCTTCACGATCCGGACCGGAAGTCCGCCGGCGCGGATCGTCTCGCCGGCCGCCAACGCGTTTTCCGCGCGGTCGAGACGGATCATGGCGAGGCCGCGGCCGTTCGCCGCCGTCCCGGTCTTGCCGAGGACCCTGTCGCCCGCCGTGACGTCGACGCCAGGCTCCGCGACGATGCCCTCGCGGTAGATCAACGGCACGACGCGCGTGCGCGCGGTGCCGCGGTGCTGCATGCGCGAGACGACTTCCTGGCCCACGAAGCAGCCCTTGTCGAAATCGACTCCCTTGAGTTGATCCATCAGGGCCTCGTGCGGGAAGGCATCGCCGAAGAGGAAGTCGCGTCCGCCCTCCGGCACGCCCTCGGCGATGCGATGGACCTGATAGGCGGACGCGTCGTCTCGAGCGAATTCGGTCACGTCTTCCGCCGCGACGATCGCCCGCCACCCGAGCGCGGGCAGGCGCGGGTCCTCGGCGACGAGGCCGATCTCGTCCGCCGGCCGCGGGACGTCGCCCCAGCCGGCGACGACGGCCAGCGCCTCCGAGCGGTCGTCGACGGCAACCTTTGCGCGCAGCTTGTAGAAGTTCAGCCGTTTCACGAGTTCTGGCGCGTAAGCTCTGCTCACGTCGAAACAATATCCGCCACCGGCGTCCGCCGGAGCCTCGAAGAGGATGAAGTCGAACAGGATCTTGCCCTGGGGCGTCAGCAGAGCGCCGAAATGCGGGCTCGCGGGGGACACCTTGTCGAGATCGCAGGTGAGAAGGTTGTCGAGAAAGGTCTTGGCCTCCTCGCCCGAGACCCGGACGACGCCGCGGTCGCTGAGATGAACGGCAGGCATTGCGGCTCCGGTTGCTCTGAACGCAGCCGTGACATATGCCCGGCGACGGCGGGCCTCAAGAGTGCCCTTTTCGGGGCACCCCATCTCCGTCGTTCCGGGCGCCGGTTGCGCGGCGCCGGACGACGAGGCCGCCCGGACGACAGGAGATCTTCATGCCCCAGACCTTCGACCTCATCCTCAAGGGCGGCACCGTGGTCAACCAGGACGGGCGGGGCGAACGGGACGTGGGCGTCGGGGGCGGCATGATCGTCAAGATCGGCGATCTCTCCCGGGCCTCGGCCGGCCGTGTGGTCGACTGCAAGGGGCTGCATATCCTGCCGGGCGTCATCGACACCCAGGTGCATTTCCGAGAGCCCGGTCTCGACCACAAGGAGGACCTGGAATCGGGCTCCCGCGCTGCCGTCCTGGGCGGCGTCACGACCGCCTTCGAGATGCCGAACACGGTTCCGCAGACCACGAGCGCGGAGGCGCTCGCCGACAAGGTGCGCCGCGGGACTCGTCGCATGCATTGCGATTTCGCCTTCTGGGTCGGCGGCACTCCCGAGAACGCGGCGGAGGTCGGCGAACTGGAACGACTGCCGGGGGCCGCCGGCATCAAGGTATTCATGGGTTCGTCGACCGGATCGCTCCTCGTCGAGGACGACCGGAGCGTCGCCGAGATCCTGCGCCGTGCGCGCCGCCGCACGGCATTCCATTCCGAGGACGAAAAGATGCTGCGGGACCGCAAGGGCCTGCGCGTGCCGGGCGATCCTCGCTCGCACGCCGTCTGGCGCTCGGCGGAGGTGGCGCTTTCTTGCACGGAGCGCCTCGTGCGCATCGCCCACGAGACCGGCGCGCGCATCCACATCCTCCACGTGTCCACCGCGGAGGAGATCGCGTTCCTGCGGCAGCACAAGGACATCGCCTCCGTCGAAGTGACGCCGCACCACCTCACCCTGTGCGCGCCCGACGACTACGAACGCCTCGGCACCTTGGTGCAGATGAACCCTCCCGTCCGCGACGCCCACCACCGTGCCTCCCTGTGGGAGGGCATTGACGAGGGCGTGGTGGACATCCTCGGCTCGGACCACGCGCCCCATACCCGCGAGGAGAAGGGACGGGACTATCCCGACACGCCGTCCGGAATGACCGGCGTGCAGACGCTGGTGCCGATCATGCTCGATCACGTCAATGCGAGCCGGCTCACGCTCGAACGTTTCGTCGACCTCACGAGCGCCGGCCCGAAGCGCCTGTTCGGCATCGCGCGAAAGGGGCGGATCGCAGCAGGCTACGATGCGGATTTCACGGTGGTCGATCTGAAGCGGACGGAGACGATCCGCAATGCCTGGATCGCCTCGAAGAGCGACTGGACGCCCTACGACGGCGTGACGGTCACCGGCTGGCCGATCGGCACGATCGTGCGCGGCAACGTCGTGATGTGGGACGGCGCGCTGGAGGCGCCGTCGCACGGGGAAGCCGTGCGTTTCGAAGAATGCCCGGGGGCTTGAGCGCTGCGGCAGTCATCGGACCAGTCACATCATGCAAGGGCGGCCGACCCACAGGGGATGACACGGCGGCGGCTTTAGAGCATCGGACCCGAAAGTGGATTCCACTTTTGGGATCCATCCGATGCTCTTTCTCTTAAAGCAGCGCATCGTTTAACGCGGAAAACCGGGTCCACTTGTCCGCATGATGCGCTCGCCCGCCGCCATGTGCCAAATCAGTGCTTCAACCCCGTCGAGAATCCGCCCCCGCGGATCTTTTCAGGCAGACCTTCCGCATATTGCGCCACCGCATCCTCGCCGTAGGTGGCCACCAGCTCCATGAAGGCGGCGAAAAGGGCCGCTTGCGCCATGTAGTCGGCATCGAGCCCGTCGAGCTCGGCTTCGGCGAAAGCCTCGGTCACATAGTTCAGCGCCGCCTGCTTGATGGCGCTGGATTCTACGAGGTCGTCGAGGAGAGCGTCGGTGTCGGTCATGAAAGGCCCCCAGTTAGGGCGGCGCGCGTTCGTCGAAATCGAATCTAATAATTGCGCCGGCCGGCGGCCAGCATCGCCTTGCGAAGCGGTTAACGCGAGTGACGGGGGTTTTGAATTGTGTGGATAAATCAACCCCCATAGCGGCCGGACAGGGACCGCGCGATCTGCTCTCCCTCCTTCAAATAGCGGTTCGTCGCCTCCGTCGCGGAAGGCGTGCAGACACGGTACGTGAGCGCGAATGCGCGGTAGCCCTTGTTGTAGGCGCCCGCAAGGCGTTCCTTGCGGCCGGGCGTCGTTCCCTCCGCGTCCATGAGCTGCTGCATCCGCTGGGGCCATTCGCCTGCATCGGGCAAAGTGCACAGCGAGCGGAGAAAGGCGACCGACCCGATGATCTCCGCCATCCGCAGGAGGTCCTTCTCGTAGGGCGGAGCAGGGGGCTCGGGCGCGGCGGCCTCCGCCGGCTGCGCGCCCGACGTGCCCGGCTGGGCGGGGCGGACCGGGTGAGCGGTCGAGGGCTGCGGGCCCGCCGAAGGCTGTGCGGGCGAGGAGCGGCGAGGCTGGCTCTGCGGCACCGGCACCGGCTGGGGCGGCTGCATCGGGGTTCCACGCGGCGGACCGAACAGGCGTTCGAAGAAGCTCTGAGCCCCGGCCGGCCCGGCGAGCGCCAGACTGCAGATGACCGCGGCGCACGCCGCGGCTGCCCTCACTCCCCGTCTCTCAGGACGAGCGCGAAGGCTTTGTCCAGCACCGCCGCAAGACCGGGCGTCGTCGGCAGTTTCTCGATTTCCGCTTGCGTGACCCACCGAACTTCTCGCGCTTCCGGTCCTGTCTGGGCTTCGCCCGAGAGCCAGCGCGCGGCGTGGGCGGCGATGACGATGTGCACCCTTACACGGCCGTCGGGGTCCATTTCAACGATTTCGACGGGAGCGACGAAGCCGACGAGCTTGGCCACGACGCCGGTCTCCTCGTGCAGTTCCCGGAGTGCCGCCTCGCCGCAGGGTCTCGCCGGCCTCCACGAGCCCGCCCGGCAGCGAGTAGAGACGGTCCATCGGCGGCTTGCCTCGCATGGCCAGGAGAACCCGATCCCCGCGGAAGCAGGCGACGGAGGCGCCGAGAAACGGTCGGGCCGGATAGAGGCGATCCGAAGTCATGCCGCGGCTACCGGGCCCACGGGCGGAAGAGCGTGTCCTGGGCCTGCTGCTCAAGGGCGTGGGCGAGCCATCCGGCGGGATGCCCGCCGCTGCAACGGACGGCGGGTTCAGACATGCTGCCCGCCGTTGATGTGAAGCTCGGCGCCGGTCACGTAGGAACTCGCATCGGTGCAGAGGAAGTAGATCGCCTTCGCGACTTCGTCGGGCGTGCCGAGCCGGCGCATGGGCAATTGCTCGACGATCCGTTCGGTGCCGGGCGAGAGGATCGAGGTATCGATCTCGCCGGGCGAGATTGCATTGACGCGCACCCCAAGCGGACCGAAATCGGCAGCCATTTCGCGGGTCAGCGCCGCGAGCGCCGCCTTCGAGGTGGCGTAGGCCGCGCCCGCGAAGGGATGCACGCGGGAGCCCGCGATCGATGTCACGTTCACCACCGAGCCCTTGGCTTTCGTGAGCTCGTCCTGCAGGCCGCGGGCGAGCATGATCGAGGCGAAGAAGTTCACTTGGAAGACGTGGAGCCAATCCTCGTAAGGCGTGTCGATCGCGCCGAGCCGCGAACCGCCTTCGCCTTTCGGCGAGATGCCTGCGTTGTTCACCAGCGCGTGCAGGCACCCGCCCTCTACGGAGAGCCGCTCCTTCACCTCCCCGATGGCCCGGCGGGTGTCGCCCGGATCCGCGAGATCGACCTGCAAATGGTCCTCCGGCCCCATCTCCCACGGGCAGTTCTCAGGGAAGGCATGGCGCGAGCAGGTGATGACCCGCCAGCCGGCGGCCGAGAAACGCTTCACGGTGGCGTGCCCGATGCCGCGGCTCGCGCCGGTGAGCAGCATGACGCGGCGGGGATTGTTCGGGGCGGTCATCGTCGATCCGGAGTGAAAGCGGCACGGACCCTAGCCCGCGGGAAGGCGGATGGCGAGCGGCCTTTGAGCCCGGGGTCCGCAAGTCCAGTCGCCGCGACGGCCCATCAAAGCAACCCATCATTCGCCTACGGATAGAGCCTCTGCCTCCTCCACCCGCCGCCCTCGCGATGGAACACCACGCGGTCGTGCAGCCGGAACGGACGGTCCTGCCAGAACTCGATCGAGACCGGCGCGATGCGGAAACCGGTCCAATAGGGCGGGCGGGGCACTTCGCCGATGGCGTACTTGGCGGCGTGAAGCGCCACCGCCTTCTCGAGTGCGAAGCGGCTCTCCAGCGGGCGCGACTGCCGGCTCGCCCAGGCGCCGATGCGGCTGTCGCGGGGACGGCTCCGGAAATAGGCGTCCGCCTCCGCGTTGCCCGCGAGGGTGACGGGGCCGCGCGCGCGCACCTGACGGCGCAGGCTCTTCCAATGCAGCACGAGGGCCGCCTTGGGGTGGGCCAGAAGCTCGCGCCCCTTGTTCGATTCGGCATTGGTGTAGAACACGAAGCCGTCGAGGCCGGCGTCCTTCAGCAGCACCATGCGCACGTTCGGCATTCCGTCGGCATCGACGGTCGCGAGCGCCATGGCGTTCGGGTCCTCGGGTTCCGTGCGCCGGGCCTCCGCCATCCACGCGTCGAAGAGCGCGAAGGGCTCGTCGACCTCCGCGAAGTCACCGGCCGTTAATTCGTTTGAGGTTTCATTCACGGGTGTGGTTTTCCGGTCTCTGTAGCGTGTTTCGAGGATCGACCCGTGGCGAGGATCGATGGGTGGCGCTGGTATAGGATACTCGGCGGTCGTCGCGAAGGGCCGCGCATCGCCGCCGCGGGCCTCATCGCTCTGACGAGCGGGGCCTGCAGCTTCGTCCTCCCAGGGATCGGGTCCTCGGACGAGCCGGCTTACACCCGGTCCGTCTCGCCCCGGGCGATCTCCCCGCTCTCCGCCGATCTGGGCGAGGAGGATTGGCGCCGGGCCAAGGCGGCGCTGGCCGTGGCGCTCGATCCGCAGGGCGCCGGCACCTCCGTCTCCTGGGACAACCCGGATACCACCCTTAAGGGGAACTTCACTCCGGTCGGCCAGCCCTACGTGAAGAACGACGAAATCTGCCGCGTCTTCCTCTCCACGGTCCGCGGCCAGGGCGCCGCCTCCTCGCTCCAGGGCACGGCGTGTCGATCGTCGGGCCGCGAGTGGGTGATCAAGGACGTGAGGCCGTTCAGGAAGGCTTAGCGGATCGTCCGGAGTGGACCCGGTTTTCCGCGCCGACCGATACATGGCGTTCACACGGGGAGCATCCGGTTCGCCCTGCCAAGGCGGGTCCCGGTTCCCGTTGCAAATGCGCAACACGCTGCCCATATGGCCGGTGAGCGCCGTCGCGCGGCTTACCCCCAGAGTCACGGCTAGTCGGAAGACCCATGCGCAACCCGTACGATATTCTCGGCGTGCCGAAATCGGCGAGCGAGGCGGAGATCAAGAAGGCGTTCCGCAAGCTCGCCAAGCAGCATCATCCGGACAGGAACGCCAAGGATCCCAAGGCGAAGGACAAGTTCGCCGAAGTCAATCAGGCCTACGAGATCGTCGGCGACGCCGCGAAGCGGGCCCAGTTCGACCGCGGCGAAATCGACGCCGAGGGGAAGCCGCGCTTCCAGGGCTTTTCCGGGTTCGGGGGAGGAGGCGGAGCGCGGCCGGAGGATTTCGAGGGCTTCAGCTTCGGCGGCGGCTTTTCCGGGCGCCGGGCGCGAGGGCCCAATCTCGGCGACGATTTCATCTCCCAGATCTTTGGCGAGGCGTTCAGGTCGGCGACGGCGGGCGGTGCGGCGGGGGAGGGCACGCGCCGCTCGCGCCCGCCGAAGGGACAGGACGTGGAGGCCACGCTCACGGTAACGCTCGAGGACGTGGCGAACGAAGCGACCAAGCGCCTGACCTTGCCCAACGGGCGCGATGTGGACGTGGTCATCCCCAAGGGGGTCGTCGACGGACAGGTCATTCGCCTGCGCGGCCTCGGCGGCCAGGCGCTGGGAGTCGAATCGGGCGACGCGCTTCTCACCATCAAGATCGCGCCGCACGAGCGGTTCACGCCCGAGGGGTCGAACCTGCGCCTGCGGCTCCCGCTGGAGATCGAGGAGGCGGTGCTCGGCGGCACCGTGCGAGTGCCGACGCTGAAGGGGGCCGTCGAGATGAAGATCCCGCCGCATACGCAGACCGGCCGAACCTTCCGCCTCCGCGGCAAGGGCCTGCCGGGCAAGGCGGGTCCCGGCGACCTGCTCGTCACGGCCGAAATCAGGCTCCCCGATGCGATCGACGAGGCTCTGATGGACTACGCGAAGAAGAAGAGGGGCGCGAAGGTCTGACGGCCTCGCGATCCCGCCGCCGGTGAACCGCTTGGGCGCGAGCTTAAGGATCGATGGAGGAGCGCTCCGCCCCGTCCGAAGTGGCGCAGGGGGCCGGCGACGCCCTCTCGCCCTCCGACCGCCGGCGACGGCTCTTCCCCTGCCGGCAGCGCTCCGATCCCGTCCCCTTCCCCCCCGCCGTAGCGTCGTTTAAAGAGGCCGCTTCTTCGGTTTCTCACACGATCAAGGTGACCCATGGCGGAACCCCCCGGCATTCTCTCGGGCAAGCGCGGCCTCATCATGGGGTTGGCGAACAATCGCTCGATCGCCTGGGGGATCGCACAGGCGGCGCGCCAGCAGGGGGCCGAACTCGCCTTCACCTATCAGGGCGACGCCCTGAAAAAGCGCGTCGATCCCCTGGCTCATTCGCTGAACGGCCACGTGGTCGGGCATTGCGACGTAACCGAACCCGCGACGATCGATGCGGTGTTCGAAGAGGTCGGGAAGCTCTGGGGATCGATCGACTTCGTGGTCCATTGCATCGCGTTCTCCGACAAGGACGAGCTGACGGGCCGCTATATCGAGACGAGCCAAGCCAACTTCACCCAGTCGCTCCTCATCTCCTGCTATTCATTCACGGCGGTGGCACAGCGCGCCGAGCGGCTGATGGCGAAGGGCGGGTCGCTCCTGACCCTCACCTATTACGGCGCCGAGAAGTGGATGCCGCACTACAACGTCATGGGCGTCGCGAAGGCGGCACTCGAAGCATCCGTGCGGTACCTCGCGGCCGATCTCGGGCCTCAGAACATCCGCGTCAACGCGATCTCGGCAGGCCCGATCAAGACGCTGGCCGCTTCCGGCATCGGCGATTTCCGCTACATCCTGAAGTGGAACGAGTACAACTCGCCGCTTCGCCGGACCGTCACGATCGAGGAGGTGGGCGACACCGCAGCCTATCTCGTCTCGGACATGGCGCGTGGCATGACCGGCGAGATCCTCCATGTCGATGCCGGCTACCACGTGGTCGGCATGAAGAACCCCGAGGCGCCGGATCTCTCGCTGGACAAAGAGGGCGCGTGACGCCCGCCATCTATTTCGTTCGGCATGGCGAAACCGACTGGAACGCGCAAGGGCGGCTCCAGGGGCAGCAGGATATTCCCTTGAACGCGCGGGGCAGGGTGCAGGCCGAGGAGGCCGGCGCCAGGCTGCGCAGCCTCGTCCTGGATTACGCCGGCCTCGACTATGTGGCGAGCCCCATGCACCGCACCCGCGAGACCATGGAGCGCCTGCGCGACGCCATTTTGCTGGACCCCAAGGCCTACCGCCTCGACGAGCGCCTCGTGGAACTCACCTTCGGCGGGTGGGAGGGCCTGACCTGGAAGGAGGTCCGCAAGGCCGCGCCCCAGGCGGCGGCCGCACGCGAGCGCGACAAGTGGAACTACGTGCCGCCGAACGGCGAGAGCTACGCCATGCTGACCGATCGGGTCCGGCCGGTCTTGGAGGGTATCGCCCGCGACACGGTGATCGTCGGCCACGGCGGCGTCGCCCGCGCCTTTCTGGCCCTGGCCTGCGGGGTGCACGCCCGCCAGGTCGTCAGCATGGACATCTGGCAGGGCCGGGTGCTGGTGATCGAAGGTCGGAAGCATTACTGGGCATAAGCTCCGCCGCCGCCGAGGAAAACGGTGTCGTCATCCTCGGCCCCAGGCGTCATCCTCGGGGTGCGGAGCGCGACCCGAGGATCTCAGGCCGAGAAGGGCGCTTGAACCTCGACTGATGCGCAAAGGGGGCGGCCCGTCCGTCCGAGGCCGACAGGTCGGGGAGCGCTCCGTTCGAGGATGACGCGTGGGACGAGCGCGCGTGGGGCGTGACTTGACGCGGCTTTCCCCATAAACACGCAGGAGCCTCACGGTCTCCATGTCGCACAACACCTTCGGCCACCTCTTCCGCGTCACCACCTTCGGCGAGAGCCACGGGCGGGCCCTCGGGTGCGTGGTCGACGGCTGCCCGCCGCTGATCCCGTTGGAGACGGCCGAGATCCAAGCGGAACTCGACCGGCGCCGGCCCGGTCAGTCGCGGTTCACGACGCAGCGCCAAGAGCCCGACGAGGTGAAGATCCTCTCGGGCGTGTTCACGGACGAGCGCGCGGGCCGGCAAGTCACGACCGGAACGCCGATCGCGTTGATGATCGAGAACGTCGACCAGCGCTCGAAGGACTATTCGGAGATCAAGGAGACCTATCGCCCGGGGCATGCCGATTTCACCTACGATGTGAAATACGGCATCCGCGATTATCGCGGCGGCGGGCGTTCCTCGGCCCGGGAGACGGCCGCCCGCGTCGCCGCCGGGGCGATCGCCAGGAAGGTCCTGGAGGGCGTGACGGTCCGCGGCGCACTGGTGCAGATGGGTCCGCACGGTATCGATCGGTCGGCGTGGGATTGGGAAGAGGTTCGCCGCAACCCGTTCTTCTGCCCCGACGCCAAGGCGGCCGCCTTCTACGAGAGTTATCTCGACGGCCTCCGCAAGGAGGGTTCGTCCATCGGCGCCGTGATCGAAGTGGTCGCCGAGGGCGTGCCGCCGGGCCTCGGCGCGCCGATCTACGGCAAGCTCGACGCCGACCTCGCGGCGGCGCTCATGTCGATCAATGCGGTCAAGGGCGTCGAGATCGGCGAGGGATTCGCCGCCGCCGCGCTCCGCGGCGAGGAGAACGCGGACGAGATGCGCCCCGGCAACCAGGGCGCGCCGACCTTCCTCTCGAACCATGCGGGTGGCGTATTGGGCGGGATCTCCACCGGCCAGCCGGTCGTCTGCCGTTTCGCCGTCAAGCCGACCTCCTCCATTCTTGCCCCGCGCGCCAGCGTGACCCGCACGGGAGAGGCCACCGAAGTCCGGACCAAGGGGCGCCACGATCCCTGCGTGGGAATCCGCGCCGTGCCTGTCGGCGAGGCGATGGTCGCCTGCGTGTTGGCCGACCACTGGCTTCGGCACCGGGGACAGGTCGGCCGGAGCGCCGAATGGCCGGCGAGGATTTGACCAAAGGTCAAAACTACTCCGTGACTCTGACGGGCTTGTTTTAGTATTGCAAAAAGCGCATGGCCGACTAGGATCCGGCCATGAAGCTCGCCGAATGGCTGTCCCGCAAGCGTATCTCCCGGGTGGAGTTCGCCCGCCGGATCGGGGTGACTCCCGGTGCCGTCACCCAGCTCTGCAACAATGCAAAAGTCTGGCTCTCGCGGGAGACGGCCGAACTCATCGCGCGCGAGACCCGAGGCGCCGTGACCCCCAACGATTTCCTGCCTGCTCCCCTGAAGGATGCTTTCATGTCCCATTCCGTCACCGAGGCCGTCGAGGCCTTCGCCCGCGGCGAGATCGTCATCGTCACGGACGACGACGACCGCGAGAACGAAGGCGACCTCATCGTCGCGGCGTCTCTCTGCACGCCGGAGAAGATGGCCTTCATCATCCGGCACACCTGCGGCATCGTCTGCGCGCCGCTCACGGCCGCCGAGGCGCGGCGGCTGCGACTCGATCCCATGGTGACGAACAACGACGCCCCCCTCGGCACGGCGTTCACGATTTCGGTCGACGTGCGCCACGGTCTCACGACAGGCATCTCCGCCGAGCAGCGCTGCAACACGGTCCGCGCCCTCGCCAACAACAACATGGGGGCGGCGGATTTCGTGCGGCCGGGCCACATCTTCCCGCTCACTGCCAAGGACGGGGGCGTCCTCATGCGGTCCGGCCACACGGAGGCGGCGGTCGATCTCTGCCGACTGGCGGGCTTGCCCCCCGTGGGCGTCATCTGCGAACTGGCCAACGACGACGGCACGGTGATGAAGGGAGAGCAGATCGATGCCTTCGCCGAGAGGCACGGACTCGAGCGGATCTCCGTCGCCGACCTCATCGCCTATCGGCAGGCCCGTGAGAACCTCGTCGAGCGCATCGCGACCTTTCCGGTCCATACCGAATGGGGCGACTGCACGGGCCATGCGTATTCGACGCCCTTCGACAGCGTGCAGCACGTGGCGATCGTCTACGGCCGCGTCGGCGACGGACGCAACATGCCGGTTCGCCTGCATCGGGCGAACGCGGTCACCGACGTGTTCGAAGGAGGCAAGACCATCGCGGCCGTAATGAACCGTTTCGCGAAGGAGGGCAGGGGCGTCCTCGTCTATCTCCGCGACGGCACCGCGGGCGTGCCCACAACGCGATTCTCCGAAACCGAGGCCTCGGGTTCCGAGTTGGTGCGCACCACGCAATGGCGCGAAGTCGGCCTCGGCGCGCAGATCCTCCGCGACCTCGGCGTCGTCTCGATCCGCAACCTCGCGACCTCGTCGCGCTCCTATGTGGGCCTCAGCGGGTTCGGGATCGAACTGCTGGCCGAGGAAACCCTGGACGGGTGATCCTCACTTGAAGCTTGCAACGGGGCGCCATCAGGCAAGAGGGCGGCGTCCCCGGGCACCCGGTTTGCCGCGCCGAACGATGCGCCGCTTGAGAAAAGAGCATCGGATGGATCCGATGAGTGGATTCCACTTTTCGGCCCGATGCTCTTGGCACAGATGATCTAAGTTGTTCATGATATAATCGACACAGAATTGCCCGCTTTCTGCCATGTTCACTAACGGATACTTGCCAAGCGATCATAACTCCATGTATTCCCCTGCGGCATCGGGAGTCCAACAAAGGGGATCGACCATGAAGCAGTTCCTGCTGTTCGCTGGCACGGCGGACAACCCGGCCGGCGGCATGCACGGGTTCGCCGGTGATTTCGACTCCATCGCGGAAGCGTTCCTGGGGCTCGTGGACTCCCAGATCGCTTCGGAATGGTGGCACGTTCTCGACACCAAGACCGGAGAAGTCGTCGCGCGCCAGCATCTCAAGACGGCGAAGGGAATGATCGGTTTTCAGAAATCGGATTGGATCGTCGGGTCCGGCTCGGCATTGCCGTCCGTCCGCGGCGCCGATCTCAGCGATCTCGACATCGGTTTGTCCGTCGTGGTGCCGAAGGTCGAAGCGGCAGGGGAAAAGAGCGGCGCCGAAGCCAAGTAGGCCGCCCGGGAACGACGGTGGACCGTTCCTTAAGATCTCCGCTGCGCTCCGTGCGAGGATGACGCCGTAGGAAAGGGCGTCATCCTCCTGAGAAGCGACCGGTGGCGGGCCAAGCCGCCGCCGTGTCCGCCCCGGCGGGTCGGCGCCGCCGGTGAACCACTTGGGCGCGCTTGAGCGCGACCTTAAGGATCTCAAGCCGAAAGAGGCGCTCGATCGTCAGCGACACCCGATCGTCCGCCAAACCTGCTGCTCCTCCTGGTTTTCCCCCGGCCAGCAGGTACCGGCATGCGGCGGGTCAGTGGTCGTGTGAGGGCCTGATGTTTTGGTTCATGCGGAAGAAGTTGTCGGGGTCGTACCTCGCCTTGATCCGCGCCAGGCGCTCGTATTTCTCCGGGCCGTAGGCCGCGCGCACGCGTTCCTCGCCCTCCTCGCCCAGGAAGTTGACGTATACCCCGGTCCCGAACGGCTGCATGGCCTCGAACATCCGATGCGTCCACGCGACCTGCGTCGCATCGGTCTCGGGATCCGACCACACCGCGTCGATGTTGAGGGCGTGCTCGGCGGTGCGATCCTCGAACGCCGAGTCGGCGGGCGAGCGACGGCGGATCGCGCCGCCGAGGTGGAACATGATGGTGTAGGACTGTGATGACGGCGCCGCCCAGGCGTGTTCGATGAGCGCGTCGATCGCGGCGTCACTGAGCGTCGGCAGGTAGTGCGACTTCCAGTAGTAGCGCAGCCCGTGGGGCACGCCGGCATCAAGCATGCCCTGATGCTCAACGTAGGGCCTGGGCTCGATCAGGTCGATCAGCGGCTCGCCGAGAGTTCGCAGCGGCGCGAGCACGGCTTTGCCCTCGGCAAGGTCGCCCGCGTAGCAGATAGCAAGAATGACGACCGGACGGCCGTGCAGGTGCTCGGGCAGGAAGGGCGGCGCTTTGAGCAGGATGACGATGGTCGTGAGCTCCTCGGGTGCGGCCGCGACGCAGTCGCGGTAGGACCGAAGCACCTGACGGGCCTGCTCGGCGGGATAGAGAACCACGCCCGCCAAGACCTTGGGTCCCACGGGATGAAGACGGTACTCGAAGCGGGTCACGATGCCGAAGTTGCCACCGCCTCCTTGCAGTGACCAGAAGAGGTCGGCATGCTCGTCCGGGCTTGCACGCACGAGCTTCCCTTCGGCGGTCACCACTTCGCATGCGACGAGGTTGTCGCAGGTCAGCCCGTGCTTGCGCATGAGCCAGCCGAGGCCGCCACCGACAGTGAGCCCGGCGATACCGGTATGGGTCACGATGCCGCCGGGTGTGGCGAGACCGTGGGCTTGCGTTGCGGCGTCGACCTCGCCCCAGAGTAGCCCTGGCTCCGCACGCATGGTGAGTGCCTGCTGGTCGATCTGAATGCCCTTCATGGCAGAGAGGTCGATCACGATGCCGCCATCACACACCGCAGTGCCGGCGACGTTGTGACCGCCGCCGCGGATCGCGACGAGCAACTCGCGCTCGCGCGCGAAGCGCACCGCGCGGATGACGTCGGCTGTCTGCGCACAGCGCGCGATCAAGGCGGGCCGTCGATCGATCATGCCGTTCCAGATAGCGCGCGCCTCGTCGTAGTCGGGCGCGTCGGACCCGATCACATGACCGTAAAGGTCCGCTTCGAGATCTTGCCTGTCCCTGGTGACGGCCGGATCCTGAGTTGTCGCGACAGTGGTCATGGTTCCACTCCCGAAATGCGTTGTTGTCAGACCCCATGCAGCCATCCATCCAAAGTGTCCCAGGACGAGGCAAGCGTCACAAGTTCAGAATCTGCAGCTAGTCCGCATTGTCTTGACGGGCGTATGGTTGTCGCATGAAAGGCTACGGACAGTTTTGCCCGGTCGCCAAGGCGGCAGAGGTATTGGCGGAGCGCTGGACCCCGCTGGTCTTGCGTGAGCTGACCTGCGGCAGCACGCGCTTTAACGATCTGCGGCGCGGCATGCCGCTGATGTCGACATCGCTCCTCTCGCAGCGCCTCAAGTTCCTGGAGCAGGAGGGCGTGATCGAACGGCGCAGGGCGCCCTCCGGTCGCGGTTACGAATATCACCTGACCAATGCCGGACAGGAACTACAGCCGCTGGTCAGGATGATGGGCGAATGGGGCCAACGCTGGGTGCGCAGCCGGTTCGGGCCCGAGGACCTGGATGTTGCGTTGCTGATGTGGGACATGAAGCGCAGCGTCAGGCCCGAGAACTTTCCACGCCGACGCACCGTGGTCGCGTTCGAGTTCACCGAGGCGCCGCCCAACAAGTCCCACTGGTGGCTAGTGAGCGAGCAGACCGGGGTGGATCTTTGCCTCAACGATCCGGGCTATGAGGTCGATCTGTTCATCGCCACCGACGTGCGCACCATGACCGCGGTGTGGATGGGCGATGTCCCGCTGGAATCGGCCATGGCGTCAGGAGCGCTGGAGGCGCATGGATCGACCGATCTGCGCCGGCGCCTTGGCTCCTGGTTGGGCCTCAGCGCCTTCGCCCCGATCAAGAACATGCGGTTGGCGCCCGCTCTCGCCTGATTGGCCGAAGCCTGGCCATAGGGGAAGGCGCGGTTTGGGTTCCGGACGGCGGATCGGAACAGATCTTTAAGTTCGACCCTGTCGAAAAAAAGGTTTCTGAGCCATCTGCTTCCGTCCCGCATATGATCCCACAGTGATGTGGGAGATAGTCATGACATATGAAAGACGAGAACGATTGACAGTTCAATTCATTTCAACCGTCAGGAACATCAGGAACAATCACGTCAGTGCCCCATGAGCGCATCCACATGCGCCGCAACGGATTTCGAGAGGCCCTCGAGATCGTAGCCGCCCTCGAGCGTCGAGATCAGCCTTCCCCCGCAACGACGATCGGCGAGATCCATCAGCCTCTTCGTGGCCCAGGCGAAATCCGCCTCGGTGAGGTTGAGGCTGGCGAGCGGATCGCGCCAGTGGGCGTCGAAGCCCGCGGATATGATGACGAGGTCAGGATGGAAGGCTTCGAGCCGGGGCAGGATCGCGACCTCGAGTGCCTCGCGGAAAATTTCGCCGCCGTCGCCCGCGCTCAGGGGCGCGTTGACGATCGTCTCGTATTCGCCGCGCTCGGAAACGGCCCCGGTGCCGGGGTAGAGCGGCATCTCGTGCGTCGAAGCGTACATGACGCTGGCATCCCGCCAGAAGATGTCCTGCGTTCCGTTTCCGTGGTGCACGTCCCAGTCAAGGATCGCGACGCGCTCGGCGCCGTGTGCGGCCTGCGCATGACGCGCCGCGACGGCCGCGTTGTTGAAGAAGCAGAATCCCATGGCGCGGGTGCGCTCCGCGTGATGACCCGGCGGGCGCATGGCGATGAAGGCGTTCGACACCTTCCCGGTCATGACCTCGTCCACCGCCTGGACGGCGGCGCCGCAGCCGCGGAGCGCGGCCTCGTAGGTGCCGGGCGACATCACCGTGTCGGCGTCGATGCGCACCAGACCCTCGCGCGGTGAGGTGTCGCGGATGGTTTCCACATAGAATCGGGGATGGGCACGGACGATCACTTCAAGATCCGCCAAAGGCGCCTGTTCGCGCACCAACCCGGCAAAGCGTTCCTGTTCCAAGGCCCGCTCTATGACGCGAATGCGGTCCGCCCGCTCGGGATGGCCGAGCGGCGTCTGATGATCGAGCGCGGCCGGATGGCACAGGTACAGGGTCGTCATGAGGGTCGTCGTGCCTCGGTTCGAGGGCGACACAGTGGCAATTGCGCGTGCCGCTGTCCAATGTTGTTGCGATGCAACACAACGGCCGCCGAAGACGTGGCAGTGTTGTCGCCGAGTCGCCCCTCCTTTAGAGGGGCACTGCCCATTTGTGGCGTTCTCCAGTGATCGCTGCCGGCAGCGAGGAAACGGGAATATTTTTCGATGCGCGTATCCGTCCTCTCTCTTGTTGCCATGCTTGCGATTTCGGTCGGCCGGCTGCACCTTCCAGACGACACCCGATCCGGACCTCTCCGCGCGGGATTCGCAATACATGAAGCTCGTGCCGAAGGCCGAAGAGGACCGCATCTTCGCGCGCTACCTGGTGGACGATCCGACCGGCGAGGCCCCCGGCACCGTCATCGTCGACACCAGGGAGCGCCTCCTCCATTTCGTTCTGCCCGGCAGGAAGGCCATGCGCTACGGCGTCGCCGTGGGCGACGAGGCCTATGGCTGGACCGGCACGGCGCGGGTCGCCCGCAAGGCCGAATGGCCGGATTGGAGCCCGCCGCCGGAGATGAAGAAGCGCTGGCCGCACGTGCAATACACCAAGGGCGGACCCGACAACCCCCTCGGCGCCCGCGCCCTTTACCTGCACGACGAGAACGGCCGCGATACGCTCTATCGAATCCACGGCACCAACGAGCCCGAAAAGATCGGCCTCGCCGTTTCGTCCGGCTGCATCCGCATGCGCAACATCGATGTCGTCGACCTCTACAGCCGGGTCGGTCCGGGCGCGAAGGTGATCGTCAGGTAGCGGCCGGGGCGCGGCCCAGCTCGATCAGCACGATTTCCGGCGGAAGCCCGAATCGGACGGGCATGATGCTCGTCCCGAGGCCGCCGGAGACGATCAGGTGCCGGCCGTCCTCGACCACATGGCCGTAGGCATAGCGGTTGCCGTAAGCCGAGGGAACCACGGGCGAATAGCCGAACAGCCGGACCTGTCCGCCGTGGGTGTGTCCCGACAGGGTGAGCGTCGACCCTGTCGGGCACCTTGGGGAAGATGTCCGGCTCGTGTGCGAGCAGGATCGCGGGCGCATCGCCGGTGACCTTCGCCACCGTCCCATCCAAGTCGTCGACGCCGCGATGGGGGCGGCCGAGCAGCGCGAGCTGGTCGCCGAGGCCGAGGAGCCAGAAATGGCGGCCGTTCTTCTCGAGCCGCACGGCGTCGTTCTCCAGGACCGGAATGCCGACCCTTTCCAACTCCCGCTGCGCCAGGACAGGGCCCCGTCGCGCCGCCTGCGCCTCGCGATCGTCCCACCAATCGTGATTGCCAAGAACGGCGTGAACGCCGAGCGGAGCCCTCAGCGCGGCGGAAGCCGCCGCGAAGTCGCGCATCGAAACGGGACGGGTGATAAAGCGATGCCCCGCAGCGTAATCGCCGAGGAGCACGACGAGATCGGGATCGAGGGCGTTCGCCGCCGCCACGATCTCCTCAACGCGCGAGAGCGGCATGTAGGGCTCGCCCACATGCACGTCGGCGATGACGGCGATGGAAAGCGCCAAGCCCGTCCGGCCATTGCGGCAGGAAGGGCGCATAACGCTGGACCCGCAGCCGGTAGGCCGGCTCCAGCCCGGCCGCGTAGGCTCCCAAACCGAAGGACCCGGCGGCCGAGCCGAAGAGGGTCTTAAGGACGGTTCGACGGCTCGGCCAATCGCTCATGGTCGGAAATTAGCCGACGGAGGCCTCCTTGCGAAGGACCGGCGGCAATTCGTGCCGGACCTTCTGGCGCGGCGTGCTTTTCACCGCCTCGACGGCGGCGGCGAGGGCCGGCAGCGCGACGGGTTTGAAAGCGGCATCGGCGCGTTCCTGCTGTTCTCCTTGCCGGTTCGGCCGGCGGACAATCTGTCCCATGTCTTCCCCCTGGATGGTCCGATCCCGTCACGGCGAGTCGTGACGTTGCGGCATGATCGCGATGGCCATGACCGCTTTGCGGCGTGCCCGTGACCATTCGCTGGCCTGGCTGCTCGTCGCGGAATCAGCCTTAACGGGGGCTTAATGTCGCGATTCCTCCGAGGAGCCCGCGGAGGAGCGGGATCCTCGGAGCGGGGGCGGCTGCCAGCGGCACCCCATCGCCTCGAGCATTCCCGCCACGGCGATCGCGGTGCGGTCCTCGTCCTTCGCGGCGATGATCTGCACGCCCGCGGGCAGGCCCTCCGCATTGCGCATCACCGGCGCGACTGCCGCCGGCAGGTCGGCGGAGGTGGCCGGCGAGGCCCACAAGAAAAAATCCAAATACGGACGCTTGACGCCGTCGAGATCGAGGGTGCGCGCATGCACGTCGGGGGTGTGATCGTGCGGGATCGCCACGACCGGCGCGGGCGGGCAGAGCACCACGTCAAAGCTTTCGAAAAAGCGCGCCCAGGCGGTCTCGAGCCGCTGCTTGCGTCCCTTCACAAGCTGATAGAGCCCGGGCGTCATGCGGGCGCCTCTCGCCTGCAGGGCGCGATGGGAGAGGTCGCCGGGCGCGAACCCGGCTGCCGCATTCTGCAGCCTGGCGCGGACTTTCGGCGGCAGCGAATAGGCGACGACGGCATGGTTGAGAAGCGAGAACACCTCGAAGGCCTCTTCGAACCGTACCGGCATCCGCGGCGTCTCGACGGACGCGCCGGCATCCTCCAGAAGCCGTGCCGCCCGCCGCACCGCCTCCGCAACGTCGCGCTGCACGGGCGCGAAGGGCTCGTCGAGCCAGAGCGCCACCCGCAATCCGTCCGGGGAGGTACTGCGCGGCGGGCGCAGGGGCCGCACGTTCGCCGGATCCTCCCTGGGTCCCGCGAGAACCGGGAGCACGAGGTCGAGATCGGCGGCGCTTCGCGCGATGGGCCCCGCCACCATGAGATCGGCATTGCGAGCCATGCGCCGCTCCGGCGTCGGCGGGACATGGCCCCAGGTCGAGACGAGGTTCCAGGTGGTCTTCAATCCGAAGACGCCGCAGGCATGGGCGGGCCAGCGGATCGATGCGCCGAGATCGGAGCCCAGTTCGAACGCGCTCATCCCGGTCGCCACGGCCGCGGCGGCGCCCCCCGACGAACCGCCCGGCGAACGCTTCAGGTCCCATGGATTGTTGGTTGTGCCGTAGATGCCGTTATAGGCCTGGAAATCGGCCGTGAAGGCCGGCACGTTCGATTTCGCGACGATCACCGCGCCCGCATGCCTCAAGCGCGCCACCGCCGCCGCGTCGGTCTCCGGCACCCGTGCGCGATACGGCGGGGCGCCGGCCGTCGAGCGCATTCCCGCCGTGTCGAAGGAATCCTTGACGGTGATCACGAGCCCTTCCAGGGCGCGCGCCTCGCCGGACGCGATGCGCCTGTCGGAGAGGGCCGCCGCCTGCCGCGCCTGGTCGGCTTCGATTGCCACGACGGCATTCACGGCCGGGTTCACGGCCTCGATCCGCTGCAGCGTCAGGTCGAGGAGTTCGGCGGAAGAGATCTCGCCCGAAAGGAGCTTGCGGCGGAGATCGGTGGCGGAGAGAGCGAGGGGATCCATGGTACGGGCATAGCCTATCGCGCGAGCGCCTTCACGCGTTCCGTCAGGGGTGATCGGAGCGGATGTGTCATCTCGGCGCAACGGCGTCATTCCGGCTGAGGAGACATCGTCCATCCAATTCGTCATCGCTCGGGCGGGCGGCAGTGAGACCCGAGGACCTCGCGCCGCGTAAAGCGCCTCATTCGGCACCCGATCCTTAAGATCTCCGCTGCGCTCCGCCCCCGGGCAGGCGGCGGGTGACGACCAATGCCGAACCTGTTACGCAGCGCCATGACCCTCCGCGGGATCCTGCTCGACAAGGACGGCACGCTGATCGACTTCGACGGGACGTGGGGCCCGGCGGCCTACGAGGTCATGCGGACGCTCGCGTGCGGCGACGAGCGGAAATTCATGCGACTCGTCGAAGTCAGCGAATACCTGCTCGATGAGCGCCGATTCCTCCCCACCTCGCCCCTCATCGCCGGTTCCTCGGCCGAATACGGGCCCGATTGGGCCGATGTCCTGGGACGCCCCGACACGCCGGATCTCTATCGGGAGATGGACACTCTCTTCCTGCGGTTCGGCCTGCAATCGATAGCACCCATCGGCGAGCCGGCGGCGGTCGCTCACGCGCTCAGAGCGCGCGGCCTTCGGCTCGGCATCGCGACGAACGATGCCGAGGCCTCCGCGCGGGCGCAGGCGAACGCCCTCGGCCTCGACGGCCACCTCGACTTCATCGCAGGTTACGATTCCGGATTCGGCGGCAAGCCGGCGCCCGGCATGGTGCTGGGCTTCGCGGAGGCCATCGGCGCGCCGCCGGAGACCATCGCCCTCATCGGCGATTCGCTCCACGACCTCTCCGCCGCGCGGGCCGCGGGGTCGATCGCCGTGCTGGTGCTGACGGGTCCCCTGGGCGGGGCGGCGCGAACCGAACTCGCGCCTCATGCCGATCACGTGATCGGTTCGATCGCCGATCTGCCGGCGCTCGTGGAGAGCCTGCGCGCGAAGTCCTCGCCGTCGCGCAGCCCCATCTCGTAGGCCTTGCGGATTCCGGCTGGGTTCGTGATGTCGAATTGGCCCACGGGCACGCGCTCCGAGGGCTGCACGTAGAGGCGTCCGGGCACCCGCGGGAAGGCCTTGTAGAGGCGCGAGAGGATGACGAGGGTGCGTCCGCCCCGCGCCTCGACGGTCGCGAGCGGCTCCACGGGCACGTTGTCGACGAGTCCGCCGTCCAGGGCCGCGAGGCCGCCCACCCGGCCGACCGGCATGAAGGGCGGCACGCTGGCGGAGGCCATGAGGGCCGCGACCGCCTCTTCCGGCGAGGCCAGCCCGTTCAAGCGGATGAAGTCCGGCCGGAAGCCGAGCGCCCGCCCGCCGCGGGGATGCACGGGCGATTTGATCTTCTTCTCGAGCTGATAGGCGGCGAGTCCGAGCGGGACGGCGAGCGCGAGCGGCAGGCGCGGCGGCTTGCGGGCGAGCGCGACGAGGATATCCGGCCCGCGCTTGAGCTGCGCGAAAGAAGCCTCATCGAGAATGGCCTCGATGAGGCTGCGGTACATGAGGGCGACCGGCCAGGGCGAGCCCTCGGCGCGCCAGGCGCGCCACTCGAAATTCCGTCGTCCCGCGCTGCAACCTTCCGCGACGAGCTCGTTCACCCGCCGGCCGATCCCGAGCAGCGAATAGCAGGCGGACCACGCGCCCGCGCTCACGCCGACCACGAGGTCGGGCGTCAACCCGAGGAGCGGCGCCGCGGCTTCCCAGAAGCCGCCCTGCCAATAGCAGCGGTTTCCTCCTCCGGCGAAGGCGACGGCGTCGAACATGGAGGGCCTCAGGACGTGGCTGCGGTGGATCGTTCGGTCTCGTCCGCCCGTGCCCGTTCGCGCCAGGCGAGGACGACCCGTTCGAGGTCGGCGAGGTCGCGCGGATCGAGCGAGCCGAGCGTGCGCGTCACGTAATCCTTCTGCACGGCGATGCCCTGCTCGGCGAGCTTGCGCCCCTTCTCGGTGAGATGAAGGGCGTTGGAACGCCGGTTGCCGGGAATGGCCCGCCGCTCGACGAGCCCGGCTTCCACCATCCGGTCGAGCAGCCCTGAGACATTCCCTTTCGTCACGTAGAGCCGCGCCGCGAGCTCCTGCTGGCTCAGGCCCTCCTGCTCGGTCAGTGTCGAGAGGAGGTCGAACTGCGGAATGGACAATCCGATGGCCTTCAGCTCGGTCGCGACCGCGCTTGCCGCCCGGCGATGCAGGCGAAGGAATCGGAACCAGACCCGAAGCGGATCGGGGGCATTCGCGGCCTGGGGGCGGGCAGCGGCTTTCACATGCAACTCCTTGATCGGGGCGAATAGTTTACATGAGAACCATCCGCACCAAAACCCCTCTTGGGTTGAATGACCCGAGCGGGGCGCCAGCCCATTCTCCGGCCCGGACGAACGTCGCCCGGCGGGCGGCACGCCTCTTGGCGGTGGCGCTCGCCTCCCCGTATGGTGCCCGTCCGGCGAGAGCGCACGAGGCGTCACAGGGAGGACGTCCCGGCGTTCTCGCCGTAACAATGGCGCACAAGGCGCCGGTTGGAGGAAAGAATGTTCGGGCTGATGCAAGATTGGTCCCTCCTGATTCACCGCGTCATCGATCACGCGGCGGCGCAGCACGGGAACCGCCCCGTCATCTCCCGCTCCGTCGAAGGACCGATGCACCGGACGACCTATGCGGAGGTCCACCGCCGCGCCCGCCGCGTCGCCAAGCGTCTCGAACGGGACGGCATCCGGCTCGGCGACCGCGTCGCCACCCTGGCCTGGAACACTTGGCGGCACCTGGAATCCTGGTACGGCATCACCGGCATCGGCGCGATCTACCACACGGTCAATCCGCGGCTCTTCGAGGACCAGATCGTCTACATCATGAACCACGCCGAGGACCGCGTGCTCATGCTGGACCTGACCTTCGTGCCGCTGATCGAAAGAGTGCAGGAGCGTCTGCCGACGGTGGAGCGCTTCATCGTGTTCACCGACGCGGACAACATGCCTGAAACCTCCCTTCGCAATGCCGTCGCCTACGAGAGCTGGCTTGCCGAGGTCGACGAGGATTTCGCGTGGGCGAGTTTCGACGAGAACACCGCGGCAGGCCTCTGCTACACGTCCGGCACCACGGGCGAGCCGAAGGGCGTGCTCTACTCGCACCGCTCGAACGTGCTCCACGCGCTCGCCAACAACAACCCGGATTTCCTGGGGCTGTCGTCCCGCGACGTGGCGATGCCCGTCGTGCCGCTCTTCCATGCCAACAGCTGGTCCTTCGCTTTCGCGGCGCCGATGGCGGGCGCTGCCCTCGTCCTTCCCGGGGCGAAACTTGACGGCGCGTCGGTGCACCAACTGCTCGAGGAGTGCGGCGTCACGGTCACGGCGGCCGTGCCGACCGTGTGGCTGGCGCTCCTGCAGTTCCTCGAGAGCACGGGAGCGACGCTTTCGACCCTCAAGCGCGTGATCATCGGCGGATCCGCCTGCCCGCGGGCGATGACGGTGGCGTTCGAGACCAAGTACGGCGTCACCGTGGCCCACGCCTGGGGCATGACCGAGATGAGCCCGCTGGGTTCGTTCTGCTCGATCAAGCCCGATTACGGGAATATCCAGGGCGACGCCCTCTTCGACCTCAAGATGAAGCAGGGCCATCCGCCCTTCAGCGTGGAATTCCGCATCACCGACGACGCCGGCCGCGATCTGCCCTGGGACGCCAAGACGTTCGGGCGCCTGAAGGTGAGGGGACCCGCCGTGGCGAAGGCCTATTTCCGCAGGGACGAGGCGATCCTCGACGAGTACGGATTCTTCGACACGGGTGACGTGGCGACCATCGATCCCTACGGAATGATGCACATCACCGACCGCTCCAAGGACGTGATCAAGTCCGGCGGCGAGTGGATCTCGTCGATCGAGCTCGAAAACCTCGCGGTCGGACATCCGGACGTGGCGGAGGCCGCGGTCATCGGAGTCGCGCATCCGAAATGGGACGAGCGTCCGCTCCTGATCGTCGTGCCCAAGGAAGGGAAGAAGCCCACCAAGGAGGACATGCTGCAGTTCATGCAGGGCCGCATCGCGAAGTGGTGGATGCCCGACGACGTGGTGCTGATCGACGCCATCCCGCACACGGCGACCGGCAAGATCCAGAAGACGGTGCTGCGGGAGATGTTCAAGGACTACCGGCTGCCCGGATGATCGCGGTTTCACCGTGACGCGGCACCGGAGACCTGATACGCGCAGATCCCGCCGAGGACCTGTCTGCGGTCGCGCGGCCTCCATCTCGTTGTCGCGTGCCGAATGTCCGATGCTGACTTGGGTGTCCAATTCACCCCAATAGGCTCTATTGCTCAGGTTCATGCGCCGTCTCATCATCGAAGAACCCGTCTCCCGCCCGGCGAAGTGGTCGCCCGTGGTCGCCTGGTTCGCCCTCGTCGTGACCGTGATGGCGGTGCTGCTCATCCGGATGGGCCGCGTCGATTACGGAGCGGGGTTCGTGGTGATGGGCGCGGGCCTTGCGCTGGCACTGCTGGCAGTCGTGCTCGCCCTCATCGCCTTCATTCGCATCTGGCAGGAGGGTCGCCGCGGCCTGGGCAGCGCCGTCAGGGGAATGCTGATCGCGACCGCCGTGTTGGCCTATCCCGCCTGGTTCGCCGGCAAGGCCGTGGCCCTGCCGCCGATCAACGACCTGACCACCGACACGGACAATCCGCCGCAATTCTCCAGGTCCCGCGCCGTGCTCGAAGTGCGAGGCGGCCGGGTGCCGCCCGATCAGCCGCGCGAAGTCCGCGAGGCGCAACGCGAGGCCTATGCGCAGGTGGCGCCGCTCACCCTCGACGTGCCGCCGGACGAGGCGTTCGAGCTGGTGCAGAAGGCGGCCCTCAATCGCGGCTGGCAGATCATCGAGGCGACCCGGCCCGGCGGCCGTGTCGGACTCGGCCGCGTCGAAGCCGTGGACCACACCCTTCTTCTGCGCCTGCCCGACGACATTACGGTGCGCATCCGCCCCCGCGCCGACGGCACCCGCATCGACGTCCGCTCCGCATCGCGCCTCGGCACTCACGACCTCGGGCAGAACGCCGCGCGCATCCGCGCCTTCCTCGAGGAATTGTCGAACCTGGCGATCGCGTCGGCGTAGTCGGTCGGCGACGCCGTCATGCAGACTGCATTTCGCTCCAGTGAGAAACTCCCGCAGGAGCCGCGTCCCTTGTTCTCCGGTGGCGCGCGAGGGGGTGTCGTGCTCGTGAGAGACGACGGCAGGCCGCGACCGTTCCATCCCCTGCGCGCCGCCGCCGCCGGTGGCCTCCTCGAACACGTGCATGCTGTCGGCGACGCATCGTGTCGAGCGCAGAACCGGACCCACGTCTTCGCACGATGCTCTACGCGGGCCGAAACTCGCCCGTGAGGCTCGGCGCTCCCTCCGTTGCCACGAGGCCTCGCCCGACGAGATCTTCGAGATGGGCGAAGACCGACAATCCGGCGGCCCCGACAAGGGCCGGGTTGAGTCCCACGTAGATCGACGCCACGATCGCTCCGATCGTGCTGTCGCCCGCCTTCAGCCGCGCGAGGATCGAGGCCTCGCGCTGGCGGCGGTGCTGAATCAGCGCCCGCACCAGGCGCTGCGGATCGCGGACCGGCCCGCCATGGCCGGGCCAGTAGATTGCTTCGTCGCGGCCCTTCAGCTTCTCCAGGGAGGCGATGTAGTCGCTCATCGATCCGTCCGGCGGCGCAATCACCGTGGTCGCCCAGGCCATCACGTGATCGGCGGAGAAGAGCGCACGCTCCTCCGGCAGGGCGAAGGCGAGGTGGTTCGCCATGTGCCCCGGCGTCGCCACGGCCGTCAGGCGCCACCCGGGTCCTTCGACGGTGTCGCCCTCCGAGAGCTGCCGGTCGGGCGCGTAGTCCCTATCGGCGCTCGCCTCGAGCGCGTTCACCTCTCCGGTGGCGAGCGGCCGCGCTTCCCGGTGCGGAGAGCAGCCGACGATCGCCGCGCCGGTTTCCGCCTTCAGAATCCGCGCTCCGGGCGAATGGTCGCGATGGGTGTGGGAGACGAGGACATGGGTGACCGTCTCGCCGCGCACGGCGTCGAGGAGGGCCCGGGTCTGCTCCGGGGTGTCGGGGCCCGGATCGATGATCGCCACCCGGCCCTGACCGACGATGTAGCTGCAGGTGCCCGTGAACGTGAAGGGCCCCCGGTTTTCCGCGACGATCCGTCGAACGAGCGGACTGATCCGGACGCACTCTCCGCTCATCGTCGGAAACTGCGTGTCGAAGACGAGATCGTCGGCCATGGTTCGCTCTCAAGCAGGGCCGCGCGTGCGGCAGCTCGAGGCACCTATAGAGCGTTTCGACGAGAATGGGCCAGAGGCCCGGGGCCTCACCGGGCCGAATGCACCAGCCTCAGTCGCGCCCGGGCCTGCCCGAAACGGAAGACGAGTTCTGTCCATTCTCCGTCGCTGCCGCACTCGACCACATGGTAGCCGAGCTGCTTCGCCAGTGCCCGGGCCTGGTCGAGATTGGCGGTTGAAATCCATCGGCGGAACTCGCTTCCGCCCATGTCCATCAGGAGTGCCAGCATCCCGATCTCGACACCCTGGTCGAAATCCTCGTTGCGTCCCGGAAACCGCAACCGCAATCCCTCGGCAACATGAATATGGCGCATGAGGAAGCCCCCAACTTCGGCCACCCTTCCCCAAGGCGGCTCGTCCTGGTCCGCCATTCGGCGGCATGGTTGGTTAACAACCTCCTAATCGGCACGCACTTGGGCAGAAAGGCGGCAAGGTGCGCATCCGCGTGCAAGCCGTCGTCACGATCCCGCAGGTTCCGGTGTCGCGTGGTCGGAGGGGGTGGTCGTCTCGGCCCTCGGCGGCATCACGACGACCATCGCGGGCGCTCCCGCTTGAGCGGCGTCCTGGGCCAGCGCGAGAGCCGCCAGACGGGCCTCGTGTTCGGTCGGGTAGCTGTAAAGGTGGGTGTCCCGGTGCGACACCCACCAGAGGTCCTCGTGCTCCTGGGTAACGAAGTACCGCTTCATATCCATGCTGGATTTCCCTGGCGTGACGTTACGGCAGTCTAGGGCCGAGCTTTTCCGGGTGTCCACCCGCTCGGCCTTCGCCCTTCGTCGGGCAAGGTCCGTCGCGGCGCGACGGGAGCACGCGAGGCGCGCCGGGCCGCGCCGGACGGCGGGAAGCGGCGCTTCGGGGCCAGCGGATTGTTTGCGGCGAGAGCCCGTGACAACCTGAGGATCCGCTCCAGAGAAAGCCGTCGGCCATGCCGTTCCAGACCCGTGTAACTGAAGTGCTCGGCATCGAGCACCCGATCCTGCTCGCGCCGATGGACCTGGTGTCGACCGGCAGGCTGGCCTCCGCGGTCAGCCAGTCCGGCGGCCTCGGGCTCATCGGAGGCGGATACGGCAGCGGCGAGTGGCTGGAGCAGGAGTTCGAAGCGGCCGGAAATTCGCGGGTGGGTTGCGGATTCATCACATGGAGCTTGGCCAAAGGACCGGAACTGCTCGACCTCGCCCTCAGACATCGGCCCGCGGCGGTGATGCTGTCCTTCGGCGATCCGAGCCCCTTCGCCGCCCGGATCCGGGAAGCGGGCGCGAAGCTGATCTGCCAGGTGCAGTCGCTGAAGCAGGCGCAGGAAGCGGCGTCGGCGGGAGCCGACGTCCTGGTCGCGCAAGGCACGGAGGCAGGGGGGCACGGGGCCAGTCGCGCGACGATGACCCTCGTCCCCGAAGTTGCGGATGCCTTTCCGGCAATTCCCGTCGTTGCTTCGGGCGGCATTGCCGACGGGAGGGGATTCGCCGCCGCGATGGTGCTCGGGGCCGAGGGCGTGCTGATGGGGACGCGCTTCTATGCCTCCCAGGAGGCTCAGGCGCATCCGGCGGCGAAGCGCAGGATCGTGGATGCCGGCGGCGACGACACGGTGCGCAGCATCGTGTTCGACATCACGCGCAAGAACGTCTGGCCCGATCCCTATACCGGCCGCGTCCTGCGGAACGCCCATGCCGAACGGTGGCTCGGGCGCGAAAAGGAACTGATGGAGCATGCGGAGGAGGAGGCGCGGCTCTATGCCGAGGCGCGAGAGCGGGGCGACTTCGACAAGGCAGCGGTGATCGCCGGCGAGGCAGTCGGTCTCATCCATGACGTCCCGCCGGCCGCCGAGATCGTGGACCGCGTCATCCGCGATGCGGAGGCGATTCTTTCCCAAGGTATGCGGGCGACCAAGTTCGCGGGAGAGCGCCCCTAAGGGCTTGCTCGACACAAGAGATCGCTCGGCCGGTCGCGCCGGCGCAGCATGCAGAATCGGGCTGCTCTCAACCCCAATTTTCGATTGCGCGATCGTCGCCGATTTTAAGGTCCCGGTAATATCCGGCTGGCACATTGGCCGCAACCACAAGCGGCAGCGGCGGCGGGGTACATCTATGTTGTTTATCTCCAGACTCATCAGGAACATTCCGATAGCGCCGAAGCTGCTCGGCGGCGTGGTCCTGCTCGTGATGCTGGCGGTGGCGCTGATCGCGATCGGCATCGGTGCGATGGCGGACATCTATGGCGCCGTTCGACAGTTGGAATCGTCGACCGAGCGCATGGTGCTGGCGTCGCGCACGAACACGGCGTTCATCAACTATGCCCGCATCATTCATGGGCGGATATACGCAACGGCGCCGGACGATATCAAGCGGAGCACGGACGAGGCGGTGGCGCAACAGCGCCAGCTCCAGGAACGCTTTGACCGATTGGAGCCGATGCTGACGAGCGACGAGGAACGGCAGGCGGTGACGAACGTCCGCAAGCTCGTCGAAGACTTCGCCGCGATCGGTCAGGCAGCTTCGGGTTTGCTGGAGAATGGCGACCGGGCGGGGGCGGAGGTCACGTTGAAGCGGGCGCTGCCTTTCGCGGCCGCCGGCCGCCAGAACTTCACGAGGATGATAGAGCGCATCGAAAAATCCGTCACCGAGGCGACCGCCGCCGCGGAGGCGTCGCATGAAGCCGCGCGCCGAACGATGTTCACCGCGGGCGCTATCGGCATTGTGGTGAGTACGGCCCTGGCCCTGCTGATTGTGCTTGGCATGGCAGTTCGTCCGCTGCGCCGGATCACCCAAGCCATGGAGCAGGTCGCTCGCGGCAATCTCCACACCGAGGTCCCGGCCTTGGGACAGAAGGACGAGATCGGCAAGCTGGCGGGGGCGCTGGAGAAGTTCAAGGAGGCGGGCCGCGAGAATCAGCGGCTGCAGGCCGAGCAGAAGGAGACCGAAAAGCGCACCGAGCTCGAAAAGAAGAAGGCCCTCAGCGAGATGGCAGACTCCTTCGAGGCGAGTGTCAGGGGCGTTGTGCAGGGTCTGTCGGCATCGGCCGGCCAGATGCAGTTCTCGGCGCAGTCGATGTCGGTAACCGCGGAGGAGACGCAGCGCCGGGCGACGGCGGTCGCGGCGGCGTCCGAGCAGGCCTCGACCAATGTGCAGACTGTCGCCGGCGCCGCCGAGGAGTTGTCCTCGTCCATCGCCGAAATCAGCCACCGGGTGACCGAGTCCACCAAGATCGCCGGCAAGGCGGTCGAGGATGCCGGGCGGACCAACGACAAGGTCCAGGCCCTGGCGGAAGCGGCACAGAAGATCGGCGACGTTGTCAAGCTGATCAACGACATCGCCGGTCAGACGAACCTCCTGGCGCTCAACGCCACCATCGAAGCGGCGCGGGCCGGCGAGGCGGGCAAGGGCTTCGCCGTCGTGGCTTCCGAAGTGAAATCCCTGGCTAGCCAGACCGCCAAGGCCACCGACGAGATTGCCGGCCAGATCAATGCCATCCAGGGGGCGACCGAGGATGCCGTGTCCGCCATCAGGGAGATCGGCCAAACGATCGGCCGGGTGAACGAGATCGCGATGTCCATCGCCTCGGCGGTCGAGGAGCAGGGAGCGGCAACCCAGGAAATCGCCCGCAACGTCCAGCAGGCCTCGAAGGGGACGACGGAGGTCTCGTCCAATATCGTCGGCGTTTCGCAGGCGACCACGGAAACGGGCCGCGTATCGCACGAAGTGCTGACGGCCTCGAGCCACCTGTCGCAGCAGTCGAACCGCCTGAGCGAAGAGGTGGAGCGATTCCTCGGCGCGATCCGCGCCGCCTGACGGGCGGACCCCTGGAGACGCGGCAAACAATGCTTTGCGGCGATCCCGTCGAAGCGGCGCGAGAGCTGATCCCGGCCCGACTGAGAGAGGCCCGGCACCTCGGCGAGGAGCGGACCGCATGGTCCGTGAAGCGGAGGCGCTTCTCGCCCCCGACGTCGCTCGAAAGACCGGAATCGTCCGGGTCGTCCGTCGGCGCATGAGCGGTGCGACTCCCGCGTAAGCACCGTGACCTCAGGCCCCCCCGTCCTTTCCGACGGCAGGCTTGGTGGTCCATCGCTGTCTGTAGAGACGAACCACTTCCCGCAGCGTCTCCGCCTCGTCGGTTAGACCATCCGTGGCATAAGATCGCGCGACTGCCGCGAGCTGGCGAGCAATCTGCTCAGGAGGCTCGCCCGCATCCTCAAGCGACTTGAGGTGCGACCACGCGACCGCCGCGAAATTGCTGGCATGGTCCGGGGTCAAGGTGGCGACTCCCTGTCCAATCCGAAAATTGTAGGAGAGCCGGCGAGGCTTAGCAATAACAAGAACCCCGGGCCGAAGCGGCCAGCGCCGCAGTCTCCCGACCTGGGAGCCGGCGATGCTGGAGGGATCTCACTCTGGCAAGAACAGAAAGCGAACATTATTTGATCGGGTCCGGCTCATCATGCGCCGTGGATCGGCAACCGGATAGGCGCTTAATGGGAGAGCCGGGATCGTCTCGGCAGACATCATGAACCACATGGTCCGACCGTCCCCGCGCAATGAGAGTGCGCCGCCGGAAACCCTGGCCGGCACGGTCGAGCGCGTGACCTTCCACAACGCCGAAAGCGGCTTCTGCGTTCTGAAGGTGCAGATCCGGGGGAGGCGCAGCCTGGCGGTCGTCGTCGGACACACGCCGTTCGTCGGGGCGGGGGAGTGGATCACCGCGAGCGGTGCCTGGGTCAGCGACCGGACTCATGGGCTCCAGTTCAAGGCCGACATCCTCAAGACCACGTCGCCGACCGGCGCGGACGGAATCGAGAAGTATCTCGCATCCGGCCAGATGCGGGGCATCGGCCCCGCCATGGCCAAGCGCATCGTCGCTGCGTTCGGCGAAGCGACCCTCGACATCATCGAAGCCCATCCCGAGCGCCTCACCGAGGTCTCCGGCATCGGCCCGTGGCGAGCCTCGAAGATCGTGGCGGGCTGGGCCGAACAGCAGGCCGTGCGTGAGATCATGATCTTCCTGCACGCGCACGGCGTCGGCACGGCGCGTGCGGTCCGCATCTTCAAGACCTACGGTCACGAGGCCATCAAGGTGATGACCGAGGATCCGTACCGGCTGGCCCGCGACGTGCGGGGCATCGGGTTCCGTACGGCCGATGCGATCGCCGCCAGGCTCGGGATGGAGAAGTCGGCACCACAGCGTCTCCGCGCCGGCATGTCCTTCGCGCTTCAGACCGCTCTGGACGAAGGGCATTGTGCGCTGCCGAGGCCGATGTTGGGGACGCTGGCGCAGAAGCTCCTGGAGGTCGAGGCCCCGCTCATCGAGGCGGCTCTTGCGGACGAGCTCCGGCACGGCGAGGACGTCGTCAGCGACACGATCGGGGAGGAAACCTGCATTTTCCTGAAGGGGCTGCATGCGGCGGAGAGGGCCATCGCCGAACGGCTGATCGCCCGCTCCGGGCGCTCCCCGCCCTGGCCCGCCATCGACTTCGGCCGGGCGTTGCCGTGGGTCGAGGCCAGGACGGGCAAGACGCTCTCGGCCTCTCAGCGGGAGGCGGTTCGCCTCGTTCTGTCCTCGAGCATGTCCGTGATGACCGGCGGTCCCGGCGTCGGCAAGACCAGCACGCTCGACACGATCCTGCGCATCCTGGTCGCCAAGGGCGTTCGTGTCCTGCTGGCGGCGCCGACGGGCCGGGCCGCCAAGCGCATGACCGAGCAGACGGGCATCGAGGCGAAGACCATTCACCGCCTCCTTGAAATCGACCCCAGGCACGGCGGCTTCTCTCGCAACGAGGACAACGTCCTCGACTGCGACCTGCTGGTCGTCGACGAGACCTCGATGGTCGACGTGCCGCTCATGAACGCGCTCACACGCGCTGTCCCGGAGCACGCGGCCCTGCTGCTGGTCGGCGACGTGGACCAGTTGCCGTCCGTCGGTCCGGGGCAGGTGCTCGCCGACATCATCGCATCGGGGAGGCTGCCGGTTGCGCGGTTGACCGAAGTCTTCCGGCAAGCCGCGGAAAGCCGGATCGTGGTCAATGCCCACCGGATCAACCGCGGGCAGATGCCCGAGCCGCTGCAGAAGGGCGAGGAGAGCGATTTCTACTTCGTCGAGATCCGCGATCCCGAGGAAGGTGTGGCAAAACTCGTCGAGATGGTGCGGGAACGCATCCCGCGCCGCTTCGGTCTCGATCCGCTGAGGGACATCCAGGTGCTGTGTCCCATGAACAGGGGCGTGCTCGGCGCGCGCAATCTCAACCATGAACTCCAGCGCATTCTGAATCCCGATCCGCCGATCTTCGTCGAGCGCTTCGGCTGGCGCTTCTCGCCGGGCGACCGGGTGATGGAGACTCAGAACGACTATGACCGGGACGTCTTCAACGGCGACCTCGGTACGGTCGACCGCATCGACGAGGAGGAAGCGGCGCTCGTCGTCAACTTCGAAGGGCGCGAAGTGACCTATTCGTTCGGCGAGCTCGACACGCTCCTGCCGGCCTTCGCGACCACGATCCACAAGAGCCAGGGTTCCGAGTACCCAGCGGTGATCATCCCGGTCACCACCCAGCACTACACGATGCTGGCCCGCAACCTCGTCTACACGGGCGTGACGCGCGGCAAGCGCCTCGTCGTGATCATCGGCCAGAAGAAGGCGCTCGGCATCGCCGTTCGGGGAGGGCACGCGAAGCCGCGATGGACGAAGCTCCGGGAGTGGCTGGGATCGGCGTGAGGGACGATGCCGCCGTCCGGGCAGCACGCGCGCAGCCCGCGTCGAGGAAGCACCAGATCCTCACCGTCGATGATGAAGCCGACGCGTTGGGAAATCCCTCCGCGATGTGACCTGCTTCATAGCAGTCCGGCGCGCGACGAACATAATTCCGAGGCAGCCAGTCACAGGAGGGATTCCATGCTGCGCTCGATCTCGGACACACGTGCATTCTGCCTCGCCGCGACGGCCGCCGCCGTCGTGCTGCTGTGCAGCGTCGAAGCCCATGCGCACGATTGGTACCCGTGGGAGTGCTGCTCGGGTCACGATTGCGCACCCATCCCGCTCAAGGAATCGCCGGTCGAGCGAAACGGCGGCTTCGAGCTGATCGACGGCCGGCACATCTCCTACAAGGACCTGAAGCCTTCGCCGGACGGCCAGTGGCACCTCTGCGAGCAGAAGTGGCCGGCCGCGACGAAGGACCGGAAGATCCTCTGCCTCTATGCGCCGATCGGCGGCGTCTAGCTCGCGCCGTCGCCGGACGACCGGGGCGGTTCGCCGCGATCCGCGCTCACGTGCCGCGGACCCCGTTTCGACCCGGGCGGCGCGAGGCGCAGAGGCGATCGGCTTTGAACCGCGTACCGACCGCGTGCAGCCGACCGGATCAGTTCGGACCCTTCGCGCGCGACGCCGCGTGCTGCCGGACATGCGATGCGCCGAGACAGGCGAGCCTCCAATGAAGCTCGTCGAGAAACAGGCACCATGGGCCGAGATAGGCGCGGCATCCGCAGCATCTGACCGCAGACGCTTCGGTCAGCGGGGCCTCGACGGCGATGCTGACCGAGCCGCATTCCTCGCAGTTGAAAGTGGGAGCGTTGGTCCGCTGTTCCATGATCAGCCCTCCGCGAGCCCAGTTCAGATCGGACTGATTGCGCGTGCAACGTGAACCGGTCATTAACGTTGACCGTGGCCTTACGGGATGTTCGAGCGTTCCGGATTGCGATGCTGCCGTCGCGAGGTAGGTCGGATAGACTAAGATTCCTGTTCAACTCGGAAGGGAAGGGCGTGATCCAGACGCCTCAAAGGCGATCACCGGAAGGCTCGCGAAGTGACGACCGAAATCACGATCTCTCGCGACGAGCTGCGCCAGCTCGTCAAGAACGCCGTCCAGGAGGCGTTCCGGGATGCCGGCTCTAAACCGAAGATCCGGAGCACGTCGAGGAGGCGAGGGCGGAATTTCGGTTCGTTCGGAGGATGCGGCTGGCCGTCGACGGCGCCGCCTCGAGGATCGGCATGGCGGTGGTGATCGCGATCGTGTCAGGAATCCTCGGCCTGATCGGGTTCGGCGCGAAGGCTGTGCTTGGGAAGTAGGGCGCGGGCCGGCCGCCCCAATCGGTCCACGAAACGGTCCACGGAAATCGCGCCCCGAGCGAGGCCGTTTCTGAAACCGTTGTGGTGTCAGGAAAAGAATGGTCGGAGTGGCAGGATTTGAACCTGCGACCCCTACGTCCCGAACGTAGTGCGCTACCAGACTGCGCTACACTCCGACATCTCTATAGTCTCGGGAGGCGGTCTTATAGCGACGCGGGAAGAGCACTGCAAGCGCAGAACGTGCCGTCTCGCGGGCCCTAACGGCCAAGCAGAACGCGGTTGCCAGCCTCTGGTCCGGCGACTATGTAGACCGCGGCTTCGAAGGCGGCTTTGAAGATCTTGGGGCGTCGCCAAGCGGTAAGGCAGCGGTTTTTGGTACCGCCATTCCCAGGTTCGAATCCTGGCGCCCCAGCCAGATCTCCTAAGTCACTGAAAAGATGCAGGGAAAATTCCCTCTGGGGATCCCATGACCCTGCTGCGGTACACACCAGCGCCACGGGTCCGGACACGGCGTGTTGCACGTGCCGGTGGCATCAGATCCAGGCTTTCTTCATCCTCTGCAGAAGCTCGCCCCGATCTCCGATCCCGGTCGCCAGGACCCCTCGGTCGATTCACGGAGGCTTACGCGTGAGATGTAGGCGTCGCGTCGCGCCGCGCCTGGTGTATTTCTATCGCTTGCGGCGGTTGCTTGGTCGTGCGGTGAACGACAGCCTCACTTCGTCCCGTGGAGGCGACTGGGTGGTCGCAGCCAAGATGTCCTGGCGCGTCTGCTCGGTCACGAGTAACGAGGCTCCGAGATCTTCGAAATCGCTCATTTGATGAAGTGTGTTGCGGCTCTTGCCGTTGAACACCCGCGGTCCATCCGGAAACACGATGATGTCTCCACGTCGCAGCGTGGAGTCGCGCATGAAGACGGCGCCGATATCCCCTTCCCAGGAGACAGGACCATCGGGCCCAAAGCTGGCACGGGCAGGGGCAGGCACATGCACGGTCGCGGTCCGTGTATCCGGAAGATCAGGCTTAAACCCGGCGCGGACCGGGGTCGGCAAGGGCGCCGCGGCGGCCGCGGTCCGGGCAGGCACGCGCTTCTCTATGTGCCGGGCGACGGAGGCCGGTCGATGCCTCACACGAGCCCTGACCTTGTGCCGCGGCGGCTGGAATGGACTGAAGAAGGCTCGAAGGAACGCCGGCATCTTGTTTGCGTTCGACCGCGTTTGGATCTTCGGTGGCCCGAACAGAGTTTGCAGAAAGGACTTCGCATCGGACGGGGATGTCAGGACGAGGAGGGCGAGGCAGCCGATGATCGCGAGCTGCACCTGCTTCAATCCCGAAAGCAGCGTTCGTCGCACATGCTTCCGGTCGGGTGTCACGGGCCACGGGGAGCTGCGGCGCCTCATGCGGGTGTTGCCCAAGGTTCGAGGCCGACTTCTTCCGGCCGGGGTCGCCGCAGGGGCCGGATAACCCTCCCGCAGCAGGCACTTGATACCCCAATGCTTTTAAGCGGGCGTTCGCGCAAAGCTTACAATGCAAGGCGTGCCCTGCTCCGGATATCGCGGAGATCCGTGCGGATTCCTCATGCAGCGGAGGCCGCTTATCTGCTGGCCCGGAAGACACTCCGCCCTCGCCCCCGACCAGGCAAACGACAGCGGGGGAGATCACCCCTCGCCTGCCTCGAAGGTCTGCGGCGAGAGGCGGCTCTCGAGGAAGGCGAGCCGGTCGGCGAGTGCGACGAGGAGCGTCACCAGCTCCTCGACCCGCTCGGCCGGAATGGAGTGGAGCCCGCGCTCGGGCGGAATGGGGTGGAGTTCGACGGTTACGATATTGTTCCGCAGGCTGATGGCGGCATCGCGGATTTCGGCGGCGGTGGTGGGGATGTAGGCCATGACTTTTCCTCCACGGCTCGGCGGCATTGCTTGGCCGGCGTCTCAGCCGTGCGGATCGAGGGTTCCATGCGGACCATGGCCGAGATGCGCCGGGACGATCCGTCAGCCCCTCAGGCCTGGTCAGGTGGAGGGTTCTCCTCTCCCTCTACCTTGACTGCGGTGCTCACTGAACGGAGCGGGTTCTTTTGCTCATTTGCCCGCTTCCGCTCTCGAGCCGCGAGTCGAACGAGCATCCGGCGCACGTGCTGCCGAACCTCTTCCCCCGACCGGTCGTCCTCCGCCATCCGCGAGCCCCCATTTCACCGAAAGGATTACCATACGTCAGCAGAAGAAAAACCTCCGCACATTAACTTATTTTTAGTAAATTTGTCGCGTCACCGGCGATTCGTCGGCGCCCCGGGGCGGTGTCGTGATCCGCCGCACATGGGTATCCGCCGCACATGGGTATCCGCCGCACATGGTATCCGCCGCACATGGGTCTGCGAATTCTGACCATGACGGGCGTCGCACGGCGAAGCGTCGACGCCGCCGGCCATCCGCGGGGCCGAACCCCCGGCAAGGCGTGCATGCCCAAGACCCTCTTCGAGAATGCCCTCAAAAACGACTGGTCCGATAGCGAAGTCGAACGGACAACCGGTGCCAGACGAGGCCGACGAGCAGGCCGCACCGCGGCTCAGTGACGACCCACGATCCTGAGGGGAGGGGCGTCGTCCACTTCGTCCGTCCTGCCAGCGAGCTTCTTCAGGCTGCCCATGCGCTTCAACACGACCGTGTGGCGGTTCTCGAGAGCGATGAGCCCCTCGCGCTTGAGCTTGGAGATCGTGCGGCACACGGTTTCGATCGTGAGGCCGAGATAATCGGCAATGTCGAGACGGCTCATCGGGAGCTCGACGGCAACCTCATGGCACATCTCCGCGCCTGTTCTGCGGGCGGCGCAGAGAAGGAATGCGATCACCCGCTCTTCGGCGCTGAGGCGTGCAAGCTCGATCATGTGCTGGTGGGCCGCTCTCAGCTCCTGCCGCATCCTGGCGAGGAGAAGCGGCCGCAACGCGTCGGACCCGTCGACGACGGCAGTGGAAGCGTCCGCGGCTGAGCCGCCGCGCGCGCACTGTCGTCACGGCCTCGGCGGTGTAGGGATAGGAGGTCGGGAACGACGCCCCGAGCATCTCGCCGCCATACGCGAACCCCATCACGGCACGGCGTCCGTCCGGCAGGATCCGGTAGAGCCGCAGGCAACCATCGAGGACGTGAAAAACATGGGAGGCCGCGTCTCCTTCCCAGAAGGCGGCCTCGCCTCGTTCGAACGTCCCAATCGGCTGCGTAGCAAACAGGCGCTCCAGGCTTGCGATCTCCGGCACGAGGCTCAGGCGCCCGATCGATGCGGAGCGGCTCGAGGGAGCGAGGGAGGAGGAATACATCGGGACGGCCTGTTCGCATGCGTTCGACGACGGTCGGAATAGAGCAGGCAAGTGTCACGGACGTATGCGGACACTGTGCGGGGCGCGCAGCGATTGGCGACGGTTTGTAACAGCCGGCGCGGGCATCGAAACGGGGCGTTCGATCAGAGATGCGCAGCAACGACAGAACGTTGCTTCATGCTTCAGGCCGGTACTGTCGAGCTTTGCGGCGCCTTCACATCAACGCGAGAGCCGGTTGAAAATGAACCGAGAAGCGTCCCGGGAGTCGAGCTTTGACCGACAAGCCGCACATCCTCGTTGTCGACGATGATGCCCGGATCCGCCAGATGCTCTCGCGGTATCTGGGCGAGGAGGGTTTCGCGGTCGAACAGGCTGAGAACGGGGCCGCCATGTGGGCATGCCTGGAGAGACAACGGGTCGACCTCGTTCTCCTGGATCTCGTGCTTCCTGGCGAGGACGGCCTTCTGCTCGCCCGGGAGATCCGTTCGCGTTTCGGCGAGCATCGGCCTCATCATGGTGACCGGGCGACGCGATATGGTCGATACGGTCGTGGGCCTCGAGGTCGGAGCCGACGACTACATCGCGAAGCCTTTTCACCTTCGAGAGATCCTCGCGCGCATCAAGAGCGTCCTTCGCCGCGTGCGGCCCGCTTCCGAGGCTGGATCCGGCGAGGCAATCCGGTTCGACGGATGGAGCCTCGATCTCGGGCGCCGCGAGCTGAAGGCACCCGACGGGAAGGAGGTTCCGCTCACGTCTGGAGAATTCGACCTTCTCGTCACGTTCACGAAGCACCCCGGGCGCGTGCTCAACAGGGACATGCTGATGGATCTGACGCGCAATCGGCAGTGGGAGGTGTTCGACCGGACCATCGATGCTCAGGTGGCGCGGCTTCGCCGCAAGATCGAGCCCAACCCGAAACATCCGATGATGATCAAGTCCGTTCGGGGGGTAGGCTACGTGTTCGCCAGCAAGATCGAACGCCACTGAAATCCGAGTAAGCGGTGCAGGCGCACGCCTCGAAGAAGGGGCCCTCCTAATGGCAGGTCCGGCAGGGTTCGCCGAGATTGATCAATATCAACCGCCTCCCGTCCTGGCCCCGCTAGCATTCGTACAAACGGCAAGGGAGTTCGGCGATGAAAGCCTCCGACGTGATGGTGACCGACGTCATATCGGTAACCCCGGACCTGACGACCCGCGAGGTCGCTCGCATCCTCCTCGGACGCCATATCAGCGGCGTGCCTGTTCTTGAGAAGGCGCCGGCTCGTGGGTGTCGTGAGCGAAGGGGACCTGATGCGCCGCGCCGAAATCGGCACGGAACCACAGCGCTCCTGGTGGCTCGAACTCTTCGCCGGCGAGAGAGCAAAAGCGGAGGAGTTCGTCCGGGCGCATGCCGTCAAGGTGGCCGACGTCATGACGACCAAGGTGGTCACCGCGACGGAGGATACGCCCCTGAGCACGATCGCCGCCCTTCTGGAGCGGCACAGGATCAAGCGGGTGCCGATCCTGCGCGACGGCAGTGTCGTCGGGATTGTCAGTCGCGCGAACCTCCTGCAAGCCTTCGCCGGAACGCCGCCTGCGGAGGATGCTCGGACTGCCTCCGACGACCAGGCATTGCGCGAGCGGGTCGTCGCGCAAATCCGGTCGCAGCCGTGGGGCATGCCCTGGCTCATGACGGTGACCGTCCGCGACGGCGTCGTCGAGCTTTGGGGGCCGGTGAATTCGGAAGAGCAGAAACGGACGATCCGCGTCGCTGCCGAGGCGACTCCGGGCGTCCGGCGGGTGGAGGACAATCTCCTATCGCTGGCCTTCGGGCGCGGGCGGCATAGGCCCGCAAGAACATCGTTCATCCGGCCGTATCGCCCGGTCCCGCCGGGAAGCCGGGGGGCTCGCGATAGCCGGGGTCCTCCGGCGCATCCACGGGGATGTTCAGAGGCTCGGGCGAGCCCGGGACTTCCTGCGGCCCGGCCGACGGCTGCGTCGGGTTCGGCCGTGGAGGCGGGACCTGAGGCTCAGGCTCCGGCGGTCGTTTTCGGGTCTGACATGGCTATCCCGTCAAGCATGAAGGATCGGGCGATCATCCCTCCCATTGCAGGGCCATCATGAGCAGCAGCCCGCAAACCCGAGCAGAGCGATGGCCGCCAGAGCGGCCCAATATCGCCAACCCTCGGTGGGATAATTCTCGAACATCAAGGTCTCCTCGTTCCGGCTGGCGTCCTGCGCTGAGGGCCCGGGGTCGAATGCGACATGAGGACCGGAAGCGTCATGGAGCGCAGGATGGCGCGGGTCGCCCGCTCCGAGGACCATCTCGCGCATGCGCGAGTGACCATACCCGCCCATGACCAGGAGATCGGCGCCGATGTCGGCCCCATGGGACAGGAGCGCGCTGGCGGCATCGTCGGCGCCGAACAATGTCTTGGCCTCCGCCTGGATCCTGTGGTGGGAGAGGTGCCGCACGAGCGCCAGATGGGAGCGGCCGACCCATTCTTCCGATGCATCGGCTACCGTCACGAGCTGAACGCTGCGGGCGGCGCCCAAGAGCGGCAAGGCATCGGAGAGGGCCCGCGCGGCGGCTGGGCCGCCGTCCCAGCCCACCAGAACGGTCTCGAGCCGACCAGGCTCCTTGAAGATGTACGGGACGATGAGGATCGGCCGGCCGGAGCCGAAGAGCGTGCTCTCGATGATCTCGGTGGACTGATCCTTCTCGGGGTCGCCTTGATTGAGAACGGTGAGGTCATGATAGCGGGCGGTGTTTCTGATCTCGCGGCCGACTTCCCCGGCCAAAGCTTTCATCGTCTGGGGCTCCACGACAACCTTGTGTTGCTTGGCGGCCTCCGCGAAACGGGAGAGCACCTGCCGCGCGGCGTCTTCGGCCTCTTCGCGGACCTTCGACAGAAACTCACCCGGCATTTCCGAGCTGACGAAGACCGGAAGGCGCGGTTCGATGATCGGCGAGACCGCGGTCAGGTGGGCATCCAGGGTCTCGGCCAGCCAGAGCGCATATCGGCCCGCGGCCTCATCGTCGGAATCCAGAAGGACAAGAATGTCGTTCAGTGCCATGGCTTCCCCGCGACTTGGCAACCCGCACGGCGAAATCCTAGGCTGGGGACGCCGCCGACGGATTGATCTCGCTCAATATATCAAAGCCGCAGCCGAGCTGGCGAGGTGCCTCTAGAGCACCGGACCCAAAAGTGGACCCCACTTTTGGGATCCATCCGATGCTCCTTCTTTGAAGCAGCGGAGGGATGACGCCTGCGGAGGCGGGCGCTGCGCTCCATCCAAGAACAGCGCTGTTCAGTTCCTGTCATGGCCGCCGGCGATGAGGCGGGAGACTTCCTTGTCGGAGAGTTGGTGAAAATCCCGATAGTAATACCCGATGGCACCGAAGGGTTCGGGCGTGGCAAGGCAGACGACGTCGTCGACGAGGCCGCGCAGGGCCGCGAGCGTCTCGGCGGCGGCGACGGGGACGGCCAACACGATGCGGGAGGGATTGCGCCGCCGCAGGGCGACCACGGCCGCGCGCACGGTCGTGCCGGTCGCGATGCCGTCGTCGACCAGGATCGCCGTTCGACCCTCGAGGGGGACGGGAGCCCTGTCGCCGAGATAGACCGTCCGGCGCCGTTCGATTTCCAGAAGTTCCTCGTTCGCCCGTGCCTGGATCTGGTCCATGCCGATCTCGGTGAGTCCCATGACCTCTTCGTTCAGGACGACATTCGCCTCTTCCCCGTCGACGACCGCGGCAGCCGCCAGTTCCGGTTGCCAGGGGACGCCGATCTTGCGGACGAGCACGAGGTCCAGCGGTGCATGAAGGGCATCCGCGACCTGGCGCGCGACCGGAACTCCGCCGCGCGGGAGCGCCAGCACGACGGGCTGCGCAACGTCCATGGCGATCAGGCGGGAGGCGAGTCCCGCTCCGGCCGTCGCACGATCCTTGAAGGGAAGCATCGGTATCATGGTGCGATTGCTCGAAGGCATGTGAAGCGGTTCCCGACCGAAGCCGCCATTCGCCTCGCAGCGCTTCGGATGGGCCTATTCCGGTCCGGGATCAACCGAACTGCAGATGATCCCCGACCGCTCTGACACCGGGACCAGTCGAAGCCGTTCGATATTCGGCCAACGCTCGCATCGCAGAACTGACATGGATCAAAATGAGCCGGAGTATCCGACGTAACGTCGACAGACGCGCCGCAGGCACCGACAGCGTCGGCTCTGCGCGAGCCCGATCATGAGGTCCCGAGGACGATCTGCCGAAGGGAGGAAACCATGACGCTAAAGCTCAAGATCCCTCACGATGGCCGGGTTCTCGTCGGCGACGGACGCAAGGCGCTGATGCTCTGCAACCGTGGCGACGAATTCCATCCGAACCTGGAGCTGGAGCGGCTGGTGGAGGCGCCGGCCAACCCGGCGACACGTCTCCAGGGAACCGACAGGCCGGGGCGGGTCGCGATGGGCGGACGCCGGAGCGCCGTCGAGCAATCGGACTGGCACGATCTGGCGGAGCACCGTTTCGCGGCGGAGCTGGCCTCGATCCTGCAGGACTTCTGCACGCGCCAAAAGGTCGAAGCGGTCGTCATCGTGGCGCCGCCCCGAACTCTTGCCGATCTCCGGAATGCCTTGCCGACGGCCGTCAGCCGCCACATCATCGCGGAGATCAACAAGGATCTCACCAAGTGCTCCGTCGACGAGATCGAGCGCCACCTGACCGGAGGTTAGCGTTGCCGGACGGATCGGTCATCCATGCATCCCGCTTGCCGCCGGAGTCCTGAAGGCGACGTCGGTGCCGGCCCTTCCGATGGCGTCTCGACCGAGGAGAAAGTGCGGTTCCTGGGCAGGTCCTCGTCCTATCCGGATGGCCGACACGAGGTTGCGGTAAAGGAGACCCATATGTCATGGGTCTTCCTGGCGGGCGATCGGGTCTTGAAGCTGAAGAAGCCCGTCCGTTACCCGCAGTTGGATTTCTCGACCCTCGCGGCCCGGGAAGCGAACTGCCGGGAGGAGGTCCGGCTGAATGCGAGGCTCGCTCCCGATACCTATCTCGGCGTGGTGCCGCTGAAGCACACGCCCGCGGGAGAACTCGCCCTCGAGGGCGATGGCGAGGTGGTCGACTGGCTCGTCGCGATGCGGCGGCTCCCGGACGACCGCATGCTCGACGGCATGCTCGCGCGGTGCCTCGTCACGGAGAGCGATCTGGATCGGCTGGCCGAAGTCCTGACCGCCTTCTACGAGAGCGCCAAGCGGGTTCCGATCACCCCTCGAGACTACGCGGGCCGATTCGCAAGGGAGCAGGGCACGAACCGGGAGGTCCTGACGAAATGCGGCCTCGCCGTCGATCATGGACGTATGCCGGCGATCCTCGACCGCCTCGAGGCGGCGCTCGCGGAAAACCGTGCGTTGATGGAGGAGCGTGCGCGGGGCGGATGGATCGTCGAAGGCCACGGCGATCTCCGGCCCGAACATATCTGCCTCGCCGAGCCGATCGTGATCTTCGATTGCCTCGAGTTCAACGAGGACCTGCGCTCCATCGATCCCTTCGACGAACTCGCCTTCCTGGGCATGGAATGCGCTCTCCTGGGCGAGCCTGCGATCGGCCGGCACTTGATGAACCGGGTCGGCGGGCGGCTCGGCCCGATTCCGCCGGATCGTCTCGTGAGGCTCTACACGGCCTTTCGCGCGGTGCTGCGGGCCCGTCTCTCCATTGCCCATCTGCTCGATCCCGTGCCGAGGAACCCTGCAAAATGGGGCCCGCTCGCGTCCGAGTACCTTCGGCTCGCCGACGAAGCGCTGGCCGGGGATTGACCGGCGATCAAGCGAAATCCCGTGCCATGCTCTCGGCGATCCGGGCACGCACGTCGCGCTCGTAGTCGGCGAGACCGCGGCTGACGGCGACCGCATAGGGCTCGGCCGGATCGAGGCTCCGCAAGCGGGGCGGCAACTGGCCCGCGGCTCGAACGGCATGGCTCCGCACGTCGGCCAGCGATGCAATCCGCTCGCCGACGCGCCGTCCTTGCGTCATGACCGGCGACAGGAGCGGCGTCCCGGGCAGCGCCTCGTTCCAGCGGGCAATCGTGTCGCGGACGGCCGTGTCGTCTTCAACCTCTCGAAAGATCTGCTTCCGGCCGGGCAGAGTCCGCTTGCCGGTCGAGAGCTTCATCCGTCCCATTCCACCGGACTCGGTGAGCTTGTAGGCGATGTCGAGCGCGGGCGCATCGGCGGCCACGCTCAACTCGGTCCCCACGCCGAAGGCGTCGATGGGCGCGCCGTCCGCCATGAGCCTGTCGATCTCGGACTCATCCAACCCGCCGCTCGCGAAGATCTTCACGTGCGACAATCCGGCCCCGTCGAGGATGCCCCGCGCCCCCCTGGAGAGTTCGAGAAGGTCGCCGGAATCAAGCCGCACACCCTGCACGCGGAACGAAGGCGCAAGCGAGCGGGCGAGCGCGGCGACCTTCCGGACTCCCGCGAGCGTGTCGTAGGTGTCGACCAGGAGGATCGTCTCCGGATAAATCTCCGCGAAGACGCGAAAGGCCTCCATTTCGCCCGGAAATGCTTCGATGAAGCTATGAGCCACGGTCCCGGCGACGGGGATCCCGTAAACCATTCCGGCGAGCACGTTGGATGTTGCGGAGATGCCGGCGACGTAGAAAGCTCGCGCGCCCTTGACGGCCGCATCGATGCCGTGGGCGCGGCGCCCGCCGAAGTCCACGACAGGACGGCCTCGCGCCGCATGAACCACCCGCACGGCCTTCGATGCCAGGTTGGTCTGAAACCCGATCTGATTGAGGACCAGGGTTTCGATCAGTTGCGCCTCCGCGATCGGGGCGATCACTTCGAGAATCGGCTCGTTCGCAAAGATGGGCGTGCCCTCGGGGACGGCGTGGACCTCGCCGGTGAAGCGGAAGGCCTGCAGCCACTCCAAGAAGGAGGTGGGGAACTTGCCGAGCGAGGACAGAAAAGTCAGATCTCTGTCCGTGAAGCGCAGGGCCTCGATGTCGGCGAGGAGGTCGCTCAGCCCGCACGCGATCAGATAGTTTCGACGAGGGGGAAGCGTTCGCACGAACAGGCTGAACACGGCCTCGTCCGTCATGCCGCGTTCGAAATAGGCGCGGAGCATGGTGAGTTCGTAGAGGTCTGTGAACAGAGCGCTGGTCCGCGGGTGCCGGCGTGCCGTCTCGATGCGATCGGTCATCGTATCCTCGAGCGCGGACTTGATCTTCCGCAACGACCCCCGAAACCCGGATGTTAGTTTAACCATCGCCGCTTGGCATCTCGAACGAGACGAGGGGGCTGCGTGCCTCTTGGATCCATCGCCTTCCTTCTCGCGCAGATCAGCGTCGTGGCCGGGGGACCGATCCTGGAGATCCTCCGGCGCGGGTTCGCCGTGGGCCGGAAGGCGGATGCGTCTCCCGTCACCGAAGCGGATCTCGCGGCGGAAAACCTGATCGTGGAGCTGCTCGGCGCGCAGCTCCCGGGAATCCCCGTCGTAGCCGAGGAACTTGCAGCGGCCGCTCGTGCGCCGGCCATCGGCGAGCGGTTCATCCTCGTCGATCCGCTGGACGGCACACGGGAGTTCATGGCTCACCGCGCCGAATTCACCGTCAATCTGGCATTGGTCGAAAGCGGCCGGCCGGTCGCGGGAGCGATCTACGCGCCGCTGCTCGAACAGCTCTGGTTCGCCGATACCGAGTGTCATACGGCGCGAATCGCGCCGGGAACGCGGCTCGCCGGCGCGGCCGAGCCACGCCGGATCACCGTGCGGCCGCCGCCTCCGGCCGGCCTCGTGGCCCTTGTCAGCCGCTCGCATCGCGACCAGGCGACCGAGACCTACCTGGACGCGCTGCCGATCGTCGAGCGGCGCCCGCTGGGGTCGTCGCTGAAATTCTGCCTGATCGCCCAGGGCGAAGCCGACCTCTATCCCCGCATGGGGCCGACCTGCGAGTGGGATACGGCCGCGGGGCATGCGGTTCTGGCCGCCGCGGGCGGCAGCGTCGCGGCTCCCGACGGCCGGCCGCTGCGCTACGGAAAAGCGGCCGCGGGCTTCCGACATCAGGGCTTCGTCGCCTGCGGCGGGTTTCGGCTCGAGGACGGCCGCATCTCGGTCAGGAGTTAGACGGAAGCCTTGCCAGAACGGCGTCCCGCACCGCCTCCGCAGGGCCGGCGGCATCGATTCGGTGCCAAGGGATCGTCGCCGCAGTCGCGCTGCAACTGCGCGAGAAGCACCTCGGCGGTTGCATCCGACGGGTCATTCCTGCGCGCGGCCAGGCGCTCGAGGAGCGCGGCCTCGGGTGCATCCAACCAGATGCCGTGAAACGCGACGCCGGCATCCGCGGCGAGACCGGCGATGGCCTCACGCTCGGCGGGGCGGTCGAAGACCGCGTCGGCCACGACGCCATATCCGGCGGCAAGCATATCGGCAGCCCTCGCTCCGCAGGGTTCGATAGACTGTCGTCGGAGACCTCCGGCCGATACGCCGGGGCCGGCAGGCGATCCTCCGCGGAGGCGCCATGCATGCGCTTGCGGATGCGGTCGCTGTTGAGCGTCCGCGCTCCGGGGGCGGCCCGACGTGAGGTGCGACCAGGGAGGCGATCGTCGACTTGCCGGATCCGCTGAAGCCTCCGATGGCGAGAAGGATCGGAGCGCGCTTTTCGAGCAGCATGGATGCGAGATCGAAATAGGCCCGCGCCTCCCGGAAGAGACCCTGCGCTGCGTCTCCAGCGGTATCGTCGGCCTGTGCCGCCGTGACATGCGCCCGAACGGCGGCACGGATCGCCATGAAGAAGGGTACGAGCGGCAAGCCGTCCGTCTCGTCGCATTCATCGAGGTAGCGATTGAAGACGATGTTCGCGAGCCGGCGCTGGTCCCGATGCCACAAGTCCATCAGGAGAAAGGCCAGGTCGTACAGGACGTCGATCGTTGCCAGGGCCTCGTCGAATTCAAGGCAGTCGAACAGCGTGGGCTCGCCATCGACCAGGCAGATGTTGCGCAGGATCAGATCGCCGTGACAGCGCCGGACCTTGCCCGAAGTCCGGCGCGCCTCCAGGCGATCCGAATGCGCGGCAAGCGCCTGTCGGAACGAGTCGGCGAAAACCCGTGCGGTTTCGGGCCCGACGAGCGTCGTTCCTCGGAGGGCCCTGTCATTGATGTCGAGTACCGCAGCGATCCCGGCTGACGCCCCCGTGCGCCGAGCTGATGGCCGCCGCCCTGTGGAAAGCCGCGATCCGTCGGGCCAGCTCGGCCAGGAGCGGCGGGGTCAGGGCTCCTCGCTGCGCCATCGCGTCGAACAGGTGATCCTGATCGAACCGCCGCATTTCGACGACGGCATCGACCAGCGGACCCGCGCCGTCGAAGGCGAGACGCCCATCGGCCTCTCGCGTGATGGTTCGGACGCCCAGGTAGAGTTTCGGCGCCGTTCGCCGGTTGAGGTCGAGCTCGGTTCGGCACGCTTCGAGGCGCTTTTCGGGAGTGGAGAAGTCGAGATAGGGATAGCGCACAGCGCGTTTGAGTTTGAATGCCCGGTCGCCGGCCAGGAACACGAGGGATGCATGGGTGCTGACGATCTCGACGTCCCGGCCGCCCGCCTCGGGAACGCTCCCGAGAAACTGGACGACGTCGGGTTGTTCGCCGACAAGCACGGGACTGTCCTTTCCGGAGGGAGGGGAATCGATCAGTGCAGTCCTCGAACCGCTCTCGAGGCGCGAACGTCAGGCAGATCGCCGACCGGATCGTGATCAGGATTCCGCCCGATCGCATCGGCGAAGACCTTGGCCACATCGAGCACCGCGAGCCGGCCGCCGACTTTCGCGGAGTCGAGCGGCACCGGTCCCGTCGTGTTGGTCACGATCACCCGGTCGATGGCGGGCTCGCGCCAGAGGGCGTCGGCGCCGTCCGTGAACAGTCCGTGCGTGGCCGCGACATATATGCGCTGCGCTCCGCGGATCCGGCAGGCGGCCGCAACCCGCGTCATCGTCGTGCCGGTGCTGATCAGGTCGTCGATGATGATGACGCTGCACCCGGCCACGTCGCCGGCGAAGATTTCACCGGTGACTTGGCCCATGCTGCGGCGCTTGTCCATGAAGCCCTTCGAGACGGAGCGGCCGAGCCTCGATTCCAGCGCTTCTCGAAAGAGCTCCGCGCGCTTGGCGCCGCCGAGGTCCGGCGAGACGACGGCGACCGGGCGATCCCCGATTTCGGGAAGAATGTGCGATGCGAAGAGATCGTAGGCGTCGAGATGATCGGTATCGCACCGGAAGGCGTTCTGGTATGCGGCGACGTTGTGAGCCTCCATGGTGATCACCCGGCCCGTGCCGACGGATTCGAAGAGCTGGGCCACGTAGCGCGTCGTAATGGGATCCCGGGTTTTCGTCTGCCGGTCCTTGCGGCCATAGCAGAGATACGGCACGACCGCGGTGACGCGGGCAGCGGCGGCATCCTTCAGTGCGCCGATGAAGAAGAGCAGCCGGCAGAGCTTGTCGTTCGGGCTGGCGCCGCTCTCGCCGTGGAGGCTATGGACGACGTAGACGTCGCGGTCCCGCACGGAGACGAGGGGCCGTGTCTTGTGCTCGCCGTCCTCGAAGCTGCGCTCTTCCGATTCCGCCAGGGAGATGCCGAGCGTTTGGGCGATCCGCTGGCCGAGATCCCGAGTCCCGCCGAGAGCGAACACGACCTGTCGAACCGCCGGACGCGGCGCGGACCGAACGGTCGCCCGGTATCCCGGTCCGGTGGCGGGCCGGACCGATATGCCCCCGAGGATTCCATCGGTGGCCGATCCGGTCTCGGACAGCGGAGCGGCAAGGATCTCGACCACGGCTAAGTTGCCTCCGGGACCGGCGAGCGTGAACTCGGCCAGAAGCGGCTCGCCGGTCCGGCAAACCGTCTCGAAGAGCCGCCGAAGCCGGACGGCAATGCGCGGACGAGCGCTCTTCCGCAGTCCGCAGCCCGGCTCGCATGGCCCGAGGAGGGGGGCGAGAGCCCTGGTTCCGGACACCAGCACGAAGTCTCGCGTCCGGTCGGCCACGCGAACGGTGAATGCCACCGGGCCTTCGTCCTCCTCGATCCGCGAAAGGTCGATGTCCTCGGGACGCGGCGCGACGGCGCCGCCGCGCTTGTCCGTCCAGTGGGAGAGAAGGTGAACCAGCGCCTGGTTCTTTGGCTGAACCGCAAAATCGAGTCGCTCGAAGAGCCGCTTCAACGGAGGAGGAGTTTCTGCCAGGACGGTCATCACGTACCTCCACCGAAGGGATTGCAGACAGAACCATCTTCACCGGCGCCGGACGATGCACGATGATCTTGATCAAAATGATGCATGGCCGCGCGACGGCACTGCAAAACGCCGGCCGTATGTCCTGCCGCGGAGTCGAGCGATGCCGAAACAGAGCGCGGGGCTGCTCCTCTACCGGATCCGTTCCGGCCGGCTCGAGGTTCTCCTCGTCCATCCCGGAGGCCCCTTCTTCGTCGGAAAGGACGCCGGCGCCTGGTCGGTCCCCAAGGGCGAGTTCGCCCACGGCGAAGATCCGCAAACCGTGTCCCTGCGCGAATTCGAGGAGGAGACGGGCGTGCGGCCGGTCGGCGACCCCATTTGCCTCGGCGAGGTGCGGCAGGCCGGCGGCAAGGTCGTGACCGCCTTCGCGCTCGAGGGCGATCTGGATCCCAAGGCGATCCGGAGCAATACGTTCGAGATGGAGTGGCCCCCGCGGAGCGGGCGGCTGCAATCATTCCCCGAGGTGGACAAGGCTGCGTGGTTCACGACGGTGGAAGCGCGGAGCAAGATCACAGCAGGGCAGGCCCCCTTGCTTGACCGATTGCGAGAAGCCGTAAGGCCACGCCTCGATTGAACGGGGGGACGTGCATGTTTGCCAGGGCCTCCGGACGGTCCGACAGCGAGCCGGGGCGCCCTTGATCTTAATCAACGCGCATGAGCTTGCCGCCGTGTTTACATCCCATGCTCTTGGTGGTTTCGGATTCGCGGGCAAGGCTGTCGGATCGGTGGCGGGTCGGCCCGATGGATTGTGCAGGGCTCGCGGAGCCCGGCCTTCTAGCGCATCGTGCGGACAAGTGGCCCCGGTTGTCCGCGTTAAACGATGCGCTGCTTTAAGAGAAAGAGCATCGGATGGATCCCAAAAGTGGGGTCCACTTTCGGGTCCGATGCGCGCATCGTGCGGACAAGTGGACCCGGTTGTCCGCGTCAAACGATGCGCTGGTCAAGAAAAGGAGCATCGGATGGATCCCAAAAGTGGGGTCCACTTTCGGGTCCGATGCTCTAGCCTGAGGTGCATCCGATGCATGGCGTCCCGGTTCCGAAAAGCCTGTGGCACGGCAGCGTGTCGATCCCGCCGAAGTCGCTCCTCGTCGGCTGCATCGCACTGGAAGGCGCCGCGTTCCTGGTCGATATCCTGCTGCCGGCAGAGTATTCAGTCGGGATCCTGTACGTCGGGGCGACCCTCCTGGCGTTCTGGCTGCCGTGGAAGCGCGCCATCCTGGGGCTTTCCATTCTCGGCACCCTGCTGCTCGTTCTGGGCTATGTGATCTCGCCCGCAAGTTCCGGCTACGGCACGGCCGAGACGATCGTCAATCGCGTTCTCGAAGTGCTGATCATCTGGTGGGCCACGGCCCTTGCGCTCGGCCACCGGGAATCCCGCGCGACTCTCGAAAGCAGGGAGGCCGATCTGCGGGCGAAGGAGGCCCGGATCCGCTCCATTCTGGATACGGCCCCGGAGGCCTTGATCACCATCGACGAGACGGGGAGCATCCAGTCGTTCAGCCGCTCCTCGGAAATCCTGTTCGGATACCGGGCCGATGAGGTCATCGGCAAGAACATTGCCGCCCTGATGCCTTCGCCGTATCGGGAGGAACACGACGGTTATCTCGAACGGTACCTGCGCACCGGCGAACGGCGGATCATCGGTCTCGGCCGGGTCGTGAGCGCCCGGCGAAAAGACGGCAGCGTGTTTCCGATCGAGTTGGCCGTCGGCGAGGCGAAGATTGACGGATACCGCCTTTTTACGGGCTTCATCCGCGACCTTACGGCAAGCCGCAAGATCGAGCAGGAACTCCGCCAGGCGCAAAAGATGGAAGCCGTCGGGCAGCTGACGGGCGGGGTCGCTCACGATTTCAACAATCTCCTCACCGTCATCATCGGCAATCTCGAAATGCTCGAGATGCGGTTGACGGACGAGCGCCAGGTGGAACTGGTGCGTGAGACGAGAGAGACGGCCGAGCATGGAGCTCAGCTGACGGAGCGCCTGCTGGCCTTCGGACGCCGCCAACCGCTGCAGCCCAAGCTGACCGACCTCGGCGATCTCATCGAAAGCATGGGTTCGCTGATGCGACGGACGCTCGGAGAAGCCATCGAGGTCAGGACGATCGCCCGGGACGGACCGAACCTTGCTCATGTGGATCCGTCTCAATTGCAGAACGCGATCCTGAACCTTGCGATCAATGCGCGAGACGCCATGCCACGGGGCGGCAAGCTGACGATCGCGGTCGAGAGCACTCGCGTGGATGCCGATTACGCGCAGGTCCACCCGGGCGTGCGCGCCGGGCACTATGTGGTCGTTGCGGTCACGGACACCGGGACGGGGATGTCGAAGGAAGTCCAGGAACGTGCGTTCGAGCCCTTCTTTACGACGAAGGAGGTTGGCGTCGGGAGCGGTCTCGGACTTTCCATGGTCTATGGCTTCGCGAGACAGTCGGGCGGACATGTCGCCCTCTACAGCGAGCCCGGCCATGGCTCGACGATTCGGATCTACCTGCCGCGCGCAGCAACCGAAGAGGATGACCACGCACACCATGCCGACGTCTCGGGCCTGGCTGCCTTCCGGGGACGAGGCCAGAGGGTTCTGGTCGTCGAGGATGAAACGCGGGTTCTTCGGATGACCGTCACCCGGCTTGAGGATCTGGGCTATATGGCGCTCGACGCGGCGAACGGGCCGGCAGCTCTGGCACTCCTGGATACGCATCCGGAAATCGACCTTCTGTTCACCGATATGATCATGCCGGGTGGGATGACGGGCGCCGATTTGGCGATTGCGGCTCGCGCGAAGAGACCAGGGATCAAAGTCCTCCTGACCTCCGGGTATGCCGAGCCGGATGTCGTGAAACGGGGACTCGCCGCCGATGCCAAGTGGCTCCGGAAGCCGTATAGCTCGCTCGACCTGGCGCGAACTCTGCAATTGATGTTCGGCTAGCGCATCGTGCGGAAAAGTGGCCCCGGTTTTCCGCGTTAAAACGATGCGCGGCTCAAGAAAAAGAGCATCGGATGGAGCCCAAAAGTGGAGTGGGGTCCACTTTCGGGTCCGATGCTCTAGCGTCGTTCTTGGCGAACAACCGGCCTCCCGTGCCTTGCAAGACGCGAACGGAGGGCAGTCCGGGCGGTTAGCCCGCACGCTCGGGCCAGCGGGCCGGGATCGCTTCCTGCCGACCGGCCGTCCTGAGATAAACGCCGACCAGGACCGCCGCAGGATAGAGGATCTCCTCCTCCATTCTGGTACGGAGTTTCAGCCGCTCGGCCAGCCGCCCGCTCTCCGATCGGCATTCCGCCATCGCAGCGCCGGCAAGTCGGTCGAGGGCTGCGACAATCGCCCGGTGCTCCGCCTCCAGCGTCGGAAGCTCGGCCCTCAGCCGCTCTGCGAGCCGAACGAGCACCGTCGGGTCCGGCACCGGCCTACCAGCCGCAAGATCGGCGAGCGAGCCAAGCGGCGGGAACAGCAAGTCCTCCTCCGCTGCAAGGTGCGGCCGCAGCAGGCGCGCAGTCTCCTCTGCGGCCGCTCCCGTGCGGCCTCCCAAGGCCACGGCGTCGGCAAGGTCCCTGCGCCATGTTTCGTGCTCGGACTTAAGCGATTCGGGGATCGACATGACTGTTCCTGAAGGAACGATGCGGCGGCGATGACCGTCGCGAACCGGCCTAGGCCCACAATCGTCCGCATCGACCGAACGTTCTTTGATTTTTGACAATTGGGAGTCTTTGGCCTTCGTTGCCTTCGTCTCGGCCGCCGGCATTGACTTTTCGCAAGGCTACGGCGCCACGCGCGTGATCTTCTCCAAACATGGTCGAGGTCAAGACAAGAGCCTGAGGGGAGCTGCGCGCGACGGCGGGCAGGCCGGCAGGAGGATCAGCATGAATATCACGCGGGAAGATTGCATCGCTCTGTGCGGTCTCACGGAGGCCGAGGTGGAAGCCATTGCCGAGCACGAACACATCCCGGATATCGCTGCAGCCGCGCTCGGCAGCTACCTGCTTCATGAGCGCGAGGGTACCGGCCGAATCAAAGCCATGATCGTCGACGACATCCGGGCTGCCTTGAAGAAGCACGATCGCGGTCACGCGAGAGCGCTGCTGGCGGCCTTGCGCGAGTTCGTCGCCGAACACAGGCGGGAGCTGGAAAGCGAGCAATCCGCGTCCGGCTCGGCCTGAGCCTGCATCATGCCGGCGACGACTCCCCGCCCGGTCACGCCGCTTGGCGCGGGTCGGCGTAGGCGACCCTGTTCCAGGGCGCGCGCATCAGCACATGGGCCATGCCGCAGAACCCCGTCACGCCGGCGGTCATCAGACCGGCGCCCACGAAGGCGGGCACGGCGAGAAACCAAGGCGACACGAGAAGCCCGAGGAGGGTGCCGGCGAGCGCCATGCCTCCGGCCCCGATCTGGACCTGGCGCTGGAGCTCCAGCGGCTGCCTGCGATCGGTCGAGACGGGGAGGCCCGCCTTCTTCCAGCCGTCGAGGCCGCCTCCCACGATATAGCCCTCGCAGGACCCGCCGAGCTTGCCGGCGAGCCGCGCGGCCTGGCTGGCCGTGCGAGCGCCGCTCCGGCAGTGAAAGATCACGGGCTTGCCCGCGTGCACAGCCAAGTCGATCTCGTCGAGCTTGGACAACGGGATCAGCCGAGAGCCGGGGATCTTCTCGCGGGCATGCTCATCCGCCTCGCGGATGTCGACGAGGATGGCGCCTTCTCCGAGCAGGCGCTTGGCGTCGGAAGGGGAAATGGTCGGAAGCGACATCGGTGGTCTCCTGCAGGGAATCAGCGGCAAAACAGTTTGTGCAGAGTGGCGAAAAGCGTCTCGATGCGCGGGTCCGCAATCCGGTACCAGAGCGTCTGGCTCTCGCGCCGGAAGGTCACGATGCCCTCGTCGCGCATCTTGGCGAGATGCTGGGACAGCGCGGACTGGGAGAGACCGACCGCCTCGGCGAGCGAGCTCACGTTCGCCTCACCCCATTCCACGAGCTTGCACAGGATCATCAGCCGCCGCTCGTTGGCGAGCGCGCGAAGGATGCCGGCGACTTCGCCGGCCTTGCTCTCGAAGGTCTCCAGATCGAAGGTCCGTCTGGCCAACTCTCCGCTCCTTTAGTTTAGATATTGCTTATTTAGCATCATCTCATATATTGTCAACGGCAGCGGCGAGGGACGGTGCCGCCGGCGTCTCGCCGGAGAAACGGACACTGCTGAACAGGAGGACCAGACCATGGCCGGCAAACCCATCATCCGGGCGTTCTTCGATGAGCCCACGAACACCGTGAGTTATCTCGTCGCCGATCCGGCGACCCAGAAGGCGGCGATCATCGATCCGGTCCTGGACTACGACCATGCGGCGGGTACGGTAGACACGCGCTCGGTCGAGGCGATGCTCCAGGCGGTCGCCGAGGCGGGTTACAAGATCGAGTGGGCTCTCGAGACGCATGCCCACGCCGACCACCTCTCGGGTGCGCCCTTCATCAAGGCCAAGACCGGTGCGAAGATCGGCATCGGCGAGCACATCAAGGACGTGCAGCGGATTTTCCGGCCGATTTTCAACGCGACCGATCTCAAGACGGACGGCAGCGACTTCGACCACCTTTTCGTCGACGGAGAGCGGTTCAGGATCGGCGAGTTGGAGGTCGTGGTTCTCTTCACGCCCGGGCATACGCCGGCCGACGTCTCCTACAAGGTCGAGGATGCGGTATTCGTGGGCGATACGCTGTTCATGCCCGACTACGGCACCGCCCGCGCCGACTTCCCGGGCGGTGATGCCCACCAGCTCTTCCGGTCGATCAGGCGGCTGCTGGCACTCCCGCCGGAGACCCGGCTCTTCATGTGCCACGACTACAAGGCACCGGGTCGGGATACTTATGCCTGGGAGACGACCGTCCGTGAGCAGCGCGAGCGGAACGTCCACGTGAAGGACGGCGTGACGGAGGACGAATTCGTAGCCCTGCGCACGGCGCGTGACGCGAAGCTCTCCGCACCCCGTCTGCTTCTGCCGTCGATCCAGGTGAACATTCGGGCCGGCAAGTTCCCGCCGGCGGAGGCGAACGGAGTTCGCTATCTCACCATCCCGGTCAAGATGAAGGGCGACGTCGAGGCTTGCGTATAGGGGCGAGACGAGCGGGCAAGGAATGGATGGCCGAACCCGAGCTGGCGGGCCCGAGCGGGTGCCGGACCATACTCCCGATTGCGTTAGGTCAACGCACCTTTCGCAAGTTTGGCTCATTTCTTTCCGCGCGGTTATTCTGTGGACCAATGCATCGTTCGCAAAAGGGGCTCCGGTTCTTCGCGCGAAGCGATGAACTCACAATGAGATGCGCGGCACGAGGAAGCGGGCCCCGGTACTTCGCAATGCTCCGGGTAGGGAATGGAGGGGAAGCGTGCTTCATCATATCAAGAGCGTCCTGATCGGGCTGACCAAGGAGTTCGGCGGAGACGAGAATTCAGCCGCGCTGAGCTATGGCCTTTCGCTCGCCGAGCTGGCCGGCGCCCATGCCACCGTTCAGGCCGCGGCGGTCAAGCTGATCCTGACGGGGACCTGGGTGAACGGCTATGCGGCCGACCTCGTCCACGCCGAGAACCAGCGACTCCATGCATTGGCCGACGCGGTCGCCCGGAGTGCGAAAGACGATGCCGCGGCCGCCGGCGTTGCGTGTTCATCGCACTCTCCGCAGCTGAGTTATCCGGACCTTCTCGCCTCCTTCTCCGCCCTGGCCCGCCTTCACGACCTGAGCGTCATCGATGCCGAGCCGGAACCGATCCATGTGGACCGGGAACTCATCGAGACCTTGCTCATGGAGAGCGGGCGTCCGCTCCTGGTGGTTCCGGCCGGCTGGACCACTTTCAGGGCTCGGCGGATCGTCGTCGCCTGGGACGGCAGCGCGCGAGCCGCCCGTGCGACGAACGACGCTTTGCCCTTCCTGCGCGCTGCGGAGGCCGTAGAGGTGGTGGCGGTCATGGGCGAGAAGGACCTCCCGGGCACCGTGAACGGTGCCGACGTCGCGCCCCATCTCGCTCGTCATGGCGTGAACGTCGACGTGAACTGCGTCCAGGCCCGCAATGGAGACGTCGCCCAGACGCTCCGGGACTGCGCGACGCTGTCACGAGCCGACATGATCGTGATGGGCGGCTACGTGCATTCGCGGCTGCGCGAGATGGTGTTCGGCGGGGTGACCCAGTCACTCCTGAAAAGCAGTCCCGTGCCGCTATTCCTGTCGTATTGAGCGACGATCGCGGCCGAGAGAGGAACGTGCGGTTTCGTGGCGGCGACGGACAGACCCATGGCCACATTGTCGGTCGACAGGGCGCACGGAAATCCGCCGCCGCTTCTGCAGAAGATGCACAGGGTCGTCCGGCCCGTCCTGGTCGGCCTGCCGGCGGCCGGGCTCGCTTTCGGACTGCTGGCATGGTTCGCGGGCGCCCGCAGCTGGTCCGGACCGCTCTGGGCCGCGGCCACGATCCCGGTGCTCCTCGCCCTCCTGGTCGAAATCCTCGGCAGCTTGAGGCGGGGCGATGTCGGTCTGGACATCGTCGCCGCCTTGTCGATGACGGGCGCTCTGCTGCTGGACGAAGATCTGGCGGCGGTGGTCGTCGCCCTGATGTATGCCGGAGGTCAGTATCTGGAGAGTTATGCGGAGCAACGGGCAACGCGCAACCTGACGGCTCTCCTGGCCCGGATACCGCGCACTGCGGTCATTGCACTCGACGGAACCCTGTCGGAAGTCCCCCTCGCCCAAGTCGCGCCGGGGGACCGCCTGCTGGTCCGCCGCGGCGACGTCGTTCCGGTCGACGGAACGATCATGGACGGCGTCGGGATTCTGGATCGCTCCGCCCTGACCGGCGAGTCCGTGCCGGTCAGGCAAGGAGCAGGCGAGCCCGTCATGAGCGGGGTCACCAATGTCGGAGATGCCTTCTACATGCTCGCGACGAGACGGGCGGCGGAGAGCACCTATGCCGGCATCGTGCGGCTCGTCGAGGAGGCCAGGAGCTCGAAGGCGCCGATGGCCAGGCTCGCCGACCGGTTCGCTATCGTGTTCCTGGTCATCACGGTCGTCTTGGCCGGCGGTGCCTGGCTGTGGACGGGAGACCCGATCCGCGGGCTGGCCGTCCTTGTCGTCGCGACGCCATGTCCCCTGATCCTCGCCGTCCCGGTCGCCATCGTGTCCGGCGTGTCCCGGGCTGCCAAGGCCGGCATCCTGGTGAAGGGCGGCAAGGCGCTGGAAACGCTCTCCCGCGTGCGCTCCCTCGTCATCGACAAGACCGGCACGCTTACCCACGGCCGCGCGCGCGTCGTTGAGATGCGTTCGGCGGCCGGAATGGCGGGTGACGAAATCCTCCGCCTCGCGGCGTCCCTCGATCAAGCTTCCCCTCACGTGATCGCACGAGCGCTCGTCAGCGAGGCGCGCGAACGGGGCCTCGGACTCTCAACGCCGGACCAGGTCGAGGAGACTCCAGGCGAAGGCGTGCGGGGGATCGTCGAGGGCCGTCGCGTGGCCGTCGGCGGGAACCGCTTCGTCCGGCTGTCTCTCGACGACGGAGTGCCCGTGCCGAGCGGCCCCCATCGTGCCGGCGCCGTCGCGGTCTTCGTGGCGGTCGAAGGGCGACCGGCCGGAGTCCTCGTTCTGGCGGACGAACTCAGGCAGGACGCAGCACGCGTCATTCGCGAGCTTCGGGAACTCGGAATCCGGAGGATCGTCATGGCATCTGGTGACCGGCGCGACGTCACCGAAGCCATGACCAGGGAACTCTCCTTCGATGCCGTTCACGGAGAGCTGACGCCAGAGCAGAAGATCGAGATCGTGCGAGCCGAGCGGCCGATGGGTCCGGTGATGATGATCGGCGACGGCGTGAACGATGCGCCGGCGCTGGCCGCAGCCGATCTCGGGGTCGCGATGGGGGCGAACGGGGCTGCGGCTTCGGCCGAGGCCGCCGACGTTGTCCTGCTCGTCGACGACCTGCACCGGATCGTCCCTGCGATCCGCGTTGCGCGCCGTTCGCAACGGATCGCGCTTCAGAGCGTCGCCGCCGGGATCGGAATGTCGGCAGCGGCCATGGTGGTCGCGGCCTTTGGTTACCTGACGCCGGTGCAGGGCGCGCTCGTCCAGGAGGTGATCGACGTGGCCGTCATCCTGAACGCCCTGAGAGCCCTTGGGGAGAGTCCGCAATAGGCCGTCGCATCAGCGGACGCGGATGGCCGCCCCGTCCGACAGCGTGCTGGGCGGATAGACCACGATGGCGTCGCCGGGCCGCACACCATCGGAAACGGCAGCCGACTGACCCGAGCGGCGGGTCACGGTCACCGCTCTCTCGCGGGCCGTGCCGTCCTCGGCCACGAACACGAACCAGCCTTCGCTCCGTCGAAAGACCGCACTCGCAGGGACCAAGGTGGCCTTCGGAACGTCCTCCACGACGATCCGCGTCTCCACCCGATAGGCATCGCCCAGCGAGGCCCATTGCTCGTGCGGCGACGTGATGTCGATGATGACCCAGACACGCTGCTCCTCGACGCCGAGCGCGGACACCTTCGTGAACCCCGCCGGCTCGACGAGGCGAACCTTGCCTTCGAGTCCGTTCGGTCCGCCCCAACGCTCGATGCTGACTGGGGCGCCCGGCCGTATTCCGACCGCGTCGGTCGTGAGAACGTCGACGATCACTTCGAGATCGCCCGGGTCCCCGATTTCCACGAGGGGCGCACCTGCCGAGACGACCGCTTCGCTCTCCTGCACGACGCGCAGGACCCTCCCGTCGACGGGTGCGGTGACCTCCCAACGCTCGCCCGGATTGGACTCGTCGTAGCGCCGCAGCAAGGCGCGCGCCTGATCGACTTCGTGACGGGATGCGTGCATGCGCAGTTCGGCCGCCTGGACGTCGCGCTCGGCGATGCGCAAGCTGAGCTCTTCGCGTTCGAGTTGCTGTACGGACGCGACGCCCCACTGGTGCAGCGTGCGGATCCGCTGGACGTCGGCCCGGGCCTGCATCGCCTGTGCCTCGGCGCGCTCCATCCTGACGGAAGCCTCCTGCATCCCGGCCTCGGCGGCGCCCACCCTCTCTTCGAGCTCACGGCGAGTGCGCGGATCGAGAAGAGGAGGAAGCGAGGGCAGGAGAGTGGCCACGGGTCCGCCGGTCTTCACTTGGTCTCCTGCCTTGACGCTCAAGCGCAGCACGCGTCCGGACAGCGGGGCCGAGACGACATACCTGTCCCGGACGCGAGTCCTGCCGTCCTCCTCGACGACGGCTTGAAGCGGACCTTCCGTCACGGTCCCGGTCTCGACGAGGATCGGCTTTGGACGGAACGCCCAATAGAGCACGCCGCCGACGGCCGCCACCGCCCCGACGATCACCAGAGCTCGCCCGAGGCGGTACATGTCAGTCTCTCGTCTTGAGGGCAGCCACGAGGTCGAGGCGGTCGACGCGGCGGCGGACGAGGAGGGCGCTCTGCAGCCTCCGTCTGTGACCCAGGACGTCGCATTGCGCGTTGATCGAACTCAAGATGATCGGCCGAGATCACGTCCGCAATATCGCTGCCGCGGTCCCGCCGAGGACGAGAGCTCCGAGCGTGGCCGCGCCCAGGGGTGCCGCATAGGCGCGGGGGCCTGCTATGCTTGCATAGACGACCCGAACCACCGCGTTCGTCGCAAGCGCCAGCAAGATAGCCCTTGCCGCTACCTCCAGGGAAATCGTGGTGCCGGCAAGCCTTGCCGCCGTGAGCGAGGCCACATCGACATCCATCAGGCCGAACAGGCTGGACGTCATGTAGATGCCGCCGGACCCGAAGCGTTGCGTAGCCCAGGCGCTGAGCAGTGCGACAAGCGCGAAGGCGCCCGCAAAGAGAGCGAGAGGAGCGAGGTCAAAGGGGTTTCCGAGTTTGGTCTCGGCAGACGTGTCCTTGTGCGACCGGCGCAGCAGGACGAGCGCTCCCGATCCGAATACGGCTGCACCGATCAGGGCCGGCCCGACGAAGGAAGGCGCGAGAGCCGGCCGCACGACCGTCACGATCGTCACGACCCGCAGCACCGACACGAGCCCGGCGAGGCAGGCGCCGGCCGAGAGCAAGCCGGCGGGCTCCCCGGCGGCGGCGCGGCGGGCAAACGCGACGGTGACGGCCGTCGAGGAGACGAGGGCGCCCGCGAGACCGCTCAGGATCGCGCCGCGGGCTGGACCCGCGATCTTGACGGCGACGTAGCCGGCGAAGGAGACGCCCGCGGTCAGAACCATGAAGAGCCAGATTTCCCGCGGGTTTACGCCTCCCCACGGGTCGACGGGCGCATTCGGCAGGATCGGGAGCACGATCACCGTCATGGCCGCCAGCAGCAACGCCGACCGCAACTCCGTCCAGGACAGGCGGGCAAGAAAGTGATGAAGGGGCACGCGGCTGGCGAGGAGGCCGGCCGTCGCAACCCCGGCCGCAGCAGCAATCCGCGGGTCGCCGGCAACCGCCAGGGCCCCGAGTGCGAAGACCACCAGGGCGGCCACGACTCCGGTGACGCTGAAGGTCTCGTCGGACTCGGCTTCGTGGAACTTGAACCATGCGAAGACGGCGCCGAACCCGAGGAACCCCACGCTCAGGACGAGGGGACCGCCGGCCACCTGGGCGAGCGCCGCGAAGACGCCTCCCAGCAGCCCGGAGAGTCCGTAAGTGCGGATGCCGGCCGTGCGGCTGCCCTCCGGAGACTCTCGCTCGCGCCAGCCCCTCTCGAGGCCGACGACCAAGCCGACGGCCAACGCTATCCCCAGACGCAAGATCAGGTCGTCGTTCATGACGCGTAACGGCGATCGCCCGACGCGTGGTCCCAGTCCACTTGCCGGGAGCCGAGATCGAGCATCTATGACGTCTCCCGCATCAACTCGGTTCGGGCTTCCGGAAATCCCAGGATGCGGCTGCGCATCAACGTTGGCAACGGCGACGGCGAGCGGCGCCCTGCTTTCGACGCCGTTCGGCCTCCGGGTTGGGCTTCAGTACGGCCGGTCGCGGAGGCGGAGCCGGAACAGCAGCCGGGAAAGGACGATCTCCAGAACGACGAATGCCGCGACCAGGACGGCGATATCCCACCCTGTCAATCCCAACCGCGCCTGAAGAACGAGAACCGGCACCAGAACCTCCGGGATCTGGTCGACTCCGAACGCTTGAGAATGGGGCGGTAGACCGAGCCGCCGCTTGACGAAACTCGACAGGAGGTCCCCCAGCATGGAGAGCGCCGCAAGCTCGGCGCCGGTCCTCCACCCCACTCCCAGCAGAGCGCCGGCCGCAGCGGTGCATACGATCGAGATGAGGAGGCCGCGTATCGTCTTCGATCGGCCGAAGATCGGCTGTTCATCCGGAAGCTTCAATCCGAGGTCGAGCGGTGTCGCAAGCCGCTCCTTCAGGATCTGGCCTGCGAACATCGGCGCGCCGTTGGCGACGCCGAGAAGGAAAAGCACGACGATGAGATGATCGAGGTCACTCATCGCAGCCGCGCGCGAACATGATCCCTTCAGATGCGCCGCCGGACCTCACCGGCCGACTTTCAGACTGGTGATGTAGGCAATCACGTTCCGGAGCTCGCCGGGATCCAGCATGATGTTCGGCATCGTCCTGTGCGAGGTCTGCAGCGCGACGGTCAGCGCGAGCGGCGTCATGCCCGGAACGCTCGCAATCCGCTCGAAGGTCGGTGCGTTCTGGCGGGGCGAGCTCGTTTCGCCGGCCAGCACCGCGTGACACGACGCGCAGGCCTCCCGCGCAACGGCGAGTCCGGCGCGCGGGTTGCCCTCCTCCTGCGCGTGTGCGTGGTCCAAAACCAGCACCATCAACAGGCCCAGCAGTCTCAGGCGGCGGCTCACATCAAACTCCTTGTTCTGGTCGATCAGGTCCGAGCACGGTCGTCGCTGGTCCAGGTGAAGATCACCGATTGATGTTCGCCTGCGAAACCCACGTCACGAGTTCGGTCATTGCTTTTCCGAACGCCTCATCCAGCGCCGCAGCGACGCTCGCGGCGTTCATGTCGTCCGTGTGCGCACTCGTTTCGATCACCTTTGCATCCAGGATACTGCCTCCGTCGCCGACGATCTTGGTACTCAGCGCAACATGTGCCGTCTTGTCCGACGGCGAAGCCTGAAAGCGGCGGATCTCGACGAGAAGCTGGTAATCGGCAGTGATGCCGTCGGTCGGGCGGCCGATCCGCGTAAACCCGACCTTCTCGAAACTCTCGATGATCTTCGCCTGGACCAGCTTCGGGATGCTGTCGGCCCACTGCGCGTCGTCCGTCGCGGCGGGTTCGTCGCCGTTCGTCGTGACCAGGATCTTCTGCGTGTCGAGCACGACGGGTACGACCGGGTCCGCCACCACGATCTGGCCGTCGGGAAACCGGTCGAGCTGGGGGAGGCTGGGTGCCGCCAGATCGTAGATCCGGGGCGTCGGCTTGGCGGGTCCGCCGCCCGTCAGCCTCTCGAGCCCCGACAGGATCGTATCGATGCGGTCGGCGTTGCGGGCGAGCGCGCCCGAGAAGGTGCCGAGGCTCGTCAGGGTCTCGTGGAGGGGATCGGCATTCTGAGCGAGAACCTCGTCGATGCGTCCCAAGATCTCCCGCGCCGCACCGGTGAGGTCGCGGCTTGCCGCTGGGTCGGCAACGAGCAAGGCCGCCTCGCCGTCGGACGGAGCCGGAAGCGGCGCGCCGGACGCCCCGCCGACCAGCGAGACCGATGCCGCGCCGAGGAGACCCTGGAACTCGATTCCCGCCTTCGTGTCCGCTCTCACGGGAGTCGTCCGTTCCACGCTGACCGTCGCCAGGACCTCGTCGGGACGTTCGGCGCTCAATTGCAGGCGGGTCACCTCGCCGACGCGGATGCCATTGAACAGGACGGCGGCGCCGGGCCGCAAACCCGAGACGGAACCCTCGAAGCGCACGCGGTAGGAAGCCCTCTCGCCGAGGCTCCCCATATTGTTCAGCCAATACACGAAGAGAAATCCGGCGGCGATCACGGCGACCGCAAAAAGACCGACCAGGATGAACCTTGCACGTGTCTCCATCGAACGAGCCTCGTCTACACGGTCGAAGGTTGCCGGAGCGCCCGGGCGCGCTCGCCTCCGAAATACGCTTGCACCCAGGGATGTGAAGAGGCGAGCACCGTCGCCATCGATCCGATGGCGACGATCCTTCCGTCCGCAAGGGCGGCAACCCGGTCGCAAACGCCTGCGACGCTCGCGAGGTCGTGGGTCACCATGAACACGGTGAGACGGAGCGTCTCCTGAAGCGTGCGAATCAGGGCATCGAACTCGCCGGCGGCAATCGGATCCAGCCCCGATGTCGGCTCATCGAGGAACACGATCTCCGGATCGAGCGCCAAGGCCCGTGCCAGCGCCGCACGCTTGATCATGCCTCCGGACAGCTCGGCCGGGGCCTTCGCCGCGTCCTCGGGCGTCAGTCCGACCATTTCCAGCTTGGCCATGGCGACCTCGCGCGTGAGCCGTTCCGAAACATGCAGGTGCTCGCGCATCGGGAACTGCACGTTCTGGAGCACCGTGAGGGATGAGAACAGCGCGCCGTGCTGGAACAGAACGCCCCAGCGGCTCCCCATCGCCTGGGCCTCGACGCTGTCGGCCTCGACGGGCATCCCGAGAACCTCGACCCGGCCCTGGCGCTTCGGAATGAGGCCGATGATGGTCCGAAGCAGAACCGACTTGCCGCCGCCGGAGGCGCCGACGAGCCCGAGGATTTCGCCGCGCCGCACGTCCAGGGAAAGGTGGTCGAGAACGATCCTTTCGCCAAATCCGACCACAAGATCCCGGATATGGATTGCCGGCTGATCGGGATCCGTGGTCATGCCGTTCACATCCCGATCAGAGCGAAGAACATCGCGAAGATGCCGTCGAGCACGATGACCATGAAGATGGACTTCACGACGGACGTAGTGGTCTGAAGGCCGAGCGACTCCGCGCTCCCCTTCACCTGCAGACCCTCGCTGCACGCGACCGTGCCGATGACGAGCGCCATGAACGGGGCCTTGATCGCGCCGACCTCGAAGTGCGTCGCCGAGACGGCTTCCCTGAAGCGGGAAATGAAGATCTCGGGGGCTATGCCTCCATACAGCCAGGCGACAAGTCCGCCCCCCGCAAGCGCCGCGAGGCTGCCGATCAGGGTGAGCATCGGCAGGGCGCAGACCAGAGCGAGAACCCGCGGCAGCATGAGGATCTCGACCGGATCCCGGCCCATCGTCCGAAGGGCATCGATCTCCTCGCGCATCTTCATGGAGCCGAGCTCCGCCGTATAGGAGCTGCCGGACCTGCCCGCGACCATGATGGAGACGATGAGAACGCCGAGCTCCCGCAGGACCAGGATACCGACGAGATCGACGACGTAATCGTCCGCGCCGTAGCTTCGGAAATGAAAGATGGCCTGCTGAGAGATGATGCAGCCGACGAGGAACGTGATCAGGACGATGATCGGGACAGCTTGCCAACCCACCCGGTCGAGATGGTGGACGAAGGAAGTGAACCGGAGGGTGCGCGGGCGAACGGCAACGCGGCACACGGCGACGGCAAGGGCGCCGAACATCTCGAGACCGCTCGTGATCGAGAACCCCAGCCGGAGGAGCCTGTCGGAGACAGCCGGCAATCCTTTCAGCAAGCCGTGAACGGGGGTGGGCGGCGGCGGGCGGCGGTTGAGCTGGCGGACCTTGGAGAGCAGTCCAGAAAATCGATCGGCGACTCCGACGAGCCGGACTTCCGCGCCGTCCCGGCCGCTTCGGACCAGACGCTCGACCAGCCAGGCGCCGAACGTATCCAATTCCCGGACGTTTCCGAGGTCGATGGTCGCGATCCGGGGGTTCCGTCGAAGGATATCGTCGACCAGCCGCTCGATCTCGCCCGCGCTCTCTGACGTCCAAGCGCCCGCCGCGGCGAGTTCCAGGCGGCCGCCGGCTTGCGCGGTCCTGAGGAGGCTCTCCACGCTCATGAATTCCTCCTTCGGATCGACAGGTCGTCGCTCACCACTCGCGGGCTGTGCCGTGTTCGGCTACTGGACGGCCCGCTGGCTCGTCCGGCGAAGGGTGATGGAAACTTGCGACAGTTCGGTCCCCTGCGAACGGATGCTGACCGACTGCTGATTCCCGCGCGTGCCCATCGCGAAGCCGGCTGCGAATCCGGGGCCCTGGACGGTCGCCTGGATCTGGCCGCGACTCGCCCGGCCGGAAATGCGGCCGCCGGCATTCCGCGAGACTTCCAACCAGGACCCGGATATGGAACCGCCCTGGTGCTCGACATTGGTCCTGATGTTGAAACTGTAGCTGTCGCTCGTGCAGCGGAGGTCCTGGTGCAGGGTGCTGTCGCCGGACGCGAGCTGATAGCTGGCCTGACATCGCAAGCGTTCCGTCCTGCCGTTGGAGAGAGTGACCGTTCCGCTGCCCGACCATGTGCCGGGCAAGTCGGCGAACGGGCCTGGCCCCGCGCTGCCTTGCGCTTGAGCACTGGAATGAAGGATCGCGGCGGTGAGGGAAAGGCCGAACAGGCTCCAGAATGCACTCACGTTACACCGCCTTTTCCGACATCGCCGGGCTTGTCCGGTCCGAGATGCCTCCGCCGTAGCGTCGACGAAAACGGGTCGCGACCGGTCAGGCATCAGGTCGGTCGAATGCTAACACGACTCCGTCTCCAGATAGAACCGAGGTGCCGGATATTCCACCGGCGAAGAGCACAGAGGACAGCGATGGAATTGGTCGGACTCTCCGAGGGGCCGCGCTCCATTGTTGCAGCACAGGAGCGTCACGAGCGTTCCTCTGCAGGCTTTGCCTTTCGCGACGGGCCAAACGGAGCGCCGCCTCCGCGTCAGTGCGCGAGCAGGAGAGGGAAACCGGCGGATTCCAGCATCTCGCGGGTGGCGCCGCCCAGGACCCATTCCCTCGCCCTGGAGTGACCATAGGCGCCCATGACGATCAAATCGGCGGACATGCGACGGGCCTGATCGAGAATGATCTCGCTCACCGGGCGCCCGCCGCTCGCCTGCATCTCGATCTCCACATCGGTCCCCAGGCGGCTGAGATGCCGGGCGATGTCCGAACCGGGGTCGCCGACATTCGTGGTCGTCCCCGTGCCGGCATCCACAAGCACGACCTTCGTACGCGCTGCTTTTGCGATGAGGGGAGCGGCGCCGGCAACGGCGCGAGCCGCCTCTTTTGTATCGTTCCACGCGACGACGATCCGCCTGATCGCATCGGATGGCTTGTTCTCCGGGGGGACCACATAGACGCTCCGGCCCCCTTGGAAGAGCACCGACTCGAAGACCTGTTCCCAGCGATCGCCGCCGTTCCCATCGTACGGCCGGCTCGCCACGAAGAGGTCGGCGCAACGGGCTTCCGACGCGATCTGCCGGACCAGTTCGCCGGGAACGCCTTCGAGCCGCCGGATCTCGTTCGGCACGGAGAGGCGGGAAAACCGCTCTTCGAGCTGCAGCCGAATGCGATCGCCGTTTCGGCGGGCCTCCTCGTCGAGGTCGGCCATGGCCTGGGCGGCTGCAGCGCCGCCATCGATCGGCATCAGCACGGCGAGGTCGGCCAGCGGATTGGTGAACAGGCCGGTGAGATGAGCCTCCGAGGCAGCAGCGATCCGCTCCGCATGCCGAAGCCGCGTTTCGTCTTCCTGGCTTCCATCCAAGTGAACCTGAACGTCTCTGATCACGGGAACCTCCCCTGCGGTGCGATGATGGGCCGGCGCTCGAGACATACTCCCGTCAAGCTAGGGCTCGCACCGGGAAACGTCCTTGATCTTCCGCAATCGATCGAGCCCGCCCCGGGGCCTCGCGGCAGCAAAACCGACCGGGAGCGGAACCAATCTTTGACCGACCGCAATGCGCTCGGCTCCGACCGGGATTATTTGAGCGATAGGGTCCCGACCGGAAGGAGACGACGAGATGAGGCGGTTCGCGACAATCGCAACCTTGAGCGTGGGTCTTGCTGCACTCTCTCCGCCGGCTGCCGGACAGGAGCGCGCGATGCAAGAGGGGATGATGGGCCGCTCGGGCATGGGCATGATGGGCGGCATGACGGGTCGGCTGTCGGCCGAAGACCTGAATGCCTACTTGGACGCCCACATCGCGGCTCTCCGGGCCGGGCTCAAGCTTTCCTCCGACCAGGAGAGACTGTGGCCGCCTGTCGAGCAGGCCCTTCGGGCGATGGCTCAGGTCCACTTCGCCCATATGCAGACGATGGCCCAGAGGCGGGACCGGATGCGCGACGATCCGATCGGCGCGCTCCGGGCAATGGCCGACCAGATGGGCCAGGGAGCCGAAGCTGCCCGGAAGCTCGCCGATGCGGCGGCGCCGCTCTATGCGTCGCTCGACGACGGCCAGAAGCGTCGGCTGCGAATGCTCACTCCGGGTTTGGGGGCCGGGCGGATGATGGGCTTCCACAGGGGAGGAATGATGGGACGGTGGTTCGGCGGCGGCGACGACCAGGACGAGCGACCTCGTCCGTAGCGACCCGATGCCAGGGCGGGCCGCAGGCCGTCAGGCGGACCGGCCTCCTTCGTAGGAGGCCCAGCACCAGGACAGCCCGTAGGCGATCAGATCGGCAGACAGGCACAGCCCGATGACCCAGAGCCCGGAGAGGGGCCATTGGCTCAGGACGGCAATCCCGAACGCGCACGAGACGAGCGCCAGCAGGATGCCCAAGCGCCGCGAACGCTGTCCTTCGCGGGCGAGGACCCAGGCGGCGCGGACGGCGCCGGACGCGATCAGCAGGATGCCCAGAACAAGGGTCAGGGCGAACGATGCTCCTTCCGGGTGAAAGGCCGAATAGAGACCCGCCGCGACGTAGAGCAGACCGAGCGACAACCGCAGGGCGCGCGAGGTCCAGCGCCCGCCGGCCTGCGGGGGCAGCATGACCTCGATCACCTGGGCCGCGCCCGCCACGATGAGAAGCACGCCGTACCAGACGACGCTCGCCACCGTGAACGCCAAGGTCATGACGAGGCCCGCAAGTCCGAGGATCAGCGCAATTACGCCGACCCCGAGCAACCAGACGCGCGAACGGCCGGCCCCGGGCTCCACGACGGCACTTGCCAGGTTGGTCGCCATGTCACGATCCTTCTGTTGGCAGCTCATTTTAGCACGATCGGCTTCGCCTGGTGACCGAAAGAAGGCGCAGCGGGAGGTTGCTCGAGGCTCAAGTCCCGGGTCCGCTCGCACTCGTCCCGATCGCGTCGAGCGCGTGCCGCAGGGCGGCGGCGGCCTCTTGCCGTTCGTTCGTGGACATCAGCTCCGGCTGGATCTCGAGCCGAAGGTGCGGCAGGTCGGTCCTGAAGGGGCCGCAGGGAACGGCGACGCCGCTCTTCAGCCCTCTGACCAGATAAGTCGCCACGGGGTAGGCGATCCCCTTGACGCGGATAGGCCCTCTTTCTTCGGCGCGGATCTCGTCCTTGACGTGCGCGAAGGTCTCATACGAGACCAGCACGCCTCCGGGTGGAGCCTCGTGCTCCAGGCGCGAGGCGAGGTTCACGGCGCCGCCCACGATGGTGTAATCCATCCGGTCTTCGCTGCCGAAATTTCCGACCGTGCAATAGCCGGTATGGATGCCGATTCGACACCGCAGCGGCGTCTCGATGCCGGCGTCGCGCCAGACCTCCGCGAGTTCTCCCGTCCGCTTCTGCATGGCCAGCGCCATCTTCACGCAGGCGACGGCATCCTCCCCGGTGCCGCGGGTCTCGGGGTCGCCGAAGAACATGAGGATGGCGTCCCCGACATACTTGTCGATGGTCGCTCCGTACTCCAGTGCGATGTTCGACATTTCGGTCAGGTATTGGTTGAGGATCTGCGTGAGATCCTCCGATTCCATTTTTTCGGTGATCTCCGTGAAATCGGCTATGTCGGAAAAGCAAACGGTCAGCTTCTTGCGCCTGCTGGCGATCGCCACTTCCTGGCGGCCGGTGAATATCGAATTGTAGACCTGGGGCGCCAGATACTTCGCAAGCTTTCTCGAGAGAGCCTCGAGCGCCGCCGATTTTTCGGACAGGATCTCCTCCCGCTTCTTCAGCTCGGTGATATCGGAATAGACGGCGACGGTGCCGCCGTCCTCGGTCCGCCGCTCGTTGATCATGATCCAACGCCCGTTTGAACGCCGCTGCACAGCCGGCTCGCCCGGGTTCCGGTGCCGGAACAACCGTTCGGCAATCCATTCCTCGACCCGCCCGTCCGCATCCATGATGTAACCCTGCTCCGCGGCTCGTCGAACAATGCTCTCGAAGCTCATTCCGGCCATCAGCTCGACGTCCAGCCCGGAATAGAGCAATTCGCCGTAGCGGCTGTTGCAAAGGACAAGGCGATCATCCGCATCGAACAGGGCGAAGCCCTCGGAGATGCTCTCGATGGCGTCGATCAGGCGCCGGCGGGCTTGGGCCACCTCCCGCAGGTTCTTATCCTCGACTTCGAGCGCAGTATCCCGGAAGAGCCGAAGCGCCTCCGCCATGCGGCCGATCTCGTCGCGCTCCGGGGGAGGCACCGGCGCCCTCAAGTCGCCTCCCGCGATGGCCAGCATGCTCTGGCTCAATCCCGCCAGTCGGGCGAGGAGGTTGCGGTCGACGTAGAGCCAGACGATGAGGATCGAACTCAGGAGGCTGAGAAGCGCCGAGCCAAGGACCACCCCGGTGCCGTAACGCCGAACGTTCGCCGCTTCGCGTCCCGCCGCGGCGATGTCATCGTTGGACGCAGCCACCAGCCGGTCGACAGCCGCCGTGAGGTCGCGCGAGAGCTGCCTGTTTTCAGCCACGAGCTTCTCACCCTCGGCCAGGGTCGCGAGCTCTTCCTCGCGCGCTTTCAGGATGCTGTTTTGGCCCTCGACGAGTTCCACGAACTCGCCGACGCGCTGTCTGAACCGCGTTCGCAGTCGTTCGTCGATCTCGGAAATTGCCGCCCTGAGGGCGTCGAGGGAACGTCGCAGCGGGAATGAGATCAGTGCCAGATCGCCGGACGTCGGCGCATCGGCCGCCTTGATGAGAGTATCGTTGAGGCTCGCAATCTCCCGCTGCGCGTTCTGCTGCGGTATGTAGGCGGCGATCGCCTGAGTGAGGTCCGCAGTCACGGCCGCGCGCGCTTCGGGCGCCGTGGCGGGGTTGGCGGTCGCCGCGCGCCACTGCGGCACCTTGGAGTTCATCACCAGGATTCCCGCAGCGACGAGGCGTTGGGTCGAGGTCGTTGCGACCGACAGGCGGCGCAGGAGCTCCGCTCTCCGCGCGACGACGCCGAGCCGGGCAGCGACCACGGAATCGAGAGCGCTCAGGTTGTGTCGGAGGCCCACCACGGCCGCCTCGATTTCGCCCATGGTCGGCGTGAGGGACGCGGTACCTTTGAGACCGGCGAGCGACTGCTCCAGGCGGCCCATCTCGACCGCTATTGCGGCGGAAACTTCGTCGTGCCGATCCTTGTTGCCCGCCGTGAGCACGGCGGGCGCAGTCGCGGCAACCCGTTCGGCCTGGCGCGATAGCTGAAGGGACGCGAGCGCGGCCGGCACCCGGTCTTCGGTGATCCGTTCGACGACCAGCCCGACCTGTAGGAATGCGTACACGGCCGCCGCGGTCGCAAGCACCGCGATGGCGCTGACGCCGAAGAAGGCGAGCAGCAGGCGGCCCCGGATGCCGAGAGCCTCAAGCATCGCGGCAACGCGCCGATCCGGCGGACGGGGTCAAGGTTCCCAGCACGGGGTCGCCTCGCAAACAAGCCGCGGCTCTCGAGCGCGTCCCGGCAACGGTGCGTACTCTCAAATCCGGCCGAGTCGGCGCTCCCCGACCGGGGTCGTCGCGCCGTTCCCTTCGGCCGTCACTCCCGCGGCACGTACTCGCTGCCCTTCCAAACATACCACACCCAAGTTTGGGTGGTGAGATCGCCCTTCTCGTCGAAATCGATCCTGCCGAGCACCGTGTCGAACTGGTGATCGCGCAAGGCCGCGGACACTGCGTCCGTCCTCGATGTGCCGGCCTTCTCGACCGCCTGCGCCCAAACCTGGGCGGCGGCATAGGTCAGCAGGGTGTAGGCAAGCGGCTCGAAGTTCTCGGCCCGGAACCGCTCGACGACGGACGCCGCTTCGGGATTCCGCCGTGGGTCGGCAACAAAGGTGAAGATCGTTCCGTCGGCCGCGGGACCTGCGATCAGGCCGAGCTCTTCGGTCGCCATCGCGTCGCCAGAGACGAACTGAACCGCGTAGCCGCGGTCGCGGGCCGCACGGGCCATGAGGGCGACCTCGGTGTGATACCCGCCGACATACAGCACGGCGATATCGGCGGCCTGCAACTCGGCGATCTCGGCCGAATAATCGCTCTTCCCAGGGGCGTACGCCTTGTAGATCGTTTCGGTCACCCCGCGCCTGTTCAACTCCTTCCTCGTCTCCTCGGCCAGCCCTTTCCCGTAAGTCGCATCGTCGTGAAGGATGGCGATCTTCTTGTCTCTCCAGTGGTCGGCCAAGTATCGGCCCGCGACCCTGCCCTGATTGTCGTCGCGACCGATGACGCGGAACACGTTGGCGCGGCCTTGCTCGGTGAGCAGCGGGTTCGTCGAGCCTGGCGAGATCTGCAGGACGTTCGCCGCCTCGTAGATTTCCGAAGCTGGAATCGAGGATCCGGAGCAATAATGCCCGATCACGACCGCAACGCGATCACTGACGAGCTTCCTGGCGGCGGCCACAGCCTGCGCTGGGTCGCAGAAATCGTCAGCCGTGACGAGTCGTACCTGCTGACCGAGAACTCCCCCCGCAGCATTGATGTCCGCGACGGCCGTCTGCGTCCCTCTCTGCAGTTGCTCCCCGATCCATGTGAGCTTCCCCGACATCGGGCCCGCGGCCCCGACGAGGATCTCCGATCGAGCCGGGCTGCCGATCGCAGCCGCAAGGAGAAGGATAGCCGCGGTGAAAGCTCGCATGGCCGCGCCACTCCCTTCGGCAGGTTTGTCGCGTGCAGGCCCGACTGCGGAGAAACGTAGCACAAGTGCCGGCTTTCGGCACTCGGCAGCGACCCGGCCCGGCCGCGCCCCCGGCATCGACGGCTCGTGCGGAGGGCAGGGCAACCCGCCGCCCCCGAAGGCATCCGTCCCCGAGGCCGCGGCGAGCGATCTCAACCCTTCAAGACATACGTGCCCGGAGCGTCGCCGATTGCCGGATGGCCGGCCTCCGGCGCGCCGACCCCGGGTGGGGTCGTCGGCATCCCCGAGCGCTCCGCAAGCCATCGCGTCCAGGCGGGCCACCACGATCCCTCGGCGCGCGGCGCCACCCTGACCCAGGCGTCAGGATCCAGGTAACGGTCCTCCGCCGCCTTGGTCAGACTCTGGAAGCTGCTGCCGGACTTGCCGAGGCCCGAAACGATGCCGGCGTTGTGCCCGCCGGTCGTGAGCAGGAAGGTCACGTCTGTATCGGCGAGGAGATGCACCTTGAAGGCCGAGCGCCAGGGCGCAACGTGGTCGCGCTCGGTCCCCACCGCGAAGATCGGCGTCCGGATGTCGCTGAACGTCACGGGCCGGCCGTCGACCAGGAACCGCCCCTCCGCGAGGTCGTTGCCGAGGAAGAGCCGTCGCAGATACTCCGAGTGCATGCGGTAGGGCATGCGGGTGGCATCGGCGTTCCAGGCCGTGAGGTCATTCATCGGCGCACGGTCTCCCATCAGGTAACGGTGCACGATGCGGGACCAGATGAGGTCGTTCGAGCGCAGGAGCTGGAAGGCTCCGGCCATCTGCTTGCTGTCGAGATAGCCCTGGCTCCGCATCAGGTCCTCCAGGAAGTGGACCTGACTCTCGTTGATGAAGAGGGTGAGCTCGCCGGCCTCGCGGAAATCGACCTGCGCGGCCAGCAGGCTGACCGTCTTCAGGCGCTCGTCGCCGTCCCGCGCCATGGCGGCGGCCGCAATCGAGAGCAGCGTGCCGCCGAGGCAATAGCCGACCCCATGGACTCTCCGATTCGGGACGATGGCGCCGATCGCATCGAGGGCGGCCATGACTCCGAGCCTGCGGTAGTCATCCATTCCGAGATCCCGGTCCTCCGCCGTCGGGTTCTTCCAGGAGATCATGAAGACCGTGAAACCTTGCTCGGTCAGATAGCGGACAAGGGAATTCGCCGGCGAGAGATCCAGAATGTAATATTTCATGATCCATGCCGGCACGATCAGGATCGGCTCGGGACGGACCGTCCTGGTGGCCGGAGCATACTGGATCAGCTCGATGAGCCGATTGCGCAGGACCGTCTTGCCGGGTGTCGCCGCCACGTCGCGCCCGACCTGGAACGCCTCGGCGCCGACCGGCGGCCCGCCGCGGACGACCCGCTCCCAATCCTCCAGCAGGTTGTTGAAGCCTTCCACGAGATTGCGGCCGCCCGTCTCCCGGATCCGCTGCTGCACCACGGGGTTGGTGGCGAGGAAGTTCGAGGGCGAGACCATGTCGAGGATCTGCCGCGAGGCAAACTCGACGACGTTCTCATGCTGCCTGGTGACTCCGTCGATCCCGGTGGTGGCGTTGTGCCACCATTGCTGCTGCAACAGGAACGACTGGTAGACGAGGTTGTAGGGCCATTTACGCCACTCGCTTGCAGTGAAGCGCCGGTCCTGCGGGAGCGGCTCGATGCACGGCTCGCACTCTCCGCCGCCCATTCCGCAACCCAGCGCGAACTGCGCCAGCCGCGCCCACTTGCGGGCCGCCTTGACGGCAAGCTCCGTCTGCTTACCGGGCGAGATGGCGAGGTGGACGGCCCAATCGGCAAAGGCTTCCGCCAAGGCTGCCGGGGACAGCCCGCCCGTGACCCGCGCCAGGCCCGCATGGGCCGCGTGGTCGAGGACGTCGCGGAGGCGGCGGAGTTCGGCGTCGTCGGATCTGTCCGGCGACGGACACGGCGCTTCCGCTTTGCCGACAGGCGCGCGTGTGCGGGCCCGGAGCGGGACGACTTTGGCCTGATGTCCGGATGCGGGTGCTCCCTGCGCGGGGGCGGTCGTACGGGATGGCAATGCAGCCTCGCTGGTCCCATTTGGGAACGGCTCTATTGTAGAAATTTGACACGTGGTCCGACCGGGGCCGTTGCGCTGGATCAAAGCCTTCGCCCCGATTCCGTCCGCATCATGACCGAGGCTGCAACTCCGTGTCCGCGCAGGCATTACCGGAATCCAGGAGTGCGCCCGGGCACCATCATGGAGGTTGTCATGGTCGGGGACATCATGGTCCATTTCGACGGGAGCCCCGAAGACGAGATCCGGCTGGAGCATGCCCAAGCCATCGCGTCCGCGGGGAGCACCCACCTGATCGGGATCTTCACGAACCTTCTACCGGACCTCACGGTCGCCATGCCGATGAACGGCGGCGCCGCCGTCGTGCAGGTGCTGACTGAATTGGAAGCACGGGCACGCCAGGACGGGGACGCCGTCGCACGGCGCCTGACGGAGCGTTTGGCCGGTCTCCCGATGCCGGCCGAGTTGCGCCGGCTCGACGGGACGATCGGTGCGCTGTCCGGGAGCGTCACGGCGGCGGCGCGATGCGCCGATCTTTTCGTTGCCACGCGGCCCTACGGCCAAACCGATGCGCCCGCATGGCCGGATCTCGTCGAGGATGTGCTTTTCGGCAGCGGGCGCGCGCTCCTGCTGGTTCCGCCCGGCAACCATCGTCACGGGCCTTTTCAAAGGGTGCTGGTCACCTGGAACGGCAGCCGGGAGGCCGCCCGCGCCCTGCGGGAGGGAATGAGCTTCATCGAGAAGGCGACGCGCACGGTCGTCCTGGTCGTCGATCCCGAGCCGGAGCACGGAGCCCTGGGCGGACGTGGAGAGCCACCTTCTGCGTCACGGCGTGACCGCGGAAGTCTCCAAGGCGGAGAGCGACAGCCGCCGGGTTGCGGATCTCATCCTGGACGAGGCGCGTGCCGTCTCGGCGGACCTCATCATCATGGGCGGCTACGGTCACACGCGCATCAGGGAGCGCGTGTTCGGCGGCGTCACCGTCGACATGCTCACCGAATCCGAAAAGCCGATCCTGGTCGCTCATTGAGGTTGCGCCGCGGGCGGCGACCGGGGTTCAGGGGACGAGCACCGCAGCTCCCTGGAGCCGGCCCTCGCGCAGGTCGGCCAGGGCTTCGTTCGCCGCCTCGAGCGGGTAGGGGATCGTCTCGGTCTTCACCCCGGCTCTCGGGGCGATGGCCAGGAACTCGACGGCGTCGCGGCGCGTCAGGTTGGCGACGGAGACGAGTTGGCGCTCCTCCCACAAGATCCGGTAGGGAAAGCTCGGGACATCGCTCATGTGGATCCCGCCGCACACCACGCGGCCGCCTTTGCGGACCGCCCGCAGAGCGGCCGGCACGAGAGCCCCCACGGGGGCGAAGATGATGGCGGAATCGAGGGGCTCCGGCGGCGCCTCGTCCGAGCCGCCCGCCCATACCGCCCCGAGCGAGCGGGCAAAGGCTTGCGCCGCCTCGTCGCCGGCCCTCGTGAAGGCGAAGACGTGGCGGCCCTGCCACCGGCAGACCTGCGCGATGATGTGGGCGGCTGCGCCGAAGCCGTAGATCCCGACATTCCGTCCGGGACCGGCTGCGACCAGCGAACGCCAACCGATCAGCCCGGCGCAGAGCAGCGGCGCAGCCGCGACCGGGTCCGGGAAGCCATCGAGCCCGAAAGCATAGGCCGCCTCGGCGATGGCATGCGTGGCGAACCCTCCGTCCAGCGTATAGCCGGTGAACAGCGGCTCGTCGCAGAGGTTCTCCTGCCCCTTCGTGCAGTACGCGCAGTGTCCGCAGGTATGACCGAGCCACGGCACGCCGACCCGGTCGTCGATGGCGACGCCGCCTACGCCCTCGCCCAAGGCATCCACGATGCCGACGATTTCGTGACCGGGGACGAGGGGCAGTTTGGGATCCGGGAGATCGCCGTCCACCACGTGCAGGTCGGTCCGGCAGACCGCGCAGGCTTCGATCCGCAAGCGGATTCGGCCGGGTCCCGGAACAGGATCGGGTCGATCCTCCCGGACCAGCGGCGTCCTCACGGCTTCCAGCACCATCGCCCGCATCGGCGCTCCGGTCGGACAACAGGACGGTCGGATCGGTTCACCCCGTCAGGTTCGCGCGGTACAGATCATCGCGGAACTTCGAAACGATCATCTGCTTCTGCAACCTCGTGAGCCGTTCAAGGCAAGGCCTGCGCTCGGCATGGTAACGGTCCACGAGCTCGTCGGCCAAGCGCCGCCTGATCGGCTCCGGCGCGGCGGAGGCGCGGATCCGGTCGCAGTCCTTCTCGTAGCGAAGCTCGATGTCCGCCAACTCTCCGAGCGCCCGCTGGAGCTCGGGCAGAAGGTCGTCCCGATACCAGGGCGTCGCGGCCGGGCCGGCTACGGGCCGTTCGAGGAGTGCACTATCCGACATGAAGGAATGCTCCCGGTGTGAAGAAATGGATGAGAAGTGGTTGGAGATTACGTCGTGACGGGAGGCCCGGCTTTGATCGACGTCAAACGCGAAGGTCCGCGGCGATGCGCATCCTCGGCCGCGCGCTCAGGTGAAAGGCGTCATCCTCATGACAAACGACCGTGGCCGGTTCACCGCTGCGGGTCGGTGCCGCCGGTGACTCACTCGGGCGATGCTCCTTCTCTTCAGCAGCGCATCGTTTTGCGCGGAAAACCGGGTCCACTTTTCCGCACGATGCGCGCATCGGACCCAAAAGTGGATTCCACTTTTGGGATCCATCCGATGCTCTTTCTCTTCAGCAGCGCATCGTTTTGCGCGGAAAACCGGGTCCACTTTTCCGCACGATGCGCTAGCGACGCCCGCGGATGACGCGGGTTGGCAGAGAGCGCCTCGTCCCAGGATGGCGGCTGTGGCGAGCGATTCGCTCCGGCCGAGGACGATACGGATGCACCACGAGCCGGGGATCAATAGGACAGGAACAGCGGCACCCGGCTGTTCTTGAGAAGCGACTGCGTCGTTCCGCCGAGCACCATCTCGCGCAGGCGGGAATGCACGTAAGCGCCCATCACGAGCATGTCGGCCCCGAACAGGGCGGCGTGACGGCGCAGCGTCTCGGCGACGTCGCCTCCTTGGACGGGGAGATCCCGGACCGTGACGTTGACGCCGTGGCGGGCGAGGTGCGGCGCGATCTCGGCGCCGGGCACGGCGCCCGACAAGTCCTTTTCGCCGGTGACCGCGACGACCTCGACTTCATCGGCGGCGCGCAGGAACGGCAATGCATCGTTCGTGGCCCGCGCTGCCTTTGCGCTGCCGTCCCACGCGACCACGATCCTGGCGACCTTGAACGCCCCACGGCCGGGAGGAACCACGATCAGGGGCCGTCCGCTGTCGGTCAGCACCGCCTCGATCAGGCCGCGGTCCACGGCGAGGGCGACCGGCTCCGCGTCCAGCAGCGTCAAATCGTGAATCCGCGCTTGTTCGGTGAAGCTCCTGACGAGGTCCGGATAGGCGAGCTGCGGCGCTTCCGTCGTGCAGGCGACCCCCGCAGCCGCGGCATCGTTTCGCGCGGTCTCGGCGACCGCCGTTGCGAGGGCATGCAGCCGGCGGTTCTCCGCGGCGATCAGCCCCGCCGCGAAATCGCTGACGAAAGCGCGCGTCAGGACGAGCTTCAAGGACGCGGCCTGGACCGTGACGTGGGCGCTCGCCTGCCGCGCCAGGGACAACCCGTAGCCGAGAGCGGTGGACGTCTCCTCGGCGTCGCCTTCCTCCGTCAGCCCGATAAGGATGCCTTTGATGTTCTGGAGCACGCCGACCCTCCCCTTGCTCGCGCGGGGGCAGATTGAGCCGTCGGCTAGGCGGCGGCTTTGATCCAGCGCAACGGACGTTACTTCATGCTACCCTTCCAGCTTGCCGAACGGGGTCCGACGACATGACGCCTCGCCTGCGTTTCCACGGTGCCGCCCAGGGAGTCACCGGATCCTGCTTCCTTCTCGAAACGGAGCGTGTGCGGATTCTGATCGATTGCGGCCTCTTCCAGGGGTCCAAGACGGAAAAGGAACTCAACTACCGCGACTTTCCGTTCCGACCGGACTCGATTCACGCGGTCGTCCTCACGCATGCGCATATCGACCACAGCGGACTCCTCCCGAAGCTCGTGAAGCACGGTTTCGATGGTCCCATCTTCGCCACCCGGGCGACGGTGGACCTCTGCTCGGTGATGCTGCCCGATTCCGGGCACATCCAGGAGATGGAGGTGGAGCAGCTCAACCGGCGCAACGCACGACGCGGACGCGCGGCGGTCGAGGCCATCTACACGGCCGAGGACGCGACCGCGTGCCTGACGTCCTTCCGGCCGGTCTCCTACGAGGAATGGACGATTGTTGCGCCCGGTCTTCGATTCCGGTTCTGGAACGCCGGCCACCTTCTCGGCTCCGCTTCGATCGAATTGGAGGTTGCGACCGCTGGTGCCGATGGGCCGCTGCGCCTGCTCTTTTCGGGAGACATCGGGCCCGACCACAAGCTCCTCCAGTTCGATCCGGAAGCTCCGCAGGGCTTCGATTACGTGATCTGCGAATCCACCTACGGCGATACCGACCGCGACGACGCCTCCCCGGGGAGGCGTCTTGCCCTGCTGCGGGAGGAGGTGCTGTCTTCCGCCAAGCCGAGCGGTGCCCTGCTCATTCCGTCGTTCGCCGTCGAGCGGACACAGGAACTGCTCGTCGACCTGATCGGCCTGATGCAGGCGGGAGAGATCCCGTCCACTCCGGTCTTCATCGACTCGCCGCTCGCCACGAAGGCAAGCGCCATCTTCGCGAACCACGCGGGGGAGATCGAGGACGGGGAAGCGCTCGAGCGGGCCCTCGGCGCACGGCAGATCCGGTTTACCGAAACCGTCGAGCAGAGCAAGGCGATCGACCGGATCCGCAGCTTCTACATCGTCATCGCGGCGAGCGGGATGTGCGAGGCCGGGCGCATCCGCCACCACCTCAAGGCATGGCTATGGCGGGACGAGGCGACGGTGCTTCTCGTCGGCTTCCAGGCGCAGGGGACGCTGGGGCGGATCCTGCTGGACGGCGCGCCGCGCGTGCGGCTCATGGGAGAGGAGGTGCAGGTGCGTGCGCGAATCCGCTCGCTCGATCTCTATTCGGGACATGCCGACGGGCCGGAATTGTCGGCGTGGATGAGGAAGAGGCTGCCCGTCTCCCAGAGCGTCTTCCTTGTTCATGGGGAGGTCGCAGCGATCGACGGGCTGAAGGAAAGGCTCCGGGAGTTCCTGGACGATGACCGGATCATCCCGCCGGCTCTCGACAGCGCGTTCGAACTCACCCCTTCGGGCGCCCGGCCCATCGAGACCGAACGTCCGGCGCGGATCACGCCCGAGCGCGTGGGCCGCATGGACTGGGACAACGAGCTTTCGGAACTCCTCCTCGAGATCGGGGACGCGGTCGGCCGTGCCGCGGACGAACGTGCGAAGCGCGTCGTCATCCGGCGCCTGAGGCGGGCGCTCGAGCAGGAATAGGGGTGCTACGGTCCGTCGGGCAGCAGGAGACCGAGAGCCACGAGCGCGTCCCAGGCCCCTTCGGCGGTCGAAGCGAACCCGAACAGGTCATGGTCCGACCGTTCGATCATGCCCGCCTCGATGAGGGCACCGAAGTTGATGATCGACCGCCAGTACTCCTCGTCCACGAGGACGATCGGCAATGACGCGACCTTGCCGGTCTGGCGCAGGTTCAGGATCTCGAACAGCTCGTCGAGGGTGCCGAACCCCCCGGGGAAGACCACGAGGGCGTTGGCGCGCATGGCCAGATGCATCTTGCGCATCGCGAAGTAGTGGAAGCGGAAGGTCAGTTCGGGGGTCGAGTAGGCGTTCGGTTCCTGCTCCTGCGGCAGGGTGATGTTGAAGCCGATCGAGGGGGCGTCGGCCTCGAAGGCGCCGCGATTGGCCGCTTCCATGATCCCCGGCCCGCCCCCGGTTGCGATGACGTTGTCCCGGATGCCTCCATTGACGGTCAGCGACCCTCCCCGTTCGGATGCGATGCGTCCGAACATGCGCGCCTCTTCGTACCAGGCGGCCTGCCGTCCCGGGCCGCCTTGGCGGACGCGCGCGCTCCCGAACACGACGATGGTCGAACGCACGCCCCACGCGCGCAACGCCTCCTCGGCCTTCGCATACTCCAGGAGGAACCGGACGCCTCGCATCGAGTCGCCGAGCACGAAGTCCCGATCGAGGGCGGGAAGCCGATACGCGGCGGCTTCGAGCTGGGCGGCATTGGAGCGGGGCGAACCCGGGTCGGTCATGTGGGGGCCTTTCTGCACGCAACCGTTGCTCTTATCGCATCGTGCGGAAAAGCGGACCCGCTTTTCCGCACTGAGCGATGCGCTGCTTAAGAGAAAGAGCATCGGATGGATCCCAAAAGTGGGGTCCACTTTTGGGTCCGATGCTCTAGGCCCGCCCGAATGCGATCACAACCGGATCGGTTTTGATCCTCGTCAAGGAGCAGTCGCTTGAGATACGCAACTTTAGTCGCGGCGTCGCCCCGATCGAGTGGCATGCCCGAGGGAGGAGGACCATGCTGCACCGCATCACTTTGCATCTCGCCCGCACCCGGGACTTTCCGGAAGGGAGCACACGGCACGGCTACGAGATTACTGCGCCGCTCGATTCAGCCGGACACCTGGACTCCATCGCGTGGTGCAGCCGGCGAGCGCAGTGCCGGGTCCGGCGCTTCTGGCCCGGAGAGCCCGACCGGTGGGGCGTGCTTACTCACCGGCACGGTGGGGCGGGCGGCGCGACATGGGTCATCGATTACGACAAGGATAGATCCGACGACGACGAATCCGGCTACCGCCTCGACACCCATACCTTCCGGACCGGCGACTATGTCTCGATCCGCGATTCGGATGGGGACCTCAACACGTTCAGGGTCGCTGCCGTACAGCCTCTGGCGACCGAGCCGGCCGGACACTTAACGCCATGGTCCGCTACGGGCTTGTCGTGGTGAGCCTTGCCTTTCTGTCCCAGCCGTCTCTCGCGCAGAGCGGCCGGGCCCAGCGGGGGCAGACCTTCGTCCAGACGAATTGCGCCGGCTGCCACGCGGTCGGACGAACCGGTGAGAGCCCGCTTCCCATCGCTCCGCCGTTCCGGACGCTGCACACCCGCTACCCCGTGGAAAACCTGGCTGAGGCGCTGGCCGAGGGAATCACCACTGGGCATCCGTCCATGCCGGAATTCAGGCTGGATGCGGCGCAGATCAACGACGTGATCGCATATCTCAAGACGCTGGAGCGCTGAACTCGGCGGCCGCATCAAGGCCGGGCGCCGACGGCGCTCGCGGGCAGCGGCGCGATGGATCGGACGTCCGCGTCGGATTCGACGATCGTCGAATCCGAATTGGAGCATCGCACCGTCCGGGCCCGATCAGCCGATGGAACAAGGGCTTCCGAAGCCACCAGGGCGTCGTCTCTCCGCAAGCGGAGGCAGAGTGCCGTTGACCCAGGTCAAAGCTGCACCGTCCATCCTGGGCCATAGACGCTCGGGAGCGCGCTTTCCGCGCGGGCTGCGAGCGACCCATGATTGCGACACTTTCGACCAAATACATGACAGAAGGAGAGGCCGGGCTGGGACTCGCCCTGGCGGTCGGAGTTCTGTTGTGCCTTGTGGGTGCGGCGAACGCACAGGACGCCGCTTTCGGTTTTCATGCGTATTTGGGGGCAGCGGCGAGCCTTGCCGGACTCTTCGCGATCCTGAACCGTTACGCGGCCCGCGATCGGGCCCCGGCGCCGCAGGAAATCGCAGGCAAGCCCAACTACAATCTAGGCCCCGTGAAGTTCGCCGCCATGGCCGCGATGGGCTGGGGAATCGCGGGCTTTCTCGTCGGGTGCATCATCGCTTTCCAGCTATGGGCTCCCGAACTCAATTTCGGGATCGAGTATACGAGCTTCGGACGGCTCCGCCCGCTGCACACCTCCGCGGTGATCTTCGCGTTCGGCGGCAACGTGCTGCTCGCGACGTCCTTCTACGTCGTGCAGCGCACCTGCAGGGTCCGACTGGCGGGCGACCTCGCGCCCTGGTTCGTCGTCCTCGGCTACAACTTCTTCATCCTCGTGGCCGGCACCGGTTACCTCCTCGGCGTCACGCACGGTAAGGAATACGCCGAACCCGAGTGGTACGCGGACCTGTGGCTGACGATCGTGTGGGTCGTCTATCTCCTCGTCTTCCTTGCGACGATCTGGAAGCGCAAGGAGCCGCATATCTTCGTCGCGAACTGGTTCTATCTCGCCTTCATCGTGACCGTCGCGATGCTGCACATCGTCAACAACCTGTCGATGCCGGTGTCGTTCTTCGGCTCGAAGTCGTACCCCGTTTTCGCGGGCGTGCAGGACGCCCTTGTGCAGTGGTGGTACGGCCACAACGCAGTGGGCTTCTTTCTCACCGCCGGCTTCCTCGCCATCATGTACTATTTCATCCCGAAGCGGGCGCAGCGGCCGATCTATTCATACCGCCTGTCGATCATCCACTTCTGGGCCCTCATCTTCATGTACATATGGGCGGGCCCGCACCACCTCCACTACACGGCCCTGCCGGACTGGGCGCAGACCCTCGGCATGACCTTCTCGATCATGCTGTGGATGCCCTCCTGGGGCGGCATGATCAACGGCCTCATGACGCTCTCGGGAGCCTGGGACAAGCTCCGCACCGATCCGATCCTGCGCCTCATGGTGGTGTCGCTCGCCTTCTACGGCATGTCCACCTTCGAGGGCCCGATGATGTCGATCAAGGTGGTCAACTCGCTCTCGCACTACACCGACTGGACCATCGGCCACGTGCATTCGGGAGCCCTGGGCTGGGTGGCCTACGTCTCCTTCGGGGCCCTCTACTGCCTGGTGCCGTGGCTGTGGAACCGCCGCGAGGTCTACTCGCTCAAGCTGGTCGACTGGCACTTCTGGGTGTCGACGGTAGGCATCGTCCTCTACATCACCTCGATGTGGGTGGCGGGCATCATGCAAGGCCTCATGTGGCGCGCCTACAATGCGCTGGGCTTCCTCGAATACTCCTTTGCCGAGACCGTCGAGGCCATGCAGCCCTACTACCTGATCCGGGCGATCGGCGGCGTGCTCTTCCTCATCGGGGCGCTCATCATGGCCTACAACATCGCCATGACGATTCTCGGCCGCGAGGCCGAGGAGGCCGAGCACCGCCTCACGCCCGCGCTCGCGCCGGCCGAGTGACCCATCTCCGACAGGACCAAGCACCATGGCCACCGCCCAACCCGGCTTCTGGAAAAGGCACGAGCTGTTCGAGAGGAACTCGATCCTGCTCGTCATCGGCATCCTCATCGTCGTCGCCATCGGCGGCCTCATCGAGATCGTGCCGCTGTTCTACCTCAAGAGCACGATCGAGAAGGTGGAGGGCATGCGTCCCTACACGCCCCTCGAACTCGCCGGCCGCAACATCTACGTCCGCGAGGGCTGCTACCTCTGCCACAGCCAGATGGTGCGTCCGATGCGCGACGAGGTCGAGCGCTACGGTCACTTCTCGCTCGCCGCCGAGAGCATGTACGATCACCCCTTCCAGTGGGGCTCGAAGCGCACGGGGCCGGACCTCGCCCGGGTCGGCGGCAAGTACTCGGACGAGTGGCATCGGGACCACCTGAAGGACCCGAAGTCGGTCGTGCCGGCCTCCATCATGCCCGCGTATCCGTTCCTGGACCGTCCGCTCGACGCCGGGTCCATCTCGGCGGATCTCAAGGCGAACCGCGCCGTCGGGGTGCCCTACACGGACGAGATGATCAAGAACGCGCACGGCGATCTCCTCGCCCAGGCGAATCCGGACGATCCGACCTCGGCGGAATTCCAGAAGCGCTATCCGAACGTCGCCGCGCGGGACTTCGACGGAAACCCGAAGCGGGTGACGGAGCTCGATGCCCTCGTCGCCTATCTCCAGATGCTCGGCACCCTCGTGGACTTCAAGCTCTACGAGGACAGGCAGAACCTGCGGTGAGGCTCCGATGACCTATCACATCCTGGCCGGCTTCGCGCAGACGGGCGGACTTCTCTACTTCCTCGCCCTGTTTCTCGCCGTCGTGATTTACGCCCTCTGGCCCCGCAACCGGTCCCGTTTCGACGCGGCCGCCCGCATGCCGCTTTCCGAGGATTGATCCCATGTCCGATACCGTCAAACCCTATGTGGACCCGGTGAGCGGACGGGAGACCACCGGCCACGAATGGGACGAGATCCGTGAACTGAACAACCCCCTGCCGCGCTGGTGGCTCGTCCTGCTCTACGCGACGATCGTATGGTCGATCCTCTATTGGGTGGTCTACCCGTCCTGGCCGCTGGTCTCGGACTACACGCGGGGCCTCTTCGGCTACTCGCAACGGGCCGCGGTGATCGAGGAGGTCGCAGCCGCCAGGGCCGCCCGCGGCGCCCAGGGTCAGGCGCTCGCCCAGGCCTCGCTCGACGAGATCCGCGGCGACCCGGAACTCCTGAAGCTCGCGCTCGCCAACGGCAGGGCCGCCTTCGGCGACAACTGCGCGTCCTGTCACGGGGCCGGCGCCGCCGGCCGCATCGGCTATCCGAGCCTCCAGGACGACGAGTGGCTCTGGGGCGGATCGCTCGACGAGATCCACAAGACGATTCGTGTCGGCGCCCGTGCCGGTCATGCCGATACGCGCCAGAGCGAAATGCTGGCCTTCGGACGCGACGGCATCCTGAAGCGGGGCGAGACCGAGGCCGTGGCGAACTACGTCCTGTCGCTGTCGGGGCAGGCGTTCAATCCGAAGCTCAAGCTGGAAGAGGGCGGGACGCTCTATGCGGCGAACTGCGCCGCCTGCCACGGCGACCAGGGGAAGGGCAACAAGGAGATGGGCGCGCCGGACCTCACGGATGCGATCTGGCTCTACGGCTCCGCACCCGAGCAGGTCATCGCGACGATCGCCGGCGGCCGCAAGGGCGTGATGCCGGCTTGGGAGGGACGGCTGGATCCGGTGACCGTGAAGTCGCTCGCGGTCTACATTCACAGCCTCGGGGGAGGGGAGTAGAAAGGGCGCTCCGGTCTCGAGGCGCCTCTCCACAGGGCGCCATCCTCGCGCGCGCAGCGCGACTCGAGGGATCGGGTGCGGGATCAAGCGCCCCTATCGGCTCGAGATCCTCGGCTCTCGCTGCGCTCGCCCAAGGATCACGACTGTAGGGAGGGCGCCGGCGCCTTTGCGATAGGTCAAAGCGCGGCACGCCCGCCGCCGTCATGAAGGGTGCACCCGCCATCAGGGCGAGGTGGACCCCGACGATGGCCGAAGCCGCAACGCCTGCGACCCATACTCTCTACGAGGCGCGGCGGAAGATCCATCCCGCGAGAGTGAAGGGCCGCTTCCGCTCGATCAAATGGGCGATCCTCGCCGTCACGCTCGCGATCTACTACCTGCTGCCGTTCGTGCGCTGGGACCGCGGTCCGCACGAGCCGTCGCAGGCCGTGATGATCGACCTTGCCCACGGGCGCTTCTACTTCTTCTTCATCGAGCTCTGGCCGCAGGAAGTCTACTACATCACCGGCCTCCTCATCCTGGCGGCCTTCACGCTCTTTCTCATGAACGCGGTCGCGGGCCGGGTCTGGTGCGGCTACCTGTGCCCGCAGACGGTCTGGACCGATCTCTTCATGGCGGTCGAGCGTTTCGTCGAGGGTGATCGGCGGGAGCGCATCAGGCTCGACGCCTCTCCTTGGACGCTCGACAAGTTCCGCCGCCGCGTCCTGAAGCACGGGATCTGGCTCATCGTCGCCTGGTGGACCGGCGGCGCCTGGGTTCTGTACTTCGCCGACGCGCCGACCCTCGTCGTCCAGCTCGCGACCTTCGAGGCGCCGAAGGTCGCCTATGTGTCCATCGGCATCCTCACGTTCACGACCTACACGCTCGCAGGGATCATGCGGGAGCAGGTCTGCACCTACATGTGCCCCTGGCCGCGCATCCAGGGCGCGCTCACCGACGAGCATTCGCTCAACATCACCTACCGGTACGATCGCGGCGAGCCCCGCGGCTCCGCCAAGAAGAACGCGGCCCTCAGGGAGCAGGGTCTTCCGGCGGGGGACTGCGTCGATTGCGTGCAATGCGTCACCGTCTGCCCGGTCGGGATCGATATTCGCGACGGCATGCAGCTGGAGTGCATTCAGTGCGGCCTTTGCATCGACGCCTGCGACGCCGTGATGGCGAAAGTCGGTCGGCCCACCCGCCTCATCGCCTACGACACGGACCTCAACGTGAAGCGCCGCCAGCGCGGCGAGGCGCCGGTCATCAGGTTCGTGCGCGCCCGCACGGTGCTGTACGGACTCCTGATCGCTGGCGTCGGGCTTGCGATTCTGACGGCCCTGGCGCTCCGCACCTTCACGGGCCTCAGCGCCATCCATGACCGCAATCCCATCCACGTGACCCTTGCGGATGGGTCGATCCGCAACGGCTATACGCTGCGCATCCTGAACAAGCGCCCCGTCGAGCGTCATTTCACGCTCGCCGTGGAAGGCTTGCCCGGCGCGCGCATCGAAGTTCCCGGAACCCCAGGCGAGGACGACCGCGCGGTGGTACGGGCCGCGCCCGACGACACGCATGAGATCCGCGCCCTCGTCTTTGCGCCGGCCGGTGCCCGCCTCGACAAGTCGACACCCGTCACGTTCCGCATCGTCGACCAAGCTTCCGGCGAGTCGGCGCATGCGAACGACTTCTTCAAGGCGCCCTGAACCATGACGACGAACATTGCCGCATCCGGACCGATCCTCACCGGCAGGAAGGTCTTTCTGATTTTCGCGTGCTTCTTCGGCACCATCGCGTCCGCCGATGCCGTCCTGATCCTGTCCGCGATGCGGACCTGGTCCGGCAGCGAGGCCACGAGCCCCTACAAGGCGGGGCAGCTCTACAACAGCGAATTGGCCCGCGCCCGCGTCCAGGACGCGCGGCACTGGACCATGAGGCCGTCCGCGGGACGCGAGCCGGACGGGGGCACTCGCATCGCGGTCGATCTGCGCGACGGGGAGGGTCAGGCGCTCACGGGCCGCACCCTGGCAGCCGTTCTCGAACGCCCGACCGACAAGCGCGCGGACCGGGCGGTTGCTCTCCTCGAGGGTGCCGCCGGCTCCTACCTGGCGGTGGTCGACGGGCTTGCGCCAGGTCAATGGGACCTCGTCGTGGATGTGCTGGAAGGAGAGGAGCGAGCCTTCCGCCGCCGGACGCGGCTCGTCCTGCGCTAGCTCTGAGGAACCCAACATGTGCTGCGCCGACGCTGCCCAGGCTTATGTGGAGGCCCACGCTTCCTGGAGCGAGGCCAATACGAGGCCGAGCCTGAAACGCGACTACTCGGCATTCGTCGAAAGCGCGGGCGGATTGAACCGCGTCGAGCTCGCCGTCGAGGGCGTGCGCTGCGCCGCCTGCATGAGCGCGATCGAGAAAGGTGTCGGCGCCCTGAATGGAGTCACCAAGGCGCGGCTCAATTTCTCCGACCGGCGTCTTGCCGTGGAATGGGAGGGCGACACCCTCGACGTCGGCGCCATTCTGCAGGCGCTCGACGAAATCGGCTACAAGGCCTACCCGTTCGACCCGCACCGTCCGGACGACGCCGAGAAGAAGGAGATGCAGCGCCTCATCCGGGCGCTCGCGGTCGCAGGTTTCGCCTCCATGAACGTGATGCTCATGGCGATCTCGGTCTGGGCCGGAAACGCCTCCGACATCACGCCCGAGACCCGCGACTTCTTCCACTGGATGCAGGCGCTCATCGCGCTTCCCGCGGCGGCCTATGCGGGCCGGCCCTTCTATGAGAGCGCCGTCAAGAGCTTGCGTGCCGGCCGTGTGAACATGGATTTCCCGATCACGCTGGGGGTCGTGCTTGCCCTTGCGATGTCTGTCGTGGAGACGGCCTGGAGCGCCGAGCACGCCTATTTCGACGGCGCGATCATGCTCCTGTTCTTCCTCCTCATCGGCCGCGCGCTCGACCAGACCATGCGCCGCAAGACGCGGACGCTCGCCGAGAACCTGTCGGCCCTCAGGAGCGAGACGGCGGTGCGGATCGGCCCGGACGGAGCGATCCGCGACGTGCCGCTCTCGGCCGTTGATCCCGGCGATCTCGTCCTCGTGCGTCCCGGCGAGCGCGTGCCGGTGGACGGCGTTGTCGAGAAGGGGGCCTCGGAAGTCGACCAGAGCCTCGTGACGGGAGAGACGCGACTCGTCGGCGTCGGCGGCGGGGACCGGGTCTATGCGGGCGCGCTCAATGCCGCCGGGGCGCTCACCGTGCGTGTCACGGCGGCCGCGAAGGGCACGCTGCTTCAGGACGTGGAACGCCTGATGTCGCGGGCTCTCGAGGCGAAGTCGCGGGCGCTGCTGCTGGCGGAGCGCGCCACCCGTCTCTACGTGCCCCTCGTCCATGCCGCGGCGGCGCTCACATTCGCGGGGTGGCTCCTGGCCGGGGCCGGGCTGCATGGTTCCACGCTGGCTGCCGTCGCGGTGCTCATCATTACCTGCCCCTGCGCTCTGGGCCTCGCGATCCCGGCCGTGCAGGTCGTCGCGGCCGGCGCGCTCTTCCGCGAGGGCGTGCTCCTCAACAGCGGCGACGCCCTCGAACGATTGGCCAGTGTCGACACGGTCGTGTTCGACAAGACCGGCACGCTCACCCTGCCCGAGCCGAGGCTGGCGGGCGCCGGCTACGATCCCGGGACTCTGGAACGGGCGGCCCGCCTTGCCCTGTCGAGCCGCCATCCGATGGCGAGTGCTCTCGCGACGCTCGCCGCGTCCCGCGAGCCGTTCGCCGCCGCCCAGGAGGCGGCAGGGCTCGGCGTGAAGGCCGTGGCCGACGGCACCGAACTGCGTCTCGGCTCGCCTGGCTTCTGCGGCGCCGAAGAGGAGGCGAAGGCCGCGCTCGGTGCCGATCCGGAGGCCTCCGTGATCTGCTTCCGCCAAGGCGACGAGCCGCCGACCGCCTTCCTGGTCCGCCAGGCGCTCCGCGACGATGCCGCCGCGACGGTCGCGGCGCTCCGCGAGGGAGGATACCGGGTGATGATCCTGTCGGGCGACCGTTCGTCGGCGGTGGCCTCGGTCGCCGCGGCGCTCGGGGTCGCGGCGTGGCGGGCCGAGGTGACGCCGCAGGACAAGATCGCCGTGATCGAAGCGCTGAAACGGGACGGGCGCCGGGTTCTGATGGTCGGCGACGGCATCAACGACGCGCCGGCGCTCGCCGCCGCCGACGTCTCGCTCTCGCCGGTCACGGCGGCCCATATCAGCCAGGCGGCCGCGGACGGTCTCTTCATGGGATCGCGGCTCGCCCCCGTGACGGCGGCGCTCGAAGTGGGCGCCAGGGCGCGGCGGCTCATGGTGCAGAACCTGTGGTTCTCGGCGCTCTACAACGTCGCGGCCGTGCCGCTTGCGGCGGCGGGCTTTCTTACGCCGCTCATCGCGGCGCTCGCCATGTCGGGTTCGTCCCTGATCGTGACACTGAACGCCCTGCGCGTCCGCCTGCCGGCGCGGCGGATGCAAGCGTCGAAGAAGTCGCCGCGCGAGATCGAACCCAACCTCCTTGCCGAACCCGCCCTTTCGTGAGGCCGCCCATGGACGTCCTGGTCTACATGATCCCCATCGCCCTGTTTCTCGGCACGACGGGTCTCTGCGCCTTCCTGTGGGCGCTGAAGTCGGGGCAGTACGACGATATCGACGGAGCCGAATACCGCGTCCTGATGGACGATTAGGTTTTAGTCTTGTGCGTTCTGACGTCGCCGGAACGCACGAGGCTCCACATCCAGCGCAACCCCGCAGTGTCGTCCCCGGCGCTGTGCGCCGCCGGGGACGACACGGTAGGATCAGGCGGCCGCGAGGGTCTCGAGCCGTTCGAGGTTCATCAGCCGCACGCCGTCGGGGACGATCACGATCGATTTGTCCTTGGCAAGCCGGGTGAACGTCCGGCTGACCGTCTCGATGGTGAGGCCGAGAAAGTCGGCGATGTCCTGACGGCTCATGGGAAGCGGCACCGTCACGGAGGGCCGACCCAGCTTCGCCCAGCGGTCGCGCATGTGGAGCAGGAAGGACACGACCTTCTCCTCCGCGGTCCGGCGCCCGAGCAGCATCATCTGATCCTGCGCGAGCGTGAGCTCGTGGGTCGCGAACTCGTGCAGGCGGCGCAGGAGGTGCGGCTTCTCGTCGACGAGCGCCGAATAGGCCGTTCGGCCGAACCGGCAGGCGACGATCGGCTCGATCGCGTCCGCCGAGAAACCGTAGCGCTCGCGCATGGCAAGACCGAGGAAATCCCCCGGAAGCGCGAAACCGACGATCTGCCGGCGTCCGTCCGGCAGGAGCTTGTAGAGCCGGGCGACGCCTTGGGTGATGTTGTAGACCGAGTCCGCGTCCTCGCCCTGGAGGAAGAGAGTTTCGCGCGACTGAAACTGCGTCTGCTGCGCCAGTTGCTCGAGATCCATGAGCTCGTCCGGAGCGAGCGCGGCGCAGACGCTGATCAGCCGGACTTTGCACCCGGCGCAGGCCTCTCCCGCGCCCGGATGCGGACAGGACGATCCGGTTTGCATTCGGTTCCCCTTCGACTTCCGTGGCCAATCTAACCCAGGAATCCCCGCCAAGCCACGGCTTGACCTCGATCAATGCCATTCCGCCCTTGCATGCGGCAGATTTCGCTTCATGGAAGGAATGAACCTGTGATCGACGACCTGTACCGGGCGGAGCCGTTGCGGGCCTCGCAGGCGGAGCAAGTCTACCCGCTCGTGAGCCTGTTGCATCCCGGGGTCACTCCCGAGGAATGGCGGCAATTCGTCCGGCGGGCGACCCGGATGGATCGGCACCGAGGCGGCCTGATGGCGATCCGCGATCGCCGGGGCTATTGCCATGCGGTCTTTTCGTACAGGGTCGGCGATATCCTCGCCTCCGGCCGTTCGCTGCGGGTGAGCGACGTCGTCATGGGGCGCCTGCCCGGCGTGAACCTGCCGCAGGCGCTCGTCACCTGCGCGGAGCGTCTGGCGGCGGAACTCGACAGCGCGGCGATCAGCATCGATCTCGAGGAAAGCATGGTCTCACCCCGGGACCGGGAGGCCCTGCAGCGGGCCGGATTCGATGCGAGCGGCCTGATCCTGACCCGCGGCGGGGAGCCGTGCCCTTGACCTACTCCTTACTGGCCATGCGGTCCGCCGCGCGAGCCGAGGCCGTCCGTAAGAACGTTGCGGCGATCAGGGTTGCGAGGGCGACGAGCCCGGCTGCCGCGCCGAAGGCGTAGCCATAGCCTGCGGCCAGTGCCGACAAGGCCTCCCGACCTTGTGCGAGCGTGATATCGACGCGCAACGCCGCCAGCGTGGCCAGAATCGCCAAGCCCAACGCGCCGCCGATCTGTTGCGCCGTGTTGAACAGGCCCGAACCGAGCCCGGAATCCTCGGGCGCGATATGGGACATGGCCAGGGACGCCAGCGCGGGCATCGCCATTCCGAATCCCGCGCCCAGCAGCAGCATCACCGGCAGCAGGTCCACCAGATAGATGGCATCGAGCGGTGCGCGGCTCAGCAGCGCCAGCCCGGCCACGATGAGGGCCAGCCCCGAGAGCAGCACGGGCTGAGTGTCGAACCGGGCGATGAGCCGTGCCGTCAGGAACAAGGAGAAAAAGCCGATGACCAGCGCGACGGGCAAGATCCCGAGACCCGTTCCGATGGGATCGAAGCTCAGAACCTGCTGGAGATAGAGCGATCCCAGAAACTGAAATCCGAACATGCCGGCGACCATGAGGGCCATGACGAGATTGGCCAACGACGTCAGCGGCGAGCGCAGGATCCGCGGAGGCAGGAGAGGCTTGTCGGCGGTCGTCTGGCGCCATGCGAATCCGGCGAACAGGACGGCCGCGGCCGATCCGCCGCCCACCGTGTGCGCGGAGGTCCAGCCGCGGTCGGGTATCTGCACGATCGCGTAGACGGCCAGCATCAAGGCGGACGTGATCAGGACCGCTCCGGGAACGTCGGCGGTTTCGCCGCTCCGTCTGCGGGTGTCGGCGGTGAGCCGCTTCCAGATGAGAAGGATCAGGACGATGCCGATCGGCAGATTCACCCAGAAGACCCAGCGCCAACTCAGCATCTGCGCCAGAACGCCTCCGGCAAGCAAGCCGATGGAGCCGCCCGCCGATTGGGCGAAGCTGTAGACGCCGATCGCCTTCACCCGCTCTTCCGGACTCCGGCACAAGGCGACGATCATGCCCAGCGTGACGCCGGACATTGCGGCGCCGCCCGCTCCCTGCAGGAAGCGGGCCGCGACCAGCACCTCGGGTTCGTTGGAGGCGCCGCACAGGAGAGACGCCCCGGTAAATACGATCAGGCCGAGGAGAAGCACCCGCTTTCGGCCGTACAGGTCGGCGAGGCGACCCGCCAGCAGCAGGAGGCCCCCGAAGGCGATCAGGTAGGCGTTGATCACCCAGGCGAGCCCCTGTTGCGAAAAGCCGAGGCTGCGCTGAACCATCGTCAACGCGAGGTTCACGATCGTGCCGTCCAGGATGACCATCACCTGTCCGACGCAGAGCAGGATGATCGCCGGCCAGGGCGAAGTGTCTGCCGTCGAAGAGACGTTCCCAGACGAAACGACCTGATGCATCTCTCACCTCCGTAGAGCACTGCTTGATACGGAGGGGATCTAATGTAACTGTCGCGTCCCCCGTAAGGAGGCAGTTTTATGTTACGGAGTTACACCGACGTATCCGAGCGTGTCCTCCGCGAGGCTTGCCCGCTCGCCGAAGTCCTCGATCACGTCGCCGACAAATGGAGCATCGGCATCCTGGTCGCCGCCGCTCACGGTCCGATCCGGTTTACCGAGCTTGAACGCGCCATCGTCGGCATCAGCCGCCGCATGCTCACGCTCAACCTGCGCAAGCTGGAGCGGGACGGATTGCTGATCCGCACCGTCTATCCGACGGTCCCTCCGAAGGTGGAATACAGCCTCACCGACATGGCGCGCGAACTCCACGAGACGCTGTCGACCCTCATCGGGTGGGCCGAACGTCATAGAACGGCAATCGCCCTGGCCCGACAGGATTACGATCGATCACATCCCATTCGGGAAAAGCCATGGGTTCATGGCGCCCGAAGGAGCGGATGAGTTCTTGCGACACCCGATGCCTCGGGAGACGGATTCGCGGCGCGGAACCTGATCCTTGACGTGGGTCAAGGTGCGGTGGGTTGGAAGTCCTAGGGTCGCTCCATGACGCCGGATCTCATCTCCCGCTACGACCAGCGCGTCCCGCGCTACACCAGCTACCCGACCGCGCCGCATTTTACGCCGGCGGTCGGGCCCGAGACCTTCGCGGCCTGGCTGCGAGAACTGCCCGCGGGAACGGCGGCGTCGCTCTACTTTCATATCCCGTTCTGCGCCGAACTCTGCCTCTATTGCGGGTGCCACACTACGGTGGCGCGGCGGTATGGGCCGGTGGAGGCCTACGTCGATCTCCTGGAGCGCGAAATCGACCTCGTTGCGGAGACGCTGAGCGTGCCGCTCGACGTGCGTCACGTCCATTGGGGAGGCGGGACTCCGACGATCCTGAGGGGTTCGGACTTCCTGCGCCTGATGCATCGGGTTGGCGCGCGCCTCGGCATCGCGGGCGACGCCGAGATCGCCGTCGAGATCGACCCTCGGACGATCTCTCCAGCCCATATCGAGGCGCTGAGGGAGGGGAGCGTGAACCGGGCAAGCCTGGGCGTCCAGAGCTTCGAACCCGCCGTGCAGCAGACGATCGGACGCATCCAATCCTTCGCGCAGACGCGCCGCGTCGCGGAGTGGCTGCGCCACGCCGGGATCAGGGCGCTCAACCTCGACCTCATGTACGGCCTGCCGTTCCAGACCGTCGAGAACGTCATTTCGACGGTGTCGCGCGCCCTCGAACTCGACCCGGAGCGGATCTCCCTGTTCGGCTACGCCCACGTGCCCTGGATGAAGCGGCATCAGGCGCTCCTGCCCGAGGATGCGCTGCCAAGAGCCGCCGAGCGCTTCGCGCAGTTCGAGGCGGCCGCGCAGAGGATCGCCGAGGCAGGCTACGTCAGCATCGGCCTCGACCATTTCGCCAAGGCGGGCGATCCGCTCGCCCAAGCGCTCGCGGCAGGCCGACTCCATCGCAATTTCCAAGGCTACACGACGGATGCGTCAACGGCCCTGATCGGGCTCGGCGCCTCCTCCATCTCGCGGCTTCCGCAGGGCTATGCACAGAACGCGTCCACGACGGTGGAGTACCGCACGGCGGTTCTCGCCGGGCATCCTGCGACGGCGCGGGGGATCGCCCTCACCGCGGAGGATCGGCTACGGGGCGAGGTGATCGAACGCCTCATGTGCGATCTTGCCGTCGATCTCGACGAGATCTGCCGACGTCACCGCGTGGACCCGTCCTTCTTTGAGGCCGAGATCGAGAATGTCGACCGCCTGGCCGACGTTCGCCTTGCCGTCCGCGACGGAATGCGGATCAAGGTTCCGAAGGCGGCGAGGCCCCTCGTCAGGACGCTCTGCGCCGCCTTCGACGCGCGCCTCGCCGATAGTGTGGGACGTCACGCGCCGGCGGTGTGAGCGGACGCTCCGGCTGCGCGCATTTCCCGATCCGTCTCCTCAGGTGCTTTCGCCGCGCGACTTCGCGCGAGCGGCACCGCCGGAACCTGTCTCGCCGGAGCCGGATGCCCGGGCTCCGGATGCACCGGCCTCCTGGGACTCCTTGGAGCTCTGGATCTGGATCTTGCGCGAACGCTCCTGCTGAGCCGTCTTCGGCAGGCTCACCGTGAGCACTCCGTTCTCGAAGCTCGCGTTTACCTGCTCCGGGTCCACCGGGAAGGGCAGGCGAACCGAGCGCTGGAACGTGCCGTAGGACCGCTCCACGAAGTGGAAGTTCTCCTTTTCCTCCTTCTGTTCGAACTTCTTCTCGCCCCGGATCGTCAGCACGTCGTCGTCCAGGCTGACGTCCACGTCGTTCTGGTCGACGCCGGGCAGTTCGGCGGTGATGCGGATCTCCTTGTCGGTCTCCGACACGTTCATTTGCGCCTGGATGAACTGGCCGGTTCCGCCCTGTGCCCCTCCGGCGGCCGGCATGCCGCGGAAGACGTCGTCGAAGAGGCGGTTCATCTCCCGGTGGAGCGACATGAAGGGATCGCCACCACCACCGAGCAGGCCGCCTCCGGAGCGGAACGGTGTCAAGGGATTGCGTGCCATCGTCGTTTCTCCTCAGGTTTCGGGTTCACCCCGTCACGGCAACGAACAGGTACTGATCCTCGCGCTTCACCCGCAGCAGAACCGGCTTCTTCTGCTTCTGAGCGTCCGACCAGGCACTCGACACGTCGGACGGTTCCCTCACGGGTTGACTGTTCGCGGACACGATGACGTCGCCCGGCCGCAGGCCGTTCTCCGCCGCCGGGCTGTCCGGTTCGACACGCTGGACCAGCACGCCGGTCGTGCCCGGCTCCAGGCCCAGCCGAGCTCGGGCAGCATCCGGGATCGGACTCAACGCGAGGCCGAGGCGCTTTCCGCCGTCGGGGGTTTCGAGGGCGCCCGTCTGGGCCGGCTGGTCGTCCCGGCATTGGCCGACGGTCAACGTCAGGTCCCTGAGTCTTGCCGTCTCGAACAACCGTCATAGCGGCCTGCGTTCCCGGCTTCAGGGCCGCGACGGCACGGGACAGGTCGCGGGGACGGACAACCTCCATAGCAACGACACCTAGGGAAGCCGAGTTCGAAGATCGACCTCCGTCCGACCGGTTTGGTCTCGTCACTCATAACCATGACCTACAGTCCGAGTTCCGACGATTGGCCTCCTCACGCCGCCAGAGCGCTATCCATGATCTCGTATCGCACGACGAACGCGGCGGGTGCTGCCGGATGGGGCGGCCGACCATGGCCGAGGCGGGCGAGGGCAGCCTTGACCTCGCCCAGCCGGGACGGTGGGCCGTCCGGCATTCCCTCCGCTCCCGCGAGGCCATTGCCGCGCCCAGCCTGCCCCGGGACGGGGGCGACTCACGATACTATGAACAAACAGGTGTAGGATTGCTCGAATGGGCGCCGGAGCGATGGGAGATTCAGCAATGACGGATCCCGAGGCCTTAGGGCAGTTTTTTCCGCGACTTGACGAGATCCCGCCCGAGCACCGGCCGCCGACGCCGGTGCACCAGCGGACATACCTCCTCGATGGCGCCCTCAGGCCCTGGCATGGGGCCGTTGAAACCGTGCGCTCGCCGGTCTGCCTGCGCCAGCCCGACGGCGGGCTCGAGCAGGTGGAACTCGGAAGCTATCCGGTCGGGGGCGAGGCGGAGGCCGAAGAGGCCCTCGATGCGGCCGTGGCGGCCTACGACGAGGGCGGCGGCGAATGGCCCACCATGACGGTGGCGCAACGCATTGCCTGCATGCAGGACTTCACCCGGCAGATGATCGCGGTCCGCAGCGAGGTGGTGCGCCTGATCATGTGGGAGATCGGCAAGTCCAAAGCCGATTCCGAGAAGGAATTCGACAGGACCGTCGACTATATCCGCGCCACCATCGACGCCCTGAAGGAACTCGACAACAGCAATTCCCGCTTCCTGATCGTCGAGGGGACGATAGGCCAGATCCGACGCACTCCGCTCGGCGTCGTGCTGTGCATGGGTCCCTACAACTATCCCCTGAACGAAACCTTCGCGACCCTGATTCCGGCGCTCATCATGGGGAACACCATGGTGTTCAAGCCGCCGAAATTCGGGGTCCTCCTGTTCCAGCCTCTCCTCGAAGCTTTCCGCAGTGCGTTTCCGAGAGGCGTGATCAACACGGTCTACGGGCGAGGATCGGTGATCGTGCCGCGCCTCCTTGATTCCGGCAAGGTGAACGTGCTGACCCTGATCGGGTCGAGCAAGGTCGCGGATCACCTCAAGAAGCTGCATCCCAAAGCTCACCGCCTGCGGGCCATTCTCGGCCTCGATGCCAAGAACGCCGCGATCGTTCTGCCCGACGCCGACATCGCGCTTGCGGTGAAGGAGTGCCTGCTCGGTTCCTTGTCGTTCAACGGCCAGCGCTGCACGGCTCTGAAGATGCTGATCGTGCATCGGTCGATCGCGGACGAGTTCCTGGAGCTCTTCTGCCGCGAACTCGCGAAACTGAAGGTCGGAATGCCCTGGGAGGCCGGCGTCAACATCACGCCGCTCCCCGAGCCGGGCAAGGTCGCTTACATGACCGAACTTCTGGAGGATGCGAAGGCAAAGGGCGCACGGGTCGTCAATCCCGGGGGTGGAGAGGCCTGCAAGACCCTGTTCTACCCGGCCGTCGTCTATCCGGTGGGGCCCGGCATGAAACTCTACCGAGAGGAACAGTTCGGCCCCGTCGTCCCCGTGATGCCTTTTACGGAGCTCGGGTCCGCGCTCGAGTACGTCATCACCTCCGAGCACGGCCAGCAGGTCAGCATCTTCAGTTCGAGCCCGGACCGGATCGGCGAGCTGGTGGACCCGCTCGTCAACCAGGTCTGCAGGGTCAACATCAACTGCCAGTGCCAGCGCGGACCGGACGTCTTCCCGTTCACCGGCCGTAAGGACTCGGCGGAGGGCACTCTCTCGGTGACCGACGCGCTGCGATCGTTCTCGATCCGCTCGATGATCGCAACGAAACAGACGGAGACGAACAAGCGGCTCCTCGATACGATCGTGACGGAGCACAAGTCGAACTTCATCAACACGCGCTTCATCTTCTGACGTCCGGCGGCGCGGCCATCCGCGCCAGCCGGCCGCCGATGCGCGCATGCCCGGCGAGAGCAACACGATGGAGACTGACCGGAACACGCCGAGCGGCATCTCGGCCCGTCTGGACGACACTGCCGAGTGGCGGAAGGTCTACGATTTCTGGTTTCCGCCGGGACTCGACGAAGCCCCGGCGGAAACCCACCGCGCCATGTTCGCGTGGTGGTTCGCCGGCGGGTCGAACAAGGACCTGCCGCCGTTCCTTCCCGTGCTCGAGGACGCCAGGGCCGGCCGCCTGGACCATTGGCTCGCCGAACCGCTCGGACGTCTGTCGCTGATCCTCGTTCTGGACCAGTTCCCGCGGGGCCTGTTTTCGGGAACGCCCGAGGCATACGCGTCGGATCCCGATGCCCTGCGCCTTGCGGAAGAGGGGTTGAGCAACGGCCATTACGACGCGCTCGCGAAGCCATGGGAGAAAACGTTCTTCTTCATGCCGCTCGTGCATGCCGAAGGCCCGCACCACCGCAGCAGAATCGAGCAGGTCGTTGCGCTCACCGAAGCCGTCGCTGTCGAGGCACCCGCGCACCTGAAGCCGCTCTACCTGCATTCGATCAGCCAGGCTCGAGGTCATCTCGAGGTGATTGCCCGCTTCGGCCGTTTTCCTCATCGCAACCCGATCCTCATGCGTCGATCGACGCATGAGGAAGCGGCCTATCTGGAAAAGGGCGACTTCGTCTACAATCGTCAGGTGCCCCGGGCCGACGGCGCATGATCCGGTTGAAAACGGCCGAGCGTCTCCTATCCCGGAGCGACGAGATGGATATCCGACCTGCCCGACCCGACGACGCCGCAGCGGTTTGTTCCGTCTTGCGCCGGTCCATCCAGGAGCTTTGCGTGCAAGACCATGGCGACGAGGAGGCGTTTCTCGCCGACTGGCTGGCCAACAAGACTCCGGGGAACGTGGCACAATGGATGACGACCAGTCACGTGTTCGTCGCAGAGGAGCGGAGCCGCATCATCGGCGTCGCAGCGCTCACCGGCTCAGGGCACATCACGCTCAATTACGTCGCTCCGGAGGCTCGCTTCACGGGCGTCAGCAAGGCGCTGCTACGCACGGTGGAGGACAAGGCCGTGGAACTCGGTTGCGATGCCTGCACTGTGCAGAGCACGAAGACTGCCGAGCGGTTCTACAGGGCGGCGGGATACCGGGAGCAGAGCTGTCTCCCCGCAGGCCATCTGGGAAAATCCGTTGCGGGTCCGGGATTTGGCACCCCGTCGCCGGCAGCATAGAAGCCCAAGCGAAGGGGCTCCCTTGGGAGCTTCGGTCATTCGTTGAACGTGGTCCTGCCGAGAGGCTCCGCGCTTTCCGGTGGAGACCGATGGTCGAGGAGGCTCGCTCCGCCCGGCTGCCATCGGTGCCATTCCTTACGGATACGAATCAGCCCGCGCGCGGCCGAAATCCATGCTAGTTAGGGCGAGTCCTTACTGAACTCCGACTAGCGCAAGTTAGTTTTCTGCGTGGGTCGGATGGGGAGTCAAGGCCGGGTAGTCAAAAGAGAAGGCCAAGCGAGCACCGGCAGGACCTGGACCACGCCCGAGACCTGGGCGATCCGCGCAAGCTGCTGCCATGCCGCCGAGGCCGGCAGCAGGCCACCTCGCGCTCATCGATGACTGCCGAACAACGCAGAAGAGGGCATAGCCCGGGAGCAAGACCATGGCCGTACAACGCGCTCGATCGACGTACAGTGACCAGAACAACAAGCTCACCTCGAACCTGGGCAGCAAGGAAAACGGGTTTCTCGTGGCGCCCGGGGCGGAGGCCATGCTCTCCACCGTTGCGGAGGGGCAGCGCGAAATGTTGAGTTTCGTGGCGATGCGCCTGGAGAAGGACAGCGACTTCATCCGCGAAGCAACGGCATGCCGGAGTTGGCCCGACATTCTGGCCGTCCAGTCGCGGTTCGTGCAGGAGATGTTCCGCGATTATTCGACCGAGGCCACCAAGATGTTGGCCCTCTGCTCGAGCAACGTTGCACCTCACGACTGATCCGACCGCTGGTTGCAATCCTCAAGCAGGGTGCTCAAGGGCAGACATAGCCTTGAGCACCATCCGAGACGCAGCGCATACCGTTCGGCAGCACCAAGCCTCCACGGCCGTCCGGCGCGACATAGGCGCCGTTCGGCAGCGTGAAGCCGCCGGACGGGTCGGCGGCCACAATCGTTCCGTCCGGCAGCGTGAAGCTGCCTGCGCCGTCGTAGATGATGCGCTTGCTTGCGGGCGGCCCGACGGCGGCCGGAGGTGCTTGCGAAACCGCGGGAGGGGAAGGGGTCATGCATCCCGCCAGAGGAAACAGTGATGCAAAAAGCAAAGTCCACGCCCGCATGAGAGCTCCCAAGCATTGTTCGCGTCGCTGGGCATGCTAGCCGCTTTTTGTTCATTCTTGATTGCAACCGTCGCGAATTGATCCTGGATCTCCTTGGCCGGAGCTCATGGATGCCGCCGGCATGCGAGTTCGTCATTCGAAAACCGTGGCAGGAGAAGGCGCCTTGCGAAGACGAAGGCGGCCACCCATTTGGATGGCCGGAGGTGCTTCTGCCCCGGAACCCCTTGTGTGCGCCTCCAGACTGGCCCTCGCGCCCCTCAGACGCGAGGGCATTTGTTTGCCCGCTGCGGATCCCTTGCCGCGCGACGCACGTGGGGCCGGCGAGAAGGGCAATGCTACGCCATTCCCCCGGCGGGGACGCCTCTTGCCATCCTTCAGCGCACAGGAGCGAGGCTGGCAGTAGGCCTGCCTTTCGACCATGAGCCGCCGGTGCGTGCGGCGACCGAAGCCCCGGTGGAGCTGGGGCGTCTGGTCAGAGGGTATGCCTCGCCTTCAAAGTCCCGTGCCGGTTCTGCCTCGCATGAAGTACCAGATGCCGACGGCCACGAGGACCAGCACGATGATCAGCCACCAGTAGTCGGCGATGCCTCCCGCCGTCGCGTCGGGCGCTGGAGTCGTGGGCGCCGTGGTGGTGGCAAGAGCCGATGACGCGGCAAGCAAGTAACCGGAGATCCCGGCAAGATTCGTGCGCATATTGCCCTCCTGGAACATCTTCAGGCGAAAGGGTCCCCTTCACCGTTGAAAATGCGGCACAAGACGATCGAGAGCCGAGCCCACGTCGTGGAAACATCAGCCCTCAAGAGCACAACGCCCAAGCTCATGAGCTGTTCGAGTGGCTTTGCTGCCTATGCCTCGCATTTCTGTGATTAGACACTCCCTTGGGATACGGTCACTCTTCGAACAATGGCGTATCGGATCGACGCCACTCCTTGAACTGTAAGCCGGAGAAGGGCTTGAGGGCGCATCCCCTCGGGCCCTTTTCTCGATGGCGGATTGGTTTTTCGAGTGGGCTCGGCGACGCGGCGTTCAGCGTAAAACGACAAACCCCGCTCGGCGGCGATACGAGCGGGGTTCCGGCAAGACGAGGAGCGAACGCCTGCTTTCGAGGCTTGGGGGCCAGTATGGCGCAGACGTGGTTAGCGGATCCTTAAGCGAGTCCCGGACCGCTCGCGCCCCTCCGTCGGGCGAGGCGCGCAGGGTGGATCGGCTATCGCCGGCGTCGTTCCCTGCCGGGCCGCCTCGCCGGATCTCCCATGTAGGGCGCGGTGACCACCGTCGCGATGGCGCATCGTTTTGCGCGGACAACCGGGTCCACTTGTCCGCACGATGCGCTAAGAGAGCAGGTAAGCCCAGCGCAGCCCGTGTGCGGCCACGGCGAGCCCGAGCCCGCACCATAGACCTGCCGTGATCCGGCCGACGCGCGTCGTGAAAATCGGCATGGGCGTCTCCATCGTGGCTTTCCATTTCATGGGGAAGACGCTTCCGATCATGTTTGGTTCGGGCTCCGGTCGACCTTGAGTGATGTATGGTTCACGAACCGTGAACCCGGTCGAGGGCAGCATGTGGCTCGATCGTCGGCAGGGGGCCGGTGGCGGCCGGACCCCTTTTCACGACGCTGGAAACGGGTTTAGAGCATCGGACCCAAAAGTGGACCCCACTTTTGGGTCCGATGCTCTTTCTCTTAAGCAGCGCATCGTTTGGCGCGGAAAACCGGGTCCACTTTTCCGCACGATGCGGTAGGGCAAAGCGGCGCGGCGAAACTACTCGAGGAACGATCGCCAACATTCTATGATGTCTTATCAAAATGCCGACGCTTCGGCGCGTGCCGGAAGACTGGAATGCGTGAATTTTCCCTGACGTCGCTGATCGCGGAGGCGTTCAACGCCCATCGCGGCTGGAAGCGGCAATGGCGGGCTCCGGAGCCGAAACTGTCCTACGATGCCGTGATCGTCGGGGGCGGCGGCCATGGCCTCGCGACGGCCTATTACCTCGCCAAGGAGCACGGCCTGCGCAACATCGCGGTGTTGGAGAAGGGATGGATCGGCGGCGGCAATACCGGCCGGAACACCACGATCATCCGCTCGAACTACCTCTATGACGAGAGCGCGGCCCTCTACGAACACGCGATGAAGCTCTGGGAGGGATTGTCCCAGAACCTCAACTACAACGTCATGTACTCGCCGAGGGGCGTACTGATGCTCGCCCACAGCCTTCATGACGTCCAGGTGTTCAAGCGTCACGTCTACTCCAACCGACTGAACGGCATCGACAACGAGTGGCTGACGCCGGAGGAGGCCAAGGCCTTCTGTCCGCCGCTCAACCTTGCGCGCGAGATGCGCTATCCTGTCCTTGGAGCCGCCCTGCAGCGGCGCGGCGGCGTCGCGCGGCACGATGCGGTGGCGTGGGGCTATGCTCGCGCGGCGGATGCGCTCGGCGTCGACATCATTCAGAATTGCGAGGTGACGGCGATCCGCCGCGGCGCCAACGGCGCCGTCGCGAGCGTCGAGACCACGAAGGGCCCGATCCGTACGGGGCGCGTCGGCGTGGTGGCGGCGGGCCATACGAGCGTCGTCATGGATCGGGCGGGCTTGAGGATGCCGATCGAGAGCTTCCCGCTCCAGGCGCTCGTGTCGGAGCCGGTGAAGCCGGTGTTCCCGTGCGTAGTGATGTCGAACGCGGTCCACGCCTACATTTCCCAATCCGACAAGGGCGAGCTCGTCATCGGCGCCGGGACGGACCAGTACGTGTCCTACAGCCAGCAAGGCGGCATCCACATCACGACCCATACGCTCGACGCCATATGCGAGCTGTTCCCGCAGTTCTCACGCCTTCGGATGCTGCGCTCCTGGGGCGGGATCGTGGACGTGACGCCGGACCGCTCGCCGATCATCGGCACGACGCCGGTTCCCGGCCTGTTCGTCAATTGCGGCTGGGGCACCGGGGGCTTCAAGGCGACGCCGGGCTCGGGCCACGTCTTCGCTCACACCATCGCCAAAGGCGAGCCGCATCCCCTCAACGCTCCCTTCACGCTCGATCGGTTCCGCACCGGCCGGCTGATCGACGAAGCCGCAGCTGCGGCCGTCGCGCACTAGCGCATCGTGCGGACAAGTGGACCGGGTTTTCCGCGCAAAACGATGCGCTGCTTCAGAGGGAGCATCGGATGCATCGAGAAAGTGGATTCCACTTTTGGGTCCGATGCGCGCATCGTGCGGAGAAGTGGACCGGTTTTCGCGTCGACGATGTGCTGCTTGCAAAGGGGAGCATCGGATGGATCCCGAAAGTGGATTCCACTTTTGGGGTCCGATGCTCTAGCGAAACTTCCATGCTGCTCGTGACCTGTCCGTATTGCGGCCCGCGCCCCGAACTGGAATTCCGCAACGGCGGCGAGGCCCATATCGCCCGCCCGGCGGACCCCTCGGCCGTCGACGACGAGGCCTGGGCGGCGTTCCTCTTCTTCCGCACGAATCCGAAAGGGCTTCATCGGGAGCGGTGGCACCACTCCCATGGCTGCCAGCGCTGGTTCAATGCGGTCCGCGACACGGTGAGCGACCGCATCCTTTCAACCTACAAGGCCGGCGGGCCGCCGCCGGAGCTCACGCGGGAGAACCCGTGATGCTCCCTCGGAACCGACTGCCCCGGGGCGGCCGCATCGACCGGTCGAGGCCGCTCTCCATGACGTTCGACGGCCGGTCGCTGCAGGGCTACGCGGGCGACACCGTCGCGTCCCTGCTCCTTGCGAACGGCGTCCTCCTCGCCGCCCGCTCGTTCAAGTACCACCGGCCGAGGGGCGTCGTGACTCACGGGTCCGACGAGCCGAACGCTCTCCTGTGGGATCGATCGCGGACCGGGCCGGCGGGATCCGAACAACCGTGCCACGGTGGCGGAGGCCCGGCCCGGGCTCGTCGCGGTTTCGCAGAACCACTGGCCGTCGCTTCGTTTCGATTTCGGCGCGGTGAACGACCTGCTCTCCCCGATTGTCGTGGCGGGCTTCTACTACAAGACCTTCATGTGGCCGCGGTCCTTCTGGGACAAGGTCTATGAGCCCTGCATCCGCGCCGCCGCCGGCCTCGGCAGGGCGCCGACCGAAACGGATGCGGACCGCTATGCCAACCGTCATGCCCATTGCGACGTGCTCGTGGTGGGCGCGGGCCCGGCCGGTCTCGCCGCCGCGCTCGCGGCGTCGGAGGCCGGCAAGCGCGTGATGCTCGTCGACGAGCAGGCGGAACCCGGAGGCTCGCTCCTGCACGACGTGACATCCTCAATCGACGGTGTGCCGGCGCAGGATGGGTGGCTCAGACGGTCGCGACCCTCGACGGGCGCGAGAACGTGCTCGTTCTCCCGCGCACAACGGCCTTCGGCTACTACAATCATAATCATATCGTGCTCGTGGAACGTCTCACGGACCATCTGGAGGCGCCGCCGCCGAACCTAGCGCGGGAAAGAATGTGGCAGGTGAGGGCAGGGGAGGTCGTGCTCGCAACGGGCTCGCACGAGCGGCCCCTCGTCTTCGCCGATAATGATCGCCCCGGCATCATGCTGGCCGACAGCATCCGCGCCTACGTCAACCGCTATGCGGTCGCGCCGGGCCGCCGGATCGTCATCGCGACCTGCGGGGACTCGGCCTATGCGGCGGCGAGGGACGCCAAAGCGGCCGGAATCGACGTCACGCTGCTCGATCTCAGATCCGAAGCCGATATCGGTCCCGTGCTGGGGACGCTCCGCAGCGAGGGCGTGACCGTCCTGACCGGCCACACCGTCGTCGGGTCGACGGGACGCAGGCGCGTGACGGGCCTCTTGGTCGCTCCGGTCGACCGGGACGGACGCGTCGTCGCGCGCCGACGCTGCCCTGCGACGCCGTCGGCCTATCCGGCGGATGGACGCCCGCCGTCCACCTGTTCTCCCAGTCGCGCGGCACGCTACGCTTCGATCCGGCCCTCGACGCCTTCGTGCCCGGGCGGTCGGCGCAGGCCGAGCGCTCCGCCGGCGCCGCGAAGGGCACCTACGACCTCGCCTCCTGCCTGGAAGAGGGCTTCCGAGCAGGAAACGAAGCAGCCGGCGGCCGAGCAGCCCGCAGCTTCCGGGCGACGCCGTCCTGGAGCGGTTTCCTGCCGGTGCGCCTCATGCCGACCGACCGGGACCCCGCCAGGATCCGCGCCTTCGTCGATTTCCAGCACGACGTCACCGCCAAGGACATCGACCTCGCCATCCGGGAAGGCTTCGAATCCGTGGAGCATGTGAAGCGCTACACGACGACCGGCATGGCGACCGATCAGGGCAAGACGTCGAGCATGAATGCGCTCGGCCTCATCGCCCGGGCGCTCGACAAGAACATTCCGTCGGTCGGCACCACGACCTTCCGGCCGCCCTACACGCCCGTCACGGTCGGAGCGCTCGTCGGTCCGCCCGCGAGGCGCTGTTCGATCCGGTCCGCACCACCCCCATTCACTTGTGGGCGGTCGAACAGGGCGCCGCATTCGAGAATGTCGGGCTCTGGAAACGTGCCTGGTACTTCCCGCTAGCCGGCGAGGACAGGCACGCCGCCGTCGCCCGGGAATGCCTGGCCGTACGCCGGACCGTCGGCATCTTCGACGCCTCCACGCTCGGCAAGATCGAGGTCGTCGGCCCCGACGCGGCGGAGTTCATGAACCGCCTCTACATCAATGCCTGGACGAAACTCGAACCCGGACGCTGCCGCTATGGGCTGATGCTGAAAGAGGACGGCTTCATCCTGGACGACGGCGTCGTGGCACGCCTCGCTCCCGACCGTTTCCACGTGACGACGACTACCGGCGGAGCCGCGCGGGTTCTCGCCCACATGGAGGACTACCTGCAGACCGAGTGGCCGGACCTCAAGGTCTTCCTCACCTCGATCACCGAGCAGTTCGCGGTCGTCGCCCTGCAGGGACCGAAGGCGCGTGAGGTTCTCGAGCCGCTCGTCGCCGATATCGATCTGTCGAGGGAGGCCTTCCCGCACATGGCCGTCCGCAGCGGCTTCCTCGCCGGCGTGCCGTGCCGGCTGTTCCGGGTCTCCTTCACGGGCGAACCGGGCTACGAGATCAACGTCCCTGCTGACTACGGCCGGTCGGTCTGGGAGGCCATCGTCGAGCGCGGGCAAGCCTTCGGCATCACGCCCTACGGCACGGAGGCCATGCATGTCCTGCGCGCCGAGCGGGGCTTCATCGCCGTCGGGCAGGAGACGGACGGAACCGTGACGCCGGATGATCTCGGCCTTGGCGGCCTGGTCGGGAAGGCGAAACCCGATTTCGTCGGCAAGCGCTCGCTCGCGCGGCCCGACCTCGTCGCGCCGGGACGCAAGCAGCTCGTCGGCATCTTGACCGCGGATCCGCGGGAGGTGCTGGACGAGGGGGCGCAGATCGTAGAAACGGCGGACCAGCCGATCCCCATGCGCATGCTCGGCCATGTCACGTCGAGCTACTGGAGCGCCAATCGCGAACGCTCGATCGCCCTGGCCCTTGTGGCCGGGGGCCGTTCGCGGATCGGCGAGACCCTGCAAGCGACGACGCCTTCTGGCTTCACGACGGTGCGGGTGACGGAGCCGGTGTTCTTCGATGCTCGGGGGGAGCGCGTCCATGCCTGAGACGAAGTTCGCTGCGCGCAGGATAGCCCTGAGCGACCAAGTCTCTCGAACGGCAGCCGGGATCCTGATCGCGGCCGAGAAGCCGATGGCCCGCTTTTCCCTCCGTCTGCAGGAGAAGGCCGCGGCCGAGATCGGCGCCGTCGGAGGCTTCCGTTTCGACCAGCCGATCCTTCGCGCCGGTATGGAGGGTGATCGGCTGTCGGCGCGGCTCGGGCCCGACGAGTGGCTCGTCGTCGGTCCCGAGGCCGATGCGGAGACGATCGCCCGCGACATCCAGGCGGGACTCTCGGGCCGGTTCTTCTCGCTCGTCGATATCGGCCACCGCAATGCCGGCCTCCGGGTGAGCGGGAAGCACGCTGCCGAGGTGCTGAACGCGGGCTGTCCGATCGACCTCGCCGACGCGTCGTTCCCGGTCGGGGCGGCGACCCGCACTTTGCTCGGCAAATCCGAAATCGTGCTCATCCGCCGCGCGACCGACCGCTATCAGGTCGAATGCTTCCGCTCGTTCGCCGCCTACGTGCACGGCTTCCTGAGCGAGGCGGCACGGGATTTCGAAGGGTCCCGAACCGCGCATGAAGACTTGCGTCACCGCGCCCCGGACGCGGAGCCTTCGACGGGATCAGCTCCGCCGGTCGAAGGGAGATAGCCGATCAGGTACCGCGCGTCGGCATCGTCCAACCCGGGAAACGCCATGCTGGCCTTCGGGATCATCTCGTGCGGGGCGGCGAGATACCGGTCAAGAAGGGCCTCGCTCCAGCGCCCCTCCCGCGCCGCCAGCGCCCGCATCGCCGGCGAGTACGAAAAGCCCTCCTGCGAGGCGATCGGGCGGCCAACGATCCCCCGCAGGTTGGGGCCCTGCAGGTTCGGCTCGTCCGACTGCACGGAATGGCATGCGAAGCAGTACTGGAACAGATTCTCGCCGCGGACCGCCGCATCCTCGCGTGAGCGGCCGAGGCGGCGATCGCGCCGATCAGGCCGAGACGGAGCGCCGGACGATCGAGACTCACTGCGAGGGACGCGCCTTACGGATCACCATGAGCCTCTCTGCGCCGGATTCGGGCAGCCAGATTTCGCCGGGCCGGCCGAGGATCTGGCGCACGTTGGCGTCGGGTTCGGAGTTCGGGTAGCTCATGAAGGTCTCGGTTTCGGGATCGAAGGAAAGGACTGCGTCGGCGCCCCAGTCCGAGATCCAGACGGTATCGCGCTCGTCGACATAGACCGCGTAGGCCTGGGGCTTGTCGCCGGGCAGCTTCCATTCGCGCCAGGCCTTCGTCTTGGGGTCATAGAGGCCGAGCTGGCCGGCATTCCACTCAGAGACCCAGATCCGGCCCTGCGAATCCGACCATACCCGGCGGGCGCCCTGCCCCGGGGTGGGCGGCTCGATCACGGTCGCCTCTCCGGTCGTCCTGTCGATCCGGGCGATGTGGTTGCCGGCGAGCGAGGCATAATAGACCTCGCCCTCCGGAGTGGCGGTAATGCCGTAAGGGCCCCGGCCTCGCGGGGCCTTCCAGACCTTCATCTCGCCGGTCCTCGGATTGAACCGCCCATAAAAGCCGTTCTGGCCCGTGAACCAGTGAATGCCCTCCTTGTCGAACACGGCGGTGTTCAAGTTCACGTATCCGGTATCCTCTGGCAGCTTCCAGACCTTCACGTCCCCGCTGTCGGGGTTCACGCGCACGATGGCGTTCTGACCGGCGTCCGTGAGCCAGGCAGCCCCGTCCGGGCCCTGGATGACCCCATGCGGCGCCGATTTCGCCCCGAGCTTGATCTCCCGGCTCTGGCCGGTGGCCGGGTCCAGGATGCCGAGGGCCCCCTTGCGCTGGGCGGAGTACCAGACCGTCCCGTCGGTCGCCGGCGCCACGTCGTGCGGGTAGGCGCCCTGGGGCAGGGGGAAGACTTGCGTCTCCTGGCCCAGGACCGGCGCCGCGAGGGCGGCCAAAGCGAAGATGGCAAGCGGCAGATGGAGAACGGAAATCATGACCGAGTCCTCCCTGGGAAGGCCCCATCATGCGACCGATATGTGTCGCCAATCGGTCGGACAAGGCCCTGCGGCCCCCAGGGCAGGCGGAACGAAGATCTTAACAACTCGTTGACAATGGTGCGGTGCAGCAGAGTAAGGTGCAGCGCGGCGTTGGAGTTTGTCCATGTCTCCCCGATTTGCCTGCGCATCCTGCGGCTGTCCTTCCGTTAGGCTCCCCAGCGAGCTTAAGGCGGACGCCTTGGTGTCCTGCCGTGATTGCGGAAAGCCGCTCGCGACTTGGCGGGAATTCAAGAGCCACGCCACACGCATCATTATTGCTGAAAACCCGGGCACTCGGGCCAGCCTCGTCAAAGCGAGTTACGACCCGCTCGCGCAGGAGGTCTGAAGCGCGTTTGCAGGCCCGTTGAACATCTCGCACGATGCGAGCATCGGACCAAAAGTGGACCCCACTTTTGGGATCCATCCGATGCTCCTTTTCTTAAAGCAGCGCATCGTTTTACGCGGAAAACCGGGTCCACTTTTCCGCACGATGCGCTAGCCGTGACCGCGAACGAGCTGCAGGATCGCGAGCGCCACATCCCATGTCACGACGATTTCGAGATCGAGCCGCGCAACGTCTCCATGGGTCTCCAGGAGAACCCTGCCGGTCGGCTCGGAATGCGGCTGTGATTCTGGGCGGTATCGGAATCCGCCGCCCGACCGAGCCGGTCTTGCGGTACGATGCCGAGCGCCAAGCTGAGCGCATCGAGGTGGCGCAGGTGCGGCAATGCCCGCCCTTGACGGAACTCCTCGACGTCGGAACTCGACAAACGCTCCTTCGGGAGACGTTCCCTGATCCGGCGGGCAGTCTCTTCAGCCGACAAGCCTCTCTCCTCCATAAGCGTGCGCAGGCGCTCGCCGAAGACGGCCCTCGCCATGTTGCTCGGCCGACCGGGCTTGCGCCCGTCGACCTTGTTCGTCGCCGCATTGCTGCCCCCAGCAAGCAATCCGGCAGACTCTCGGCAAGAGCGGTTAACCCTGTTTAAGCGCGGCCGCGCGGCTTGACGGTTGTGAGCGGCTGTGGCTGGGGCGCCACGCCTTTTGACGGCTCGTCCGATGCTCTTTCTCTTGAGCAGCGCATCGGTTGCGCGGAAAACCGGGTCCACTTGTCCGCACGATGCGCTAGTTGTCCTGCAACGCGTTGTCGAGCGTTCTGCGCCACCGCGCCCTGAGGACCGGCGGTCGCACCGGGTATCGCTCGTCGAGGAAATCGGCGTGATCCACCCGATCCGTCCTGAAGTGACGGAACGCCTGGCGCAGCTCGCACCAGGCTGCCAGGAGCCGGACGGTATCGAGGTAGGCGACCGTGACCGGCCAGACGATCCTCTCGGTAAGCTGGCCTTTCTCATCGCGGTACCGCAGGGCGATCTTTCGTCCGGCATAAATCGAGGCGCGTACTTGCGCCATGTCGAGGCCGTCCGGCACGACGGGACGGCCGATCGGCGTGCCCGTCGCAGGCTCGAGAACGTAGGGCCGAAGCCGATTCGGCACGGCGGCGGCGATCTTCGCCGTCAGATCCTGGGCCGCCCGGGTCAGGATCGGGTCTCCACGGCCCGCCACCCACTGGGCGCCGAGCACGGCCGCCTCGATCTCGTCGGGCGTGAGCATCAGCGGGGGCAGGTCGAAGCCGGGTTCCAGCACGTATCCGGTGCCCGCCTCTCCGCGAATCGGAATCCGCTGGCCGATGAGGGTTGCGACGTCGCGATAGATCGTCCGCTTGGAGGTTTCGAGTTCCATGGCGATGGCGTCGGCCGTGACCGGCTTTCGGGCCCGCCGCAGCACCTGGATGATGTGGAAAAGCCGGTCTGCGCGACGCATGAATCCTCGCTGCTGACAGGATGGTGGCAGCAGGCAAAGGGTACACCAGGGCGTGCCTCCATGGAGCCCTTGATGATCACGCTCTACGCCTTCGGGCCGGCCTTCGGTCTGCCCGACGCAAGCCCTCCGTCATGAAGGCGGAGGTCCAACTCATGATGGCGGGACTGGATTATCTGAAGGATCCGACCGGGTTCGCCCGGTCGACCGAGGTTCGGCTTCCCACGATCGAAGATTCGGGCAGGGTCGTGTCCGATCCGACCCTTATCCGCCTCCATCTCGAACGGACCTACGGCGTCGATCTGGATGACGGTCTGAGCGCCCGCCAGCGGGCTGAAGCCTGGGCCATCGAGAGAACGTGGAGGATCACCTCGCCTGGGCTGCCGCATATTTCCACTGGGCGGTTCCGGAGAACTTCGAAAGGGGGCCGGCCCGCCTGTTCGATCGCGCACCCGTATCCGTCCGCGCAGGCTTGCGCCGTCACGTGCAGGAGCAGGTCACGGCAGGAATCTATGCGCACGGAATGGGGCGGCTCTCATCCGAGGAGATCGCGCAGCTGGGCGCAACCTCCATCTGGGCCCTCGACGCGCTTCTCGACGGTAAGCCGTTCCTGCTCGGCGACCAGCCGAAGGCGGTCGATGCGACCGCCTTCAGCCTGCTGGCCCATGTCACGGCGCCCGTATTCGACACCCCGCTCCGCGAAGTAGTCGAGGGAACGTCGCACCTGGCAGAATACGTCGCGAGGACGATGCGGCTATTCTATCCGGCCCACGGGCGAACCGGAGATCACGGCAAGCGACCGATGGCGGGATGCGCCAAATCGATCGGGTCGGTCTCCATCTGGGCGGCGTAACCGCCCTTGAGTTCCCTGTCATCGTCGCATGAAGCGCAGCGGAGATCTTAAGGATCGGGTGCCAAATGGCGCGCCCCATGACCACCACCGTATACCGAGCCGGTGAGCGAAAAAAGGCATCGCTTAGTCCGAAAATTGGTTCTACCGAGAACGCCCCGTGTGTGCTGTATTTGGCTGCCTGGCGGGCGATCGTCAGGATGACAGTCGCCGAGTGTCAGCGCTCAACACGGGGAGCGTCGCATGACCATTGACCGTCGAACACTGCTGAAGACCGGAGCAGCGTTGGCAGGCACATCAGCCGTCGGATCCCTCGTCACCGTCGAGGCATTCGGCCAGGCCAAGCCGGTTCTCAATCTGCAGCTCGGATGGCTTCTCTCCGGCAATCAGCTCGGCGAAGTTTGCGCGAAGCACCTCGGCTATTACGATGCCGAAGGGATCGATCTCAAGTTTCAGGCGGGCGGCCCGAACATCGACGGCGTCGCCGTCGTGGCATCCGGCCGCTACGAGGTCGGACAGGTCTCGTCCAGTCCTTCTTTGATGCTCGCCGTCTCGCAGGACCTTCCCATCCGCTGTTTCGCGGTGGGGGCCCAGGAGCATCCCTACACGTTCTTCTCTCTGAAGAAAATCCCGTTCGGGAGCCGAAGGACTTCGTCGGCAAGAAGGTCGGCATCCAGGCGACCGGCGTCATTCTTCTGCGCGCCCTGCTCGCCAAGAACAACATCCCCGAGAAGGACGTCCAGATCGTCACGATCGGGGCCGACATGGCGCCCCTGCTGACGGGCCAGGTCGACGTCGTGACCGGGTGGCTGACGAACACGACCGCCCTCAAGGTGCTCGGCGACCGCGTCGAGATGCGGCTGTGGGATGCGGGCGTGAAGCTGTATCCGCTTCCCTATTACGCCCGCGTCGAGACGATCCAGAAACAGGGCGACGCCCTCGCCAAGTTCCTGCGGGCGACCGGCAAAGGGTGGGCGGCCGCACGGGCGAATCCCGATCAGGCGGTCGGGTTCCTCGTCAAGGAGTTCCCGAACCTCAACGCGCAGGACGAGCGGGAGGCGGCCGACGTGATGCTGAAATTCGCATTCTCGCCCCGCACGGCGGCGGAGGGATGGGGCACGATGGATCCCGCCGTCTGGCAGGAACAGATCGCCCTCTATGCACAGCTGAACCAGTTCTCGAAGCGGGTGCCGAAGCTCGAGGAGGTCATCACCATGGAAGTGCTGAAGGCGACCGCGGAATCCCGGCCGCGGATCGGCTGACGGGTGCGCCCGGTGCTGGCGACGCCCGAGAGCCGTCTGGCTCGATCCGCTGCATCTTCCCGGAATGCGGCGGCTCGCGCCGTGGAGTGCCGCAATGTCGGCGTCCGGTTCATCACCGAGCGGAGGGCCGTCACGGCACTCGAGAATGTCTCGTTCTACGTGGAGGAGGGCGGCTTCCTCTCCTTGCTTGGCCCTTCGGGCTGCGGAAAATCAACCCTCCTGCGCGTCGTCGCCGATCTCATCGCGCCGTCCTCGGGTGCGGTATCAGTCTTCGGGGTCTCTCCGGAAGAGGCTCGCCGGGACCGGGCTCTTGGCTTCGTGTTCCAGGACTCGGCCCTGCTGCCGTGGCGAACGGCTCTCCAGAACGTCGAGCTGCCGCTTGAAGTCGGCGGGCGGCGCAGCCTCCCGGCCGGATCCCCGACCCCGCGGGAGCTGCTCAAGCTCGTCGGCCTCGAGGGGTGGGAGAACAACTACCCCCACGAACTCTCGGGCGGCATGCGCCAGCGCGTGGCGATCGCCAGAGCGCTGCTGGGCGGCCCGCGGCTCCTTCTCATGGACGAGCCTTTCGGTGCGCTGGACGAGATTACGCGCGACCGGCTGAACGAGGAGCTTCGGCGGATCTGGCAGGAGACCCGCACGACGATCCTGTTCGTGACCCACTCGGTCTACGAGGCGATCTTCCTGGGCGAGCAGGTTCTGGTCCTCTCCGCCAATCCCGGACGCGTCAGCAGCCTCGTCCCGATCGAGCTTCCCGCCGACCGCACCCTCGCGATCCGGGAGACGCCCGCCTTCGCCTCGGTCGCCGTGCGCCTGCGCGCGGCTCTCGGAGGACACGCATGACAACTCTCGCTCAGCCGCTCGATCTGAGCGGCATCGACGCCGCGGAAGCGGCGTTCCTGCGGGCCCAGCAGCGTCAGAGATGGCGCCGGCGCATGCTGCCGTTCCTCGGGATCGCCGCCGCCCTGCTGGTGTGGGCGGCTCTCGTCTACATCTTCAAGGTGCCGCCCTTCGTGGCGCCGTCTCCGCAACTCGTCGCCTGGACGCTGTACGACAAGTTCGGGCTGCTCATGACGAACCTGTGGCCCACCGCGGTGCAGGCCGTCCTCGGCTTCCTGCTCGGCAACATGGCGGCCATCGCGATCGCCACCGTCTTCGTGCACAAGAAGACCGTGGAGGAAGCGTTCTTCCCGGTCGTGGTCCTGGTGAACACGATCCCGGTCGTCGCCAAGGCTCCGATCCTGGTCCTCCTCCTCGGCAACGGCATGGAGCCGAAGATCGCGATCGCGGCGCTGATCTGCTTCTTTCCGACCCTGGTCAACATGGTTCGCGGGCTGGAGTCGGTGAATCCGCAGGCCATGGAACTGATGCGGGTGCTGTCCGCGTCTCAGCGGGAGATCTACTTCAAGCTGCGGCTGCAGAACTCCATCCCGTATCTCTTCTCGGCGCTGAAGATCGCAGCCTCGACGGCCGTTATCGGATCGATCGTGGGCGAGTGGATAGGTTCGACGGTCGGGATCGGTGCCCTGATCATCCAGGCGACCTATGCGTTCAATTCGGCGCTTCTCTACGCGACCGTGATCGTCGGGTCGACTTTCTCGGTGCTCTTCTTCCTCTCCATCACGATGGTCGAGCGCCTCGTCGTCCGCTGGCATCCGCCGGTGACGGCCTGATCGCGACGCCCGCACGCTTTCTGGGAGATCTCATGCAAACGCCGCGAATCCAGGACAGCCCCGGTTCGGCCGCCGTCGTGGCACGGTCGGACGTGGTCGTGGTCGGCGGCGGACCCGCCGGCTTTTCGGCAGCCGTCGCGGCCCGGCGCGAAGGGGCGTCGGTGACGCTCGTCGAACGCTATCCGTATCTCGGCGGGCTCGCGTCAGGCGGAATGGTGCTCGTCCTCGACGACATGCACAACGGCAACGAGGTCACCGTCACAGGCATCTGCATGGAGATGATCGAGCGCATGGCCAGGGTCGGAGCCTGCGTCTACCCGCCCCAGGAGGAGCGCGTCGCCACATGGGACGCCTATTGGAAGTGGGCGCGCTGGGGCGTGTTCGATTTCCGGGCCCAGACCAAGCCGGCCCCCATCGTCATGGCTGCGGCGTTCGATCCCGACGGTTGGAAGCGGGTCTCGAACGAGATGATCGCCGAGAACGGCGTCGACGTCCGGCTTCATTCCTGGTTCTCGGAAGCGATCGTCCAGGACGGGCGCATGCAGGGCGTCCTGTGCGAGACGAAATCGGGCCGCCAGGCGATCATGGGCGACGTGATCATCGATACGACCGGCGACCTCGACGTCGCCGCGGCTGCCGGCGCTGCGTTCACGGAGGGGTCTTACATCCTGACGACCGTCTTCCGGCTCGGCGGAGTCGATACCGAAACCGCCGAGCGTTTTCGCCGCGAGGAGCCGGAGAAATTCGCGCAGATCGACCGTCAGGCCAAGCGCGTCATGGGCGGGTCCTGGGACCTGTGGTGGCTGAAGACGCCGCTGCCCGGCATCGTGTGGTGCAACTGTCCGCATATGACGGGTCTTGACGGCCTCAAGGTCGAGGACATCACCCGTGCCGACTTCGAAGGCCGGAAGCGGATCTACGCGGTGGTGGATTATGTGCGGGCGCACCTTCCGGGTTTCGAGCGCTGCTTCGTGGTCGACGTGGCGCCGCAATTGGGCGTCCGCCAGACGAGGCTCCTCGAGGGCGAGTACGTGGTGACGAAGGACGACGTGCAGGACCGCGTCCACTTCGCCGATACCGTCGCGCGCGGGCGGGACTATTACACGCCGTACCGGTCCATGCTCCCACGGGAAGTGGACGGATTGATCGTCGCCGGGCGCCACTATTCGGCCACCGAGGCCGCTCAGAAGAACTCGCGCGAGATTCCCCCCTGCATGTCCATGGGACAGTCTGCCGGCGTCGCCGCGGCGCTTGCCGTCTCGCGCGGGGTCGCACCGCGCGAGGTCGATGCCCGCTCCATCTGCGAGCGGGTTCGGGCCCAGGGCGGCGACCCGGGCGACATCCCCTCGTCGAACGCAACCATCATGGAGAAGGCCGCGTGAGCGCCCAGCAACCGAACGATCTGCCGCTCTCCGGCATCCGCATCGTCGACTTCACTCAGGTGATGATGGGGCCCGTTGCGACGCAGGTGCTCGCCGATTACGGCGCCGACGTCATCAAGATCGAGAGACCCGGGGCAGGCGACCTGTCGCGCACGTCCTTCCCGAACGATCCGGCGGGTCTCGTCGGGCCGGTCTATTGCTCGCTCAACCGCAACAAGCGCTCCATCGTGCTCGATCTGCGGCGCGAGGATGCGCGCGACGCGGTGCGCCGGCTGATCGCCGTCTCCGACGTGGTCGTGAACAACTTCCGCGCCGGCGTGATGGAGCGGATGGGCTTCGGCTACGATCAGCTTAGAGCCGTCAACCCGCGCATCATCTACGCGGTCGGCACGGGGTTCGGGCTCACCGGCCCATACTCCCACAAGGGCGGGCAGGACGTCCTCGCGCAGGCCCTGAGCGGCGTCATGGCGCGCAAGGCCAACAGGGACGAGCCCCTGTCCGTCTACTCGACGACGTTCGCCGACTATTCGGCGGGAATGCACCTGGTCCAGGGCGTGCTCCTGGCGCTGCTGCAGCGGCAGAAGACCGGCAAAGGACAGATGATCAACGTCTCGCTCTTCGACTCGATGCTCGCCGCGCAGACGCAGGAAGCGGCGTCGGCGCTGATGCGCGGGCGTGAGGTGAACTGGGGCGCGATGCCGCTCACGGGCGTGTTCGAGACGACCGACGGCGCGCTGGTGCTGGTGGGAGCCTTCAAGGCCAATCCCCTGCAGGATATCGGCGTCGCCCTCGGAATCCCGGACCTGCATCTCGATCCGCGGTTCGAGTCGTTCGCCTTGCAGGTGGAGAACAAGCCGGCCCTGCAGGCCATCTTCCGGGAGCGCTTCGGAAGCAACACCACGGCCTATTGGATCGGACGGCTCGAGGAGCAGGATCTGCTGTGCGCCCCCGTGCGGACCCTCGCGGAGGCGCTGTCCGACGAGCAGACCGCGGTCAACGGCATGATCCTGGAGGCGGATGGGGTCGTGGAGCGCGTGCGCGTCGTCGGCTCGCCGATCCATCTGGAGGATGCTCCCGTGACGATCCGGATCCCGCCCGCCGATCTCGGCCAGCACACCGACGAGGTGCTTGCCGAACTCGGGATCCGGAACCGGGAGCATGCCGCCTGATGCCCGTCCGGTTCGAGGTCAGGGAGCATGTCGCCTGGGTCACGATCGACCGGCCCGAGGTGATGAACGCCATCGACCGCGACGCCGAAGTCGAGCTGCTGCGGATCTGGGCGGCGATCGAGGCCGATCGGACCGTGCGGCTGGTGATCCTCACGGGAGCCGGCGAGAGGGCCTTCTGCGCGGGAGCCGACATGAAGGGCGGCAGCGGAGCGTCCGGGCTCGAGTACTGGGCCACGGAGCGCCTCGGGGGGTTCGGCGGGATTGCGCTGCGCGACACGCTCGACGTGCCCGTGATCGCCCGCGTCAACGGGCACGCCCACGGGGGCGGTTTCGAGATGGTGCTGGGCTGCGACATCGTCGTCGCCGCCGAGGAGGCGACCTTTGCCCTCCCGGAACCTCGGGTCGGACGCATGCCGCTGGACGGCGGTATGACGCTGCTGCAGCGCCAGATCCCTTTCCGGCAAGCCATGGGGATTCTTCTGACCGGCCGCCGCGTCAAAGCCCGGGAAGCCTTGGAATTGGGCATCGTGAACGAAGTCGTGCCGCGCGCGGATCTCGACGCGGCGGTCGACCGGTGGGCCGCCGACATCCTGAACTGTGCACCTCTCTCGGTCCGGGCGATCAAGCAGGTCGTCCGGCGCACCGCCCATCTGACGGCCCGGGAGGCGCAGGCCGCACGCCTCCCGGCCGTGGTGGAAGCTCTACGCTCCGCCGATGCGCAGGAGGGCGTTCGCGCTTTCGTCGAAAAGCGCAGACCCGTCTGGCAAGGGAACTGAGCCGTGCCCTACGTGATCACCGACGCCTGCATCGACGTGAAGGACAAGAGCTGCCTGATGGCCTGTCCGGTCGACTGCATCTACGAAGGGGGCCGCACCCTCTACATCCAGCCGGACGAGTGCATCGATTGCGGGCTCTGCGAGACCGTATGCCCCGTCGCCGCCATCCATGCGGACGACCGAATCCCTGAGGAGCTCAAGCCGTTCATTGCCGTGAACCGGGAGTTTTTCGGGCCCGACGTGACGGACTGGGGCTCGCCACGGGGTGCCGACCGGCGCTATACCACGTCGATGGACCATCCCGTCGTCACCGCCTGGCCGCCCCGGTCCGCGGCTGCCGAGTAATCCTTGCACGCTGCATCGCTGCACTACTTCCGCGAGGTCGTCCGAACCGGGTCCGTGCGCAAGGCGGCCGGGGTCCTCAATGTCGCGTCGAGCGCCGTGAACCGGCAGATCCTGAAGCTCGAGGACGAGTTCGGGCTCGCCTGTTCGACAGGCAGGCGACCGGCATGCGACTGACGCTGGCCGGCGAGCTGCTGCTGCGCCATGTCACCGCGACGCTCCACGACTTCGATCACGTGCGCGCCGAGATCGACGACCTCAAGGCCGCCCGGTCGGGCCACGTGTCCATCGCTGCAGTCGATTCCCTCCTCGTCGATTTCCTCCCGCGTGCGATCGACCGCTTTCGGGGCGACTTTCCGGCGGTCAGCTACACGGTGCTGGGCACCCAGCCCACCGATGTGCCCCAGCAGGTGGCCGACGGGGTCGCCGACGTGGGCTTCACCTTCGTGAGCCAGGTGCCTCCGACGGTCCGCTTCCTGGCGGAGATCTCCGCTCCCATCGGCGTCGTCATGCCGGCGGAGCATCCGCTCGCCCTCGACACCGCCGTCGACTTCGAGGCGGCCCGCCGCTTTCCTCTGCTCGCGCAAGGGGATCCTCTGCCGCGCTCGGCGGACATCGACCCTGCCTTCGCGAAGTTCAGGGCGGGGCTCCAGCCGAAACTCGTCTCGAACTCCATCCAGATGCTGAAGGTGGCCTTGCGGCTCAACCAGGGGATCGCGTTCTTCACGCGCCTCGGCTTCCTCGAGGAGATCGAACGAGGCGAGCTTGCCTGGCGCCCGTTCAAGTCGCCGGCCATCAACACGCTGAAACTTGGGGTCCTCGTTCCCTCCGGCCGCTCGCTGAGCCCGCCGGCCCAGCACATCGTCCGCAGGCTCACCGACGATCTCCGCCGGTTTGCGGGTTAGGCCGCATCATGTGGCCGGAGCGCCCAAGGTCTCGCGCGCAGAGGTTTGGGATATCCTCGGCGGCGCGGATCTCGGTCCGACGCCGGAGGTCTGGAGCCGGCCGGACACCCACCCGTCGCGAACCCGGAGAGGCAGGACGGCATGATCTTGGTATTCGGATCGATCAACATGGACCTCGTCGCGCGCGTGCGGGTGATCGCCCGTCCGGGCGAGACGGTCCTGTCGCGCAGGGCGGACACGTTCTTTGGCGGGAAAGGCGCCAACCAGGCGGTTGCCGCCGCCCGCGCGTCCCACGGCGGACCGGTTCCCGTCGCCATGGCGGGAGCGGTCGGGAACGATCCGTTCGGCAGGGCGTGCCTGGATAACCTGCGGGAGAACGGGGTCGACGCCCAGGCCGTCCGCATCGTCTCCGAGCCGACGGGCTGCGCCTTCATCACGGTCGACGAAAGAGGCGAAAACGCCATCACGGTCGCGAGCGGCGCCAACATGGCGGTCCGCGCGGCCGATCTGCCGGACGACCTCCTCTCGAAAGCCTCCGTCCTGGTGCTGCAGATGGAAGTGCCGCTCGCCGAGAGCCTTGCGGTCGCCCGGAGGGCTCGGCAACAGGAGGCCAAGGTCCTCTGGAACTTCGCACCTGCGCCGGGCGAGGCGGATCGCGACCTCCTGAGGGAGATCCTCGCGGTCACGGACGTCCTGATCGTCAACGAATATGAGGCGAGCACGACGGCCGCTCTCGTGTTCGGCGGCGCTGTCAGCGACCATGAGGCTGCCGCTGCCAGGCTCTCCCAGGAGCACGGGGTCGTCTGCGTGGTAACGGCGGGCGCCCGCGGCGCCACCGCCATGATCCCGGACGGAGCGAGGATCCACGCCTCGGCCCGCGCCATCGTGCCCGTCGACTCGACGGGCGCGGGAGACACCTTCGTGGGGGTGCTCGCAGTCGGCCTTGCCGAAGGGCACAAGGTCGGCGAAGCGATGCGCAGGGCCTGCCTGGCGGCCTCGCTCTCCTGTCTCGTGGCGGGCGCCCAAGCCGGAATGCCGTACCGGGATGCGTTGAACGAGCATCTTGCCCTCGAATCCGTCTCCGCCGTGAGGGAATGGCCGACATGAGGGTGGCGACGGGCGGAGATCAGACGGAGACCGGCACGATCAACGAGAACGTCGTTCCCGATCCGGGAACGGATTCGCACCGGAGGTCGCCCCCGAGCGTTTGCGTCGCGAGGTTCCAGGCGATGTGCAGTCCAAGCCCTGTCCCGCCCTTGCCTCGGCGCGTCGTGAAGAAGGGATCGAAGATCCGCGGCTGGTCGGAGAGCGCAATCCCGACCCCGTCGTCGGCAACGATGATTTCGACCTCCCGGCCGGTGATCGCCCTCGCCCGCAGCGTGATGGTTCCCGCGTCCCCGTTCGGGAACGCGTGGACCGCGGCGTTGAGCACGAGGTCGGTGAGGATCCGGCCCAATGCTCCCGGGAAGCTGTCGAGAACGAGGTCCGGCTCGACGTCGAGAACGGGCGAGACGGGGCCGAGTTCGGAGCGCAGGTTCGCAAGGACGGTCTCCATCAGGCCGGCAAGGTTGAAGGAACGCCGTTCGTCGTTCGTGCGGTCGGCGGCAACGTCCTTGAAACGCCTCACCAGATCGCTGGCGCGGCCCAGATTGACATCGAGCTGACGGGCCGCCTCGCCGGCCATGTCGAGGAAGGCCGCAAGGTCGGACCGCTTCAGCGCCGCGCCGGTGGCAAGCTCCCGGAACCCCTCGACTCGGGCCCGCAAGCTGCTTGCGATCGTGTACGCGGTCCCGATGGGCGTGTTCACCTCGTGAGCTACGCCTGCCACGAGCCGCCCGAGCGATGCCATCGCCTCGGCCCTGATCAGTCTCTCTTGCGCATCGCGCAGCTCAGCGAGCGCCGCCATGGCTTCGGCGCGCGCGATCTGGGCCTGCCGCAAGACGTCGGCATTCGTCAGCGCGACGGCGATCGAGGCACACAAGGTCCTGACGATCAGGATCTGCCTGTCGTCGAAACCGCTTGCCCGCCCGCTCTGGACGGCCATCACGCCGAGCGGCCGCGAACCGGCGACGAGAGGATGGAACAGAGTTGGCGTCCTCAGGTCCGATCCGGCTTCCGGATCAGCGGGAGATTCGCCTTCGACGAGGACTTCACGGCACTCGCGGACCGCCGACGCGGCCGGATGGGACGGGTCGTCGAGCCGGATGCGCGGCCCGAACGTCCGCCGGCCCCCGTTGATGCAGAAGTCGAGGGAGAGCCATTGCGCGGACTCGTCGAGAAGCCCGATGTAGAAGGTGGTTGCCTCGCACAGCTCCCCGACATGCCGCTCGACGGCCGAGAAGATCCGGTCGCGATCGAGGCTCGCCGTGATTTCGCGGGAGATCGCCACCAGGGCCTCGAGCGGCTTGATCGCCGCGAGGCGACGATGGCTCTCGGCATTGGCCAACGCAACGGCAGCGTAGGAGCAGATCGTCCGAAAGATCAGCCGCTCCCGCTCGCCGTAGGCGTGGGCATGCTGACTCTGGACCGACATGACCCCGAACGTGTTGCCGTGGACGGAGAGCGGTCGAAACAGCGCCGAAAGCGTCAGGGCCGTGCCGGGCATGTCCTCCCGCCGCGCCTGTTCCTCGGTCTTCTCGCGAAGGATCTCCCGGTTCTCCCGGATGGCGCGTGCAGCCGGCCGAAGCGGATCGTCGAGGCGGATCCGGCGGCTCGGACCCCGCTTGCCGCCGTCCACGAACAGAGGCACGTCGATCCACTCGCGGCGCTCATCCAGGATGCCGATATAGAGCGTCGCGGTGTCGAGGAGGGCGCCGACGTGCCGCTCGATGGAGACAAAGATCTCGCCGAAATCGAGACTGGCCGTGATGTCCTGGCCGATCGAGCTGAGTGCATCCAGCGCGTCCAGGTGCGCTCCAGGTTCTCCGGAGGGCCGGGTTGGATGCACGACGGCGGCTCGGTCCGTGGCGCTATCGGGGGGCATGGAGGCTCACCACGCTTATGCCGCCCGGCCGTCCGCATTGCTCGAGCGCCTCTGCTGCGTTCGCTGCCCGGATGGTATGCCTGTTTTCCGTCAACACGGCGCTCGCGAGTTCGGCGACCTTGCGGTCGGTCGCGAGGGAGAGGGCTCTCGCGGTTTCCTTCAGTCCCCTCTTCACGGCGGCTTGCTCCTTCCTCAAGGCGAGGACGCCGAGATAGGCGCCGAAGGCCAGGACGGGCACGAGCGCAACCGCGAGCAACCCTGCGAGGTGGGTTCGGAGCGACGTCCCAGGCATGACACCTTTCTCCCGCCCCCGATCCGCCGTGTCTCGGGCCTGACGTCCCGGCGGCCCGGGTCATTGTACGGGCACCGGAGCGCTGCGTCCAAGGCCCGGCAGCCGGCGCGAGGCCCTTGCGGGAAGAAGCAGGAAGGGGCAGGGGCATTCGTCGTCTCCCCCGACTGTGATATTGATCACGGGTACTCGCGGACTGTGAGAGTAGATGTCGGCGGGAAGTCCCAGAGTTCGGCAACTTCATTGCTCGCCGCCTGCCGACGACACCGAATGCTCGGCAGAGGCCAAAACTGCAGCAGGAGGACCTCATGACACTCCAGATCGGCGATGTCGCTCCAGACTTCGAGGCCGAGACCACGGAAGGGCGTATCCGGTTTCACGATTGGATCGGCGACTCCTGGTGCGTGCTCTTCTCCCACCCGAAGGACTTCACCCCGGTCTGCACGACCGAGCTCGGCTATATGGCCCGCGTGAAGCCGGAGTTCGACCGCCGCAACGTGAAGATCGTCGGGTTCAGCGTCGATCCGGTCGGCAACCATGCCCGCTGGGCGGAGGACATCCGCGAGACCCAGGGCCATGCGCCGAATTACCCGATGATCGGCGACCCGGATCTCACGATTTCGAAGCTCTACGGAATGCTTCCGGCGAGCACGGGCGGCACGTCGGAAGGGCGGACGCCGGCCGACAATCAGACCGTGCGCAACGTGTTCGTGATCGGCCCCGACAAGAAGATCAAGCTGATCCTCGTCTATCCGATGACCACGGGCCGCAATTTCGACGAGGTGCTGCGGGTCATCGATTCACTCCAGCTGACGGCCAAGCACAGGGTGGCGACGCCCGTGAACTGGAAACAGGGCGAGGACGTGATCATCGCCGGCTCCGTCCCGGACGACGAAGCGAGGACGATCTATCCGCAAGGCTGGAAGGCGCCGAAGCCCTATATCCGCATCGTGCCGCAGCCTCGAACCTGATCGGATCATCGCCCGCCGGCTGCGTTTCTCTCAATCGACGCATCCGGCGGGCTCATCGGAGCAGTAACAATGGCCACCGCGGTCCTTTCCCAGCCGGACCCAGGGTCCCGCGGTCGCAGGCCGCAGGTCGATGCTTTTTTCGAGCGGCGTACCTGCAGCGTTCAATATGTCGTATCGGACCCGGCCACCCGCCGTTGCGCGTTGATCGACCCGGTCCTCGATTTCGACGAGAAGTCCGGCTGCACCTCGACATCGTCCGCCGATGCTCTCATCGACTTCGTGTGCGAGCGCGACCTCTCGGTCGAGTGGATTCTCGACACGCATCCCCACGCGGATCACTTCTCGGCAGCGGGCTATCTGAAGGACAGAACGGGCGCGAGGACCGCCATCGGCGAACGCGTGGTCGATGTCCAGCGGCTCTGGAAGCGGATCTACAATCTGCCGGACGAATTCAGGACCGACGGTTCGCAATGGGACCGCCTGCTCGCCGACGGCGACGCTTTCAGGATCGGCGAACTGGAGGGGTGCGTCCTCTTCTCGCCGGGTCACACCCTCGCGTCCGTGACGTACGTCGTCGGAGATGCCGCCTTCATCCACGACACGCTCTTCATGCCCGATTTCGGTACGGCGCGGTGCGACTTTCCCGGAGGTGACGCAGGAGCGTTGTGGCGGACCATCCAGCGCATTCTCGCCCTGCCGGACACGACACGGCTGTTCTCGGGGCACGACTACATGCCGGGCGGCCGCCCGCCCGCCTGGGAGAGCACGGTCGCAGGCCAGAAGGCCCACAACACCCATCTCGCGCAGGCGCGTTCCGAGGAGGAGTTCGTTGCCCTCCGCAAGGCCAGGGACGCCCAGCTTCCGATGCCGAGGCTGATGCTGCAGGCCTTGCAGGTGAACATTGCGGGCGGGCGTCTGCCGGCACCGGAGGGTAACGGCGTCCGATATCTGAGGATCCCCTTGGACGCTCTGTCCTGCACGGCGTGGGAATAGATCCGCACGGCCTATCGAGGGGGCACGCCGCTTCGGTCCTTGGCGGAAATCAAACCGCGCGGCGATTGCGCCGCGCGGTCCAGGCGCAGTCGTTCACTGGTCCGTTGCCGCCGCAGAACGAACGGCACGTATGCGAGCGAGGCGAGACCGTCCGTTACGGGTGATCCGTCCGGCCGAACCGATCGTGTTCAACCGAGAAACGAATCTCCGCTCTGGTGAGACCGATATCCTTGAGCAGGTGATCGGGCATCGCCAGCATCTCGCGGCGGGCGCGGCGCAGGGCCGCGCGGCGACCTGCCCGCACCACCAAGGCGTAGATGCGGGTCGCGAGCCTCGTGACGCCGGTGCCGCCTGCGGCGGCTCCGCCGGCGAACACGGTTCCACGTTCCACTGCATGGGTCGACATGGACATGACCGTTCTCCTTCGATGATCCTGCAGCCGTCGGCGAAAGCTGCTCCGAACGCGAGATCACCCTGCGCTCGTGTCAGCCGGCACCTTGCCGAAGCGCGGTGCCGCCTTCCGTGAGCGGGCTCACATTGTCCGTTCGAGGGAGTGGAATTCCGGGAACCTGACGATTGTCCAAGCGGGCCGGAGGACCGCTTCGGACGAAGCCGACGAGCGGAGCGAGGCTGCAGTTGCGCTAGCGCATCGTGTGGAAAGTGGACCCGGTTTTCCGCGTAAAACGGAATGCGTTGTTCAGAAAAAGAGCATCGGATGGATCCCAAAAGTGGGGTCCACTTTTGGGTCCGATGCTCTAGGGACGCCCACACGAACGCCAAGGATGCCGCCAGGCCGAGCGCCGCTCTGGCCGTATGGAGCAGGCCCCACTTTTCGATCATCGCCCGGCTTTCCGGACCTGCCGACGCCGGCTCGATCAGCATGAGCCGATTGTTCGTGGGCATGATGGCAAAGAAGGTCAAAGGCCAGTTCGCGATCATGAAGAGAGCGCCGAGCATCCAACCGGCATGGCCGTTCGACCACCAAGCGGCCAAGCCCAACGCGAAGCCTGCGAGGGCGAGCGGCGCCTGCATGGCGGTGCCGCGCTTGTAGGCGGGTTTCCACTCCATCAGCAGGGACCGGTGGTCCAAGCCCAGCCGTGCGGGCTGTTCGACCGCGGTGATGTAGAAAGCAGCCCCGGAGAACGAGGGCGGCTGCCAGCAAGGCCAATTGACCGACAAGCATGATGACCTCCTCGTGCGTTGCGCCCCCGCATGGGTTGCTTCAGGCCGGTTCGGGCGAAGGACGCGCCGGAAGACGCGCACAGGCCCGCCGTGGCGCTCCTCTACGGCTCGTCGTCAACTCCGGCGTCGTTCTCGAGACGGCGGCGCAAGGTCCGCAGCAGGTCCCGGGCCGCTTCCACAGAGGTGATGGGCAACCCGTTTGCGAGGGCGTTCGCCCAAGGCCTTTGACGCTTGGCGGCAGCGTCGTAGAGCGCGCGCCCATGCTCGGTCAGGAGGACGAGCTTGGCCCGCCGGTGATGGGGATTCGGTTCGAACTGCAGGACGCCCTGGCTCTCGAGCTCGTTGGCGATCCGCTGCACGTTCTGACGCGACAGACCCATGTTCCTCGCCACCTGGGAGACCGAAAGCGGGGCCGGCGAAAGGGCGATAGCCCCGATGACCTGCCAGCGGGCGCTGGTGAGTTCCAGGTCGCGGACCAAGGCATCGCCTGCGGCGAGCAGGTGCCCGTTGAGCCGAAATACCTCGAGGATCAGTTCGGTACGAGCGGCACGGCCTGACATGTCTCCATGCTGTCAAAATGACAACATGATTGTCAATATCTTGTCGACTGCCGCCTTGGCTCTCGCTCGCCGGGCCTGCGAAGTCCCGGTGCGGCGCCGGCTCGGGTTGCACGGAGCGTGCACGTGTGAGTAAGCTCTCACCCGATGCGGATCGGCTCCTGCACGATGTCGTCGAAGAACGCAGCCAGTCGCACCCCTGCTTACCAAGCCCGTCAGCTCCCGCCGGGCGTCATCCTGCTTGTTGCCGCTGCGGCGTTGTTGCTCGGCTCCGGCGCCCTCCTGTCAATTCGCTACGGCAGTGCCGTCGCCCTCGGCGATTCGGTCCTCGCTGCCTTCGCCTGGTGCTTCTGAGCGGAGCCCTCTCACCAGCTTGCGCATGCATTCAGTCCCACCGGGAATCCTTTCGGGGGGCGGTGAGGCGGGAGCCTTCGAAAGGAGCGTGGAATAAAATCCATGCCCGATTGACACTCAGTCTCCTTTCGGTTGATCATTCGCGCCGTCGAGCCGTCGCTCCGCTGAAAGACTTCATACGAGCGGCGGTTCCCTGTGGCCATGGACGTCGCCGGAACGGCGATGCGGGGTCTCGATCATGACGGTCGTGCCGTGTGCCGTCGATGAGCAAGCAAGGGTCGTCCCCCCACGAGCGCGTGGGGCGAGGCGACGGCCCCGCGCGGCCTATGCGAACAGGACCCGCGCGCATTCCCCCAACAGCCGTGCTGGCCGCTTTGCTGCGCCGTCCTGCGACCGCGCATCGGCGGCCGACAAGAAACGGGGAAACGGCGGTTCGAATCCGCAGCCAATAGGCAGGGGTGGATGAAATGCATGTGGCGCTTGCGCTTGCGTTGGTCGCAGTGGGTTCGGTGCTGTTTCACGTCCTGAGCCCGTGGTGGTGGACGCCGATCGCGTCGAATTGGGGCTATATCGACACCACGCTCATCATCACGTTCTGGATCACCGGCATCGCCTTCGTGGCGGTCGTGATGTTCATGGCCTATTGCGTCTACCGTTTCCGTCACGGGAGCGGAGAACGGCCGCACTACGAACCCGAGAACAAGAAGCTGGAGTGGGCTCTCACGATCGCGACGGCCATCGGCGTGATCGCCATGCTGGCCCCCGGCCTGTTCGTCTGGAACCAGTTCATCACCGTGCCGGCGGATGCGACCGAAGTCGAGATCGTCGGAAGGCAATGGGCATGGAGCTTCCGTCTGCCCGGCAAGGACGGCCGCCTCGGGACGTCCGATACCCGCAACGTCAGCGCGGAGAATCCGCTCGGGATCAACCCGAACGATCCCCGCGCGAAGGACGACATCGTGATCGAAAGCGACGACCTGCACCTGCAGATCGGAAAGCCCGTGAAGGTGCTGCTGCGTTCGGTCGACGTCCTGCACAACTTCTACGTCCCGGAGTTCCGCGGCAAGATGGACATGGTGCCAGGGTCGGAGACCTATTTCTGGCTGACTCCCACGAGGACGGGCACCTTCGACATCCTGTGCGCCGAATTGTGCGGCGTCGGTCATTCGCAGATGCGGGGCGCAGTCGTCGTCGCCGAGGAGGCGGCCTATCAGGCCTGGCTCGGCAAGCAGCAGACCTTCGCCGATCTCTACAAAGACCCCAGAACGATGAAGGCCGATTTCGCTACCCAAGAACTGAGAAGGGCAGGGGAGGAGACATTCCGATGGTCGATGCCGCAATTGGCCGCGAACAGGTCCCGCCGGCGGAAGTCCCGGACGTCGAGCTGTACCACCCGCATAGCTGGATCACGAAGTACGTCTTCTCGCAGGACGCCAAGGTCATCGCCATCCAGTACTCCCTGACGGCGATCGCGATCGGGCTCGTCGCCCTGGTGCTGTCCTGGCTGATGCGCCTGCAGCTCGGCTTCCCGGGCACGTTCTCCTTCATCGATCCGAGTCAGTATCTGCAGTACATCACGATGCACGGCATGATCATGGTGGTGTACCTGCTCACCGCCTTGTTCCTCGGCGGGTTCGGGAATTATCTCATCCCGCTCATGGTCGGGGCGCGCGACATGGCGTTCCCGTACCTGAACATGCTCAGCTACTGGATCTATCTCCTGGCGGTGCTCGTCCTCGTGGCGAGCTTCTTCGTGCCGGGCGGCCCGACCGGCGCCGGCTGGACCTTGTATCCGCCGCAGGCCATCCTTCCCGGCACGCCCGGCTACGAGTGGGGCATCATCCTGATGCTCGCATCGCTCATCATCTTCATCATCGGCTTCACGATGGGCGGGTTGAACTATGTCGTGACCGTGCTGCAGGGGCGGGCCCGCGGCATGACCCTGATGCGCATGCCGCTGACGGTCTGGGGGATCTTCACGGCGACCGTCCTTGCGCTCCTCGCGTTCCCGGCCCTCTTCGTCGGGGCCGTGATGATGCTGTTCGACCGGGTGCTCGGCACGAGCTTCTTCATGCCTTCGCTCATCTCCATGGGCGAGCAGCTGCAATACGGCGGCGGGAGCCCGATCCTCTTCCAGCACCTGTTCTGGTTCTTCGGCCATCCGGAGGTCTATATCGTCGCGCTGCCGGCCTTCGGCATCGTCTCCGACCTCATCAGCACCCACGCCCGCCGCAACATCTTCGGCTATCGCATGATGGTCTGGGCGATCGTGGCGATCGGCGTCCTCAGCTTCGTCGTGTGGGCGCACCACATGTATGTGAGCGGGATGAACCCCTGGTTCGGGTTCTTCTTCGCCACGACGACCCTCATCATCGCGGTGCCGACCGCGATCAAGGTCTACAACTGGGTGCTCACCCTCTGGCGGGGCGACATCCACCTGACCGTGCCGATGCTTTTCGCTCTGGCCTTCATCGTCACCTTCGTGAACGGCGGCCTGACGGGGCTGTTTCTCGGCAACGTGGTCGTGGACGTGCCCCTCTCCGACACGATGTTCGTCGTCGCGCACTTCCACATGGTCATGGGCGTGGCCCCGATCTTCGTCATCTTCGGCGCGCTCTACCATTGGTACCCGAAGGTGACCGGGCGGATGCTGAACGAGGCGATGGGCCAGTTCCATTTCTGGGTCACGTTCCTCGGCGCCTACGCGATCTTCTTCCCGATGCATTATCTCGGGCTCCTCGGGATGCCGCGCCGGTACCACGAGATCGGCCAGACCAGCTTCGTGCCGGAATCCGCGCAATCGCTCAACGCCTTCATCTCCGTCGCGGCCCTGATCGTCGGGTTCGCCCAGCTGGTGTTCCTGTTCAACCTCTTCTGGAGCCTGCGGCACGGCAAGGAGGCCGGCGGCAATCCATGGCGTGCCACGACGCTCGAGTGGCAGACGCCCGAAACGCCGCCTCCGCACGGGAACTGGGGCAAGGAACTGCCTGTCGTCTATCGCTGGGCCTACGACTACAACGTCCCCGGCGCCAAGGAGGATTTCCTGCCGCAGAACCAGCCGCCCGAGCCGCGCACGGCCTAGAGAACCGGGCACATGGGCGTCACCATCCTCTTCTTCTCCGGGCTGGCGGTGATCGCCGTCTGGTGGCTGTCGAAGCAGCGGCTCGCCTCGAAACCCTGGCTGGAGCAGGGTGCGGCCGGAGAGTTTCCCGGAACGGGCGTGCCGTCGATCCCGGTCGCCAAGGTCGGCTTAGGGGTCTTGCTGGCGGCCATCGGCTCGCTCTTCGCGCTCTTCATCAGCGCCTATTTCATGCGCATGCAGCTGGCCGACTGGCGGCCGGTCCCGAAGCCGACGCTCCTCTGGGTCAATACGGGCGTGCTGCTGCTGAGCAGCGCCGCCCTGCAATGGGCGCGCTACGCGGCCGACCGGGACGACCTGGGCGGCGTGCGGTCCGGTCTTCTCGCGGCCGCAGGATCGGCGCTCGTCTTCGTGGCCGGGCAGCTTCTCGCATGGCGGCAGCTCGGCGCGGCGGGCTCCTTCCTGACATCCAACCCGGCGAGTTCCTTCTTCTACCTCATCACCGCGCTGCACGGGATCCATGTGCTCGGCGGCCTCGTTGGCCTGGGCCGGAGCGTCGTCCGGGCATGGCGCGGCCGAGACCTGGCCCGGCTGCGGCTCGGCCTCGACCTCTGCAGCATGTACTGGGACTTCCTGCTGCTGATGTGGCTCGTTCTGTTCGGTCTGCTCTTGCTGAGCTAGGAGAAGGATGATGGCTGAATCCGTGCTGGGGGACGTGGGGCCGGCGGCATCCCGATCGGCGCGCTGGCGATCGGTCGCGACCGACTGGGCGTCGGATCAGAGGGCCTTCAAGCATGTCTCCTGGGGGAAGGCCATGATGTGGATCTTCCTCCTGAGCGACACCTTCATCTTCAGCTGCTTCCTCCTGTCGTACATGACCGTGCGCATGTCGACGACGGTCCCCTGGCCGAACCCGAGCGAGGTCTTCGCCCTGCACCTGTTCGGGCAGAACATCCCTCTCATCCTCATCGCCATCATGACCTTCGTGCTGATCACCTCGAGCGGCACCATGGCGATGGCGGTGAATTTCGGCTACCGCCGCGATCGCAGGATGACGGCGATCCTGATGGTCGTCACGGCCGTGCTCGGCGCAACCTTCGTCGGCATGCAGGCCTTCGAATGGACGAAGCTGATCATGGAGGGCGTCAGGCCCTGGGAGAATCCGTGGGGCGCAGCCGCAGTTCGGCTCGACCTTCTTCATGATCACGGGATTCCACGGCACCCACGTGACGTTCGGGGTGATCTTCCTCCTCATCGTCGCCCGCAAGGTCTGGCGCGGCGATTTCGACACGGGAAGGCGAGGTTTCTTCACCAGCCGCAGCGGCCATTACGAGATCGTCGAGATCACGGGCCTCTACTGGCATTTCGTCGACCTGGTCTGGGTCTTCATCTTCGCGTTCTTCTATCTGTGGTGAGGCAACCATGGCCCACGCGATCGATCACGCCGTACCGACCGGGCATGCGCCCGCCGCCGCCCACGACGAGGGGCAGCAGCACCCGATCAAGCTCTACCTCGTGGTCTGGGGCTGGCTCTTCGTCCTGAGCACGTTCTCGTACCTCGTCGACTACTTCCACCTCCAGGGCTACCTGAGATGGGGCCTGATCCTGCTCTTCATGCTGCTGAAGGCGGGGCTGATCGTGGCCGTGTTCATGCACATGGCCTGGGAGCGGCTGGCCTTGATCTACGCCATCCTGCTGCCGCCGGCCGTGGTGCTCGTGTTCCTCGGCATCATGATCTTCGAATCCAACTATACGCATTTCATGCGCGTGGTCTTCTTCGGGGCCGGGCCATAGGCGATGCCGGCTCAGGCTCCAAGAGCCTGCATTTCAGGAGCCTGCATTCGGATCCCGATGCCTGAAGGAAACGCCGCCCGGGCACGGGCGGCGTGACGCGCTCGTTCCGCGTCAGGTCCGCGCCGGAGGATTCGTCTCGCCCGACGGTTCCACGGTCCGGCGGTAGAGATGCCAGCTCGCATGGCCGAGGATCGGCATGACCACCGCGAGGCCGACCAGCAGCGGCGCCGAGCCGATCATCAGAAGAGCGGCGACGATCACGGCCCAGATCGCCATCGGGCCGGGATTGGCGAGCACCGCCCTGAAGGATGTCTGGATGGCGCAGGCCGCGCCGACGTCGCGGTCGAGCAGCAGCGGGAACGACACGACGCCGATGGTGAACGTCAGAGCGGCGAACACGAAGCCGACGGCATGTCCCAGGACGATGAGCGTCCATCCCCGCGGCGTGGTCAGGACCTCGCGCAGGAATCCCGCATAGGAATCCGGAGGGGTCGTGCCGTACAGCCCCACATAGAGCGCCTGCGCGGCCACAAGCCAAGCGACGAGGATGGCCATCAGCACGACGCCGAGAGCGATGATGGCGGGGAGCGAAGGCGAACGGAAAACGTCGAAGACGTGATCCAGCGACGTATCCAGCCCGAGCTCCCGGCGTCGGCTCAGTTCGTAGAGGCCGATGGCCGCCACCGGCCCGATCAGAGCGAAGCCCGATACGAGCGGGAAGAGCAAAGGCAGGGCATTGCTGGAGAAGGTCAGGGCGCCGAGGCCCAGGCCGAAGAGCGGGTAGATGAGCCCGAGGAAGGCGAGGTGCGTCGGCATCGCCATGAAATCGTCGACGCCCTTCGCCAAGGCTTCCTTGAGATCGGCTACGCTGATTTTTCGTACGGGGATATGTGCCGGGGTCGCATCGGGGCCAGCAAGCACATGGAAATTCGCCATCGTCGCTCCTCCTGAGCCAAGCTCGAGGCGGTCGCAACCGAATGGCGCCGTGACAGGCAACTGGTCACGGGGCCGCGACCTGCACTCCGCGGGGACTATAGCCGGGCCGGTGAAGGTTGTCGCCCCTTCGCGACGCTAAACGAACGCGCCGGCGAGCAGGAGCACGAATCCGAGGGCGACGAGCGCAAGGCCCGGCCAGTTGGACTGGAGCCGGAGTCCGGCACCGGACCCCCGGGGCTCCAGCGACTGGCCGGCCTTGCCGGCGCGAAGCCCCTTCGCCTCGCTCAGCCGTCCGCCGCTCCACAGGGCCCTTGCCGCGGTGAACAGCACGCCGACGACGACGAGGAGCGCGCCCGCCCACACGAATACGATACTCATTTGCATGGATGCCTCCCGGTCGAATTGCGCTGCGCGTCCGAGCCTGCTCAGTGTATCGTCAGGGCGGCTCCATGGGAACGCGGAGGAGGCGGGCGGCGGTCCGACCATGTCTCGGCGATCAGGCGCGCGTCGGTTTTCAGGGGTCCGGCGATCATGGCATGATGCCCCGCGTGCCGCGATGGAGGGGAGCATGGGGATGTCATCGGCGTTCCGCGCCCAAGCTCGTCCGGGACGTCGTTTGCAGCGATCCGCCGCGTCTCGCTCGTCATCGTTCCCGGCGTCCTTGCGGCCGCCCTCGGCGCTGCCGAGGCCAGGTGCAGCGACTCGCCGCAACCCGGCGTGAACTGGACCGACTGCAGCAAGGACAGGCTGATGTTGGACCGGCGGGATCTGGCGGGCGCGAACATGAGCAAGGCCCGGCTGTCGTCCACGACCTTCGCGGCGTCGCGGCTGAGCGGTGCCAGCTTCGTGGAGTCGGAGCTTTCCTTCGTCAGATTCGATGGTGCCGACCTGTCGGGCAGCAATCTCGAGAAAGCAGTCGGCTCTCGCGCGACGTTCACCGGCGCCAACTTGAGCAGGGCGCGTCTCGTCTCGGCCGAGTTCAGCAGGGCGAACTTCGTGAACGCCAAGCTGAGCGGCGCCAATCTCTCCAAGTCCGAGATGATCCGCTCCGATTTCAGCGGCGCGGATCTCTCGGGAGCGGACCTGTCGAAGGCGGAGCTGGCTCGGATCGATCTGACGGGAGCGACGGTCACCGGCGTGAATTTCAGCTACTCCAACCTCGCACGCGCGGACCTGAAGGGCCTCGCCCTCCAAGGCGTCGATCTGTCCGGGGCGTATCTCTATCTGACGAACATCGGCGACGCCGACCTCAGCGGAGTCAGGGGTCTCACCACCGATCAGCTGGAGCTCGCGTGCGGCACGAAGAACACGAAGCTGCCGGCGGGCCTCGCGCCGCCGGAGCGGTGGCGTTGCGAAGACGAGTAGGCCGGGTTTGGCGCCTCTGATGCACTCTGTCCAAGGTCGGAAGCTGCGTCGGGAGCCTCTCGCGAACGCCGCGCAGGGCCGACCGGGTTCAATCCCAGGCCGGTGGTGTCCCGCACCGGCTCGACATGTACTCCGGGAGCGGGCGGCCTTGCGCGGTCAGGTACGCTGCCATGGGGCCGATCACGTCGCGGACCGCCGGCCGCTCGGTGATCCTGTCCCGCCATCGCAGCAGTCGCGGCGTTTGCGCATCGATGGGCGCGCTCATGCGATCCGCGAAGAATTGCGCCATGTAGAAGGCGATGTCGGCGAAGGAATACGGCCCGGCGAGGAAATCGCGGTCGGCCAGAAGACGGTCCATCTCGCGGTAGTAGCTCATGCTCGCTCGCCGGGCCTCGACGGCGGCAGGATCGTCCAGGCGGTCCTGGAGGCCCATCAGGCGGATGATGGGCGGGAAGAAGACCTCGTCGGACTTGAGTTCGAGGAGGCGCGCCCGGGCACGCTCGATCGGGCCGGCCGGCCAGAGCGCCGGCGAGGGCGCGAGTTCTTCCAGATACTCGAAGATCTGGGTCGAGTCGAAGATTTCCACATCGCCATGGATCAGGACAGGCACCTGTCGCTTCGGATTGACCCGGATCACCTCCGGGTGCTTCGGCTCGTAGAGCCGGTCCATGTCGAAGGGCACCATCACGAGGTCGAAGGCCAGTCCTTTTTCCAGGACGGCGATCTGCGCCTTCGCTCCGAACATGCTCAGCGGACCGGAGAACAGGCGCAACGGCGCTCGCTCCAGGCGGTGATCGATCGACGACGTCATGGAGGCCCGTAGCTCCGTGTTCGGCAATCAACCGCGCAGGATACCGTGCCAGGACGTTGTGGAATCGGTCCGGTCGAGATCGGATTCCGTCAGCCCGATATCGGCCAGCCCGCGGCTATCCAGCCGGTAGAGCATTCGGCGGCTCCTCCGGGCGTCGAGCCAGGCCTCGACCCGGAGCAGACCGTCGAGGAAGTGGCCGCTCCTCCGCTGCATAGTTGAAAAATGATTAAGATTTTCTACTGCAGTTCCGAAGGTCATGATGCGTCTCTGCTGACAATGTTTATCCAAGCAAAACAATGCTACTGGTCGAGGATCGAAGCAAACGAGAACGTCTCCGGATTTGCCCAAGAAAAACTTTGCCAACAATGTCCCGCCGCCGCCTTCCGCCTCTCACCTCCCTGCGCGCCTTCGAGGCCGCCGCCCGGCATCTCAACTTCGAGAGGGCCGCCGACGAACTAGCCGTTACGGCAAGCGCCGTCGGCCAACAGGTGAAGTCGCTCGAATCGTGGCTCGGTCGTCCGCTGTTCGTTCGGCTCCCGAGCAAAGGCGTGGCGCTGACGAGCGTCGGCGAGCGCTACGCGGCGTCTCTGTCCGAACTTCTGGACGGGCTGAACGAAGCGACCGCGCGAGCGCTGAGACCCGAGAGCTCGCGCACCCTGACCGTCAGCACGCTGGCGAGTTTCGCTGCGAACTGGCTCATTCCGCGACTGGGCCGGTTGCGGGAGCGCCATCCCGACCTGGACGTGCGCGTCTCGGTCTCCGCGCACCGTACCGACTTCGCCCGCGAGGACGTCGACGTCGTCGTCCGTTTTGGCCGCGGCGACTGGCCTGGGCTTCGATCCGACCTCCTCCTGGAAGAGGTCTTCTTTCCCGTCTGCAGCACCGCGCTTCTCGGCGATCCCGAACAGCCCCTCCGCGAGCCGAGCGATCTGCGCCACCACACGCTTCTGCACGAGGTGGTCGAAACCGTGCCCGACTACGTCACCTGGGAACGCTGGCTTGCCGCCGTGGGGGTCGAGGGCGTCGACACGTCGCGCGGTCCGGTGTTTCCGCACACGTACCTGTCCCTTCAGGCGGCGGCGTCCGGTCAGGGCGTCGCGTTGGCGACGAGCGTCCTCATCGGCGACTATCTCGATGCCGGGCGTCTCGCGCGGCCGTTCCCCCATGAGGTGAAAGGAACCTACCAGTATTACGTCGCCTGCCCCGAAGCCTCGGCCGACCGCCCCGCCATCGCCGATTTCCGGAACTGGATCCTGGCCGAAGCGCGGGCACAGCGTTGAGGCGATCCGCTTGGCCGGAGTCCGGGTCGGGCGGAGCGCTCTCTTACTTGGTGAGCAGGAGGCGCGTGTCGCCGAGACGCTTCAGCACGTTTACGGCGGCATCGCAGCCGTGGCGATGCAATCGAACGTCCAGACTCGACGAGCCGAGATGGAGACCGCTCAGCACCACCTCGTCCAGAAAGGCGGGAAGCGTCGGTTCGTCGAAGCGAACTTCGTTCCTCTCCTGGTCGAGTTCCAGTCCAAGGGTTGCGCTCATGAGGGCGAACGGCGCAGCGGCGGCCCAGGCCTGGGGAGAGCACGCGACCGGGTAGGCCGTCGGACCTCGACGCTGCCGGCGGGCGAAGCCGCAGAACAGCTCCGGCAGGCGGCGAAGCTCCTGATAGCTCGCGGCGTCGAAGAGCGCCTCGAACACCCGCGCGGCCTGCGCCTTCAGCCCGTAGCGGCCGAAGCCCATTGCGATCATCGCATTGTCGTGAGGCCAGACCGAGCCGTTGTGGTAGGACATCGGGTTGTAGCGGGGCTCCCCCCAAGCCAGGGTCCTGATGCCCCATCCCGTGAAAAAGGTTTCGTTCATGAGCGTCTCGGCGACTCGCCGGGCTCGCTCCGGATGGGCGATCCCCGCGAACAGGGCATGGCCGGCGTTCGAGGTGCGGACCCGGCAAGGCCGCTTGGAGCCGTCCAGCGCGAGCGCATAGGTTCCGATCTCCTCGCACCAGAAGGTGTTCTCGAAGGCCTGGCGCAGCCGCTCGGCCTCGCGCCCGAGCTTCCGCGCAAGCTCGGGTTCGCCCATCACCCTCGCCAGGCGGCGCCCGGCGCGCTTGGCGGCATACACGTAGGCCTGCACTTCGCAGAGCGCGATCGGGCCCTCAGCGTCGGTGCCGTCGGCGTGGAAGACCGAGTCGTGGCTGTCCTTCCAGCCCTGGTTCGCCAGGCCCTGTTGTGTCTCGCGGCTGTACTCCACGAAGCCGTCGCCGTCGCGGTCGCCGTACTTGTCGCACCAGCGCAGCGCCGCCCTGACGTGAGGCCAGAGGGCCTCGAGGGCCGCGCGGTCGCCGGTCCGGTCGAAGTACCGGCCGGCGAGCATCACGAAGAGCGGGGTTGAATCGACGGAGCCGTAATAGCGGCGGAACGGCACCTCGCCGAGGCGGGCCATCTCGCCTTCCCGCCTTTCATGCAGGATCTTGCCCGGCTGAGCGTCGGCGGCCGGATCGCGTTCCGTCGCCTGCGTTGCCGCCAGATGGTGCAGCACGCCGCGGGCGACCGACGGAGCGTTCCACAGGAGCATCATCGCCGTGATGATGCCGTCCCGCCCGAAGACGGTGCTGAACCAGGGCACGCCGGCATACGGGTACGGGCCGTGGTCGGTCTTCGTCGTCAGCATGTAGAGGTCAGAAACGGAACGGCGGATCACCTCGTTGAAGAGGTGGTTCGAACTCCGGATCTTGGCGACCCTGGCGGAAGCCGCCTTGAGGGCGCGGCGGGTCTCCCGATAGGCCGCCAGGAAGGGCGTGACCGCGCGGCGGGTGTCCTCCTCGCACACGACGGCGACGATCAGCGAGCGCCGCTCGTCCGGCGCCAGGGCGATGTCGTAGACGGCTCGCCCCGGGCCCAGGTGAGTGGGAGCGGGTTCGAAGGTCAAGCGCGTGCGCCGGATCCCGCCGTCGAGTCCCTCGTAGCGGAACTCCACTGTATCCGCCGCGACGACCTCCGGCGTACTCCTGCCGCGGGCTTCGCGCTTCATGCCGCGGACTTCGAACAGATCGCGGAAATCCGCATCGAACCGCAATTCGAGCTCGAACCGCCGCCCGTTCGCATCGTAGTTGCGCAGCCCGATGCGCTCGTAGCAGACCGCCTGCCAAAGGAATTTGGTTCGTTCCAAGGCGACGATGTCCCTGGGCATGATGGTCTTTTCGCCGTGATGGAGATCCGGGTTGGTCAGGTCGACCGTGAGGGCCCCGTTGTCGTCCTGGATGACGGATCCGAGCAGGAGCGGACGCTTCCCTCCGATGCGCAGTTCGAACCGGGAGAGGTGGCGCGTGTCCCGGTAGAAAACGCCCTCGGGGCTCTCGGGCACCGTGCCGAAATCGCCGTAGCTGTCGAGGACCGCGAAGGTCTCGTCGTGCTTGAGCGTCCTGAGCGCCCGCTCGACGAGGGACGTCTGCGCCTCGATGTAGTGCTCGGGCAAATGGTCCGCGACGGTGGCAAATCCGGCTTCGGGCTCCTGCACGCGTTCGTTCATGGCATTCCCCTCTCGGCTCGGCTGAGGCGCGCGGGCGGGCCCGCGATGTCCCGCGTCGGCACGATCCCGGCGGAACGGCCGGACCGGTCACTCCGCAGCGAGCAGTTGCGGCTCGCGCGCGCCGTTTCCCTCGAGCAGCCGCTCATATGCGGCCACGTAGTCGGCCGCCATGCGGGACGCCGTGAAGCGCTGCTCGAAGTGCCGCCTCACGCCGGCCCGGTCGAGCGCATCCACCGCTTCGACGGCGGCGACAGCCTCCTCGATGGACTCGACGATAACGCCCGACACGCCGTCGGCGATGATCTCCGGAACCGACCCGTTGCGCCAGGCGACCACGGGCGTTCCTGCCGACATGGATTCCAGCATGACGAGGCCGAATGGTTCCGGCCAATCGATCGGGAACAGGAGGGCGCGGGCGCGGCCGAGGAAGTCACGCTTCTGGTGCTCGTCGATCTCCCCGATGTATTCGACGAGCGGGTGGTCGAGCAGCGGCGCGATCTCCTCGTCGAAATAGACCTTGTCGGCCGGATCGACCTTGGCGGCGATCTTGAGGGGCGCGCCGGCGCGCACGGCGATTTCGATGGCCCGGTCCGGACGCTTTTCCGGGGAAATGCGCCCGAGGAAGGCGAGATAGTCCCCGCCCTGCGGATGGAAGGGACAAATCTCGGGGTTGATGCCGTGCGGGAGGGTGGCGAGCCAATTGGCGGATGCGGGCAGCGGCGCCCGCTGGCTGTTCGAAATCGAGACCAGCGGCATCTCGGGAAAGGTCTCATAGACGCGAGGAAGGTCGGGGGAGTCGAGACGGCCGTGGAGGGTCGTGAGGCACTTGTTCGCGAGGTTCCGGAACAGGGCGAGCGGCAGCAGGTCGACATGGAAGTGGATGATGTCGAATTCGTCGGCGCGCCGGCGGAGCGTATCGAGCATGACGAGGTGGCTGGCCGTGTGGTCGCGGATGCCGGACAGCCGCAGACCCTGCCGGGCGCAGGGTACAAGCTCGGCCGAAGTCCGCGAATCCCCCGAAGCGAAGAGAGTCACCTGGTGACCGAGGGCGACGAGCTCCTCGGTCAGAGTGGATACGACACGCTCCGTACCGCCGTAGAATCTCGGGGGAACCGCTTCAGCCAGAGGCGCAATCTGCGCGATACGCATGGGATCGTCCTCCTGACAAAAAACAAAATAAGACGACGCGCCGTCGGGGCGACCCGACCGCTGCCAATTGTTGAATCGGCTGCGCGCCGCCAAGTTCCCGCCGATTGCGAATTAGCGCTGCGTAACGGTGCCACCGGCCCGGAGCCCGGCTGTCAAGCTTGATGCGGTTGCGGCAGCGGTCCGCATGCGAGTTTCAATTCGATCCGGAACGCCGCCGCGGTTGGGACCCCGAAAGTCGGCCATTTCCGGCCGTCGGCTGGGGTTCTTCGTCAGTCGAGGCGGGCCAGACGGTCGGCGAGAAGATCGAAAAAGCCCTCCGCGTCGGCGTCCTTCAGGTAGAGCACGTTGCGCGGACGATCGGTGATCTGCCACCAGTCGGCCACTGTCATGCCCCGCGTCAAGGGGCTCATTGTTTCGACGGCGACGTTGATCGTGCGCCCCCGGAACAGACCGGGCTTCAGGAGATAGGCAATCACGCAAGGGTCGTGCAGCGGCGCTCCGGCCCAGCCGTATTTCTGAAGATCGAAGTGCTGCGAGAACGCGAGCATGTCGGCGACCGCGGCGCCGGCCCGATTGCCGAGCGCCCTCAAGCGCTCGATGTGGGGCTCGGTCACGAGAACCTGGTGGGTCAGATCGAGGGGAGCCATCGTGATCGGGATCCCGCTGCGCAGGACCACGTCGGCAGCCTCCGGGTCGACGTAGATATTGAACTCGGCCGCCGGGCTGATGTTGCCCACCTCGAAATAGGCGCCGCCCATCATCACGATCTGCCCGATACGCTCGGCGATGCCGGGCGCCTTCACGAGCGCCATCGCGATGTTGGTCAACGGGCCGAGCGCGCAGAGGGTGATGCTGCCGGGCTCACGGGCGCAGATCGTCTCGATCAGGAAATCCACCCCATGCCGGTCGTGGAGCGGCACCGGCGGATCCGGAAAGGACGGGCCGTCGAGTCCCGTCGGCCCATGAACGTGCTCGGCCGTGACCAGCTCCCGGGTCATCGGCCGGGGGCAGCCGGCATAGACTCCGATATCGGGCCGCCCGGCGAGATGCATGATCTTGCGCGCATTGAGCGAAGTCCGGTGGAGGGGAACGTTGCCGGCGACGGTGACGATGCCGAGCACGTCGATCTCGTCCGGCGACGCCAGGGCAAGAAGGATGGCGACCGCATCGTCCTGCCCGGGATCCGTATCGATGATGATCTTCTGCTTCACGGGTCCGGTCCTGAGCGTGGCGCCCGGTACATAACCGCGAATGCCCATGTCCGGAAGGCGCGGGTCGTCACGGCGGCCGGCGCAGGCTGAAGGACCGGCTCCTGCCAGGGTGCGGAGGCGCACTTTGACATAGCATTTCAAGTTGATATCAACGCCCCTCGAGACGGGTGGCCCGCCGCGCTGCGGGCTCACCTGCTTCAGCCGGGGGATCGGGCGGTGAATGATCGTCGAGGCGGGTCGCGGCTCGGCTTGCCGAGCTCACGGCTCCGTCGCCCCGATCGCCATTCTGCAGGTTCAAGGGAACGGCATGAAACCGATCGATGACCCGCGGGCGCTCCGTTCCGCCGAGACCGACGCGATCGTGTCCGTCTCGCGGCTGAACAAGACCTATGCGTCCGGCTTCCAGGCGCTGCGCGACGTGGACCTGACGATCCGCCGGGGCGAGATCTTCGCCCTGCTCGGCCCGAACGGCGCCGGCAAGACGACGCTGATCGGCATCATCTGCGGCCTCGTCAAGCCGACCTCCGGCACGATCGTCGCCGATGGGCACGACATCGTCCGCGATTACCGCGCCGCCCGCGCCAAGATCGGCCTCGTCCCGCAGGAACTCCACACCGACGCCTTCGAGACCGTCTGGAACACCGCCCGGTTCAGCCGCGGCCTCTTCGGCAAGAAGTCCGACCCGGCCTATCTCGAGAAGATCCTGAAGGACCTGTCGCTTTGGGACAAGAAGGACGCGAAGATCATGGCGCTTTCGGGCGGCATGAAGCGCCGCGTGCTCATTGCCAAGGCCCTGGCGCACGAGCCGCGAATCCTCTTTCTCGACGAACCGACCGCCGGCGTCGACGTCGAGCTCAGGCGGGACATGTGGGAGATGATGCGAGGTCTCCGGGCGAACGGCGTCACCATCATCCTGACGACGCACTATATCGAGGAAGCGGAGGACATGGCCGACCGCATCGGCGTCATCCACAAGGGCGAGATCGTCCTCGTGGAGGATAAAGCGCGGCTGATGCGCCAGCTCGGCAGGAAGCAGCTCACTCTGCACCTGCAGGCCCCCCTCGGGGCGCTTCCGCCGCAGCTTGCCTCGTACGGCCTCGAGCTCGCAGCCGAAGGCACGCAACTCGTCTATACCTTCGACACTCACGGGGAGCACGCCGGGATAGCCGATCTTCTGCGGGACCTCGGGCGGCACAGGATCGACTTCAAGGACCTTCAGACCGACCAAAGCTCGCTGGAGGAGATCTTCGTCAACCTGGTGAGGGAGCGCGCATGAACATCCAGGGGATCAGGGCCATCTACCGGTTCGAAATGGCGCGGTTCTGGCGGACGCTGATGCAGAGCGTCGCCTCGCCCGTCCTGTCGACCTCACTGTACTTCATCGTCTTCGGATCGGCGATCGGATCCCGGATGATGGAAATCGACGGGGTCTCATACGGCGCCTTCATCGTGCCGGGGCTCATCATGCTGTCGGTCCTCACCGAAAGCATCTCCAACGCGTCCTTCGGGATCTACATGCCGAAATTCGTGGGCACCATCTACGAGGTCCTCTCCGCACCGATCTCCGCCCTCGAAACCGTGATCGGCTATGTCGGCGCCGCGGCCACGAAGTCGATCATCGTCGGAACGGTCACTCTCGTCACGGCGCGGTTTTTCGTCGACTTCACGATCGACCATCCGGTCTGGATGGTCGCATTCCTGGTCTTGACCTCCGTCACCTTCAGCCTGTTCGGTTTCATCATCGGCATCTGGGCCGACGGCTTCCAGAAGCTGCAGGTGGTGCCGTTGATGGTCGTTACGCCGCTCACCTTCCTAGGCGGCACTTTCTATTCCATCGGCATGCTGCCGCCGTTTTGGCAGCAAGTCGCTCTCTTCAACCCGGTGGTCTATCTGATCAACGGGTTCCGCTGGAGCTTCTACGGCGTATCCGATGTGAGCGTCGGCATCAGCCTGGGCGTAACCGTGGCTATCCTCTTCGCCTGCCTGGCCCTCGTCTCCTGGATCTTCAGAACGGGATACAAGCTCAAGGCATGAGGTTCGAGGCGCGAGCGAAGACCCCGCCTCACGCCTGGCGGAGGCCGGCAGACAGGGTTTCGGACAGGAACGCGGCTCGCCTCACCTCACAGGGTGTAGCGGGCATATAGGATCATCGCGACTGCGTACGCGGTCGCGCACGCGACGGCGGCTAGGCTGATGGATAGATGCATGGGCGTCTCCCCAGCCTCACCAACTCCTGCGGGCCGCTAAGGTTCTTCGACCGAAGTGTCGCAGCCGCCGGATCACAGCAGAACCCCGCCGGGAAACGGCGGGGGCGCACCGGCCGTCAGGGCGGCTCCAACGCCCAAGAACAGCGCCGCGCCGGAAACGAGCATGGACTTCAACATGGGACAGCTCGAATCTCCTGTTGCCCAGTGAACGCGGGCCGGAGAGGCGAGGTTCCGCTGCCGAGCTTCGATCGGACCGTTGAGGCGGAACCGTGTCTCGGGCGTTGTATCGGCATGCCGCTCCTCGCATTCGGTTTCGTCCTCTTGATCGGCGCGTTCGGCTTCGGTGCGGCGGGCCGGATCTGGCACCGCCGCCGAAAGCGGCGTCCGCAAAGGCACCCTGATCGTGCCGCAAACCAGCCGCATTGACCTTTAAGCTTTCGGGCATTGCCGCCAGTTGCGTTGCCGACGATCGGGCCGCTCCGGTCCGTACTGATTGATTTTCCGAACATGTGTTGAGGAGACGAAGCGTGCTGCACGAACGCGCCTCTCCATCTCCAGCGAGGGCGAGTCTCGTCGCCCTGATCGCAGCCTTTGCGGTCTGCACTGCCGTGATCGTCTTCAGCTGGCCCGATCCCAACGCCCGCAAGCCGGCGACCGGCCCGAAGCTCGCGGAATGCTGCGAGGTGAAGATCGCCGACTCGGGCCCGTCCCTCGTCGGGCCCCGGTTCCGCCGAGCGCTCCTCGGCGAGCCCTCTCGCGCGACCGAGGGGCAGGCCAAAGTCGTACCCGCCTCCGTGCGCTGACTCGGGCGATAGGATTTCACTCACACGAGGGAACCAGGTCGCGAACTCGTCTTTGACCTTCATGCCGCCGATTGGAGGTGCGCATGACAGGCGACCGCGACACTTTACCGGCCCGAACCCGGGAGCGGATGGATCCGGCTCCGGCCTCTCGCCGTCCTACGACCGCGATGCTGAAAGCCGATATCGACAGCGGCGAAACGGGCGAGAAGATCGGCGTCTTCGACCCTGCGCTTGCACCTCTCGGCACGGACGACGAAGCTGCGGGCCGGCCGCCGAGCGCGGCATCGGGTGGCCCTTGCGCGGCGCTACGAGACGTTCGGGCGCTGGATCCAGGAGCGGAAGCGCGGCCGGGTACGTCCATGAGCCCCCGGACGCAGCCCTTACGGGGTTCGTCGCCTTCATCGCCGCCGTCGCCGTGATCTTCGTCGTGGGCGTCTCCGTTTTCTGATCAGGCTGCGGCGGGGCGTCGCCCGGGGCGCGTGAGCGCAACCCGAGTATTCAGGTGGAAGAGCGTCAACCTCATGAGGAGACGTTGGTGGTCTCCCTGAGCCCTCCACGCATCACCCTAACGGCATATCGGCCCGCCTGGACGGCGGTCGGATGAAACATTTTAACACAATCAGAAGGTTTATGTGCTCAACAAGTGATTGTCGAAAGGGGAAAGTCGAGCGTCTTCCGTGGCAGTCATGCTGGACCGCCTTATCGAATTCTCGAGGGACCGGACCGCAGTCGGACGCCGGGAGCTGCTTCACGCGGTCACGGATCTCTATCTCGTCGACTCGGATCCGAACGAGAGGGCGAAGAACCACTACGCGGACATTGCAGGCCGCGCCATCGAACAGATCGGCGACGGCGATCGGGTCGAATACGCCGAGCGCGTCGCACCCGAGGGCACGCTTCCCCACGCCGTCGCCCAGCAACTGGCCAACAACCCGGATCCTTCCGTTGCGGCTGCCGTTCTCCAGAGATCCCCCGTTCTGACCGACGGGGATCTGACGGCGGTCGCGCTGAACCACTCGGCAGGACACATGATTGCCATCGCGGGCCGGGCGACCCTCTCGGAGAACGTGACCGAGGTGCTTGTCCGGCACGGCAACCGCGAGGTCCTGCTGACCGTGAGCCAAAACGACGGGGCGCGGTTCTCTCACGACGGCGTCAGCGGTCTCTTGGATCGCGCGGTGGGGGACAAGCAGATTCTGGCGAGTCTCGCGCGCCGCAAGCACGAGTTCACTCCCCAGCAGGTGCACCGGCTTCAGAGAATTGCCCAGGAGGCGGGGGCCGGATCAGGCCTTCGCGATCCGAGGGCTGCCGCCCAGGACCGGCGCCCGGCCTTCGAACGCAAGCTCGAAATGAAGCAGCTGATGTTGGACGTCCGTAAGGGCAATCGCTCCGCCTCCGACGTCGTTCAGCTTCTCGCCTTCCAGGATCGCATTTTCGACTTGGCTCAGATGATCAGTGCCCTGGCCGACATCCCGAACGTGCAGGGCGTTCGGGTGCTGCTCGACGGGGACGTGGCCGGCATCGCGGCGGCTTGCCTGTCGATCGGGGTCCTGCCCGATGCCTTCAAGGCAGTGATCAAGATGAGGGCATCGCGGCTGAATTTCGGCGCCTCCCAGATCCAAAAAGAGGTCGAAATCTATTCCGATCTCACGAACGAAGGTGTCGAACGCGCGCTCCGGCACCTTCAGGGTCGCAAACCTTAGCGCATCTGCGGAAAATCGGATCCGGTCTTCCGCGCCGCGACGGGCTCCAGACGCTCCCCACCTAGACGGAATGTTGTGCGGAAGTGGATTTGCCGCGCCGAATCGGGGTCCCCACAGGACGGCGGATCCGTGTCGCGCACTGGGAAGCCGAGGAGTGTCCCAGGGCGATGATAATGGGAACAAATGCAACGTTTCCGACACCCAAGAGCACGAAATTCGGGGCGTGAACGGAGGAAAGTTAACAGCCAATGGCTACCGACGCCGGCTCGGAAAGGCCGCTCCGCAGCCGGCTGAAGTCCCTAAAAGGATCGGGTTCGCACCAGTTTGCGACGTTTTCGCCCTTATCCTATTGAAAATCTTGTGTATTGACCTGAACCGCCGCTCACGCAATTTTAAGGGCGGGGGCGAGAGTAACGCGTACCGGCCGATGCCGGACAGGAGCGAAGTCCAATGGCAAGACAAGTAGCCGAGGTCGGCCAGAGTCCGCCCATGGCCCGTCCTGCGCATTCCGAACCCCGCGTGAGCATCTGGGATCTGCGGGTGGGGACCTGCCGCTGGCCGCTGGGGGGCCCCTGGGAACCCGTCGAGTTTTTTTGTGGACAGCCCACGGTGCCGGGGTGTTCCTGGTGCCAGGAGCACCGCAAGCGTGCATTCTCGGGAACCGCCAAGCTGGGCGGAGGATCCCGTCTCGCCGGCGGCGCCCGCAAATGACGCTGCGGCGACCGGAACGGCCTCGCTTCCGCCTCCGCCGGCGCGATTTGCAGCGCCGGGCGCGGCCCGGTCCTCGGTTGCCCGGATTTCGGCTCTGAAGACCCCGCCTCAGGCCCGGAGAGCTGCGATTGAAGTCCCGCTGGCGCCGAAAGCCGCTGCCAAGGCGATGCCGAGCATCGGGGCTGAGGGTCCCTTGGCGGTGCCGGCGGGCGAAGCGCCCGATGTCAGGGCCGAAACCATCGCTGCTCCGCCGGTCGCCACGGCCAAGATCGAGAGCGCCAAGGAACCGGCTTCGAAGCCCGCCGAGATGGTTGCCCCCGCAGCCGCCCCGGGAGACCGTGAAACCGGCGGCCCACAAGGTCTCCGGTCAGGACGCTCCCGTCAAGAAGGCTTCGGCAAAGAAGGCCCCGGCGAAAAAGGCTCGCTGCCGGCAAGCCTGCCGGCGCGAAGGCGGTCGCCGGAAAGGCAACCGTGAGGACGAAGACCGCGGTCCGGAAGACGGCCGCGAAGAAGGCCGTCGCGAAGGCCGGGGCTAGGAAAGCCGCCAAAGCAAGAGCTCTGCGAAGAGCGCGGCCACGGAAGTCTCCCGCCCGGAAAGCGCCCAGGAAGGCCACCGTCAAGAAAGCTCCTGCCAAGAAGGCGTCTACCGGCAGGAAGGCGGCCGCGCGGTCCTCGCTTGCCGCAAAGGCCTCGCTCAGGAGGTCTTCCGGCAAGAAGGCGCCGGCCCGGAAGGCTGCGCCCGGAAAGGGCACCTCGCGAAAAGTCGCGGCGAAAAGCGCGCGCGCCTCTTCTCGAAAGACATTCTCCCCGCTGCGGAAGGGCACAAAGTCGGCCCGCCGAAGGTAGTTTCCTCGCTCCGGGCAGCCCCGCCAGCCCTCTCACAAACCCGCTAGAGCATCGGACCCAAAAGTGGAATCCACTTTTGGGTTCCATCCGATGCTCACCCTTTGAGAATCAGCGCAAGAACCGGGTCCACTTTTCCGCACGATGCGCTAGGTGCCTTGCTAGACGCGCCTCGGCGTTCATTTTGAACGCAGCCGGTGCATGCGCGCGCGGTCGCGTGCGCCTGCGATCGGCCCTGCAGAGGCTGCCCATGCCCTTTCGTTCTTCGGCCCGCCGCCTGAGCAAGGTTGCGGCCTGCCTCGTTCTCCTGCCTGTGCTCCTCGCTGCGCCTCTTGCTCGCGCGACGGCCGCGAACGAGGTCGGGATCGAACGGGGCGCGTACCGCCACTTGCAGGCACTGCAGGGCATCGCCGCGGCGAATGGGGGCAACCGGGCATCCGGAACGCCGGGCTACGATCGTTCGGCGGAATATGTCGCCGAGCAGCTCAAAGGTGCAGGCTACGCGGTTCGCTTCGAGGAGTTCGCCTTTCCGTACACGGAGGAGCGCTTTCCTCCCGTCCTCGCCACCATCGGACCCGCGCCAACCGAATTCCCGAGGGAAGCCCTCCGCACCCTGGCGAATTCCGGGGCGGGCGACGTTGCTGCGCGGTTGCGGGTTGTCGACCTCGGCTTGAATGCGGACTCGCTCGACACCTCGACCAGCGGCTGCGAAGCGGAGGATTTCACCGGGTTCGAGCGCGGAAGCATCGCCCTCGTAAGGCGAGGTACCTGCCCCTTTCAGACCAAAGTGGACCATGCCGCGGCGGCGGGAGCCGCCGGCGTCGTCATCATGAACCAGGGCACGGGCGGGGAGACCGGCATCTTCGCGGGCCGTCTCAGCACGCGCTCTTCGATCCCGGTGCTCGCCGTCACGACCGAGGTCGGCCGTACGCTCGATGCGGGCGCCCAGACGTCCGAGGGAGGTGTCGTTCGCCTCGCCGTGTTCCTCGAGATCGGGCACTCGCACGACACGGAACGTGATCGCCGACCGGCCGGGGGAGGGTGGCGGCCTGGTCATCGCCGGCGCCCATCTCGACAGCGTCCCCGAAGGTCCCGGCATCAACGACAACGGAAGCGGCACGGCCGCCTTGCTCGAGGCCGCGCTGCGGGTCGCCAACGAGTCGGCCGCCGGTCGCCCGCTCCGATTTGCGTTCTGGGGCGCCGAGGAGCGCGGCCTCATCGGCTCGCGGCACCACGTCAACAGCCTCCCGGAGGACGAGCGGCGGCGGATCGCGCTGTACATCAACCTCGACATGGTGGGCTCGGTGAATTACGGGCGCTTCGTCCAGAGCACCGGGGAAGGCATGGCGGCCGAGGTGAGACAGCACTTGACGACTTTCTTCAGCGACCGCGGCCTCGCGGTCGAGGAGCGGGCCGGAGGGCGGCGTCGAGGCTTCGGCACCGACGATGCCTCGTTCGCCGAGAAGAACATCCCGACAGTGGGGCTCTTCACCGGCGCGGGCGAACCGAAAGGCGAGCCGCAGGCGGCGCGCTTCGGCGGAACGGCGGGCCGGCCCTACGATCCCTGCTACCATCGGGCGTGCGATACGCTGGACAATGTGGATCGTCGCGTGCTCGACGAGATGGCCGAGGCGCTGCTCCAGGTTCTCGGCCCAGCCGCACCCTGACGCGCGGCCGGTGCCGGCACAGGCTCGGAACCGCGAAGCGCCGGCTCGCATTGAGCGACCATGAAGCTTGCGCGGCCGGCCTACCTCACAGCCTTGCTCATCGCTCTTGCCGGCTCCGGCGCAGGCGCCTGGGCGCAGGCGGCGTGCGAACGCTATCGCGCGGAACTCGCTTCTCTCACCCGCAGCGGCGCCGCCGCCCGCAGCTACGAAGCGGCGGCAGCGCGGCACCGGGACGAGATCGGCCGATTGGCCTCCTACTACCGCTCGATCGGCTGCGAGGGATTTTTCCTCTTCAGGCAGAAGCCGGCCGAGTGCGGCGCGATCGCCCAGCGCCTTCGGGCGCTCCAGGCCAACTACGCGGCCATCGCCGGGCAGGCCTTCGCCGATCCGTCCGCCCTCGAAACCCGGCGCCAGCAGCTTCGGGCTGCGATCGCGAGAACCTGCGATGCGTACGGTTCCGACGAGACGACCACCACTTTCCGGGCGACCGGCGGATCACGCCTTGTCTGCGTGCGCTCATGCGACGGCTTCTTCTTCCCGCTCCACAACGACCCGGAGGGCCGGGCGAAGCCGGCGGATCTCTGCCAGGCGCTTTGCCCCAATGCGGAGGTGAGCGTCTATCGAGCTCCGCAGGACGGCGGAATAGAGCAGGCCATCTCGGAGTCGGGGAAGCCCTACATGGAGCTCGCCACGGCGCTGCGCTACACGAAGACGTTGGATCCGAGCTGCTCGTGCCGCAAGCCGGGAGAAAGCTGGGCCGAAACGCTGCAGAAGGCGGAGCGGATGATCGCGCGCAGGAGCTCGGACATCGTCGTCACGGCCACGATCTCCGAGCGCATGTCGCGAGCGAGCCTCAGCGCTCCCAAGGTGCGGCGGGGAAGGGACAGGAGCACGACCGGGCAGGCGGCGGCGCCGGCGGTTCCAGATGTGGAGACGACCGGGAGCATTCCCACCGGCGGCACGGCCGGGGCCGGGATCTCTGCGGAAGCTGCGGAAGTGCCCGCCGACAAAGGCGGCATTTCGGGCAGCCGATCGACGCCGCGGATCATCGCCCCCGACCTCATCCCGGTCCCGCGGACCGACGGAGCGGCAGGGCCGAGATCTATTCCTTGAGGGCCCGCACGACTGCCGACGCTGCGTTGCGGGTATTCACGTCGGAGAGGCCGTCATCGTCGAAAGCCTCAGCGTCGAGTGCGTCCCGCACCGTCGCATGGTCGGGTTCGGAATCGAGCTCGCGGGCGAGCTCGGCAATCTGCATCGCCTTGGCTGCACACTCCGGCGCCGCGCGACCGATCTCCTCCGCCAGCCGGACGATCGTTTCGACGGCCCCCGCAGTTTTCTCCGATCTCATGAGCCGACGGCCTCCCTCACCCGAAAAGCCATAGGGCCGGAATCGCGCCGAATGATGGCGGGCGCCGGACCATCGGGTCAGGCTGGACCCGGACTTTCGGCGGCGGTGCGGCGCACCCTTGCGGAACGTGCCGGCCAGTAGCGCATGAGCGTTCCGACGAGACCTTGGCGGAAGATCAGCACGCTCACGACGAAGATGACGCCCAGCACCACCGTGACCCAGGAGCCGACCCGGTCCGCCAGGACGTTCTCAAGACCCGTGATGACGAAGGCGCCGACCACCGGGCCAGCGAGTGTCCCGATGCCTCCGATCAGCGACATCAGGATCACGCTGCCCGAAGTGGCCCAATGAACATCGGAAAGCGTCGCGAAACCGAGCACGACGGCCTTCAGCGCGCCGGCGAGGCCGGCGAGGGTCGCCGAGAGCACGAAGGCGATCAGCTTCAAGCGGTCGGTGTCGTAGCCGAGCGAAATGGTGCGCGGCTCGTTCTCCCGGATGGCCTTGAGAATCTGGCCGAACGGGGAGTGGACGACGCGGGCGATGAACAGCCACGCCGCCACCACGATGGCGAGGACCACGTAGTAGAGCGTGAGATCGCTCTGCAGCGGCAGGACCCCGAAGAGGGCGCCGCGCGGGATGCCCTGGAGGCCGTCCTCGCCTCCCGTGAAGGGCGCCTGGAGGGCGAGGAAATACACCATCTGCGCGAGCGCCATCGTGATCATGGCGAAGTAGATGCCCTGACGGCGGATGGCGAGCGCCCCGACGATGAGGCCGAGGAGCGCGGCGACCACCATGCCGAAGACGAGGCCGAGCTCCGGCGTGAACCCCCAGCTCTTCATCGCGTGGCCGGCGGCGTAGGCGGCGCTGCCGAAGAACATGGCGTGGCCGAAGGACAGGAGGCCCACGAAGCCGATGAGCAGATTGAAGGCGCAGGCGAACAGCGCGAAACAGAGAAGCTTCATCAGCAGGACGGGATAGAGGCCCAGAAACGGAGCCGCGATCCCGAGCGCGACGACGATCGCGAAGATGGCGGGGCGAGCGTTCATCTCAAGCCCTCCCGAACAGGCCCGCCGGACGGACGAGCAGGACGATTGCCATGATGACGAAGACCACGGTGGCGGAGGCTTCCGGGTAATAGACGCGGGTGAGGCCCTCGACGACGCCGAGGCCGAGGCCCGTGACGATCGCACCCATGATCGATCCCATGCCGCCGATCACCACCACGGCGAAAACCACGATGATGATGTTCGACCCCATGAGGGGCGTGATCTGCACGGCCGAGGCGGCGAGCACGCCCGCCAGCCCCGCAAGGGCCACTCCGAACCCGAAGGTGAGGGTGACGAGCAGGGGAACGTTGACGCCGAAAGCCTGGGTCAGCGACGGGTTCTCGGTGGCTGCGCGCAGGTAGGCGCCGAGCTTCGTGCGCTCGATGACGAACCATGTCGCGAAGCAGACGAGGAGCGACACCCCGATCACCCACGCGCGGGAGACCGGCAGCACCATGAAGCCGAGATTCCAGACGCCGTTGAGCGCGGGAGGGCGCGGATAGGACCGGCCCGAACTGCCGTAGATGTCCCGCAGCACGCCTTCGAGGATGAGCGAGAGTCCGAAGGTGAGGAGGAGCCCGTAGAGCGGGTCGAGGCCGCGAAGCCATTTCAGGAGGCCGCGGTCGACGAGGATGCCGATGAGGCCCACGCCGAGCGGCACCAGGATCAGCGCCAGCCAATAGTTGATGCCGAGCGCCGTCAGAGCGAAATACGCCCCGAAGGCGCCCAGCATGTAGAATGCCCCGTGGGCGAAGTTGACGATGTTGAGGGTCCCGAAGATGACCGCCAGCCCCAGCGAGAGTATCGCATAGAACGAGCCGTTCACGAGACCGAGGACGATCTGCGAAGCGAGGGCGGGAAGCGGACGGCCGAAGATCTCCATCGGAGAAGCATCCTCAAGCGGCGCGGGCCTGGACGGCCCGCGCCGTGGTCTGGGTGGATCAGGACTTCTTCACGAGCGGGCAGCGGGACGCCGAAAGCGGCTGGAAGGCCTGGTCGCCGGGTACGACAGCGACCTGATTGTAGTAGTCCCACGGATACTTGGAATCTTTCTTTGCCTTCACCTGGAACAGGTACATGTCGTGCACGTGCAGGCCGTCCTGACGGATCTTGCCGTTCTTCGTGAAGACGTCGTTGATCGTCATGGACTTGAGCTGCTTCACGACCGCTTCGCCGTCGTCGCTGTTGGCCGCCTGGACGGCCTTCAGGTAGTTGGTCACGGCCGAGTAGACGCCTGCCTGGTTCGAGTTCGGCATCTTCTTGGTCTTCTCCAAGAAGCGCTTCGCGAAGGCGCGGCTTTCGTCGTTCTGATCCCAGTACCAGGCCTCGGTCGTGTAGAGGCCCTGGGCCTGCTCGATGCCGAGGCCGTGGACGTCCGTCACGAGGGTGAGAAGGCCGGCGAGCTGCTGCTTGGGCGTGAGGCCGAAATCGAAGGCGGCCTTGATCGAGTTGACGGTGTCGGTGCCCGCATTGGCGAGGCCGACGACCTTCGCGCCCGAGTTCTGGGCCTGGAGCAGGAACGAGGAGAAGTCCGACGCCGAGAGCGGATGACGGACGGCGCCCAGCACCTTGCCGCCGGCAGCCTTCACGACGTCGCCCGTATCCTTCTCGAGGCTGTGGCCGAAGGCGTAGTCCGCCGTGAGGAAGAACCAGGAATCGCCGCCGGCCTTCACGACCGCAGCGCCCGTGCCCTGAGCGAGGGAGTAGGTATCGTAGACGTAGTGGATGGTGTAGGGCGCACAGTCCTCGTTCGAGAGGCGGCTCGTGGCCGCGCCGGTCACGATCTGAACCTTCTTCTTCTCGGTCGCGACCTTCGAGACCGCGATGGCGACCGACGAGTTGAGGGATTCGGTGATCAGGTCGACGCCCTGGGTGTCGTACCACTCGCGCGCCTTGGAAGCGGCGACGTCGGCCTTGTTCTGGTGGTCGGCCGAGATCACCTCGACGGTCTTGCCGAGAACCTTGCCGCCGAAATCGGCGACGGCCATGCGCGCCGCCTCGACGGCGCCGGGGCCGCCGAAGTCGGAATAGACGCCGGAGAGGTCGGACAACACGCCGATCTTCACCACGTCGCCGGAGATTTGTTGGGCATGGGCCGCGCCGCAGATCACCGCGGACGCCGCGACCGAAGCCAGTAACACCTTACGCATATCATTCTCCCTGTTGGTCCTTGAACTGATCGTACTTGGACGCCTAGACACCCAGGAAACGGGCAAGTTCCTCTTGCCGCTCCTGGAGTTCCCGCTGGTCGAGCTGCATCGCCACCTTGCCATGCTCGATCACGTAGAAGCGGTCGGCAAGCGGGGCCGCGAAGCGGAAATTCTGCTCCACCATGAGGATCGTGTAGCCGCGGGCCTTCAGAAGACGGATGGTCTCCGCCAGCTTCTGAACGATGACGGGGGCAAGGCCCTCGGAAATCTCGTCGAGCAGGAGAAGCTTGGCCCCGGTGCGCAGGATACGCGCAATGGCGAGCATCTGCTGCTCGCCGCCGGAGAGCTTCGTGCCGGGGCTCGTCCGGCGCTCGTGAAGGTTCGGGAAGATCTCGTAGATTTCGTCCACCGACATGCCGCCCTCGGCGACCCGCGGCGGCAGTTCCAGGTTCTCTTCCGCCGAGAGCGTCGCGAAGATGCCGCGTTCCTCCGGGCAATAGCCGATGCCGAGGCGCGGAATCCGATGGGCCGCCATGCTGACGGTCTCTCGTCCGGCGATCCGGATCGAGCCCTGCCGGCGGGAGACGAGGCCCAGGATGGCGCGCAGCGTGCTGGTGCGCCCCGCGCCGTTGCGGCCGAGCAGGCTGACGACCTCGCCCTCCCGAACCGTCAGGTTCACGCCGTGCAGGACGTGGCTCTCGCCGTACCAGGCATGCAGATCGGCGATTTCGAGGAAGGGCTTCATCGTCGCCTCAATGCGCGGTGCCGAGATAGGCCGAGACGACGCGAGGATCGCCGGAGACCTCGGCATAGGTTCCCTCGGCCAGGATCTGCCCGCGCTGGAGCACGGTGATGCGGTCCGAGATGTCCGAGACCACGCTCATGTTGTGCTCGACCATGAGCACGGTCCGCCCGGCGGCGACCCGCTTGATCAGAGCCTTCACGCGGTCGATGTCCTCGTGGCCCATGCCCTGGGTCGGCTCGTCGAGGAGGATGAGATCGGGATCGAGGGCGATGGTGGTCGCGATCTCGAGGGCCCGCTTGCGGCCGTAGGGCAGCTCGACGGCCTGGAACTGGGCGAAATCCTGCAGCCCGACCTGCGCCAGCAATTCGCGCGCGCGCTCGTCGAGAACCCGAAGGGACTCTTCGGAGCGCCAGAAGTGATAGATCGTTCCGAGCCTGCGCTGCAGCGCGACGCGAACGTTCTCGAGCACCGTGAGGTGCGGGAAGGTGGCGGAGATCTGGAAGGAACGGACGACGCCGCGACGGGCGATCTGGGCCGGCTTCAGCCTCGTGATGTCCTCGCCCTTGTAGGTGATGCGCCCGCTCGTCGGCGGCAGGAACTTGGTCAGAAGATTGAAGAAGGTCGTCTTGCCGGCCCCGTTCGGGCCGATCACGGCGTGGATGTGACCCTCGTGGAGAGTGAAGTTGACGTCCTGGACGGCGACGAAGCCCAGAAACGATTTGGTCAGCCCCTCGGTTTTCAGGACAACGGCGGAACTGGTCAAATGCTACTCCGACGGTCTCGGCCCGGTCCGGGAAGGACCGACCCGTTGATAGGCCAAACCCATGGTGCGGCGCAACGTCCCTCGGTCGTTGCGATCTTCAACGAAAGTTGCGTCCGCAGGCCCGGTGGCCGCGACCGTTTCCGATCACGCCGTCGTGCTCAGGGTCGAGGCCCGGGCGAGCAGACGGTAGAGAAGCCAGCGGTGTGGCTCAAGGGCTATCGGGAGAAAGCCCTCGGAAACTGGGCGCGATGCGTTCGGATGGCCATTCGACGAGCTGCGATCCCTCCGGGAGGCCGAGCTCCGGGAGAGGGACTTGCCAGTTCCCACCGGCCTCGCCCGGGTTGAAGAGGAAGAGGAGATCCTCCTCGCCCGGTCTGCCGCGGCGGATCTGTGCGATCAGGGGTCCGAACTCCGCCGTTCGGCCGAGGAGCGGGATAGTCGCAATGTCCGGCATTGCCGTCGCCCAGGATGAAGCTCCAGAGGGCCCGGCGGTCCGGCGGGAGGTCGCCCAGATGGTCGCTCGTCATGGCAACTCCCCCGGAGAGGCCCGCCAGGAGTGCGAGACCCTCGAGCTCGTGATCCGCGAATTCGTGGAAGCGGTCCCGCAGGAGGATGCAGTCCGGGTCCGCCTGCCAGAGAATGCCGTTTGCGAAATTACGGCTCGCCCGGTCCCGCAGCGATGTCGCGACCGGACGTTCGCCACCCAGGACACGCCCGTGTCGCGCCCGATGCGGATGCCGTCGACGAGACCGGCGGGAGAAAAGAGCGGGCAGCCGCAACCGAGCCAGAGCGCGTCGCCGATTTCCTTGCGGATCAGGCGGGCCATCCGCATGAAGACCTCGATCCGGCTGAGCCCCGCCTCGTGCCAGACGGCGCGATCGGGTCCGTAGGCGCTGCCGAAATGCATGAAGTCGGTCTTGAAGTACGCGCAGCCCCACGCGCGGCGCCAGGTGCGGAAGACGCCGGCGATATAGGCCGCCGCGTCCGGATGCGTGACGTCGAGGATGTAGTATTCCTCGCTGCGCTTGTGCCAACGGAACTCGCCGTAGAAGCGCATGGCCGCGAGAGGTCCGCCGCTGCGCCTGTCGCGAACGACCCAATCGGGGTGTTCGGCGAAGAGCCGGCTGCGGTTGCCGACGAGGTGAGGCGCGATCCACAGGCCGGGGATGAATCCCGCATCCCGGATCTCGTCGAGCAGCGGCTTCATGCCGCGCGGGAATTGCGGCTTCACGTCGAGCCAGTCGCCCATCTCGGGCGTGAAACCGTCGTCGATCTGGAAGACGCGCATCGGCAGGCCGCCCGCACGGACGGCGTCGCGGGCGGCGGCGAGATGGTCCAGGATGCCGACTTCGTCGATCGCCGCATAGAGATTGTACCAGGAGCACCAACCGGTGATCCGGGAAACGGCGGGCCGCGGCGGCTGGGGGAGGGCGGCGGCCACGGCCCGCGCCCAGAGGCGCAGGGCGTTTTCCACTTCGGGATGCTCGAAGAGAATGAGCGGCTCGCTCTCGATCGAGCCCCGATGCGCCGCTTCGTCCCAGAGCGTCTCGACGTCGAGCGAGAGCGGCCCTGATGCGCGCTCGAAGCGGAAGCGGTGCTGGAAACGGTCGTGCCTGAGAAAGCCGATAACGGCGCTGCCGCGCCCCGCGGCGGGAAGCAACTGGGTGAGGGCATAGCCTGTGGTGGGGTCCTCGTCCGTATCGCTGCCCGGGCTGTCCGGCTCGACGTGGAAGGCGCCGTCCCAGCTATGATAGCCGCTCCGGAGAAAGGCGCGGATGCCGTCGATTTGGCCGATGCGGAGTCCGAACCTGTCGATTTTCGCGGCCGGCGGAAGGCCCTCGAGGCCGTACCGGAGTTCGAGCGACGCGCGATCGTCGGGAAGCGTGCGCTGTTCGATGTTCAGATGAAACGTCGTCTCCCCGCACGGCCAGGTCAGGCGCCAGGCTGACGCCGTCCGCCCAGCCGAGGGAGATGCCGCGAGAGGCTGCCCGTCGACGATCGGCACGAGGCCGGCGAGCTCGAAGAACGTGCCGGCGAAGACGAGGCGATCGGGATCGAAGCTCGGCGCCATGGGAGACGACTCCCCTCGTCAGCTGCCGCCGCGGGCGGCCTTGAGGTGATTCAGCGCGTGGACCTGCCCCTCGATCTCGCGGTCGTCCCTCATGACCGGGTCGTGCCAGCCTTCGATATCGATCGTGCCGCGATAGCCGACACGCCGGAGTTCGGCGACGATCGCCGGCCAGTCGCTGTCGCCGAAACCGGGCGTGCGCTGGAGGGCGAAGGGTTCTTCGCCCCGGATGCCGTTCCTCCGGATCACGTCCCAGCGCACGTTCGCGTCCTTGCCGTGGACATGGAGGAAGCGGTGGCCCCACTCTCCGATCTGCGGCAGCGGGTCGATCAGGTTGAGAAGCTGGTGGCAGGGTTCCCACTCGAGGCCCGCATTCGGCTGCGGCAGGGCGTCGAACAGGAGTTCCCAGGCGCGCGGATCGTGGGCGATGTTGAAATCGCCGCGCCGCCAGTCCCCGCCCATCGCGCAATTCTCGAAGGCGATGCCGATGCCGTTCCGGCCGGCCCGATCGACCAGGGGGGCGAACCGATCCGCGACGACGGGCACGGATTCGCGCAGCGGACGATCGGCGACCCGTCCGGTGAAGCACGCGACGACCTTCGCGCGGAAGAGCGGCGCGTGCTCCACGAGCGCCTCGATGCTCTTCCAGGTCTCCTGCCCGAGGGCGTCGTCGCCGATCGAATTGCCGTAGCAGCCGAGAGCGCTGATCTCCACGTCGCAGCCGTCGATCGCGGCCATCACCTCGTCGGCGAGCCGCTCGAGCTCCACCCCTCCCAACGTGCGCCAGAAGGTGATCTGGAAGGACTCGAACCCGTGGGGCAGGAGCGAGCGGATGGCGTGCCCGACGTCCGGCCGGTCGCCCTTGACGAGAGTGCCGATGCGGATGTCGCGGGAGGGTGCCGTCATTGGAACCTCACCGCGTATTTCACCACCCGATGCGGCTCGTCGCGAATGAGCCGGTAGACCTCCGATACGTCGCCGAAGCCGACCACCGGATCGACGAGGCCCATCGCCTGGAGCTTGCCCTGCCGCATGAGGCTGACGATGGCGTCGTGCGCTCGCCCCGCGTCCCAGCGCGGGAAGTCGCGCGGCGGGTGGCCCCAGCCGCAGCCGTGGGGCACCACCATGGTGAGGCGGTTGTGGTGCCATTCGCGTCCGAGCCAGAGGCCCTGCGCATCGCGCTGGTAGAACCCCGCCGAGCAGATCGTGCCGGCGATCCGGCAGGAGCGGATCGCATCCTGAAGGCCTGAAGTCACGCCGGACAATTCGATCGCCACGTCCACGCCCGCTCCTCCCGTCGCCTGGTGGATGAGAAGCGGCGCATCGTCCGCGCGCGGATCGAAGGCGGCTTCGGCACCGTATGCGAGCGCGAGCTTGCGGCGGCCGGGCAGGGGGTCGACGGCGAAGATGCGGTCGGCCCCCGCGGCACGGGCCATGGCGACCGCGAGGAGCCCCAGGGCGCCGAGCCCGATCACGGCGACGGTGTCGCCGTAGCGCAGGCCGGATTCGCGGATGCAGTGGAACGACACGTAGGCGGGCTCGATGCAGAGCGCGAGCATCGGATCGATGTCGCCGAGGAGCCAGATCTTGTCCTCGTCGCCGATATTCGTCTCCGCGATGTCCATGCGACCGAAGACGCGGTCGCCCGGACGCCAGCGCGTGACCGCCGACCCGATTGCGGCAACAGTGCCGACGCCCGAGGTGCCGACCTTGCCGAAGTCGTCCGGGACGGTTGACCTGTCGTCCGGCCGGAAGAGCCGCGTGTCCTGGTCGAACCGCTGACCCTTGAAGACGCCGCTGTCGAACAGGGCGGCCGTCGTGCCGTGCTTGCCGGAGGCCCATTCGGTGCGCACGAGGACCTGGCGGGGTCCGAGCGGCGGATCGTCGTAGGCAACCCTTTCGACCGCATAGGGACCGGAAAAGGCGAGGCGTTCAGGCATGGAGCGACTCCTGCGCACGCTCCCAGCAGGTGCGCAGATGGCGCACGGCCGAAGGAATCGTCTGCAAGGGATCGCCGCTGATCGTGCATTCGAGAGCGAACCAGCCCGCGAAGCCCGCCTTGTGGAGGGCCCGCATGGGCCGCACGAAATTGGTGTGGCCGTGGCCGGGAAGCCAGCGGTTGCTGTCGGCGAGGTGGACGTGGCCGACGAGGTCGCCGGCTTTCGCGAGAGAGGTCGCGAGATCAGCCTCCTCGATGTTCATGTGGTAAAAGTCCGCCATGATGCGGACGCGGGGGGAGCCGACCGCCTGGCAGAGCTCGGCGCCGTGCCCGACCGTGTTGAGATACTTCGTCTCGTAGCGGTTGAGCGGTTCGAGGAAGATCCTGGCTTTCGACCCCTCCGTCGCCGCGATCGCGTCCGCGAGGATGCGCACGGCGAGCTCGGTCGTCACCTTGCGAGCATCGGCCCACGGCGACAGGTCGGGCATGGCGAGCGGCTGGCGGATCGGCAGGCCGATGACCCCGGCGACTTCGACCGCGTCGGCGAAGCGGAGGAGTGCGACGAGCCGGTCGAAACGCTTCGTCCGCTCGTCGGGATCGGGATGGACGAAATCGTCGTCCCGCATGGTGCATAAGGACGCGACGGGGAGGCCGCTCGCGCGCTTCGCCTCTTCGATGGCCTCGCGCTCTTCGGCGAAGGGACGGAAAAGGCCCCAGGCGGCGAGCTCGACGCCGTCGAACCCGAAGGCGGCTGCCCGTTCGAATTTCTCAGTGAGGCTGCCGCCCGGAACGAGGTGATGCTGGATCGCGAGTTTCATCGGCTTTTTCCGGTTGGAGCGGCATTGCGCTGATCGAGCCAGAGGAGGAAAAGGCCGCTGCCGATGACGGCCGTCGAACCGGCGGCGAGCCAGGGATCGGGCCGGTCGCCGAAGAGAATCGCTCCGAAGACGAGAGCCCAGATCATCTGCGAGTAGTGGAAGGGAGCAACCGCCGCCGCCGGGCTCGCCCGATAGGCGTTGACGAGGAGGAACTGCCCGGCTGCGACGAGGATCCCCATGACGAGGCAGAGGCCCAGATCGGACGCCCGCATGGGCGCGTAGACGAAGGGCAGCGCGGAGGTCGTGACGAGGAGGCCGGCGCACATGGGGACGAGGGTCAGGGTGGTGCGCGCCTCGCCCTTGCCGATCAGCCGCAGAACCAGCCCCGACACGGCGATCGCCGAGGCGGCGACGAGCCCCGATGCGTGGCCGACCCCGAGTTCGCGAAAGCCGGGGCGGAGCACGATGACGACGCCGCAGAGACCCGCGAGCGCGGCGAGCCAGCGGCGGAGGCCGACGGGTTCCCTGAGGAGCGGACGCGACAAGGCGGTCACGATGACGGGTGCCATGAACAGCAGCGTATAGGCCTCGGCGAGCGAGAGCGTCACGAAGGCATAAAGCCCGCCGATCCCGGCAACGACGCTGCAGATTGCGCGAAGGCCGACGAGCCACGGACGACGCGGCCGCAGCGTGTCCCACCCTTGCCGCGATGCCCAGATCGCGACGAGTCCGACGGCCGAGATCGTGTAAAGGAACGCGATCTGCAGCGGCGGGTTGCGGCTGGCCATGGCCTTGGCGGCGGCATCGCCGACGGCCATCAAACCGTACGCCAGGAGGGCGTAGGCGGGGCCCGAGAGGGCGGGCCCCGCCACGGGCGCTCTCACGGCCGGCCTGCCCAGTGGAGATACATGGCGGCCGTCCAGGTGAAGTGCCCGCCGCCGTAGCCGGTGCCGTCGATCGGGTCGAAATACTCGTAGAAGCCCTTTGTCTCGATGAGGCGCGCCGTGTCGCGGCGGATGCGCTCCGCGAGATCCGCATGGCCGTAGCGCAAGAGACCCTCGGCGATCATGTAGTTCACGACGAACCAGACCGGGCCGCGCCAGTAGCGCTGCCGCTCGAAGACGGCTGCGGCGGGATCGGTGGAGGGGACGAGAAAGGCGACCGCCTCGCCCCAGCGCCCCAGGTCCGACGCCATGCGGTCCGCGCGCTCCCGATCGGGCGCGCCCGCGTAGAGCGGCATGAATCCCGCCGAGGTCCCGATCCGCACGAGGCCAGCGCCGCGGGTATCGAGGTTGTAATAGCGCCCGTCTTCGTCGCTCCACAGCCGGTCGAAGCCCTTGCGGCCGAGCGCGATCCGGTCGGCGATCTCCCGGCGCTCCTCCGCGGTGCCGAAGTGTTCGGCCAGGAAGGCGAGATCTTCGGTTGCCCGCTGCAGGGCCGAGTTCACGCAGAGATCCGCCACCCGGAAAGGGCTCTCGCGATACATGAAGGCCGGATCGTAGCTCTGTCCGCGGAAAAGCTCGACGAGGTACATGTAGCGGTCGTACTCTGCCTGCCGCGGGCGCTGCGCGGAATCCACATGGCTGGTGTCGCGCCGGACATAATCGCGGTTCTCCGTCTGCGGCACGCGCGCCAGGGCGGCGTCCCAGGCGGGGCTGTTGTCCATCCCCGATTCCCAAGGATGATAGATCACCGCGAGGCCGGTATTCTCCGGATCGCGGGCCCGCCACCACCAGCGATGATAGGCGAGAAGCTTCGGATAGAGCGTCTTCCCCCGCGCGTCGGCGAGGGATCGGTCGCGCGCGTCTTCCAGGAGGCGGCGGACGATCGAGGCGACGACCGGGGGCTGCGTGATGCCGGAGGTCTGCGGCTTGCGGTCGACGCCCCAGAGGCCCGGCCCCGGGAAGTAGTCGGGGCTCACTTTGTGGAAGACGATGTGCGGCACGAGCCCGTCCTCCCACTGGCCCCGAAAGAGCATGTCGAGCTCCTGCCAGGCGCGCGGCTCGTCGAAGGTGGAAAAGCCCAGGGCCGCGAAGCCGGAATCCCAGTTCCACTGGAAGGGATAGAGCCGCTTCGTCGGGACCGTGTACCCGCCCAGATCGTTGTCGCGCAGAATGGCGCGGGCCCGCTCGATGAGTTCGGTCATGAGATCCTCGGTTGTCAATTCAGGGCGCGGCCGGTCTCGCTGTCGAGCCAGCGCAGGCCGGCCGGCGTCGGCCGCAAGGTGAGGACGTCTCCCGGCTTTGCGGTGATGCCGGCGGGCGCCGTGTAGCGGACCTGCTGCCCGTCGTAGGTCAGGGTGAGCAGGACGTGCGGTCCCAGCGGCTCGGCGACCATCACGTTGGCCGCGAAGCCTTGTCCGTCCGAAGCAGGCTCGAGCTCCTCCGGCCGAACGCCGAGCGTGATCGTCTCGCCGCGCGTCTCGGGCGTCGCCAGGTCGAGCGAGCCGAGCTGCGCACGGCCGTTCCGGCGCGGCACCTTGATGAAGTTCATGGGCGGGTTGCCGATGAAGCCGCCGACGAACGTGTCGGTCGGGTGGCCGTAGACGATCATGGGCTCGTCGATCTGGACGATGTCGCCGCCGCGCATGACGGCGATGCGGTCGGCGAGGCTCATGGCCTCCACCTGATCGTGCGTCACATAGATCGTCGTGGTGCGGCTCTCGGCGAGCAGATGCTTCAGTTCCGCCCGCATTTCGAGACGCAGCAGCGCGTCGAGGTTCGACAACGGCTCGTCCATGAGCAGCACGTCCGGCTCGACCGCGAGGGCGCGGGCGACGGCCACGCGCTGCCGCTGGCCGCCCGAAAGCTGCGACGGGTAGCGTTCGAGGAGATGCGAGATGTGCATCAGCTCTGCGGAGCGGCCGACGAGCCGCTTCGTGCGGTCCGCCTCGGCGCGCTGCATGCGGAGGCCGAAGGCGATGTTCTCGGCGACCGTCATGTGCGGGAAGACCGCATAGTTCTGGAACACCATGGCGATGTGCCGTTCGCGCGGGGCGAGGTTCGTCACCTCCCGTTCGCCGATGAGGACGCGGCCGCCGCTGGCCCGTTCGAGGCCTGCGATGATGCGCAGAAGCGTGGTCTTGCCGCATCCGGAGGGCCCGAGCAGCACCAGGAATTCCTGGTCGCGGACGGTGAGCGATACGTCCTTGAGGACGGTGACGGCGCCGAAGGACTTGCGAACGGCATCGATGACGATGGCTGACATGATGGATGCCTCTCTAGCGGTTCGCGATGCCCCAGAGGGAGAAGAGGTATTTTCGGACGGCGAACAGGAACACGAGCGCCGGGAGGACGAGCACCGCCCCGCCGGCGAACTTCAGCGGCAGAGGAGACACATCGAGGCTCTGCAGCAGGAAGGCGGTGAGCGTCCTGTTCTCGATGGTGAGCACCGCCGCGGCGAAGACTTCGTTCCAGGACGTCACGAAGGCGAAGACGCCGGACGCCGCGATCCCGGGGAGCGCGAGCGGCAGCACGATGCGCCGGAAGGCGCCGACACGCGTGCAGCCGAGGGTCCAGGCTGCTTCCTCGAGCTCGACCGGGATGCTCAGGAAGAGCGACGACGTGATCAGAATCGCGAAGGGCAGCGCCAGCGTCGTGTGGACGAGGGCGAGACCGACGACGCTGTCGTCGAGACCATGCTCGATGAAGAACACGGCGAGCGGCAGCGCCAGGAGCGGCAGCGGGAAGGCGCGCGTCATCAGCACCAGCATCCGGAACGCGTTCCGGCCTGGAAAGCGGAACCGTGCGAGCGCATAGCCGGCCGGCGCGCCGATGCCGATCGAAAGCGCCATGGTCAAGCAAGCGACGAGCACGGAATTGAGGAGCGCCGACGGAATGCCCTCGTAGGTGGCAAAGAAGCGCAGGCTGCCGAGATCGAAGCTCGGGACGAGCGATTTCGGCCAGCGCGCCACCGCTTCCGGCGTGTTCAACGTGTTGACGAGGAGCAGGTAGATCGGCCCGAGCACCCAGAGGCAGAGCAAGAAGACAGAAGCGCCGACGAGAAAGCGGCCGGCTTTCCGCTCTGCCGGTGCCGCTGCGGCAGCAAGCGTGGGGGCGACGGTCGCGGTCATGTCCGCTCCTCCGTCCGGTCGCGCAGGAGCCACAGGAACAGCAACGTGAAGGCGATCGAGATGCCGAGGATCACCATCGCGTAGGCCGAGGCGACCTTGCGGTCCTGGAAGTCGAATTGCCACTTGTAGGTCTCGCCCATCAGGATGGCGAGATTGGTGCCGGCGAGGGCCGCCACGACGCCGAAGATCTCGAAGGCGAGGATCGTGCGGAGGATCAGCGCGGTCTGCAGGCTCGGACGCAGCAGCGGCAGGGTGATCCGGACGAATCGCTTCCAGGCGCCCGCGCCGAACACTTCGGCGGCCTCGTAGTATTCCTTCGGGATCAGGCCCATTCCGGCAACGAGGATCACGAGGACGATGGCGGTGGCCCGCCACACCTCGGCGACGACGACCGCGACGAAGAGAGCCGGAAGGCTCTGGTAGGACAAGAGGATCTGCGGGCCGGAGATGATGCCGAGAGCGTTGAGCGCCGTCGTGAGAAAACCGTTCTGCTCGAGGATCGCGAGCCATATGATGCCTGCGGCGAGGTCCGAGATCCCGAGCGGGATGGTGAGGATGTAGAGGACGATGTCGCGGCCGGCGTTCATGTTCGTCACGAGGCTCGCCATGGCGAGCGCGAGCACGACCTGGATCGGCACGATGACAAGGGCGAGCGCCAGAGTGTTGGTGAGGGCGGGCCAGAAGCGCCAGTCCTGCGCCATGGTCTGGAAGTTGCCCATCGTCAGCGCCCCTTCGCTTCCGGTGATCGCCTCGTAGGCCACCCCAACGAAAGGAACGAGGAAGAAGCCGCCGAGGAACAGCGTCGCGGGCAGGAGCAGGATGTAGGGCAGGATGCGGGCGTCGCTCATGGCGGCCTTGCCGGGCTCGAGAGTTGGAATCCGGCGGCGCGATGCGCCGCCGGCATTCTCAGGCCGCGATCACTCGACCGGGCAGACGCCTTCGCCGACCGGATCGGGCGCCCAGCAGGGTGCCTTCGCCTCTTCGATGATGGCCTTCACCTGCTTGCCGTGATCGTCGAGCACTGTCCGCACGGGCTCCCCGCGGAGCACGATGCGCTGGAAGGTGTCGGAGAACACCTTGTTGTAGCGCCCGTTGAGATCGCCGAGGCCCACCGGCAGCGTGCTCGGCTTCGCATCGGCGGAAGACGACTGCGCAGTGATCGCGGCGCCCGACAACTTCACCGAAGGCGGCATGTCGTCGGGCAGCTTGACCTGGACCACAGGGAAGAAGTTCGTCGCCTTCAGGGTCGCGATCTGCGTCTCGGGCTTCAGCATGTAGGCGATGAGAGCCTTTGCGTCCTCCACGCCGGGCGACGTCTTCGGCACCGCAAGTCCTGCGATGACCGGCATGAAGCCGCGGCCCGTCGGGCCTGCCGGCACCGGGAACGCGACGAAGTCGTTGGGCTTCTGGTTGAACGCGTCGGCGAGGCGGGCCGTGTGGTCCCAGACGACCCAGACTTCGCCCGTCAGCAATTGCTCCTGCATGAAGCCGTAATTCGTCGAGGCTGGGTTAACTTCCGCCCAGAGCATCTTGAATTCGTTCCACATCTTCTCGGCTTCGGGCGAGCGGAACTTCGTCACCGCCGAATTCGTGTAGGACGGGTAGAGATAGCCCTGGAAGAAGCGGTGTATCAGGCCCTTCGGGCCGGCCGGGAAGCCGATCTTGGGCGAGCCCGTCGCCTCGCGCATCTTCTTGCCCCACTCGGCGAGTTGGGCGTAGGTCAGCTTGTTGATGTCGGCCCCCGCCGGCAGATACTGCAGGGCCTGCTTGTTGGCGGCCATGATGTAGCTCGCCTGCATCCACGGGATGTACTTCTGCTCCTTGCCGCCGTACTGGCCGAGCTTCACGAAGGCTTCGCTCACCTTCGCATCCGACTTCGCGAGCACCTCGGAGAGGTCGATGAAGCCGTTGGCGAAAGCCGCCAGTTCGCCGTGAAGACCGCCGAGCAGCGTGATCGAGCCCTTGCCGGCCTTGAGCTCCGCCTCGATGCGCGTCGCATAGGGACCGGGCTCCTGCGGGAGATAGTTCACGGGCTTGCCGAAGCCCGCGAGCACCTGCTCGCGCATCTTCTTCGTCTCTTCCACCGGCTGGGCCTGGGTCGACCAGAAGAGAACCTGTTGTGCCCGGGCGGGCGTGCTCGCGAGCACCGCCGTCGCCAGTGCGAGAGCCGTCCAGGCGGCCGTCGACGTCCTTGGGGTGATTGTCATTCCATTCTCCCTAAACTTCCTTGTTGGCCGCCAGCGGCTCTCACACGGCCGCTGGCGGAGTGGTCGGGGCGCGTGACGGGCGCCTTCTTGTTCGGGTCGGTCGCCGAAACTGCGGGCGGCGGGCCGTCCGTCGCTCGTCTGATCAGTTCGACCGGCCAGATTTCCTGAAGCTGCTGCGCGGGCGTCCCTTCGAGGAGCGCGAGCAGCATCTCGGCCAGGTGGTGCCCCGCCGGGCCGACCGATTGCCCCATGGTGGTGAGCGGAGGATCGCTCACGCGGCCGATCGCGAGATCGTCGAAGCCGACGATCGAGAGGTCGTCCGGGATCCGGATCCCGAGTTCCTTTGCCGCCCTCATGGCGCCCAGCGCGATGCGGTCCGTGGCGCAGACCAGGGCGGTCGGACGAACCGTTGCCTGCAGGATCGCGGACGCGAGCACCGCGGCGCTCATCTCGTCGATGGCGCCGTGGCGAACGATCGTTTCGTCGGGCTGCAGTCCCTGCTCGCGCAGTCCGGCGTCGAAGCCCTTGAAGCGGTCGGCGGCGAAATAGCGCTCGAGCGGCGCGCCCACGAAGCCGATCCGTGTGTGCCCAAGGGACGCGAGATGCGCCACGGCGGCCGAGAAGGCCGAGGCGCCGTCCGTATCGAGATACGCATAGGGGCGGCTCTCGTCCACGCGGCCATGGAGCACGAAGGGAAATCCGCGGTCGAGGAGATAGGAAACCCGCTCATCGTGGACATTGGTGCGCGCGACGATCATCGCGTCGACCCGTTTGTGCTCCACGAACCGCTTCAGGGCGCGCATCTCGGCCGCGCCCGGTTCCGCCGTCGTGACGAGGAGATCGAGATCCGCCGCCGCGAGCCGCTCCCCGATCGAAGTGATCAGTTCGATGAAGAAGGGATCGTCGAAATGACCCGGTCCCGTCGGCAGAATCATGCCGACGGCTTCGACACGGCCCATCGCCAGCTTCCGGGCCGTTGCGCTCGGCGTGTAGCCATAGCGGGCCGCCGCCTCACGCACGCGCTCCCGCGTCACGGGGCTGACGTCGGAATAGCCGGCCAGCGCACGGGAGACCGTGGTTTTCGACAGCCCGAGCGTGTCGGCGAGTTGCCGGAGGTTCAATGGCGTTTTCCAAACCGGTTTTGATCCATTCAACGCACCCGTTTTGCCGGCTGTCAAGACAGAGCCTCGCCGGAAGCCTGACGTTGCGGATGGTCGGCGCGATCCAGCCTGTGAGTCGCCCACAGCTTCATCAACGAAGCGGTCGATATGCGGCGAGTCTTCGCAGCACGGATGGTGTTGCGATCGTTAGACTTGCACCTATTAAGGTTAGGGGAAGCTCGTGATTAACCCCTGTTAAATCTTCCGGTAATGCATGGTCCCGACTCGGGCCGAGTCGTTCACGAATCGGAAAATACTTGTCAACGAAATCGAGGACCGGTATTCCCTTTCGTTAACCAGGCCTTAACAAGGGGACGTGGCTATGAAGCAATATCTACTCTTCGCCGGAACCGAGACCAACAAGACGGGCGGTCTGCACGGTTTCGCCGGCGACTTCGACACGGTCGCCGAGGCGTTCCTGTCGCTTGTCGATCAACAGACCGCTTCCGAGTGGTGGCACGTTCTCGATACCAAGACGGGCGAGGTCTACGAGCGCCGCCACATCCGCATGAACAACGGCATGATCGGCTTCCAGCGTTCCGACTGGGTCGTCGGCGCGCCGGCGAAGAAGGTGCCGATCGCCGCTCCGGGCGCCGCGAAGGTCGGCGAACTCAGCGAACTCGAACTCGGCCTGCGCTCCGTCGTCGCCAATGGCGTGAAGGCGAGCAATCAGGGGAACGGTGCTGCCGCCGATCACTGAGGGATCATTGCCGAAGCGGGATCACGCCCTGCGAACCGTAAAGGCCTGGCTCGATCGAGCCAGGCCTTCGTTTTGTGCGGCGGACGGAAAGGGATCGCGGCTCAGCGGGCCGCTTGCTGCTGAAGCAGCGGCGTGATCCGCCTCACGGTCACGCGGCGGTTCTCCCGCTCGGGCTCCTGCGTCGCAATCTTCAGATACTGCTCGCCGTAGCCCTGCGTGGTCAGGTTTTCCGCCGGGATGCCGAACCGCTCGGTGAGGATCGTCGCCGCGGTCTCGGCCCGCCGGTCGGAGAGGGTGAGATTGTCCACGTCCGCGCCGACCGAATCCGTATGCCCCTCGATGAGGTAGATTTCGTTCGGGTTGGCGTCGAGGGTTCGGCGGATCGCGTTCGCGACGCCCGTCAGCGCACCGATCTGGTCCTCGCTGAGCTGCCACGACCCGAATTCGAAGGTGACGGTGTCCACATCGACCCGGCGCACCCGCTCGCGCAGGTCGCGGCTGTAGCGAACCTCGTCGAGACTGTAGCGGCGCTCGATGCGCTCCAGCGGAGGGGAAGTGAAAGCCTCGTAGAGATCCTCCGGGCTCGCGCGCTCGACCTCGACGATGTACTTCTCCCGCGGGATCGTCACCCTGAGTGGCGGCAGGCCCACGACCTCTTCGAACACCATCCGCCGGCGCGGACGTCCGGCGAACTCGTTCTCGATGAGGATCGTCTCGACGCCGCGCGGATCGCGCCTCACGCGGCGAATGAGATTGCCCTCCGGGTCGCGGATCGTGAGGATCTCGACGCCGTCCGGGCGGCGGATCACCGTCACCTGCTGGGCGCCGCGTCGTTCCATGCGCACGTCGGCGTCGCGATAGGCCCGGCGGAACCTCTCCGTCTCGTCGTGGCGGATGAACTCGCGGTCGCCTTCTCGCACGATGATCCTGTTCCCGGGTTCCTCGATGATGATGCGGCGCCCGCCTTCCTCGACGCGCTCGCGCCGGAGCGAGCGCAGTTCATCGATCCGCACGTCGCGTCCGCCGGTGGCGATGCCCGGTGCGAACCTTTCGGCGCCCGGCTGGGCACGTCCGGCGGCACCGGGGAAGGGAGGCAGTCCGGGGATCTGGCCGGGGATCTGGGCTGGCGCCTGGATCGGAGCTTGAGCCGGTGCCTGCCCCGGAGCGGGCGCTTGAACCGGCGCCTGTGCGGGGGCTTGCGGCGCCGGCTGCTGCAAGCGCGGCGCCGGGGATTGAGGCTGAAGCTGCGGCTCGGGCTGCGCTGAAGGAGCGGTCCGAGGCGCCGGCTGCTGTGGGAGAGGCGCAGGCGACGCTGTTGACGGCGCAGCAGGGCCGGTCTGAGGGGTGGGAATCCGCGGCGGCGAAGCGGGATCGGTCGGCGCAACGGACGGCGAGCCCTCCTGCACGGCGCGCGGCGGCTGATCCCGCCTGTCGCGCGGGCCCACCCCGCGAGGCGGCTCGCCTGTCCGCACTCCTTCCGGCACCTCGCGCGGCTGATCACGCCTCTCGCGCGGGCCTGCGCCGCGAGACGGCTCGCCCGTCGGAGCGGGTTCGATCTCCCGTGCCGGTGCGCCGGCCGGGGGGCGGGCCAACGGCAGGTCCGGAGCGGACGGCGGACGCTGAACGGACGGCTGCATGCGGTCGAGGGGCGCCCGCTGCGCAGGAGGCTGCGCGCCGAGACTCCGTTGCGGCGCTTCCGGCGAGGCGGGGCCACGCGGAGGTGCTTCGGGCGCCCCTGGGCTCCGGGGCGATGCTGCCGCCGGACCACCGCGCGGAGAAGGCATGGCCGGCTCGGGTGCCGGCGCGCGCTGCTCCCGCCGTGGCGGCGGGGCGTCCGGTTCCTGTCGGCCGGTCGTTCCGAGCGAGCGAGGTGCCTCGCCCGGCGCGGCGCCGGGAGGGCCCCCGGCGGGCGACCCCGGCGGCGGTCGCCGCGGTCCCGCCTCGGGCTGTTGAGCCGCACTCGGACCGCGGCGGCGATCGCCGGGTTGTGCATCTTCGTCCTCGCTCCCCGCGGGCCGCGGGCGCCTGCGCCTCGGATCGGGCGCGCCGTCATCCGCGGGCCCTCCGGGTGCGGGCGCCGCCTGCGCGATCACGGCAGCGCCCGAGCCGCGGTCGAATGCCCCGGCCGTCGCGTGCAGCGGGAGCGCAGCGATCGCCGTGCCGGCGAAGAGAAATGTCGAGAGAAGTTTCGGATGCATGAACGATGGCCAGGGTTGAACGTGAGATAGGCCACCCGTTCCCCCCGAATTTGTTCTTGATGAGGCAGCGCTGGAACGGGGACCCGAGTCCCTCGTTGCTCCCGTGAGTTAGAGGAGGCGCAATGGCCATGCTCACCGAAACGGATCTCAATGGACCGGCCCAATTGCATTACGAGCCCGCCGCCACTGAACTCGCCGATTCGCAGATCAATTGGAACGGTGCCCGGGCCTTTGCTTCCCTGCGCGAAGCCTTGCACTGGGCCATGACGGCCGAAACGCCGGCCGGCCAGGCGCCCTTCATCCGTGCGTCCTCGGGTTTCGTCCTCCGGCCGGAAATGCTCGAGGGGCTGTGGTCGAGCCTTCAGGGGCCATAAGGCCCCGGCGACCGGACGGCGGGCGCCCGCCGCGTTTCGCCGCATGCGGCCAAGCCGGGGTTCCCCGGCGGTCGGAATTCACCAAGAAGGGCACGGAAAGCCGTTCGGACACTCGCGCGAATCGCCTGAAAGGCCCGGGGAGCGAACGAACTCGTCCCCAAAGCCGCCTTTTTGTTCGGCGTAAATCCCTGGACGGATCGAAGGGCGGAACAAAGCTGGACCGTTCCGCATTGCTCCACGAGAGGTGCGAGTGCGTTCATGATCGAGTCAGCCGTCGGGCGTAGCCTTTCCGGTCACACGTACTGCAGCCCGCCGTTCCACAGCCCGCCATGAGCACCGTCCTCGTCAAGATCTTCGCCACGGCTCTGACATTGAGCCAGGTCGCCGTCTCTCCCGAGACGGTGAAGACGTCGTTCGATCCCGAGCTGGATCGGCCGCAGGTGGTGCAGATCCTCAAGGCCGGCTGCACGCATATGCGTCGCGCCTTCGACATCGAGGACATCAATCTCGATGAACTCATCGCCACCGCGATGGAGGATCCGACGGCGGTCACGAGCGACGTGAAGATCCTGCAGGGGATCAGCTTCGGCGATCTCCACGTGGCCTACCGCCAGTTCTGCAAGAACGAGGCGGTCGAAACATCGCCTGTCGATCTCACCGAGGTCATCAGGTACTACAACACGGCTTTGGCCGATCTACCGGACCACACCAGGCTCAAGGGCCTGAAGCTGCCCGGCATGAGCACGGTGCTCGACGGCAAGGGTGCGCGCTTCGCCGAAGTCTACGAACCCGACCACAGGCGCGTCTGGGTGCCGCTCGCAACCATCCCAGAGCCGGTTCAGCGGGCGTTCCTGGCGGCGGAAGACAAGCGGTTCCATCAGCACAAGGGCATCGACGAGCGCGGGGTCATCCGTGCCTTCGTCGGCAATCTCGCGCAGCCCGGGCGGCCGCAGGGCGGCTCCACCATCACCCAGCAGGTGGCCAAGAACCTGCTGGTCGGCGACGACGTCACCTACGAACGCAAGATGCGGGAGATGGTCGTCGCATCGCGGGTCGAACTGAGCTTGTCGAAGGCGGAGATCCTCGAGATCTATCTCAACTCGATCTATCTCGGGCGGATGTCCTGGGGCATCGAGATGGCGGCCCGGAGCTATTTCGGGAAATCCGCTTCCGCCCTGACGATGGCGGAAGGCGCCCTGCTGGCGGGACTCACGAAGGGTCCGAACTACTACAATCCCGATCGCCAGCCCGACCGGGCGCGGGAGCGTTATGCCTACGTGCTCAGCCGGCTGCAGGACGACGGAGTCATCACGGGCGATCAGATGAGCCAGGCGGTCGCCGCCGTGCCGGCCCTTGCCGCCGTGGACCGTCTGCAGCGGACGAGCGGCTTCCACTTCGTCGATCATGTCGGCCGCGACGCGAGGACGCTCGCCGGAATCGAGGGCATCACCGCGCAATCCTACACGGTGCGGACCACCCTCAACGCCCCGCTCCAGGAGGCGACCGAAGCGGCCTTGCAGGAAGGACTCGCCCGGTACGAGCTCGGTACCGGCCGGCACAAATTCCATGGTGTCGAGGCCAATCTCGCGGATACGATCAAAGCTCTTGAATCCGATGCGAAGGCAAAGGGTTCCGGCACGCCGTCCGATCCGGCCTGGCGGCAGGCGCTCGCCGCGGCACGCCTGCCGTCATACGACGTGCATTGGCCGGCCGCCGTTGTGCTGCCCTCGACCCGCGACAGGAAGACCGGCGCGGACACCATGCGTGTCGGCCTGCGCGACGGGCGCGTGCTGCCTTTGACGGCCTGGAATGCCGCGGTACGCCGGGGGCTCAAGCCCTATGACGTGGTGCGTGTGCGGGTGGTGGAGGGGACGGAGCGGCGGACGGCCCGCGCGGAATTGCGCGGCCGGCCTGCCGTGCAGGGCGCGGCTCTGGTGCTGGAGAACAAGACCGGCCGCATCCTCGCCATGGCGGGCGGCTTCTCCTATCCGGCAAGCCAGCTCAACCGCGTCACGCAGGCTCACCGTCAGCCGGGCTCGGCGCTGAAGCCGCTGACCTATCTCACCGCGCTCGGACGCGGGCTTCAGCCCAATACGCTCGTCTGGGACACGCCCGTGACTCTGCCGCCCGTCGAGGGCGGAGTGCATGCGCGCGCACGGGATTATTGGTCGCCCAAGAACTACGATGGCGGATCCTCGGGCCCCGTGACGCTCCGGCGGGCGCTCGAGAATTCGAAGAACCTGGTGACGGCCCGGCTTCTCGACGGCGCCATCAGCTCTGACCCGGAGCAAAGCCTGAAGCGCATCTGCGAGCTCGGTCTCGAAGCGCAGCTCTACCTGGAATGCACACCGCACTATCCCTTCGTGCTCGGCGCTCAGCCCGTGCGGCTCATCGATCTCGCGGCCTTTTACGCAGCCATCGCCAACGAGGGCGCGCGGCCGACGCCGCACGCCATCGAGTCCGTCGAGGAAGTCGGACGCATGGTTTATGAACGCAAGCCGGGCGGGCTCGTGCAGCTGGGCTCGGCCGACAAGGCCGCTTTCTTCCAGATGAAATCCATCCTGCAGGGCGTGCTGGAACGCGGGACCGCGCGTCCGATCAAGCGGCTCGCTCCCTACGTCGCCGGCAAGACGGGCACGACGGACGGAGAGAACGACGCCTGGTTCGTCGGCTTCACCAACGACGTCACCGTGGCGGTCTGGGTCGGGTACGACAATGCCGACGGCAAGCGCCGCACCCTCGGGCGCGGTCAGACCGGCGGCAAGATCGCGATCCCGATCTTCGAGCCGATTATCGAAGCGGCCTGGACGCACCACGCTCCGAAGACCGTCTTGGCTCCTCCTTCAAGGGAAGCGGCCCGGCAGCTGATCGCGCTGCCGATCGATGTGCACACGGGCGACCGGATCACGGACGGGCCGGGCCGCGGCTTTACGGAGTATTTCCGCCTGAGCCGCTTCGGCCAGCTCGAGGAGACGCAATTTCGGCTCGTGTCGAGGGACGAGGTGTATGCCTTCCGCAATCCCGATCCGTGGGCGGACGGGGAAGCAGCCGGCGGATGGGCGGCGGACGGTTATGTTCCGTCGCATCCCTATGCGCTTGTTCCCGGTTGGGGCGATGCGCCCCGCCGGGACGGCGGCTTCCAGCAGCCCTATGTCGAGCGGCCATGGTGGGAAGCGGAGCGGCCGCGCCGGCGGCCGCGCCGGGTCGACCCGGACTATTTCTGGGGTCGAGGGTCGATCTATTGAGGGAGCGTTCGTTGGTCCCGGTCCTGGCGTTCGTCGTTCTCGGCCTCACCGCGTTTCCGGCGTGGGCCCAGGAGTTTCGCATCGAAGAGGTGCCCTCGGTGACGGCTGTCGATCCGTCGAAACTGAAGCCGCGCACGGTCGCCTTCGGCGATCACCGGACCGACGAGATCGCCGATGAAGGGACCGGGCTTCTGCGCTTTGTCGAGTGGGCACGGGCGCGGCCGGTCCAGAAACAGTTCCTCAGTCTCTATCCGGCCTATGCCGAGCCGACCATCAACGTGGTGGTGAACGGCATCACCAAGCGCCATACCGAGAAGCTTCACATGTATGTGGCGGGGGCCCGTTTCGTGGTGACGAAACCTCCCGCCGCCATCGATCTCGCGCGCTACGCCCGTCTCGACTTCCTGACGAGCATCGATCCGTCGATCAAGCACAGAGCGATCACCGCGGAGGATGCCGTCCCTCACAAGGACCCGGAGAGTGCCTACAACCGGCACCCGGACCGGCGCTGGTGCGAGGGCGGGCCGAGTCTGTGCATCGAATCGCGCTACCAGCTCGAGGGGAGGCTGCCGACGGGCATCCGGCTCGCCAACAAGCTGGAGGAGGGCGGCAAGACGATCGCCGACTTCATCGAGTTCCAGAGCGAGCTTCGGGTCCTGTCCCCACAGGAACTGCCGGAGGCGGAACTGCAGCAGCTGACCGGCTACGACGGGCCGATCGCCGGGGCACTCGAACAGAACCTCTTTCATGTCAACCAGATGATGCAATTCGGGAAGTTCCTGGCGGTGCTGCAGCGAGACAAGACGGACCAGGGGCGAACCGTCGTGACCGCCTTCGTGGCCCTCGCGATCGAAAGCGACGTCCTGGAGAAGAAGAAGGAATACGAGCGCGTGCCGGTCCTGCGGAACCTCGTCCCGGCGCAGGTGCTCATGGGCAACAGCTCGTTCAACACGGGAACTTCGATCAGCGCAGGCCTGCCGGCCTATAGCCGGAACCGGCTGAAAGCCGTGGCGGAGATCCTGCAGAAGAACTGACCTCCTCCAAGGAAATTCGAGCCCGGGGATTTTCGGCAGGCATCACAAGCAATTGTGAACGGCTGCGCGTCCAACTTTGCAGAATTGCCGGCTCGCCGCGTCTATATTGAAGAGGATAAAGAGGACGATCTCTATGATCACACGGCGGCAGCTCGGCTTCGGCGCCGCGGCGGCTCTGGCGGGAGGGGCTTCCATGCGCTTGTTCGGCAGAGGGCCGGAGGCACAGGCGGGCGAGACCTTCGAGGTCAGCTACACCGACGAGGAGTGGCGCAAGCGCCTGACCCCGGAGCAGTACCGGGTTCTGCGCGGCCATGGAACCGAGCGGGCCGGCACGAGCCCGCTCGACCGGGAGAAGCGCGCCGGGGCGTTCCATTGCGCCGGATGCGACCTGCCGCTGTTCGGCTCGGAGCAGAAGTTCGATTCCCGCACGGGCTGGCCGAGTTTCTGGCAGCCGCTCCCGGACGCCGTCCGGACCCGCGAAGACCGTTCTCTCTTCATGGTCCGCACGGAGGTGCATTGCCGCCGCTGCGGCGGCCATCTCGGGCATGTGTTCGACGACGGGCCGCCGCCGACCGGGCTGCGATACTGCATGAACGGCGTCGCGATGACCTTCAAGCCGGCCGAAGGAGGCAAGGCATGAGGACGAGTGGGATCGCCGCCCTCGTGGCGCTGATGGTGGGCGGCGAAGCGCTTGCGCAGTCCGCGCCGCCCTCCGCTCCGCAGCAAGCGGTCGCCGTCTTCGCGTCCGGCTGCTTCTGGTGCACCGAGGCCGACCTCGAGAAGGTGCCCGGGGTGATCTCGGCGGTGTCCGGCTACACGGGCGGCAGCGACACGACCCCGACCTACGAGGAGGTCTCGTCGGGAGCGACCGGCCATTACGAGGCCGTGCAGGTGACCTACGATCCTTCGAAGATCTCCTACGAGGCGCTGCTTCAGGCCTTCTGGCGCACGGCCGATCCGCACGACGCAACGGGCCAGTTCTGCGACAAGGGCGAGCAGTATCGCGCCGCCATCTTCGTCGCCGACGAGGAGCAGAAACGCGCGGCCGAGCGCTCGAAGCAAGCCGTTGCCGGCCGCCTGGCCGCGCCCGTGGTCACGCCAATCCTGCCCGCGGCGACCTTCTATCCGGCCGAGGATTACCACCAGGACTTCGCCAAGAAGAACCCGCTGAAGTACCGGTTCTATCGCACCTCCTGCGGGAGGGACGCGCGGCTCGGCAAGGTGTGGGGCGCCGCGACGAACTAGAATCCAGCCGGCGTCGACACTGCCGCGCCAGAGCTCGCGATCTCTCGTACGACCTGCATCACCGTCCGGCATGCGAGCGTCAACTCTCCATGACGCGACATGGCCAAGGCAATGTGGCGAGGGACGACCGGATCAATCAGCTTCGACGATTGCAATCGGCAGTCCTTCGATGCAGCGGCGATGGCGTACGGCCCCAGCAATGCGTACACGCCGCCGTCGGCTGCAACTTGCGTTTGCAATCTCAACGAGTCTGCTTCCAAAGCGACATTGAGCGATATGCCGTGCTCGGTGGCCAGCTGTTCGAGGTGATTGCGCCAACTGCTGGGACGACAAAACAGCACGAGGGGCAGATTGTGCAGCGATGAAAACGGTACCGTCGGCTTCGAAGTCAGCGGGTCATCAGCCGCACTGACAAGATAGGTTGATGTCTCGACGAGGTAAGTATCGCCATTCTTGGGTGACGGACTGGTCCGATAAAGAATGGCAAGATCGACACTGCCGTCATCGAGCCAAGTCTCAAGCTGAGCGCCTTGGCCCTCTCGCACTGCGAGTTGGAGGAGTGGGTATCGCTCAGCCAAGCGTTTATAGAGCGTCGTGACCAACGGATGCGCGGTCGAGGGCAGGCTGCCTATTCGGACCTTGCCGATCGGCGTGCCGGCCGAGGTGCGGACGTCGTTGGCGAGCTGCTCGGTGCTGGCCAGCCACGCCCGTACCTGAGGAGCTATTCGCTGCCCCAACTCGGTCAGCACGACCCCTCGACCGGTGCGCTGGAACAGGCGTCCTCCACACTCGTGCTCCAAATCGCCGATCCGGCGGCTGATGTGCGGCTGGCTCGTGCCGTACGCAGCGGCCACTTTGCTGAGACTGCCAAGCTCAGCGGCGTCGATAAACAGCTTCCAAGCAGCGTAGTCCACGGGGGCGCCTCAAAGCTATACATCTCCCTTATAGCTGAAATGCCGGTTCTGCGTCTTCTGATATGAAAGCGCGTCCTCTAGTTTGCCTCCTGCGTCCGCTGAGCATCATCCGACTTCAGCGGTGAGCAGCCTCAAAGGCCTCATCGGACAGCCGTACGCCGAGCGCAAATCCGTCGCCGCGAACGATCGCGCCGACCCATTACTCATTGTGCGAATTGGAGGAAACCGAAATGTCATCCATCGATCTCAGAGGCCTCGTGCCCGCACCCGTGACCCCCTTCACCAGGGACGGTGCGGTCGATCACGCGGCCATTCAACGGCTGGGCTCCTGGCTCGGCAGCATCAAAGGCGTCAAGGGTCTGGTCGTTCTCGGCCATGCGGGTGAAGGGACCTTCCTCACGCCTGATGAACAGAGCGCGGTCATCGAGAGCTTCATCAAGTCGGTCGGCGGCAAGATCCCCGTCATTGCCGGCATCACCCTGGAGGGCACTCAAGTGGCCGCTCTGGAGGCGAAGCGAGCCGTCAAGGCGGGGGCTTCGGCCGGGCTCGTGTATCCTTCCCACGGCTGGCTGCGCTTCGGCTATCAGAAGGGAGCGCCGCAAGATCGCTACCGTGCGATCTACGAAGAGAGCGGCCTGCCGCTGATCCTCTTCCAGTATCCGGATGCGACAAAGGCTACGTACAACCTCGAGACCCAGCTCGAGATCGCGGCGCAGCCGGGCGTCTTCGCCATGAAGAACGGCGTGCGCAACATGCGCCGGTGGGACACTGAGATTCCGGTCGTCCGTCGCGAGCGGCCCGATCTGCAGATCCTGACCTGTCACGACGAATACCTCCTGCACACCATGTTCGACGTCGACGGGGCTCTGGTGGGATATGGCGGTCTCGCTCCCGAGCCGCTCATCGAACTCATCGCGGCCGGCAAGGCCAAGGACTATCCGAAGGCCCGCGCCATCCACGACCGGCTGCTGCCGGTGACCCGCACCGTCTATCACCGCGGCTCGCACATGGAAGGATCCGTCGCGCTCAAGCATGGCCTCGTCGCGCGGGGCATCCTCGAGCACGCCACGGTTCGCCCGCCCTTGCTGCCCCTCGAGCCGGGTGCCGACGTGGAGATCGCGAATGCCCTGCGCTCGGCCGGTCTCGTCGGGCCCTCGTCGGCCCGGGCGGCCTGAGTCGCTAACGGGCACAGCTCGCGACCGGTCCGTCATACCGGCGAAGCAGCACCGGGCCGAACACGCCAAACGGCGGAGCGGGATCGCTCCGCCGACACAAATCAGGAGGAACGCTCATGACCACGCTCACATGGCAGACCAGGCGCGCATTCGTGAAAGCTTCGCTGGCCGGTTTCGTTGCGCTCGCAGGAGCGCACGGCGCAGCGGCTCAGTCCAAGACCTATCCGGCCTATCCGATCAAGATCATCGTGCCGTTCGCCGCCGGTGGCGGCGTCGACGCATTTGCGCGCCTGCTCGCGAAGCAGATCGAGGAGAAGCACGGCAAGAGCATCGTGATCGAGAACCGCGCCGGGGCCAACGGGACCGTCGGCGCAAGCGGCGTTCTGCAGTCCCAGCCGGACGGCTACACGCTCCTGTTCTCGGCGGCGACCCACGTCATGGCGCGCCAGGTCATGAGCAAGGTTCCCTTCGATCCGGTCACCGACTTCACCCCGATCGCGCGCGTCGGCGAAGCACCGATGCTGGTGGTCATGTCTCCGCAGAAACCACAGAAGTCGATCGGCGAGGTGATCGAGGATGCTCGCAAGAACCCTGACAAGTGGGAGTTTGGTGTTTCCGCCGTCGGATCCCCCGGTCACATCGCAACGATCGCCTTCAGCCAGCTCTCCGGAACCAAGTTCACGATCGTCCCCTACAGGGGCACGGCGCCGGCGCTCACCGACGTGACCGGAGGCCACATACAGCTCATGATCGACCCCGTCATCGCGCTTCTGCCGATGGCTCGGGAAGGTCAAGTCAAGGCGCTCGCGACGACGACCGCGAAGCGGAGCCAGCTGACGCCGGATATTCCGACGGCGGCCGAAAGCGGCATGCCGGGGCTGGAGTTCAGCTCCTGGTACGGGCTCTGGGGGCCGAAGAACTTGCCGGCCGAGACTGTCGATTGGCTCAACACCGCAATGGCCGACGCAACGCGCGAGTTGGCAGCCTTGGGACGGCTGGCCGCCCTCGGCATCGAACCGATCTACGAGAATCCCGACGAGTTCGGCCGCTTCATCAAGCGGGAGGTCGCGCGAAACGCCGAACTGCTGAAGGCAGCCGATTTCAAGCCGCTGTAAGGGCGGCCTCGGCGTCACCTCCTTGGTATGATTGCGACACGAGCGCACTCGGTACGATTGGGATGACGCCTCATATGTTGCCGCTCGGGCGGATTAGGGCGGCACGCCGGCGTGGCAATCGCAGCTTTGCCTTCCTTTGGCGATACGCTTCGATCCCGTCGGCACGCACGCGAGGCCCGATCATGTCCGACCAGGCTTTCTCCGCGCGGGAGCCCCTGACGATCCCGCCGTACCCGGAACCGCCGCCGGAGGATCTGTCCGCTTTCCAACTCGTGGCCGCGATGCGCACCAATGGACTGAGCGGCTGGCCCCGGCGGGCATACGAGGAGATGGTCGTCCAGCGCCGCTTCTTTCACCGCAACACCTTCATCCTGAACGAGCCGGACGCGGTCCGCCACGTCCTCGTTGACGGCGACGAGAACTACAGCCGCACCGCGGCCACGATCCGGGTGCTCAGGCCGCTTCTGGGCGAGGGACTCTTCCTCAGCGAGGGCCAGGCCTGGCGCCGCCAACGCCGCACCATGGCGCCGGCGTTCACCCCGAAGGCGATCGAGCTTCTGACGCCGCACATCGTCACGGCGGCGAACGAGGCCATTTCCGATCTCCGTCGCACGGGCCGCGAGTCTGTCGACCTCTTCTCCATTCTCCAGCACCTCGCGCTGGAGATTGCGGGCCGCACGATGTTCTCGCTCGAGATGAACCGCCATGGCGCCAAGCTGCGCGAGTTTCTGTTCCGCTACGATCGCCGCCTTGGCCGCCCCCACCTGCTCGATCTGCTGCTGCCGGTCCGCTGGACCACGCCGCACGACGTCGCGCGGGCGTGGTTCCGTCGAGAATGGGTGATGTTCGTCGATCAGATCATGTCCGAGCGGCGGCGAAGCGGCCGAAGCGACGCTCCGAGGGACCTGCTGGATCTGCTCGGCGAGGCCCGCGACCCCGACACGGGCGAAGTTTTCACGCCGACCCAACTCCGCGACCAGGTCGCGACGATGATCCTGGCCGGCCATGTGACCACGGCCGTTGCCTTGTTCTGGTCGGCATACCTGCTCGCGCTGGCCCCGGGGGTGCAGGACCGGGTTGCGGACGAAGTCACGAACGAGTGGCACGACCACGACGCGGCGCCCGCGCCCGGACGTCTCGTCCTGACGCGAGCCGTCATCGACGAGGCGATGCGCCTCTATCCGCCGGCCTTCGTCATCGTGCGGGCCGCGCGGGTACCGGACCGGTTGGCGGGGCGCCGCGTCGCGCCCGGCGACGTGGTCGTGGTCTCGCCCTGGATCCTGCACCGGCACAGGCTGCTCTGGAGCGAGCCGAACGCGTTCGATCCGGGGCGGTTTCTGCCGGGCGCGCCGCCCGTGCCCCGCTATGCAGTATCTTCCATTCGGGGTCGGACCTCGCGTCTGCATCGGCGCGCACTTCGCGCTGACCGAGGCGATGCTGGTCCTGGCCCGCCTCATCAAGGCGTTCCGAATCGAACTCGCCGGCACGCGTCCGGTCCTCCCCGTCGCGGTCGTGACGACGCAGCCGGATCACGCGCCCCTGTTCCATCTGACGGCGCGCTAGCGCATCGTGCGGACAATGTGGACCCGGTTTTCCGCATAAAACGATGCGCCGCTTCAAACAAAGAGCATCGGATGGATCCCAAAAGTGGATTCCACTTTTGGGTCCGATGCTTCTAGGCGGTTCGATCCTCACCCTACCGTCCGGATGCATTGCGATATAGCAGGATCGAGGTCCGCTCGCTTGCGGTCCACAGGCGGCGCGGTCGCATTCCGCTCGATGGGTTCGACATCGGCAAGCGCGCTGATGCTGCGCCGCCTTTCCTCGTTCGCGCGCTCGATGGTTCGTGATACTCTCAGGGGCTTCCGGGGCTGACACGCGGTCCAACCAGGAGGGTGCCATGGCTACGTTCGTCATGCTTGCCAGCTTCACGGAACAAGGCGTCCGCAATGTCAAGGAGACCGCCAAGCGGGCGGACGCTTTCAAGCAGATGGCCGAGAAAGTCGGCGTCACCATCAGGGATGTCTACTGGACCCTCGGCCCGTACGACGTCGTTGCGGTCGGCGAGGCGCCGGATGACGAGACGGCGACTGCGCTCTCCTTGAGCCTCGCTTCCCTGGGCAATGTCCGGACCCAGACGCTGAGGGCGTTCTCGCGAAATGAGATGGACGCCATCGTCAGAAAGATGGCCTGACCGCATCGAGCAGGAGACGGTTCTCCCGGGCCGCTCGTCGAGGGCGGCCCGTCCTTGCTGTGGTTTGCGTGAGATGACGCTTCCCGACTGAGCTCGTCGCTGTGATGTCGGCAACAGCCGGCCCGCCGGGTTCCAGGTTATGACGGTGCCGTAGCTCTCCTCTGACGGATAGGAGCCGCGGCGATGAAAGACTGCTCTTACTGCTGGGCCTGTTATATGGATGCCATGATCCTGTCGGCCCAGACGCCCGACCCGTACACGCGTAAAGCGTTGATCCGCGAAGCTTATCGCTGGCTGCAACGCTACTTCGACGCAGAGGACAGAGAAGTTGCCCGGCTCGAACGCCTGGCGGCCCGCTGACGCGATCCAGCGCGCGCCGACGGGGCGGACAACGGCGTCACGCCAGGCGGCGTGAATCCGAGACCGACCCGGAGCAGCAGGAGCGCTCGCCGGATTGTGAGTGAATGGCCACAGGAGTACCATGACGGCTCCTTTCAGCAGCCGTGCACCCGGGCCGGCGCACTCCATGCCTTCCGGATGCATGGCCAGGAGGACGCCATGCCCTTAGCTCCAACGCTCCAGCAATTTCTTGCCAATCAGCAAATCGCCTATGACGTGATCCCGCACGAGCAGACGCTATCGTCGCAACGCACCGCGCAGGCCTGTCACGTATCGGGGGACTGCCTTGCGAAAGGCGTCCTGCTTCGGGACCGGACCGGCTATCTGCTCGCCGTCCTTCCGGCCTCGCACCGCATCCGCCTCTCGGACCTTCAGGAACAGTGGAGCCCAGTCCTCGAGTTCGCCCCGGAGCGCGAGGTGGGAGAGCTGTTCCGCGACTGCGAGCGCGGTGCCGTTCCGCCTGTCGGCGCCTGCTACGGGCTCGACATGATCATCGACGAGAGCCTCGAGACGCAGCCCGACGTCTATTTCGAGGCAGGGGATCATGCGACTCTGGTTCACGTGAGGCAGGATCAGTTCGCCAAGCTGATTGGCCGGGCGCGTCGCGGGCGCTTCAGTACTCCCGAATCCGGCGTCACAATTCACTGAAGCATCATTGCTGGCGAAGAGCCGCCTCGGCGAGCACAGGACTTGAGCATCGGACCCAAAAGTGGACTCCACTTTTGGGATCCATCCGATGCTCTTTTTTTGAGCAGCGCATCGTTTTGCGCGGAAAACCGGGTCCACTTGTCCGCACGATGCGCTAGGTGCCGTCCCCGCGAGCCAAGCGAGGGAAAGGGATTCGGGTCCAGTGCGCACCGGATTCTGGACCCCTTCCTCCGCTTCGCTCCGGCCGGGGATGACACGGCGGCGTTCCCACCGCTGCTTGGTGAAGCTGATCCGCTCTCCCCAGGTTCTCCACAGCCTGCCCACCGCCTCAACCCTGCGAAGGTCAGGCAAGTCAAGGGGTTCGGACGTCGGCCCGCAGGCAGGGGGGTCGGGGGCCCGTCTCTAAACGATCTTGAATTCGCCTGGCTTCCAGGGAACCTGTGGATAGCGGGGATCCATGTCCTGCAGCGTCGCATGCACGATGCGCGCGACCACCAGGTTGCGCACCCACTTGCGGTCGGCCGGCACGACGTGCCAGGGCGCCCATTCCGTCGAGCAACGGTGCAGGGCCGTCTCGTATGCCTGCTCGAATTCGTCCCAGTGCTCCCGGTCCTCCAGGTCTCCGGGGTTGAACTTCCAGTTCTTGTCCGGCTGATCGAGACGCTCCTGCAGCCGCTTTGCCTGCTCCTTCTTCGAGATGTGGAGCATGAACTTGAGAATGCGCGTTCCGTTCTCGGCGAGAATCTTCTCGAAGGCATTGATCTGCTCGTACCGCCGCTCGATCTCGTCGATGGGAGCGAGCCCGCGAACCTTCACCACCAACACGTCCTCATAGTGCGAGCGGTTGAAGATGCCGATCGTGCCGCGCCGCGGGGAGGCCAGATGGGCGCGCCGGAGATAATCATGGGCGAGCTCGTCTTCGCTCGGGCGCTTGAAGGGCGTGACGGAGACGCCGAGAGGTCCGGTGGCGTTGAAGACTCCGCGGATCGTGCCGTCCTTGCCGGACGTATCGGTGCCCTGAAGGATGACGAGGAGTGCGCGACGGCCTTCCGCGTAAAGCCGGTCCTGCAGGGTGTCGATTTCCTTGGCCAAAGCCGCCGTCTCGGCTTTGGCCGTTTCATCGTCGCTCAACCCCGCCTTGTCGCGCGGATCCCGATCCTTCAGTCCGGCCTTGTCGCCGGGCCTGATCCAGAATCGCCGATTGAACGCGTCATCGTCCGCCATGGTCGGCCTCTCTTCGTCCGACCAACCATAGGGCCGCGGGCCGTGAAGGGAAGGCGGGTTCACCGTTGGCAGACGGCCGCTTTCCTGGCATGCACCGCCCGGCGAGGAGGATCGGCACGATGAGCGTGGGCGGGTTCGGCCGGCATGACGGGCGCGACGTGGCCGAGATCACGATCCGGTCCAAGGCCGGAATGGAGGCCAAGATCATCACCTATGGCGCGGCGGTGCGCGACCTCGTTGTCCCCTCCGGGGCCGGCTTCCAGCGGGTGGTCAACGGCCTGCGGACGATCGGCGATTATGTTCGGCATTCACCGCATTTCGGCGCCATCGCGGGGCGCTATGCCAATCGAATCGGCGGTGGTCGCTTCACGATCGACGGGACGGGTTACCAGCTTCCGCTCAACCAGGAGAACAGGCACTCGCTTCACGGGGGCGGACGGGGCCTGGGCAAGCAGGTCTGGCAGCTCGCCGCCCACGGCGACGACTTTGCGACCCTGATCCATGTCTGGCCGGACGGGCAGGACGGCTACCCGGGGACGCTCGTGACCGCCTGCACCTTTCGGCTCGTCGGCGGCATCCTGCGGATCGAGCTCTCGGCCACCACGGACCGATCGACGCCGGTCAACCTGTGCCACCACTCCTACTTCAATCTCGACGGCGGCGAGACCATCCTCGATCACACGCTCGAGCTCGTGGCCGACTTCTACACGCCTGTCGACGACGATCTGATCCCGACGGGCGAAATCCGCAATGTCGATGGCACGCCCTTCGACTTCCGCGCCGCGCGGCCGGTGCGGCGGGAGAAACCGGACGGTGGGGGACGTTTCTGGTACGACAACAACTTCGTCCTCCGCCGCGATCGGCTCGAGCCCTCCGGGGTGGAGCATCTGCCGCTCGCCCATGCGGCGACCTTCGCATCGCCGAAGAGCGGCGTGGCGATGGAGGTCTGGACGACCGAGCCTGGGCTCCAGGTCTATGACGGGTTCAAGACCAACGTTCCCGTGCCCGGGCACGACGGCGTGATCTACGGCCCGAGTTCGGGGCTGTGCCTCGAACCGCAGCACTTCCCCGACAGTCCGAACAAGCCGCATTTCCCGGACACGGTTCTGCACCCCGGCCAGGTCTACCGGCAGGTGAGCGAGTACCGGTTCGCCTCGGATCGGCTCATGCGAGGGTGAGCAACTCGCGCTCCTCCGCGAGCCCGCGCAGCCGGTGAGGTCCGAGGCTGTGAACGTGGCGGGGCTGGCGCGGGCGACTGTCGAGGATCGGATTGCGGACCACGAGGATCCTGTGATCCCGGGATACCGGGATTGTGCCGGCGAGTCTTGTAGATGATACAAGACATGCTACCGTCGGGCGCCGGCCCGCAAGTGAATCGACCGCCCCGGTCAGACGGTTTCCATGACGAGCGTTCTTTGCGTCGGCATCGCCGTCCTCGATCACGTTTTTGCGGTCGACGCCATGCCGACTCGTCCGGAGAAATATCGCGCAACGGATCTCGCCGTCGTCGGAGGCGGGATCGCCGCGAATGCCGCCGTGACCGTCGCGCGCCTTGGGGGGCGGGCTCTCCTGGCGACCCGGCTCGGAAACGACGGCACGGGCAACGTCATCATCGAGGAACTGGAGTCGGAGGGGGTCGACTGCTCGCCGACCCGCCGGTTCGAGGGCCTGCGCTCGCCGACCTCGGCGATCCTGGTGGACGCCCGGGGCGAGCGCCTCGTGATCTCGTTCTCGGATCCGGATCTTCCGAGCGCGCCGACATGGCTGCCGTCCTCCTTGCCGAGCGGCGTCAACGCCGTCATGGGCGATACGCGCTGGCCGGAGGGCTCCGCCCATCTGTTCCGCCTGGCGCGGCAAGCGGGCGCCGCCGCCGTGCTGGACGGCGACCGCAAGCCGCCCTTGGCCGAAGCCGCATCCCAGGCCACCCATGTGGCGTTCAGCATGCAGGGCCTGGCGGAAGTGACCGGGCTCGAAGATCCGGCGGAAGGGTTGCGCTCCCTCGGCGGCGCGGCCGAGAACTGGCTTGCCGTCACCGCGGGCGAGAAGGGCGTCTACTTCCTCGAGAACGGCGAGGTCGTTCACGAGCCGGCCTTCCCGGTGAGAGCCGTCGACACGCTCGGCGCGGGTGACGTCTGGCACGGCGCCTTCGCGCTGGCGCTGGCCGAGGGGATGCGGGAACGCGCGGCCGTCCGCTTCGCATCCGCCGTCGCCGCCATCAAATGCACCCGTTTCGGCGGGCGCTCCGGCATCCCGAGCCGCGCCGAGGTCGAAGCTTTTCTGAAGGAGCGAGGATGATGGAATTATCGCCCGGGAAGCTGTGGGGGATGCGTCGGATGGCCGATTCCGGCGGGCGGTTCAAGATGGTGGCGGTCGATCAGCGCCCGCCGATCAAGAACCCGATCCGGGAGAAGCGCGGGACCGCGGAGGCGCCTTTCGAGGACGTGGCCGGGTTCAAGCTGATGCTGATCGAGGAACTGCAGAACGACGCCTCTGCGATGCTGCTCGACCCGCATTTCGCGCTGCCGGGCGGTCTGACCCTTCTGTCTCCGACGAAGGGGCTCATCGTCACGCTGGAGGATTCGATCTTCAGGGAAACGGAGGGCGGGCGGCTCTCGGCGGAGATCGACGATTGGTCGGTCGAGAAGATCAAGCGCGTCGGCGGCGATGCCGTCAAGGTGCTCGCCTGGTATCGCCCGGACGCCGGCAAGGACGTCTGCCGGGCGCAGATGGATTTCACCGCGCGCATCGGCGAGGCCTGCGCCCGTTACGACATCCCTTTCGTGTTCGAACTCCTCGTCTATCCGCTGCCGGGCGAGAGCCATCAGACGACCCAGTACGTCGAGATGGCGGACAAGAGATCCGAGCTCGTGCTCGAGAGCGTGCGCGTCTTCGCGGATGCCCGGTTCGGCGTCGACCTCTTCAAGGTCGAGAAGTCCGGTGCCGGCCCGCGACGTCCGCGAGAACGCCTCGAAACCGGTGCAGGATACGTTCGACGAATTGGGCCGCCTCTGCGGCCGTCCCTGGGTGATGCTCTCCGCGGGAGCAGGAATGGCGGAGTTCAAGGCGATCCTGGCCTGTGCCTACAGGGCCGGCGCATCGGGCTATCTTGCCGGCCGCGCCATCTGGGCCGAACCCTTCAAGGCCTTCCCGGACTGGGAAGCGGTCCGCTCGGGGCTCCGCGGCGAGAGCCTTCCCTACATGCGGGATCTCAACGCCTTGACGGAGCGGGCGGCGACGCCCTGGTTCCGGCATCCCGCATACGGCGGCAAGGTCGGCGTCCCGGCCCGCGAGGGCGCGTTCCGGCACCATTACAGGGGGTTCTGACCATGGCCTGCATCGGCGTTCTTGCGCTCGCGCGGCCGACCTTCGACGTTCCCTTCGCGGAAGAGAACGCCGCCAGGGCCTTCGAGGCCCTCGACCGTTCGGGCCACGCCCTCGTGGGCACAAGGGCGCTTCTCTTCGATGCCGCCGCGGCCGAAAGAGCCATCGAGGCGATTGCGGCCGAGCCTATCGATGTCCTCCTGATCCTTCAGGTCACCTTCACCGACGCGTCGATGACCGTGAAGATCGCGGAAAGCGCCGAGGCGCCGCTTGCCATCTGGTCCTTCCCGGAACCGCGTACGGGCGGGCGCCTGCGCCTCAACGCGTTCTGCGGACTGAACCTGGCGGCGCATGCGCTCGGCCGCGCCGGCAGGAGCTTTCGCTGGCTTCATGCCGCGCCGGACGCGCCGCAGTTGGACCGGAGCCTCGCCGAGCTTCTCTCCGGCACGGGCCGACCCGGACAAGCGGCAGGGAAGGGGCGGGTGCCGAGCGAGGCGGACCGCGACACGGCCCGTGCGGTTCTCGGCAAGCTGCGGGGCCGGCGGATCGGCCTCGTCGGCGAACATCCGGCGGGTTTCGATACCTGCCGGTTCGACGCGGGCGATCTGAAAACGCTCGTCGGCATCGACGTCGAGGAGGTCGCGCTGCCCTCCCTCTTCGCGCGTGCGAAGGCGGTTCCCGCCGACCGCGTCGCCGCCACGAAACGGGAGATCGGCCGGACGATGTCTGGGCTCGACGAGGTCGACCAGCCGCAACTCGACAAGAGCCTGTCGATCTATCGCGCCCTCGAGGGACTGGCGCGGGACGAAGGCTACTCCGCCATGGCGGTGCGCTGTTGGCCCGAGATGTTCACCGACTACGGCTGCGCCGCCTGCGGGCCCATGGGCCTCCTGAACGAGGCCAAGGTGCCCTGCGCCTGCGAGGCCGACATGTACGGCGCCCTGACGGCGCTCGTCCTGCAGGAGGTCGCAGGCGAGCCCTCGTTCCTGGCCGACATCGTGGACATGGATGCGGCGAGCGATACGGGTGTGCTCTGGCATTGCGGCTTGGCTCCGATGTCGATGGCCGATCCCGCCACGCCGCCGACGGCCCAGATCCATTCCAACCGCAGGATGCCGCTGCTTCAGGAATTCGCGCTGAAGCCGGGACGCATCACCGTCGCCCGGTTCAGCCAGGCGAAGAACGAGACGAAGCTCGTCATCGCCGGCGGCGAGATGATCTCTGCGCCCAAGAGCTTCACCGGCACCTCCGGCGTCGTCCGCTTCGATCGTCCCGCTTGCGACGTGACCACCGCCATGATGGACATGGCGCTCGAGCATCACGTCGCGATCGTGTACGGCGACGTGCGCGGACCCTTGCGGGCGCTCGGCGCGGCCATGGGCATCGACGTCGTGGAACTCGCCTGAAAGGGCGTGCCCTTTCGCAGGTGGAACGGGAGCCGATCCGAAGTCTGAGCAACCGGCGCCAAACCCACGTGTCCCGTTAAGAATTCTTCCGATGCTCTTTGTCTCAGCGGCGCATCGTTCAAGGCGGAACCGGGTCCACTTGTCCGCACGATGCGCTAGTTACCGTTCGTAATCCCAGCCTTCTCCACGACGCTCTTCCAGGTTGCGACTTCCATCTCGAGCCGCGCCCGGTGCGCCTGCGTATCGTAGGGGAGCGGAAAGGGGCGGCCCGAACGCTCACCTGAGATCGGACCAGTAGTGAATTTTCTCGGTGCTGCAGAGGGAGACTCGCCACTCGACTCGCCTTCCATCGAGCGCATAGGCGACGCGGTCCACCCTGAGGAGCGGCGAACCGATGCTCGTCCCGAGGGTCTTCGCCTCGCGGTCGGTCGCGGCGACGGCTTTGAGCTTTTCGCTCGCCCGACCGATCGTCACGCCGTACTCCAACGCGTAGAACTCGTAGAGGTTGTTCGGCAGCGGCCGCGTCTCGAGGCCCCGAAAGAGCGATGCCGGAAGGTAGATCCGCTCGAGAATGCAGGCGTCCCCGCCGATCGAGCGGACCCGGTCGAGCCGCAGGACCTGTTCGCGAACCTTGAGCCCGAGAATGGCCGCCGCTTCCGGGTAGGCGCCTATCACGGTCTCGAGCATCCTGCTTTCGGGGAAGCTCCGTTCGCCGGTGTCCGGCACGAGCTTGAAGAACTGGAACAGGATCCGAGCGTCGTCGTGCCGGGCCACGTAGGTGCCACGGCCCTGGCGCCGGACGACCAGATTGTCGGACGTCATCTCGTCGAGCGCCTTGCGGACGGTGCCCTGGCTGACGCCGAGGTCGAGCGCAATCTCCGATTCGCTCGGCAGAGGCTGGCCGGCCTGCCAGATGCCGTCGGCGATCCGTCTAACGAGAAGGTCCCGCACTTGCCGGTAAAGCGGACGAAATCCGAGGTCTTTGTCGCTTACGATCAACTCGCCGGGCATTTTCGCACGCATCGGATCCCCCATCTTCATTGTAACGTTAGTCTATTGGGTCTGGTCGAGGGGTACCCTAAACTCAGCGGGTGGTTGAATCACGTCGTCGGCGATTGACCGATGTGTCTTATATCTTATACAAGACAAGCCGGTCATCAAGTCCGTACTCATAGGAGGAGACCTTGGGGGCTCCGCATCTCCTGGTTCACGAGAAAAAGGACACGGTCGGCGTCGTCGTGGTCGAGGGCCTCAAGGCCGGCACCGACATGCTCTGCGTCGTCACCCACGACAATTCGTCGTTCAACCTGACCTCCAGGATGGACGTTCCGATCGGCCACAAGGTCGCGCTGGTCGACATCAAGGCCGGCGACACGGTGTGGAAATACGGTCAGGACATCGGCCGAGCCATCGCGGATATCGGCAAGGGCGAACACGTTCACGTTCATAACGTCAAGACGAAGCGGTGGTGAGCGCCATGGCTCAGGCAAACGGATACTCGAACCTGAAATTCTTCGGCTGGCGGCGGGAGAACGGCCGCGTCGGCGTCCGCAATCACGTCGTCATCCTGCCCCTCGACGATCTCTCGAACGCCGCCTGTGAGGCGGTCGCGAACAACATCAAGGGCACGCTCGCCCTGCCGCACGCCTATGGGCGCCTGCAGTTCGGCGAAGACCTCGAACTGCATTTCCGCACGCTGATCGGGACCGGCTCGAACCCGAACGTCGCGGCCGTCGTGGTGATCGGCATCGAGGACGGCTGGACGAAGCGCGTCGTCGACGGCATCGCCAAGACCGGAAAGCCCGTCATCGGCTTCGGCATCGAGGGCACGGGCGACATCATGACGATCGCCAAGGCCTCTCGGGCGGCCAAGGAGTACCTGCAATGGGCGTCGGAGCAACCGCGCGAGGAGTGCGCCATCTCCGAACTCTGGGTGTCGACGAAGTGCGGTGAATCGGACACGACGACCGGTCTCTCGTCCTGTCCGACCGTCGGCAACATGTACGACAAGCTGATCCCGGAGGGCATCTACGGCTGCTTCGGCGAGACCTCCGAGATCACCGGCGCCGAACACCTCGCCAAGGAGCGGGCGGCGTCTCCGGACGTCGCGGAGAAATGGTACAGGATCTGGAAGTCCTACCAGGACGAGGTGATCGAGGCCCATAAGACCGACGACCTGTCCGACTCCCAGCCGACCAAGGGGAACATCGCCGGCGGATTGACCACGATCGAGGAAAAGGCGCTTGGCAACCTCGAGAAGATCGGCCGCGAGTGCAAGTTCATCGACGCCCTCGAGCCGGCGGAAGCGCCGGCGAAGGGGCCCGGCCTCTATTTCATGGACTCGTCCTCCGCGGCCGCCGAATGCATCACCTTGATGGCGGCGGGCGGCTACGTCGTCCACACGTTCCCGACCGGCCAGGGCAACGTGATCGGCAATCCGATCGTGCCGGTCATCAAGATCACCGGGAACCCGAAGACGGTGCGCACCATGTCCGAGCACGTGGACGTGGACGTGTCGGGCATTCTGCGGCGGGACATGACGATCTCGGATGCCGGAGATGCTCTCGTCGAGATGATCGTCCGCACCGCAACGGCCGCCTCACCGCCGCGGAGGCACTTGGCCACCGCGAGTTCGTGATGACGAAGCTCTACCGGAGCGCCTGATCGAGACCTTCCGAGCCGGGAGGCCGCGGAGCCCTCTCCGCGCGGGCGCGGAGATGCTATGAACCGCAAGTCATGTCCCGACCCGTCGCCCCATCCGTCACCTCCGTCGAGCGCGCCCAACGATCGCTCCGGCGCCTCGGGCCGGGCGTCGCATTGTCGGCAGGGGTCGCCATCGTCTCCTACCTCGCCGAACCGTTCGCGGCCGATGCCATCCGGTCGGTCTCCGGATCCTCCTACAAGCTACCGGCCATCGTCATCGCCCTGGTGATCGGGATCGCCCTGAACGGTTTCGCGCAGCGTGCGGTCTTCGAGCCCGGGATGACCTGGTGCGTGAAGAAGCTGTTGCGGATCGCCATCGGGCTCCTCGGCGTCCGGATCGCCCTTTCGGATATCGTCGAACTCGGCTTCTCGACGGCTTTCGTCGTCGTCGTCTCGATGGCGGTCACCGTTGCCGCCGGCATCTGGCTGGCGCGCCTCTTCCAGGTCGGCGAAGGGTATGGTGCGCTCGCCGGCGCGGCGAACGCGGTCTGCGGCGCATCCGCGACGCTCGCGACCGCGACCGTCGTGCCGCATTATCCGCAGAAGGGCGCCGACGTCGCCTTCACGGTCGTAGCGGCGAATGCGGTGTCGACTCTGGTCATGATCGCCTATCCGCCCCTGTGCCTCCTGCTCGGCCTCGATCCGCAGCAGACCGGCGTGATGCTCGGCGCCACGATCCACGATATGGCGCAGGTGGTCGGGGCCGGCTATGCGGTGTCGGAGCCGGTCGGCAACACGGCGGTGATCGTGAAGCTCTTCCGCGTGTTCCTGCTGCTGCCCGCGGTGGTCGCCATAGGATGGTGGTTCACCCGGGACGGCAAGGAGCATGCGCAAGCCAGGGTGCCGGTGCCCGTCTTCGCGCTCGCGTTCCTTGGATTGTGCCTGGTGAACTCGCTCGCCCCCCTGTCGCCCGGCCTTCTTCCGCTCTATGCGCCGATCAAGGCGACGATGATCCAGGCATCCGCCTGGGGGCTTCTCGTTGCCATTGCGGCGCTCGGCCTCGGCACGTCCCTCTCGTCGCTCATGCGCATCGGCTGGCGGCACATTGCCGTGTTCACCGGATCCACGTTGGTCATCCTGAGCCTCGTCACCGCAGGCCTCGTCCTCTCCCATTGAGGTCCCCATGCCCGACATCGTCATCACCGAATTCCTGGACGAGGAGGCCGTCCGCGAGGGCCTGAAGGGACTCGACGTGGTCTACGACCCTCGGCTTGCGGACGAGCCGGAGGAACTCTCGAAATTTCTCGCCGAGGCGCGCGCGATCATCGTCCGGAATCGAACGCAGGTCCGCGCGCCGCTCCTCGCGGCGGCTCCGAAGCTGAAGGCGGTCGGACGTCTTGGCGTCGGGCTCGACAATATCGATCTCGAGGCCTGCAAGGCCCGCGGCATCGCCGTATTCCCGGCGAGCGGCGCCAACGACGTGTCGGTTGCCGAATATGTGATCGCCACGGCGCTGCTGCTGTTGCGCGGCGCCTATGGCTCCACGGGCGACGTGATCTCTGGGGGCTGGCCGCGCAACAGGCTGATGGGCCGGGAAATCATGGGCAAGCGACTCGGTCTCGTCGGCTTCGGCGCCATTGCCCGGGAGACGGCAAAGCGCGCGGCGGCCCTCGGGATGAGCATCGTGGCGCTACGACCCTTATCTGGTCGCCGACGGTTCGGTCTGGAACCAGCCTTGGGGGCGCGTCGAACCCGTCTCCCTTGAAGATCTCATCGCAACGTCGGACGTGATTTCGCTCCATGTCCCGCTCACGCCGGAAACGCGTAATCTGATCGGCGCCGAAGCGCTGGCGCAGGCGAAGGCCGACGCGATCCTCATCAATGCCGCGCGGGGCGGCCTCGTCGACGAATCGGCGGTCGCTGAAGCCCTGAAGGCCGGGCGTCTCGGCGGGGCAGCCCTCGACGTCTTCGACGAGGAACCCTTGAGCGCCGACCGGGCCGCGATCTTCGCCGGCTGCCCCAATCTCGTGCTCACCCCGCATATCGCAGGCATGACCGTCGAATTCGAACGTTCGCGTCTCGTGGGTGACGGTCGAGAACGTGCGCAAGCATCTCGCGGGAGTCTGAAGCATGGCCGTTCTCACCCTCGCCGAAGCCGAAGCGCTCGTCACGGACGCACTCGTCCGCTGCCGCACGAGCGAGCCGAACGCGAGGAGCGTCGCTTGCGCCCTCGTGGCTGCCGAAGCCGACGGATTGAAAGGCCATGGATTGTCGCGCGTCGCGACCTATGCGGGGCAGGCGAAGGTCGGCAAGGTGGACGGGTTCGCGACCCCGACGAGCACCCGCCGCAAGCCGGCGGTTCTCGCCGTCGATGCCGCGCACGGCTTCGCCTATCCGGCCCTCGATCTCGCCGGCTCCGAAATCCGTGCGATCGCTCGCGAACAGGGCGTGGCCGCGGCGGCAATCCGGCGTTCTCATCATTGCGGGGCGGCCGGGCATCCGGTCGAGAGGCTGGCGGAGGCCGGACTCGTCGCCCTCCTCTTCGCCAACACGCCGGCTGCGATCGCCCCATGGGGCGGGTCGACGGGCGTGTTCGGCACGAATCCGATCGCCTTCGCGTGCCCTCTGCCGGGGCGGGCTCCGATCGTCGTCGATCTTTCCCTCTCGGTTGTCGCACGCGGCAATATCCTGGCGGCAAAGCAGAAGGGCGAGCGCATCCCCGAGGGATGGGCGCTCGACGAAGAGGGGCGGCCGACGACCGATCCCGACGCCGCGCTGCAGGGCACGATGCTGCCCCTCGGCGGCGCCAAGGGCACCGCCCTCGCCCTGATGGTCGAACTTCTTGCGGCGGGGCTGACGGGCGCCAACTTCGCCGACGATGCGAGCTCCTTTCTCGATACGCAAGGCGATCCGCCCGGGACCGGCCAGCTGATCATCGCGATCGATCCCGCCGCCCTGGGAGGAGAGGGGACTCTCTCCCATTGCGCGCGCCTCGCCGCCGCCATCGAGGGGCAGCCCGGTGCGCGTCTGCCCGGCGCCCGCCGCATGGTCTTGCGCGAACAGGCCGCCAGGGAGGGCCTGAGCGTTGCGGATCGTCTGATGCAGGACATCCGCTCGATCGCCTGAGCGTCGATAGGGCGATGCTCGTCAGGTTAGCGCATCGTGCGGACAAGTGGACCCGGTTTTCCGCGCCGAACGATGCGCTGCTTCAGACAAAGAGCATCGGGTGGATCCCAAAAGTGGATTCCACTTTTGGGTCCGATGCTCGCATCGTGCGGACAAGTGGACCCGGTTTTCCGCGTTAAACGATGCGCTGCTTAAGAGAAAGAGCATCGGATGGATCCCAAAAGTGGGGTCCACTTTTGGGTCCGACGCTCTAGCGAATGCGGCGCCCCTCGAGGGGCGTCGCACAGCTGCGAACCATGGGGCGCCTATTGTCTCGCGCCCTCGGCTCCGCCGCCCTGACCGGGGCGCGGAAGGCGCCGAGGCTGGCCCGCGGTCGAGCCTGTCGCCTCGTCGCTGCTGCCCATCGCAGCGCCCGCTCCGCCGCCGCGCGGTCCCTGCCGGATTTCACCACGGCCGGGCTCGCCCGCCGGTCCGCTCTCGCTGCGACGCTCCAGCTCGGGAGCGGCGCCCCTGGGGGCGGCTCGGCTGCCGTCGGCTGCGTCCGCGCCGGCTGGTGGACGGCGCCGGGGCGCGTCGGCCGCGGCGCTGCCGGCCGAGCCGGTAGTCTCCGCCTCGGACGGACGCCGCGCTCGCTCGGCCGGCGCCTGTCCCCTTGCGGCCGGCTTCTCCGGCGATTGCGCCGCTTCGTCCGGCCGCTCCTGTCCCGGACGCGGCTGCCGGCGCTGATCGCGAGACTGCTGCGGCTGGTCGCGGCGCTCTTGGCGGGTGGCCGCATCGTCCCCCTGGCGTGAAGCCGGGGGTTGGGTCCTGGTCACGTCGCCCGAAGGTGCGGGGGCTCCGGCCCCTTCCTGTTGCGGACGCCGCTGGGTGCGTGTGCGGTTTTGGTCCCCTTCCGCGCCGGGCGGGGTCGTTGCGGTCGAGCGGGCGGAACCCGCATCGGCCGGGGCCGTGCCGGTCGTGTCGGACGCGCTCGGTCGGTCACCTCGCTGCGGTGTTTCGGCCGAGGACGCCGGCTGATCCTGATTCGGCGTCTGCACGGTCGAGGCCGGCGGTCTCCTCGCACCAGGCGCGTCCGTCGACTGGCCCGTGGCGGTGCCGGTCGTGGTCGAACCCGTCCCCGGGCCGGTCCCGGTGGTGGAGGTCGTGCCCGACGACGTCGATGTCGTGCCGCGCGTCTCGGTCGCGATGGACTGCACCTCTCGCGGCACGGGCGCTGCAACGGCCCGAGGCAGGTTCTGCGTTCGGACCGTGACGCGAGTCTCCCGTTCGAGCACCTCGGGGCGAAGGGCGAAATTCACCGCGATGGTTCCGCGACGCTCGACCCGGCCGATGGGACGGGTCTCCTCGTAGATCTCGACCACGCGGGTCCGCTGGACTCGAACCGTGCTGATCTCGTCGGCGACGATGCGTTCCGTCGGGACGAACACCCAGGCTTCCTCGATGACCTCCGTGCTCCCGGCACGGCGGCTGCGGGTCGCGGTCGAGCGAGACGTAGTCGAGCGGGCGGCGGTCCGTCGGAGCGCATTCTCCGGCGGCAGCGGCCGCCAACCGACATACTGCTTCGAACGGCGCCACTCGACCCATGCCGGGGCCCATTCGGTGCCCGCGACCCACACCCAGCCGTGCTCCGGATCGTCGTACCAGCGGCCGTAATGGAACGTGATCTCGGCCCAGGGTTCATCGGACTGGAAGTACCAGCCCACCTTCTCGTTGAAGATCCAGTGGCCGACCGAATAGGGCTGCCAGTCGGGCGCGACATCACGTGGCTTCCAGACCTCGCCGAGACCCTGTACCTGCACGGTGTCGCCGAGCGGCGCCAACGTTTCGCGGAACTGTTCGACGCGGACCGTCGCGACCGCGGTTGCGGATTGCGCCTCGGCGGGCGCGGTGACGAGGGGGCTTGAGGTCATCGTGGCGCCGATTACGAGCGCCGCGACAGCCGCCCCATTGAGAAAATTGATGCGTTTCAACGGACCCTCCGAGGAGTTGAGGCCTATGCGGAGGAGGGAACGGCCGGGGCGCGCTTGGGTTCCGTCCAGAAGGTGAGCAACGCATGCTAACATATTGGGAAACAAAGATGTTTTATGAACACCCATTCATCTTCCGTCGGGTGTGGACGGCCGCGTCGCCGTGGAAAATCTTCGGAACCTTCGGCTTGGCAGGGCGTTGGTTGAAGCTGACATCCGTATAACGATCACCGAAGAACGGGGCTTTACGGAAGTTGAGTTTTCAAGGGGAGCCGGGGAAGCAACCCGGCGATCAGGTGTGACGGGGACCTCATGTCGCAGATCGAGACCGCCGCTACGCAGCTTGATCCCAAGCTGCTTCTCAAATCATTGCGCGCTTTCCGCCGGGGCGATTTCAACATTCGCCTGCCCTCCGACCTGACCGGCATCGACGGAGAGATTGCCGAGGCCTTCAACGACATCGCCGAACTCAACGGCGGCCTCGCGCGAGAACTCGACCGGGTCGCGAAGGTGGTCGGGAAGGAAGGCCAGATCGGCGAACGCGGCAAGCTGCCGGCCGCCAAAGGGTGCTGGAGCGACTGCATCGATTCCGTGAACTCCATGATCGGCGACCTGGTCCAGCCGACGACGGAAGTGGCGCGCGTGATCGGCGCGGTCGCCAAGGGCGACCTCGGCCAGGCCATGCAGCTCGAGATCGAGGGGCGTCCCCTGCGCGGCGAGTTCCTGCGCATCGGCAAGGTCGTCAATACCATGGTGGGGCAGCTCAGCTCGTTCGCCTCCGAGGTGACCCGCGTGGCGAAGGAAGTGGGCACGGAGGGCAAGCTCGGCGGCCAGGCCAAGGTGAAAGGCGTCGCCGGAACCTGGAAGGATCTCACCGACAACGTGAACATGATGGCGGCGAACCTGACCGGCCAGGTGCGCAACATCGCCGAAGTGACGACGGCCGTCGCGAACGGCGACCTCTCGAAGAAGATCACCGTCGACGTCAAGGGCGAGATGCTGGAGCTGAAATCGACCATCAACACGATGGTGGACCAGCTCAACTCCTTCGCCTCGGAGGTGACCCGCGTCGCCCGCGAGGTGGGCTCCGAAGGCAAGCTCGGCGGCCAGGCCCAGGTGAAGGGCGTCGCAGGCGTCTGGAAGGACCTCACCGACAACGTGAACATGATGGCGGCGAACCTCACCGGCCAGGTCCGCGGCATCGCCGAGGTCGTGACCGCGGTCGCCGAGGGCGATCTCACCGGCAAGCTCACCGTGGACGCGAAGGGCGAGATCGCCGCGCTCGCGGACACCATCAACAGCATGATCGGGACGCTCGCCACCTTCGCCGACCAGGTGACGAACGTGGCCCGCGAGGTGGGCATCGAAGGCAAGCTCGGCGGGCAGGCCCTCGTGCCCGGCGCGGCCGGCCTGTGGCGCGACCTCACCGACAACGTGAACATGATGGCCGCCAACCTCACCGGCCAGGTGCGCAACATCGCCGACGTGACGACGGCGGTCGCCAACGGCGACCTGTCGAAGAAGATCACCGTCGACGTGAAGGGCGAGATGCTGGAGCTGAAGAACACCATCAACACGATGGTGGACCAGCTCAACTCCTTCGCCTCCGAAGTGACCCGCGTGGCCCGCGAGGTGGGCACCGAAGGAAAGCTCGGCGGGCAGGCTCAGGTGAAGGGCGTCGGCGGCACCTGGAAGGACCTCACCGACAACGTGAACTCGATGGCCGCCAATCTCACCGGCCAGGTGCGCAACATCGCCGACGTGACGACGGCGGTCGCGAACGGCGACCTCTCGAAGAAGATCACCGTCGACGTGCGGGGCGAACTGCTGGAGCTGAAGAACACCATCAACACGATGGTGGACCAGCTCAACTCCTTCGCCTCGGAAGTGACGCGCGTCGCCCGCGAGGTGGGTACCGAAGGCAAGCTCGGCGGGCAGGCCAAGGTGGAGGGCGTCGGCGGCGTCTGGAAGGGCCTCACCGACAACGTGAACTCGATGGCGGCGAACCTGACCGGCCAGGTGCGCAACATCGCCGACGTGACGACGGCGGTGGCGAACGGCGACCTGTCGAAGAAGATCACCGTCGACGTCCGCGGCGAGCTGCTCGAGCTGAAGAACACCATCAACACGATGGTGGACCAGCTCAACTCCTTCGCCTCGGAGGTGACCCGCGTCGCGAAGGAAGTGGGCTCCGAAGGCAAGCTCGGCGGCCAGGCCCAGGTGAAGGGCGTCGGCGGCGTCTGGAAGGGCCTCACCGACAACGTGAACCTCATGGCCGCCAATCTCACCGGCCAGGTGCGCGGAATCGCCGACGTCGTGACGGCGGTCGCCACCGGCGACCTGTCGAAGAAGATCACCGTCGTCGTCGAAGGCGAGATGCTCGAGCTGAAATCGACCATCAACACGATGGTGGATCAGCTCAACTCCTTCGCCTCCGAGGTGACGCGCGTCGCCCGCGAGGTGGGCTCCGAAGGCAAGCTCGGCGGCCAGGCCCAGGTGAAGGGCGTTGCCGGCACCTGGAAGGACCTCACCGACAACGTGAACATGATGGCCGCGAACCTGACCGGCCAGGTGCGCAACATCGCCGACGTGACGACGGCGGTCGCGAACGGCGACCTGTCGAAGAAGATCACGGTCGATGTGCGCGGCGAGATGCTCGAGCTGAAGAACACCATCAACACGATGGTGGACCAGCTCAACTCCTTCGCCTCGGAGGTGACGCGCGTGGCGCGCGAGGTGGGCACCGAGGGCAAGCTCGGCGGGCAGGCCCAGGTGAAGGGCGTCGGCGGCACCTGGAAGGACCTCACCGACAACGTGAACATGATGGCGGCGAACCTGACCGGCCAGGTGCGCAACATCGCCGACGTGACGACCGCCGTCGCCAACGGCAATCTGTCGAAGAAGATCACCGTCGACGTGAAGGGCGAGATGCTGGAGCTGAAGAACACCATCAACACGATGGTGGACCAGCTCAACTCCTTCGCCTCCGAGGTGACCCGCGTCGCGAAGGAAGTGGGCACGGAAGGCAAGCTCGGCGGTCAGGCCCGGGTCGAAGGCGTATCCGGCCTCTGGCGCGATCTCACCGACAACGTGAACCAGCTCGCGGCGAACCTGACCAACCAGGTGCGAGCCATCGCCGAGGTGGCCACCGCGGTGACGCGCGGCGACCTGACCCGGTCGATCACCGCCGAAGCCCTGGGCGAACTCGCCGCCCTCAAGGACAACATCAACGAGATGATCCGCAATCTGCGCGACACGACGCAGAAGAACGCGGAACAGGATTGGCTGAAGACCAACCTCGCCAAGTTCACCCGCATGCTGCAGGGCGAGCGCGATCTCACGACCGTGTCCAACATGATCCTGTCGGAGATCGCCCCGCTCGTGAGCGCGCAGCGCGGCGTCTTCTACACCGTCGACCACGACGCCGGCGAGCCGGTGCTCGATCTCGTCGCGTCCTACGCCTTCACCGAGCGCAAGCACATCTCCAACCGGTTCCGCCTGCGCGAGGGCATCGTCGGGCAGGTCGCCTACGAGAAGAAGCGCATTCTGCTGACGAACGTCCCCGGCGACTACGTCACCATCGGTTCGGGCGCTCGGCGAGGCGCCGCCGCTGAACATCATCGTACTGCCGGTGCTCTTCGAGCAGGAGGTGAAGGCGGTGATCGAGCTCGCCTCGTTCAACCGCTTCTCGGAAACCCACCAGTCCTTCCTGGACCAGCTCACCGAGTCCATCGGCATCGTGCTCAACACGATCGCCGCGAACATGCGCACGGAAGGCCTGCTCAAGCAGTCCCAGCTCCTGACGACCGAGCTGCAGAGCCAGCAGGAGGAGCTGAAGAAGACGAACGACCGGCTGGAGCAGCAGGCGGCGACTCTGCGCCAGTCGGAAGAGCTGCTGCGTCAGCAGCAGGAGACTCTGCAACAGACCAACGAGGAACTGGAGGAGAAGGCGCGCCTCCTCGAGATCCAGAAGAAGGAAGTCGAGGGCAAGAACCGGGAGGTGTCGATCGCCAAGACGGCCCTCGAGGAAAAGGCGGAGCAGCTCTCGCTCACGTCGCGCTACAAGTCGCAGTTCCTGGCCAATATGAGCCACGAGCTGCGCACCCCGCTGAACTCGCTGCTCATCCTCTCGAAGCTCCTGACGGAGAACCCGGAGGGCAATCTCTCGGACAAGCAGAAGGAGTTCGCCAAGACGATCCACGCTGCGGGGTCGGACCTTCTGGCGCTCATCAACGACATCCTCGATCTCTCCAAGATCGAATCGGGGACGGTCAGCCTCGAGGTCTCGAACATCGGGGTGAAGGAGCTCATGAACCATATGGACCGCACGTTCCGCCAAGTCGCGGAAGAGCGGAACCTGGACTTCGTGATCGAGATCGATCCCAAGCTGCCGGCCTTCGCTCGAAGCGATTCGAAGCGCCTGCAGCAGGTGCTGCGGAACCTGCTGTCGAACGCGTTCAAGTTCACCGAGAAGGGCGGCGTCACCTTGACGATCGGCTCCGCGGAAGGGTCGCCCCTGAGGGCCGGCCATGAATGGATCGCAATCTCGGTGCGGGATACCGGCATCGGAATTCCGGAAGACAAGCAGCGCATCATCTTCGAGGCGTTCCAGCAGGCGGACGGCACCACCAGCCGGAAGTACGGCGGGACGGGTCTGGGTCTTGCCATCAGCCGCGAGATCGCGCGGCTGCTCGGAGGCGAGATCGTGGTGTCCAGCGCGCCGGGACGGGGATCGACCTTCACCCTGTTCCTGCCCGTCGAGCCTCCCGCTGCGGTCCAGGATGCTGCTCCTGCGGCCGTCCGCCCGAACGGTGGCGGCGAGATCGCGACGCCTCTGATTCGGCAGCCGTCGGCCGCCATGGCCCTTTCGGCCTCCGCGGACGACCGCCACGCCATCGCGGACGGCGATCACGTCGTCCTCGTGATCGAGGACGATGCGATGTTCGCGTCGGTGCTCCTGGAACTCGCCCGCCAGCAAGGCTTCAAGGGGCTCATCGCGACCGACGGCGCTGCGGCGCTCGCCCTGGCGCATCGCTACAAACCTCATGCGATCACGCTCGATATCGGGCTTCCCGATATGGACGGCTGGGCACTGCTGGACCTCCTCAAGCACGATCCTCGGACGCGGCACGTGCCGATCCATGTGATTTCGGTCGACGACCAGAAGAAGCGGGGCCTCAGGGCCGGCGCCTTCGGGTTCCTCGAGAAGCCGGTCGACCGCGACGCCCTCCTGGGTGCAATGTCGCGCACAAAGGAATTCATCGACAGGCCGGTGAAGAACCTCCTCCTCGTCGAGGACGACGACAACCAGCGCATGAGCATTTCCGAGCTCGTCGGCGGCGGGGAGGTCGACGTCACAGGAGTCGGCACGGCGGAGGCGGCGCTCGAAGCCATTCAGGCCCGCCGCTTCGACTGCGCCGTCATCGATCTCGGTCTTCCCGATCTGCCGGGAGCCGAACTGATCGAGCGGATCCGCCGGACGAAGGGCGGCGAGGAACTGCCGATCGTGATCTATACGGGTCAGGACCTCACCAAGGCTCAGGAGCGCCGCCTCGAGCGAATGGCCTCGACGATCATCGTGAAGGGACAGGGATCGTCCGAGAAGTTGCTCGACGAGACGGCCCTTTTCCTTCACCGCGCCATCGCGTCGATTCCCGAGGATCGGCAGATCATCGTGGAGCGGCGGGACGACAGTTCGCTCGAAGGCCACAAGGCCTTGATCGTCGACGACGATATGCGCAACATCTTCTCGCTCTCGAGCGCGTTGGAGTTGCACGGCATGCAGGTCGTATTCGCCGAGAATGGCCGGGAGGGCATCGAGCGTCTCAAGAGCACGTCCGGCATAGACGTGATGCTGATCGACATCATGATGCCGGAGATGGACGGCTATGAGACCATGCGCGAGATCCGGAAGCTCCCGCAATACAGGAATCTTCCCCTCATCGCCGTGACGGCGAAAGCCATGAGCGGCGACCGCGAGAAGTGCCTGGAATCGGGTGCCACGGATTATGTCTCGAAGCCGGTCGACATCGACCAGCTCTTGGCCGTCCTGCGCGTTCAGTTGGGCCGCAGCACCTATGTCGCCAAGGATCCGGATCTCCTGATCAACGGTGCAGCCGAGGACGAGCTGAGGCCATGACCGAGCACGTCAGACCGGCGGTGTCGGACCTGGACGGCTCGCGCCGTCGCCCGACTCGCGCCGAATCTGGCACCGTTACGGCCAAGATCCTCGTCGTGGACGACGATTCCCGGAATCTGCTCGCCGTGCAGGAGATGCTGCGGGCTCCAGGCATCGAGATCGTGACGGCGGATTGCGGCGAGGCGGCGCTGCGCCACGTGCTGCGGGACGATTTTGCGGTCATCCTCCTCGATGTCCAGATGCCCCGTATCGACGGCTATGAGGTCGCGGGCCTGATCCGCGGGCGACGTCGCTCGTCCCGCGTCCCGATCATCTTCCTGACGGCCTTCAACAAGGACGACATGCACGTCTTCCGAGGCTATTCCGCGGGCGCCGTCGACTACGTGTTCAAGCCGATCGAGCCTCTCATCCTGAAATCGAAGGTGGATGTCTTCGTCGATCTCTACCGAAAGACCGAGGAGATCCGCCGACAGGGCGAGGAGGAGCGCAGGCTTCTCATGGAGAATCTGCGAGTCCGCAGCGAGAAGCTGAAGACCGAACAGGCCCTGCGCCGGCGCGAGGAGCACCAGTCCATCGTGCTCCAATCGCTGCCGATTGCACTCTACACGGCTCCTCTCCACGAGGACCATCGGCGACTCAACTTCACGAACGAGAGCGTGGAACGGATCACCGGCTTTCCGCCGAAGGCGTTTCTGGACCGGTCGGATTTCTGGTCGTCCCGGATTCACCCCGACGACCGGGAGCGCGTCCTCGGCCAGCTTGCGGCCATCGGGGAGGAGGGAGCCGCCACCCTGGAATATCGATGGCGGTGCGCCGACGATACGGAACACCACTTTCTCGACCAGACGGTTCTCATCAGGGACGACGACGGGCAGCCGCGCGAGTTCTTCGGCCTCTGGTTCGATATCTCCGAACGCAAGCAGCTCGAGCAGAATCTGCTCCACGCGAGCAAGCTCGAGGCCGTGGGCCGTCTGACGGGCGGCATTGCGCACGACTTCAACAACATGCTCAGCGTGGTGATCGGCAATCTCGAGCTTCTGCAGAGGTCGATCGCCAAGAACGAGAAAGCGCAGCGGCGGGCCCGCATGGCGATGGAGGGCGCGCAGCGCTGCGCCGACCTCACGCATCGCCTGCTTGCTTTCTCCCGCCGCCAGCCCCTGCTCGCGGCGACGATCGATATCATGGAGCTGATGCCCGGGTTCCTGGAGCTGATGCAGCGGACGCTCGGGGAGCGCATCCGGGTGACGCTCGAGGCCGAGAAGGACCTCTGGCCGATCCGCGTCGATCGGGCGCAACTCGAGGCAGCGCTCCTGAATCTGGCGGTGAACGCCCGCGACGCGATGCCGGAGGGCGGCGATCTCACCATCGCGGTCGAGAACCGGACGATGGAGGACGGAGCGCCCGCACCGGCCGGGGATCACGTCGTCATTTCCGTCGCCGATACGGGCATCGGCATGCCGCCCCAGGTGCTGGAACGCGTCTTCGAGCCGTTCTTCACGACCAAGGAGAGCGGCAAGGGTACGGGGCTCGGTCTCAGCATGGTCTATGGCTTCGTTCAGCAATCGAACGGCCGCGTGGAGGTGGAAAGCGCCTCCGGCGAGGGCACCACGATCCGGATCTATCTGCCGCGGGCGCCCGGCGAGGCCTCGGAGCAGCCGGCCGACAAGCAGGACCCCATGACGAGCCCGTTCGGCGAGGGACAGGTCGCGCTCGTGGTGGAGGACGACCCGGCCGTGCGGCAGGTCGCGGTCTCGACGCTCAAGGCGATGGGGTTCGAGGTGCACGAAGCGGAGACCGGCGACGAGGCCGCGAACCTTCTCAAGCAGAACGGTCAGGTGCGACTGGTCCTGAGCGACGTGCGAATGCCGGGCGCGTTGACCGGCATCGACCTCGCCCGCATGGTGAAGCGCGAATGGCCCTCCATGCGCGTGCTCCTCACCACCGGCTATGTCGACGGCGAGGACAGGATCGACGACCTCGATCTGCTCTACAAACCCTACCGGGCGACGGATCTCGCGGAGCGGATCCAGTCCTTGCTCCGGGCGGCATGAACGTTGGAAGAGGCATCGCCGTCGGGCGCGTAGAGAGCGCCCGCCCCGACAGTCGTCATCCTTGGGCGCGCGGAGCGCGGCCCGAGGATCTCAGGTCGAGAAGGGCGGTCGAACCTCGCTCCGATCCACGGTTCTGGCCCCCGCCCGGCGTCCCTCCTACGAGGCGAGGGCGCTGGCAGACGGTCCGGGCTCCCGCTGGTGGAGAAAGGCCGCCGCGATGAGATCCCGTGTGTAGTCCTCCCGCGGCCGATCGAAGATCGCTTCGGCGGTTCCCCGCTCCACCACCTTTCCGCTCTTCATGACCATGATCTCGTCCGAAAGTACGCGGACGACCGCGAGGTCGTGGCTGATGAAGATGTAGGCCAGTCCATGCGCCTTCTGGAGATCCCTGAGGAGGTCGACGACCTCCTTCTGCACCGACCGGTCGAGGGCCGAAGTCGGCTCGTCGAGGATCACGAGCTTCGGGTGCAGGATCATGGCGCGGGCGATCGCAATGCGCTGGCGCTGGCCGCCGGAGAATTCGTGCGGGTAGCGGTTGCGCCCGGCGGGATCGAGCCGGACCTCCTCGAAGGCCCGTGCGGCGCGCCGGTCGCGTTCCTTGCGCGAGATGCTGGGTTCGTGGACGAGGAGGCCTTCCGTGACGATCTCGCCGGCCGTCATGCGCGGCGAGAGTGATCCGAACGGGTCCTGGAAGACCACCTGGAGCTGGCGCCGCAGTGGGCGCATGCCGCTCCGGTCGAGCGGCATGAGGTTCCGGTCCTCGAACCGGATGAGGCCGGATGCCGGCTGAAGCCGGAGGATGGCGCGGCCCAGAGTGGACTTGCCCGAACCGGATTCGCCGACGATCCCCACGGTCTCGCCCGCGCGGACGGAAAGACTCACGTCGTCGACGGCGCGCAGGATGTGCGCGCCCCGTCCGAGGAAGCCGCCCTTGAGGTGGAAGGTGACCTTGACGTTCCTGGCGTCCAGCACCACCGGAGCGCCGGCGGCGACCGGCTCCTTGCGGCCGCGCGGCTCGGCGTCGATGAGCATGCGGGTGTAGGGATGCTTGGGCGCAGCGAAGAGGTCGCTCGTCGCTCCGCTCTCGACCACCTCGCCGCTCTTCATCACGTAGGTTCGGTCGGCGAAGCGGCGCACGATGCCGAGATCGTGCGTGATGAAGACGATGGACATCCCGAGCCGCTTCTGCAGATCGGCGAGCAGCTCCAGGATCCGGGCCTGGACCGTCACGTCGAGGGCCGTCGTCGGTTCGTCGGCGATGAGCACGTCGGGATTGTTGGCGAGCGCCATGGCGATCATGACGCGCTGGCGCTGGCCGCCCGAAAGCTCGTGCGGATAGGAGGCGAGGCGCCGCTCCGGATCGGGGATCCGCACGAGCTCGAGCAACTCGATGGACCGCTTGCGGGCCGCCGCCCTGCTCAGGCCGCCGTGGGTCGTCAGCGGGAGCGCGAGCTGGTCGCCGACCCGATAGAGCGGGTCGAGCGAGGTCATCGGCTCCTGGAAGATCATCGTCAGCTTCGAGCCGCGATAGCGGTTGAGCTTGTCGGCCGAGAGACCCACGAGCTCCTGGCCGCGGTACTTGACGGAGCCCTCCGCCCAGCCGTTCGAGGCCAAGAGTCCCATCACCGACATCATGGTCTGGCTCTTGCCCGAGCCGGACTCGCCGACGATGGCGACGGTCTCCCCCGGCGCCACGTCGAGGTCGATCCCCTTCACCGCATGCAGGATGCCGTCGCCGGTGCGGAAGCGGACGTTGAGATTGCGGACCGAAAGAACGGGCTCGGCCATGTCAGCGGTCCTTCGGGTCGAGGGCGTCGCGCAGGCCGTCGCCGATGAAATTGAGGCAGAAGAGGATCGCCACGAGGGTGAGCGCCGGATAGACGAGCATCCAGGTGGAATCCTGAATGCTCTTCGCGCCCTCCGCGATCAGCACGCCAAGGCTGGTGTTCGGTTCCTGGACGCCGAGGCCCAGGAAGGAGAGGAAGCTCTCCAGCAGGATGACCTTGGGCACGAGGAGCGTCATGTAGACGACGACGGGCCCGAGCGTGTTCGGGATGACGTGCCGGCGGATGATGCCCTTGGTTTCGACGCCGAGCGCTTCCGCCGCCTGCACGAATTCCTGCCGCTTGATCGACAGCGTCTGGCCGCGGACGATGCGGGCCATGTCGAGCCACTCGACGGCCCCGACGGCGAGGAACATCAGCACGAAGTTCCGGCCGAAGAACACCACCAGCATGATCACGAAGAAGATGAACGGGAGCGAATAGAGGATGTCGACCACGCGCATCATGATCAGGTCGACGCGTCCGCCGAGATAGCCGGACGTTGCGCCGTAGATCACCCCGATGATGATGGCGACGAAGGTGGCGAGAAGGCCGATCGCGAGCGAGATCTGGCCCGCCTTCATGGTGCGGGTGAGGAGATCGCGGCCGTTGGCCTCGGTCCCGAAGAAGAAGTGGCGTCTCTCGAGCGGCACGTCGACGATGAGGCTTCGGCCTTCGTTCCTTCGCTCGACCACCTGGGCGGGGCCGAAGAGGTCCGAGCGTTCGAAATAGGCGAGAAGCCGCTCGTCGATCGGGCGGTCGCCGGAGCTGACGAGGGTCATGCGCGCGGTATCGCCGGCGATCTCGATGCCCTCCACCCGGGCGCGCACCCGGGAACCGATGCGCTCGGCCTGCGGCGTGACCTGTTCGGGCTTGGGATAGGCGGTGAGGCTCGCCGGCGTGCGGACATAGTCGGGGTAGACCCGGTCGAACGGGTGACCCGTGAAGTAGGGTCCGAAGATGCAGGCGAGCGCGATGAGTCCCAGCAGGATCATGCTGGTGACGGAGGCCTTGTTGCGGAAGAGGCGGGCCCGCGCGTCCACCCAGAGGGAACGGCCGACGACGGGCTCGGCGACGAGTGTGGTGGGAATGACGGCGCCTTCGGCCATGGCTCAACCTCAGTCGTAGCGGACGCGAGGGTCGATCACCGCGTAGAGGATGTCGACGATCAGGTTGAAGACGAGGACGAACACCGCCACGACGACGACGGTGCCCATGACGAGCGTGTAGTCGCGGTTGAGCGCCGCCTCGACGAAGTAGCGTCCGACGCCCGGGAGGGCGAAGATCGTTTCCACGACGACCGAGCCCGTGAGAAGGGCCGCCGCCGCCGGGCCGAGATACGACACGACCGGCAGAGCCGCGCCGCGCAGCGCGTGCCGTACCAGGATGCGGGACGGCAGGCCCAGCGAGCGGAGCGTGCGGATGTGGTTCGAGCGCAGGTTCTCGATCATCGCGGCGCGGGTCATGCGGGCGATGATGGCGATCTGCGGCAGCGCCAGGGTGATCACCGGGAGGATCAGGTTCCGCGGGTTGCCGCCGGCCCAGCCGGCCACGGGGAGCAGCGACAGGGCAAGGCCGAAGACGATCTGCAGCACGGGCGCGACGACGAAAGTCGGGATCGTCAGGCCGAACGTGCCGAGGGCGCTCACCAGATAGTCGATGGTGCTGTTCTGGCGGAAGGCCGCAATCGAACCGAGCGTGCCGCCCACGAGGATCGCGAGGGTCAGCGCCAACGCGCCGACGGTGATCGAAACCGGCAGGCCGTTTGCGAACAGTTCGCCGACCGTGAAATCGCGCATGATGAAGGAGGGACCGAAATCGCCCCGCATGACGGCGCCGAGATAGAGCACGTATTGCTCGAAGAGCGGACGGTCGAGGCCGTAGATCCGTTGCAGGTTCTCCATCACCTTCGCTTCGAGCGGCCGTTCGAGATCGAAGGGACCGCCGGGGGCGAGCCTGATCAGGAAGAAGGAGATCGTGATGATGAGGAAGAGGGTCGGGATGGCCGCAATGAGGCGGCGGGAGATGTAGGAGAGCACGGGCGTCCACTCCGCTTGAAAGCGAGCCCTCGGGGACCATGCGGCCTTGGCGGCCGGCTTGACCTTGAAGCGGACCGGGCGGCCCAAGGACCGCCCGGTCGCTCTCGAAGCCTACTGCTTGATCTGCAAGTAGCGGCTCGGATAGAAGCCGGAGATGTTCTGGTGGAAGCCGACGAGCTTGTCCGACACCAGGTTCTTCGTGCTGTAGTGGAGCAGCGGGATCCAAGGCTCCTCCTTCATGAAGATCTGCTCGGCCTTCAGGAGGTACTCGGCACGCTTTTTGAGATCGGTCTCCTTGGCGGCCTTGCTCTTCATCAGGTCGTCGAACTCGGCGTTCTTCCACTTGCCGTAGTTGAACCCCTTGTTGTCGCTCTCGAGCAGGAAAAGGAAGTTCTGCGGATCGGAGTAGTCGCCGATCCAGCCGTAGCGGGCGATGTCGAAGTCGCCGCCGTCGCGAAGATGCGCGAAATGCGTCTTCGAGTCGGTGTTGATGAACGACGTCTCGACGCCGAGAGCCTTCCACTGATCGGCGATCGCAATGACCGTGTTCCGGTTGTTGTCCGTGGTGTTGTACCGGATCTCGACCTTCAGCGGCTTGCCGCCGGGACCGAAGCCGGCCTCCTTGAGGAGCGCCTTGGCCTTGTCCTCGCGGTCGATCGGCGACAGGGAGGCATACTCGGCCTGCGCCGGCTTGCCGTAATTGCCGATGCCCGGGGGCACGAACGAATAGGCCGGCAGCATGGTGCCGCCCCAGATCTGCTCCGCGATGAACTCGCGGTCGATCGCCATCGAGAGCGCCTTGCGGACGCGCACGTCGCTGAAGGGAGCCTTCGAGGTGTTCACCGGCAGGCACCAGACGCCGAGATAGGGGCCGATCACGACCTGCTTGCCGAAGCGCTCCTTGAGCGCCTTGACCTGGTCGGCCGGGATATCCGGGGTCGAGTGCAGTTCGCCGGCCTGGAACCGGCGGACGGCCGCGGCGAGGTCTTGGATCGGATAGAACATCACCTGGTCGATCTTGACGTTCGCCGCGTCGTGGAAGTTCGGGTTCTTCACGGTCTTGATGTGCGAGTTCGGCACGAACTCGGCGAGCGTGTAGGCGCCGTTCGAGACGAGGTTGCCCGGCTTCACGTAGTCCTTGCCGAACTTCTCGACGGAGGCCGGGTGGACCGGCAGGCCCGTCTGGTGCGTGAGCTGCTCGATGAAGTAGGGGGTCGGCTGCTCGAGGCGGATTTCGAGCGTGCGGTCGTCGACCGCCTTCACGCCGAGTTCGTCGGGCTTGGCCTGAGACTTGTTCACCTTTTCGGCGTTCAGGATCGGATAGAGGATGTTGGCGTATTTGGCGCCCGTCTCCGGGTTCATGATCCGGCGGTACGCGAACACGAAGTCGGAGGCCTTGACGGGGTCGCCGTTCGACCACTTGGCGTTGGCCCGCAGCGTGAAGCGGTAGAGCTTGCCGTCGTCGCTGATTTCCCATTTCTCGGCGACGCCGGGAACGACCTCGCCCTTGTTGTCCTTGACTACGAGGCCTTCATAGAGGTCGCGCAGGACGTGGGACTCGCCCACGGTCGAGGTCTTGTGGACGTCGAGCGTCTCCGGCTCGCCGTCGTTGCCCCGGTGATAGGTCACCTGGGCGATTGCGGTGCTCGATAGCGCGACCGTGGCGATCGCCGCCAGAGCGGTATGCTTGAACCATTTGGACATCGTAACGCGTCCCCTCTCTGTTCTGACTGTGGTTTCGACTGTTTCGACCCACGCCCGGGCGTGGCCTTGTTACATATTTCCTTCCTTTTCTAGGTCTCTGTCCAGCCTCCTTGTGTTCCCGTCTTGAATTAAGGTGCAGCAGCGGGACGGCAACTCATGCTCCGGCATCGGGAACGAAACCGGCGCTTTGGATCCCCGCCATGGCCGCCATTTCGTCGTTGTCGGACGTGTCGCCGGAAATCCCGACGGCTCCGAGCACCGTTCCGTGGGTGTCCTTGATCAGGACCCCTCCGGGCGCCGGCACCAGGGAGCCGCCGATCGCATGCGTGGCCGCGGCCACGAAGGTAGGGCGGTCGAGCGCCATCTTGTGGATGGCGCGCGAGCCGACGCCCAGCGCAAGGGCGCCATGGGCCTTGCCCAGAGCGATCTCCGCCCGTTTCAGGCTCGTTCCGTCCTCGGCGGCAAGGGCCCGAAGCGACCCCCGTTCGTCCAGGACGACGACCGCGAGAGGCTTGAGCTTCTTCTCCCGTCCGGCCTTGAGGGCGGCGGCGAGGATAGTCTGGGCGGCGTCGAGCGTGAGTTGGGGCATCGAATGCGTCCTTCGGGGTGATGTCAGTGAAGAGTCCGATCCCGCTGGGCGAGCCAGCCCGCAACGGCGCGCCGTTCGTCCAGGGTCATCTCCGTGATGTTGTTCGGCGGCATCGCGTGGGTGACCACGCTCTGCATGCGGATCGCCTCCGCGTGACGGGCGATCTCCTCTGGCGTGTCGAGGCGGATCCCCTTCGGGGCAAGGGCAATTCCGTCCCAGACGGGCTCGGCGGCATGGCACATCGAGCAGCGCGACTGGATGGCGAGAACGGCCTCGTCGAAAGGTGCGGCGGCTGCGGACGGTCCCGCGGGAGCCGCAGCCTGGTCGGCGCTGCCCGGCTTGCCGGCGATCGAGAGGTAGATCGCAACGGCGAAGCAGGCCGCAGCCACGCCCCAGGTCCACCACGGCGACCCTTTGCCGGCATGCTGCGCGTTGAAGAAGTGCCGGACGATCGCGCCCGCAACAACGACAAGGCCGAGGATCGCGACGGCGTAGCGGGACGACCATGCAAGCGGGTAGTGGTTCGACAGCATCAGGAAGATGACCGGCAGCGTCAGATAGTTGTTGTGCATCGAGCGCTGTTTCGCCTGCTGCCCGAGCGCAGGCTCCGGCGTCCGGCCCGCCAGGAGCGCCGCGACCACCTTCTTCTGGTTCGGGATGATGACGAGGAAGACGCTCGCGGTCATCCAGGTGGCGATCATCGCACCGGCATGCAGGAACGCCGCGCGTCCGTTGAACACCCGCATGAAGATCCATGCGGCCGCCAGGATATAGAGGAAGAGGGCGACACCGAGCGCGACGTCGTTCCGGCCGAGCGGAGAGCGGCAAAGTCCGTCATAGACGAGCCACCCGAGTGCAAGGCCGCCGATGCCGATGGCCGCCGCCTGCCAGGGCGCGAGGGCCAGCACGGCCGGGTCGATCGTGTAGAGATCGGCCTGCAGGTAATAGATCCAGACGATCAGAACGAAGCCCGAAAGCCAGGTCGAGTAGCTCTCCCACTTGAACCAGGTCAGCTCCCTCGGCAATTCCGGCGGGGCGACGAGGTATTTGCGCATGTTGTAGAAGCCGCCGCCATGGACCTGCCAGGCCTCGCCGCCGACGCCCTCCGGCAAGCCCTCCCGTTTCCTGAGGCTGAGATCGAGATGAATGAAATAGAAGGACGAGCCGATCCAGGCGATGGCCGTGATCACATGGACCCACCGCAGAAGCTGACTTATCCACTCGGAAATCTGGGGATCGATCATGCGGACGGCGGCGTTGCGGGCTGAGAAAACCGGTAAGGCGGCTTAAGGATTTCCGCGCGAGGCGTCCACTGCCTATTTGCAGGCTCGGCGGCTCGCAGGCAAAGGTATTCGCTATCGGCGCGAAGGAAGGATTGAAGCGGCCGGGTCTCCGCTTCAATTAAGCGCTGCATCGATTTCCCGGAGCACCCTCGTGCAGGATCGCTTCATCCGAATCGCCCTGATCGTCGTTCTCGTGCTCCTCGCGGCTTTCGTCGCCGAGCCCTATATCGCCCGGTTCCTCTATTCGGAGAACGTGCCGAGAACGGTGACCCCGCGCGGCGATCTCGCCCAAAGCGAGGAAACGACGATCGACCTCTTCCAACGAACGTCGCCTTCGGTCGTGCATGTCTTCGCGCAGCCCGATCCCCGCCGGCTGATCGAGCCCGACGATTTCGGCGACCCTCGGTTCCCGGGCCGTCCCCAAGGCCCGGGGAGCCCCGGCGAAGGAGGACGAGATGTTCAATCCGGGACGGGCTTCTTGTGGGATGGCGCAGGCCACGTCGTCACAAACAACCATGTCGTCCAGGGCTCGCAGAGCGTGAGGATCCGCCTGTCCTCCGGCGACGTCGTTCCGGCGGACGTGGTCGGCACGGCGCCGAACTACGACCTCGCGGTCCTGCGGCTTGGACGTACTCGCCAGACACCGCCGGCCATCCCGATCGGGACCTCGTCCGACCTCAAGGTGGGGCAGGCGACCTTCGCCATCGGCAATCCCTTCGGGCTCGACCAGACCCTCACGACCGGCGTGATCAGCGCCTTGAAGCGGCGCCTTCCGACGAGCGAGGGACGCGAGATCGCCGACGTGATCCAGACCGACGCCGCCATCAATCCCGGCAATTCCGGCGGTCCGCTCCTCGATTCCGCCGGGAGGCTGATCGGGGTCAACACGGCGATCTTCTCGCCCTCGGGCGCCTTCGCGGGCATCGGCTTCGCGATCCCGGTCGATGTCGTGAACCGGGTGGTGCCGGAGCTCATCCGCAACGGCCGCATGCCGACGCCGGGAATCGGCATCATCGCCGGACAGGAGGCCGCCGCTGCGCAGCTCGGGATCGAGGGCGTCGTGGTCGTGCGAGCGCTCCCGGGCTCCCCGGCCCAGCGTGCCGGCCTGAGAGGCGTGAACCCGCAGACGGGCGAGATCGGAGACGTCATCGTGGAGGTGGACGGCCGGCCCGTGCGCCGCCTCTCCGACCTGACGGCCGCCCTCGAACGGGCAGGGGTGGGCAAACCCGTCGAGTTGACGGTCGAGCGCGGCGGCCGCACGACCACCGTGCAGGTCGACGTGGCGGATCTCGGCCAGGGCCCGCGCTAGAGAGTGTTATGAGCTCCCTGACGGCCATACGGGAAGGCGCCTTCTTCGCAATCCGCCATGATCTCCTGCGGGCATCGGCCTGTGCGCCGTCTTCTGGATCTGCGCTCTCTTCGCCCTCCTGGCGGTGGTCGTGCCGTTCGCCCTCGACCGGATCGAGCTCGATCCCTCGATCGGGCGACTTAAATCGCTCCCGCGAGCGCAAGCTTCTTGACGGGAGGGCCCGTCATCGGGACAGTCGCGGCCCTTCAAGGAGTTCCCGATGGGCCGCCTGTCCACCCATGTCCTGGATACCGCCAACGGCAAGCCGGCCCGGGGCGTCGCCGTCGAGCTGTTCCGCCTTGATGGCAGCGTGCGCGAGCCGGTGGTCAAGATGATCACCAATTCGGACGGCCGGACGGATTCGCCCCTCCTGTCGGGGGAAGGCTTTCGGACCGGGCCCTACGAACTCGTCTTTCAGGTGGGCGCCTATTTCCGGGCGCTCGGGACCAAGACCGCCGATCCGCCCTTTCTCGATGGCGTGCCGATCCGCTTCCAGATCGCGGAGCCCGACGGCCATTATCACGTGCCGCTTCTCGTCTCGCCCTGGAGCTATTCGACCTACCGCGGGAGCTGACCATGGGAACGCCCCATTCGACCCCAATGGAACCATTCCCGGCATCGGAGCCCATTCGTGCCTGAGACGACCTATCCCCGCGACCTCGTCGGCTATGGCCGCAATCCGCCCGATCCCGGCTGGCCGAACGGCGCCCGCATCTGCGTGCAGTTCGTGATCAACTACGAGGAGGGCGGGGAGAACAACATCCTGCACGGGGACCGCGCTTCCGAGGCGTTCCTGTCCGAGATCGTGGGCGCCGCGCCCTGGCCGGGCCAGCGGCACATGAACATGGAGTCGATCTACGAGTACGGCTCCCGCGCGGGCTTCTGGCGCCTATGGCGGATGTTCACGGAGCGCAGGATGCCGGTGACCGTCTTCGGGGTCGCGACGGCTCTGATGCGCAACCCGGATGTGGTGGCCGCCATGAAGGAGGCCGGCTGGGAGATCGCGAGCCACGGGTTGAAGTGGATCGACTACAAGGATTTCTCCTCCGAGGAGGAGCGGGCCCACATCAACGAGGCGATCCGCATCCACACCGAGGTCACCGCAGAGAGGCCCCTCGGCTTCTATCAGGGGCGAACCTCCGAGCACACGCTCCGCCTCGTGGCGGAGGAGGGTGGCTTTCTCTACGCGGCCGACTCCTACGCCGACGAACTGCCCTACTGGGTGGCCGGCGCGAAGGGACCGCAGCTCGTCGTGCCCTATACCCTCGACGCCAACGACATGCGTTTCGCGACGCCGCAAGGCTTCAATGCCGGCGACCAGTTCTACACCTATCTGAAGGACACGTTCGACGTGCTCTACGCGGAAGGCGCGGCCGCACCGAAGATGATGTCGGTCGGCCTTCATTGCCGGCTGGTGGGCCGTCCCGGGCGGGCGGCGGCGCTCGCGCGCTTTCTCGACCATGTCGCCTCGCACGAGGACGTCTGGGTCGCGCGGCGGATCGAGATCGCGCGGCACTGGATCCGCCGTCACCGGCCGGCCGGCCTGAAGCCCAGCACCATGAGCCCGGCGCTCTTCCTCGAACTCTTCGGCGACGTCTTCGAGCATACGCCCTGGATCGCCGAGCATACCTACAGGGGCGGGTTCACGGCCGCGCAGGACACGGCCGAAGGGCTCCATGCCGCCTTGGTCGAGGTCATCGGCGGGGCGACGCGGGAGCAGAAGCTTTCGCTCATCCGTGCCCATCCGGACCTTGCGGGACGCCTGAAGGCTGCCGACCTCACGAACAACTCCAAGCGGGAGCAGGCGTCGGCCGGGCTCGACAGCCTCTCCGAGGAGGAGCGGGGGCGCTTCCTCAAGCTCAACGAGGCCTACAAGGCGAAATTCGGCTTTCCCTACATCATGGCCGTGAAGGGACGCCCCAAGGGCGAGATTCTCGCCGCATTCGAGGAGCGCCTGAAACACGAACCCGATCAGGAATTCGAGACCGCGGTCACCGAGATCGGGAAGATTGCGCTCCTTCGGCTGAAGGACCGCCTGCCGCAATGAGTTGCTCGAGGTGAACCATGTCTCGTCCCAGTATCGTCGATCTCGACCGCGAGACGGTCAAAACCGGCCTCTCCGATGGCTCGATCACGCTCGTCGATGTCCGCGAACCGCACGAATTCGCGGCCGGCCACATCCCCGGATCGGTCTCGATGCCGCTCTCGGCCTTCGATCCCGGGGCGCTTCCGGAGGGCCGGGTCGTCTTCTCGTGCGCGGCCGGCAACCGCTCCGTACGGGCGGCCGAGTTCGCCCAGGCTTTCGGGCGCGACATCCGGGAGCATTACAAGGGCGGCTTCAAGGACTGGGTCGCCGCCGGCGAGCCCGTTGCCTGATCGCCAGCCTCACCGTGATGCCGCTACGCCACCGTTCGACCTCATCCTTCGGCCGCTCATAGCCGGCCCATTCCCAACCGGAGTCTCCCATGCGCCCCATGAAGTTTGGCGTCGGCCAGCCCGTCCGTCGCGTCGAGGATGCGCGTTTCGTGACCGGCGCCGGCCGCTACACGGACGATCATCGGCCCGCCGGCACGGCCTACGGCGTCGTCGTGCGCAGCCCCCATGCACATGCCCGATTCACATTCGCGGATTTGGGGACGGCCCGCTCGATGCCCGGCGTGCTCCTCGTGCTGACCCATGAGGATCTCGCCGGCCTCGGGACCCTTCCGTGCCTCGGCACGACCCGCAATGCCGACGGATCGCGCATGGCGACGCCGCCTTATCCCGTGCTGGCGGTCGACACCGTCCGGCATGTGGGAGACGCCGTGGCCTTCGTCGTCGCGGAGACCGAGGAGGAGGCGAGGGCGGCCGCGGAGACCGTTGCGATCGACTGGGAGCCGCTCGACGCAGCCGTCGGGATCGAGGGTGCGGCGGCGGAGGGAGCGCCGAGCGTGTGGCCTCAGGCTCCGGGCAACGTCGCCTTCGATACGGAGGTCGGTGACCGTGAGAAGACCGACAAGGCCTTCGAGGCGGCGCACCGGGTGATCTCGCTGAGCCTCGTCAACAACCGCCTCGTGACCAACTTTCTCGAGCCGCGGGCCTGCGTGGCGGAATACGATGCGTCCACGAAGCGCTGGACTCTGACCCTCGGCAGCCAGGGCAGCCACGACATTCGCAATATCCTGGCCAAGCACATCCTGAAGGTCGATCCCCAGCGCATCCGCGTCGTGACGCCGGATGTCGGCGGCGGGTTCGGAACCAAGATCTTCATGTATCGCGAGTACCCGCTCTGCGCCGTCGCCGCGGAGCACTTGCAGCGCCCCGTCCGCTGGGCCGCCGACCGCACCGAGCACTTCCTCGGCGACGCGCAGGGACGGGACAACATCACGGTCGCCGAGATGGCCGTCAGCCAACGCGGCAAGTTCCTGGGACTGAGGATCGACCTCAAGGCCGATCTCGGCGCCTACCTCTCCCAGTTCGGCCCGTTCGTGCCGTCGGCAGGCGCGGGCATGTCGCCCGGGGCCTACGACATTCCGGCCGTCCATGCCCGCATCCGGGGCTATTACACCCACACGCTGCCCGTCGACGCCTATCGCGGCGCCGGTCGTCCCGAGGCGGCCTATGTCATCGAGCGCTTCGTCGACCACGTGGCCCGCGAACTCGGCAAGACGCCCGACGAGATCCGGAGCCTCAACTTCATCAAGCCGGAAAAGATGCCGTACACGACCGCCACCGGGAAGGTCTACGACACCGGCGAGTTCGAAGGGCACATGCGCCGTGCCATGGAGGTCGCCCAATGGGACGGGTTCAGGCCGCGTCTTGCCGAAGCGAGGCGACGAGGCCGGATCCGCGGCATCGGCATGGCCAGCTATATCGAGGCCTGCTCCGGCGGACCGGCCGAGGACGCGAAAGTCCGCCTCGAGACGGACGGGTCGGTGACGGTGCTCATCGGCACGCAATCGACCGGGCAAGGACACCTGACGGCCTATGCGCAGCTCGTCTCGCAGCACCTCGACATTCCGGTCGAACGCATCCGCGTGCTGCAGGGCGACACCGACATGATCCCGACGGGTGGCGGCACCGGCGGTTCGCGATCCATTCCGGTCGGCGGTGCGTCGGTTCTCGGGGCCTCGGCCATTCTGGCCGACAACCTCAAGCAGCTCGCGGCGGATGCGCTCGAAGCCGGAGTGGCCGATCTCGAGATTTCCAACGAGCACGTGCGCGTCGCCGGCACCGACCGCGCCGTGTCCTTCGCCGATCTCGCCAAGCTTCCGAGGGCGACGCCGGAGCTGTTGACCACCTCCGACAGTTGGGCGCCGCCGGAAGCGACCTATCCCAACGGGACTCACGTGTGCGAGGTCGAGATCGACCCGGAGACCGGCGAGACCGAGGTCGTCCGCTACACGATCGTCGACGATTTCGGCCTCACGCTGAACCCGCTCCTGCTCATGGGACAGGTGCATGGCGGCGCCGTCCAGGGCATCGGCCAGGCCCTGCACGAGCGGACCGTCTACGATGCCGGCGGCCAGCTCGTGACGGCGTCCCTCATGGACTACCGTCTGCCGCGGGCGGCGGACGTGCCGGATTTCCACTTCGAGACCCGCAACGTGCCCTCGACGACGAACGCCATGGGCATGAAGGGCGCGGGCGAAGCGGGGGCGATCGGCGCCTGCCCGGCCGTGATGAACGCCGTCGTGGACGCGCTGCATCGCGCGTTCGGCATCCGGGACGTCGACATGCCGGCGACGCCGGATCGGGTCTTCGCGCTCATCCGGGAGGCCCAGGCCGGCCGCGCCGCCTGACCGCCTCACCAAAACGTGTCTGGCGCCGGTCGGGAGCGGGCTTTGCAGTGGGAAGTCAGCGGCAGGGCGGCGATCGACCGGTCTCGCGTGAGGGATCGCGCCCCGCCCGCCGGTTTGGGATGGGGTGCACGATGCGGAAGCTGATCGCGTGGCTGGTGGGGCTCGCTCTCGTCGCGGCGGGCGGCTTCTATCTCCTGACCGACCCCGCCGCCTACCGGCTCCTCCGGGGCGAGGCCGACCTGCCGGCGAACCATGCGGCCGACATCGAGAACGGGCGCATCCTGTTCTTTGCGGGCGGATGCAGCTCCTGCCACGCGACCCCGAACCAGCCCGACGGGACCCGTCTCGGGCGGCGGCTACGCCCTGAAGACCCCGTTCGGCACCTTTTCGGTCCCCAACATTTCCCCGCATGAGCGCGACGGCATCGGCGCCTGGGGCGCTGCGGATTTCGTGCGCGCCATGCGGGAGGGCGTCTCTCCGCAGGGGCGGCACTATTACCCCGCCTTTCCGTACACCTCCTATCAGCGGATGCCGGCGGCCGACCTGACCGATCTCTTCGGCTTCCTGAAGTCGCTGCCCGCCGCGGAAGGTCGCGCCCCCGATCACGATCTGCCGTTCCCCTTCAGTATCCGCCGCGGCATCGGACTTTGGAAACTGGCCTTCCTCGACGGAAAGGTCTTCATGCCGGATGCATCGAAGAGCCCGAGCTGGAACCGGGGAGCCTATCTCGTCGAGGGGCCTGGGCATTGCGCGGAGTGCCACAGCGCGCGCAACGCGGCCGGCGCCATCATCGAGGAGCGCCGGTATGCGGGAGGCCCCAATCCGGAAGGCCGGGAGGCCGCACCGAACATCACCCCGCACCCGACCGGGATCGCCGGGTGGTCGGCCGGGGACTTGGCCCTCATGCTGAAGACCGGCGAGACGCCGAACTTCGTCAACGTGAGCGGACCGATGGTCTCGATCGTCCGCAACACGGCCCGCCTCCCGGACCAGGATCGGGCCGCCATCGCCGAGTATCTCCTCTCGCTCCCCCCGCGCGAGGAATGGAAGAAGCCGCCGGCGCCGGCGAGTTGACGCGAGAGTGGCTGCGCCCATAGCGTCATGCTCGGGCGAGCGCCAGCGAGACCTTAAGGATCGTGTTCAGGATCGAGCGCGAGAACCAAAGTTCCGATCGACGTTCAGGCGTCTTTTCCGGCCCGAGATCCTCGGGTCGCGCTCCGCGCGCCCAAGGATGACGCCTTTATGGGACCGTCCGAGGATCGGGTGCCGACACGGGCGCCCTCAATCCATCACGGCCGCCTTGAGGATGCAGACCATGTGGGCGCGTCCGGGTGCATCGCCGACGCAGCGGACCGTGTGAGGGCGGTCGCACCGGTAGCGGAGAGTTTCCCCCGCCTTCGCCCGCTGCACGACATCGCTCACTTCGACCTCGAACTCGCCCTCGAGCACCGACAGGCATTCGACGGAGCCGCGCTGGTGTCCTTCGGAATCCAGCACGCCGCCGGGTTCCGCCTGCACGTCGTACCATTGCAGCCACTCGACCGTCTTGATCCAGCCGATGATGGCGAGGCGCACCTTGCCGTCGTCGGAGAGGAGGATCGGCGTGTCGGCCTTCGAGGACTTCTGGATGAAGGGCTCTTCCTCGCTGGCCGCGAGGACGCGCTCGATCGAGACGTCGAGAGCCTGGCTCAGGCGCCAGATGGTGGCGAGCGTCGGGTTGGTCTCGTTGCGCTCGATCTGGCTGATGATCGATTTCGCGACCCCGGATTGCTCGGCCAGTTCCGAGAGGGAGAGGTTGTAGGCCTTCCTGAGCCGCTGGACCGTCTTGCCGAGCTGACCCGACAGAACCTGCGCGCCAGCCTCAAGCTCCCGCTGCCGCTCGCGACCCTCGACACCCATTTTGCGCTCACCACAAATCCGACAAAGCGGACGCCCGTTTGTTCCACGGAACGGTTTTGGGGGATGACGGCGGGAGGGTCAAGCGCCTTGGATCACCCGCCGCCGGGCCGTTGGGACGCGGTCTCGACCTCCTTGCGGCGCACGAGGCCGAGCTGCCTCTCGCGCATCAGGACGAACAGGCCCGCTGCCGCGACGATGGCCGCCCCGAAGAGGACCGCCGCCGTCGGCAGCTCGCCGAAGACGAACCATCCGAGGAGCAGCGCCCAGATCATCGTCGTGTATTCGAACGGCGCGATGATCGACGTGTCCGCGAAACGGTAGCACTGCGTCAGGAGGATCTGCCCGATGCCGCCGAGGATGCCGATCAGGACGAGCAGAAGGAGGTCCTCCCTTGGGGGCGCGCGCCAGCCGAACACGCTCGTCGCGAGCCCCAGGACCGTCGTCAGCAGCGAAAAGTAGAGCACGATCGCGCCGGTCTTCTCGCTCGCCGTCAAGCGGCGGACCTGGATCGTCGCGCCCGCCGTGCAGAAGGCCCCGACGAGCGCGAAGAGCGCCCCGGTCGCCGAAGCTCCGGACATCGGCAGGGCGCCCGAAACCGCGCCGAGGTGGGGCGACAGCATGATCAGCACCCCGGCGAAACCGACCATCACCGCGGTCCACCGATAGGCCCTGACCGTCTCCTTCAGCACGAGGGCGGCGAGGACGACGACGATGAGCGGGGCCGCGTAGCCGATCGCGATGGCGTCGTGGAGGGGAAGGTAGGACAGCGCCAGGAAGCCCGAGAACATGCCGGCGCTTCCGAAGGCGCCCCTTTTCAGGTGGCCGCGGAAATTGTGGGTGCGGACCGCGTTGATCAGGTCGCCTTGCCAGCCGAGCCAGAGAAGGAGAGGGACGAGGGCGAAGCACGACCGGAAAAAGACCAGTTCGCCCGTGGGATAGCGGGCGCTCACGAGTTTGAGGCTCGCCGACATCATGGTGAAGACGAGGGCCGACAGAACCTTGAGGAGGATGCCGAGGAGCGGCTTCACGGGCAGGGGACGAATTCGCGGGAGGCTCAACCAACCATGCGGAAGCCCGGCGGGAAAGGGCCGAACGGCCGGGAGGCCCTGCGCCGCGCGCATGGGAGCGGGACCCGCCTCGTCATGCATGCTTCAAGGTAACGTCATCGAATTGCAATGCGAATCCGATTTAGAGGTGGCGCCAGAGAAGGAATTCCCGTGGTGGAGACAGAAGAGCCGGTCCGAGTCCGTGCGCTTTTCCTTTCGGATATCCACCTCGGAACGAAGGGATGCCAGGCGCCTCTCCTGCTGGACTTCCTCCGGCGCTACGATGCCGACCTTATTTATCTTGTCGGGGACATCATCGACGGCTGGCGCCTCAAATCGGGCTGGTACTGGCCGCAATCGCACAACGACGTCGTACAGAAGCTCCTGCGCAAGGTCCGCAAGGGGTCGCGGCTGGTCTACATCCCAGGCAACCACGACGAGTTCCTGCGGGATTACATCGGCACCAGCTTCGGTGGGGTCGAACTCGCCGAACATGCCATTCACGAAAGCGCCGACGGCAGGCGCTACCTCGTGATCCACGGAGATCAGTTCGACCTGGTCGTGCGCCACGCCCGGTGGCTCGCCTTCCTGGGCGACGGCGCCTATTCGCTGGCTCTGTTCGTCAACACCCACCTGAACAAGGTCCGCCGCCGTCTGGGGCTCACATACTGGTCGCTGTCGGCTTGGGCGAAACTCAGGGTCAAGAACGCCGTCAACTTCATCAGCAGCTTCGAGGAGTTGCTGTCCGAGCGAAGCGAGGCGTTACGCGGCCGACGGCGTCATCTGCGGGCACATCCACCATGCGGCCGCCCACGACGATTTCGGCATCGCGTACATCAACACCGGCGACTGGGTCGAATCCTGCACGGCGGTGGTCGAGCATTACGACGGCCGCTTCGAACTCATCCGCTGGGCGGAAGCGGCAGGTGCACCCGAGGCGTCGAGGCCGGTCGGGATCGAACAGCAGGTCGCCGCCTGATGCGCCTTCTCATCGCGACGGATGCGTGGCATCCGCAGATCAACGGCGTCGTTCGATCTCTCGAGCACATGGCGGCGGACGCTCCCGCCTTCGGCGCGGAGGTCAGCTTCCTGACGCCGGACGGCTTCCGCAGCGTGCCGATGCCCGGCTATGGCGAGATCCGCCTCGCGCTCGCCGGGACCCGCAAGATCGCGCGCCCCTTCGAGGCGTTCGGGCCGACCCATGTCCACATCGCGACGGAGGGGCCGATCGGCCTTGCGGCGCGGCGGCTGTGCCTTCGCGAAGGGAGGCCGTTCACCACGAGCTATCACACCCGCTTCCCGGAATACGTCGCGGCGCGGGTGCCGGTCCCGGAAGAGTGGACCTACCGGCTGCTGCGGCGCTTCCACAATGCGGGCAGCGCCACGATGGTCTCGACGCCCTCGCTCGAAAGGGACCTCGCGGCGAGGGGCTTCCGGAACATCAGGCGCTGGACCCGCGGCGTCGACACCGACCTGTTCCGCCCAAGGGGCGGTTCCGTCCTCGACGCGCAGGGACCGAAATTTCTCTACGTCGGACGCGTCGCGGTCGAGAAGAACCTCGAAGCCTTCCTGTCGCTCGACCTGCCCGGCACCAAGATCGTCGTCGGCGACGGGCCGGCGCGATCGCGGCTCGAGGCCCGCTATCCCGACGCCCGCTTTCTCGGAAAGCTGGCGGGACAGGCTCTCGCCGAAGTCTACTCCTCCGCCGACGTGTTCGTGTTTCCGAGCCTCACCGACACTTTCGGTATCGTCCTGCTCGAGGCACTGGCGTCGGGGCTCCCGATCGCCGCCTTTCCGGTCACCGGCCCCCTCGACGTGGTCGGCACGAGCGGATGCGGCACGCTGAACCACGACCTGCGTCAGGCCGCCCTGGAAGCGCTCGCGATTCCGAAAGACTTGTGCAGGGCTTACGGCGAGACCTTCACCTGGCGCGAGAGTGCCCGCCAGTTCTTCGCCAATATCGAACTCGCCCACGGCCCTTCGAACCTGTCCGCGCGTCTGGAGCCGCTTGCCGCGGCGTAGGGCATCGAGAATGCGGCAGGAGGCTTTGAGGATCACGATCATCCAAAGCCGTCATCCTCGGGCGAGCGGCAGCGAGACCCGAGGACCTCAGGTCGAAAAGGGCGCCCTTATCGGCACGCGATCCTCGGATCTCCGCTCCGCTCCGTCCAAGGAAGACGCCTGCAACGTGTGCGCTGCGTCCGAGTGAGTCACCGGCGGCGCCGACCCGCAGCGGATGAAACGGCCACGGTCGTTTTTCATTTGGATGACGCGGGTGGCGCAAGGCGCTCCGTCCAAGAATGACCGAGAGGGACATGCCGGCATCCTCGGGATTCAGGTGGAACGGCCAGAAGCCCCTCCCTCGTACGATGCTCAGGTGAACAGCCGAAGCTTCTCGCGGGTCGGGAGGGCGTCGATGTCGGCGAACGCTTCGGTGCGGATGTGGTGCGCCGTCGGCACGGGAGGGGGCGACGCTTCGACGAAGGCAATTGGCTCGGAGGGGTCATCCAGCGGCGCACGCGGCACTTCGGCGGCGGCGGATCGCTCCTCCGGCTCCTGTTGGGCTTCGACGAAGGCGAGTTCCTCGCGGTCGACCGCGAGCGAGGGCGCCTCGGGCTCTCCGGAGGCCGGGCTGCTCCTCACCGAGAACAGGTCCTGGTCGACGATGACGTCGTCGATATCGCTCTGCGTCAGGTCGATCGCCGGGATTTCGCTCCTGCGGGCAGGCGGCCCATCGGGATCCTCCTGCGTCAGCACCGCCCCCTCGGTCTGGTCCCAGATCGCGATCATCGCGTTGATGCGGCCCTCGAGATACCTGAGGGTCTGGATGATCTTGCCGATCCGCTGGGCCGTGAGATCCTGGAAGGAGCAGGCCGTGTAGATTTCCGTCGCCCGCCGGTCGAGGTCGTTGCAGAGTTTCGGATCGGCCCCGTCCTCGCGCAGCGTCCAGGCGGATTCCTGGATGTGCTCCGCCGCCGCGAGAATGTCGGACGTCGCCTGCTCTGTCGTCCGCGTTATGGCGTCGAGAGCTTCGGAGGCCGCGAACAGTTGGCTGTGCTCCTGCTCGATAGCGTGGATCGTCGCGATCTCGGCCTTCGTGCGCGTGATGGCGGTCGCCATTTCCCGAAGATGGTTGCGCAGACGGTCGATGTCCTGGGCCACGCGTTCGCCGGCGACGGCCTGTTCCAGGCGGCCGATCGCATCGAGCAGGACCTGGGTGTCGGCGTTGCGGTTGCGGCGCGCATATTCGCGCAGGAACCAGCGCCCGCGCTCGGTTTCCATAACGGCAAGCTCGATGGCGTCGTAATCCGCCTCGCTGATGGTCGCGACCGACCGGCCGTCCGACATGGTGTTCCGTCCGCCGATGCCGGAGTTTGATTCCCCGGACATCCTTTCACAATCGGGAAGAGCGATTGTATCTCAAGTCCTTTAACGCCGTTTTACCGTCCTCAATCCAATTCCATCCACCGCCTGTCACCCCCAGAGCACCATGACCCCCCTCTTGGGGCGGCTCGAGCGTCAGCCCCAGAGGGCCGGGGAGGGCGGGTAGACGAGGCTGCCGTCGTAGACGAGCCCCGGATCCCGGTCCCGGGCCAGGAGGAGGGGACCGTCGAGGTCGACGAAACGGGCTCGCGGCGCAAGCACCATGGCGGGCGCCATGGCGAGGGAGGATCCCACCATGCAGCCGATCATCAGCGAGAAACCCCGTTGTTCCGCCTCCGCGGCGAGTTCGAGCGCCTCCGTGAGGCCGCCCGTCTTGTCGAGCTTGATGTTGATCGCGTCGTAGAGGCCGACGAGCCGGTCGAGGCCGGCGCGGTCGTGCACGCTCTCGTCGGCGCAGACCGGAACCGGGCGAGGAAGACCGGCGAGGAAGCCGTCTGCCTGGGCCGGCAACGGCTGCTCGACGAGAGCGAAGCCCGCTTCCGCGCAGGCCGCGAAATGGTCCGCCAGGTTGGCCTCGGTCCAGCCCTCGTTGGCGTCCGCGATCAGGGTCGCGTCCCCGGCTGCGCGGCGCACGGCCGCGATGCGCTCGATATCGCCCTCCGGCCCGCCGAGCTTGACCTTGAGGATCGGCCTGTCCGCCGCCTTCCGGGCCGCCTCCGCCATGGCGTCCGGCGTGTCGAGGCTGATCGTGTAGGCGGTGGTGGCCGGCGGCCATCGGTTCAGACCGGCCATCACATGGGCGCGGATGCCGGACCGCTTGGCGTCGAGGTCCCACAGGGCGCAGTCGAGGGCATTGCGGGCGGCCCCCGCGGGCAGGGCCTCCTGCAGCCCCTCTCGGGAGAGGCCGGCCTCGATCCTCGGTCGCATGGCCTCGATCGCCGCGACGACGCCTTCGACCGTCTCCCCGTAGCGAGGATACGGGCACGCATTCGCCGCGCCCCGCCGCGCCGTCCTCCTCGACCCGTGCGGTCACGACGACGGCCTCCGTGCGGGAGCCGCGGGCGATGGTGAACCGGCCGGCGATCGGGAAACGGTCGACTGCGACCGTCAAGCTTCGGGGCATTCTGTTCCGTGTCCTTGATTTGGCTCGACTTGTGGCGCGCCGGCACGGTATCACCAAGCGGAATCATCGGCGCGAGGACCCTTCGAGACGTGGCGCAGAGCACCCTGGCTCACGAGCCGCAGACCCAAATCGGCCATTTCGGCGACGAGGTCAGGGCAGCTCTCTCGGGCCGCTGGACCGCCGAACACGCGGCGCGGATCGAACGTCTCGTCGTCGACATCGTGGAAGGCGCCGACCGGCGCCGCATCATCCTCGACCTTGGCGGCGTCGAGCGGCTCGATACGCTCGGGGCCTGGGTGCTCGACCGCACGCGCCATGAACTCGGCGAGAAAGGGCTCTCCTGCGATTTCGTCCAGGCGAGCCCGGAACAGCGCACCCTTCTCGACGAGGTCGCCTATCGGGGCTTCCAGGCGCAGACCAAGACGGTGCACTCGCCCTTCGTCGAGTTCCTCGTCGACGTCGGCAAGAGCGTCGCCGGAGCAGGCCGGGACCTGGTCGGCGGGACGGCGTTCCTCGGCGAGTTCGTCGCCGCTCTGCTGCGCGTTCTCGCACGGCCGAGGCGCTTCCGCGGCACGGCGGTCGTCAATCAGCTCGAGCAGATCGCCTATCGCGGGGTGCCGATCATCGTCCTGATCTCGTTCCTCGTCGGCTGCATCGTGGCCCAGCAGGGCATTTTCCAGCTCGTGAAGTTCGGCGCGACGGCGTTCGTCATCGACCTCACCGGCATCCTCGTCCTGCGCGAACTGGCGGTGCTCCTCACGTCGATCATGGTCGCCGGCCGTTCGGGCTCGGCCTTCACGGCCGAGATCGGGTCCATGAAGATGCGCGAGGAGATCGACGCGCTGCGGGTCATGGGGCTCGACCCCATGGAAGTCCTGATCGTTCCCCGCATCCTGGCGCTGGTGATCGGGCTGCCGCTCCTGACCTTCATCTCGGCGCTGGCGGCGCTCACCGGAGGCGGCGTCACGGCCTGGCTCTACGGCGACATCAGCATCGACGTGTTCCTGTCGCGCCTGCGGGGTGCGGTGGGGCTCAACACCTTCCTGGTCGGCCTCGTCGAAGGCGCCCTTCATGGCCCTCGTCATCGGCATCATCGCGACGATCGAGGGACTGGCCGTCCAGGGTTCCGCGGAGTCGCTCGGCCGGCACGTCACCTCGTCGGTGGTGAAGGCGATCTTCATGGTCATCGTGCTCGACGGCATCTTCGCGATGTTCTTCGCGGCCATCCGGTATTGAGCCATGCTGGACGACCGCCAAGCCTTCGCCCAGCGGCAGAACGAGCCCGTCATCCGCGTCCGCGGCCTCGAAGTCGGCTTCGGCGACCGCACGATCATGAAAGGGCTCGACCTCGACGTCTATCGGGGCGAGATCCTGGGCTTCGTCGGGGCGTCCGGCCAGGGCAAGTCGGTCCTCACCCGCGCGATCCTCGGACTCGTCCCGAAGCGTGGCGGGACCATCGAAGTCTTCGGCGAGAACAGGGACGAGCTGTCGCCCTCCGGACGCCGGGCCCTCGAGCGCCGGTGGGGCGTGCTGTTCCAGCAGGGAGCGCTCTTCTCGGCGCTGACCGTCAAGCAGAACGTCCAGGTGCCCATGCGGGAATACCTGCAGCTCTCCGATCGGCTGCTCGATGAACTCGCCATGCTCAAGATCGAGATGGTGGGGTTGAAGCCCGACGCTGCGGACAAGCTTCCGTCCGAGCTCTCCGGCGGGATGATCAAGCGCGCGGCGCTGGCGCGGGCGCTGGCCCTCGACCCGGAAATCCTCTTCCTGGACGAGCCGACGTCCGGCCTCGATCCGATCGGCGCCGGCGATTTCGACGACCTCATTGCGACATTGCAGCGGACTTTGGGCCTGACCGTATTCATGGTAACCCACGACCTGGACAGCCTGTACACGGTCTGCGACCGGATCGCGGCCCTGGGCGAGGGAAAAATTCTTGCGGCGGGGCCCATCGGGACGATGTTGGCATCGTCCCATCCGTGGCTCCGTTCGTATTTTCACGGGAAACGGGCCCGCGCCATCGTGCACGGCGAGGCTTGAGGACAGTTCATGGAAACGCGTGCCAATTACGCGCTCATCGGCCTCTTCACCCTTCTGGTGGTCGCCTCCGCGTTCGGCTTCGTCTACTGGTTCTCGGGCGGCGACCGCGGCCAAGCCCGGCAGGCGGTCAGGGTCGTCTTCTCCGGTTCGGTGTCCGGCCTGTCGAAGGGCTCGGGCGTGCTGTTCAACGGGATCCGGGTCGGCGAGGTCACGGAGATCAGCCTGCTGCCCGAGGACCCGCGCCGGGTGGTGAGCATCGTGGAAGTCGACCGCAACTCGCCGGTCCGCACCGACACCCGCGCCAGGCTCGAATACCAGGGCCTGACCGGCGTCGCCCAGATCGCCTTCATCGGCGGCGAACCCGGCTCGCCGCCGCTGGCCGCCGGTCCCGGGCAACCCCTGCCGACGATCTTCGCCGACCGCTCCGACTTCCAGGATCTCGTCGAGACCGCGCGCACCATCGCCCGGCGCGCCGACGACGTCCTCGAAAAGGTGTCGCGGGTCGTGTCCGACAACGAGGGCTCCATCAACCGCACCGTTCAGAACGTCGAGCGCTTCTCGCAGGCGCTCGGCGACAACGCGGCTGGCATCGACCGGTTCATGGAGCAGGTCGGGCAGGCGGCGGAACGGATCGGCCCGCTGGCCGAAAAGCTCGAGACGCTGGCCACCAACGTCGACGAGGTGGTGCGGGCGGTCGACCGTGACCGGATCGCCCGCATCGTCGAGAACGTCGACAGCTTCACCCAATCGCTCGGCGAGAGCCGCCAGGTCGTCCGCGACGCGCTCAAGGACGCGGGCGCGCTCGTGAAGAGCCTCAACGAGTCCGCGCCGAAGCTCGACGCCGCGCTGAGCGAGGTGAGCAAGGTCGCCAGAGCGCTCGATTCCGAGAAGCTCGGACGGACCGTCGACAATGTGGACAGGTTCGCTCAATCGCTCGGCCGCACGAGCGGGGACGTCGAGAAGACCGTCGCGGAGGCTCGCCAGCTCGCCGAGAAGCTCAACAGATCCGCGGACCGTGTGGACGGCGTGCTCAGGGCCGCGGAAAACTTCCTCGGCTCCGCCTCCGGCGAGGCCGGCAAGGGCACTTTCGACGAGATTCGCGAAGCGGCGCGTTCCATCCGCGGGCTCGCCGACAATCTCGACAAGCGCACGGCCGAACTCACAGCCGGCGTGAACAAGTTCACCGGCTCGGGCCTGAGGGAATACGAGGCGCTCGCGGCGGAGGGACGCAAGGCCGTCAACGACATCAGCCGGGCGGTGAAGAGCCTGGAGCGCAATCCACAGCAGTTGATTTTCGGTGGCCAACAGTCCATCCCGCAATACAATGGACGCCGCTGACGACACCCGCCCGAACGGTTTCAATCCCCGTGTCCCGAACGAACCGCGCTGAGCCCCCGAAACTGCTGCGGCGTGCGGGAGCCGTCATATGCGTCGCGGCGCTGACCGCCTGCTCGTCCGCGCCGGTACCGACAACCTACGATCTTTCGGCGCCGTCGAGCCGCTTCCGCGGCGCGGTCGGCGCTCAGGTCCTGGTTGCGGAGCCTGCCGCCGTCCAGGTGCTCGCGAGCCAACAGCTCCTCGTGAAGGACGACGGCGGGACGGTGTCGTTCCTAGGGGCTGCGCAGTGGGCCGACAACCTTCCGCGACTCGTCCAGGCGCGCCTGATTCACACCTTCGAGAACGCTTCGCTGCTTCGCGCGGTGGCCCGACCGGGCAGTGCAGCCGTGGCCGATGTGCAACTGACATCGGAAATCCGCTCCTTCGAGGTGCGAACGCCGGAAAACGAGGCGGTGGTCCAAATCTCCGCCAAACTCGTTGCCGACCAGAGCGGACGCATCCTCAGAGGCCGCATCTTCACTGCGCGGGTTCCTGTCGCCGCCATCGACGCTCCGAACACCGCGCGGGCGCTCGACGAGGCTCTGTCGACGGTCATGATCGACATGGTGCGCTGGGTGAGCAGCGCGCCGCTGCCTGCGAGGCAGGAGGAAAGCCCGGCCTCGTAATTAAGGCGTTGTCCTCGGCGCAAAGCATCATCCTGTCTATCGACGCAGTCGGAAAGCCGCCATGTGAGATCGGTCTAGAGTTGATAGACCAGTTTCGGCGTGACAGCGACGGATGGCGGCGATGGCGAAGCGCTCTGCGGAGAGCAGTGAAGCGCGCTTTGTGGCTTATGTCGAGGCGCGACTGGCGTGATAGGCCATGCGGATCGGGCGGCGCCACTGCGGGACTACTGCAAGGGCCTTCTCTTGACTGCTGAGCGCAAGAGCGTCGAGCCAATGGCGGCGGTGACGGCGCTGGCCGGGGTCGCGGCGCAACACCAGTCGCTGCTGCACTTCGTGGCGAATGCGCCTTGGTCAGACGCGGCGGTGATGGCGCGGGTGCGCGAGATCGTCTTGCCCGAGATCACGCGTGCGGGACCGATCGAGGCCTGGATCATCGATGACACCAGCTTTCACAAGAAGGGCCGCCACTCGGTCGGGGTGGCGCGTCAGACTGTGGCCAGCTCGGCAAACAGGACAACTGCCAGGTCGCGGTGAGCCTCTCGCTCGCCACCCACGGGACAGTATGCCGGTCTTCTATCGCCTGTATCTGCCTGACGACTGGGCGGCGGATCGTGTGTGCCGCAGGAAGGCGGGCGTGCCCGAGGAGATCACGTTCCAGAGCAAGCCCGAGATCGCGCTAGATCAGATCCGTCAGGCGGTCGCAGCCGGCCTGCCACGCGGCAGCGTGGTGATGGATGTCGGCTATGGCAACGACACGCAGCTGCGCGCCGGCGTCAGCCAATTGGGCCTGAGCTATCTGGCAGGGATCCAGGCGAACACCTCGGTGTGGGCGCAGGGCGCACTGCGCGGCCGCCCAAAGCCTGGTCGGGTCGGGGGCGGCGGCACAAGTAGAAGCGCCGTGATGAGCAGCATCAGCGGATCTCAGTCAAGGCGCTCGCGCTGCGTCTGCCGCAGGACGCCTGGACCGAGGTGCGGTGGCGGGAAGGCTGGGCTGACTGGCTCACCTCGCGTTTGGAAAGGAAACGAGTGCGCGAGGCCCATCGCGACACCATCTTGCGGGCGCCGCGTACGGAGGAATGGCTCCTCATCGAATGGCCGGCGGGAGAGGCGCAGCGCACGAAGTACTGGCTCTCGAAAAAACCGCAGGACATCGACTTCGAGCGCTTGGTCGATGAGGCGAAACTGCGCTGGCGCATAGAGCGAGATGAACAGGAACTCAAGCAGGAACTAGGGCTAGGGCATTACGAGGGCCGCGGCTGGCGCGGCTTCCATCACCACGACACCTTGTGCATCGCGGCTTATAGTTTCCTGATCGCCGAGCGGGCGAGGCTTCCCCCCTCGGGTGGCGTCGCGCCGCGAAGGTCAAAGCGCCTCGCCTACCCGCGCCTGACCGACCCCGCGGCGCCGCCGATCCGAGCGAGCGGCACGTGCCCAACTCGATCACGACAGTGCGACGATGCCTCACCGTAGCGCTCGCGCGAACTCTCGGACGATCTCAGTGCTGTGCACGCGCATCAATGTAGTAGTCTAACAGACTGTTGAAGAAGCCGCTCGTTTTGCGATTGATCTCGTGATTCGCTCGGCCTGGGCGAAGGACGCGGCGGGTGGATGCGGGGCATGGACGAGAGCACCGGGGTGCTGTTCTCGTATGTTGATCTGGAGGCCCGGGTGCGGCCGGATCATCCGCTTCGAGCAATCCGAGCGATCGCGAACGCGGCCCTGACGGTGCTGCAGGGCGAGTTCGCGGCCATGTATGCGCCCCGGCTGGGACGGCTCTGGATCCCGCCGGAGAAGCTGCTGCGGGCGATGCTCTTGCAGGCCTTCGATTCCCTCCGCTCCGAGCGCCAGCTGATGGAGCGTCTGAAGTACGATCTGCTGTTTCGCTGGTTCGTCGGGCTCGGGGTCGACGATGGTGGCCGGGCAGGCGAGGACGAAGTTCCGGGGCCGCGACCGGGTCGGCTGGGCCTTCGCCTTCAGCGCGGCCGCCTACAACCCGGTGCGCCTGCCAAAGCTCACGGCGGAGACCGGCTGAGGGCCAAGGGTGCCGCCGTCGCCAAGGCCTTTGCCGGCCGCTGGCGCAGCGTCGAGATGGATGTCTGGGAGAGCGACTTCCTCGCTCTGGTCGCGGAGGCGCATCTGACGGTCCGGGGCGCGGGGGATGGCGCGATCGCTCTCGGCGCGCTGGCGGGCCAGCTCGACGTTCGTTACGGCACGCGCGAGGGTTCCGCTTTAAAGGAGAGAAAGCTTCGGGATAAAAGATCCAAAAGGCTTCGTTGGACCGAACCATTTCGATATTCAGGTCGATGATCTCGCGGAAACCCAGCGTCGCATCGAAGCGGCGGGCGGAACGTTCTTCGTCGATCTCGGCGACGTGCGAAAGGGCAATTTCGAACGGTTCAAGGACTCTGATGGCGCCATCTTCGACATCTCTCAGCATGGCTGGATAGGCACCGACGGTTATACGAAGGCGGTCTGACGAGGTCTGCGGCCGCTTGGATTTCGGCGTCGCGCGCATGACGTCCTCATGACTTGCAGACGTTACGCGGATCTCGCGGATGCACAGGTTACGCTGCGACCGCTAAAATACTCAAGCGAAGGACGGGGGCGCTCGCGCGCGCGATGATAATTGTCGGCGCTTCCGCTAGGCGTCGCGGGATGAACCACATTCATGCAAAAATGAACACTTGGCGCTCGGCGTCATCGCAGTCGGACGGCAATCTCAGCGCGCCGACATTGGTCGCCTCGCTTGGACAATGCTGGCCGCTGATGTGCGTGTGCGCGGCACTGATCGGAAGCAACTTGAAGAGTGCAGGAGCAGGACGCGATGGTCGCAGAAAACGACGGGCCCGCGCCGATAGGATGAGCGCGCTGTGGGATCAGGCGGACAGCAGCACCATCGTCATGCGAGTCAATGGCGATGACATTGCCGAGCAAATACCGGTTCAGCTAACGCTCGCCGAATTTCTTCGGAATTATCTTGGCTTGACAGGCACAAAAGTCGCGTGCGGTCAGGCGGCGTGCGGCGCCTGCACGGTTTTGCTCGATGGTCATCCAGTCTTCGCATGCCATGATAGATGTTTAGAAAATAAATGAGAGTTAGTAGAAGATAAATGAAGATGAGTATATGATGAGAGATTGATGAGCTTTCATATGAGAAGCGACAGAATATTATGAAGTGCTAGATACCAGCGATGAGATAGGACTTTGAAGCCCTTATCATATATTAATGATTCTATGATGAAGTGAGATAGATGATTTTGTTATGAGTTTGAGATGATGTAGGTTATAGATGAATAGATGCTTCAATAAGAATAGCGCTTACGAATGATTGAGTATGTTGGAAGATTACGCTGTAGAGATATCGATATGATAGGTAGATATCAGTAAAAGATTCGATATCGACTACGATATGACGCTTGCGATTGACGATCTTCTTACCTTTGTAACCCTTTCTACAGAGAGATTTGACTGACTGACTGTAGATCACTGATTCTATGAAACGTTTCTAGCTCTACAGCAGATATAACATCAATGATAAGTGAGGATAGTCTGGAACAAGAACGCGAGATAATTCTAGGAACAGCTATAAACGTCTGCAAGAGATAAAATGGATCGACAACTGCTAACACAACAGATCGCACAGATAGCGCACGCTTGATCACTCGCGAAATCACTCGAGCGAACGCTACGACGACCAGGCAGGGCTCAACGACGCATTGCGACTCCTCAACCGTCAGGTCAGATGGAACGCTTAGTCTACTAAGCGATCTAGGCCAACCGACCACGACTCTGCTAAGTCCACATCCAGAGCTTGAATCACGATAAGATAGATGAAGAAAAAAAATAGAAGATAAAAAAAAAGACCTCTTAGCGGCGCAGGCGGATCGCGCCGAGATACAAACCATCGAGGGGCTGTCGAACGGGGACGTATTGCATCCGCTGCAAGCTGCGTTCGTCGCTCACGATGCGCTGCAGTGTGGGTTTTGCACGCCCGGCATGATCATGGCGCTCAAGGGCGCCCTTGACGCGGGCGTGGGGTCTGATCGTTCGGCTCTGGCGCACGCGATTGCGGGCAATATTTGCCGTTGCGGCGCATATGAACACATTCTGGACGCGGCCCTGTCCGTGACGTCGCCGTGAGCACGCTCGATCCGATGCCGCGCTGGCGCGCAGCAGATCCCTTGCGCGTGGTTGGCCAACCAGCCGTCCGCGCCTCGGCCCTCGCCAAAGTGACCGGCCGCGCAGAATTCTCGTCGGACGTGACTTTGCCGGATTTAGCGCATGCCGCGCTCATCCGTTCAACGATTCCACGCGGCGAGGTGATATCGTTCGACGCCGATCACGCGCGCGCCGTTCCGGGCGTGCTTTTGGTGCTGGGTCCATTCGATCTGCCGGCGATGCCGGGGATCGCGTTCACGTTTAATCTGGACTTCCGGACAAGGCCGGCGATTGACCGTGAAGTGCGGTTCACCGGCGAAGAAATTGGCGTCGTCATTGCGACGACGGAAGCGGCGGCGCGCCGGGCGGCGGCGATGGTCAAAGTAGACTATCGCGAGGATCGCGCATGTTTGACCATTGAGGACGCGCTCAGCGACGATGCGCCGCGCCTCAGTCCCAATGGCAATGTCGTGGCCGGCCTTGAGAACAAGATCGAGCGTGGCGACCTCGCAGCCGCCGAAGCAGTCGCCGAAATCACCGTCGAAGGAGAATACGCAACCGCGGCGCAACATCACAATGCGCTGGAGCCGCACGGCTGCGTCGCCTCATGGGATAACGAGGCGTTGACATTGTGGGATTCCAATCAGGGCGGCCACATGATCCGCGAGCAGATCGCGTGGACGCTCGGACTGCCATTTGAGAAGACCCGCGTTTTCAGCCGTTATGTTGGCGGCGGCTTTGGTTCGAAAATCAGCTTGAAGCCTTACCACGTGATTGCGGCTGAAGCTGCGCGACGCCTTGGACGGCCGGTTCGTTTGTTCATGTCGCGCCGCGAGGAATTTATCGCCAGTCATCAACGAGCGCCGACGCATCGCCGCATTCGGCTGGGCGCCAAACGGGATGGAAGACTGTGCTTCATCGATGAAATGATTACCGGGCAAGCCGGTCCGAGCAGCTTTTTCGCGCGCAATGCGGCGGGCGCTGCAAATGGTCTAAGATTGCACAAGGTCGATGCCGTGCGGGCGGAACTGCGTCGGGTGCTGACAAGCACCCAGGCGCCGATCCCGTTTCGCGGCCCCACCGCGGCCGAAGATATTTTTTGCCTGGAGCAAGCAGTCGACGAGCTCGCCCTTGCGCTGAACATGGATCCTTTGGAGCTGCGCCGCCGCAATATCTGCGACGTCGATATGCTCACGAATCTTCCCTACGCGGGGAAGGAACTGAGAGCGGTGTTACGATGCCGGCGCCGAAGCTTTCGGATGGGTCTGGCGGCCGCCAGGATCGGTTCACGACGGCGACATCGCATGCGGCGTAGGGCTCGGCGCGGCAGTGTATGACGGAACGCTTTTCGAGGCGAGCGCGGCCGAAGTCAACTGCCTCCCGAACGGCCGCATCGAGGTTCGCATTGGCGTCACTGAGATCGGCTGTGGCGCAGACACGATTTTCGCTCAGATCGCTGCTGAGGAACTTGGGTTGCCGTTGTCGTTAGTGGAAGCTCATTTCGGCGACACCGGAACAACGCCGCGGTCGATCGATTCAACCAACCACAGCCGCACCACAACAGTTGTCGGACCGGCGGTCCGCGCAGCGGCGCGCGCGCTGCGGGCTGCTCTGCTCGAGACCGGCGCCAAATTGCTTCAAGCGAGTCTTGACGAGGTGCGTCTGGACGAACGCGGCGTTTCGCTGCGGAACGATCCCATGCGATCGATTGGCCTGGCCGGTATCGCCGAGTTGAAGGGCGGCGGAATTATTTGCACAGCCGACCGGGAGCGCGCTCCGGATGGCGTCTTCCCTGCCATGTTCGCGGCGCATTTCGTCGAGGTCAAGGTCAATCTGCGGACTGGGCACGTAACGGTCGCGCGCGCAGTATGCGCGCATGATGCGGGTCGTGTGATCAATCCGACCCTTGCGGAGAGCCAGGTCCATGGCGGATTTCTGCAGGGCATGGGTATGGCGCTGCAAGAACAGCGCATTCTCGATCCGAGAACTGGGCACATGTTGAATGCAGCGATGTGGGCCTATCGAACTCCATCGATCGTCGATGCGCCGATGAGCATCCGCTTCATCGATGCAGGGCAACCTGATCGTGCAAACAGTCTCGGCGTGAAAGGAATTGGCGAACCACCGCTCATCGCCTCGGGCGCGGCGATCGGCAACGCCGTTTACAACGCGATCGGCATTCGCGTTCGAAGCTATCCGATCACGCCGGAGAAGATTCTCGCGGCTCTCGACGGGGCGATATCATGACGCCATTCCGACTCATCGATGCGCATTCGGCGGCCGAGGCGGTCGCCGCGTTGCATGCAATGCAAGGAAGCGCGCAGGTTATCGCCGCTGGAGGCGATCTGCTTGGTCTTCTCACGGAGAACATCGAAGGTCCAGCCCTGAAGCCGCCCTCGGTTCTGATAAATCTCGCCACAGTGCGCGATATGGCTGGCGTCGCTCGGGGAACGGAGGGGCTGAGGCTTGGTGCGATGACGACGTTAGCGTCTCTGGCGGCGCATCCGGAGACGCCGTCGATGATCGTCGATGCAGTGGGACGCATTGCTTCGCCGCAACTTCGGAGAAGGACGACGCTGGGCGGAAATCTGCTGCAAAGGCCGCGATGCTTGTATTTCCGGCATCCGAACCTCATCTGCTTCAAAAAGGGAGGCACAGGCTGTCCGGCCGTCGGCGGCCCGTCCGAGGCCTACCCTGGCTCCTTGTTTCCTGGGCCGTGCCGCGCCGGGCACCCCTCCGATCTCGCGCCGGCTCTGATAGCGCTGAAGGCCGAAGCCGAGCTTCTGGGACCGGACGGAACACGGAAGCTTCCTCTGCTCGACCTTTATGATGGCGCAAGCGTCAATGCGACATCCGAGGCTCGGCTTGGCCCGGCGGAAATTCTAACCGCCATTCTGATTCCGCCATGGCGTTGCTCGCAGGCGTTCGAGAAGATCGCGCCGCGGAATGCGAATGAATTTTCAGTGGCCGCCGCTGCGGTTGCGATTGAGCTCGCAGATCGCTGCGTCGTCGACGCGCGCGTGACGCTTGGCGGCGTCAGCGCAGCGCCCCTGCTGTGGCGGGATTCGAACGGTCTGATGATCGGCCGCCATTTGCATGACGTCGATAGCGAAGCTGTCGCGAAAGCGATTATTCCATTATCGCGAACAGCCGCGCATCATCCTGCGCGCGTAGCCGCATGTCGGGCGGCCGTTCATGGCGCGCTCGTCAAAGTGAAAGATCGATCGCTCTACTGAAATGATCGCACATCGTTCTGCGCCGTCTGACGAGAATCTCGCGCGCGGCGCCCTCAAAATGGAGGCTTGGCTAAGGTCAGCGATCGGCTATGCCGATGCTTGGCTCGCCTATCACATGGAGCAGGCCGATCAGCCCGGTTGTTCCATTGCCGTCGCCTATGACCAGCAAGTCGTTTTTGAGAAAGCCTTCGGAATCGCGGACCTGGGCGCAGGTGAGCGGATGACCGAGCGGCATAAGTTTCGGGTCGCGTCGCATTCCAAGACATTTACGGCCGCGGGCGTCCTCAAGTTAAAGGACGAGGGTCGTTTGCGGCTTGACGATCGCGTTGGAACTTTTGTCACCGGCCTTGATCCCACGGTTGCGAACGTCACGGTGAGTCAATTGCTTTCCCATAGCGCAGGATTGACGCGCGACGGGTCGGACGGCGGCTACTTCACTGACCAGCGGCTGTTCCCGTCCCGAGAAGAGCTGCTCGACGAGCTTGGCAAGCCGACGCTCATTGCGGCCGGCCAACGATACAAATATTCGAATCACGGCTTTGGGCTGCTGGGCCTCGTCATCGAGGCTGTCGCAGGCGAGCCGTATGAGATGTGGATCATGCGGGAGATCGTTGACGCAGCGGGCTTGCGCGAAACGACTGCGGATATGCCGGCGGAGGGCGGCAAGCCTTTCGCACGGGGACACACGGCGCGACTTCCATTGCTATATCGAGCTGTTATTCCCGGACACAACAAAACCGACGCCCTGATGTCAGCGACGGGCTTTGTCAGCGTTCCGTCCGATCTCGCGCAATTCTTTTCGCAACTTTCCCCGACCGCGAAAAGCAGCATTCTCTCTGTTGAGAGCCGACGCGATATGACGCGTCCGCATTGGCGCGACCGGGAGTCGGTGCTTGGCCGCTCCTATGGGCTTGGCCTGCATTGCGGGCAAATCGGCGGATGGGACTATTTTGGACATCTCGGACGCTTTCAGGGCTATTCGACCCGAACGGCGGTATTTCCCGAGATCAACCTTGCCGTTTCGGTTCTAACGAATGCAAGCGATGGCCCGGCCGCGCAATGGCTCGACGGCGTCGTCCATATTATTCGCCAGTTCCGCGAGGGCGGCGCGCCTGCGGAACAGTCCGCGAGCTGGAACGGGCGATGGTGGACCTTGTCGGGCGCGATGGATCTCGTCGCTATCGGATCGAAGGTGCATGTCTTTCCTCCCGGAGTCTATCCGCCGTTCTCGGAGGCCAGCGAAGTGACGTTGACGGAGCAAGATCGAGGCATCGTAACGCGGGCGCCGGGCGCGGAGCGTTTCGGCGAGATTGTGCGGCGCGTGCGCGATTCGGAAGGCGCCGCCATCGAGGTTTGGATCGGCGGTTTACGCCTCTCCGCAGAGGAGGCGATCAAATCCGATATCGTTCGCGCTATGGCCCCGAAACTATTGAGGCATAGGCGCTTCAAATCTTGATTTTTTGGAGTCACATGTCAGCCAACGTACTCTTCAAGGCGCGTCGGTCCGCGCGCGGTCAACGAGCGCGCGCAAAGCAGGACGAGAGCCCGATAACATCGTCCGGAGTCGATCGATGACACGCGCCGCCGCCATCGCCGCAGCCCATGATCATTTCGACAGCGGCGCATTCAAGCAAATATTGGCGCGCCGCCTGGCGATTCCGACGGAGAGCCAGAATCCCGAACGCGCCACGGAACTGAAGCGCTATCTCGACGAGGAAATGACGCCGGCGCTCGCGGCGATGGGATTTTCCTGTCGGTTGCTCACGCATCCGAATGCCAAAGGACCGCTTCTCTATGCCGAGCGCATCGAAGATCCCGCGCTGCTCGACCATTCTCGGCTATGGCCATGGCGACGTCATTCGCGGACTCGACGCCATGTGGGCGTTCAGGCCTCTCGCCCTGGACGCTGACCGAACAAGACGGCCGCTGGTATGGCCGCGGCGTCGTCGACAACAAGGGTCAGCATGCGATCAATCTCGCCGCGCAGGCGATCGCGCTGAAAGCGCGCGGCAAGCTCGGCTTCAACGCTAAATGGCTGATCGAGATGGGCGAGGAAACCGGCTCGCCAGGATTGCGCGAGATTTGCGATGAGCACCGCGATCTGTTCAAGGCCGATCTGTTGATCGCATCCGACGGGCCGCGCCTGTCGGCGGAGCGGCCGACCTTGTTTCTCGGCGCGCGGGGCGCGATGACGCTCGATCTGACAATTGAATACGCGTGATGGCGGACATCATTCCGGCAATTGGGGCGGGCTCCTTTCCAATCCCGGCATCCTCCTCTCGCACGCCATCGCATCGATTGTCGGTCCGACGGGGCAGATCCGCGTGCCCGAGCTCGTGCCGGACGGAATTCCCGATTCCGTGCGGCGCGCGCTCGCCGATTGATATTGTCGACGGGGGGCCCGATGGGCCCGAAATCGAACCTTGGTGGGGCGAACCCGGTCTGACCGAATCTGAGAAAGTATTCGGCTGGTGCAATTTCGAAGTGCTCGCCTTCGAGTGCGGCACGCCGGCGACGCCGGTCAACGCCATTCCGCCGCGCGCCTGGGCGCGTTGCCAATTGCGCTTCGTCGTCGGCGTGGACTCCGATGCAGGTTGCGCCGGCGCTCCGCCGACATCTCGAGCGTCAGGGCCTCGAGCATGGTCAAGGTCAGAACGTTCGATCATGAACGTTTTGGCGCGACGCGGCTCGATCCGGAGCATCCCTGGGTGCTGTGGGCGGCTGAGTCCATTCAGAGAGACGACAGAGCGTCAGGCCGGCGATCTTACCAAATCTCGGCGGCGCATTGCCGAACGATATTTTCGCCGATCTCTTGAAGCTACCGACGGTCTGGGTGCCGCACTCATATCCCGGCTGTTCGCAGCATGCGCCAAACGAGCATGTTCCCACAGCGCTCGTGCGCGAGGCGCTTGGGCTGATGACCGGGCTCTACTGGGATTTGGGCGAACCGAACCTGCCGGCGAAGCGCGCCTGAATCGCGCCACCCTTCAGCGCAAAAGAACGATCCTTCATAAAAACAAATCGGCCCTCAATGAGCGACCGTCTCTCTCGCCTTCTGCAGGAGCCAGGATGTAAACGCTTTGACGCGACCGTCCTTCATCAGCTTGGACGGCCAGCGTACAATATGGACCTTGCTCGACAGCATGTCTTCCTGCGGCGGAAGAATGCGGACAAGCCGTCGTTCTCCCAAGGCGTCATTAACCAGCATGGACCGCGCGAGCACGGCACCTGCTCTTTCGTGCGCCGCGGCGATGGCGGGGCCGATAGACGCGAACCGGAAGCTCTCTCTCGGCTGTGGGGGTAGTCCCAATCGTTCAAGCCAAGCCGGCCACGACCACTCCGCGGTGGTTTCGCGTCCAGCCGGCCCTTTGTGCAGAAGCGGCAATGTCGCAAGGATGGCGGAATCGCCCAAGCTGAAATTCGGCGGAAGCAGCGACGGGTGGCAAACCGGAAACACGCGCTCCTGAAACAGCGGCAGTTGCGTCGAGGTTGCTTTGAGTTCGGAAGCCGGCACCCAGAGAATGCGGAGATCAAGATCGGCGATCAGTTCAGGCGCCTCACTCTCAACGACGACCAGTTCGACGGATATGTGAGAACAGGACTCCGCAAAATCCGGCAGGCGACGCACAAGCCAGTTTTCCGCCAACGCCGCGCCGATTCCCACTCGCAACCGGTTTGGCGCGATCGCCATATGGCATTGCGCTCGAAGCGCTGCGGCGTCGTACAGCAACTTCGTCAATCCTTCGACCAGAGCTTCGCCGGCAGATGTCGGCTGCAGCCCCGTGTTGTGACGGTGCAGTAACGGCGCGCTCATGAAGGCTTCCAGTCTGCGGACCCGATGGCTTATCGCGCTCTGCGTCAGGCCAAGCTCGGCGGCGGCGCGAGTCATGCTTTTATGTCGGACGACGGCGTCGAATGCGACGAGTGAATAGAATGGGGGCAAGTGCTTCATCGGAGCAGTATGAATGAGATTCAGGTCAAAGTGAATATACAGCGCTGGCGTTTGCGCACAGACGGCAATCATTGTGACGGCAAGATCGGATGAATTGAGCGACGTCGCATAAAACATCATCCAACCTGCAGCATCGCCGCGACGGCGCCGTGCGCGATGCCGTGACCGTGCGTCCCATCAAGTCGGGAAGATCGATGAGAACTCCGATCGCAATGTTTCAATCGCATGGCTGTGAATATGCAGAGAGACTGGCGACGAGGTCCTAGATGAACAAACCGCAGCACAGATCCAATTCAGTCGAGGCGCGCGACATCAACTCTGTCATTCATGGCGCGACCAATCTGAAGCGCCATCTTGAGCAAGGCCCTCTTGTCATCGACAAGGGAGAGGGCGTTTGGGTGACGGATATTCATGGCGCCCGGTATATCGAGGGCATGTCCGGCTTGTGGTGCGTCTCGCTTGGATACGGCCAGGAGCGGCTTGTCGCGACCTGCGCGAATCAGATGCGCAAATTACCTTATGGCCACCTTATCGATCATCGCGGACATTCGCCCGTCGTCGAGCTAGCAGAGAAACTCCTGTCGATCGCGCCCGTCCCCATGGCGCGCGTATGGTTCTCGAATTCGGGGTCCGAAGGCATCGACTGCGCCGCGCGCATGGCTTGGTACTACTGGAACGCTGAAGGCCAGCCGGCGCGGCGAAAATTCATCGCCCATCGGCGAGCTTATCATGGAAATACGATCGCGTCGGCGAGTCTGACGGGCGTGAGCGACTACCATCGCCATTTCAACCTGCCGCTCGACGGATTTTTGCATGTTCGCTGCCCACATTTCTATCGCGAGGGACATCCCGGCGAGTGCGAGGAGCAGTTCACATCCCGGTTGATTGCGGAGATCGAAGAGACGATCAAGCGTGAAGGGCCGGAGACGATCGCCGCGTTTTTCACCGAGCCGATCTTGGGCGTCGGAGGCGTCATAGTTCCGCCGGCCGGCTATTTTGCGCAGCTTCAAGCTCTGTTGAAGGCATATGACATTCTGCTCGTTTGCGACGAAGTCATCACAGGCTTCGGTCGTCTGGGTCATATGTTCGGCGCGAGCGCCATGCAATTGGCTCCGGACATGATCGTATGCGCGAAGGGATTGTCGAGCGCGTACATTCCAATTTCGGCGTTGATGATCAGTCAGAACATCTTCGACGCCGCCGTCAGGCTAAGCGACGAAGTCGGCATGTTCGGTCTCACGTTGACTTATTCCGGACATCCGGTGGCGTCCGCTGTCGCGCGCGAAGCGATCGCCCTGTATGAGGAGTTAGAGGTTCCTGCTCATGTGCGAAGCCTCGAGCCGCACCTTTTCGCTGGCTTGCATGCGCTCGCCAGCCACCGGCTGGTCGGCGAAGTGCGAGGGCGCGGGCTGCTTGCAGCCGTCGAACTTGTCAAAGACAAGTCGACGCGCGAGGCATTGGACTCGAAATTGCGAGTCGGTCAAAGATGCGCTGCTTATGCCCAAAGACATGGCCTTCTCGTGCGTGCGATCGGCGACAATATTACGATTTGCCCTCCGCTCATCATCAACGCGGCGGAGATTACAGAGCTGCTGACGAAGTTGGCGGCGGCGCTCGACGATACCGCGGCTAGTCTTGGTTCAGCATAGCGAAAGGCCGCATGATCAACTCACGGCGCAAGCCAGGCGCCTGACTCGGAGTTTGATGGTGCGATTCCTTCAGCGGAATGGAAGGAAGCGCTGTGGGTCAGGCGCGCCGTCAGGCCGGTGAGGCGACCGCGATTCCGCTCTCTTGCCTGACGTGCGATTGCCAGCAAGGCCCATCGCCTGTCGCGGATTGTCGGTCGGCGCAAAGCGGATCTCCAGAGCCTCACCGGCGCGGCAGCGCCTCGGTGTCATCCCCGGCGAGAGTGCGGCGCCGGAATCGCCATCGTGCCATCCCTGGCGGGCCGCAGGCGAGGGAAGCAACTATAATCAGTTGAACTCTGGACGGGATTGGAGGATGGGCGTCTGAGTGTATCGCCTTCCGCTTGGATCCAGGGTGGCTTGGGGTCGGGCGCGGTCAAGCCCTGCGCTTGCGGCACACCGCTGGCGCGGCTGCGGGGCGTTGACGGCGCGCCCGACCCCAAGCCCAGGGCTGCCAGGCGGGAAGGGGGGCGCGCCGACCGGCACCTCTCGTGAGGCCAACCTCGACTCTAACCGAAATCGCTTATGCAAGGGGATCCACGTCCAGCGTGCACTGGATTCTGGATTCCTTCCCCTCCGCTGCGCACCGGCCGGGGACGACACGGTGGCGCCGCGCTTCGCGCGGTAGCCCGGCCCGCTCCTCAGTCGAACCGGCCGGCCGCATGGGCCAGCATCGTGTAGACCTTGCCGGTTTCCGACGTGAGATAGGTCTTCGCCAGCATGGAGTCGCGGTCGTCGCGTGAGACCTCCGCGAGCAGGCGCTCGAACTCCTCGACATAGCGATCGACGGTCTGCTTGAACTCCGCGTCACGCCGGTACTTGCGCCGGATCTCCTCGAAGGTCTGCTGGCCCTGCAGGGTGTAGAGCCGCCGCGTGAACACGTTGCGCTCGCCGCGCTTGTAGCGGTCCCACAATTCCATCGCCGCCTCGTGATCGATCATCCGGGCGATATCGACCGAGATCGAGTCGAGGGATTCGAGGCTGTTGAGCCGCGAGCGGTCCGCTCGCTGGGCGGGCTTGGCGGGCTCCGCCGCCGCCGGGGTCTCTTCCTCGCGCGACGCGCGGTTGAGAAGATCGGAGAGCCAGCCGCCCCGGGCGGTGCCGGCCGCCGCCGCGGCCTGGCCGTTTGCGCGCTCCTGAGCCGCAGCGGGCCGGACCTGAACCGGCGCCTCGGCCCGCGGCTGAGGTGCCGGAGCGGCGGGCGCCGGCTGCGCCATCGCCGCTTCGCCGATGCGGCGCGGCTGCGCGGCGGCCGGAACGGCATCGACCGCACGGTTCGAGCGGGAGACGAGGGTGGCCAGCTCGTTCAGGGCCTTGATCTGGTCGGCCACGACCCGGCGCATGTTGGCCGCGGTCTCCTGGGTTTCCTGCGGCAGTTCGATGACCCCGCGGCGGAATTCCGCCCGCGTGCTCTCGAGCTCCTGCTGGATCTGCGTCGTCATGCGGCGCATCTCGCCCATGGTTTCGCGGAACTTCGCCGTCGCATTGCCGAGCGCTTCTGCCATCTCGGCCGCCGCCTGCTCGTAGGTCGACCGCAGCGAGGCTGCCGTGCGCTCGCCCTCTTGGCCGGTGTTGTTCCTGATGCGCTCGAACTGCTCGTGGATCGCATGGCTCGTCGTTTCGGCGGTCTCGGCAAGAGCGCTGCCGATCTGGCGGGCGCGGGCCTCGGCGCCTTGCAGCGAGCTCTCCAGGAGCGCGGTGAAACCGCGGGTCACCGCCTCGAGATCCTCCGAGCGTTCGTTGATGCGGGCGAGAAGACCGTTGAGGGCATCCTGGCGGGCCGTGAGGGCCGTGCCCATGCGGCCTTCGACCCGCTCCAGCGCCATGGTGGCCTCGGTGAGCGAGCGGAGCTGGTCGCGGGTGCTCTCGGTCAGCGCACGCCCGCGTTCTTCCAGGCTGTAGGCGAGCTCCGAGGCCTGCTGGATCGCCCCGGCGGAGACGCTGCGCAGCGCCTCAACCTGGTCGGCCACGTGCTCCGAAGCGAGGTTCGTCTGCGCACCGATCTCGGAGAGAAGAGTCTCGATCTGCTGAACGCGGGCCGCCAGGCTGTCCTCGACGGAGCCGAGATTGCCGCTCGCGCTCGCGACTACCTGCTGCAGGAGACGGTTGGCCTCGTGGAGGCGGTCGAGAACGCCGGCAAGCTCACCGCGGACCCGGTCGTTGGTGCCGACGAGAGCCTGCACGGCACGGCTGGTCCCTTCCTCGACGGTGAGGCGCAGGGCGTCGGCCGAGTCCGCGTAGGCGCCGGCCAGTTCGGCGGTGCGCTTCTCCAGCGCCTGGAGGGCGTTGTCGCTGACGGCCGCGAACTCGCGGCTCGCAGCCTCGCCGCGTTGCCCGATGTTGTCGAGGAACGCATTGCCGCGCGTTTCGAAAAGGGCTCCGATCTCATTGATGCGCGAGCCGAGTGCGCCGTAGACCGCGCGGCCCTTTTCGTCGAGGTTGCTGGTGAAGCCTTCGAGGCGCTTGACGACCCGCTCTTCGAAAACTCCGACGCGCCCGTCGAGCGTGGAGGCGATCTCCTCCGCCCGGTTGCCGAGCACCGCATTGATGTCCTCGGCGCGCGAGCCGAGGCTGAGCGTGATGGCGTCCGCCCGGTTTCCGAGCAGCTGATTGACCTCCTCGGCCTTCGCGGAGAGCGCCTCCGCGATCGCCATGGTCTTGGCGGAGACGGCCTGCCCGACCTCGTCGGCGCGGGTCTGAAGCGCTTCGGCCACTTCCCGTCCGCCCTGGGCCATGACCCGGGCGATCTCGCCCGTGCGGACGACGAGCGCCTCGTTGAGGGCTGTCGTGCGGGCGCCGAGAGTATGGTCGATCCGCGTGACGAGCGTGTCGAAATTCGCCGTGATCTCGGTGCTGCGGCGCTGCGCGTGCTCCTCGAGGGCGCTGAGTTGCGCCTCGATGACCGTCGATGTTTCGCGGGTGCGCTCGCCCAGCGTCTCGGCGAGGGAGCGGCCCTGAACCGTGATGAGCCGGTCCATCTCGGAGAGGCGGCCGCTGATCGTATCGGTCAGCCCGCCGACCTGGGACGTGATGCGGTCGGCGACGATGCCGCCGCGGCTCATCACCTCTTCGAAGGAGGTGAGACGGGCGCCAAGGGTCTCGTCCACGGCGCGGCCCCGGTTCTCGATGGTGCCGGCGAGCGTTTCGGCGGTGCGATTGAGGGCCTCGTTCACCCGTGCGCCCTGGGTGGCGATGGCAAGCACGATCTCCTTGCCGGTGCCGGCGAAGCGGGTATGCGCCTCCGCGGCATTGCGTGAGAGGGTCTCGGCGAATTCCTGTCCGCGGACGTCGAACGCGGTCTGGAACTCCTCGACCCGGCTCGCGATGAGAAGATTGATGCGGTCGCCCACCGCATTGAGGCCGGTCTCGAGGGCTTGGCCCTGCACCGTGACGGTTTCGCTGATGCCCTGGCTCGCCGATTCCAGGCGGCTGGTGAGATCCTCGACCCGGGTGCCGATCGCCTCGTCCGCAATGCGGATCGCGTTCTCGAGTCCGTACCGAACCTGCTCGCCGCGCACCGCGATGGCGTTCGTGACCTCGGCCCCGACCGTGGCGATCCGCTCGCGGAATTCGCTGCCGCGGACCATGATCTCGTCCATCACTTCCGTGCCGGTCTGAGCCAGCTGGTCGCGCAGATTGTCGCCGCGAACGGTGATCTCGGAGATCATGCCGGCGATGCTGCTCGTGACCTCGCTGCGGACCGTGTTTCCGCTCGCGGCGATGTCCGCCACGATGGTCGCGCCGGTGTTCGCGAGGTCGTCCCTCAGGGCGCCGCCGCGCGCGGTGATCGCCTCGAGCACCTCCGTGTTCACGGCGATGAGCTGATTGCGGATGCTGCCTCCCGCAGAGGCCAACTGGTCCCGGATCTCGGTCGTACGGGACGTGATGTCGTCGGCGACGAAGCCACCGGTCGCGGCCAGCTTCTCGGTGATCTCGCTGCCGCGCAGCGTGAGGCTGTCCTCGAGCGCCCTCGCGGTCGTCTCGAACGACGCTCGAACGGCGGCGCCTTGCTCCGCCACGCCGTCGATGACCTGGCGGCCCGTCTCCGCCAGGGTCTGGGTCAGCCTGTTCGTTCCGTCGTGAAGGTTGTGGGTCAGGGCGTCTCCCGTCCGCTCGAAGGCGTCCGCGATCTCCCGGGCCTTGCTGTCGAGCGCCATCGAGACGCTGGTGCCGACATCGGCGATGCCGATCTTGATCTCCTCGCTCGCCCCCGTAAGCCGCTCGACGAGCTCGACGCCGCGCGATGCCATGTCGTCGACGACGCGCTCGCCGGCGCGGCCGAGCGCCAGGGTGATCTGCTCGCCGCGCTGCTCGATCGAACCGGAAACCCGGTCGCCCGCGGCGTTGACGGCGGTCACGACCCGGTGGGATGCCTCATCGAGGTCGTGCGTCAGATTCTGATGCGAGTGAGAGATCGCGCTGCGCACGCGCTCGGCGTTGCTGACGACGGCCTCGCGCTGGGCCACGAGTTCGTCGATGAGGGAGCGGATGCGGATCTCGTTGTCGGCATAGGCGCGTTCGAGGGTCGAGATCTCGCTTCGCACCAGCGTCTCGAGCTCGCCGGCCCGCGCGAGCGCTCGCTCGACGCCGTCGCCGACGGCGGCGACCTCCCGGCGGACCGCCTGGGAGACGGAAAGCACGGCGTCGGTGGAGAAATTCTCCGGCTGGGAAAGACGCACCGCCACCTCGCCCACCGCGCGGGCGACGAGCTTCATCTCCTGCGAGCGGACCGCGAGCATCGCGGCGATGAAGAACAGGACGACGGGAGCGAAGAAGACGAAACCGCCGAGCGTGAGCTGCACCGGCGTGAAGGCGGAGAAGAGGCCCTCCGCGGAGGACACGCCCTGCGAGAAGGCGAGAGCGGCGAGGCCCCCGATCCACAGGATCGAGAGAAGGCCGGCGTAAACGTAGGCGCGGGGCGAGGGCCGGATCTGCAGCGCGTGGAGCATCATGCCGACGCTCTGGCGGTCGTCGTTCGCGACCGCGGCACGGTCGGGCGCCACGAAGGCGGAACGAGACGGCTGCCGCTCCTCGACATCGAAGCCGTGGGACGCCGGCTCGACGAGAATCTCGCCGAGTCCTCGAAACGGACCGCTCGTGAAGTCGTGGTCCTCGACGTCCGGCAGGGTCGGCTCGACGGGGAGGCGGTGGACATCGGCCTTGCGCTCGCGCGGGTCGCCGGGGATCGGGTCGTCCAGGCTCAGAGCTTGCTCGATCGCCGACAGAGCCGCTTCCGTCGGGTCCTTCAGTTTTTTTTCCGTCGCCATGATCCGCCCTCGATGACGCAGCCAAAAGCGGTCGCGGCCGGGCGCTTTGCGCGCTCGGGCCAGTCACCCCGCCTCTAGGTGCAGCCTCCCCGCCCCAGGGTTGGAATTCCCGCCATTTACCAAAACAACCTTATCGATGAGGGTGGGCGATGGGAACCCGATATCCCCCGACTCCTCAGAACGTCGTTAACGGGTTGTTAACCACACGTCACCAGGGCTTTAGGAAGCAGGAGATGCCGTAAGGGAAGCACTTTTTACCCTCGCCAATCCCTCGCGCTTTGACTATGCAGCCTGCGCCACGGCTTCACGGGATCAGCATGGTTAAGATCACTTACATCGACGCGGAGGGCACCGCACGGAGCGTCGACGCCGAAGTCGGTTCGACCGTCATGGAGAATGCCGTCAGGAACGGCATTCCGGGAATCGAGGCGGAGTGCGGCGGCGCCTGCGCCTGCGCCACCTGTCACGTCTACATCGCCGAGGAATGGCGGGAGGCGACCGGCGAGCCTCAGCCCATGGAGGAGGACATGCTGGACTTCGCCTTCGAGGTCCGCCCGAACTCTCGGCTCTCCTGCCAGATCCGGGTGAAACCCGAGCTCGACGGCCTCGTCGTCCACACCCCCGCGCGCCAGGGCTGACGCCTCCCTTTGTTCGACTCACTCGGCGGGGACGACTCTCCCGGCCCGGCCCAGCACCGTCTCGGCCCCCGGCTCCGGGTGGCGGGGCACCAGGAAGGCGAGCGCCAGCGAGGCGGTCGCGATGCCGGCGCCGATGCCGAAGACGAGCCTCGGATCCTGGATCCAGATCCGCCCGAACAGGACCGGGATCGCCACGGCCGCGATGTGGTTGATCGTGAAGGCGGCGCTTGCCGTCGGCGCGATGTCGGCCGCGTCGGAAATCTTCTGGAAATAGGTGCGCTGGGCGATGGTGAGCGTGAAGAACACGCCGTCGGCGACGAACAGCGCCCCGGCGAGCCAGCCGCTGGTGGTCAAGGCATAGCCCGTGAAGACCACGATGAGCGACACGTTCTCGAGGATGATCGAGGCGCGCTCGCCGATCCGGGCGATAAGGCGTCCGAGCAGGGGGCCGGCCACCAGGTTGATGGTGCAGAAGATGAACAGCAGGGCCGAGAAGGCGGCGAGGTCGTAGCCGAATTTCTCGACGAGCAGCCAGCCTCCGAAAGCCATGAAGAGCTGCCGACGGGCGCCGCTCAGGAACGTCAGGGCGTAGTAGAGCCAATAGCGGCGGCGGAGCACGATGCCCTTGCGCTGCGGGACGTCGCCCTGAAACCGCGGGAACAGCCGCCAGGTGGCGAGGGCGAGCGCCGCCGTCCCGAGGCCGAAGCCGAGATACAGGACCTGGTAGCTGGGCTTGAAGGCCCAGAACACCAGGGCGATGAGCCCGTAGGCGACGAGCTGGGCGGCGGCGGCGGCGCTCGCGACCTTGCCGAGCACCTTCGGGGCTTCGGACTTCGGCAGGAGCTGAAGCGACAGCGCCTGGTTCGCCGTCTCGAAGTAATGGAAGCCCACCGACATGATGAAGGTGGTCAGCAGGATGCCCTGGTAGGAGGGCAGGTATCCGGTGGCCGCCACGCCGACCGCGAGAATCACGATGCTCGCATAAGCGAGCGTCTGCTCCCGCATGATCATGAACCAGAACGCCGCCGTGAAGGCGAGGAAGCCCGGAACTTCCCGGACCGATTGCAGGACGCCGATCTCCCATCCGGTAAAGCTTGCGGCATCCTTGGCGAAATTGTTGAAGAGAGCCTGCCAGCTCGCGAAGCCGAGCCAGTTCACGAAGGTGATCGAGACCAGAAAGACGGTCGGGGAGGCGAGAGCGTTCCGGGACGAGGCGGTCATGGCGCTTTCAAGGCCGGAGCGGAGGCCCGCCCCTGGCAGGGGAAAAGATCCGATGGCATTCTGGCCGCAGGTTCGGCGACTCTTCGCCCCATTCGCCCTCAGGGGCAAGTGAGGTGCGAAGCAGGGGAGGCATGACGCATGTTCAAGACGATCCTCGTTCCGGTCGATCTCGCCGAGGTGGAGGCGGCCCGCCCGGCCCTGGAGCGAGCGGTCTCGCTCGCTCATCGGTCCCAGGGGACGATCCGCCTCGTCTACGTGCGCTCGCTCCTCCCGCTCACCTACATGGAATTCGTGCCGCCGACCTTCGAGGCCGAACGCCAGGAGGAGGACGAGGCCAAGCTTGCGGAGGTTGCCGCGGGAGTGCCTCTTCCGGCGGACCGGATCTCCGCGGCCGTCCGGATGGGCTCGGTCTACAACGAGGTGCTGCACGAAGCCGACAGCATCGGCGCCGACCTGATCGTCGTGGGCTCGCACCGGCCGACGATGGCCACCTATCTGTTGGGCTCCAACGCTGCCGCCATCGTGCGGCACGCGAAATGCTCGGTGCTGGTGGTCCGGCCCTGAGCGGACTTCGGCCGCTCGTAGCGGACCCGGTGTTCCGCGCCGAACGATGCGCTGTTTTCACACCGGGAGCATCTGATGGATCCCAAGAGCGGATGCTCTAAGGGAGCAATTCCCGCGGCGGAGCGTCCGGCGAGAACTCCTGCGGCCTGTTCAGCCGGATCATGGGTTCGAGCTGCCACACGGCGGCGGCGAGGAAGAGGGCGCCCATGAGCGCGGCCTCGGTTGCACCCGTCTGGAGCGCACGCCAGATGAAGAGCGCCATGGCCAGGAGCGCTGCTGCGCCGAGGATTGCGGTCGCCATCCACAGGAGCTTGGGGCGGCCGCCGACGAAGCGCGCCTTTGGGTTCGCGCGGCGGATGGCGTCGAACAGAGTCCGCGTGAAGGCGCGGTAGTCGCGGTCGAGGTTCTCGGCCTCGATCATGCTGCGCCACGACAGCGACGAGAAGGAGAAAGCCTTGCCGTCGCTCATGCGGATGCGGGTCTGGAAAGCCTTCCGACCGACGCCGCGCGGCTGGTAGGTCATCCGCACGAGTTCGACCGCGCCGAGGCGGACCTCCTGTACCTTCCGCCCTGAATCGACCGTGAGCTTGTCGCCATCCAGCGTGAAGGTGATCGGTCCGCCGACCGGGCGGGGGGCATGCGTGTAGACATAGGACATGGCGTTCGAGCCTACCGCACCAGTTCGCGCATGGCTTGGTCGATGCCCTCGAGCGTCAGCGGGAACATGCGGTTCTGCACGATCTGGCGCATGAGGCCGATGGAATGCGTGTAGTCCCAATGCTTTCTCGGCACGGGATTGAGCCAGACCGCCTTGTGGAAGTGTCCGAGCAGCCGCTCCATCCAGACCTGGCCCGACTCCTCGTTCCAGTGCTCGACCGAGCCGCCCGGCATCGCGATTTCGTAGGGCGACATGGACGCGTCGCCCACGAACACGACGCGATAGTCGGACGGATAGGTGCGGATGATGTCGAGCGTCGGGCTCACGTGATCGAAGCGGCGGCGGTTCTCCTTCCAGACGCGCTCGTAGAGGCAGTTGTGGAAGTAGAAGTGCTCGAAATGCTTGAACTCGAGCCGGGCGGCGGAAAACAGCTCCTCGGCGATCTCGACATGCCAGTCCATCGAGCCGCCCACATCGAGGAACAGAAGCACCTTCACGGCGTTGCGGCGCTCGGGACGGAGCTTCACGTCGAGATAGCCCTTGTGCGCCGTCTCGTGGATCGTCTCGTCGAGATCGAGCTCTTCCGGAGCGCCGGCGCGCGCGAAGCGGCGCAGCCGCCGCAGCGCGATCCGCATGTTGCGGACGCCGAGCTCGACATCGTCGGCGAAATCCTTGAACTCGCGCCGGTCCCAAACCTTCACCGCGCGGAAATTGCGGTTGCCGTCCTGGCCGATGCGGACGCCTTCCGGGTTGTAGCCGTAGGCGCCGTAGGGCGACGTGCCGGCGGTGCCGATCCATTTGCTGCCGCCCTGATGCCGGCCCTTCTGCTCCTTCAGGCGTTCCTTGAGCGTCTCGAGGAGCTTCTCCCATCCCATGGCCTCGATCTGGCGCTTCTCCTCGTCGGTGAGATAGCGCTCCGCGAGCTTCCTCAGCCATTCCTCCGGGATCTCCGCATTTTCGAGCGCCTGGGCGAGGGTCTCGAGGCCCTTGAAGACATGGCCGAACACCTGGTCGAACTTGTCGAGATGGCGCTCGTCCTTCACCAGCGCCGCGCGCGAGAGATAGTAGAATTCCTCCACCCGCCGGCCGGCGAGATCCTGATCGAGCGCCTCGATGAGCGTCAGGTATTCCCGCAAGGTAACGGGGATCTTTGCCGCTCGCAGCTCGGTGAAGAAGGTGAGGAACATGGGCGGCAACGTCGGCGCAAGGAGGGCGGACGTCAAGCGGGCCTTTGCGGAGCGAAGGATGATGGCCCTAGAGCATCTGACCCAAAAGGGGAATCCACTTTTGGGATCCCCGATGCTCTTTGTCTCAAGCGGCGCATCGTTCAACGCGGAAAACCGGTCCACTTGTCCGCACGATGCGCTGGGAGAGCTCCGCTCGTCCAAGTCGATGAACCCCTTCCTCCTAATGGAGCGCCGATGCGATCCGCCGGATCGTCGTGTCGAAGACCTGGACGAGGGCCTCTTGGTCGTCGGAGCGGGAGAGCGACGTGATGGAGGCGAGGCCCCGGCACAGGCCGACCGTCTCCAGGATGGCGTAGTAGGCCTGGTCCCGGGTCGGACCGCTCGCCTCGCCGCGCAGCGCGCTGATCGCCGGGAGGATCCCGTCGCTTTGTCCGGTGCTGACACGTTCGCGGGCCTTTTTCAGGACGCCGAGGACGGTGATTCGAGTGTCCATGACCGATCGGCCCTCCGGAGCCGGATTGCGTGGCAGCGTGTCGTGGGGACCGAAGGGTTCTGCCCGAGACCGTGTGGGCTCGACTGACGCGAGCCCTTGAGGTGAAGACTACACCAGCGGCGAGGCTGGAGGCCGACCTATATTGTCGCGCGCCCGGCTGCGGATCTTCACGACCGTTTCCCGCTCGTCCGCCGGGCCCGGAATTCCTGCGACTTGCTTTCGCCCGCGCCGCTGCGCTTGAGGATGGCGCGGTATTCTTCCCGGCGCTCGTGGATCGACGCGATGACCAGCCCCATCGGAACGCCGATGTCGACGAGCACCGCCTCGCTCAGTTGCAGCGACGCCTCGATGGTCTCCGGCACCGCGTCGTCCACGCCCAAATCGTAGAGGGCCGTGGCGTGGCGGGCGTCGCGGGCGCGAGCCACGATGGTGAGGTCCGGGCGCGCGGCGCGGGCCGCCGAGACGACGGCTTCGATGGCGCTCGGCACGTCGAGGGTCACGACCAGGCCGCGGGAATTCTCGATACCGCAGGCGCGCAGGAATTCGGGCTGCGAGCTGTCACCGTAATAGACCGGCTTGCCCGCCTTGCGTTCGGCAGCGACACGGACCGGATCGGCGTCGATGGCGAGATACGGCACCTTGTGCCGCTCCAGCATCTCGGCGACGAGCCGGCCGACCCGCCCGAAACCCGCAATGAGGACGCGCGCGGCTTCGTCGGCGGGCGGCGGCTGGCTCAATGCGGGATCGACAGGGCGGCGGCTCGCCAGCCGCCGGCTCCAACGCTGGCCGAGCCGCGCCAGCATCGGGATCGCCACCATGGTCAGCGTGGTGACGAGAAGCGCGTCCCGCCCGATCCCGCCCGGCACGAGGCCCACCGCGATGGCGGATCCCAGGATGACGAAGGCGAATTCGCCGCCGGGGCCGAGGAGAAGCGCCGCCTCCGCCGCCGTGGGGGAGGCGAGGCGGAAGGTGCGGGCGAGCCAGAAGACGACGACCGCCTTGAGCAGAACGAGGAGTGCGGCGACGACCAGGATCGGCCCGGGCGCCTCGACGAGGCGGGTCGCGTCGAGGTTCATGCCGACGGTAACGAAGAAGACTCCGAGAAGAAGGCCCTTGAACGGATCGATTGTCGCCTCGATGGCGCGGCGGAACTCGGTTTCGGCGAGGAGCAGCCCGGCGATGAACGCGCCGAGCGCCATCGAGAGCCCGCTCATCGCGGCGAAGAGCCCGGTGCCGAGCACGACGAGAAGGCAGGTGGCCATGAACAGTTCAGGCGACCGGGTCGCCGCCACGAGCTGGAACAGAGGCCGCAGCAGCAGGCGCCCGATCCCGGCGATGAGGACGAGGGCCAGAGCCGCCTGGGCGATGGCGGCAAGGAAGGAAGGGATCATGCTCTCCTGGTCGCCAGACCCGAGCACCGTAATCGAGAACAGGATTGGTGCGACGGCGAGATCCTGGAACAGCAGCACCGAAAAGCTGGCGCGTCCGGCGGGTGTCGTGAGCCGCCGCTTGGCCGCCAGGACGGGAATCACGATCGCCGTGGAGGACAGGGCGAGCGCAAGCCCTATCAAGGCCGCGGAGGTGAGCTCCCGCGTGGCGAGATAGGCGAAGCCGGCGAGCACGACGGAGCAGCTCAGCACCTGCAGGCTTCCGAGGCCGAAGACGAGACGGCGCAGGGTGCGCAGGCGCTCCCAGGAGAGCTCCATGCCGATGGTGAAGAGCAGGAACACCACCCCGAACTCGGCGAGGTGCGAGGTCTCCTCCCTGTTGGCGATGGTGAAGGCAGAGAGCCATGGGTAGTCCGGGACCAGCCGCCCGAGACCGAAAGGCCCGAGCAGAGCGCCGGCGCCGAGGAAGCCGAGCACGGGGCTCAGATTCAGCCGGAGAAAGATCGGCACGACCACGCCCGCGGTCGCCAGGAAGAGGATCGTTTCCTTGTAGGTGTCGGGCGCGATCGGTGAGGCCATGCCGTTCCTTCGTTCCGGCTCAACGTTCGGCTCCGATTCGCGAAAACGCAACCCCAAGCCGAGAAGGGCGCCCTCAGCAGCACCCGATCCTCAAGATCTCGCTCCGCTCGTCCGAGGAGGACGAGAGGGTGCGCTCCGTCCGGGGACGACGGGCGGGATATGGGGACGACGGTGTCGGCGGGGCCTGACCGAAACGGCGCCTTCCCGTCACCCCAGCGTGGCCAGGGCCTGGCCGAGATCCGCCACGAGGTCGTCCGGGTGCTCGATGCCGATCGACACCCGGATCGTGGCGTCGCTCACGCCGAGGCGGTCGCGAGTTTCCTTGGGCACGCCGGAATGGGTGGTGGAGGCCGGATGGCAGGTGAGGGACTCGGTGCCGCCCAGGCTCACCGCCAGCTTGAAGACCTGGAGCGCGTTCAGCACCTTGAAGGCCTCCGCCTCCCCGCCCTTCACGTCGAACGAGAAGGTGGAGCCGGGCGCCTCGCATTGCGTCTCGTAGACCCGACGCGCCGCCGACCCCTCCGGCAGGTAGGCGAGGTGGTGGACCTTCGCGACCCGTGGGTGCTCCGACAGGAACTGGGCGACGATCTCGGCGTTGCGGTTCGCCGCGCTCATGCGCAAGGCCAGGGTCTCGAGGGAGCGGCCGATCATCCAGCAGGAATGCGGGTCGAGCTGCGTGCCGATGGCGGAACGCAGCAGGCGGATCGTCTTCACATGCTCCTTGCTGCCGAGCGCGGCGCCCGCGATGAGGTCGGAATGGCCGCCCACGTATTTCGTGAGCGAGTAGATCGAAATATCGGCGCCGTGCCGGATCGGCTTGGCATAGAGCGGACCGAGCAGGGTATTGTCGCAGACGATCACCGGACGAAGGCCCTGCCGCCGTCCGATCTCCTCCGCGACCCGCCGCACGAGCGCGACGTCCACCAGCGTGTTGAGGGGGTTCGACGGGCTCTCGATCATCACGACGGAAACCCGGCCCTTGCCCACCGCCTCCTCGGCGGCCGCGCGAACCGAGGCCTCGTCGACGCCGTCGCCGAAGCCGACCGCGTGCATGCCCATGTTCACGAGGGTCTTGGCCACCAGGGTTTCGGTGCCGCCGTAGAGGGGCTGGGAATGCAGGATCACGTCGCCCGGGCGCGCGAAGGCGAGGATGGTGGTGGCGATGGCCGACATGCCGGACGAGAAGAGGAGCGCCGATTCGGCGTCCTCGAAGATGGCGAGGCGGTCCTCGACGATCTCGGCGTTCGGGTGGTTGAAGCGCGAATAGACGAGACCTGCCGGCGTGCCCTGCGGCGGTTCCCGCCGGCCCGCCACGTAATCGAAGAATTCCTTCCCGTGCTCGGCGCTCGTGAAGACGAAGGTGGATGTGAGGAAGACCGGGGGCTTCACGGCGCCTTCCGAGAGGGCCGGGTCGTAGCCGTAGCCGAGCATCAGCGTCTCGGGTCTCAGCTTGCGGTTGCCCAAACGGTCCTTGTGATAACGGTCGTCGGCCATCGGTCCGGCTCCTTGACATCTGCGCAAGGGCATAGCCCAAGCCGGCGGTTGCCGAAAGGCACATGGGGTCATAGGTTCGCCGCGCACAGAGGGAATAGACAGAATGGCGCGTTTCACCGGTACCGAGTCGTATGTGGCCACCGAGGACCTGACGGTCGCCGTCAACGCGGCGATCGTGCTGGAGCGGCCGCTCCTCGTGAAGGGCGAGCCCGGCACCGGCAAGACGGTCCTCGCCGAGGAGATCGCGAAGGCCGTGAAGGCGCCGCTCCTCACCTGGCACATCAAGTCGACCACCAAGGCGCAGCAGGGGCTCTACGAGTACGACGCGGTCTCGCGCCTGCGCGACTCGCAGCTCGGCGATGCGCGCGTGTCGGACATCCGCCACTACATCAAGCGCGGCAAGCTCTGGGAGGCCTTCGGGTCGGACCTGCGCCCGGTGCTCCTGATCGACGAGATCGACAAGGCCGATATCGAGTTCCCGAACGACCTTCTGCTCGAACTCGACCGCATGGAGTTCCACGTCTATGAGACCGGCGAAACCATAAAGGCCCGCCAAAGGCCCATCGTGGTCATCACCTCGAACAACGAGAAGGAGCTGCCCGACGCCTTCCTGCGCCGCTGCTTCTTCCACTACATCAAGTTCCCGGACGTCGACACCATGGCCCGCATCGTCGAGGTGCACTACCCTGGCATCAAGCGGCGGCTCATCGAGGAGGCGCTGCGCCTTTTCTTCGAGATCCGGGAGGTGCCGGGGCTCAGGAAGAAGCCGTCGACGTCCGAACTGCTCGACTGGCTCAAGCTGCTGCTCTCCGAGGATATCGGCCCCGAGCATTTGCGCGAGCGCGACCCGCGCAAGCTCATTCCGCCGCTTCACGGGGCCCTTCTCAAGAACGAGCAGGACGTGAGCCTTTTCGAGAAGCTGGCCTTCATGCAGAGAAGGGAAGGGCGGTGAACGCCCAGCACCGCGTAGGTTGACCATGCGCCGCCTTCTCCTCCTCCGCCACGCCAAGTCCGACTGGCCGAAGGGCCTGCTCGACATCGACCGGCCGCTCGCCCCGCGGGGGCGGGACGCGGCGCCGCGGATGGGAGCCTATCTCCGGGACGAGCAGCTTCTCCCCGATCTCGCCCTCGTCTCGCCGGCGCGCCGCGCGCGGGAGACCTGGGACCTCGTGAGTCCTGCCCTCGGCGAGGTGGAGACCCGGTTCGACCCGAGAATCTACGAGGCGCCGCCGGAGCGGTTGCTGGCGGTCGTGCGCGAGGTCGAGCCTGCAATCCGCACGCTCCTGATGGTCGGCCACAATCCGGGATTCGCCGACTTGGCGAAGCGCCTCGTCGGCCACGGCGACCGCTACGCCTTCGCGCGGATGGCGCAGAAATACCCGACCGCCGGTCTCGCCGTCATCGACTTCGCGGCCGACGATTGGGCCAAGGCTGGCCCTGGGGAAGGGCGGCTCGACCGGTTCGTGACTCCGAAGAGCCTCGGCGCCGGCGAGGACGATTGAGCGTCTTCCGTAGCGGCAGATAGGCACATGGGCCCGGCCGTGACATCATTTTGCCAGACCTGCCCGCTCTCCATGCGGGTCAAGGTGAAAAGCCAATGCACAAGGTCGCCTATGCCTCGTTCCATCCGACGTTCCATGTCCCGCCTGCCCGCCGGAGCCGCCGCGGCGCTCCTCCTGGCCCTGTCGGCTCCGGCCCTGGCCCAGTCCTATAGCCGGCCGGAGGTCGTCCGCGGCCTCTGCCAGCCGGAGGGCTGCGACGAGTTCGCCATCGTCGGAGCGGACCGGATCGCCTCGACGGAGGAAGGAACCCTCATGCGGACGCGGCTCAGGACGTTCAGCGCGAGCCGAGATGGGCGAAAGGACCTCGGCGAGGAAAGCGGATACGTCTTCTGCTCGCCCACCAAGCCCGCCATCATGGCGAACCAGGACGGGCGGACCATGGCCTACTTCCTCGCGCCGTTCGGCAGCGAGAGCCGGGAGGCGGTCCGCAGGAATGCAAATTTCCACGCGGTCTATTTCGCCGTCTGCCATGGCCTCGAGGCGGGCCAGGCCTCCGTGCGCGACCTGCCGGGCCTCGCTCAGAGCCTCGGCTACCGCGTGCCGGCGCAGCAGTCGCGCCTCGTCGCCCTCAACCGCGCCGAAGACATTCTGGTGTCGAGCGAGCGCCGGCCGGTCGAAGCCCGGCGCGAAGAGCGGTTCCGCGACGAGCGCCTGGTTCCCCCGGGCACGGTGCCGTCCGTCGAAGCCCGTCGCGATCCCTATCTCGATGCGCCCGCGGAGGAATACGGCGTCCGGCGCGGGCTGCCCCGGAGTGCCCCGCCTCCCGTCGCGCGGTACGAGGAGGACGGTCTGTTCGCGGGCCCGCGCCGTCTCACGAACCGCACCCTCGACGCCCTCGACAATCTCGGGAACTGGGTCCTCGGGCGGTAAGGCCATCCGGCCCGTTGGCGGTGTCGTCCGGAGACTGAACCTTTCGCCTTCGGCTACGTTTGGCTGAAGGTGCAGTTTTCATCAGCTCTTTCAGACGGACGCCGGGGCCGTGCTGCCGCACACGCTCATTCTCTTGGGTCTGTCGCTCGGCGGCATTGCCGTCGGGGAGGCGGGCCGCGTGCTGCCGGAAGCAGCGCCCTTCGCCGAGTTCCTCCCCTCCGGATTCCGGCCCGCGCGCACCGAGGGCGAGGGCCGCTACCAGGCCGCCGAGAGGTCGGTGAGCAACTGGCAATGGGAGGCCGCGACCCGGCTCGAGCCCGGGCCGGTGGCGGCGCTCGCGGCGCTCGTCGAGGCCGACCGGCCCGTCGTGACCCGCTGCGTGAAGCTCAATAATTACTGGTGCATCAAGAGCGCCGGCTGGAGCGGCGAGATCGGCACCGACGACGAGGGCCATGTCGGCTTCGTGTCCGCCGAACGGGGGGCGGACGCGGCGGCGACATTGCTGCGCCGCTATTATCTGGAGTTCGGACGCAAGTCGGCGCTCGACATCGTGCGGCGCTGGGCGCCCGCCGAATGCCGCCTGGTCGATTCGGCGGGCACCGCGGCCGTCCTCGCCGTCCGCGGGATCGGCGGCACGGTGCGTGCGCGCTATCTCGCGTCGCGCCGCCGAGTCCGCGTGTCGGCGGTGCTCCGGCCGGGGGCTGCGAAGGCGGCTCCGACGCCCCGGATCTCCGCCGTCGTTCTCCGTCCGCTGCCCATGGTCCGCATGCCCGACATAGCGGTCGGCACGGGCGAAAAGCCGCTGACCCTGTCGAGCACGTTGCCCTACCGGATCGACCGGCCTCGGCCTCCTGCCAGGCTGCCGCGCGCTGCACCGGTTGCGAGCGCTTCGGCGTCGAACCCCGCCGCGAAGCCGCCTCTGCCTCCCCCGGCGCCGCGCTCCAGGTCGGTCGCGAGCGCAAAGCCTCCGCCCACCTCCCTCACGCCTCCTCTGCCTCCGCCGCGCTCCCTGGTGGTTGCAAGCGCTCCGCCGTCGCCCGGCTCGCCGGCGCCTCCTCTGCCTCCGCCGGCGCCGCGCCTGTCCTGCGCACCCGACGAGCAGCGTCTGCGCAACTATGCGGGCCGCATCGTCGAGGGGCTCGATCGAGGACTTGACGACGACCTCGAACTCTTCACCGCGGACGGGACGCCGACCGCGAACCTCAAGCCGGTGATGCTCGCCATGTCGGCTTTCGAACTCGGCACGCTCAGGGCCGGCGTGCTTCTCGTCGAGGAAGCGGTGGAACGGCAACGGGCGAGAGCCGGTCGCCTCACGGGCGCGGGTGATCGTTCGGAGGCTTCCGACACCGATCCTCGCTCCGGTTTGCGCCTGCGGTGAGGCGCGGAGCCCATAACGCCTGATGGCGGTTGCTCGGCCGAGCCTTGCCTCGGCCGGACCGCTGCCCCACCATACGCACGCCCGAGAAAGGATCGAGCGTTCGTGTCCGTGATCACCGATTTCGCCTCCCGCGCCGGGTCGGCGGCGCAGGCGCTCTGGGAGGCCTCGGGCCAGCTCGTCCAGCCTTCGATCCGGATCGGCGTGACCGGGCTGGCGCGCTCGGGCAAGACCGTGTTCACGACGGCCGTCGTGCATCACCTCACCGAAGGCACGGTCCTGCCGGCCTTCCGGGCTTCCGCGGAGGGCCGCATCCGGCGGGCCGCGCTGGCTCACCAGCCGGACGACGCCATCCCGCGCTTTCCCTACGAGGAGCACGTGGCGGCGCTGATCGAAGAGCGCCGCTGGCCGCAATCGACGAACCGCATCAGCGAGCTGCGCGTGGACGTGGAGTTCGAGCGGCAGAAGGGCTGGCGCCCCGGCCCCGCGACGCTCGCCCTCGACATCGTCGATTACCCGGGCGAATGGCTGCTCGATCTGGCGCTGCTCGACACCAGCTTTGCCGAGTGGTCGCGCCGGACCGTGGAATCGAGCCGACGCCCCGACCGCGCCGCCATGGCGGTGCCCTGGCACGCGAGCCTCAGGCAGCTCGATCCGGGCGGCGCGGCCGACGAGGTGAAGGCCCAGGAGGCGAGCCGCTCCTTCAAGGAGTATCTCGCGGCCCTTCGCGCCGGGCCCGAGGCCGTCGCCACGACCCCGCCGGGGCGGTTCCTCATGCCGGGCGATCTCGAAGGCTCGCCGGCGCTCACCTTCGCGCCGCTCGATCTCACGCCCGGGCAGGCGATCGAGCCCGACACGTTCGCGGCGCTGATGCAGAGGCGGTTCGAGGCCTACAAGACTCATGTCGTACGGCCGTTCTTCCGCGACCATTTCCAGCGCATCGACCGGCAGATCGTGCTGGTGGACGTGCTCGCCGCCGTCGATGCGGGGCCGACCGCCCTGGCGGAACTCGAGGAAGCCCTCGACCGGGTGCTGATCGCCTTTCGGACCGGCCGCAACACGATCCTCACCCGCCTGCTCTCGCCCCGCGCGGACCGCGTGCTGTTCGCGGCGACGAAGGCCGACCACATCCATCACACGGATCACGACAGGCTCGACCATCTCCTGCGGATCCTCGTCGACCGCTCCGTGCGCCGCACCGAGGCCGCGGGCGCCAAGGTGGGGACCGTCGCCCTCGCGTCCGTGCGCGCCACCCGCGAGACGACGGTGCGCGAGGGGAGGGAGACCTTGAAGGCGGTGGCCGGGACGCCCGAAGCCGGGGAGGTCGTCGGCGACGAGCGTTTCGACGGCGAGGCGGAAGCCGCGATCTTCCCGGGCGAGCTGCCGGAGAGTGCGGAGGCGGTGTTCAAGGGCGCGGTGGCGCCCGGTTCGCTGCGCTTCCCGCGATTCAGGCCGCCGCGGGTGACGCTCGGGCCCACGGGGCGGCCGTCCAAGCTGCCTCAGATCCGCCTCGACCGGGCGCTGGAATTCTTGATCGGGGACCGCCTCGCATGACCCGAAAGCCCCGCGCCTACCGGCTCGACGACGCCGGCGTGAAGAGCGGCGACATCGTCGTGATCGAAGAACCCCTCGACGCCATCGAGGCGGCGGACGGCACGCTCGTTCCCGTGCCGGCGCGCCGGCGCGCTCCGTGGGTCGGCATCCTGCTCTCGGCGCTCGGCGGCCTCATGCTGATGGCGATCGGCCTCGGGGTCGAGACGCTGATCGTCGATCTCTATGGCGTCGCGCCGTGGCTCGGATACGTGGCGATGGCGCTGACGGCCGTTGCGCTCGTCGCGTTCCTCGCCGTCGTCGGACGGGAACTGGCCGGGATCTGGCGCGAAGAGAAGATCGAGCGCCTGCGCGAGGCGGCCTCGGATGCGCTCGCCGTCAAGGATCATCGGGCGGCGAAGCGCGTCGTGGCTGAGCTCTCGGCGCTCTATGGCGGGCGCGCCGCCACGAGGGAGGCGCGAGCGCGCCTCAAGGCGCTCGCCGAGGAGATCATCGACGCCGACGACCGGCTCGCCATCGCCGAGCGGGAATTGCTGGCGCCGCTCGACGCGCAGGCGAAGCGCGCGATCGCCGGCACGGCGAAGCAGGTCTCCCTCGTGACCGCCGTGAGCCCCCGCGCCATCGTGGACGTGGCCTTCGTGACCTTCGCGGCCGTCCGGCTCTTGCGGACCATTGCGAAGATCTACGGCGGCCGTCCGGGCTTCTTCGGCTTCCTGCGCCTGGCGCGGGCCGCCTTCAACCACCTCGCCGTCACGGGCGGCGTCGCGGTCGGCGACAGCCTCATGCAGCAGGTGCTGGGCCTGGGCCTCGCCGCGCGCATCTCCGCGAAGCTCGGAGAGGGCGTGCTGAACGGCCTCATGACGGCCCGCTTCGGCCTTGCGGCTCTCGCCGTCTGCCGGCCGCTGCCCTTCATTCGCGAGGACGTGCCGAAGATCGCCGACGTGGCGGGCGAGTTGCTGAGCCGGGCGGAGATCCAGTAGCGCGCCCGGTTTCGCCCGCTGCCCTGGTTTTCCGGCCGGCAGTGACGTTGCGGCCGCTCGGCAAATTCTTCCCACCGTGCGGCCGAATCAGCCCGGTTCATTCAAATCCGACGCAACCGAACCCAAGGTTTCTCAAGCTTTCCCCGCTGGCATGCGGCTTGCGGGTGTCCTCCCGCTGATTGTGACCGCCGGCGTTCGCGGCGGGGTGGGGAGGTCGAGTTATGGGTCTTTTCGGAGCGTTGACGACCGCGGTTTCGGGGCTGCGCGCGCAGTCCTATGCCATGCAGAACATTTCCGGCAATATTTCGAACTCGCAGACGCCGGGCTTCAAGCGCGTCGACACCTCGTTCGTCGACATGGTGCCCGAATTGCCCTACCGCAGCGAGGTGGCGGGCTCGGTGAACGCCTTCTCGAAGCTGACGAACACCATCAAGGGCGATCCGCTCTCCACCAGCGTCTCGACCAACGTGGCGATCAGCGGCGAAGGCTTCTTCATGGTGCAGGAGCGGGTCGGCTATGCCGGCAACCAGCCCGTCTTCGGCAATATCGACTACTACACCCGCCGCGGCGATTTCAAGATCGACAAGGACGGGTATCTCCACAACGGCGCCGGCTTCTACCTGCGCGGATCGTCGATCAACCCGGTGACCGGCGATCCGACGGGAACCGGCATGATCCAGATCTCCAACGCGCCCGTCCCGGCGAAGCAGACCACCCAGATCGTCTACAAGGCGAACCTGCCGAAGGTCCCCGCGACGACGAGCGGCAACCCCCTCTTCGGTCCCTCGGGCGTCGGCGGCTACGAACCCCGGCACGACCCCAATGCGCTGCCGCCGGTCGTAACGACGGGTTTCGTGCGCAACGACGACACGAACCGGTTCCTCTCGGAGAGCGTCTCCGGCGGCTCGGTGACCGTCTACGACGCGTCCGGCCAGCCGATCAACGTCGAGATGCGCTGGGCCAAGGTCCGGACGGGCGACCCGTTGGCGGGCCCGCCCACGCCGGACGTCTGGAACCTCTTCTATCTGGAGAACAGCAACCCCGCGGCTCCCGCAACCCCGACATGGCGCAACATCGGCGGGGCCTTCGAGTTCAACGCCAGCGGCATCCTGACGGCTCCCGTTCCGGCAACCGTCAACATCCCGGCCCTCATGGTCAACGGCGCTCCGCTCGGCGGCGCCCTGACCATGGATTTCGGAGTGGGCGGGCTCACCCAGTACAATGCCCAGAACGGTCTCGTGCGCGGCGATACGATCTCGCAGGACGGATACTCGTCCGGAGTCCTCGACAGCGTGGCCGTCGAGGCCGACGGGCGCGTGGTGGGCAGCTACACGAACGGCCGCGTGCTGCCGGTCGCCCAGATCACCATCGCGCAGTTCAACGCCGACAATGCCCTGAAGCGCCTCGACAAGGGCGTCTACGAGCAGACGCTGGAATCCGGCCTGCCGGTCCTCGGCCTCAACGGCGCATCCCTCATCGGCGGCCACGTGGAAGGTTCGAACACCGACATCGCGGAGGAGTTCTCCAAGATGATCGTGACGCAGCAGGCCTACTCGGCCAATACGCGGGTGGTCTCCACCTCGCAGCAGATGATGTCCGAAATCGTGAACATGATCCGCTGAACGGAAGGGTTCTGAGGGGAGCGCGCCATGGGATTGATGATGGCCCTGAACGCTGCGGTGTCCGGTCTCCGGACGACGCAGTCGGCCATGAACATCACCGCCCAGAACGTCGCGAACGCGAACTCGACGGGCTACACCCGGCGGACCATGTCGCCCATCCAGAAACTGGCGGGCGACCAGACCACCGGCGTGCGCGAGGGCGAGATCCAGCGCGTCCTCAACGTGCTCACCCAGCGCCAGCTTCGGCTCGAACTGGCCGGAGCCTCCTACACCTCCTCCATGGCGGCCTACGCACGGCAGCTCGACAGGCTTTTCGGCACGCCGGGCGAGGCGGGCGCGCTCGACTCGATGGTCAACGACTTCACCGGGTCGCTCCAGGCTCTCCTCAACGATTCCGGATCGTCCGCCGCGCGCCTCTCCGTCCTCGACAAGGCCGGCGTCCTGGCGAGCCAGCTCTCGCGGGTGTCCGACAGCGTTCAGGCCATGCGGACCGAGTCCGAAGGCCGGATCGGGCTCGCCGTCGAGAGGGCGAACGAGCTCCTGACCGGCATCGCCGGCGCGAACCAGCGCATCCTGTCGAACCCGTCCCTCAACGATCCCGGCCTCCTCGACGAACGCGACCGGCTGATCAACGAGCTGTCGCAGCTCATGGACGTGCAGGCGGCCTATGCGGCGGACGGGAGCGTCTCGCTGTCGACGACGGCAGGTCTTTCGCTGTTCAACGGCTCGCAGCCGGTGAAGCTCACCTTCGACGGGCGGACGAACCTGGCGCCCCAGTCCGTCTACTCCACGGATCCGGCGCTGCGCACCGTCGGCACCATCACGGCGGTCAACGGGAGCGGCGCCGGCACGGACGTCATCGCGAACGGCATGATCCGCTCCGGCGAGATCGCCGCATTGATCGAGATGCGCGACAAGACCCTCGTCCAGGCCCAGCGCCAGCTCGACGAACTCGCGGCAGGCCTCTCGCGCGCGCTGTCCGACTACAAGGTGGACGGGACGGCGGTCGCGGGCCCGCCCGACGGCTTCAACCTCGACATGACGGGCTGGAAGCCCGGCAACACGCTGACCCTCGATTACCGCCAGGGCGCCGCGACGGGACGCATCATCTTCCTCGCCACCAACGGCGGCGCACCCGCGGGGATCACCGGCGCCGACCTGGGCGACCCGACCGCGACCGTCGTGCAGGTCAACATCGCCGGCGGCTACGCGGCGGCCGCGGCGTCCATCCAGGCGGCGCTCACCGGAGCCGGCATCGCCGTCACGGCGACGAACCCCGCAGGCTCGACGCTGCAACTCGTCGACGACGGCGCGCCCAACACGTCGGACGTCACCGGCCTCTCGGCGGTCAAGACCGAAACCACGCTCGCCAGCGGACGGGTCCAACTGCCGCTCTTCGTCGACAACGGCGACGGCAACCAGCCCTATACCGGCTCGTTCGACGGCGGCTCGCACTTGACCGGCCTCGCCCAGCGCCTCGCCGTGAACCCGGCGCTCGCCGCCGATCCCCAGCGTCTCGTCGTCTACGCGGCGGGAGTTCCCCAGGGCGACACCGCGCGGCCGCAATACCTGCTCGACAGCCTGACCAAGACGCTGGTGACCTTTACGCCGAAGGCGGGCCTGAGCGGCACCGGGGCTTTCTCCTCGACGGTGACCGGCTTCGCCCGCCGGACGGTGGAGGCCCAGGGCGCCAATGCCGAGCACGCGGAACGCCTCGACGAAGGCCAGAGCGTCGCGCTCGCGGCCATCGAGAGCCGTTTCGCGGAGGAGAGCGGCGTCAACATGGATCAGGAGATGGCGCAGCTCGTCCAGCTCCAGACCGCCTACGGGGCCAATGCCCGCGTCATGACCGCCGTGCGCGACATGATGGACCTCTTGATGCGGATCTAAGGAGCGAACGACCATGGCCCTTTCGCCGTTCAGACCCGGATCGCTCACGCGCTCGGCCACGGACTACTTCGTGTCGCTGCGGCGGGACATGACCACGCTGCAGCGTCAGCTCCAGACGGGGCAGAGGGCCGATTCGTATGGCGGCCTCGGGTTCGAGCGCCGCACGAGCCTCGACATCCGCGCCAAGCTCGCCGCGATGGAAGGATACCAGTCCAACATCGAGCAGTCGGACCTGCGCATCAAGGTGATGACGCAGCACCTGGAGCGTCTGAACAAGCTCAGCCAGGATACGAAGGCGGACGTGACGCTGTCGAAGTTCGATCTCCTCAGCGACGGCACCACCTTCGTCCAGAAGAACGCGGAACAGCGCTTCAAGGAGATCATCGATCTTCTCAACACCGACATCGCCGGGCGCACTCTCTTCGCCGGCCGCTCCGTCGACAAGCTCCCGGTCGAGAGCTACGACCGCATCATGAACGGCGACGGCGCGCGCGCCGGGCTGAAGACGATGATCCAGGAGCGCACGCTCGCGGAACTCGGCGGCGCGCCGGGGACGGGCCTCGGACGTGTCCAGGTGACGAGCCCGGCGGCCGGCGCGGTCCGCATCGAGCAGGATACGGCGGCGCAGCCCTACGGCTTCAGGCTGGACCTGGCGGGCGCCACGGTGACCGGAACCGCGATCACCGCCGCGCCGAACGCCGGCCCGCCCCCGCGCTTCGACATCGCCGTGGGCGCGCTCCCCGCCGAGGGCGATTCGATCACCCTGAGGCTGACGGACGCCGACGGCGCGTCCACCACCGTGACGCTCACGGCGACCATGCAGCCTCCGCAGCCGGGAGCGCTCACGACCACGTTCCAGATCGGCGCGGATGCCAACGCCACCGCGACGAACCTCCAGGCGGCCCTCACCCAGGCCATGAAGGAGAAGGCGATCGCGGTGCTGCAGCCGCGCGCCGCCATGAAGACGGCCGAGGAATTCTTCGCCGCGACGCCGTCGGCTCCGCCCCAGCGCCTCGTCCCGCCCTTCGCAACCGCCACCACGACGGTGCCGGGCACGGCGGCCAACACGCTCATCTGGTACAACGGCGACGACGACCCTGCGGTCACGGCGCGCAACACGGCGCCGGTGCGGATCGACCAGGCCCAGGTGGTCGCGGCCGGCGCAAGGGCGAGCGAACCGGCGATCCGGAACATCCTGGCCCAGCTCGGCGTGCTCGCGGCGGAGACCTTCACGAACTCGAAGGCGGATGCGGCGCGCTACGCGACCCTGTCGGACAAGGTCTTCGACAAGCTGTCGGACAAGCCCGGCAATCCGAAGGTGAGCGAAATCGCGACGGAACTCGCCAATGCCGCGGCCACCATGAAGGCCGCGAAGGACCGGCACCACTCGATGGAAAGCATGCTCCTCGACTCGCTCGACGGGATCGAAGGGGTGAGCAAGGAGGAGGCGGCGGCGGGCATTCTCGACCTGCAGAACCGCCTCCAGGCGAGCTACGAGACCACGTCGATCCTGTCGCGGCTGAGCCTGGTGAACTACTTGTAGTCGATTGGGGCGAGTGCAGCGAGGCCCGTGATCGCCTGACGAAAAGGGCGCGCGAACCGCCACCCGATCCTCAAGATCTCCGCCGCACTTCGTGCAAGTGGTCCACCGGCTGCGCCGACCCGCAGGGAATGAAACGGACCCGGCCTTAACCGCCGTAGTTTCTCATTAGGACGACGAGGCTGGGTATGGCGTCATCCTCGAGCGCGTCTGCTCATAGGGCGTCATCCTTGGGCGCGCGGAGCGCGACCCGAGGATCTCAGGCCGCGAAAGGTGCTCGAATTTCGATCCGATCCTTGGTTCCTGCGCTGATCCTGCACCCGATCCTCGGGTCTCGCTTTCGCTCGCCCGAGGATGACGCTTTTGGGGGCGGGCGCTCCGCTCGTCCGAGTAAGCCACCAGTCAATCCAGCGGAGTTTCTCATGAGGATCACGAGTCAGGGGCACACTCGTGCGAGGATGCTGGCGATAACACGACCGAAGCTCGCCGGAACTGGAGCCATGCTCCTTCCGGCGACATCGCTCGCACGATGTTCCGGATCGATGCAACAGCCACCCTTGGACGGGGACGCCTCCAAACCGCCACCGGCGGATGGGTATCACGCATGGAAGGAGAGGAGTGTACTGGAAGAAGGTATGGGTGGTGAGGGTAGAGAATTAGAGCTGGTGCTGGATAATGAGAGGCATGTGAAGAACGTATAGGGGCGCAAAAACGAAGTGAACGACGAAGTCTGGCTAGAAGACTTGCTAGCGCAAGAGCTGATAAGGAAAAGCTTCGTGCTGTCACTACGGTGCAGGCTCTGCGCGACCTCACCCGCACGCGCCGGGAGCTCAAGAGCGAGAGGGAGGATAACGTAGAGCGCATCGACAAGGTACTGAAGGGGGATAACGTCAAGCTGGGCTCGGTGCTCTCTGAGATCAAGGGCGAAAGCGGCCGGGCCTCTAGGACGCCTGCCGCCGGCGAGAGCCGCCCGGAGAAGCTCGCCGGCTTGCTGCGCACCAACGTTCGCGACTCTCGCGCCAGGTGAGCGCGGCTCTGCAGGGCCGGCTGGCCGAGCACCAGCGCTAGCTCTAGCGCGTCCATCTGGGGGAGATAAATGCGCTCTGATCGGAGCCCATGCCGCGCAGGCCGGCGGCGAGTTCGCGGTTGATGGTGACGAGGACCGTGAGGCGCGCCGGGTCCGGCGCCGCCATGACGTTCAGCGTGTGATTGAAGATGAACAGGCCGAGATTGGCCACGTTCTCCTTGATCGGCTTCGGCAGCGGATTCTCGGGCCGCGTGACCGCGCTTACCAGGATGGTCCAGAGCTTTCGATTGTAGGTCAGAGCCTCGTCGAGGTCCTTCTTCCGGCTTTCCCAGTCGTCCTTGATCGACTGGAGCCGGGTCGCCGCCTTCATGAGAATGGTGGCTTCAAGCTCCCGCGGCGACTGGGTCGTCTGTGCGACTTTCGAGTACGCGTTTGCCGCGTAATGCATGGCCCATCAGTTCCTGTTCATAAGCGACGAGCTTCTTCGCGCTTCGCAGAGCTTTGTAGAGGTCACCGCTTAAGATGCGGTTATTCACTTCGGCGATGAGCGGTACGGCGCTGGGCGCGGCTTCCATGAAGTCCTTGACCAAAGGGAAGTATGCGTCGTTGTGATTCGAAAGATCGCCGGTGAGGTACATGAGCTGCACGGCGAGGTAGATGCGCTTGGCCGGCGAATCCGCCGTCCTTGGCGTCAGGATGTCCTTTTCGCGCAGGATCGGGGCCTCGCCCTCGATAAAGAAGCGCGTGCGCTGCTCGCCGTTGCGGATGACGGCATTGCCGATGATGATCCGCTCGTTGGGTTTCAGCTCGACTTTGAGAGCCATGGGTCCACTCCTTGGACGGGTTAGTCTCGGGTTAGCCGAACAGGCGGAGGACGGCCTGGTCGGTCTGGGAGGCCAGGGAGAGGGCCTGGACGGAGAGCTGCTGGCGAGTCTGCAGGGCGAGGAGGTTGGCGCCTTCCTCGTTGGTGTCGGCGAGGACGAGGAGGTCGGAGCCGGCGTTGAGGGTGAGGATCGAGGTCTTGGTGAAGTCCTGGCGGGTCTGCAGCACGACGAGGTGCGAGCCGAAGTTCGAGGCCTGGGTGCGGACCTTGTTCAGGGCCGTGTCGAGCTTCGCGAGCGCAGCGCCGATCTCGCTGTCCGACTGCCACGCGTATGGCGTGTCCGCGGAGGTGATGCCGTTCGTGGGGGCGAGGCCGAGGCCGAGGGAGTTGAAGACCACGCCCTGGATGTTGGTGAAGGTGGTGTTGGTCTCGTTGAAGAGCACCTTGAGAATGTCACCGTTGAGCAGGTTGACGCCGTTGTAGCCGGTATCCTTGATCTGCTGGTCGATCTGCTCCTTGAGGCTCTCGAACTGCTTTCCGAGCGAGGTGCGGGTCGCGTTGTACGAAGCGGGCAGCGTCAGAGTCGTGTTCGCACCGACCAGCGCATCGAGCTTCGCTGGACCGGTGGCATCCCCCACGGCAAGGCTGATCGACTGGCCCGTGAGCGATTCGACGATGAGGCGGCCGCTGTCAATGCGGGCCTGGACTCGCGGCGCAAGCGGGTTTGGATTGAGGGTCGCGTTGCTGTTAATCCCGGCGATGAGGTCGTCAAGCGTGTCCGTGCCGTCGGGGGTAAAAACATTGACCGGGGCGCCGCCGTCGAACGTCACCGATACAACGTTGGCGGCAATGAAGCTCAGCGGAGCCGCGTCGAGGTCCAGCCCGCCCGTCAGATCTGTGCGTGTGCTGGTGATTTTGGGGTTGGCGGAGGCCGATTGCAGCGCCTGGCGGGCGACGCCCTGGGCCGTCTCGATGAGCCGCTTGATGCTCTTGATGCCGTTGTCGGCCTGTTCGAGCGTCTTGATCGCCAGGCCCATGCTGTCGAGGATGCGCGAGAGGTCGTTGGCCCGGTTCTCGAGACCGGCCGACACGAAGAAGCTGGTCGGGTTGTCGAGCGCTGAATTGACCTTCTTGCCGGTGGCAAGACGGTTCTGGGTGCGGCCCATCAAGTCCACCGTCTTCTGCATCGACAACAGATTTTGGCGGACGCCTTGCGATAGGGCGATATCGGCCATGTCTTTTGACCCTCACTGATTCGTGGCTTCTACCACGCTCGGGTCGCGATCATGATTTGTTAAGGCTAATGAAGGGTTAACGCCTGAAAGCTGGCATTAAGCTCTCTGTCTCCGCCGTGAACCAATAAGGGGCGTTCGGTATCTCGTTGCGGAAGGTGTCGTCAGTCGAAGAGCATGGGTGGAGATCTGCCGGCGCATCTGCTGTGCGTGAAGGTTGGCGCGTTCGCGGCCGCGAACGCGCCATAGTGGCGTCCGTCTCGGGTTGCGGGCCGCAAAGGGTGGTGCCTTCATCGGTATGCGATCTTCGGATCACCGCTACGCTGAGTCCGAGGATGACGGCTGGGGGCGGGTTACTGATGCCGGTTCGATCGCCCGCTTGGCTGACCGTGCCAGGACGACGGGCCCGGAAGGATCGCGTCGGGCCGAAACGGCACGCTCCCTGCCGCCTCGCGCCGCGATCAGGCGATCTTCTCGACCCGCCGGACGTCCGATCCGGCGTCCTTCTCGCGCATTTCGCGGAGATAGGTGCGAAGCCGCAGGAGGGCTTCCGCGGGTACCTGGCGAACGACCTCACCCGCCTCGGTCACCGACTGGTAGACCACTTCGCGGCTCTTCGGATCGAGAACGATCCGGCGCGAGATCGTCTCCCGCAGGGCCTCGTCGAGGGAGGCGCGGTTGGCGGCGTCGTTGGACTGCTCGAAGCGCACGGGCTCGACTTCGCGAACCTGCTGCACGGCGGATTCCGGCCGGAGCTCGGTTTTCACCGCTCCCGCAGCCGCGAGCGTGTCCGTCCTCTGGGGCGCGTTCGCCGCCGAGGGAATGGGTATGCGGTTGATGCTGCCGGCGTCCATGGCAGTCGTCCTGTGTTCGCCGCCTTCTGGCTGCAATCCACATGATGACTCCGCGGAAGTGAAGGACGGGTGTAGGAATGAAGTTAACCGGGAAAGGCCGAAATCGGTGCAATTCTAACGATTTCGTGGCTCAGAGCCGTTTCGAGACCACCAGCGGAGCGCTTGTCGCGGCCGGCTTCGCGGCGGCGCCCGGGGGCGCGTAGCCCTGCGGGCGCGCCTGGCGGTTCATCTCCTCGGCGATGCCCTTGACCAGGGTTTCCGAAACGGCACGGGCGGTGGCCAGCACCACCTGGTTGGCCTGCACCACCTGGCCGAAGGCCTGATGCGCCTTCCTCAGGCGGTCCAGGGCGTCCGGCGCCAGGCGGGCGAGGGCGACGGCGTTGCCCTTCACGGCCTCCAGCCCCTGGATATAGGCGGCCGCCATCTCGGACTTGCGCGCCTCCTGGGCCAGCCCCTCCCGGAAGCGCCCGACCCGGATGTGGCCCGTCTCGGCCTCCAGCAGGCCCTGGAGATCCGTCATGACGCCGAGCACGCCCGTCACCAGCCGTTCGGCCTCCGCCCGGGTGCCGATCCGCATCGGGTGGGGTGTTCTGGTTTCTCGAGGGGACGGGAGCACGGTTCTAGCCCTCCTGGAGGCGCATGATTTCGCGGAAGACCTGATCGCCGAGGCCGATGCCGCCGCTCTTCACGATCGTGCCCGCATATTCCTTGACGAGCATGGAACGATAGACGTCGCCGCCGACCCCATTGTTGCCGAGGGGGCCCTCTTCGCCCACCGAGGAGAACATGCGGTCGAGGGTCTGTTCGAGGAACATGGTCTCGAACTCGGTCGCGGTCTTGCGGGCCTTGGCCTCCTGCGCGGCCTTCGGATCGAGAGCTTTCGCGACGGTGCCGATCGCGTCCTTCGCGAGGCCGAGACCGGCGGAGACGAGGAGGGGGGCGAACGGGACCGTCATTTCACATCACCTCGATGTCGGCCTGGAGAGCTCCCGCCGCCTTGATGGCCTGGAGAATGGCGATCAGGTCGCGCGGGCCGATGCCGAGCGCGTTCAGTCCATCCACCAATTCGCGCAGAGTCACGCCCTCGCGTACCAGCGCCAGCTTGTTGCCGTCGCCGGTGTCGACGCGGACGCCCGTGCGCGGCACCACGGTGGTCGCGCCGTTGCTGAGGGCGTTCGGCTGGCTCACCTGCGGCTGCTCGGAGATCGTCACCGTGAGGTTGCCCTGCGCCACCGCGACCGTGGAGACGCGGACGTCCTTGCCCATGACGATGATGCCCGAGCGCTCGTCGATGACGATACGGGCGCTCTGGTCGGGCTCCACGCGAAGCTGCTCCACCTCGGTGAGGAGCTGGATGATGTTGCCGCTGTATTTCGGCGGGATCTGGATGTTCACCGTCGAGGGATCGGTCGGCTCCGCGGTGTTGCCCCCGAGGAAATCGTTGATGGCCGCGGCCATGCGGCGGGCGGTCGTGAGGTCGGGGTTGCGCAGGGAAAGGCGCAGGGCCTTCTGGACGTTGAGCTTGAACTCCATCTCGCGTTCGATGAGCGCCCCGTTGGAGATGCGCCCGACCGTCGGAACGCCGCGGGTGATCCGCGCGGCCTCGCCTTCGGCCTGGAAGCCGGCGATCGCCACCGAGCCCTGCGCCACCGCGTAGACCTCGCCGTCGGCGCCGAGGAGCGGCGTCACGAGCAGCGTGCCGCCCTGGAGGGATTTCGAATCGCCGAGGGCCGAGACCGTGACGTCGAGGCGCGTGCCCTGCGTCGAGAAGGCGGGGAGGTTCGCCGTCACCATCACGGCGGCGACGTTCGCCGTGCGCAGGTTGGTGCCGCGCGTGTTGACGCCGAGCCTCTCCAGCATCGCCTGCAGCGACTGCTTGGTGAAGGGCGTGTTGTTGAGGGTGTCGCCGGTTCCGTTGAGGCCGACCACGAGGCCGTAGCCGACGAGCTGGTTCTGGCGCACGCCCTCGACCGTCGCGAGATCCTTGATCCGCGAGAGGGCCAGGCTCGGCGAGCCCGCTCCGAGGAGCGCGGCGCAGGCCAGGAGCGCCACGAAAAGCGCCGGGCGGAGGCTTTTCAAGCGGAGGGGCAGTGCGGCGCGCATGCAATGACGGTCCTTCATGTAAAGCTTGAAGTGCGAGATGCGTGCCACGCCGGACGTGTAGGCTAAGTTACTGCGACATAGACGTTTTCGCGAGAGGGGAGGGGCCCCTGCGGCACCGCTTGCGCCGGGTCGCGTCTTGCCGCGCGGCAGGAAGTGCCGAGCGTTTTACCGGCCGTTAACCATGGTGGCCGAAGAGTGGCGGAATCAGGGGTGACTTCGTTTCATGCGCGTCGATACCAAGGTCTCCGGTCTGCCGTTGTCCAATGCGGCCCCGCAGCGGGGCGTGGCCGGAACACGGTTCAGCCTCGACCAGAAAGGCGGACCCTCGGAGGCGAAACGGGCCGCTTCCGCGGCTCCCCTGGTCACGATGGACGCGCTCATCGCGGTGCAGGGCCAGGAGGACCCGACGGAGCGCAGGCGCCGTTCGCTGCGGCGCGGGCATGACCTGCTCCACAGCCTGGACCGCTTGAAGGCCGCTCTGCTGTCTGGACGGGTCCAGGCGCGGGAGCTGCAGGATCTCGGGCGTCAGCTCGTGGGCCACCGGTCCGACAGCGGCGATTCGGGCCTCGACGAGGTCGTGGCGCATATCGAACTGCGGGCGCAGGTCGAGCTCGCCAAGCTCGGCAAGACTCGAGGTTGACGCCAGCGGGGCGGCCGCCCACAAGGGCGCGATTCGCCGTCAAGCCCGATGCTCTTCAACTCCTTCGCCTTTCTGCTCGCGTTCCTGCCGGCCGCGCTCCTCGCCCATTGGCTCGCGAGCCGCTTCCGGCCGTCCCTGCGGCTGCCGCTCCTTCTGGCCCTGTCCGTTCGCTTTCTACGGCTACTGGGACTGGCGGTTCGTTCCCCTCCTCGCGGCCTCGATCCTCGTGAACTGGCTCGTCGCCGAAGCCTTCGCGAAGACGCCGGCAGAAGCGCCTGATCGCGCTCGCCATCGCGGCCAACCTCCTCGTGCTGGCCGTCTTCAAGTATCTCGACTTCTTCGCCGGCCTCGCCAACCTCGTCCCCGGCGCCGCGGTGCCGACATTCGACATCGCCCTGCCGCTCGGCATCTCGTTCTTCACCTTCCATCACGTGATGTACCTGACGGATCTGAGGGCCGGGCGGGCGCCGCGCTACGACCTCGTCCGCTACGGGCTCTACATCGCTTTCTTCCCGCAGGTTCTCGCCGGCCCGCTCGTGCGCTGGAGCGAGATCATGCATCAGTTCGACGAGCGCCCCTACGAACGCTCCGACGCCGAGGAGCGCTTCGCCCGCGGGCTGATGCTGCTCGTCCTCGGGCCTCGCCAAGAAGGTGTTCCTCGGCGACCCGCTCGCCGAATACGTGAACCCGGCCTTCGAGGCCGCCGCCGCAGGACGCGCCGTCACCATGGCGGAGGCCTGGCAGGCGACGCTGGGCTTCACGTTCCAGATCTACTTCGACTTCTCCGGCTATACCGACATGGCGCTCGGCCTGGCCCTGCTGTTCGGGATCGTGCTTCCGCAGAACTTCGACGCGCCCTACCGCTCCGTTTCGCTGCGGGATTTCTGGCGGCGGTGGCACATGACGCTGTCGCGCTTCCTGCGGGACTATCTCTACGTTCCGCTCGGCGGCAACCGGAACGGGCTCGCGGTGCAGATGGGGGCGCTGTTCGCCACGATGACGCTCGGCGGCCTCTGGCACGGGGCGGGATTGACCTTCGTGGCCTGGGGCGCCGCTCACGGTCTCGGCCTGTGCGCCGGCCTCCTGTGGCGGCGCGCCGGCTGTACGATGCCGGCCGCCGTCGGCTGGGCGACTCACGTTTCTGTTCGTGATGTTCGCCTGGGTGCTGTTCCGGGCTCCCACCTTCGAGGCGGCGCTCAGGATCTATGAGGGATTGTTCGGTCTCGGCCGAGCCGGACACGGCTTCAAGTGGCGGGCGATCGCTGCGGCGGCGGCCTTCGCCACGATCGGCCCGACGGCCTGGGCGCTCGTCCACAAGGTGCCGCCGTGGCGCTCGCTCGCGGTGGCGTTCGCGCTCGCTCTTCGTGATCGTGCTGTTCAAGATCGGCGACGACGCGAATTACGAGTTCATCTATTTCCAGTTCTGACGCCTGGCCTGACCGACCGAAAGGTGCGGCATTTCGGCCACGGTCCCGATCCATCGTCGGATTTCGGGGCGAGCTTCGCGGCGATCGGGTGCCGCTCCGGCAGAGCGATGCTCCAAAGTGCGTTGTCGGCGGCCCGCCCCCGATATATAGGGGCCGCAATCGAGTGGGGATGCAACGGCCATATGTCGAAAATTCTGATCGATGAGGCTTACCGACCCAAGGACGACGAGCCCTTCATGAACGAGCGCCAGCGGGAATATTTCCGGCGCAAGCTCATCAAGTGGAAAGGGGACATCCTGAGGGAGGCGCAGGAAACGCTGGCGACCCTGCAGAACGAGAACGAGAACCATCCGGACATCGCCGACCGGGCCTCCTCGGAGACCGATCGCGCGATCGAGCTGCGCGCCCGCGACCGCCAGCGCAAGCTGATCGCCAAGATCGACGCGGCCCTGGCGCGGATCGAGGAGGGCACTTACGGCTATTGCGAGGAGACCGGCGAGCCGATCTCCCTCAAGCGCCTCGAAGCGCGGCCCATCGCGACCCTTTCCCTCGAAGCGCAGGAGCGTCACGAGCGCAACGAGCGCGTCTACCGGGACGACTAGCGCATCGGATCGACCAGGGACCCGCTTTCGGGACCGATCCGATGCTCACCTTGAGAACAGCGCATCGTTCGGCGCAGAGAACCGGATCTCGCTGTTCCGCACGATGCGCCAGGTCCGACCGATACCCGCCGCGGCGGGTTTTTTGTTGTGAACGCGGCCCCGGCGGGAGCGCCGGGGCCGTCCACTGCGGGAACGGCCGCGTCTGGACGAGGGGGAGCGTGCCTGCCGTCCCGGGGAGCGAATCGGGTCATCTAGAACGGCAGGACGATGTCCATGACCTGCTGGCCGTAGCGGGGCTGCTGCACGTCCGTGATCTGGCCGCGGCCGCCATAGGCGATGCGGGCCTGGGCGATCTTCGTCGAATCGATCGTGTTGTCGGCCTCGATGTCTTCGGGCCGCACGACGCCCGCGACGATGAGCTCGCGGACCTCGAAGTTCACCCGGATCTCCTGCTTGCCTTCGATGACGAGGTTGCCGTTCGGCAGCACCTGCGTGACGACCGCCGCGACGTTGGTGACGAGCTGCTCCGACCGGCGGACGGAGCCGGCGCCCGGCGCTCGACGCGTTCGACTGCGCGCTCACGAGCGCGTCGGCCTTCACGTCGTCGGGCAGGATCTTCGAGTACTGCGTCTCGAAGCCGAGCAGGTTCTCGGCGCTGAAGCTCTCTCCGTTCTTGCGCGAGCGCTGGGTCTGGTTGTCGAGCTGGGCGCGGTCGGTGACGCGCACGCGGACCGTCATGATGTCGCCGACCCGCGCCGCGCGCTGGTCCTTGAAGAAGGCGCGCGAGCCCTGGCGCCACAACGAGTTGGAGGCATAGGAAATCGGATGCGTGTCGGGCATCGGCATGCGCACGGGCTTGTAGCCGGGTTGGGCGGTCGGATCCTCGATCGCGGAGAGCGGCGGGGCGGCGCCCACGTCGGCGAGGCGGTCGGCGGCGGTGCAGGCGGCGAGCGAGCCCGCAAGGAGCGCGAGGGCGGAGACGCGCAGGACTGTGATCATGGGAGCTCGAACTTTCGTATTCGATCAGGGGCGGGCGGAGGCGATCGGGCCCGGGATGGGTGCACTCACCGCGAGGCGGCCGGGAGCAACGACGCTGGCCCTGGATCGTGCGCTTCGATTGCGGGTTGGTGACCGTGATGGTGTCGCCCTTGCGCCCCGCCTGGTCGGCGCGGCCGCGGAGCGTCAGCACCAGGCCCGGAACCTCGTAGACGATGGTGACGATGTCGCCGCGGGCGACGATCTCGGGCTTGGCGAGATCGCCGGCGCGGACGACGGTGCCGGCCGGCAGGGCGCGCCGGGCGACGCGGCCGGCGAGGACAGCGTCCTCGGGCTCGACGTCCTGAGGCACGGTCTCGCGAACCCGGCGCTCGATCGTGACGTCGGAGGACTGGACCGTCTCGCCCCGGCTGAAGGTGCGGTTGAGGACGGCGACCTCGACGAGTTCCACGAGCGAGCCCGTGACCCGGGCCGATGCCCGACGCTCGCCCGGACTGGGGCTGATCGCCACGAGGGCCGAGACGCGGCGGCTGCGGCGGTCGTAGACCACTTCCTCGACGGTGACGGGTGCCTTCACGTCGGGCGCGACCACGAGGGCGGGATGACCCTCGAAGACGATCGAGAGCGGTGCGTGATCGATGCCGTGCTGCGCCTCGAGCTGCTGCTTCACCGCGGCCTCGATCTCCGCCGGGCCGATCCGCCGCGCGGCGCGGGTGACGCGTGATCTGCGCCCGGCCCGCGGTCTCGATGTCCTTGCAAGCCGAGGGCAGCCGCCGCATCGAGCGATCCGCTTCACCTGGATGGTGCCGCTCTCGCCGAGCGCCGGAGCCCGGAACAGGGGGCGGGCAGCCTCCGGGCCGGAGACGCCGTCGACGAGATCGCCGAGGGTGAGCACGTCGTTCGCGGCGACGACGTCGCCGCGGAGCTGGGCGGCGAAGACGGGCACGATCGCCATCGAGAAGGCGGCGAGGGTCAGCGCCGCGCGGAGCACCATCGAGGCGCTGACGAGGCCTGCGGGGACGCCGCGCGGCCGCTGGACGAAGAGATGGATGGTCATGGCGCGCTCAGCCGCGGAACATCTGCGTGGTGGAGGAGAGCATCTGGTCGGCCGCCGTGATGATGCGGGCGTTCATCTCGTAGGCGCGCTGCGCGGCGATGAGGGAGGAGATCTCCGTGACGGCGTTCACGTTGGCCTCTTCGAGGTAGCCTTGCTGCAGCTTGCCGAAGCCTTCGTCGCCCGGCGTGCCGTCGATGGCCGGGCCGGACGACGGGGTCTCGAGGAAGAGGTTGTCGCCCATGGATTCGAGCCCGGTGCTGTTGATGAAGCGCGCGAGCTGGATCTGGCCCAGCGCCTGCGGCTGCGTCTGGCCCGGGATCGTCGCCTGAACGGTGCCGGTCGGGCCGATCTGCACGCTGCGGCGTTCTGCGGCACGGTGATGCCCGGATCGACCAGGTAGCCGTCGCGCGTGACGAGCTGTCCCTGGGCGTCGAGATCGAAGGAGCCGTCGCGGCGTATAGGCGGTGCGGCCGTCGGGCAGGCGGATCCGGAAGAAGCCGTCGCCCTGCACGGCGATGTCGTATTCCTTCTCGGTCGACGTGACGTTGCCGCCGGTCATCACCCGCGCGGTGCTGGCGGTCTTCACGCCGGAACCGATCTCGATGCCGGCGGGCACCTGCGTGTTCTGGTCCGAGGTGATCGAACCGGCGCGGCGGAAGTTCTCGTAGAGGAGATCCTGGAAGTGGGCCTGCTGGCGCTTGTAGCCGGTCGTGCGCAGGTTCGCGATGTTGTTGGAGATGACCTGGACGTTGAGTTCCTGGGCCATCATGCCGGTCGCGGCGGTGTGGAGGGCGCGCATGATCGTGAGGTCCCGTCTTAGGCGTCGCGTCGGCGAGGCGGCTGATCGCCGAGCGGCGCAGCTCGTCCATGCGCCCGATCATGGCGGCGACGCTGGTGTAGTTGCGGTTGACGTCGATCAGCCGGCTCATCTCGAGGACGGCCTTGACGTTCGAGCGCTCGATGGCTCCGCCCTGGACGCGGCTTCACGGTGTCGGGCTGGGCGGGCTCCTTCGCGGCGAAGAGGTTCGCACCGATGTTGTCGAGCGCCTGCGGCGCCTGGAACCGCACGAGGCGGATGCGGCCGCGCTCGCCCTGGCTCGTGAGCACCGCGCCGTCGGGCGCGATGCTCACGTTCGGTCTCCTCGGGCCCGAGCGTGATCGGCCCGGACTGGCCGAGGACCGCGTGGCCGTCGCTCGTGACGAGCTGCCCCTGCGCGTTGACCTCGAAGGCGCCGTTGCGGGTGTAGCGCTCGCCGGCGGGCGTCTGCACGGCGAAGAAGCCGTCGCCCTTGATCGCGGCGTCGAGCGGGTTGCCCGTCATCTCGATCGGCGCCGGTGGAGAAATCGAGCGGCGTACCGGTGTCGATGACATAGGACAGCCGCTGGTCGGGCCGCTGGAAAGCTGTCCGCGCGGGCCACCGGCATCAGGTACTCGCCGAAGCGCGCCTGGCGCGCCTTGAATCCGTTCGTCGTGACGTTCGCCATGTTGTTGGCGATGACGTCCATCTCCCGGGCGAGCGCCGTCTGGCGCGACAGGCCGATGAGAAGCGCGTTCTCCATGAGACCGCTCCCGTGATTGTTCCCCGCCAGACCCTCGACGCTCCCCAGCGCGGGCTTGGCGGCAGGTTCGTCGCAGGAGGCGTGCCAACTTGGCACGATTCGAAAACGCCAGCGTTTTCAGACGGTTGGCAGAATCGATTGCCGGTCCGAGCCGCGGTCTCCCGGCGCCGGCGGCAATTGAGACCCGGCAAAAAATGCCTGGCTTAACCCGGAGTTAACCGTAACTCGCGAGTGTCATGGAAGAGAGTTGCGCTTCGCGTGGGGAACGAGTCGATGGCGAAGAAGCCGAAAACGGAGGGGGGAGCGGACGAGGCCGGCAACGGCACCGCGTCGCCCGCCGCGAAGAAGGGCGCGCAGCCGGAAGAAGATGATCGCTCATCGGCGCCGCCGCTCTCGTGCTGGCGGCCGGAGCCGGCGGAGCCTGTGTTCGCGTTCGGCCGGTCCGACCAGGATCCGCGGCGGGCGCCGAAATGCGCAAGCCGGTCGCGTTCGTCGACATCCGCGAGATGACGGTCAATCTCGCGCCCGAGCCGAACGACGACCGTCCGCGCCTCTTGAAGTTCCGCGTCGCCCTCGAGGTGAAGGACGCCAGGCATCGTCAAGGAGATCCAGCCTCTGCTGCCCCGGGTCGAGGATTCCTTCCAGGTCTTCGTGCGCGAATTGCGCGCGAGCGACCTCGAAGGTTCCTCCGGCGTCTACCGTCTGCGCGAGGAACTGCTGCGCCGCGTCAACATCGCCGTCTATCCGGCCAAGGTCGACGCGGTTCTCTTCAAGGACATCGTGGTTCAGTAGGGGAGCGTCCGTGTCCACCCCGACGATCAGGCCTCCGACGACGACTGGGCCGCGGCGCTCGCCGAGCAGGGTGCGCGGCGGGCGCCGACGCGGCCGACAGCGAGCTCGCCGACGAATGGGGCGCGGCTCTTGCCGAACAGGGAGCGGCGTCGAAGTCCAACACCATGGCGGCCGAATGGGCCACCATGATCGACGACGGCGTCGACGAGGATTCGCCGGATCTCGCCGGCGCCGACCGCATCATCAGCCAGGACGAGATCGACCAGCTCGTCGGCTTCTCGCTGCACGAGCTGTCGGCCTCCGGCGCCGGCGGCATCCGCGCCATCGTCGATTCGGGCGTCATCTCGTATGAACGCCTGCCGATGCTCGAGATCATCTTCGACAGGATGATCCGGCTGCTCTCGACGAGCCTGCGCAACTTCTTCCAGGACAACGTCGAAGTCACGCTCGAGAACATCACGTCGGTGCGGTTCGGCGACTATCTGAACTCGATCCCGCTGCCGGTGCAGCTCGCCGTCTTCCAGGTGCGAGGGCTGGGACAATTCCGCGCTGATGACGATCGAGTCGAACCTCGCCTATTCGGCCCTCGACCTGCTCCTCGGGGGCAAGCGCGGCGGAGCCGCGGCGCGGCTCGACGGACGGCCCTTCACGATGATCGAGACCCAGCTCATCAAGCGCATGGTCGAGGTCGTGCTGGTCGATGCGGAACTCTCGTTCCAGCCGCTGTCGCCGGTGCGGTTCGTCGTCGACCGCATGGAGACCAACCCCCGCTTCGCCACGATCACGCGTCCGGCAAACGCCGCGATCCTGATCGAACTCCGGCTCGACATGGAGGGCCGCGGCGGCGTCCTCCAGATGCTGCTGCCCTACGCGACGATCGAGCCGATCCGCGAACTCCTGCTCCAGAGCTTCATGGGGGAGAAGCTCGGGCGCGATCCCGTCTGGGAGGAGCCGCTCGCCACCGAGATCTGGCAGGCGGACATCGCCGTGGAGGCCGTGCTGAACGAGATGCGGCATGCCCCTCAAGCAGGTGCTCTCGCTGCAGGTCGGCGACACGATCGATGTTCGACGCGAAGCCGAACGAACTCGTGATGCTCCGGTGCGGCGAGTGGGTCCTGAGCCAGGGGCGGCTCGGACGGATCGACGAGAAGATCGCCGTCCAGGTGGTGCGTCCCTCTGCGGCGGCCGCGAACCACCCTTGCGGCCTTCGAGGCCGGCACGAGCAAGAAGAGACGGTTGACGGTCCATGAGTCAGTTCATCACGATCGCCGCCGATCTCCTCGTCGCCGTGCTGCTCGCGGCCACGATCGCGACATCCGTGCGTCTCAGCCGGCGCATCACCAAGCTGAAGGCCGACGAGGCGGCCATGCGCACGACGATCGGCGAGTTGATGCAGGCCACCGAGACGGCCGAGCGGGCCATCGCGGGCCTGCGCACCACCCTCGGCGACTGCGACCGGACATTGGCCGAGCGCCTGCGCACGGCGGAACGGTATGCTGCGGATCTCGCCGAGCAGGTCGAGGCCGGCAACCAGGTGATGAGCCGCATCGCGCAGATCGTCGAATCGTCGCGCCAGGTCGCGGCGGTGCGTCCGGCGCCTGGCCCGCCCGCGCCTGTTCCCGAGCCGCCGAAGAGCCAGCACGGCGAACGCCTTTCCGCCGCCGCGGCCGCCGCGCAGGCGCTCTCCGAACGGGCGGCGAGGCGGCGGGAAGGCGCCGCCGCATGATCGGCCGCTGGAGGCTCGTCGACGCCGTTGCGGTCGCAGCCGGGGCTCTGCTGTCCCTGAAGGTGCTCGGCCTCGCGAGCGGAACCCGCGCCTCCGACGCGGTCCCTCCAGGCGACAAGGCCGGCATCGCCGTGCAGCAGAACCAGGCTTTCGCCGAGGCACTGGCCCGGGCGCGGACGAACTACAAGCCGCCGGAGGTGCTGACGACGAACGCGGTGACGAAGCCGGACGCGACGGGCGGTCAGGCGAAGGAGGGTGCGGACGAAAAGCCGGGTGCGGCCCCGAACGCCGCGGCGGCGGCGGCCACGGCCTCGTCCGAGCCGGGCGTTCTGCCGCCGTCTCCGTCCGAAAGGGCGATCCTGGAACGGCTCGGCGAGCGCCGGGAGGAATGGCAGAAGAAGGGCCGGGACATCGATCTGCGCGAGCGGATGCTGGAGGATGCGCAGCGCAAGCTCGAAGCCCGCATCAACGACTTGAAGACTCTCGAGGAGAAGGCGGAGAGCGAGGCGCGCCAAACGCGGCGAATCGGAGAGCGGCCAATCTGAAGAACCTCGTCACCATGTACGAGGCTATGAAGCCGAAGGACGCCGCGCGGGTCTTCGACCGCCTGTCTCACGACGTCCTCGTGCCGGTCGTCGTGCAGATGAACCCGCGCAAGATGGCCGAAGTGCTCGCCGCCATGGCGCCGGAGGCGGCGGAACGGCTGACCGTCGCGCTCGCGACGCGGTCGCGCGCGAGGACCGAGGCCGGGCCGGTTCGCCCCGGCCTGCCGCCGAACGAACTGCAGGCCATCGAGCAGCCCGCCAGGCCTTAGCGCACCGTGCGGACAAGTGGACCCGGTTTTCCGCGTCGAACGATGCGCCGCTTGAGACAAAGAGCATCGGATGGACCCCAAAAGCGGAGTCCACTCTTGGGTCCGACGCTCCAAGCGGTTAATCCCGCATTAGCCTCGACCCCTTAAGGTGCCGACCGTGCCGCGGCGAAGCTCGCGGCGTCCGGTGGTGTTGCGTGCGCGTATCGTCGATCCGATTGCTCCTTCGGCGGGCGGCCGGCTTGGCCCGCCCGGCGCTTCGGCGCGGCGCGGCCGGCGTCGGCGCGATGGCGCTCGTTCTGTTGTCGACTGCCCTGGCGAGCGCCGGCGACCTGACGGTGCGCGGCCTGGAGATGAACCGCTTCGGCCGCATCGCGCTCGAGTTCGAGAAGCCCAACAAGGTCGCGGCGCGGTCCGCCAACGGCATCCTGGTCATCACCTTCGGCGAGGCGGTGAGGACGAGGGTGGAGCGGCTTGCCGCCGAAATTCCGTCCTACGTATCCGTCGTGCGCCTCGACCCGGACGGCACGGGCATGCGCCTGGCGCTGACGGCGTCCTATCGCGTCAACGTGCTGGAGGCGGGCGAGAAGGTCTTCGTCGATATCCTTCCGGAGAACTGGACCGGCCTTCTGCCGGGGCTGCCCCCGGAGGTGATCGCCGAGCTGGCTCGCCGTGCGCACGAGGCCGAGGCGAAGGTCAGGCTCGAAACGATCCGGCGCAAGTCCGACGCGGCCCGGGTCGTGAAGGCGAGAGTGGCGAGCCTTCCGACCCTGACCCGGATCGTCTTCGAACCGCCGACGGTCGTGCCGGTCCGGTTCTCCACCAGGGGCAACGAGGCGCAGATCGTCTTCGACGACGACCTGCTGCTCGACCAGGCGCAGATCGCCGGTCAGCTCGCGCCGGCCGTCCGCACGTTGACGGCGGACGAGGGCGGCCGAGGATCTCGAGGTCCGCCTCATGCTCGAATCCGGCTACGAGGCGCGAGGGTTCCGCGAGGACGAGGCCTTCGTGCTCGACATCTCGAAGGTGCAGGCCGCCGCCCCCATGGTGCCGCCCATGCCGGCGGTGCTGGTCCCGCCGAAGCCGCCTGCCGGCGATGCGAAGGCAACCGGAGCGCCGCCGGCCGAGGCACCTGCACGCGGAGCCGGCGCGCGATCGGAAGGCTGTCCCGACGCCTCAGGAACTTCCGCCTCCCGCGCAGGCCGCCGGGTCCCGTCGTGCCGACGTCTCTCGTGACCTCGGAGGGGCTGCGCATCGATTTTCCCTTCTCCCGGCGGGCCGGCGCGGCCGCGTTCGAGCGCGCCGGCGTTCTGACGCTCGTCTTCCACACGTCCGAGCCGGTCTCGCTTCACCGGACTGCCGCCGGAGGCCGAGGCGTATGCCAGGCTCCGCGAGGTCGTCCGGGAAGGAGCCTTCGTGATCGTGCGCCTCGGATTGACCAAGCCGCAGATCGCGCGCCTCGCGCCGCAGGAGCAGCGGCTGGCTGCTCACGATCGGGGAGGGCCATGGGACGCCGATGCAGCCGCTGCCCGTGTCGCGCTCCGTAGACGAGGGCGGGCGCACGGTGATTTCGCTGCCTCTCGGGGAGAGCACCGGCGTGCACTGGCTCGACGATCCGCAGGGCGAACGCATCGCCGTGGTGACCGCCGTCGGGTGCGCCTCGCGGGACGACGAAGCTGCAGCGCTTCGTGGAGTTTGCGGTTCTTCCCACCATCCACGGCGCGGCGGTCACCGCAGTGGCGGACGATGTCGCCGTCCGTTCCGGTCTCGACGGGGTCACGGTTTCGCGCGGTCCGGGCCTCACGCTCTCCCTGCCGGGCGTCGAGAAGGGTTCGGCGGAAACCACCGCTCAGCGGGTGCAGGCCCTCGTGCAGCGCGAGCGGTGGACGAAGGCGCAGCTCGGCGGCGTCCGCGAGCGGACGCGGGAACTCCTGCGCGCCGCCGCGGAAGCGCCGCGCTCGCGGCGCGCCGAGGCGCGGATGGAACTCGCGCAGGTCCTGCTGGCGAACGATCTCGATCACGAGGCCATGAGCGCGCTCGCCTTCGCCCTGGAGGAGGACCCCCACCTCAAGGACCAACGCTCCTTCCTGCTGCTGCAGGGGATCGCCTTGCTTCGGATCGGCCGGATCGAGGATGCGAAGAAGACCCTCGGCGCCATGCCGCTCGCCGAGGATCCCGAGGGCATCCTGTGGCGCGCCTCTCTCGATGCGGCGCAGAAGAGATGGCCGCAGGCCCTCACCGGCTTCCGGCGCTCCATGAGCGCTTCTCGACGCCTATCCGGAATCCCTGCAGGCCGTGCTGCGGCTCCAGGCCGTGCGCGCCGTCGCTGGAGGTGCGCGATCTCATCTTCGCCGACAGCGAACTGACGACCGTCGCGCCCATGGCCGGCACGCAGCATCGCAACGAGTTCATGCTCCTGCGCGCGCGGCTCGACGAGGCGCTCGGCCGCCCCGACGTGGCGATCGACGTGTACCGCCGCCTGGCCGAGACGGCCGAGCGCCCCGTCGCCGCGCAGGCGACGCTGCACTGGGTCGAACTCGCCCTGCGCCACCGCATGATGGACCCCGCCGAGGCGATCCCGCGTCTCGAGATCCTGTCGGTGATCTGGCGCGGCGACGACGTCGAGGTCGGGACCCTCGGCCGGCTCGGCCGGCTCTATGCGGAGGCCGGCCGCTGGCGGGAAGCCTTCCTGACGGCGCGGCGGGCCAACCTCATGTACGCGGACCACGAGATCACCCGCGCCCTGCACGACGAAGCCGCGCGGCTCTTCGAGGACCTCTTCCTCTCCGGCAAGGGCGATACGCTCTCGCGCGTCGATTCGCTCGCGCTCTACTTCGACTTCAAGGAATTCACGCCGATCGGCCGCCGCGGCGACGAGATCGTGCGCCGCCTCGCGGACCGGCTCGTGGAACTCGACCTGCTCGATCAGGCCGGCAGCCTGCTCCAGCATCAGGTCGACAACCGGCTGTTCGGCGCTGCCCGCGCCACCGTCGCGGCCCGGCTCGCCACGGTGCGCCTCATGGACGGAAAGCCCGCCCAGGCGCTCCAGGTCCTGCGCGTCGACGCGTCTGCCGGAACTGCCTCGGGCCGTGAACCGGGCGCGGCTGCTCCTCGAGGCGCGGGCGCTCTCCGACCTCTCCCGCACGGATCTCGCGCTCGAGGTCCTGCAGGGAGAGAGCCGGTCGGGAAGTCGACCGTCTGCGCGCCGACATCCTGTGGAGCGGGCGCCGCTGGCGCGAGGCCGGCGAGGCGCACGAAATGCTCGTCGGGACGCACTGGCAGGGCAGCGACAGCGCTGAGCGAGCAGGACCGCGTCGACGTGATGCGGTCGGCCATCGCCTATTCGCTCGCCGAGGATCTGCTGGCCCTCGACCGCGTGCGCGCCAAATTCGCCGCGAAGATGGCCGACAGCGCCGATGCGCGGACCTTCGCGTTCCTGACGCAGCCCGAATGTCGCCTCGACCCATGCCTTCCGGGAACTCGCCCGGAAGGTGACGAGCGCCGACACGCTGACCGACTTCCTCGACGAGTACCGGAAGCGCTACCCGGATGCCGCCGCCGCCGAGCGCCCGCGGCGCCCCGGCCTGCCGCAGGACGGCCCGTCGCAGCCGCAGGCGCAGGGCCCGCAGGCGGCTCCCGCTTCGCGGAGCTGAACCGGTTCCGCGGTTCGCCCGGCTCAGCCCCCGTAACTCTGGACGAGCGAGCCGGCCACCAGAGTCCAGCCGTCGACGAGCACGAAGAAGATCAGCTTGAAGGGCAGGGCGACCGTGACCGGGGGCAGCATCATCATGCCGACCGACATCAGGATCGAGGCGACGACGAGGTCGATGATCAGGAACGGCACGAAGAGCAGGAAGCCGATCTCGAAGGCCCGCCGCAGTTCCGAGATCATGAAGGCGGGCGTGAGGACGTGCAGCCCCACGTCTTCCGGCCGCTGCGGGCGCGCCTCCCGCGCCATGTCGACGAACAAGGCGAGGTCCTTCTCGCGCACATGGCGGAGCATGAAGGTCTTGAGCGGGCCGGCCGCCAGGTCGAAGGCCTGTGTGCGGCTGAACCTGGCCGGCGATCAGGGGCTCGATGCCGAGCCGATAGGATTCGCGCAGGGTCGGCGCCATCACGAAAGCGGTGAGGAACAGCGCCAGGCTGACGATGACGCCGTTCGGAGGCGCGGTCTGCGTCCCGATGGCGGAGCGCAGGAGCGAGAGCACCACCACGATCCGGGTGAAGGATGTCACCATGACGAGGATGGAGGGGGCGAGCGCCAGCACCGTGACGAGCGCGACGAGCTGAAGGGCGCGCTCCGTAACCCCGCCGCCGGCGCCGAAGTCGAGGGTGACGGTCTGCGCGGCGGCGGCGCCGGCTGCGAGGATGCCGAAGGCAAGCGGGATGGACCGGCTCAAGAGCCGTCCTCTCCCGATCCGTCGAGACGCAGGCATCGATGCTGATTCGCCCCCCAAGGCTGGTTGCCCGGACCGTGCGGCGCCTTTGCGCTCCGCGCAAGCGCCGCACCGGCCGTGCGACGCTGAGAGCGATCGGGGCGGGCCGGACTTGCGGAAGCGGACCGGAATCAGCTCTTGCCGTTCCCGCCGCCGGGGCGCCCAAGGAGGCGGGCGAACTCGGCCTCGATCTCTTCGACCGAGAACGGATCGTCCACCTGGCGGGCCGCCTGCTGGGAAGGCGGCGGCGCCCCGGGAGGTGGAGGCGGTGCTGCGCGCTGGGGCGCCGGAGGCGGGGGAGGCGCGGGACGCGGCGGCTCCGGCCGCGCCTGCTCGGACCGCCGCGGCTCCGGCCTCGCCTGGTCCGGACGCGGCGGCTCGGGCCGGGACGGTTCGGCCTTCGCCGGTTCCGGCCTTGCGGATTCGGGCCGCACAGGCTCGGGCCGTGTGCGATTCGGGCCGAACGGATCCTGTCCGTGGGGGCGGGGCGGGACGCGGCGGAGGAACGAGAAGATCGTCCTCCTCGCGCCGGGGATCGTCGAGCAGCGGGCAGGACGCGGTTCGGTGTGGTGCGTCGCAGAGGCGGGCGGGCGCTTCAGGGCTTCCTCGAGCTGCCTCGCCATGTCGGACAGCACCGCCGCATCCGCGCTCCGCTCCGGTGCGGGAGGCGGCGGCGTCCTGCCCGGCGAGACCGGAGGCGCCGGGGGCGGCGCAGGCGGGACCGGCCGCGGCTCCGGTCTCGGCAAGACCCGGGCGACCTGCGGTTCCGGAGCGGGCGGCTTCGGCCCGGAGGGTGTGGGAGCGGCCGGCGAGACGGGGCGCACCGGCGGGGCGGAGCTCTCGGAACGGCTGCTGAGACGCGGGCCGAAGCGGCGTCGGGGCGGGAGACGGCCGAAGGAGTCGATCCCGGCGGGGTCGCGAGCTTGACCGCGCTCGGCTTCAGGACGGGCTCGACGCGGGCCGGAGCCGGGGCGCTGGCCGTCGCGATGGGCGACGGATCCTGCTCGGAACCGAACTTGTCGCCCGCCGGGCGTCCGACCAGGGAGCCGAGCCGCGCGGCGAGCTGCGACTCGATGGACGGCCGGCCGTTGGGCTCGATCTGGGGGCGCGCCGGCTCGGGCGGGACGCTCGAAGGTCGGTTCGGTGCGCTCGGGCGCCGCATCCGCCGGGGCCGCGGGAAGCCGTGCCCCCGCCACGCGGACGATGTTCGTTTCGATCACCACGTCGTTCGGGCCGCCGATGAGCAGGAGATGCTCCACGTTGTCCCGGCGCAGGAGAATGAGCTGCCGCTGGCGGTCGAGATCGTAGATGTCGACGATGCCGAGCCGAGGCTGGCGCGCGCGGCCCCGGTCCTGTCCGGGCAGCATCAGCCGCCCGCCGGTCAGCCGCCTGAGCACGAGCCCGAAAAGGGCGACGAGGACGAGGATGATGACGAAGGCGATGACGTACTGGGCGGCCTGCGACGTTTCAATGCCAAATCGGGACAACACGATGGACTCTCACGCTGTGCGGGCCGCGGAGAGCCGCAGCCATTGCGCTTGTATCATATGCTCCCTTGAGCTTGCAATGCGGTTTACCATTGGTGAACGGCTTATCCCCGTTCAAGACTATCCACTTAACTGGGCGTTAACCATATGGCCAGCGAAATTGGCCTGGCGCAAGGCTTTCAGCATAGTCGTTCCGAGGTCGTTCCTGGGAACGTTCCCGACTTATCCCTCCCCGCCTCGCGCTTTGATCCTCGCCTGCTGGAATCGCCGTTGCGCTTCGAGGTGCTCGCGATCGTAAACCTTGGCGGTGGTACGCTTCGATGAGTGCCCGGCAACCTTCGCGCCGTCGTCGTTCGTGGCTCCGCCAGCTCGGGCCTCGCTGATGCCCGAGGCGCGCAAGTCGCGGTTCCATAATGTCGTAGGGAGGCTCGCGTCTTTCTTATCCTTCTGCCAAGCCTTCTCCCAGGTGCGGTGCTGATAAGGCTGCCCGGTTTGCTCGTTCACGATTACGGGACCGGAGCGTTGCTCGGAGGGGATATGCCGCATCTCCTCCAGCACCATCGGACAGAGTTTCAAGTCGACGACGACCTCTGCGTCTGTCGTGCCATCGGTCTTGGTCGGCTTGTAGCGCAAGACGAGATCGGGGCCAATGTGGTGCCACTGCGAGCCAATCCATTTCCTGCCGCCGTCGATCACAGTCGACGGCACCCTGTAATCGAGCGGCACCCACTGCCCGCGCACGTCCCACTGGCGAAGCACGGTCTCGAACTGGATAGCGTAGCAGAGGGCGCGGGAGGCGGCGCCGCGGGCATGGGCGGCCTTTCGGGCCGCGATCACGTCGTCGGCGGTGGCGACGCTTGTGCGGGACTTCAGCGATGGAAACGAGACGTCTTCCTCGAGCTGCCGTATCATAGTCTCATCGGTATCAGGCGCGGGCTGAACGAGGTCGAAGATGCCGTGAGCGGCGCCTTCGGGGTCGAGCCGCTGGATAAGTGAGGGCACGATAATTTTTGCCGCCTCATCCGAGGTCGAAAAGCTTATCGTGGCGCGGGCCGGACTTCGAAATCGGCTCCCGCGTAAACGGACCCGATGCATCTCCGCTCCATAGCCGTCTCAGGGACGGCGACCCGAGGCGCCTCGGACCGAGCGGCGCTATACGTCAGTCTACGGTGCGCGTCCTTCCACGCCGCCGCAGCACAGCCAAGAAATTCAATCAATCCGCGCCGGGCGGGGTGCCCTGATACGCCCCTATGGGATTGCCCCGAAGTGAGGGGAATGCAATAGAGGCGGGATGGGGCTAATAACCAAGATCAAACGCAAGACTATCGGCAGCCTCGCGATCCGTTGGTCGCGCATGCAGATGCAGCGGCATCGTCTAAACGAGCTGTTTGCCGACCGTCCTTCCGATGCCATTGCGCCGCAGCCTGTTGATCTCTGGAACCTCTACCGAGAGGTGGCAGTCTACAAACCCCAAAGGGTCCTGGAATTCGGCGTTGGCTATTCGACGTCGATTTTGGCGGAGGCCCTGCACCGCAACGGCGCTGGGCATCTCTATAGCGTCGATGCCGACGCGCGTTGGCTGGAAGCCTCCAAATTGGCCCTTCCCGAGCGGCTGTGGCCTCATGTGACCTTCATCCGGTCGCCGGTCGTCGCCATGGATTACCAGGGTGAGCGGTGCCACCGCTACACCGATGTTCCCGAGTTGCCGTACGATCTGATCTATCTCGATGCCCCTGCGCCGGGCGACGTTCAGGGATGGCCCGATGGTATGGAGGTCGTAGCGGCAGACCCGGTCCTCATGGAGATGAGCCTAACGCCTGCCGCCCGTATCGTCGTGGACGGGAGGCTGAAGAATGTCGAGTTTCTGAAGAGGCATCTGCAGAGGCAATACAGGGTATGCACGAACACCCTCTTTAAGGTGACGACCTTCGCACCATCGATCTAGCAGGTCGCGGAAAAAAAGGGGCTTCGACGGCAGTTCTGGCGTGGCTTTGCGTCTGAACGACGGTCGCCAGCCGGTCTGCGCGCCGGCTTGCGCGGTGTGCTGCCGCGGTTTTGCGGCTCGGAGCGCCCGGTTCGGCGCGCGGCGGGCGGACGCCGGCCCTCATGCCGGCGCTCCCAACAGCTTCGGCAGACGGATCAGGTTGTAGGCGGCCGCCGTGAAGATGAACTGCCAGCCGACCCGCTCCTTGCCGCGATGGCGGGTCTTGCGCAGCGGCGCCACCGCTTTCGATCCACCCGAACACTTCCTCGATCCGCTTCCTGATCCGCTGGCTCAGGGCATAGCCTGGATGGCGGGTCGTGCGCCCGTCGATCGCCGAGCGTCGGCCGGACGTGTTCTGCGTCACGTGCGGCGTCACCTTGCGGCGCGCGCACTCGGCCACGAAGCCCTTCGTGTCGTAGTTCTTGTCGCCGCCGAGCGTGATCCGATGGCCCCCCGCGCGCGCGCCGATCATCGCCACCGCCGCCTCGCGCTCGGCCGTGCCGGTGGCCAGAGTGAGCCGGGCATCGACCACCAGCCCGTGGCGGTTCTCCATCAGCACATGGCCCGAGATAGCACAGCTTGGCCTCCTTGCCGGATCCCTTGCGGTAGAGCCGCGCGTCGGGATCGGTGGTCGAGGCATGGGTCTCGTTCGAGCGCTTCTCGCCGTGAAAGTCGCGCTCGCCATTGCGGCCGCCGCTCGTGCCGCCGTCCGGGCCGTCATCGCCCACGCCCTTGGGCCGGAAGCTCTTCATCGACGCCCACGCCTCGATCAGCGTGCCGTCGACCGAGAAGTGATCGTCCGACAGAAGCGTCCGCACCCGCGGCTGCGCCAGCACCGCAGCCAGGAACTTCTGCGCGATCGCGCCCGCCAACAGCCGCTCGCGGTTCTTGGTGAACACCGTCACGTCCCAGACCGGCGCATCCAGCGCCAGACCGACGAACCAGCGAAACAGCAGGTTGTCGTCGAGCTGCTCCATCAGCTGGCGCTCCGAGCGCACCGAGTAGAATGCCTGCAGCACCAGCGCCCGCAGCAGCTTCTCGGGCGCGATCGAGGGCCGGCCGGTGCTGCGCGTAAAGCGGCGCCAACTCGCCCGAAAGCACCTCCAGCGCCTCGTCGACGAGCCCCCGGATCGACCGCAGCGGATGATCCGCCGGCACCCGTGCCTCGCAGCTCACATACGAAAACAGGCTCTCCGTCCGCTCATCCGACCCGCGCATTCCAAAACTCCCCGGCCCGCAACCAGGCTCAAGGAATCATGAAGCCGCTCCGCGCGAAAGACCGCTTCGGAGTTTTTCCGCAACCTGTTAGAGGATGTGAAACTGCCCCACGGCCGATAAAGTGCGTTGGACCGCAGACAAGCCCTGCCCGATGGTGGCGGGGTCATGGCGCAGATTCAAATCGACGATCTCGGGACGCGAGTTACCTACAATGTGGGAGGACACCTTCCACCGGCCCGTTCACGATCCCGTTCGCCTTTTTCGCGAATGCGGATCTCCTGGTCTATGTCGGCGGCGTCCTGAAGACGCTGACGACGGATTACACGGTCGCCGGGATCGCGGTCGACAACGGCTTTTCCGGCGGCACCATCACGCTCGTCAGTGCGGTCTCGAACACGACGGTTACCATCATCCGCGACGTGGCGATCAAGCGGACGACGGATTTCCCGACCTCGGGGCCGCTTCAGATCGGCGCGCTCAATACCGATCTCGACAAGCAGGTCGCGATCTCCCAGCAGCTCGAGGACGCGGTCAACCAACGAATCCGGCTGCCGGAGGACGATCCGACCGGCAACCTCGTGCTCCCGTCGGTCGCGGCCCGCAAGAACAAGTACTTCGGGTTCGACGATGGCGGAAACCCGGTCGGGATCCAGGCGAATTCGCTGGGCTCCGGCGATCTGTCGGACGGGGCGGTCACGACGCCGAAGATTGCGGCCGATGCCGTTACTGCGGACCGGCTCGGGTCAGACGTGCCCGAGTATATCGACGACCGCGGTGCCGTGCTGATCACGCAGGGGGAACTCGGCAAAGATCCAGGGAACATGATCAAGACGATCGGCGACGTGCTCGACGCGTTGATCTCCGCCGCCTACGGCGACAAGGCCGAACTGGACGCGATCAAGGCGAAGCGGGACGCGATCAAGGCGAGGTTCCCGAGGCCAGCCTAGCGAGATCCGCGACGGGCGTATCGAACCCGAGCGGCAGGCGCGCGAAGAGTTGCGCCTTGTCCGAGGAGCGGTGGTAGGTGCCGCCGCCGGGTTGAGGTCGGGGTGCCAGTTGACCCGAGCGGATGGCGGGCCAGTGGCGGATGAAGAGGGCTTCCATTGCGGCCCTCAGCCTTCGATAGCTGGTGGACAGGGTGTCGTTCGCGGCGAACGACACCTCTTCCTGGACCAGGATGCCTCCGGTGTCGATCCCCGCTTCCAGCATGTGGATCGTGACGCCCTTCGGGGTGTCTTTCACCCATGACCAGAAATTGGGATCGGCGCCGCGTCCGTACGGCAGGTAGGCGATGTGCAGGTTGATCGCGCGCCCCTGAAAAGCGCTGATCACCGGCTCCCGGATGACATGCCGGTAGCCATAGGACACGATGAAGTCGATTCCGTTGGCATTGAGGAACGCGAGGTCGACGGGATCTGAGGAGACCGACGTTTCGTCTCCTGTCCCCGCAAGGGCAATCTCGAGGGCGGCAGGGTATGGGGACAGGAGAAGGACGCGCATGGGCGATTAGTACCGATATTCTGTTGCAGAAGACAATCCCAAGTGCGTTGGTTCCTGCGCCGCCCTTGGCCGATGGTTCGGCTGAGGGCGGCGCAGGATCTGAAGAGCATCAAACTTGTCGAGGACTGGTGGGCCGTTCTCCGGTGCGCCTGGTCGATTCGGCTCGCGGCCGTGGTCGCGGCGCTCGAAGTCGCGATGCAGGTGGCTCCCGAAGCTCTGGAATGGCTGCCTTGGTGGGCGCGGGTTCTGGTGATTCTCGCCGTGATCGGGGCGCGGCTCGTCGATCAGCGGAATCTCTGGCCCGCTCCCGATGACGGCGAGGCGTGGGGGTGAGCCGGCTGCGGAAAGGCGGGGCCGCTGCCGCGCTTGCCTGCGCGTTCGTCGGCGGTTGGGAGGGGTTGCAGACCGTCGCCTATCCCGATCCCGCGACTAGGGGGATCGGGATAGGCGACCGTCTGTTATGGCGAGACTCAGGGGGTCCAGAAGGGCGACCGCCGAACCGTCGAGCAGTGCAAGGCGGGGCTTGCCGGGGGACTTGACGGCTACGGCGACGCCATTGACCGGTGCCTCTCGGGTCCGGTCCCGGACGAGCGCTGGATCGCGCTCGTGAGCTTCGCCTGGAATGTCGGGCCGGGCGCGGCCTGCAAGTCTTCGGTCACCGCCTGATCAATGCGGGCCACGCGCGCGCAGGCCGCGCTGCCCTCCTGAAGTGGAATTGGGCAGCGGGGATCCCCATGCGCGGCCTGACCCGCCGGCGGGAAGCCGAACGCGAGCTTTGCCTGAAGGGAGCAGCCTGATGGGCGCCGCCCTCATCGCCTTCGCGCTGCGGAACTGGCTGGTCCTGGGAGCGGCCGCGCTCGCCTTCACTGCCGGCACCAGGGTCGGCGGCTGGTGGGCCCACGACAGCGCCTATCGGGCAGGCTGGATCGAGGGCCGGAAGGCTCTGACGCTCGAGACCCGGACACTCTTGCAGGAGAAGAACGATGAAGCGGCCCGCGCTGATGAGCACACTCGCAGACGACGGGTGGCGCATCGACTGAAGCCATCTATGCGGCCGTGTGCCGAGACTGGCGGTGGCAGCCCTGGGCGTCGACGGATCATCCGAAGACGATCGAGGGCGCCAAGGGCAACAACGCGCGCCGCAAGCCGTGGTGCGGGTGAGGCGGCGGGGGGAAGACGTGGGCAACGACGATACGGTCCTGAAGATGCCGCAGCGGCTCAACAAGAGCGAGACCGCCGCTCTGATCTTTTTTGTCGGCAGCGTCGTCGCGGCATGGGTCTATCGACCAACAACCGGCTCAGCCGGCTCGAAAGCCAGGCGGAGCGCTTGGCGCGTGTCGAAGAGCAGACCCGCTTCATCGCCGAGGCGATCAAGGAGATCCGGGACAAGCTGAAGCGGCGGTAGAACGGGCGCTCAGAACCCGGGAATTAGCATTGGTTTCAGCCCTGCGCCGGGTACTAAGTATCTCAAGAACTTAGCGTTAACTGCGCATTAACCATGCACCCGGCAAATTTTGCCCGTTCGCAGCAGGGTTCCGCCGTGGCCGTCTCCGACCTTCCGCTCGTCGCGATGCTGAAGACGCGGATGCACTGGCATCAGACGCGCCAGAAGCTGCTCGCCGAGAACGTCTCCAACGCCGATACGCCGGGCTTCCAGCCCAAGGACCTCAAGGCCCCGGCCTTCGCGGCCGGACGGGACGGCGGCGGCGACCGCCGTCGCGATCGCGCGGACCGATCCGAGACACATTGCCGCCCGCGAAGCGCGGAGGGGCGAGGATCCGACCGGGGCGCGCCGTTTCGAGACGACCCCGAGCGGCAATGCGGTGAACCTCGAGGACGAGATGCTGAAGGTCTCGCAGAACCAGTCCGACTTCCAGCTCGCCGCCTCGCTCTACCAGAAGAGCCTGCAGATGCTGCGCATCGCGGCCGGCAAGCGCTGAGAGCCATGGACTTCCTGAGAACCATCTCCGTCGCCGCCTCGGGCCTCAAGGCCCAGTCCGGCCGCATGCGGGTGATCGCCGAGAACATCGCGAACGCGGATTCCACCGCCGAACGCGCCCGGCGCGGACCCCTATCGCCGCAAGGTCGTGAGCCTTCTCGCGCCATTTCGACCGGGACCTCGAGGCCAGCGTCGTCGGCACTGGGCCGCATCCGCCCCGACCAGAGCGCCGTTCCGCACGAAGTACGATCCCGGCCACCCCGCCGCCGACGCCAAGGGCGAGGTCAAGCTGCCGAACGTGAACACGCCTCGTCGAGACCGTGGACATGCGCGAGGCGCAGCGCTGCTACGAGGCGAACCTCAACCTCGATCACCGCCACGCGCCGCATGATCTCCCGCACCCTCGAAATCCTGCGCGTCTAGGAGCCTGCCCGATGACCACGAACGCCTTCGCCGCCGGCGCCTATGCGGCAATCCAGGGTCTCGCCGGCGCTCGGGCGGGCACCCGCAAGCCGAACGTCGGCCGGGTCGGCCGCCGGAACGGGATTTCGCGACGATGCTCCGAAGGGCGCCCTCGACACGCGTCGCCCAGACCGGCAAGGCGGCCGAGGCGCAGGCGCTCGCCGCCGCCAGCGGCAAGGCCGACATCGTCGACGTGGTCACGGCCGTGGCAGAAAGCGAGGCGGCCCTCGAGACGCTCGTCGCCGTGCGCGACCGGGTGATCGCCGCCTACGAAGACATCATGCGGATGCCGATCTGACGATGGACGGCGACCTCATCCTCGACATCGCCCGCGACGGCATCGTCACCTTCCTGAAGGTCGCCGGCCCCACTGATGGTGATCGCGCTCGTCGTCGGCCTCGTCGATGTCGCTGCTCCAGGCGCTGACGCAGATCCAGGAGCAGACCCTGATCTACGTGCCGAAGATCCTGGCGGTGTTCGTCGCCATGCTGATCATGCTGCCCTTCATGGGCGACGCGCTGGCCGGCTACATGACGCGCATCGCGGCCCGCATCGCGAGCGGCGGGTGAGCACGGCCGCTTCGCCGACCGCGGGGCGGTCCGGACGCCGTCCGCCGGCGCCGGGAGCAGGCGTCGGCCCCTGAGCCCGCGGAGCCCGATGAGCTTCCTGATTCCCGACCTCGCCACCGCCTTCATGCTGACCTTCGCCCGGGTCGGCACGATGGTGATGCTCATGCCGGGCATCGGCGAGCAGCTCATCACGACCGCGCGCGCGGCTCGTCCTTCGCGTTCCTCCTCTCGCTCGTGCTGTTTCCCCTGACGCGCACCATCCTGCCCGCGGGCGGGCGCCCGGCGGCGGCGATCGGCCTCCTCATCGGCGAGATCGCCGTCGGGCTCCTCATCGGGCTCGCGGTCCGGATGGTCGTCGGCGCCCTGCAGACCGCCGGAACCGTGGTCGCGCAGCAGCTCGGGCTCTCCTTCGCCATGACGGTCGACCCGGCCATGGGCGGCCAGCAGGCCTCGATCGGCAACCTGCTGACGCTCCTCGGGATCACGCTGATCTTCGCGGCGGACCTCCACCATCTGGCGATCGCGGGCGATCCGCGACTCCTATACCCTGCTGCCGCCCGTCGGGCGTGCCGTCGACCGGCGACGCGGCGACCCTCGCCATCCGGGCCGCCGGGCAGGGTTTCGCGCTGGCGGTTCAGATCTCGGCGCCGTTCATCGCCTTCGCGATCCTGTTCAATCTCGGACTCGGCGTGCTGTCGCGGCTGATGCCGCAGCTGCAGGTGTTCTTCCTCGCCATGCCGGCCACGATCCTCGTCGGGATGCTGCTCCTGCTCGCGACGGTCGGCGTGATGATGAGCGTTTTCGTCGAGGACCTCGCCGTGTTCCTCAAATCCTTCGTGCGCGCCTGAGCCATGGCCGACGAACCGGAGAGCGACGACCGCACCGAAGAACCGACGCAGCGAAAGCTCGACGAGGCGATCAAGCGCGGCGACGTCGCCAAGAGCCAGGAGATCAACACGCTCTTCGTGCTCGGCGGCTTCACGCTGGCCCTGATGATGCTGTCGGGCTCGATCACGCAGCGGTCTTGCGGTGAACCTGCGCGGCTTCCTGATGAACGCCCATCAGGTTCCGTCGGACGGCGCGGCGTTCTCGGCGTCGGAAGGCAGGCGCTTTGGGCGGCTCTCGCCGCTGCGGGACTGCCGGCCGTCGATCATCGCGATCGGCGGGCTTCTCGGCGGCGGACTGCAGCACCGGCCGCTCTGGACCTTCGAGCCCGCTGCACGCCGCAAGTTCAGCCGCATCTCGCCGATGAGCGGCGCCAAGCGGCTCTTCGGCAAGGAAGCCTGGGTCCAGTTCGCTCAAGGGCCTCCTGAAGATCGCGATCGTCGGGTGCCGTCGCCTCCACGGTGCTGTGGAACGAGCGCGACCGGCTGGAGAGCTTCGCCCGGATCCAGCCGGGCGCGCATGCTGCCGGCGCTGCTCGCCCTCGTCGCTCAAGCTTCTCGGCGGGCGTGCTGGCGATCTACGCCTTCCTGGCCATCGGCGACGCGGTCTATCAGCGCATGGCCTGGCTCAAGCGCCAGCGCATGTCGAAGCAGGAACTGAAGGAGGAGTACAAGAACACCGAAGGCAATCCGGAGATCAAGGCCAAGCTGAAGCAGATGCGGGCGGCGCGGGCGAAGAGGCGCATGATGGCGGCCGTCCCGACGGCCACGGTGGTCATCACGAACCCGACCCACTACGCGGTGGCGCTGAAATACGAGCGCGGCATGGCGGCCCCGATCTGCGTGGCCAAAGGCGTCGACGCCGTCGCGCTGAAGATCCGCGCGGTGGCAACGGAGCATCGGGTCGTCGATCGTCGAGAATCCGCCGCTCGCCAGGGCCTTGCATGCGACCGTGCGAGATCGATCAAGAGATTCCGGTGGAGCACTACAAGGCGGTGGCGGAAGTCATCGGCGCGATCTTGCGGCTCAGGCGCCGGCCGTCATAACCGTTGAATCCTGGAGGATCACGAATTTTCATGGCTGATGAGGGCGACACGCCGCCCGGCGCGCCGATCGACCGGTCGGACCGGCCCGGCCATATGGGGCTGGTCCTGCTGCTGGCCGCGGTGCTGGTCGGGGCGGCGATCGGTCTGTGGCATCGTCGGCAGCGAGCAGGCGCAGCCGCTCGATCCTCGGGCTCCTCGCCTTCTTCGCCATGGCGGGCGTGTTCTTCCTCTTCGCCGCGGCCATCGGCGTCATCCAGTTCGCCGGGCAGGGAGCCCGGAACGACATCACGAAGCTCATGGCCGACACGGCCGGCGAGGGGGTCACCGTCGTCGACGACGAGGGGCGGATCATCTACGCCAACGAGGCCTATGTGGCGCTCGCCGGCTCGCACGTCGGGCGACGTGCGCACGGTCGAGCGGCTGTTCACCGGCGCGCCGGAGGTGTCGGAAGCCATCTACCGGCTGGCCCAGGCGGCGCGCGAGCAGCGCTACGGGGCGGAGGAGATCCGCCTCTCGCCCTCCCTGAGCGGGCATCAGGAATTCGGCTGGTACCGGGTTCGGGTGCGGCCGCTGCCGCGTCCCGGCGGCCGCCAGGCGGCGCTCTGGATCGTCGCCGACGTGACCCACGAGCGGGAGCGGCAGGAGAACGTCTTCCAGGAGCTCCAGCACGCGATCGACTATCTCGACCATGCTCCGGCGGGCTTCCTGTCGGTCGATCCCGACGGCGCGATCGTCTACCTCAACGCCACGCTGGCCACCTGGCTCGACTACGACCTCGCCCAGGTCGGGTCCGGCGGGCTGACCCTGTCGGACGTGGTGCCCCGCAACGTGGTGTCCATGATGACCTCCTTCTCGGGCGAGCCCGGGGACGTGCGCACCGAGACCTTCGACCTCGACCTGCGCCGCCGCAACGGCCAGTTCCTGCCGGTGCGCCTCTATCACCGCGTCGCCTTCGGCATGGACGGCAGGCCCGGCCCTTCCCGCACCCTGGTGCTCAACCGCTCCCCCGGCCTCGACGTCGACGAGGGCCAGCGCGCGGCCGAGGTGCGCTTCGCGCGCTTCTTCAACAACACGCCGGTGGCCATCGCGACCCTCGACCGTGCCGGCCGGGTGGTGCAGGCGAACGCCTCGTTCTCGCGACTGTTCGGCACGCTGGCGCGCGCGGGCGAGGGCGGCGACGGGCCGCCGATCTTCGAGGCGTTCCGCGACCGGGAGGGAGCCCAGCTCGAGGCGGCCCTGCGGGCCGCGGCCGAGAGCCCGAGCGACATCCAGCCCCTCGAACTGCACGTGGCGGGCGACGCGGAACGCTCGGTCCGCGTCTGGATCACCCCGGTGAGCGAAGCGGACGAGGGCGGCGAGAGCGCCATCCTGTACGCCCTCGACACCACGGACCTGCGCCTCATCCAGGAGCAGCTCGCGCAGTCGCAGAAGATGAACGCCGTGGGCCAGCTCGCCGGCGGCGTGGCGCACGATTTCAACAACGTGCTGCAGGCGATCATCGGCTATTGCGATCTGCTTCTCGCCAATCACCGGCCGACGGACCCGTCCTTCCAGGACATCATGCAGATCAAGCAGAACGCCAACAGGGCCGCGAGCCTCGTGCGGCAGCTGCTCGCGTTCTCGCGCCGCCAGACTCTGCGGCCGGAGGTCCTGAACCTCGTCGACCGGCTCTCCGACCTCTCGATGCTGCTCCGCCGCCTCCTGGGCGAGCGGGTGGAGCTCGAGCTCAGCCATGGCCGCGACCTGTGGGTCGTGAAGGCGGACGTGAACCAGTTCGAGCAGGTGATCGTGAACCTCGCCGTGAACGCCCGCGATGCCATGCCGAACGGCGGCGAGCTGTCGATCCGCACCCGCAACGTCACGGCGGTCGAGGCGGCGCGCCTCGCCGTCAGCGGCATGCCGCCGGCGGATTACGTGGCGATCGAGGTGTCCGACACGGGCACCGGCATGTCGCCGGAGGTGATGGAGAAGATCTTCGAGCCCTTCTTCACCACCAAGGAAGTCGGCAAGGGCACCGGTCTCGGGCTCTCGACGGTGTTCGGCATCGTCAAGCCAGTCGGGCGGCTTCATCGACGTGGAGTCGGCGCCCGGCCAGGGCACGACCTTCCGCATCTACCTGCCGCGCCACGTCCCGACCGCCGAGGACGTCGAGGAGGCGAAGCCCGAGGCGGTCGAGAAAGCCGGCGGCCGACCTCACCGGCCAGGGCACCATCCTGCTCGTCGAGGACGAGGATCCGGTGCGGGCGGTGAACGCCCGCGCGCTGTCGGCGCGGGGCTATACGGTGCTCGAGGCGGCCTCCGGCGTCGAGGCGCTGCAGATCATCGAGGAGCGCGGCGCGCCGGTCGATCTCGTCGTGTCGGACGTGGTCATGCCGGAGATGGACGGGCCGACCCTGCTCGGCGAGCTGCGCAAGCTCTACCCGGACCTCAAGGTGATCTTCGTGTCCGGCTACGCCGAGGACGCCTTCAAGAAGAACCTGCCCGACGGCGAGGAATTCAATTTCCTGCCCAAGCCCTTCAGCCTGCGCCAGCTCGTCGAGACGGTGAAGCAGGTGATCGCCAGCTAAAACGGCGCGGAAGCAACGATTTGCGGCCGCGGCACCGGATCCGCGGCGATATCCCGTCGAGCCTCGTGCGAAGCTTTGCGGAAGAACGAAGATCGAACTTGCGAACGAGAACAAAAAGGGTACATATTTCCTCACGACGCGCGTTGAGACTCAATCGCCCCCCGTGCCATAAGGACTCCTGGTCATGTCACAGTCCTCCCTGCGACTGGTGGAAAGCTCTTCAATGGATAAAGACAAGTCGAAAGCTCTCGACGCCGCGCTCTCCCAGATCGAGCGCGCCTTCGGCAAGGGCTCCATCATGCGGCTGGGCAAGAGCCAGAAGCCATTGGAGATCGAGACGATCTCGACGGGCTCGCTCGGCCTCGACATCGCGCTCGGCGTCGGCGGTCTGCCGCGCGGCCGCGTCATCGAGATCTACGGTCCCGAATCCTCCGGCAAGACGACGCTCGCGCTCCACACCGTGGCCGAGGCGCAGCAGAAGGGGGGCGTCTGCGCCTTCGTGGACGCGGAGCATGCGCTCGATCCGATCTACGCCCGCAAGCTCGGGGTCAACCTCGACGACCTCCTGATCTCCCAGCCCGACACGGGGGAGCAGGCGCTCGAGATCGCCGACACGCTGGTGCGCTCCGGCGCCATCGACGTGCTGGTCATCGACTCGGTCGCGGCGCTGACGCCCAAGGCGGAGCTCGACGGCGAGATGGGCGAGGTCCAGCCGGGCCTCCAGGCCCGCCTGATGAGCCAGGCGCTGCGCAAGCTCACGGGTTCGATCTCGCGCTCGAACACGATGGTGATCTTCATCAACCAGATCCGCATGAAGATCGGCGTCATGTACGGAAGCCCCGAGACCACGACGGGCGGCAACGCGCTGAAGTTCTATGCCTCGGTCCGCCTCGACATCCGCCGCGTCTCGACCCTGAAGGAGCGGGACGACGCCATCGGCAACAGCGTCCGCGTCAAGGTCGTGAAGAACAAGGTCGCCCCACCCTTCAAGCAGGTGGAATTCGACATCATGTTCGGCGAGGGCATCTCGAAAGTGGGCGAGCTCATCGATCTCGGCGTCAAGGCCGGCATCGTCGAGAAATCGGGCGCCTGGTTCTCCTACGACAGCCAGCGCCTCGGCCAGGGCCGCGAGAACTCGAAGCAGTTCCTCCGCGACAATCGGGAGGTCGCCGACAGGATCGAAAGCGCCATCCGCCAGAACGCCGGCATGCTCGCCGACCGCATCCTGGACGATGCGACCCCCACCGCCGAAGACCTCGACGAGGGCGTCGCATAGGGGATTTTGCCTCCTTCAAGGCAAACCGAGGCCGTCGCGGGAGACCGCGGCGGCTTTTTCGTGCCACAACCCATCATCGTCGGCATAATGGCGTCATCCTCGGGCGAGCGGAGCGAGACCCGAGGATCTCAGGACGAGTAGGGCGCCTTTGCCTGCACCCGATCCTCGGATCTCCGCTGCGCTCCGTCCGAGGATGACGGGGTTGGATAAGGCATCATCCCCGACGCTGGCAGCTCGGCCCCTTGCTCTGCCCACTTTCTTCGGATGCTCCTGTCCGGCCTAAACGTCACCTCGACAGCGCATCCCTGCGCCACTAAAAGCCCTTGCGACCAACACCTTGCGGGTGCATCGCCCGCCACCTGAACTGTGGAACCCATGAGCGGCGTCAACGAAATCCGGTCGGCCTTTCTCGAGTACTTCGCGAAGCACGGCCACGAGGTGCTGCCCTCGAGCCCGCTCGTGCCGCGCAACGACCCGACGCTGATGTTCACCAATGCCGGCATGGTGCAGTTCAAGAACGTCTTCACGGGCGTCGAGAAGCGGCCCTACAGCCGCGCCGCGACTTCGCAGAAATGCGTGCGCGCCGGCGGCAAGCACAACGACCTCGACAATGTCGGCTACACGGCGCGCCACCACACCTTCTTCGAGATGCTGGGAAACTTCTCGTTCGGCGACTACTTCAAGCCGCTCGCGATCGAGCTCGCCTGGAACCTGATCACGAAGGAATTCGACCTGCCGAAGGACCGGCTCCTCGTCACCGTCTACCACGACGACGAGGACGCGGCCGCGCTGTGGAAGAAGATCGCCGGGTTCTCCGACGACAAGATCATCCGCATCCCGACCTCCGACAATTTCTGGCAGATGGGCGATACGGGTCCCTGCGGCCCGTGCTCCGAGATCTTCATCGACCAGGGCGAGGCCCTGCAGGGCGGCCCGCCCGGCTCGCCCGACGAGGACGGCGACCGGTTCCTGGAGTTCTGGAACCTCGTCTTCATGCAGTTCGAGCAGATCGAGCCCGGCAACCGGATCCCGCTGCCGAGGCCGTCCATCGACACCGGCATGGGCCTCGAGCGCATCGCTGCGATCCTGCAGGGCGTGCATTCGAACTACGACACCGATCTCTTCCGCACGCTCATCGAGGCGGTGGCGCATGCGACCGGGGTGGCGCCCGAGGGCGACCGCAAGGCCTCCCACCGCGTCATCGCCGATCACCTGCGCGCCTCGTCCTTCCTCGTCGCCGACGGCGTGCTGCCGTCGAACGAGGGCCGCGGCTACGTGCTCCGCCGCATCATGCGGCGCGCCATGCGGCACGCCCAGCTCCTCGGAGCCAAGGATCCTTTGATGTACCGCCTCGTGCCGGCCCTCGTGCGCGAGATGGGGCAGGCCTACCCGGAGCTGGTGCGCGCCGAGCCGCTCATCACCGAGACCCTGCGCCTCGAAGAGACGCGCTTCCGCAAGACGTTGGAGCGCGGTCTTTCCATTCTGGATGAGGAGACCCGCAAGCTTGCCGCAGGCCAGAAGCTCTCCGGCGAGACCGCCTTCACGCTCTACGACACCTACGGCTTCCCGCTCGACCTGACGCAGGACGCTCTGAAGTCCCGCGGCATCGGCGTCGATACGGAGGTCTTCAACGTCGCCATGGAGCGCCAGCGCGAGAAGGCCCGCGCCGCCTGGTCCGGCTCCGGCGAGGCCGCGACCGAAACGGTGTGGTTCGGCATCCGCGAGCGCGTCGGCGCGACGGAGTTCCTCGGCTACGAGACCGAGACCGCCGAGGGCGTCGTGCTGGCGCTCCTGAAGGACGGCTCCGAGGTGCAGGAGCTGAAGGCCGGCGAGGTCGGCCTTCTCGTCCTCAACCAGACGCCGTTCTACGGCGAGTCCGGTGGTCAGGTCGGCGATACGGGCGCGATGCAGGGCGAGGGGGCGCGGCTGTGGGTCACCGGCACCGAGAAGAAGCTCGGCGATCTCTTCGTCCATCGCGTCACGGTTGAGCACGGCACCGCGAGGGCCGGGCAATCGCTCGAACTCGCGGTCGATCGCGAGCGCCGTTCGTCCGTGCGCGCCAACCATTCGGCGACGCACCTCCTGCACGAGGCCTTGCGGCAGGTGCTCGGCGATCACGTGGCGCAGAAGGGTTCGCTCGTCGCGCCCGACCGCCTGCGCTTCGACTTCAGCCACCCGAAGCCGATGAACGACGACGAGGTCGAGAAGGTCGAGGCCATCGCCAACCGCGTGCTGCTCCAGAACGAGCCCGTGGTGACGAAGCTCATGGCGGTGGACGAGGCGATCGAATCCGGCGCCCGCGCCCTCTTCGGCGAAAAATACGGCGACGAGGTCCGCGTGGTTTCCATGGGCAGGACCGACGGCAACAAGGCTTTCTCGGTCGAGCTCTGCGGCGGCACGCATGTGGAGCGCACGGGCGACATCGGGGTGATCGCCGTCGTCTCGGAGGGCGCCGTCGCGGCGGGCGTGCGCCGCCTCGAAGCCATGACGGGCGATGCCGCGCGCCGCCATCTCGCGGAGGAGAGCCGCAAGCTGCGCGAGATCGCCGCTCTGCTCAAGACTCCCGTCGACGAGGCGGCGGACCGTCTCTCGGTCCTCATCGAGGACAAGCGCCGGCTGGAGCGAGAACTCGCCGAGGCCCGCCGCAAGCTCGCCATGGGCGGCGGCGCGGGCGGGAGCGACCCGATCCGCGACGTCGGCGGCGTGAAGCTCATGGCCCGGTCGGTCTCCGGCGTCGAGATGAAGGACCTCAAGTCGCTCGCCGACGAGGGCAAGAAGCGCATCGGCTCGGGCGTCGTCGCCATCGTCGGCGTCGCGGAGGACGGCAAGGCCGGCATCGTCGTCGGCGTGACGGACGACCTCACGGCGACGATCGACGCGGTCAGCCTGGTGCGCGCCGGCGCCGAAAAGCTCGGCGGCAAGGGCGGCGGCGGCCGCCGCGACATGGCGCAGGCCGGCGGTCCCGACGGCGCGCAGGCGGAAGCCGCCCTCGCCGCCGTCGAAGCGGCGCTCTCGGCGGCTTGAGCGGGCGCTGCGCGGCTCCGCCGGGAAGCCGGCCGAGGCCGGGCGGTCAGTCGTGGTCCGGATGCTGGCGCGACGCGAGTTTCGCCAGCCTCTCCGGCGGCACGCCGTCCTCGCTCGTGGATCCCGGGAGCGTGTGCAGCGTCTCGAAAGCCGGAAGCCGGCTCTCGATGCCGTACTGCTCCTCGATGACGATCCCGGACGGGTCGTCGAGGCTGCCGACCGTCACGGTGATCCGGTCGCGGTCGACATAGCGGAACGTGAGCGGCGTGCCGCAATCACGGCAGAACCCGCGCTCGACGAGATCCGAGCTCTTGAAGACGCCGGGTGCGCCGCGGGTCCATTCGAGATCGTCCGTTCTGACGCCAGTGAGCGCTTCGAAAAAATTGCCCGACGCCTTCTGGCACATTCGGCAATGGCAGATGCTGCCGCCGGTCGGCTCGGCATAGAGCGCGTAGCGCACGGCGCCGCACTGGCAGCCGCCGGCGTGGAGTGGCTTCCGCTCGCTGTCGGTCATGGAGGGTCCTGCCCGTCGGTTCTTGACGAAGAAGTGCTATCCCGTCGTTCCGGTTCCGTGAACGGACAAGCGAGACCGGAAGCAAAGCGTCGGCGGGTGTGAGCGCTTTTGCATGTCGCCCGACGAGCCGCCGCGTTTGTGCCGGTGATGCGGAATGATGCCGAAAAGCTCGGCAGCCATTCTCGCGCAAGACTTCAGAAAACCCGAAACGCCGAGGCCTGATGATTTCGACGTCTGGACGCCTCGCAGCGCCGCCGGCGCTCTCGGCTTCAGCATCTCGGCGCTACTTCCGTCGCACAGATCGCCCTTGCCCGGATGCCGCTCGCGTTCTCGTCGGTCGCGAAACAGTAGACGGCGGCTTCGTCCATATCGAGCCGGTCGCCCCGCGCGCAGGTGCCGTTGACCGGGTATTCGTCGTCGCCGCAGCGGGCGACGCAGCGGCCGCCGGATCGTGCACTGCTGGACGCTGGACCCGCAGGATCGTCCCCGCCGGTCCAGCGGGACCGGCCGGCCCGGGCGGACCGGCAGGGCCCGCCGCACCGACGGGTCCCATCGGGCCTTCGGGTCCTGGAGGTCCTGCCGGCCCAGCGGGCCCGGGCGGTCCAGCCGGTCCCGCGGGTCCCGCCGGCCCCTCGGGTCCGGTCTCTCCGCGCGGCCCGGGGACGCCCTGCGGGCCCTGCGGCCCTTGATGTCCCGCGAGACCCTGGGGTCCCTGCGGTCCGGACGGGCCCGGCGGTCCTTCGGGCCCCATCGGACCCTGGGGCCCGGGTGGTCCGGGCGGACCGGCCGCCGCCCCGGCGGCAGCGCCTGCCGCCGGCCCGGGCGGGCCAGCAGGACCTTCTGGACCTTGGGGTCCGGGCGGCCCGGCCGGGCCGGGCTGGCCACTCTCTCCCTGCGGTCCCGGCGGACCTTGCGGTCCGACAGGCCCTAGAGGGCCTTGCGCGCCCTGCTGCCCCTCCGGTCCGCGCGGCCCCTGAGGACCGGGCGGGCCCACGAGACCGGGCTCGCCCCGGGGACCTGCCGGACCCGGAGGCCCGGCCTGCTGGGCTGCGCCGGTGCCGGCATCCCGCGCGCTGTCCGGGCTCTGTGCGCAAAAGCCCACCACGGCCTGCCGCTGCTCGTCGTCGGCCTGGAGGGTCACGACGCAACTGGCCGGATGATAGGCCAGCCGGAAGGCGAAGCGCCCGGTCTGGTCGCTTCTTGTCTGGTGGGCGCTGTCCAACGTGACGGTCGTCTGCCGCGGCCGGCTGAGCCGGCCGACGACGCGCAGCTCGCCGCCCGTGATCATCGCCTGGTCGATGAGAATTTCGGCTGTCGCTGCAACCGTGCTGCAGGTGAGCGCAACTGGCGCCAGTACCCACTTGTACATTCATCCCCCCTCTTGCGTAGCCAAGCTTCCCCGGTACGTGACGTAACGTCAAGTACAAGCTGGCGGCCGCTGGACAAGGTCTGCCGGGGGCCGAGGATGCCTCGTCGCGGCGCAGTTCACAACAAGGAAAACCCGCCTGCACGGTCGTGCGGGCGGGTTCCAGTTCAGAGTTCGAGCGGGCCTGGTACGCAACGCGGCCCGTCCAGTTCAAGATAGGGTCGAGGCGTGAAGGGCGGGTTGTCGAGGTGCCGATGCCGATGGCGGAGAGCGCCTGCGACATCCGGGCGCCGTCCGGGACGGCCGGGCGCGCCGTCCGATCACGCTCCCTCCGCATCATTCGTTTCGCCATCGTCGGCGCTGCCGAGGATCTCTCGGATTTTCGCCTCGACCGCGTCGGCAAGAGCGCTGTCGGGCGAGAGCGACCGCAGGTCCTGAGCCGCCCTTCTCAGTTCGTCCAGGTTGGCGCCTCGATCAGGTGCCGTTCGGCCGCTGCTTTCGCAGCTTCGAAGCTCATGCTGGTGACTCCGGGTTCGCGAGTGGATCGTCGGAAGAGGCCACTCAAATGAGTCTTCCGGGCGACCTCTCAAGTCCGATCGGGAGACCTCCGTTGACGATCGCGTGAGGGTGGAAATTCGCCGGACCGGCCGGATAGGCCGCCGTTCCTCGGCCCGAGGAGCGAAGTCGTGAGATCGGCCAAATCGCACCTGTGGCCGTCCTCCCACAGCCTCGGTTCTTTACAACGTCTCCCCCGCGTCGGCATTGCGCTTGCATGGGTGCCAGGAGCAGCATCGTTGCTGTCCCGACGGCTCGGCCTTCGCGGCCCGCCCGTCGGCTCCGACTGAGTTCGCGTGGCGTTTGGCACCGCGTAACCGATTTCCGCCTGCCGCAACAAGAATGATGGCGGCTTGTGGGGCGTTCACAGTTTCACTCGATACCAGCGAGGCACCCATGTTGCGCTCGGCTACCGATCTTTTGCGCTCTTTCATCTTCACGTTCGTGTTCGCCGTCGTCGTTCTCTGGACGATCGCCGCACAGGCTCATTCCTGGTACCCCTGGGAGTGCTGCTCCGATAACGACTGCGCTCCCGTTCCGCGCGAGCAGATCAACGAAGTCACCGGCGGATGGAAACTGCCGGACGGCCGCTTCATTCCCTACAAACAGGCGCGCATGTCGCCGGACGGGCTGTTCCACCTGTGCGAACAGAAATGGCCGGAGAAGATCGCCGACCGAAAGATTCTCTGCTTCTACGCGCCGGTCGGCGGATTTTAAGGGGGATTTCACGGACGTGGATGATTCTCCACGTCATTGTCGCTTGCGAAACACGGCGGAATTCGAGACGATCACGGGCGTGCCGGCATCGATCCGAGCGAGCGGCCTCGTCAGCAGCTCATCGCCGCTCCGCTCGGCGACCGTGCGGCGGGCGCCCGCCTCGTAGAGGCGCGAGAGCGCGGAGAGAACCGGGACGCTCAGCCGCTCGTCGCCGCAGAGGTCGCCGAAGATCTCGCGCACGGAGAGCAACGCCGTTCCCAGGCGGACCGGATCGGATCCGGCTTCGTCGGCGATCGCGCGAAGACGCGCCTGCATCGGGTCCCGGACGTCAATCGGCCGGCCCTGCTCGTCGACGCCGGTAACGTAGCGCATCCAGGCCGCCACGCCGAGGGCGAGGCGCGGGAACGGAGCACCGGCCACGATGCGGTCGCGGATCGTCCCGAGGAGCCGCTGCGGCAGCTTCTGCGAACCGTCCATGGCGATCTGCCAGGTCCGGTGGCGCAGCGCGGGATTGGCGAATCGCTCCCTCAGCGAGTGCTTGTAGCCCGAAAGATCGGCCCCGGACGGCACCGACAGGGTCGGCGTCACCTCGTCGTCCATGAATTCCTGAATGAAACGCGCGAAGGCCGCGTCCGCCATCACGTCGGAGACGGTCTCGTATCCGGCGAGATAGCCGAGATAGGCGATGGTCGAATGACTGCCGTTGAGGAGCCGCAGCTTCATGAGCTCGTAGGGAGCGACATCCGCCACGAGTTCCGCGCCGGCTTCCTCGAGCCGCGGCCGTCCGGAGCCGAAGCGATCCTCGATCACCCATTGGCTGAAGGGTTCGGTCGTGACCGGCCATGCATCACTCATGCCCAAACGGGCGGCGATGGCCTCGCGGTCCGCGTCGGTGGTCGCCGGCACGATGCGGTCGACCATCGTGGACGGGAACGCGACCTCGCCCTCGACGTAACGTCCGAGGTCGGGGTCGAGGAGGGTCGCGAATCGCGAGACGACCCGTGCGACCGTCCGCCCGTTCGCCGGCAGATTGTCGCAGCACAGGACGGTGAACGGCAAAAGGCGCGATTGCCGTCTGCGGCGGAGCGCTTCGACGAGGAACCCTAAGGCCGTGCGGGGCTCCCGCGGGTGAGCCAGGTCGGCGAGGATGTCGGGATGGTCCTCCCGCAGCGTGCCGGTCGCGGGGTCGTGGCAATAGCCCTTCTCGGTCACGGTGAGGCTCACGATCCGGACCTGCGGCTGGATCATCGCCTGGAGCAGGGCTTCCGGATCGGCGGGCGCGACGAGGATCCGGCGCAGGGAACCGATGACGCGCAGCCGCTCGCCCTCGCCGGAGCGGACGGCGAGCGCGTAGAGTCCGTCCTGCGGGATCAGGGCATCGGCAGTGTCGGGCGCACGCAGGCTTGCGCCGCAGATCGCCCAATCCGTCTCTCCGGCCGCGAGACGGTCGTCGAGATAGACGGCTTGGTGGGCACGATGAAAGGCGCCGACGCCGAGATGGACGACGCCGATCCGGGTGGCGGCCCGGTCGTAGGCCGGACGGGCGATTGCCGCCGGGAGATCGGAAAGGCGAGCCTCGGACAGACGGTTCAATGGGTCGGCTCCTGCTTGGCGCGCAACGGTCCGCGTTCAAAGATTGTAGGCCCGTTTGGCGAGGCCATAGGCGAGGTCGCGGGCGACCTCATGTGCCTCGTCCTCTCCGAGCCGGTGCGTCGCCACGAGTTCGGCGAGATAGGCGCAATCGACGCGGCGGGCGACGTCGTGCCGGGCCGGGATGGACGGAAAGGCGCGGGTGTCGTCGTTGAATCCGACGGTGTTGTAGAAGCCGGCCGTCTCCGTCGTGAGTTCGCGGAAGCGCCGCATACCCTCCGGCGAATCGTAGAACCACCAGGCCGGTCCGAGCCGAAGGCAGGGATAGTGGCCCGCGAGCGGCGCCAACTCGCGCGAGTAGCTCGTCTCGTCGAGGGTGAAGAGGATGACCCTCAAGTCCCGCTCGTTGCCGAACCGGTCGAGCAGCGGCTTCAGCGCGCGCACATAGTCCGTCGGCGTCGGGATGTCCGCGCCCATGTCGCGGCCGAAGACTTCGAAGAGACTTGCGTTGTGGTTGCGGAACGAGCCCGGATGGATCTGCAGGACGAGCCCGTCCTCGAGGCTCATGCGCGCCATTTCGGTCAGCATCTGCGCGCGAAACAGCTCCGCATCCTCCGCCGAGGGACGGCCGCGCGTTACGCGCTGGAAAAGCGCCTCCGCCGCCGGCGGCGCGAGATCGGCCGTGCGCGACGTCGGGTGGCCATGATCCGTGGATGTGGCGCCGAAGCTCTTGAAATATGCCCGCCGCTTGCGGTGCGCCTCGAGATAGCCGGCCCAGGTAAACGTGTCCTCGCTGGTGATCTCGCCGAACCGGGCGAGATTCGCACGAAAACCTTCAAAATCGGGATCGACCACCGGATCGGGGCGATAGGCCGTGATCACGCGGCCCGGCCAGCCGGACTCGCGGATCGTCCGGTGCCAGGACAGGTCGTCGAGCGGGCTTTCGGTCGTGGCGATGACCTCGATGTTGAAGCGTTCGAACAGGGCTCGAGGACGGAATTCGGGCCGAGTCAGTGCCTCGGCGATCGTGTCGTAGTAATGGTCCGCGGTGTCGGGACCGAGACGCCGGTCGATCCCGAACAGGGTCGCGAAGGCGTGGTCGAGCCAGATGCGGGTCGGAGTGCCGCGGAAGACGTGGTAGTGCTCCGCGAAAAGCCGCCAGATCGCTCGTCCATCCGTTTGGACCAAGCCTCCGTCGCGGCGGCTTATGCCGAGGTCCTCCAGCCGCACCCCCTGCGAGTAGAGCATCCTGAAAATGTAATGGTCCGGCACGACGAAGAGACGGGACGGATCGGGGAAGGGACGATCTTCCGCATACCAGCGCGGATCGGTGTGCCCGTGGGGCGAGACGATCGGCAGTTCGCACACGCGATCGTACAAACGGCGCGCCACCGCACGCGTCGAGGGGTCGGCGGGAAAGAGCCGGTCCTCGTGGATCAGCGTCGCCCGCCGTTCCGCCGCGTCCATGCTTCCTCCACCCCATGCCGTTGCGGAAGAGTAGTATGGGAGCGTTTCGTCCCGCAAGCTAAGGGCCGCTTGGCGAAAGGCGAGCATGAGCGCGGCCCCGGCCGTCGCCGAGCTTCGGGCGTTGCGGGCCGCGTCGTCCCGTACCAGATTAACGGCGAGGTCCGCGGCGAACGATGGACGACGAGGGTGGCCATGCCCGCACCCGATGATTGGCGGATCCCGCCCGAATTCCAACCGGATCCCGGCCGCCTGAACTACGACCTGGACCAGGCGCTGGCGTCCATCGTGTCGCTCCGTGCCCGCGTGCCGGAAGATGCCTATACCGCCGAGACGCTGGGGACGGAGCGGGCCGGGCAGGGCGTCGTGATCCGCGGGGACGGCCTCGTCCTCACCATCGGCTATCTGATCACGGAGGCCGAGGAGGTCTGGCTCGCCACGCGGGAGGGGCGCCGGGTCCCGGCTCACGTCCTCGCCTACGACTACGCCAGCGGCTTCGGTCTCGTGCAGGCCCTCGACCCCTTGAACGCGCCGGTGCTGCCTCTGGGCGATTCACGGAAGGCGGCGCTGCATCAGGAGATCGTCGTCGGCGGGGCCGGCGGCCGCTCCCGTTCCCTGGCGGCCCGGATCGTGGCGCGGCAGGAATTCGCCGGATACTGGGAATACCTCCTCGACGAGGCGCTTTTCACGGCGCCCGCCCATCCGAATTGGGGCGGCACCGCCCTGATCGGTCCGCGGGGCGACCTGCTCGGGATCGGCTCGCTCCAACTGCAGCATCAGGCCTCGGGCGGGCGGATCGTCCCGCTCAACATGATGGTGCCGATCGATCTTCTGAAGCCGATCCTCGACGAACTCCTCACCCACGGGCGGGTCAGCCGCCCGCCGCGTCCTTGGCTCGGCCTTTACGCGCACGAGGACGACGAGGACCGGGTCGTGATCATCGGCCTTGCGGGCGACGGTCCCGCCCGGCGCGCCGGCCTTCGGGCCGGGGATCTCATCCATGCGGTCGCCGGTAAGGCGATCACCTCGCTGGCCGGCTTCTACCGCGCGATCTGGGCCCTCGGCCAAGCCGGCGTCGACGTGCCGCTGACCATCGAGCGGGAGGGCGACCGGTTCGACCTCACCGTGACCTCCGCCGACCGGGGCCGCTTCCTCAAGACCGCCCGTCTGCATTGAGTCCGGCCCGGGCGCCGGCGGGAACCCGATCCGCGGGTCGCGCTTTCCTTCCCGAACGGGAAGCCCAAGCCGTGAGAGAACCCATCCGCCTCCTGGCCGCCGCGGGCGCCATCATCCTCATCGTTCCGAGCGCCTCCGTCGCGCAGGGAGGCCCGACCTGGGTCGATCCGCCCATGGTGATCGAACGGCCGCGGCCGAGGCGACGGCGCCGGCGCCAAGACTCCCAACCGATCGGCTCCGTGGAGGACCGGCGGAGACCGGAAACGACCGCCGCGCGGCCTCGCGCGGAGAAAGCAAAGAGAGCGACGGCCCCCTCGCGGCCGAGGGCCAGGCCGACACGAATGGCCCGGAGCCGATCGGGCGGGCATGCCTTTGCGCGCCTGTTCGGACCCGGACGCCGGGGTGCGATGGTGATCAACACCACTCACTCCAGGTGATGCCGCGGCCCTCGCAGGCGATCTTGCGGAGCAGGCAACAAGCAAAGCACGCCGAAACGAAATGGCCGGGACATGCCCCGGCCATTTCGTTTCGCCCGGCGCGACGTCTCAAGCGGCCATCGCCTTCTTGAGGTTCTCGTCGATCTTGTCGAGGAAGCCCGTCGTCGAGAGCCATTTCTGGTCGGCGCCGACCAGAAGGGCGAGGTCCTTCGTCATGAAGCCGGCCTCGACGGTGTCGACGCAGACCTTCTCGAGGGTGCTCGCGAAGCGGGCGAGCTCGGCGTTGTCGTCGAGCTTGGCGCGGTGCGCGAGGCCGCGGGTCCAGGCGAAGATCGAGGCGATCGAGTTGGTCGAGGTCTCCTTGCCCTTCTGGTGCTCGCGATAATGGCGGGTCACCGTGCCGTGCGCGGCCTCCGCCTCGACCGTCCTGCCGTCCGGCGTCATCAGCACGGAGGTCATCAGGCCGAGCGAGCCGAAGCCCTGCGCGACCGTGTCGGACTGCACGTCGCCGTCGTAGTTCTTGCAGGCCCATACATAGCCGCCCGACCATTTCAGCGCCGAGGCGACCATGTCGTCGATCAGGCGGTGCTCGTAGGTGATGCCGGCGGCGTCGAACTTGCGCCTTGAACTCGTCGTCGAAGATCTCCTGGAAGATGTCCTTGAAGCGTCCGTCATAGGCCTTGAGGATGGTGTTCTTGGTCGAGAGATAGACCGGGTACTTGCGGCTCAGGCCGTAGTTGAACGAGGCGCGGGCGAACTCGCGGATCGAGTCGTCGAGGTTGTACATCGCCATCGCGACGCCGCCGCCCGGGAACTTGAAGACCTCCTTCTCGATGACCGTGCCGTCCTCGCCCTCGAACCGGATGGTCAGGCGGCCCTTGCCGGGCACCATGAAGTCGGTCGCGCGGTACTGGTCCCCGAAGGCGTGGCGGCCGACGATGATCGGCTGCGTCCAGCCCGGCACGAGGCGCGGCACGTTCCGGCAGATGATCGGCTCGCGGAAGATCACGCCGCCCAGGATGTTGCGGATCGTGCCGTTCGGCGACTTCCACATCTCCTTGAGGCCGAACTCCTTCACCCGCGTCCTCGTCGGGGGTGATGGTGGCGCATTTCACGCCGACGCCGACCCGCTTGATCGCCTCCGCGGCCTCGACCGTGACCCGGTCGCCGGTGGCGTCCCGGTGCTCGACGCCGAGGTCGAAATAGTGGAGGTCGACGTCGAGATAGGGGTGGATCAGCTTGTCCTTGATGAACTGCCAGATGATCCGGGTCATCTCGTCGCCGTCGAGCTCGACGACCGGGTTGGCGACCTTGATCTTCGCCATGATCTAGGACCTTGCCTTGCGCTGGTGGCCGATTGGAGGAGCCCGCCAGGGCGGGCGCAGGTTCGGGCCGGGGCTATAGCGCGGCTCGCCGCACGGGGAAGCGCGGCTTCGCGGCGATCGCCGTTGCAAGCGACGCCGGTCCGACCTAAAAGCCGCGCCGATGCCCGCCGATCAGCCCGTGCCCGGACCCGCGCCAGCCCCGTCGATCATCCTGGTCGAGCCCCAGCTCGCCGAGAACATCGGCATGGTCGCCCGCGCCATGGCGAATTTCGGGCTCTCCGAGCTCCGGCTCGTCGCGCCCCGCAACGGCTGGCCGAAGAAGGGGGCGCATGCGGCGGCCTCCGGGCGCCGGCACACGTGCTCGAGGGGCGCAGGCTCTTACCCGACCGCGCGGGAGGCCGTCGCCGACCTCCATTTCGTGCTTCGCCACCACGGCCCGCGAGCGCGGGCAGATGAAGCGGGTCTTCGGGCCGGACGACGCCATGCGCGGAGGCCCAGGCGCGGCTGGCGGCCGGGCAGGGGGTCGGGATCCTGTTCGGGCGCGAGCGGGACGGGCTCGAGAACGACGAGATCTCGCTCGCGGACGCGATCGTCACCTTTCCGGTCGACCCGCGCTTCTCCTCCGTCAACCTCGCCCAGGCGGTGCTCCTCGTCGCCTACGAATGGCGCAGGCGCGCGGCCGCAGGCGCGCTGCCCTTCGCGGGCGAGCCGCCGCTCGCCGCCGGCCCCGCGCGAGATGCTCCTGTCGTTCTTCGACTACGTCGAGGGCGAGCTCGAGGCGGCGAACTTCTACCCGCCGGACAAGCGCCGATCATGGCGCGCAACATGCGCGACATCTTCCATCGCCTGGAGCTCACCGAGCAGGACGTGCGCACCCTGCGCGGCGCGATCCGGGCCATTGCGGAAGCGCGGCGCTTACGTAAGCCTTGAGTAGGTTATTGTTATTGCCCAAGAAGTGCGGGATTCATTTTATTCAGCAGAGGCTTGAGCGTTGCGGCGTGTTGAAATCTGGGCTTGCGGAAGCAGAGCGGAAGCAAGGCAGAAAGTTTGTAACAGTGTCTCGGATCGGATCTTCTCGGCCGAGGCATGGTGCCGCACGGCGGGCAGCGCGAGGCTCGCCTAACCAAGGCCGATATGACTACCGTGACAGAAGTGACAGATCGATAGGTTATCGGCGTCACGCGCGCGCGTACGCGTAACGGGGATATCCGATGAGACTGTCACTTCTGTCACCTCAGCGGTTCCAGTGGGCATCTTCGTAGCTTGGCTGCCGGTTCAGTTTGAGCCCCGTGAAGCCGCGTGCTTTGTTCTTACGGTACCGCATGAAGCCTCGGGTTTCGAGCTTGTCGCCGAAGCGGTGCTGCGTGTCAGGATATTCACCGGCCCGCTCGGCCCATAGCTTCCAGCTTCCAAAGAGGTCAGACGCCGGTTCAAAGGCCGAAGGCTCACGCTCCGCAGCATTCCTCGACCCAGGCCATCAGGGCGTCCTCGGCTTCCAGATAAGCTGCGGTCGCCGCTCGGACGGCTTCCGGCGGCGCAAGCCCACAACCTCGGATGCCCAAGCCAGGATGCCGGGCCACTCGGCCTTCAGCTTCGGCAAGGTCCGGGTCGCGCTCTTCGTCCGGGATGATGACGGGGAACGGGATGAGGTGGAACCGGCGGCGGATAGCCTCGTCGACGGAGCGGAGGCCGGGCTTGTGGTTGCCGGCGATGACCAGCTTGAACTGGGGGTGGACTCGAAGAAGTCCTGGCGCATGAAGCGCGCCGCGATGCGTGTCGCCGCCGGTGAGCGCCTTGATGCTGGCTCTCGGCCCAGCGGCGGCCTTCTTCGGTCTCGATGGCGGTGACGAGCCGGGCGCCGCGAAGGCCGGCAAGGTCGGTCGGGTGCCGCTCGACGTTGGGAGGCGGTGAAGGTCTCGATCGGTGCGGTGCGATGGTAGTCGCCGAGAATGCCGGCGACGGTCGAGAGCAGGACCGACTTGCCGTTGCGCCGGTGCCGTAGCCGAAGAACAGGGCGTGCTCGCGGGTCGAGCCGGTGAGCGCATAGCCGAACAGGCGCTGCACGAAAGCGATCAGCTCGGCATCGCCGGCCAAGATGCGTGCGAAGGAAGTGAAGGAACAGTCGGGCATGCGCCGCTCGGCGCCGACGGCCGTCATCTTGGTCAGTAGTCGTCGGCCGATGCGGCCGCATGCGGCCGGTCTGCAGGTCGATGACGCCGCCGGGCGTGTTCAGGAGCCAGGGTCGGCGTCCCATTGGTCGACGGTGGCGGCGAGCCGCCGGTCGGCTTTGGCCAGCCGCTCGACAGCCGCGACCGTCTCTGGCGCTCGCCAGGTCACGGGCGAGCGTCCGCCTCTTGACACGCCGCTGCCGCCGAGCGGCAGACCTTCCGTCGAGGTCTAAGGCGTGAGGGTATGCGTCGAATTGCCAGGCTGGCCGTTGAAGGATAGCCACCGGCCCCACTGGAGCGACATAGCGGAGAATCCGTCGCGCGCTCGTCGGCAAACTCGAGCGCGAGCGCCTCGTCGAGAAAGACCGGCGGCGCTGGGCTCGGCCTGATCGGCCTCATCGGGTTCCGGGTCGGCATGGACGGTAGTCTCGTCAAAAAGCCGCCGCAGCGCATCCGGGCCGTGCTCGAGCAGGATGTCGTTCGGGTCGGACTTCTTCATGATGCCTTCCCGACCTCTTCATCTCGCAAGGGAGCCCGCGCCGCTGGAGCGCGCGGGACGAGTTCATGGGCACTGATGAGACCTTCGGCGTCGGGATCTGCCAGAACCTACCGCGTCGATCCAGGCGGGGAGGGCGTCGGCGAGGCCCGGCAAACGGCCGCGGCACCCGGCCGCTCAGGCCCCTAGAACCGGTCGCCTCATGCATCGACATAGCGTTTCGATCCCTTCCGTCACGATAGGCCGAGCAGATCATTCGGCGGCGAAGACAATCGGAGTGCCGCTGCAATCTTCCCGACGAAGATCTTGGGAGCCTCGATATCGGCCTTCCCACTGCCGTCGGGCAACAGGAAGGTGACATGTACCGCACGCACCGCCTCATCGGCGATGGCGAGACGCCGGGCTTGGGCTCCTGGGCAAAGCCGATAGCGCCGATCATTGCGCGATGATGCCCGGCGCGCGGGCGGCAGGTAGCCGAGCGTAGCCGGTATCGGATCCGAGATAGCCGGCGCCCCTCCCCAGGTAGACGTCGGCGGAGAGCCTGACGTGATCGGCTGCCGAGCGACCACAGGACGCGGACTTCCGACGGCTCTCGGCCTGTTCGGACGCGGCACGGACGGCTGCTCGCGTTTGATTTCCGCGACCGTTCGGGAGGTGGAACGCGCCAAGGTGCCGCTCGCACGAACCCGCGCGGCGTCGCATGAGCGAACAGAACCCAGCGAAATTTTGGTTCCCCCGACAAAAAATCCGCAGGACTTTCCGACGGGGGTTATGGACGGCGGAGCACTAGGGACAGGGCAGGTCGAAGCGGCCGAGGCGATTGCCGCGTGAGGGCGACTACATCATCGAACGCAAGGCGGTCATTGCTCATCCCTCCGCCGAGGTGTTGCGACGGGGGGAGCCGAGCCGGGCGAGCGCCCAGGCATCAAGGTCGTCGCGGTCGTAGACCACGATACGTCCGAATTTCCGGAAAGCCGGACCGCCGCCAATACAGCGATACTTGTTCAGTGTTTGTTCCGAGACCGCAACGCCGTGAACTTCCGCGATGTAGACGGAGGCGGCGCGGCTGCGCAGGCGCGTCGGGTACGTCATCGCGCGTCTCCCAGATCGGCGGGGGCGAGGACATACCTGAGCCGCTCGGCTTCAACCTTCGCCTGCTCCACAGTGGCCACCACCTCGCGGCCGAGGGTGGCGGGATCGATCCCGAGGCGCTCGAAGTAGGGCTTGACGACCTCAGTCTCGCGCTCGCCCCGCCAATAAGCCGTCATTGCCTCCTTATCGCCGTTGAGATACATCGCGGCGAGGACGCGCGAGACTTGCCAGCGTCCGCCGAGCTTGCGGCCGAGACCCTGCGTGTTGACCTCCTCCCGCGCGGTCGGCTTGGAGCAGTCCCTCTGACTGGCGTATTCAGCCACCGACATGCCTTCGCGCTTGTCGAAGGGATCGAGGATCTTCGGCCTGGGCGGCCGCGGGTGGTGGGGCAGGCTTCTCGCCTGAGGAGAATTGGTGATCATCGGCACCGCGTATGTTGCGGCACCCCGACTCAAGGAGGGCTGTGGATCGGCATCGCCTACCTCAATCCGTGAGTAGACTCCTCCGCCCATCGGTGGCACTTTGCCACCAATGCCCTCCTATGATTTAGGAGTGCAGGTCCAGAAACCCGGCTAGGGAGCTCGACATCCCCTGGCCGGGTTTTTCGCATCTGCGATCAACCGCGACCAACGCCGGAACACTTCGAATTCGAAGCATCGGCCAGATACGTATCACGAACGGGGGAACCGAAGGGGCACTGGGCCACCGGTGTCCACAATCTTGTGCAAATCTGTGCATATTGCCGGGCCTGGCTGGCCAGAGCATGTGCGAAGCGGTGGGCAACAGGTCAAGCCTGAAGTCGTCCTACGGGTTCCGGTCAGGTACCGGCCGCACTCCACCTCGGAGCGCACGCCACCGGGCGGGCCGCGATGCACCAGAATGTCATCGCGACGCCGGGCGTGCGATGCCTTCAGTGCTTGGATCGGCGTGCACCATGCGAGAAGCGACGACCACGCGGTCCACCGCCCTCAAATGGAGCGGTTTGTGATGCGAGCGGCAAACGCTGGAAAACACTGGATTTGGTGCCTTCCTGGACCCTTCCCAAGGGTGATATTATGCGGGACAACGAAGGAGATCCGATGTTCGATGCCCATGTCATCGATGATGGTCGCGGCCAGTTCCCCGTCGTCATCAAGGCTCGCACGTCCATTGAACTGCGGGAGGCGATCAAGCAGGCGGCCGCCTTGGAACGCATGACTACGGGTGAATTCATTCGCAGGGTTCTGCGCGAGCGTGCCTCTATCGTCATCCGCTCGCCGTGCGCGGCAGGAAAGGAAGCGTCGGATCGAATCTGATCGATGCGCGCAGAGCCGACCCCGCAGGACGGCTCTCGTGGGGCGAGCTCGTTACGTAAGGCTTTACCATTCGGCTCCTGGAGGTACCGGCCTGGCTCAACGCGGTCGCGCGGGTGCTCTCATCGATATATCCTGAGAACGGCACGATGAAGATTGGTGCGACCCGAGCCTGCCGATAAGGATGAGCGTTCATGATCGCGATCAGAATCACGTCGACGGTCACCTGAGTTTTTTCGTGTCGAGGCACGCATCGTGACGCCGAGCGATCTTGCGAAACGCGGAGAGACTCACTACGTCGTTCATCGGACGCGACGTGGTCGTGAATCGGCGCCGGATCGACTATCGGGTCATTTCCGTTGTGAGCATTGCGAGTTCGTCCGTACGACCCCGGACGGGACCGGGGGAAGGAGATGAGAGCTGACGAGGACTACCTCGAACGCTTCCGCACGTGCGCGGAGGCCGACGAGGTTCGTCCATGTCCAAAATCTCCTCACAGTTCCCGAAGCGTATTCCGCCCTGAGGGTTTCCAGGGCGATGCTCATACCGGTCGTTGTTCGCGACCGGCCAGCTTCCGAAGGTTACGATCGGGAGCACGGGCCTTCGTTGCCCGTGCCGATATCGACGCCTTCATTGCTGATCATTCGGTCGACCCGCTCTCCCCCGAGCGGTGCTCCCGACGAGGTGTCGCCCCTCGATACGAAGAGCTTCTCCGGCACCGAGGACGAAACTGTTCGTGCTGGTGCAGGAGAAGTGCATCACGGCCAAGCCTTTGGGCCGCCGAAGCTTTCTACGGGTTCGGCAGGCCAGAATGGCACCCCTTCTTCTCCTTCTTCTCCGAGGGAGACGGATCAGGATCAGATGACCCGCGCCATCTCGCAGGAGGTGGGGCAACGAATCGCGCAAGCTTCAGAAGACATTGACCCACCACGACGTGCGCGACTTGCATGAGGCGGCTCACGTTGCGAAGCATCGCAAGGTTGTGTTCAACGCCGCGCTTGCCATCCATCCTGAAGGTGAACTTCGGGTGCCGGAGGATGCTTCGGTAACGCTCGATCTGAGTCCATCTGACGACGGCATCCGCTCGTCGATGGAGGTCACGAAGTCGGCTCCGCCGCTCGATGTCACCTTGCTCAGTCGTGCGCCCGATGCAACCTGGCCAGTCAGGACCGCCGAGGGCGACCTCGCGTGCTATCTCTGCCTGTGGTCGTTCCCTGACGGCCAGCAACAGGTCCGGGCGGCGGTCTACGGCACCAACGAAGGCATGTCCACGCGCTGGTGGACTAAGTACAACCCGAGCATCAAGAAGCTCTTCGAGACTCTCGATCTCGACTCCCATCGGGGAGCAGTGATCGTCATCGGGGATGCCGACCCGCAGCTCCTGACGCATCGGTTCTCCGGCCAGCAGATCATCGTCCGCTCGGGCCAGATCGTCTTCGAGCCGGAGCATGAAACGGGACCGGAGGAGGCTGTCTGGCTCGACCAGCCGTCGGCGAGGAGCGCGTGCGACGAGACGCTCCCCGCTTCACCGGACCCGGTCGAGTTCGTCCCGCACAGGGCAGGAGAAGGTGACGCCTTCGCTCGGCGGGAAGACGATCAATGGCTTTCGTGATCCGATGGCGCTCCACGATCAGGACAAGCCGTTTCGAGCGACCGAACTTCTCGACGCCGATCTACCGGCGGTGCGCCATGTCATCGAGGGTTACCTTACGGAGGGCGTGACGGTCCTCGCTGGCAGGCCCAAGGTGGGAAAGAGCTTCCTGGCGCTGGGGCTGGCCTATGCCGTCGCGACCGGGACTCCGGCGCTCGGGGTGCCCGTCGAGCAGGGCGACGCTCTTTATCTGGCGTTGGAAGACAGTGATCAACGCCTTCAGGCCCGCATTCAGGCCGTACAGCACGATGGCCCACGTCCGGATCATCTCTACTGCGATGTGAAATCGCCGCCGCTTGACGAGGGTGGCCTGGACAGGATCCGTGCCTGGAGCCTCGACCGTCCCAACGCGCGCCTCGTCGTGATCGATGTCTTCAAGAAGGTGCGTCCGAAGAAGCGCCGCGGCGAGGATGCGTACGATGCCGAATATCGCGCGACGGACCTGCTGAAGGGCCTCGCGGACGAGCACGGGATCGCAATTCTCGTCGTTTATCACACCCGGAAGCTCCCGGCCCGGGATCCTCTCGACACGGTGATAGGATCCACGGGTGTGACGGCGGCTGCCGATGCGGTTCTCATCCTCTCTGACACCGATCGCGGGCCGACACTCTACGGGCGGGGCCGTGACATTCCCCAGATCGAGATCGCGATGTCCTTTGATGCCGATACCTGCCGTTGGGAGGCGGTCGGGGCTGCGCCGGAGGTGCACCGGAGCGAGCAGCGCACGGCCATCCTCGACCTGCTTCTGGGGGCCGAGGAGCCCCTGAAGCCTGCCTTCATGGCGCAACTCCTCGACATGAAGCCGAATAACCTCAAGCAGCTTCTCTTCCGCATGCGGAAGACTGGCGAGGTGGTGAGCCTGGATGGCGTCTACGTGCACCCGGATCGCCAGGACCTCGTTCCCCGCGATGATCGCGATAACCGATAACCGATAACCGGAGTGCAAGGCGATGGAGCGGAGGAAGGTGGAGCCGGTTATCGGTTACGGGTTATCTCAACAGGCCGATGGCGATCACGGTGAGGCTGACGGGAACCACATTCAGGGCCGGACCGGCGAGACTCTGCCGAATGTTGTCGACCTGGAGGAGCGGGTGAGGAAGCCGCCGGTGGCGCGACAAGGTGTATGGGCCAACAAGATATGAGCGACAACGAGACTCCGCCGACCTATCGGAAACGGAATGCATCTGACATCTTCGCGGTCGACCGGCGCGCCTGGGCCATCGCGTGTGGTCTCGGGCTCAATGCAGCCGTTGCCTATCTCGTCCTGGCTCGAGGCTCCGGCCCCGACCAACGCACGGTCTCTTGGTCGGTTCATGCTATCGAGAACTACACGGGGATCAGTCGTCCGAATGGCAAAAAGGCCTTGGAGCGCCTGAAGGCGAGCGGCTTGGTTCGCCAGGATAAGGGCGGCACGAAACCGAAGTACTACATCATGCCCGCCCACGATGTCCCCGGCGCGATCGAAGCGCGTCCGCCACTCTCGACCGAAGAGCAACGTGTTCTCGACCTGATCAGGTCAGGAGAGTCTTGGGTGCCGAAGGTCGGTCGCTACGACAATGCCTGGAGGAGCGGCAACCCCTACCTGGTCGCGCGCGGCCTCGTCAAAAAAGGCTATCTGGTAAACACGTCGGCTCAGAACTTCACCCTCGCTCCGGAGCCGGAGAAGGCCATAGCGGAAGATTGGATCTGGCTTCCCAACGCCATCATTGACGGTGCCGGTGACGAAATCCCGCCGGTCGAGTTGATCCGGCAGTCTCAATCGGTCGAGGCACTCCGCCTGTTCATCGACCTCTATCACGTGCACGACCTCCGTATGAGCGGCGGGATCGATTGGAGACCTGAGTCGGGCGGAATCCGCGAAAAGTACACCCGCAAGGCGTTCGCCGAGCGTGGACAATACATCGTCTGGGGCTTCGAACCGGAGGGTCATATTGGGCTGACGGGCAAATGGCGAAGCCCTATTTCACCGGCCAGAAAGATGCCAACGGCGTGACTAGGGCTGGAACGTCTTTTGGAGCGCATTCCAGTTCCTTATCAGCCTCGGCCTCGTCGCGATGGTTCCGCACGTTGTCGAGTCGTATTCGCCCGAAGGGGAGGCGATCCTGTCCCTTGGCACCATGTACAGGGGCGAAAGCGATGTGAACACTGCCGTCGAGGCGGCAGCCGAGGCCATGTTGGTCGAGTGGCAGGAAGCACGTCTTTCGATGGAGTCCTTCTCCCATCTCGTGCCCCTGCCGAAGCATCTCGCGAAGGTCGAGATGGTCGGTATCGCTCGCCTTCGCTACCTGCCGAGCACCGAGACGACCGCCGCTTGGTTCGAGAAGGAATCGCAGAAATGGGCCGAGTGGGCTCGGCGATACCGGGAGATGGAGATCGCGGCCAAAGGCCGTGTCCGCGGGCTCTTCGTTGGGTATGCAACATCAAGGTTAGATCAAGGTCTAATCAAGGTCATATCAAAGGAAGATCAACGATACCTACTTCTTCAAAACTAGCTACACCGCCTCCCTTCGGTCGGCGGCGAAATTCGTTCAAGATAGGAGCGAGCATGAGAAGCCCGATTGACCATGTTGATCGTTACCTGCCTCGATCTCTGATCATCAGCCTGCGCCCGAATTGGATGCCGGTTTCCGAGAAGCGGATCGAGCCGCGATACACCATCGAGCGCCTCGCAGGCGGATGCGTCGTCTTATTGGCTCTCCAGAACGGCACCGGAGAACCCGCGTCGCGAACCCTGATCCGACATGCTCCTCCATGATAGAATCTCGCCTCGAAGGAGAAGACGAAGTCAGATGGCCGACTCGATAGCGATGCCTGCGAACAAGGTCGAACAGGCCCTCCGACGCGCCAACGGGACGTTCCGAAAAGGGGTTTCCGGCAACCCGAGCGGACGTCCCCGCATCGTCGCAGACCTCCAGGCCGCCGCTCGTGTGCTCGCGCCTGAGGCGTTCGGCGTCCTGGCGCTGATCATGGTCGATGAGCGCCATCCGGCATCGGCTCGTGTCGCCGCCGCGAACTCGATTCTCGACCGAGGCTTCGGGCGGCCATCGACGGCGGTCATTATCGAAGAAGCGAAAGTGTCTCCCGAGGACGAACAGCGCAATCGTGAATTCTCGGATCAGCTGCTGGAGGAGTGGGACGAGATGATCGAGCATGCTCGCACCATGGAGGAGCGGGCCATGGCGGCGGAGCGCCAGCTTGCCGCCCTTTCGGGCTCGATCCGTTTCGGACGGGCGAACACCCTCACGAGAGCGATCCCGAAGACTGCGTCGAAAATGCAAGATCATACGGTCCCCGCGATTAAAGAGGCTCGGAGTCGCGTGCAAGCCCGCAGAGCGGCCATAGACGCCAAAGTCGTTTCCGCCGGTACCAGGACTATCGATAGCCCTCAAATCATCAGACGGGCTCCGCGTGGCTTTCTACTGGCCATCCGTCTGACGCCGTGAGCGACATCTCGGTAGCGGCCCGGATAGGCTGCTTCGCCGCCCTCCTGAAAGGCGATGCGGATCACATGCTACGGCGAGCCCGCCGAGGTTTCTTCGGCTCGGAAGCCGTCGTGTCCGGCGCGGGCGTCTCGGCCTTCTTGCGCGCCTTGCGGTCCTTGGAGGTGATCGCGGGCTTCGGCTCGGCGTCGAGGACCGGCGCGGTCGGCTCGGCGGCTTTCTCGGCGGCCACCGACCGGCACAGAGCGTCCATCAGGCAATCGCAGGGTTTGTACGATTTCTGACGGTTCGACGGCCAGGGCTTCCACGGACCCTCTTCCAGGCCCATGGTAAGCCCTTGCGCTCTCGCACGGAGCCGCTCCGCCTGACTTCGTCGCGTCGAAGGCACCTGAATGGCTAACCCGCTGATCCGCAACCTTGAACAGTTCGGTGCGCTCACCCCGTGCCTGGAAGGCGGCGCTGCAAGCCGCGACTGGGACGGTCCGTGATTTCGCGCCCGACCAAGACCTCGTCAGGGACGGAGACCGCCCCCGCGACTGCAAGCTGATCCTTGAGGGCCTTGCCTGCGGCTACAAGCTCCTGGGAGACGGCAGGCGGCAGATCATGTCCTTCCACATCGCAGGCGACTTTATCGACTTGCAGGGCCTGCTGATCGGCGCGATGGATCACAGCATCGGCACCCTCACCTCCGGCAGGATGGCGGTGGTCCCGCACGCCACCATGCTGGACCTCACCGAGACCTCTCCCCGGATCGCCCGTGCCCTGTGGCGGACCACCTTGCTGGACACGGCGATGTTCCGGCAGCGGATCGTGGGGCTGGACGACGGGCGGCTTGCGCCCGGATCGCCCACCTTCTCTGCGAGTTGAGCGTTCGGCTGAGGGCGGTCGGGCTGTCTCAGAACGGGAGTTATGACCTGCCCGTGACCCAGGCGGAACTCGCCGATGCCTTGGGCCTGTCCACGGTCCATGTGAACCGCACCTTACAGGCACTTCGCCGCCAAGGTTTGATCACGCTCCGAGGCGGGAAGCTGATGATTGAGGACTGGGACGGCTTGACGACCGCCGGGGAGTTCGACCCGGATTACCTCGGAGCAGGCCGCAAGAGCGTGGCCAAGTGCTCGGGCAGCCCCCGGCCTGGACCTGAGCCGAGCGGAACCGGGCCGGAGCTTTGAGGGACCTCGGACGTTAATCTTCGTTCGGGTGCACCCGGACGAGATCGGGTGCCCCGGTGCAGACAATGACGCTCCAGCCGATTTCGGTGCTGACCGGGTCAGATGACCGGGAGGGTCGGCTGGTTCTGGTCAACGGAGACCTCGTCGCCGTCCTTGTCCGCCTGGACGGCCCGGTGCATGAGAACCAGCGGGGTGGGTGGTTCCTTGAAGCCGGTTTCGGGCCGTGCAGCGGGCCGCCGCAGCCGGTGTTCGAGACCCTCGACGAGGCTCAGGAATGGGTCTCGATGCGCGTAGCGAGGGCGAGAGCCTGACAAGGAAAGACACGCCAGACAGGTTCGACCCTTCATCTCTGTACCATTTCTGACGGTTCTGGCGCTGGGCTATCCCCGACCGGCTCGCGGGCTCATGGTGCGTCATGGCGATTCGCCGGATGCCGCTCTTGGGCCATCCCGCTTCGTCGTCCAAGGGCAGGCAGCCAGTGGCCACTCTCCCGATCCGCAACCGCGACCCGTTCGGTCCGCTCCACGTTGCGATTCACACACGGGGTCGTCACATGACCATCGCGCAGGGCGAGCCTGTGCTCGCGCCCTTACCTTCCTCTGCGGCCTCCTACAGAACCTTCACCATTGCGCAGCTTGCCAAGGAATTCGGGCTCACCCTCCGAGCGCTGCGGTTCTACGAGGATCGAGGACTGCTCTCGCCGCAGCGGGACGGCACTTCCCGCGTCTACACGTTCCATGACCGGGAGCGGCTGTTGGTCATCATCAAGGCCAAGGCGCTCGGGTTCACGCTGGCCGAAATTGCCGACACGCTCGGCGCAGAGGACGCCCAAGGGGACGCTCCGGGCCTTTCGCTCACCCCATCGCAGGTCGCCGATCAGATCGCCCACTTGGAGCAGCAGAAGGCGAAGATCGAGTCCGCTCTCGCCGCACTTCAGACGCTTCAGGCGAAATTGCTGACGACACAGGCCACGTAATCTTCAGGTCGGCGCACGAATCGAATCTGGTCATTTCGCCAAGATAAAGGCTCCGTTAAGCGGCTGTCCAAGCGCGTCGGCACATGTGTGGTCGCGGTCGAGCGAATTCAGAAGGCTCAATGCTCTGAGGTGAACAGTCCTGAGTCGACCCAGTCAGACCTCTAGACCCCCGTTGGCGCAGGGCTGCTGGAGGATGTCTGCGGGCGTTGACGACAGCGCCTTCGCCCGCAGGTCTGCGCTGATGTTCCCTGCAACAGGCGACAAGCGACCCACCAACGACGCCCACGCGAGGCCATCTGAGCCTTCGCGTTTCAAATAAGTGTAGCCGGTCTGGTTCCAGGCCAGGACCGCGTTGCGCTTGTTGTCGAGAATCAACGCGCCCCGGTCGGTGAGGGCCATCAGAACAGCATGACCCTCGCCCCCCTCATCGAAGACCACAGCCATGCGCAACGCGCGTCGGGGAAGACCCTCTTCAACTAGGAGCTTGCGCTTGAGGAGTTGGAGGTCCTCGCAGTCGCCCCTGCCATCGTCCGGGTAGGTCCACCGGTCCTCGACGCCCCAATGCTGCCAGTCCGGCAGAGCCTTGATGGTGGCGTTGACGTGCTCGTTTACGGCGACCATTGCTTCCCAGATCGAGAGAGTGAGCGTGATGGCAGCGGGCTCGGAAGGATCGATCTGACACTCGGTCGGAAGCCGGTGACAGAACTCCGCCCAGGCGCTCGTCGGGATGGCTCGTCCCCCCCAAAGGAACAGCCGTTTGGCGGACACAGCAGGAGCCGCGCGAGCTTGCGAGACGCCGTTTGGAGAAGCGCCATGGCCGCCCAGAGCCACAGCCGTGAGAAGGGCAGCCACCAAGAGTCTCAGGGCCGTGCAACAAACCCGAGCCGCCACCGCCACAACCGTCCTCATGCCGCGACCGCCGCGATAGACAAGGTCGTGGCTCAGCGTCATGCCGATCATCGAACGACAGCCAAGGGAACCACCTCGGTCGGTTTGCGATCTTCAGGAGAACGGCGTGTTGCTCCTGGCTTTTGGGTCATCATCTTGCGCGACGCCTTTCCGTCAACGGCGCGTTCGGCGGGCGATAGCGCGCGTCACAGGATGGTTTTACCGTTTCGACTCACATCGGGTTCACCGATGGGAGCCCTTATTGTGACAAGAGTGTCAGCGGCAGGTTCAAGCGCAGGGTCAGCCCCTTCTGATCCCAACGCTTCGTGACCCGTCCACCCAGAGGGCCTTTGACGCTGCGCCGGAGCAGCTTCGAGCCAAAGCCTGTCCGCTCCGGCGCGGCTGCCACAACTGGCCCGCCGCGCTCGCTCCAGACGAGTTCGCACTCGCCACTCGGCTTGCAGCGGCAGGTGATGGTTACCCGTCCCTCTGGGTTGGACAGGGCTCCGTACTTGACGGCGTTGGTGGCGAGTTCGTGCACACTCAAGGCGAGATTGGTGGTGGCCTTGGGACCCACACGAGGATTGTCTCCCAGGATCACAAAACGCCGATCGCTTTGAGCAGAGTCCTCGTAGGGGCTGAGGAGAGTCCACAAGAGTCCGTGCAGACAGGACGGAGGTGTCGGGGCCGTGACCGCGTGTGAGGGCAGCACGTAGTCGAGAGCGCGGCTCAAGGCGGTAAAACGCTCTCGAAGCGTGTCAGCAAAGGGCTGGACTGCTTGATCACGCCGCGCCGCGAGCGTGATGAGACCGTTCACCAGCGCGAAGAGGTTCTTGTTCCGATGGCTGAGTTCGAGGTTGAGAAGGTCACCCGCCTCGGCCTGATGCCGTGCTGTGGTCACGTCGCGGGAGACCGCCACGAGATGTGTAGGCGTCCCGCCCGCGTCCCGCATCGGGCTCACGACCACGTCCCACCACTGAGGCGTCCCCTTGAGCGTGGGCCTGTAACCGTCAAACCGCCCGACGCCTCCTGATCGGGCGGCATCCATCGCCTGCTGCACGGCTGGTCTTTGATCATGCGACCAGAACTCGATCCAGGGCTGGTCCTTGATCTGATCGAGGTCGTCGATTTCCATCAAGCAGCGGCCCTTCTCGTTCATGGAGTGCACGAGGCCGTTCAATGAGAGAACCTTGATGCAATCGACGCTCGCTTCGAGAATGCTGCGATTGAAATCGGCGTCAGAGACCCCACCCGGCGGCGTGCTCCAGCCTGCGCCGTCGCCCGGTGCCAAACGTTCGAGACTGCCCGGTTTGACGCGCGTCCGAGCCATCAGCAGGAGCGCTTCCTGGCGGCGCTGCTCGCGCGTTAAAGGGGATGGATGAAATGCCTTGTGCTGGCCCATGACGCCGCCCCGTTGACCGAGGTTGAATGTTACCTCTGGTCAGATTCGGGGGACGCATTTGCTGGCGACAGGCCATGCGCCTCGGGACGACCGCAGAACCGCAGCCGGTCACTCAAGCACACCCTAGCTCATTCGGTCTGTGTCCGATATCGCTCATTCGGGTTCGCCGTGTGCCATCGGGCCGCGCTGGGACGCGCCATCCGTATGACCCGGTCGGCGCACTCGATCAGCGCAGCCCGCAGGGCCGCTCCGGCGTTCTGTTCCGACCGGTAAACCCTCTCCCGAGCGCACCAGGGCACCGGCAAAGAATCGCAGATGCGGCCAGCCCGTGACCAGCGGATTGCAGGCGAACCGAGCCTCCGCGAGGGTGTCCGGCACGACGAACAAGTCTGGTTGAAAGAGTGCGTGCGTGCAGATGGCCACGGCGAGGGGCGTTTCGCGCCTGCCCACCTCCGCTTTGAACCACTGCCGGTCCTCGCGGTGCGTCTGTCGGGTAGCCGACACATAGGAGCCGCAGAGGCTGCTGGAGCCCCGCGTGTGCCTGAACGGCCCTCATCAGCGCCGTGAGTACGTGCCGGGAAGCAGTCGGCTGAAGTGACCTCGGATGACGCCGTAACACTCGCACGCCGCCTCCTCGAGACCGGCCCGATCCGCCACGGTGATGACGCCTCGGCTTTGGGTGATCAGGCCCGCCGTCTGAAGCGTGCGGGTGATGATGCTGACCGTGGAGCGCTGCACCCCGAGCATTTCCGCGAGGAACTCGTGGGTCAGCGGCAGCTTATCCTGATTCACCCGGTCACGGGTGCTCAGAATCCAGCGGCAACAACGCGCTTCCACACTATGGACCGCATTGCAGGCGACGCTCTGGAAGGTCTGCGCCAGCAGAGCTTCGACGTACAGGCGAAAAAGCTGCCGCAGCGCCGGGCTGGCCTCCACGGCCTCGTTCAACCGCTCGACGGCAATCCGCGATCCGGTGCCGGGGATTTGCACCACATACCGCCCCAAGCTCTCACGGGAAATGAAGGCGCTGACGAGTCCGAACACGGCTTCCCGTCCGAACACCGTCATCTCGACGAAGCCGCCATCCTCCATCACCGCGACCAGCGAAATGACCGCCTCGTGTGGGAAGTGGGCGTGCCCAACCAACTCGCCGGGCTCGTAGAGAACCTTGCCTAAGGGCAAGTCAATGACTTCGAGGTGAGGCTCCAGCCGGGCGAAGTCCTCCGGGTCCATCGCGGCGAGGAGGCGGTTGGCGAGATGATCGGCCACGTTCAGAACCTCTGTTACAGGAGACCGTTGCACCGCGTTCCCGGCGAGGTGGGTCTGCCAGACCGCCACCTGGGAGGATCATTTGCGAGTAGCCAGGGCTCAGAATACGGTATCCGCATCAACTGCCCTTGTGGATCATCGTTTCCGAAGCAAGCCCCATCCGACGAGTTGACGAGTGGGCACTGACATCCGGGCTAAGCGACACCTGGGCGAAGAGTTCAGCGCTGCCCCTCTACGGTGTTCTACTACCGTCCGCTCGTCTGGCCCGGATCATGAGGCGGCTCTGCTCCAGCTTTGCGGTTTGGAGCGCGAAGGCCACAGCAGAGTGGTAATCCGCTCTTGTTGCAGTGCAGCAAATGGCGCAGTCTCGGCTCCAGCAGAAGCTTGGTCCCGAGGACACCGCGCATGAAGGCGCACGCTCACGCCGACCGTTCCCCCGCCAGATCGTACCTGCCGACCGCCTGGATTCGCGACAATCAGAACTTCGAGGCGCTCTTCCGCGTCCCGGTGATCCATCGCCTACTGGTCGTGCGCTCGCGCAGCCGGGGTGGGCTCTGGAGCGGCGTGTATTGGGAGCACGAGGAATTTGACCCGCACGGGCTAAAGGTTGCCCGCTACGAAAGCTTTGCGGAAAGCAATCAGGCCGGTGTGCGGCGGAGCGGTTGGCGCAAGTACGATCCGGCTGGTCGGCTCGTCGAGGAAGGTGAATGGCTCTGATCGACCCCGACCTCAGACCGTCATCCGTCCGGTCAGCGGACGTGATTCAGCCCAGCGGACGGCCTCTGGGCTTGCAAGAGACCTTCCTCCAGGGCGTGGTGACGGCGTTCGACAACTTCTCCCGTCTGCTCCAGCGGGGCGCGGACTCACAACTGGTCTACAAGCACGCGATCTCGACCGTCATGCCGACAGCACCGATCCAGCTTTATCAGCAGGAGGAGCCGACCGAAGAGGAGAATGCCTCAGAACCTGCGCCTCGCCGCCCCGTGGTTGAGACCAGACGGCGGTAGAGGGAGCGCAGCATGGGGCGGAACCGTGGCCCGCTCGCTCCGGCAAACGGGCCATCCTGCGGAGGGCATGCATGACCCCAACAGCCGAAGATCAAGTCACCTCTTCGCATCCCCTGATCGAGAGTCATCGGGTGGAGGGCACGCGGGTCTATGACCCACAAGGCAAGCGTATCGGTACCATCCGGCATTTGGTGATCGAGAAGGTGAGTGGACGCGTGGTCTACGTCGTGATGACCTTCGGCGGCCTTTTCGGCATTCGCGCACATCCGCACATGATCCCCTGGGAGAAGTTGCGCTACGACACGCGGCTTCACGGCTACCGCACCGACATCACCGAGGCGCAACTCCGGGGCGCTCCCGTGTCCTATGGCGACGAGGAACTCTGGCCCGATCACCGCCGCGAGAAGGAGGTGCGCGATTACTGGGACCTGCCGCCCCGAATCTGATCGCCGACCAAGGTTCTGGCCTGCACGCGCCGTAAGTGACCTGAAGCGACGAACGATGCCTGAAACCGGTGTGTGCCCCTTTCACCGGGGCGTCTCAGGCCGCCGCGCCTCTGCAGGCCTTCTAACACACTTTTTGAACGGAGTGCGAGGCTCGAACATGCCGCCGATCGTGACGAACGGGCGTTAGTTCACGTCCGAACCATTCGCATAAGGCACGGTCCAGCCTTATTCGCGTACTTCGTCTGCGAGCGCCAGCACAGCTACAGGAATATCGACGCCGATGGCGCGCGCTGTGCGGAGATTGACCGCAAGTTCGAACTTCGAGGGCTGCTCGATCGGGAGATCGCCTGGGTTTGCTCCTTTGAGCACCTTATCAATGTACGCCGCTGCTCGCCGGAAGCCCTCGGGGAGGCTGGGGCCATAACTAATCAGAACACCTGGATCCAAGAAAGTGCGAGTGGAAACCAGGACTGGGATTTTCTTCTCCAGCGTAAAGCTGAAAATGGAAGCACGGTGCGCCATCACTGTATTGTGGACTTCAACAGCCTCAGCACGTTCAGTCTCGATCTTCCTCAGAGCTGCTGCCACGTCTTCAGGGCCTGAAATCGGAGCAGATACAGCCTTCAACCCCAAGAGGGGCGCGTCTCGCTCACTGATCTCCCAGGTGAACGCAGATGCCGCGCTGTTCGGGTTCCAGAGCACCGCTATGCGTGTCAGGTTCGGCACGACTTCTTTGAGGAGTTGGTACTGCTTACCGACCGCGTGAGAAGTCAGGTTTGAGACACCTGTGACGTTGCCGCCAGGTCGCGCAAGGCTTTTTACAATCCCCATTCTGTCCGGATCCCCAACGGCTGCCAGGATGATAGGGATCGTCTTGGTTGCGGCGCTGGCGGCTTGTGCACCGGCGGATGAGCCGCAGACAATGACATCCGCCTTCCACTCAATGAGATCGGCTACAAAGCCGGGCTGCCGCTCCTCCCGACCTTCCGAGTAGAGGCGGCGGAGAATGACATTCACCCCCGCGACAAGCCCGTGCGCGCGTAGTCCTTCGTCAAAGGCCTCCCAGACCTCGGCTTGGCTGCGTGTCGTGATCGGGTTGATGCCGAGATAGCCGATCCGGTAGACGCGGTTGGGCTGCTGCGCGTTGACTGGCCGGACTGTGGCTGCAAGTGCAACACCAGCAAGGAAATCCCGCCGTCTCATCGGATCACCTCGCCGACGGAGCCTCAGGATCAAGACTATACACGTTCGACATAAGTCGCGCGAGGATGCCCTTCCGCCCTCATGAAAAGTGGCACCATTATGGAACAGGGCTGGTCACACGTTCGTCGCGCGAGTCTGCGGTCACGCCGATCTGAGGAAGCGCACCATGGGGTCTCGGCAGGTGTTTTGTTGTGCGCGCCCTTACACAAAGAAAAGCCGCTCTTTGAGCGGCTGAGGTGAGGTCTCGGGACAGCCGGACGTGAAACCCGCGTCCGGCTGATCGGCGCTTAGAAGCATGAACCTGGGCCATTTTGCGGCCAGCGGGGGCAATCGGCGCGGTCGAGCAAAGGCATCCGCCGTCGCGATGCTCTCGGGCATTCTGCCCTACTGCCCGTAGCGGTGCGTGTCAGGTGTGCGACAATGCAATTGTCTTTGCTTGACGGCGTAGTTCCGCAAGATGATTGATATAAGGCTCGCGCCCTTGGCGATGACGTTCCTGCAAGGTCTGCGAGATCACCCGTCTGAACTCGTCGGTCACATGGCTCGCCTGAAGGCGCTGAAGCTAGCTCTGGTATTCGAAGTCGATATGTTCAGCGTTGATGAGAGCGATTGGATCAGGGTGCGTAATTGATTGTCATTTGCTGCGCAGTTGTCTTGCATGACCGGCCATTCCCTTGCGTCATTGCGGGTTCGTGATTGATTCGTCTCTCGGGCGCAAAGTCGGGGATACTTCGTAGGAGATGATTGCGAACAGCACATGACGCCCTTCGATGAGGCGCACATGCGGCCCGTCCTTGCGTTCGCTCACGGGTGCCCGCTCGGGCGGCTCTTGTCATTCAGATTCTCTCAAGCGCCCCTGGCCCTTCTGCTCGTGAAAAAACGGCACGAGGGTCACCTTCCGGAGCGTCGAGCGCGCACATGCCGGGTCATCGAGCGGTCGCGATGGAACCACGTCCGCTCGGCCAATTCTAAGTTATTGAAAAGATTGGCGCGCCCGACAGGATGAAACTGGGCAACTGGGCACTCCTATGTCATTGTTAGCGCTATCGAATTGTGACGACGCCCTGCAAGCAATGTCATATAGGAAGGTCTCCCGTCCGTGCGATCAGCCTCGCTCGCGGTCGGCTTGAGAGTTGCCGATGGAGCTACTTCGTGTGTCGCGGCACACGCCCTGCAGAGGAGCAATCCGTTACCTTTCTCCTCTCGGATTGAAACAAGGCGAGGAGGCGTGTGATGCAGGCGCTGATCCTTGCGTGTGGCCTTTGGTGTATAGCCTTTACAGCAGCCGTCCTGGGCCTGATCTCGATGGAGCCGAGTGCTTCTGATCTGATGGGCCAAGTCGTGTATGACGATAGGCCCTTCTGCCAGAGCTTTGTGGTTCAGACTGACCGGGGCTTTGCAATCCTCGACGGGAAGGACGTACACTTAGCCGTTGGCGAGACGGACATGATCATCGGACCGCTTCGCTCCCGAGGGCTCCAGTCATTTGACGCGATCGGGCGTGGTACGATCGAGGCGACGGTGTATGCGTGGACGCCCAATCGCCTCCATGCGGAGCAGACGTTCCGAGACCGCTGCGGGCTGGATCGCGGTATGCCAATCGGCGCAGCTTTCATGCCTTGAGCCATGCTCTTAAGCCGCTTGCACGCGCTCACCAGATGGGCACAACGAGCCGCATCGTCGATCTATGGAATAGACTGCGTTACGCTTAGGAATCGGCCAAACTGCCGCCATTGGTGCTGTTTTCCAGCCGTCCATGGTTTGAGCACATGTGATTGCTGCGCTGAGAACGCTTGCTGCGGCGCAGCAGAGCCACGACTTTGTCGGTAACAACAGCCGGCAGGAAGCGCCCTGGATGAACATCAGTGTCGTTCAGGAGATTGCGCACCAGGTGAGCCGCGCCGCTCGTTCGCTCTGTTCACCGAAAGCAAGAGGGTGCTGCGGCTCGTGGTCGAGGTGTTCGCCGCCACGCAGGAGATGAGGCGGGAGGCACAAGCCCGCTACCTGCACCTCACCTTCGATGCATGAGGGCGGTCAGTTTTCCTTTTTCTTGCTGATCTTTGTAGTCCTCACATCAGCGTTGGACGGTTGCCATGCAGAGAGCGGCTAGGTGGTGCCATGCCTCACTGATGCGGCTCCTGGGGCCGCTCCCGACATGCCGTCCGTGGGTGCGCCGCTACGCTGAGGCCCGTCCGAGTGCCGCAGCGATCTTCGTGGCATGCTGTGGAGGTGGTTCCATGAAGACCTCCTTCCTCAGGTGCGCCGCTGGGGCGGCATGAAGATTCTCCGTCTGCGCAGAGATCGCGTCAAGGTCGAACGGCATTTGCGTTGGTCCGGGGTGTCAGAATCCGGATCGAGGCCGCTGACCCTGCACTGAACCACCATACTCCCGTTTGGCGGGCCAATATCGGTTGCGCTCTTGAAGAGGGGTGGAGGCCGAAAAGGTGAACGGCTCTCGCATAAGTTTGAGCCACTTGTGGAGCCGCTCAGGCCCTCCGCAGACTGGTACGGCTCCAGGCTCCCGGTCCGCTCACGAAGTAGAACAGCAGGCCCCCGACAACGGCGAGACTCTCGAAGAACTGCACGTTCTGCCCAGGACGGAACACCATGCCGATGCTCAGATTGCGGTGCGTCAACCAGATCGTAACGGCGGTGAAGCCGATGAGAACCAGCGCGGTGGCTCGCGGCCACAGGCCGACCACGAGGGCCAGGGGGCCAAGGAATTCGGCTGCGATCAGGATGGCAGCTACGGCGGCCGGATACGGCACACCCTTTGCAGCCAGCGATGCCGCGAATGCCGAGAAGGCCACGAGCTTGTTGAACCCCGATGGCAGGAAGAGTGCCGCTACCAGCATGCGGCCGAATAGGAGTGCCCAGTCCTCGCTGTGGTTCAGCACGAACTCTCTCCAGTCTCTAGGCGAACGGACCCTTCCGTTCCGGCAAGCCATGGAATCCGAGTCTGGTTAGGAATGAGTTATCAGGACAGTGCTGACGCGAAGTGGGCTTCGGCCGAGACCAACCAATGTGACGTACATCCGGCTGCTTGGGCTAATCCACGTTCGAGAGCCGGTGGGGCTGCGGTGGAGCCGCCTATTGCACCTTCGGGGTTGCGGCATCGGTCGGGTCCGGGCTGACCGGCACTCACGAACGTGTTCAGTGGTCGCCTCGCCCGTTACATCGTCAACCGGCTCATTCTGGCCCCGGAGTTCCCGCTTGCCGGAGCCGCCGTTGCACCGCTGCGTGCTAGAGCTGAAGAGGCCGGGAGCAGTGACTTCGCGGCGCTCGCTGCTGGGCAGGCTGTGGCTTTTGGGCCGAGTGCTCTCCGCCGGGGAATTGACCCGGCAGCTTGCTGCTGATGCCCTTGCGAGATCGCGGTCCTGATCAGTTACAGGGGCTACCAACACGCCGGTCAGTGGAAATCGCGGCTGGCCCGCGCGAATGGTCTACCCCTACCCGGAGGCAGTGGCGCGAAGACCGAGTGCTCCGTTCATTTCAGCCCGCCGCCTTCGCAACAGCCCGTGCTTGACGCCTGCGACCCTTCTTGGTCGGTGATGGGGCTGTCTGGGGATTGAGGCGAACGCGCATTCCGCCCCCTTCTTGCTGGCTTACCTCAAACGCGCTTGTGTTCCGCACCAAGTCGCTGAGCTTGCGATAGCCGTAGGTGCGTGGATCGAAGTCTGTTGCGATGCTGGTCACTCGCTGGCCCAACACGCGGAGGTTCACCCAACCCTCCTCGCTGTCCAATTGGGACAAAGCCTTCTGGAGCAGCGGGATCGCCGCCGTAGGCGATTGCAGCGGCTTCGCCGCTTTCTCTTCTTCAACACCCAGCGCTGGAGCCTCAGGGATCAGCAGGTTCTCCGTGTAGATGAAACGGCGACAGGCTTGCCGGAAGCTCTCCGGCGTCTTGCGTTCGCCGAACCCGTAGACATCCACGCCTTGCTCGCGGATGCGGGCGGCCAGCCGGGTGAAGTCACTGTCGGAGGACACAAGACAGAACCCGTCGAACCGTCCACTGTGCAGGAGGTCCATGGCATCGATCACCAGTGCGATATCGGACGCGTTCTTGCCTGCCGTGTAGGCGAATTGCTGGTGCGCGATGATGGCGTGCTGGGCGAGGATGTCGGCCCATGGCTTCAGACGGTGGCCCGAAAAGTCACCATAGATACGGCGCACGCTCGCTTCGCCGATTTTGGCGATCTCCTCGAAGAGCCTGCCTGCGATCTTGGCCGAGGCGTTGTCGGCGTCGATGAGGACGGCAAGGCGGCCGGAACGGGTCTCTTGGGCAATCGAAATCTCAACTCTATGCGCTGGGTGCAAGAATAGCCTAAGAAGGGAGGAGTCTCAGGCTGAGTTGCAACGTTGATACCGGGCCGACAAAGAAGGTTCCTTGCCGATGCCTCCCTCGGCTAGAGGTATCCAGCATTCTGTGAAGCGGCTCCAGACATTCCTGGCAAATTCCGCAATGAGACGCACACAGTACGTCACCCCGCTGTGCGATCCTGCCACCGAACTCCGCTTCGACCACCTCCATCGCCGTCTCCAATCGCGTTAATGGCCTAGCCTACGGCGACGGTTCGGCGTAACATCTACTTACGTTGGCTTGCGACCCTTCGCGGTCTCTCGACGCCTCCACGCGCCCCAGGCCGCCCTAGAATGGAGGGAGGCCAGTCGCGAATGAGCGTTGATCCCGTCCTCCGCGACGACTTGCTGGGAGCGATCCCTAGCCTGCGAGCTTTCGCGTACTCGCTCACCAACAGCACCGACCGATCCGACGATCTTGTTCAGACCACGATTATGAGGGCTTGGGCGAACATCGACCGGTTTGAGGTCGGAACGAACTTGAATGCATGGCTCTTCACCATCCTGCGCAATGCCTTCCAGTCGGAATACCGCAGGCGGAAGAGAGAAGTGGAGGACGTCGATGGGCTCTATGCAGGCAAACTGAAGGCGCACCCCGACCAGCAGGCTCATCTCGATTTCGCGGACTTCCGCGTGGCGCTCGGCAAGCTTTCCGTAGACCAGCGGGAGGCCATCCTGCTTGTCGGGGCACAAGGCATGTCCTACGACGAAACGGCGGCGATCTGCGGTGTGCCGGTCGGCACGGTCAAGAGCCGGGTCAACCGGGCACGAGTGAAGCTGGTGCAGCTACTGGGCCTGCAAGACCACGCGGAGATCGGTCCCGACAACATCACCAAGGCCGCCCTCACAGCGGAATGACAGTTCCAGGCCGCTGGATTTGCATGCTCCCGCTATTCAGGTGGACTGAAGAAGCTCACGGACGAGCCGTACCATGCCCGCGCGGCTCGCCGCCTGATGGCATCAACAGCGGCCCGCTCCTGCGGGTCATCGGAGAATGCCCGGATGCGGCCCAGGAGCATGGTCACCCGGCGACGGGCGGCGTGCGTCAGGCGGGCGAGGGTTTCGTCGAGGCTCGTCCCTGTCCCGGCAGCCGAGTCTTGGGCCGCGATCTTCTCAATGCGGGCCTGAATGAGCGCGAGGTGGCGGAGACGGTATGGCGTCCAGCCCCACCCCCCGAGCCCTGAAGGGCCACCGCCCTGGTGACTGATATCCGGCCTCGCTGCAAGCTACTGGCCGATGTACCGCGTTCGTGGCCATTCGTGTCGGCTTAACCGGTTGGGCGAGGCAGTTCGAGAGAGCCGGTTTCGAAGAACCGCTCCATGGCGTGCTCCTCGCGCTTTATGTCGAGGCCGCGCTGTGCCAGCCACGTGTCATCCCCGTGCGTGCTGCGGTAGCGCTCTCCGGAGTCACACAACAGCGTCGTCACCGACCCTTTCTCACCCTGCGCAACCATTTCGCTGATGATCAGCGCAACGGCCCACATGTTCGTGCCGGTCGATCCCCCGCACAAGCGCCCGATCCGCCGCGAGAGAACCCGCGCAGCCGCGAGGCTGGCCGTGTCTGGCACCGCATAGGCCCGGTCGATCAGTTCGGGAAGGAACGAGGGTTCGCAGCGCGGGCGTCCGATGCCTTCGATCACGGAAGGCGGCTCTGAGGTGGTGCAGATGCGTCGGTCGGCGCAATGCCGATGAAACACGGACGCTTCAGGATCAGCAAGGCACAAGCGAGTTGGCAAGCAGCGATAGCGGATGTAGCGCCCGAGCGTCGCGGACGTGCCGCCTGTTCCTGCGCCGACGACGATCCACGTTGGAATGGGATGCTCCTCATGTGCCATCTGAATGAAGATGGATTCGGCGATGTTGTTGTTGCCCCGCCAATCGGTCGCCCGCTCGGCATAGGTGAACTGATCCATGCAGTGCCCGCCCAGCGAGGCCGCGAGGCGTCGCTCTCGGCATACATCTCGGCGGTGCTGTCCACGAAGTGGCTCTCACCTTGATAGAACCGGATCGCCGCGATCTTCTCCGGTGAGGTGGAGCGCGGCATGACCGCGATGAAGCGCAAGCCGAGCATCTGCGCGAAATAGGCTTCCGAGACAGCCGTCGAGCCGCTGGACGCCTCGATGATAGGAGTTTCCGGTCCAATCCAGCCGTTGCACAGCCCGTAGAGAAACAAGGACCGGGCCAGCCGGTGTTTGAGGCTGCCGGAGGGGTGAGTGGACTCGTCCTTGACATAGAGCGCGATTTCCAGAGCACCCGGCAGCGGCACACGCAAGAGATGGGTATCGGACGACCGGTTAAAGTCCGCTTCGATGATCTGGATGGCGCGGGATACCCAGGAGCGATGTTCCGTCTTGCTCCGCATGGCGACCTCCTCCAAATCGATATGGCTGGTCTCACTTGGGTGGTGATGGATGCTCGAAGGATGATGTCAGCACGCCGAGCAGCACCCGCGTTGCGCACTCCCTCACGCGGCTCATGATTTTGACGCCCTGGCTGTCGATTTACAAAGCCCAGCCGCTTGCCGAAGCGGCGTGAGCATATCGATGGAGGCCCAGCGCTCCCAAATCTTGCCCCGACCACACGCCAGAGCACCATCCCGGTGAACTCGACGCGCCGGCCCGACGCGGGAATGCCTTGGAAGTCCGCCATGTGGGTCCCCGTCCAGCGTGCCCGCACGGCGACAAGGTCATCTTCGGCGAAGATGTCGTCAATCGTGATACGCAGGTCGGGGAATACGGTCTTGAGCGCTCGAACGTGCTTTGCCACGCCCTTCGGCCCGAGCGTCGCACCTGCTGCGTGGTCGTAGAAGTTGAACCGTACCGGGTTTTCCGGAGGCTCCACCTCTTGAGAGGATGGAGCCATGACGAAGCGAACTCCACCCTATTCTCCTGAGGTCCGCGCCCGCGCGGTGCGGATGGTGTTCGACCACCAGGGCGAGCACGCCTCGCAGTGACGCGGCGATCAGCTCGATTGCCGCGAAGATCGGCTGCTCGGCGCGAGACGCTGCGCGACTGGGTTCGGCAGGCCGAGCGCGATCAGGGCCTGCGCGCCGGCCCGACGACGGACGAGCAGCGAGCGGATCAAGGCGCTGGAGCGGGAGGACCGCGAGCTGCGCCAAGCCAACGAGATCCTGCGCAAGGCGTCAGCGCGTATTTTGCGATGGCGGAGCTCGACCGCCGGTCCAAGCCATGATCGCCTTCATCGACGAACACCGGACGTCTACGGGGTCGAGCCGATCTGCAGGGTGCTGCCGATCGCCCCGTCGACCTATCACGCCCATGCCGCTCGGCGGGCTGATCCCGAAGAGGCTGCCGCGCGCGCCCGGCGCGATGCGGCGCTGAAGGTCGAGATCCGGCGGGTGTTCGAGGCGAACTTCCGGGTCTACGGCGTCCGCAAGGTCTGGCGGCAACTCGCGCCGGGAGGGGATCGCGGTGGCCCGCTGCACGGTGGCGCGGCTGATGCGAGCCATGGGCCTGCAGGGGGCCGTTCGCGGCAAGCCGGTGCGGACCACGATCAGCGATAAGGCCGCGCCGTGCCCGCTCGATCGCGTCAACCGGCAGTTCCAGGCGCCGCGGCCGAACGCGCTCTGGGTGTCGCGACTTCACCTACGTCGCGACCTGGTCGGGCTTCGTCTACGTCGCCTTCGTGATCGACGCCTATGCCCGCCGCATCGTCGGCTGGCGGGTGTCCCGCACGGCGCACGCCAGCTTCGTGCTCGATGCCCTTGAGCAGGCCCTCCACGAGCGCCGGCCTGTCCAGGCGGCGGTCTCGTCCACCATTCCGACAGTCAGAGTGCCCTGGCCAGCTGTTCCTGGGCGGCCTGACCCTCACAGCGATCGACCGGTTAGGGTGGCTGGTGCCGCAAGGCGTCCTCGGAGCGGCCTGACCCGCACTCTGATCGACCACGACCCGTGTCTTTCCCCGGACCTGTCGGCCGCCCAGGACGCCTTGCGGCGAGGTTCCGCCTCGCCGGTGCACGTGACCCAAGAAGGGCCTGACGTTCTGTCGCGTTACTGTCCTGTCCAGGCATTCGGTCCCGGTGGAGCCGTCCGCACGCCGTCGAGCCTGGAGAGCCGGCATGGAAGTAGGATCAGGAGATGGCGGACCGCCGCGTCGTCGGCGGCGTCGATACGCACAAGGATCTTCATGTCGCGGCCGTTGTCGACGAGCTCGATCGGGTGCTGGGAAGCCGATGCTTCGCGACGACCCGGCACGGCTACAAGCAGATGCTCGCCTGGATGCGCTCCTTCGGGCAGCTCCAGCGCGTCGGCGTCGAGGCGACGGGCACCTACGGCGCGGGGCTGCTGCGCTACCTGCAGAACGCCGGCGTCGAGGTGCTGGAGGTCACGACGCCGGACACGCACGATCGCCGCAAGCGCGGCAAGAACGACGATCTGGATGCCCAGAACGCCGCGCACGCCGCCTTCGCCGGCCGGCGCACCGTCACCCCCAAGAGCCGCGACGGCATGATCGAGTCGCTGCGCGTGCTCAAGGCCTGCCGGAAGACGGCGGTGGCCGCCCGGCGCGTCGCGCTGCAGATGATCCACAACACCATCGTCTGCGCGCCCGACGAGCTCCGAGAGGCGCTGCGCAAGATGACCCGCATGCAGCTCATCCGGACGCTGGCCGCCTGGCGGCCGGACCTGACCGACTACCGCAACGTGGTGTCGGCCTACAGGATCACGCTGAAGTCGCTGGCCGGCGCTACCTCGAACTGCACGACGAGATCGCCGACCTCGACGCGATGATCACCGCCATCGTCGACGAGCTCGCGCCCGCCCTCGTGGCCCGAACTCGGTCGGCCATGGGTCCGCCGCGCAGCTGCTCCTGACGGCTGGCGACAACCCGGAGCGTCTGCGGTCGGAGGCCGGCTTCGCGGCGCTGTGCGGCGTCAGTCCCGTGCCTGCCTCGTCGGGCAGGACGACCCGCCATCGCCTCAACCGAGGCGGCGATCGAGCAGCCAACAGCGCGCTGCACATCATCGCCATCGGCCGGCTTCGGACCGATCCCCGGACCAAGGCCTACGTCGCCAAGCGCATCGCCGAGGGCCACTCCAAGCTCGAGGCGATCCGGTGCCTAAAGCGCTACATCGCGCGCGAGGTGTTCGCCCTCATCCGGCAGCGAGGACGTGAGATCAACCAGGGCGCGATCGCCGCTTGACACACAGAAGGGCGTCAGGGGGGGTGCAATACGTCTCGATCCGCTACACGGAGCGCTTGGCGGAGGCCGGCATCGAGCCCTCGGTTGGCAGCGTGGGCGACAGTTTTGACAACGCCCTCGCAGAGACCGTCATCGGCCTCTACAAGGCCGAGGTGATCCACCGCCGCGGGCCGTGGCGGTCCTTTGAGGCGGTCGAGTTTGCCACGCTTGAGTGGGTGGACTGGTTCAACCACCGCCGGCTGCTCGAGCCGATCGGCAACATGCCCCCGGCCGAAGCAGAAGCGCGCTACTACGCTCAGAGGGAACCTGCCCGGCCGCGTGATCCAAGCCAAAATGCCTCCGAGAAACCCGGCGCGGTTCAAGTCGTCTGCCACCTGCTCGGCAATGGCGGCAGAATCAACCGGTTTAGGGTGGAGTCGTAATGCGCCCGAATGAGCGCCTTGTTGGCCTCGAGTTTGCCGGTCAAGGCACGTCCCTCAATGGTGCGTTGCTGGGGTGATGTTCAGAGGGTAAAGCCCACCAGAAGACGACGCGAACCATGCCGTACACAGCGACAGCCCGATGAGAGTGGCGACAGTGGCCCAATCACCGGCTTCTCGGTGAGGTCGCTTGATCACGAGGGGTTTCTTGTTAGCTCAGACGAAAGGAGAGCACGCTCGGCACGCCGGTGATGCCGAGGATGGCGGCGAGGCTCGTCCGGCGGGGTTGAAATTCGAAGTTCCGTCTCATCGTGTCCTTGCGACCAAAGCTGTCGCGCAGGCTTATGCCGAGGACGTATTGCGGATCGATTGCGTCAAATCGGGCATGTATTTCGTGAATGGTTTCAACATCTTCAGGCCAAGCTTGCCGGGACGCGCTCGACCGCTCCAGGCGGCTCCGGCTCCCGGAGGGGCCACGCGCGGTTCCGGCATGAGCAGCCCGTCAGAGCCCACTTAGTGCCAGATCGGTTTGGTAACACAGCCCGTTGGACGGCTTCAGAC
>CAVRRI010000035.1:0-419311 GCA_963723525.1 uncultured Alphaproteobacteria bacterium
CCGATGAAACGGACCGGGCCGCAGGCGTACTGCTTGAGGAGAGCCCGTACGTCCAGCATCCGTGAGGCCGATGGGAGGTCCGTCGTTCTGCCGCTGTTCATGGCACATCCTCCTCAAGGCGGCGGTTATCCTCCCCGGCTGCCGGTTCGTCCCGCGGGCCCCAGCGCGGAGAGACCCGGGACAGCGCTCAACCGAGGGCCTCCGCATGAGTTTGCCGAACGTCCTGCGTAAAGCCGTTCCACGTCTTCGCGCCGACAGCCTCCGTTCCTGCGGTCAGAACCGTGGCGGCGCCGGCGTCCATGCCCAGCGCAAACGCCTCCTCCGTGCGCCATCCTCGAGCGAGGCCGAGGGTCATGGCGGCCACGAAGCTGTCGCCGGCCCCGACGGCGCTCTTAGGCCTCACCGGCACGCCCGGAATGCGGATACACTTGCCACCGGTCGCCAGCAGGGCTCCGTCCCGCCCGAGCGTCAAGGCGACGATCTCGGCCGCTCCCGCGGCGATGAGACCCTGCGCCGCGGCGTCCTGATCCGCAGGCTCTGGCAGCGCCCGGCCGACCAGCGCCTCCAGCTCGCCGAGGCTGGGCTTGATCAGGTAGACTCCCTGCCGCGCGGCCTCCCGCAGCGCCTCGCCCGACGTGTCGAGCACCAGCCTGGCTTCCTTCCGGGCCGCGATGCGGCAACATCCACGCAGAAGTCGGCCGGGACGCCACGGGGCAGGCTGCCGCTCGCGACCAGGTAGTCGCAACTCACCACTTCCAGCGCGGACAGGCAGGCCCGCCATTCATCCGATGTCACGCGCGGGCCTTCCGGGACCAAGCGGAACTCCAGACCGGTCGATTTCTCATGCACCGTGTGGCTCACGCGGGTGTGGCCGGCGATGGGAATGGGCCGGCTTTCGATGCCGGCCGCCTGCACCAGCGCATTGAGGATGGGGCCCGTCGCACCTCCCGAGAGATAGACCGCCAGGGCCGATCCGCCGAGCTCCTGAACGACCCGCGCGACGTTGATGCCGCCCCCGCCCGGATCGTAGCGCTCGGCCCAGGTTCTGATCTTGTGAATGGGCCGGATCTGCTCGGCCTCTGCGGCACCGTCGATGGCGGGGTTCAGGGTGAGCGTCACAATTCCCTTCATTGCCCCTTCCTTGAACCTTGAGGATCCGGTTGCGATGCAAAGAGGAGCCATCGATGCCCGAAGCCGCCTGAGCCGCGGGAGGCCGACCGAGCCCGAGGCATCCGGCAGGATCCGGACGGCCTCGCTGACCTCGCCCGCCGCTAGAGCTTCATCACGACGCGGCCATCGATCCGGTTCTCCCGCATCCGGCTGAAGATGTCGTTGATCGCCTCCAGGGGCTCGAGCGAGTAGTGAACCCTGATCTTGCCGTCGCCGGCGAATTGCAGGCACTCGGCGAGGTCCAGCCGGGTGCCCACGATCGACCCGCGGATGGTCTTTCGCATCAGAACCGTGTTGAAGATGTCGAGCTCGAACGAGCCGGGCGGCAACCCGACGAGCGACATCGTCCCGCGCTTGGCGAGCATGCCGAGAGCCTGGCTGAAGGCATGGGGCGAAACGGCCGTCACGAGCACGCCTTGGGCGCCGCCACAGAGCGCCTTGACCTTGGCGACCGGGTCGGTCGTCTTCGCGTTGATCGCCGCGTCCGCTCCCACCTCGCGGGCGAGTGCCAGCTTCTCGTCCGAGATGTCGACGGCGATCACGTTCAGGCCCATCGCCTTCGCGTATTGCACGGCGATGTGGCCGAGCCCGCCGATGCCGGAGATCACGACCGTGTCGCCCGGCTTGGTGTCGGTTTCCTTCAGCCCCTTATAGACCGTCACGCCGGCGCAGAGGATCGGGGCAGCCGTGTTCCAGTCGAGCCCGTCGGGGAGATGGCCGACATAGTTCGGGTCCGCGAGGACGTATTCGGCGAAGCCGCCATTGACCGAGTAGCCGGTGTTCTGCTGCGAATCGCATAAGGTTTCCCAGCCTGCGAGGCAGTGCCGGCATTGCCCGCAGGCCGTATGCAGCCAGGGTACGCCGACCCGGTCTCCCTCCCTTGCCGCCGTCACGCCGGCACCCGCCGCGACGACGGTGCCGACGCCTTCATGGCCCGGAATGAAGGGCGGCTTCGGCTTCACCGGCCAGTCCCCGTCCGCGGCGTGCAGGTCAGTGTGGCAGACGCCGGACGCTTCGATCTTGACCAGGATCTGGCCCGGACCGACCTGTGGCACCGGAACCTCGTCGATCGACAGCGGCGCCCTGAACTGCCGCACCACGGCTGCCTTCATGGTTTGGGTCATTGCATCCTCCCGTCTCGCCGCGCCGGGCTAAGCCTTGATCAGATCTCGCACGGAGGCGACGCCGTCAGTGGCCCGCATGATATGAGCGCGGGTGTTGTAGATGTGCGGGCACAGCCGCAATCCCCCAGTGGTCGATGCGGCGATGCCGAAGTTCGTGTACAGGGTGTCCGCGACGGTCTTCTGGCTCTCCTTCGGGACCTCGATGATCACCACGCCTCCGCTCAAGGCCGGGTTCTCGGGGCTGCGGTCACGGGAGTGAGTGCTTGTGAGTGGCGTAGTTCTCGACGCAGCGCTCATTCGGCCGCGGCGCAGCTCGCGCAGCCAACTGTGCGCTTTCGGACAGAGCGCGTCCACAATTATCGCTTGTGGAACAAAGAAGGTGACGATGGCAGCCGGGCGTCCGGCGGCAAACCATCGGCGACATCTGTGACCTCTTCGAGCCGCAGGAGTGTTGGAACTGCCTCAAGGCTGCCGAACATGCGTCCGATTAAACGTCCGAGGCTCTAAAGTTCGGGCGTAGGATCAACAGAGCGGGCGCGTTTTCAAACAAGCACACGGGCAACAAGGGGCATGGGCGATCCCCGGAACACCCGAACTGCGCAAGCCCTTGGTCACCTGTTGCCGTGCACATCATGCAGGTGCGACGACCTCGTTTGCGAGGGGGCGGCCCGCTTCGAAATCCGAGATACTTGCGAGAGTCGTCTGCAGAATCGTCCCGAGCGCCTCGCGCGTGAAGAACGCCTGATGCGCCGTGAGTATCACGTTCGGGAACGAGACGAGGCGCTGGATCACGTCGTCGGTGATCACCGTACTCGACAGATCCTTGAAGAAAAGACCGGCCTCCTGTTCGTAAACATCGATCGCAATCCCGCCGAGCTGGCCCGACTTGAGCGCCTCGATTGCCGCCTCGGTGTCGACCAGACCGCCGCGGCTCGTGTTGATCAGCAGAGCACCTCTCTTCATGCGGGCGAGAGTCTGGGCGTTGACGATGTGATGGGTTTGCGGCGTCAACGGACAGTGCAGAGAGATGACATCCGCTTCCTGAATCTCGTCGGCGCCGACATAGCGGCCTCCGATGCGTTCGAATTCAGGCGAGCGATGGACGTCGAAACCGATCACACTGCAGCCAAACCCGGCCATGATCCGAGCGAAGATGGTGCCGATCTTACCGGTGCCGATCACGGCCACAGTGCGACCAACGAGGTCGAAACCCATCAGGCCGCCGAGCTCGAAATTGCCGTCGCGGGTGCGATTGTAGGCCCGCGGAATCTTGCGGTTCAGCGCGAGGAGCAAGCCGACGGCAAACTCGGCCACGGAGTTCGGAGAGTAATGGGTGACCCGCACAACCGCGACGCCGAGTTCCTTTGCGGCTCCCAGGTCGATGTGGTTGAACCCGGTGGAGCGCGTCGCGACCAGCTTCGTGCCCCCGGCAGCGAGACGACTCAGAACATCGCGGTCGACGACGTCGTTGACAAACACGCTGACGACCGGGAACCCTGCCGCAAGAATTGCCGTGCCGGTTCCGAGGAGGGTGTCGAAGTAGACGAAGTCGTGCCCGTGGTCTGCGTTCAGTTCGTCAAGTAGCGCGCGCTCGTAGTTCTTCGCGCTGAACATTGCAATCCGCATTCGTGCACCTCCCCAAGTTGCGTTCGGAACGTGGAACTCGCGGAATCCGGAGCCGAGAGTCCTTCCGCGGGCCGATTCCGGCCGATCCCTGCGGCGATCCGGGTGAACGGCCCCTTGAGCTCGGTGCGTCCATCCGGATATGCGCCGCCTGGCCGGCAAATCGGGGGTGTGGTCGAGCTGCCGAATTCCTTGACATGCGCAAGACCTACGTATCGCCCCTTACCACCCCTTTTCGACGCTTACTCGCCGTTGAAATGCGGTTTGCGCTTCTCCTTGAACGCGCGAATGCCCTCGCGATAATCCTCGCTGTCATACACCACCCGGCGCAGGCCCTGGACTCGCTCGAAGCCTTGCGGCGTCATCGGATGCGCGCCGGCGAGGATGCGCAACTGCTCCTTCATCACCGCTATGCTCAGGGGAGCGTTCGCGGTGATTTGTCGTGCGACGCGCAGCGTGAAGGTCTCAAGTTCCGCTACAGGCACGACGTAGTTGATGATCCCGTGCCGCTCGGCGCGAGCGGCATCGATCGGCTGGCCCATAAAAGTCATCTCCTTGGCCATCCGCAGGCCGGTCGCGTTCAGGAACGTGAGCATGCCGCCCACATTGTACGGCACGCCGAGTTTGGCGGGCGTGACCGCGAACGTCGCCATGTCGGCGGCGATGATCATATCGCAGGCGAACACCGTTTCGGTTGCCCCGCCCCAAACCCCACCCTCGACCATCGCAATGACCGGCCCGGCGAAGTTCTCGATCTCGCGCACGAGCTGGCGCAACGGATCGTCCCAGCCGAGCGGATCGCGACGGCTTTCGGGCAGCTCGTCGATATCGTACCCGGCCGAGAACACCTTGGACCCCGGTTTGGCACGAAGGATCACGACCCTTACTTTTTCCCTCTGGAACGATCGCAGCGCGGCGATGACCTCCTCAACCAGAGGACGGCTCAGCGCGTTGCGTCGACGCTCGTGATCGAGCGTGATCGTGCCGATGGACTCGGTTACCCCCGACAGAATATACGCCATCGAAACCTCCCGGCAGGAGAAAGGGGCCAGCGTCTTATACCAGCGGCCTCGGCCTGCGACTAATGGGACTTGCGTGCCGGGCGCTGAGCTGATTCGATGGCGCGGGGAGGACTCACGTCAGGCCAGACGCGGTGAACGTGCGGACAGATTTTTCGGCGGGTGAACTCCGGCGGCTCGCTGCAGCGGCGAAGAACGCCAACTAGAGCCGGCGATTGCTGTCGTTGTGCTGTTCCTGGGTACTAGGTCCTGTGGACGGATTGGGTCCAGATGAGAGCAAGTGGATTCCCAAATCAGCGGATCTGTGACTCCTGGCGGGTCGGTTTGAAGGCGGCCGACCATGCTGACGGCCGAGGAGGACTGGGAGATCGTGCTGCAGGTGTTCCGCGCTTGTCGCTCGCGACGGGGCGAGACTATGCCTCCAAGGCCAACCGCGCCGCCGCCCGCGCGCGCGGCATCGCGCCCGTGATCCCCTCCACGGCGAACGAGAAGAACCCGCCCGCTTTCTTCCCCAAAGCGCTCTATCGGGCCCGCGCCCGTATCGAGCAGTTGGTCGGGAAGTTGAAGCGCTTCAAGCGCGTTGCGCTACGCTGCGAGAAGACCGCCAGGAATTTCGGTTCCTTCGTCGCTCTCGCCCTCGGATTCATCAGTATCAAAACCGTCCACAGGACCTAGCCAAACCGAATTCAACATCTTGACCGATGCTAGAGTCGGCGTGGTCAGGGCCGTATTGCAGCTGACCCCTGAGCAGCAAAGATATTGGCCGGCCATCGAGGAGGCTATCCGCGCCCGGTCAGAGGCACGTTATCGTCGGCTGGCGGCGTTAGCGGAACCGGCTACCCAAGGGCGTGAAGTCGATGCGTCCTCCTCCTCAAGTGTTTAGCCCATCGGCAGGTCATGGGACCGGATGATCTTGTGACCATCCTCGAAGGCTCGCCATGTGAGTTTGCCCAGTAATCACGCCGGCGAGCTGTCCGATCCGGCAAACAGGGATGGCGGCATAGGCGAAGCGACCGTTGCCAAAGCGCCCACCATGCGCCGCCTTCGGTGCGTGTGGATTTGCACTTTCACCTGCAGAGCGACTGCACCAAGGCTCGATCTGCATTCGAGACCCGGTGCTCATCTCCTACTGATTGTTCGCACCGCCAGCGGATTCTCCCGAGTCAGCTCAACTTCTTCGGTTTCATGGCGGATCACAAGGCGTTCGCCCTCGCGCAGCGCGTACTCCACCTCGTCCACACCGATTTCCACTTCCAGTAGCTGGCCGCGGTAGGTCAAGGGAAATCGAAGGATAGCGTTGTCCTCGGGCGCACGACGCGCCCAGAATGATAACGTGCCGTCATGGTCCCGCATGCCTCCGAAACCATAGGTGAGCATCATCCAGGTGCCCCCCATGGAGGCGATATGGCAGCCGTCCTTCACGTTACCCCCCACGTCCGCCAAGTCCATGAGCAGCGCCGCCATTCCGTAACGAATCGTCTTCTCCAAGTCGCCGATCTGTGCGGCGATGATCGCCTCGACGCATGACGACAACGATGAGTCGCCCGTCGTCAACGGGTCGTAGAAATCAAAGTTACGCTTCTTCGTCTCTGGAGAATAAACGTCGCCCAACAAGAACATCGCCAAGATGACGTCCGCCTGCTTGATCACTTGCTTCCGGTAAATATTCAGCGGATGGTAAAATAGCAGCAGCGGATAATGGTCGGCCGGTGTGTTCGGGAAATCCCACGGCTCCTTGTCCAGAAAGTTGTCATCCTCCGGAATTATTCTCAGCTTTTCATCATACGGCACATACATGTTCTCCGCCGCGTGGATCCATGCCTTCGCCTCGGAGGGCTCGAGCGCCGTTTTTTGTACAAGCGCATTGAATGCATCCGGTTCTGTCGCCCGCAGGGATTCGACAACCTCGGTTGCGTAGCGCAGGTTTTCACGGGCCATCAAATTCGTATATGCGTTGTTGTTCACGACGGCATTGTATTCATTGGGGCCAGTGACACCGTTGATGCAGAACTTCCCCCCTTTTGCATCCGAGTAGAACCCCAGATCCAGCCACAGGCGCGCCGTTTCCACGAGCATCTCGGCGCCGAACTCTCGCAGGAACGCTTCGTCGCCCGTCGCTTGCACATACTTGCGCAGCGCGTACATGATGTCTGCATTGATATGGTACTGCGCAGTTCCGGCAGCGTAGTAAGCCGACGCTTCTTCCCCGCCGATGGTGCGCCACGGGAACATGGCTCCTCGATGGCCTAATTCCTTGGCGCGTGCTCGTGCCTGAGGCAGCATCTTGTAACGGAAAGCCAGGAGATTCCTGGCGATGCGGGGGGAGGTGTAGATCAGAAACGGCAACAGGTAGATCTCGGTGTCCCAAAAGTAATGCCCCTCGTAGGCCTGTCCGGTGAGGCCTTTCGCCGGCACACCCGTGTCTTCCGCGCGCGCCGAGGCCTGGAGGATGTGAAAAAGGTTGAAGCGGATCGCTTGTTGGATCTCCACGGTGCTACGCTTGATTCGGTCTTCCCTGATATCCTTGATCCGAACATCGCTCCGGCGCCAAAACTCGTCCATGTACTGCTCTTGAGAGGCGAGCAGCTGTTGGAATCCCTGGGTCATTACGCGATCCAATGTCCATTCAGCACGGCCGCAGAGATCTTCGGCGGAAGCCGTCTGCGAGGTGTGATAGACAATGTACTTAGTGAGTTCGATTGGACGGCCGGGCTGGGCGTCGATTGTGAATGCGACTTGGCCGAAGTCAGCGGTGTGGGCAACCTTGTAGGAGTGCGGGCAAGAGCTCTCCAGCGCACTATCAGTCGCACATGTTAGCGTGAAGCGGCTTTTTTGGGTCGCATGGCACAGCACGATGCGCCGGTCTTTGGAATAGCTGGTTCGCCAATGAAGCACCCGGCCCGGAAAGGCTGTCGCCAGTCGCGGATCACCTCCGTTGTCGCGGGTGCTGGGTTCATTCACCGCCATCTCCGAAGAGATCACGACGAAGGCTTGCGCATTGAGGAGTGTCACACAATAAGAGATGGCGGCCACGTGCCTGTTGGCGAAAGAGACCAAACGTCGAGATGTAATCGACACCTGCTTGCCGGCGGGGGTCTCCCAGAGGATGTCTCGGTCGAGCGTCCCGGACTTCATGTTGAGCCGCCGGTCGTATTTTAGGAGATGCGCATTGGGCAACCAGAAGGGCTCGTCATCCACGAAGAGCTTGATGATCTTGCTGTCGGTCACGTTGCAGATCGTCTGACCAGTTTTAGCGAAACCATAAGCTTCTTCGCCGTAGACGATCGGCCGCGTTTCATAGAAACCATTGATATAAGTGCCATTCTCGGCATAGGGGCCACCTTCCTCCGGGCACCCGCGCATGCCGAGATATCCGTTGCCGAGTGCCGACATCGTTTCCAGCTGGGCCAGGAATTCAGGGTGAAACGCTTTTTCAATGACGTTCCACTCATCGGCCGGATAATCATGGGATGGCGGCCTGAGGCGTTCATGGTGCAGCATCGAGCTGTTCCTCCCACGTCAGCGCGAGGCGTTGGTCACTCGACCAGTTCGCCCAAGTCGTCGACCACCAGATGCGCACCATGACGCTTCAGCTCCTCCGCATTCCCCTTGCGTGCGACGCCGATCACAAGCCCGAAGTTCCCATTGGAGCCGGCCTCAACTCCGGAAATGGCATCCTCGATGACCACCGTCCGTATCGGCTCAACACCGAGCAGCTTTGCCGCTACCAAGAACGTATCCGGGGCCGGTTTCCCGGCAAGTCGCTGTGCTTGGATCAGATTGCCGTCGACCCGCACTTCGAAGAGGTCGTCTAGCTTGGCGGCCCTCAGGACGGCATCGCAGTTCTGACTGGAGGTGACGACGGCAATTTTGAACCCATCCCGGCAGAGTTGATGAACGAACTGCACGGTTCCGGCGTATGGCTCCACGCCCACCTCCGCGATGGCGCGGTTCACCAGGTCGTTCTTGCGATTCCCTAGTCCGCACACGGTTTCGACGTCTGCAGGGCCGTCAGGGTTTCCCTCGGGGAGTTGGATACCGCGTGATCTCAGAAAGTCACGAACGCCGTCGAAACGGGGCTTTCCATCCACGTAGAGCCGGTAGTCCGTGGCGAGATCAAAGGGGCGGAACGCCTCCCCTTTCTGTTCCGCACGCTCCCGAAGGTATTCGTCAAACATCTGCTTCCAACACGTCGCGTGGAGGGTGGCAGTGTTCGTTATGACACCATCGAGATCAAAAAGAACGGCGTCGTACTGGTAACGGTTGATGCGCTTGCTCTCGGGCCATGGCATGAATCGCTCTCCTGTACCCAAGGACCTGAGCGCGCAACCGCCCTCGCTGCGATCTAGTCGAGGAGAGGTCCGTTCCAGATCCGTACAGCCGGTCCTTTGCAGGAGTAGCCTAGCACACACAGGGTGCCCGTATTCAGCAGAAAGTGTTGACCTCCGGCCGGAGGTCGCCCGATCCAGCGCGCCACGAACACCCGCAGGACGTGCCCGTGCGCGAACAACGCGGTGTCACCCTTCACCGCGCGCGACCGGGCGATCACACGGTCCGACCGCCTGATCCATGGTCAGCCACTGAGGAGCAGGCTGCTTGCCCGCGACGATGAAGCGACAGGGCGGGGCATTAACGCGATTGTCCCGTTTTGTGCCTGCTGCCCGTTGCGACCTTCGTTGAGCAGGTCGCTTGCGTCCGTTGCTGACAATCGCAGCCGCTAACGAGTTTCGAACCGCGCGAGGTGCCGCTGACAGCTTGGGATGTCATTTTAGGCATAGCTCGTCGAGCGGAACTCACATGCCGACAGGGTGATGGAGCGCGTAGACGCGCTCGCCTCGTGAACCGCGAAGATCGGGCAATGTACTCCCTACCACGGGGAGTTGCCGATGACTGAAGCCAGTGGTTCACGTTTCACCCTGCTCGACGAACTCGGACTGAGCTTGTTCCAAATAAACTGATCCTTCATGTGAGGGGACACACTATTGCCTGGTCGCATCGGACCTCCTGGCGGCGGTCCTTTACGAAAACAGTCATTGGGTCACCGGCCTCCAGGGTCGCATGGAAGAGCTGCTCGGTGCCGTCGATGCCGATCCTGAGACGGCGGCCACGCCAATCAATTCCAAATTTCAGGGTTCTCCAACTGGCGGGCAGTTTTGGATTGAAGGCGATCCCGTCGCTCTGCAATGACAACCCTGCAAAGCCGAAGACCGCCGTCAGCCACGTGCCACCGAGAGCCGCCATGTGCAGCCCCCGGGCGATCATTGTGTGGTTATCTGCCAGATCGATCGCCACCGCGTGCTGGAAATACCGCAGTGCGAGGTCCGAGTTGCCCAGCCGGGCCGCGACCAGCCCATGCATCGCGCCGCTGAGGGAACTGCCGTGGCCGCAGCGCGGCTCGTAGTAGCGAAAGTTCGCCCTCCCGCTGTCGCCGGGGAATTCCTCCGGCAACAGCCCGAGGAGCGCTACAACATCGGCCTGCTTAATGACCTTGGAGCGCTGCGTTCGCTCCCGCCCAAGCACCACGTCCATCGGCACTGATCGGCCTGCGTAGCCCGCAAGGTCGATCTCCTCAAGGCCAAAGAAACCGGCGAACTGTTCGAATAGTCTCGTTTGAGAATTCCAGCCGGTGAACATTGTCTCCGCCACAGTCCGCCAGCGCACGAGCTCCGTATCCTTTAAGCCAAGGCGGTATGACAGGCGTGCCCAGCGGTCGGGCCAGCCTTCGCGCAACAGCGCGGCTACCTCAAGCGCCCGCCAAATGTTCCAGCGTGCCATGACATTGGTGTAGGCATTGTCGTCTATATGCTCGTGATACTCATCCGGACCGATAACACCGCGGATGTGGCAGTAACCGTCCTCCTCCGGCTGGGCACGGCTCGACCAAAACCGGCCAGTCTCGAGGAGAATCTCGGCCCCTGCGTCGAGGAGGAAGTCTGCATCCTTAGTTGCCTGCCAGTACTGCCAGACCGCGTACGCGATGTCTGCGGTAATATGCTGTTCCTGCTTGCCGCAAAGGATATCGACAATCTGGCCGTCGGGATCAACAACCTGCTCCGGCGTCGCCTCCACACCGGTGTCCGCGGATTCCCAGGCGTACATGGCGCCGCGCCATCCCATCTCGGCCGCCTTCTGCCGCGCGCCATCGATGGTCCGGAAGCGATACATGAGTAGCGCGCGGGCCGCTTCCGGCCAAGTGAAGACGTAGAACGGCAGCAAGTAGATTTCCGTGTCCCAGAAGACATGCCCGTGATAGTCATCGCCGGTGAGCCCGCGTGCTCCGATTGAAACGCGCTCATCCGCCGGATTGGCGGCACTGTTGAGGTGGTAGACAGCGAAACGCAACGCCTGCTCAGCGGCTGGGTCGCCTCCGACCTCGATATCGCTGGAACGCCACCGATCTGACCAAGCCGCCTCGTGCTCTTGGACGACCCTGCGCCAGCCGACCTGTCGGGCTACGCCGACTTTCTCCCATGCGACGCGGCCAGGATCCGCATCCTGGGCGTCGCCTCGGGCCACAGCAGCAAACCCCGCAACACACACGATCTGGCCCGGACGCGTCTTCCAATGCCAGGACCACATGAACGGACCGGGCGTGGTTGGCGCAGTCTCGGAACCATCGATCTGCAACGACAATGCAGCAGCCATCGCGACGCGTTTGCCCGAGTACTTGGTCCGCCACACACCGAGATCCTGCTCAATCCGCTCTGGCTTGAGCCCGAGGCCCAGTCCCTCAAACGATGCTTCCACTGCGACCTCAATCTCTCCTTCCTCAATCTTTAGTTCGATCACCTGAACCGCAATTGCCCGCTCACTTAGCGACAGGAGCTGCAACGTCCTCACTCCCACGGCTATGGCGGCGTGCTCAATCAAGCGGCATTCGGTAAGCAATACACCCCGCCTCATGTCGAGCGTCGTGCGATGCGAAATCGCCTCGGCAGGGTGGTGGACGAGCGGCCCGTCGGGAAGCATAATGCGGATTTGCTGCCGCCCCGGAGCGGGAACAAGTGCAGGTGTGGGATGCTCGGGACCCGGTAAGTCGAACAGACCGGCGACGTAAGCTCGCTGAGGAACGACCCAACGCTCCCCACGACTTACCGGTCGACCGGCTCGTAGCCCCAGTAAGCCATTGCTGATCGAAAATCGCGACTCATAGATTGCTTCGCGAAGCGCATCAAAACCCTCCGCGGCGAGCGCCCAGCCGAGATCAGGGGGCGGTTCGAGCAAGCTTTCCATTTCCCGACAACTCCAGTGACGGGTCGCGACGGCTCGAGCCAAGCGCCGTACGGTTCGCGGGACTACTCTGCGGCGGCGCTCCAATTAAGATGCGTGTCGATGAGGCCGATGACCGCGCTTTCCCCTTCGATCGATAGTAGCCCGTTAGTTGATCCCAGAGCCTCACCCTGGTCCAGCACGCATGCCTTGCGGGATGCACTGAATGCAGGACATTGCTCGACAGAGAATTCCGTCAGTTCATGCCTTTTTCGGGGTCCGGATCCAACTTCGAGATAACCGCAGCGCGCTCCGTGAGCGACGGCCGTTTGAGCAACGAACGGTACACCTGAACGTTATGATCCGACAAGAAGGTGGGCGAAACAAAAATTTCGCAATGAAACCAACCACCTGAACTGGTGGGTGCGTGAAGACAAGGGAAGTGAAACCCAAACCCCGGCGCCCCCTCCACCGCCACTTCGCTCACTTAAGTACCGGAAGGTTACGAACCGTTATCGGCGCGGCCGAGACTCCGCCGGCGAAGGTCGTGCGGCGCGAGGCAAAGATTATCGCTTTAGGCGGGCGGATCCAATCCCACAAAGACTCCATCAACCGTCAGCTCTTCCCCGTCTGCGCTGAACATTCGTCCCGAACGCAGCGCCAGCAAACCCATGTCGCCCAGGCTACCAGCGTCGCGGAGGCGGCGTTGGCTGCTCCTCTCACCCAGAGATCGACGAGGCCCTCTAGAATCATCGACATCACTCAGGTCTGTGACCCACCGCAGAACCTGCTCACGACCGTGGCCAGAATGCGTCCGGGTGAAGCCAAAAAGATGCAGGGGTGAGCCCCCGGCGAACCCGGCTCTCAACGGGCCCTCCTGTAGGAGCGGAAAGTGGACACGAAATGCTCTTCGTGGAGGCTCCGCTCGAGTCGCTGCCGGGTCGTCGCCTCGTCGGCACCGTTCGATCCGAGGCGGCCACGTACGTCGCCTCAGCCTGCCGAGCCGAGCCGCACAGACTGCAGATGTGTGAGCGAGCCTGCTGCCGGCATGTCCGGCACCAGGCTCGCCGCCACAAGTGTGCAGGCCGCAGGACATGCGAAAGCGCGCATGGCACGCGCTCAAGCGCTGCGGCTATCGTCGAGGCCGACGTCCCGCAGCAAGTGCGGGCTCAGTTCCTTGCGGAGGGCCTCCTTCAGTTCGACGCGTGTCGGCCGCGGTGCGACGCCGTTCGTGGACCGGAACGCGACCCTGACGAACTCGACGCGTAACGCGAGCCGCAACAAAGGGATGGGCAACGTGACCTGCGTCATCGTAACCTCCAGTGGTTTGAAAGTTGAGTGGTGGGCGCCGTATCCAGGGTCGAAAGAGCCGGAGAGGTCCGCTGAACCCCGAGCCGACGGTCGATGCGCCGGCTCTTGGCGCAAGCCGCCTCTCAGCTCGCCGCAAGGCGAGTCGGAATCAGCAACTGGACGTGCCTGAAGCTATCGACCCGGAAGGGCTTCCAGTCGGTCGCCTACTCGAAATCCGCAATGATGCGACCCGAGAGACTCTCGAGAGGAACGGCGCGCGCGCATTTCGCAAGTCGAAACGACATATCCATCGGGCGCCTCCTCTCCATGCTGGGGTTGTCGGTGTGCGGATCGCTCCGCCGAGCAGCGCAATACACCATTCGGGCAATTGACGCTAGATCCAAAATCGAAATCTCCGCGCCGGCGCGCGTGCCGATGCAGCGTCTCGCCGGCTGTGCGTCAGCGTTTGCGGCGTTCCTTCGGAAGGGCCTGCCGCCATGCCGCATCAAGAGCCGATTTGAGATCGAGCATGCTCAATTTCGACAGCGTGACGATCGTCCATCCCTGGCTGCCCCAGGCGTTCGGCACCGGGGCGAACACCTCCGGCTGCATCATGCACCTGAACTCCTGCTCGTCGGGCGTGAACTTGAAGTTCGCGGTCCTTTCGTCAGCGGAGAGGGTCACATAGATTCGCTTCACCCGGAAAGCCGCCCGATCGAAATGCGGTGCTTCCGTAGTTCCCTCCAGTGACAGCGCAATCCGACGCAAGTCCTTCCCGGTCGCCATGCTGAGACCCGACCCTTGCCTCGCGGCGCCGTTCATCACGGGCGCCCTTCTCCTCGTTATCCGCCATGCGGCGGCGATCACTCCTCGAAGTCGAGCGTGAACAGTTCCTGCGGACGGCCGACGCCGCGCAGCACGTACCGGCCGACGGAGACGAGGCGTTCGCGCTGGTTTCCGCAGGCGTCGGCGAAGCTGGCCGAGACCAGGATCGGCTGATCGAGCGAACGGCTCATGGCTTGAATCCGGCTGACCTCGTTCACCGCCGGACCGACGACGGTGAAGTCGAGCCGGTCCTGGCTGCCGACATTGCCGTAGAGGACCTCGCCTTCGTGCAGAGCGAGGGTGAAGCCGGTCACCGGCAGGCCGGCCGCCGAGCGCTTCCGGTTCAGTTCCGCCATGGCCGAGCGTGCCGACAAGGCGGCGTCGAGGGCGCGTTGGCAGACATTGCCCGGTGCGCCGCCGAACACGGCCAGGATGCCGTCGCCCATGAACTTCAGCACTTCGCCGCCGTGGGCGTGGACGACGCCGACGAGGCAGTCGGCGTATTCGTTGAGCAGGTCCAGGAGCTGCTCGCGCGGCAGGGTGTCGGCGATCTTCGTGAAGTCGACGAGGTCGCTGAACCAGAGCACCTTGCGCACCGTCCTGGCGCGGCCGCGCTCGATCTCGCCGCGCAGGATCCGGTCGGCCGCGGCGCTCCCCAGGTAGGTCGTCACGAGCACGCGGGACGTGTCGATGGCCATGGTCGCCTTGAAGGCGAGCGCGAAAGCCGGCAGCGTCGCGTCGATCAGGTCGAGATCCCGGTCGGCGAAACCGCCGGGGTCACGGGTTGTCCAGGACGTGGCCACTCCGCGCGTTTCGCCGATGCTGCCTCGGTCCCCGAACGGGACGATCCGCGCGCGATAGTCCGTGCCGCCTTGGGCGGCCAGCGCCGCCAGGATCGGAAACTCGTTCGTGCCTTCGCCGACCGCGAGACGGCGGCGCATCTCCGTTTCGCCGTTCGTGATCATCCGATACCACGGGCTCCGGTGCCATTCCTCGTTGCGCTCGGGAGTGCTGGCCCGAACCGAGAACTCCTCGCGGACGCCCTCGCCGGCCAGCCAGCGCTGGCCCTGGGAATCGATCAGGGGATGCAGCGTGTCGGCGCCGATCGACGCGCGCCAGAGCGGCACGCCGGCGTCGACCAACCGGTCGCAGTATCCGGCCAGCAGGTCGGCATGGTCCAGCCCGTCGAGGCCGACGCTCACGGTCCACCCCACGATGTTCTCGGCCGTGCTCGCCATGGTCCGAACGCTCCTGCTTCCCACCTGCTGCGATGGCCTTAGACCGGCGCTCACCTCGACCGTGGTGCAAGGACACCGGCGGGCATTGCCCCTGACCCCGATTGTTCCTCGCTTTCAGCGACTGCCCTGCGTTACGGCTTCGCTGGGCGGGTTCGGCTCCTCGGGCGACGGACCCGCTCGGCGAGCCGCGATGTGCCGGCAGTGGCCGGTTCGGCCGTCATGATACGATGCCCGATCGGCCGGACTTGCTTCGCGCCGGCGGCCACAGTCCGCCTTGCCACGGCGTGCGCGACAGAGCGAACGCAGAGCATGACCATGACGCAGAACATCTATGACGACCCGCTCTTCTTCGCAACCTACAGAGCACGATGCCAAGCACCGTCGGATCGTTAAGATTTGGTCCTGCCGCCTCGACCGGACGGCGTTCAATCGGCGGGCTTCAGATCGCCGAGAACGGTCGGGATCAGCTCAGAGACCGTCGGATGGATGGGGACGGCCCATTGCAGGGTCGGATACGGCGCTCCTGCATTCATCATGTCGAGGATGCCGTGGATGGCCTCGTCGCCCCCGACTCCCAGGATGGCGGCGCCGAGGATCCGCTTCGTCTCGGCGTCGGCGACGATCTTGATGAAGCCCTTCGTCTCTCCCTTTTCGATCGCGCGCCCGACCCGCGTCATCGGGCGTTTGGAGACGAGCAGCCTTCGGCCCGTCTTGCGCGCCTCCGTCTCCGTCATGCCGACACGACCGAGCGGCGGGTCGACATAGAGGGCATAGGCGGGAATGCGTTCGCTGACCCGGCGCGCAGCGCCTTCGAGGAGGTTGGCAACGACGATCTCGTAGTCATTGTAGGCGGTGTGCGTGAAGGCGCCCCGTCCGTTGCAGTCTCCCAAGGCCCAAATGCCCGGGACGCTGGTCGCCAGGGAATCGTCGACGACGATGTATCCCCGGGCATCCGTTTCGACGCCTGCCCTGTCGAGGCCGAGATCGTCCGTGTTGGGCCGCCGGCCGACTGCGAGCAGGACGTGCGAACCCGCCGCAGTGGGTTCGCCGGACGTGCAGTCGACGTCGACCGCCACGCCCTCCCGGTGGGGCTTGAGGCCGATGCAGGCGGCCTGGGTGCGGACGACGATCTCCTCCGCGGCGAGAATGTCTCGAACGGCCTCCGAGACATCCTCGTCCTCCCGTGCGATGAGCCGCGGTCCCATCTCGACAACCGTCACCTTCGCGCCAAATCGCCGGTACATCTGCGCGAACTCGAGCCCGATATAGCTGCCGCCGATGACGATCAGGTGCGCCGGGACGGTCTCGAGCCCAAGGATCGATGTATTGGTGAGACAATCGACCGTGTCGATACCCGGCATCTCGGGAATGTTGGCCCGGCCGCCGACGTTGATGAAGATGCGCGGCGCCTTGAACAACCCGTCTCCGACGCGGACGGCATCCGGCCCTTCGAAGCGCGCATGGCCTTTGATCACCGTCAGGCCGTCCATGCCGCGGAGCCACTTCTCGATGTTCGTGCGGGCATTCGTCGTCACGGTGTCGGCGCGGGCCCTGACCCGCTTCATGTCGATCCCGATCGGGTCCCGGATTGCGATTCCGTACTCGGCTCCCCGGCGGGCGAGGTGGGCCGCATAGGCGCTCGCCACGAGTGTCTTCGTCGGCATGCAGCCGGTGTTGACGCAGGTCCCGCCGAAGAGATGGCGCTCCGCGAGCGCAACCTTCATTCCCGCAGCGGTCAACCGCCCGGCCATGGAGGGGCCCGCCTGTCCGGCGCCGATGACGATCGCATCAAAAGACTGAGCCATGGCAGCATCCCCACGATGAAAGTCGCGCCGGAATGGCGGCGTCATCCTCGAACACCAAGCGGAACAGTCCCGGCCGGGCGCGGCCAGTGCGCCCGGGCATTTCATCCCTAGTGTACCAGCGATCGCCCGGATCGCTCCAGCGACGAGTCCGCCACGGGAGGCCGCCTGCGCCGGCGACCGACAAGCCATCCTTCGACGCATGATTCCGACGAGGCGGCTCGCGTCACTCGCGGAACCGGCGACGCGTCGCAACTCGCATGATCCCTTGACGCCGGCCCGTTGACGGAGCCCGCAACTCCATTCATGCGACACCGATCGTCGTGCGGTGACCTGCTGCAGGTCCTGGCGCGTCTCACCCCAGGCGGGAGCGAGGCCCGTCGGCCGCCGCGAGGGTCGCCCGGGCAGGCCGCCTCACGTCGCGCCCGGCTCGATCCGGAAACGATCGAGGAGACTGCCGACCGTATCGCGAAAGCCGCTGTACTCGAGCTCCGCATAGGGCAGCATGGCCGCACCCGACCAGCCTTGGCTGCGCATCTCGATGGCTTTCTCTTGGGCCCGCCGGCGAACTTCGTCCCAGGCTGGATTGTCGAAGAAATCCGTGTGGGCGTCGCAGAATCGGCCATCCCGATCCATCGAAAAGCCGGTGCATGAGACGATCGGCAGGCAATACATGCCGGTGACGGCGGTGTTGAGCGGCACCGGCATCAGCGGCATGACGTGCGAGCCGCGCGCGTCGCCGCCAACGTAGTGCGCCTTCACGAAGGGCGACAGGAGCTCCTCGGGGGCGGGGAAGATGCCCTGATTGCGCACGAGCGCGACCGGATCGTCCTTGCCGGTATATTTGCCGGCGATCGCGTGCAGCCGTTGCGCCGATACGGCCGCGGCCTGCTCATCGTAGGCACGCGAGACGATCGCATCGATCCCGAACCGCTCGTTGTCGCGCAGGAGAGCCGCAATCCGGTAGGCTTCCTCGGGTGCGTCGAGCTCGATGAGGCTCTCGCCTGCCGTGTTGTCCATATCGATGATGCGGAAGCGGAAGCCCTTGATCATCTGCGGCAACATCAAGCCGGCGCAGTACATCGGGTCGGCGAAGGCCAGGAAGAGCGGCAGATTGTAGGCGCCCGGCCCGCATTTGTCGGCCGCCAGCACCATGAAGGACTCGGCCGGCCGGTGGCCCGCCAGCGTGTGGTCGAACTCGATCTCGGCCACGGCTGGACCTGCGCCGCGCAGATTGCCTGAAGGCGCGTCGACGAGAAGGTCCTGGCCCGCTCCATAGAGACCGTAGTCCCGGGCGATCTGCGTCGCGTTCAGGAAGGTGTTCCAGGCGAAGCCGTGGACGTCGGGATGTCCCCTGCCGCGGCGATGGCTCATGATGATGGCGATGTCGTCGCCGGTATGGCTGACGAACCCATCGACGAGAAGGCTTCGACCAATGGCCTTCGACACCTCGGACCGGACGCACTCCAGCATCCTCGGGGATGGTTTCGTGTGACCGCCGACCGATCCGACGTCGGCTTTGATGACAGAGACGGTGATCCGCATGGCTGAGCTCCCGCGCCCCCGCCGCCGCGATCCGCCGTCTCGGATGCCCATGCCGAGCCCAAGCGGACGAGGTGCATCTCCCCTACGGTCGACCCGCCATCATACGGTCGGCAGCCGTCGATGGCTATCGCGGCCGTCCGCACAATCGACCTTCACGCCGAACGCCATGGACGCGAATGAGACACAGGGACATTCTACATGCTTGATCGCCCAGTGGGCCGCTTTCAACATGCCGGGCCTGGATGTCGATGGGCGAAAACCGGCGATCACGCTCATCCCGGCGGGGATCGCGCACTTTCGCCAGATGCAATCGGGGTATATCGGGAGCTCCAAATGACAACGGGCGGGCAGTTCAAGACGGTCGCGGGGGCAGCCTTGGTGGCGCTCGCCGCGCTGACCGGCAAGGCGGGTGCTGCGCAGTGCGGCAGCACGGCGGCCGGTTTCGAGGCGTGGAAGAGGCAGTTCGCCGATGAAGCAAGGGGACGGGGCGTCAGCGCCGCCGCCGTCGCCGCCCTCCTGGCGACAAACTACGCGACGGCCACCATCGCGGCTGACCGGGGCCAGAGGAGCTTCCGCTTGTCGCTCGACCAGTTTCTCGCCAAGCGTGGCGGCTCGGCCATCGTCGCGCGCGGGCGCGCGCTCAAGCAGTCCAATGCGGCCCTGTTCGCGTCGCTCGAGCAACGTTTCGGCATTCCGCCGGGTCCGCTCCTGGCCATCTGGGGCATGGAGACGCTCTTCGGGCGGCTGCGCGGCAATCAGCACACCCTGTCGGCCGTGGCCACGCTCGCCTATGACTGCCGTCGGCCGGCCTTCTTCACCGAGCAGCTCTACGCAACCCTGACACTGATCGATCGCGGCATCCTGTCGGCGGACACCCGCGGCTCGATGCATGGTGAGATCGGCCAGACCCAGTTCTTGCCGAAAAGCATCCTGAACTACGGCACCGGCGGCAATCTCGACACCACCGCCGCCGCGCTGGCCTCGACGGCGAATTTCCTCCGGGCTCATGGCTGGCGCCCGGGCGCGGGCTACCAGCCGGGCGAAGCCAATTTCGGAGCCATTCAGGCCTGGAATGCCGCTTCGGTCTACCAGCGAGCCATCGCGCTGATCGGCCAACAGATCGACCGAGGAGAGGGCCTGTCCGTGAGGCGCTGAAGGGTTGCATCGGACATCGACGGGAGTTCGGCGCGCGAGTCGTGGCTTGATGCTCGCCGACGGCCTGCGGGCCGTCACGCCTGAGGCCTGCATTAAAGCATCGGACCCAAAAGTGGACCCCACTTTTGGGATCCATCCGATGCTCTTTCTCTTAAAGCAGCGCATCGTTTAACGCGGAAAACCGGGTCCACTTGTCCGCACGATGCGCTAGCGTTCCGGTGGCTGCGGGTTACGGGCGGGATTGGTGTCGTGCCGCGACAGGCGCGTGATCGGCTTGCCGTCGACGAACGGCTGCAGATCCGCCTCGAGGGCGTCCGCTTCCTCCTTCGAGTAGACCTCTCTGTCGCCGATATGGAGCGCAAAGGACCTGATGTGTTTCGCCTTCTTCACCGGGTCCTCGATCGTCGCCTTGGTCCACTCATAGAGCGGGTAGCCTTCGACCCCATGCTCTTCGGCTTCCGCCACATAGGCCGCGAAGGCGTCGAACTGGCATCTCATCGTCGCGTTGTGTCGTGCGAGGACGCCGGCGATCGGATCGAGGGAGGGATCGCCCGGATTGTGTCGCGCGACGTTGGCAAGCTCGTCGGACAGATAAAGCCGCAACTGGTGCTGCCACTGATCAGTCATGCTTCAGTTCCCCGCCTGCTGCCGAACACGATCGCACCCAATTGCGGCCGCATCCCACTTCACGACCCGATCCCCCACGGATGCACGCTCAATTCGTCGGACCGGTGTGGAGGGTCGGCGGGAGCTCGTCCTTGGACGTATCCCGGGTTTGCGACCGCTTCACCGTCACGGTGACGAACCAGAGCACGACGCCGATGGCAAGCAGAACCCCGGCAATCGTATACTGTACCGAGGGGGCCAGGCCACCGTGCCGATCAAGGCCATCGCGACTGCCGTGGAGAGCCTTCGCGCCGGTGATCATGACGGCGCTGCGACGGCGCTTCGCCAGTATCACCTCGGCCACGGTGTCGGGGCACGCCGCTTTCAAACCGCTGGCAAGGCTCTGGCTCGGGCCATCGAGCAGGACCCCGGATCACGCTTCACCAAGGAGGCGGGCGGTGCGTGGACTTCGGCGTGCGAGTGGGTGGGACAGGCCCTCCAGCGGACGCCGCACCCGCTGGCGGCATGAGGGATTGCGCGCCGCTCTCGGCACTGCTTGCGATCAGACAGGGACCAGCCGGTGGAGTTGAGCGGCGAGATCGACGACGTCGCCGGCGACGATGTCCACCGGCACGGTGGGGCCGGCCTCGCCGAGGCCGGGTCCCTTCTCGTCGGGTCGAGCGACATGCGCCGTGCGCAGCCCGCACGCGGCCGCAGCCGCGAGGTCCTGCGAGTGACAGGCGACCATCATCACTTCCTCCGGCGTGAGCTTGAGCGCTTCGACGGCACCGAGATAGACACTCGGCTTCGGTTTGTAGTCTCTGGCGATCTCCGCTCCCAGGATCGCATCCCAATGCAGGGCGTTGTGCCGGGCAAGCGCCACCGACAGGGCGATATGCCCGTTCGAAACCGGGGCCAGGATGAAGCGCTCGCGGAGCCTGTGAAGGCCCGGAACGACATCCGGCCAGGCGTCGAGCGAATGCCAGCCGAGAACCAGTCTCCGTTCCTGTGCCGCATCGAGTGCGGGAAGACCCAGCTCCTCGATCACGCCTTGAAGCGACTCCGCATGAAGGACGTCGAGGTCGCACCAGGGGCGCCGGCCGGCGCGGATCGGCTCCAGGCTCGGTTGGTAGCGCCGCCGCCATGAGTCTGCGAACGCCCCCACGGCGACGTGAGGAGGGAGCACCTCGGACGCAGCTCGCGCGATGCCGGTCCTCCAGTCGACGAGGGTCCCGAACACGTCGAACACGAGCGCCTTCACGTTCATCGGTTGAACCCCACGACCGGCCTCGTCCGACGATCACGCCGCCCGTTCAAGGTCCACCAAGGCTCCGACCGCCCGCAGCGCACGGACGAATTTGTCCGCGTCGGAAGTCTGCAGGCCCGCGAGGTTGAAGCGTCCGCTCCCTGCGATGTAGATCCCGTGCTCCGAGCGGAGACGCGCGACGGCCTCCTTCGTCGTCGCCAGGGTTCCGAAGAGCCCGTGCTGACGGGTCAGGAAGGCCAGAGCCGGCTCCGCTGCGGCAAGGGCCCGGCGCACATCGTTGATGCGGCGGCACATCCTCTCGAGTTCCACCCGCCAGAGGCGGGTCAGCTCTTCCGACTGCAGGATGATCCGGACCGCCGCCGCGCCGTGGTCCGGCGGCATGGACCAGCTCGCGCGGGCCACCTTCGCCAGATTGCCGACGGCCGTTGCCGCATCGTTCGCGTTGCGGGCGAGCGCGTAGACCGCGCCGACGCGGTCGCGGTAGAGGCCGAAGTTCTTGTCGCACGAATAGGCCACGAGGATCTCATCCGCGGCCGGGATCAGCCGGCGGAGGCCCTGGGCATCCGCTTCGAGCCCCTCGCCCAGTCCCTGGTAGGCGAGATCGACCAGGGGGAGCAGACCGCGTCTCGCGACGAGCTCGGCGACGGTATCCCACTGGTCGGGATCGAGGTCGGCCCCGGTCGGGTTGTGACAGCACCCATGAAGCAGGACGACGTCCCCGGCCTGCGCCTGTTCGAGGCGTGAGACCATCTCGTCGAAGAGAAGCACCTGGCGCCCCGGATCGAAGTACGGATACTCGACGACCTCCAGGCCCGCGGCCTCGAAGATCGGCGCGTGGTTGGGCCAGGTCGGCGCGCCGACCCAGATCCGCGTCTTCCGCCCGGCGAGGGCCGCAAGTTCCGCAGCGAGCCTCAAGGCGCCGCAGCCTCCCGGGGTTTGGATCCCCGCCAGGCGGGGGCCGAGATCGGCGCCGAACACGATGGGCTTCAGGAGTTCGACGAACGCGAGGTCGCCCTCCAGGCCCAGATAGGCTTTCGTGGCTTGCGTCTCCACAAGCGTTCCCTCGGCCGCCTTGACGGCCTCGAAGACAGGCGTCTTGCCGCTCTCGTCGCGGAAGACCCCGACGCCGAGGTCGATCTTGTCGGCACGCGGGTCGTCCCGAAACAGCTTGATCAACGCAAGGAGGGGGTCTGCGGGCTGCGGCTGCAGTTTGTCGAACACGAGTCTCTCCGGGGGTGTCATGACCTGGGCGCAGCAGGCAATAGGTGGGCGCGACCGCGTGGTCCTGTTGTATCATGCATGAACCGCCGCCGCGATCATGCCCGGCTCATCCACAGAGCCGGAGATGGGCGTGCGGACGTGATCTCTTGCCGGATGATCGCCCATCTTGCAAACCGGGCTGCGCATCCTCCCGCTTGCCTTTCGTCCGCGTCACGTTTCGAGCACCCTCTCCTCGCACTGGCGCAGCGCATTGAAGACGGTCTCCGGCAGGCGAAGCTTCGGATCCTCCCCATAGCGCTGCCGCAGGGCGTCGAAATTCGCGTCCGGGTCGGCGGTCAGTGAGGCGATCCCGTCGAAAAAGGCGAGTTCGTCGGCCGAGAGCGCGGCGTCGCGGACCGGCTGCGCCCCCCAGACGTCCCAGGGAAGGACTTCGCAGCCGTTGAGCGTCGCGAGGTCGCGAACCAGGCTGCCGGCAACGAACCAGAGACCGCGCAGGCGCGAGAATTCGATGCCGAAGAGGTCCGGATCCCATTCGCCGCGGCGGCATCCCCGCCAGGCGTCGGGGGCCGTCAGGAATTGCCGGCGCGGCACGTCGCGGACGTCGTGGCGGATCTCGAGGTTGCGGACGAAGACCTCGTCGAACTGCGCATCGAGCAGCGCCCAGCGGCCCTCGTCCGCCTTCCAGTACTCGCAGACCCAATGATCCTCGAATGTCCCCGGGTTGAAATAGGCGCCGAAGCCACCCCGGCCCCGGGCAGGCACGCCATGGTGGCGGAAGATGGCGACGGCGAGCAGCATGAAGTGCCGGCAGATGCCGACGAGGCGCTTCTCGGGCGGGCGGGGGACGTCGAGCGGCCGTCCGTCGAGCGCCAGGATGGCCTCGATGATCCTCTCCAGCGGCCGGATGTGGCTCTCGGCGCGCCGTTCCGCGGGAAGCGGGCAGCCGTAGAAGGACTCGGCGACGTGCTCGTAGATCACGAGCCCCTGGACGGTGCGCGCAAGACCGGCCGGACCGGACGGCAGGGCGTCGAAGAGGGCGGCATGGCGGCCCGGCGTGCTGAGTGCCGATTGGCTCGCGTAATATTCGAGCCCGTGCCGGGACGGTCTTCGGGCGCGGCCCGCCTGGGCGGCAAGAGTCGTGGCGTTCATGGCGCCTCCTCCGGTTCGGGACCACCCTCTCTCTGCCGCAGGACTCGACCCCCCGTCCAACCGTCCTTGCAGCCGCCTCGCAAAAGCGCGCTCGGCCGCGGCCGGCGCGCCACGGTGGCGGAAACCCATTTTTCGCCTCCGCCACCGCGCGCCCGACAAGAACTCAGGCGCCGCCGGCCTCGTACTTGAAGGAGATCTTCAGCTTCACCCTGAAGGCCTCGACTTTCCCGCCGCTGATGCTGACGTCCTGCTCGACGACTTCCGCGACGCGAAGGTCGCGCAAGGTCTCGGACGCCCGCTCGACGGCTGCGCTCGTCGCCTTTTCCCAAGACTTCGGTGCTTGTCCCTACGAGCTCGATCACTTTGTAAACACTCTCTGCCATCTGCTCCCTCCGTGAGTTGAAAGCGCTGGCGACGAGCGTCGTCGCTAACGCTCCTAGGCTACGTGCTAAAGGCCGCCACTTCCAGCGCAGTCCTGCTCCGATGTCGGGCGTCGTTCCTGCGGGAGGCCGCTCAGCCTGCCGCGGTCGGCGGGAACGCGACCGTGTGGAAGCGTCCGGTGCGGGATCGGCCTGGAGCCGGCCGGCGGCCCGCCCGCCGGCACGTCAGCCTTAGTTATGCCCTGATCGCCCGGACAAGTCGGTCGCTGCCGAGCTCGCGTTGCGTCGACCGACCAGGTCCGCCCGGCCACGCCTCAGTCTCGCACCCGAAGGAATTCGCCCATGACGCCTGATGCCGCCCGGCTGCAAACCCACTCTGTCACGGTGCCCATGACGGCATCGCTCGAGAGATTGCTCGTGGGAGCTGCCATTGCGCGCGGCCAGACGCCGGAGGCCCTGGTGAAGCAGGTGCTGTGCGACTGGCTTCTCGCCGACCGCGGCCTGACCGGCAAGCGCGCAGGATCGAAGATCGCCGCTTCGGCGAATTCCGCCCGGGCCGGCTGACCGGTTCGAGCGCACTCGGCAGATTGCAGGAGTTCTCACGCATCGTGCGGAAAAGTGGATCCGGTTTCCGTTCGAACGATGCGCCGCTTCAGACAAAGAGCACGTGCGGAAAAGTGGATCCGGTTTTCCGCGCAAAACGATGCGCCGCCTCAGACAAAGAGCATCGGATGGATCCCAAAAAATGGGGTCCACTTTTGGGTCCGATGCTCTAATCGGGCAATCCCGCCTTTCGCAGCGCATCGGCCCACTTGGCGGAATGGTCCGAGCGGTGGAACGGGATGAGGTCCGGCAGATTGGAGACGCGGAGCGCCGGATCGAGCTCGTGCATGCGGGCGATGAGCCTTTTCGATTCCGCGAGACGGCCGGCGAGGGCGTGGCTGGCGGCGGCGCCTCGGACCGCCGTGAGGTAGGTCGGCCGAACGCGGAGCGCGCTCGCCGCCATCGCCGACGCGTCGTCGTAGCGCCCGGCGAAGAAGTGGGCGTAGGCGAGCGCCGCGCGCATCTTGAGGATGAGCGGATCGCTCGGGCCCAAGCGGATGGCGCGCGCCTGGTGCTCGATTGCCGCCTCAGGCTCGCCCAGGATGAGCCTGATCCAGCCGCTCACGTACCAGGCGGCGGCCAGGTTCGGATCGAGCCTGAGAGCCTGCTCGACGAAGACGGCGCCGCTGTCGAGGTCGCCCACGATGGCGATGGCGTGCGCGGCCTTCGAGAGCGCGAAGGCGTCGTCCGCGGCAAGGATCGCCGCTCTCCGGGCCAAGCGTTCGCATTCCGCATTCTCCTTGGCCCGGTCGGTGATCCAGCCGTAGGACTTGCGCTGAACGTAGCAATACGCCGCCATCCCATAGGCGCCGGCGAATTCCGGATCGATCTCGACGGCCCTCTCGAAGGACCGGAGAGCGTCGCCGATGCCCTCCCGGCTCCACCGGTAGAGGCTTCCCATGCCTCTAAGGTACCATCCCATGGCACCAAGGCTCTCGAGCGGCCGGCCCCGCGCGCGGGCGATCTCGACCTGCTCCAGCTTCGGGCCGACCGCGCCGACGACGCTCGCCGCGATCCGGTCCTGCAGGTCGACGACGTCTTCGCGCCACAGGTCGAACCGCTTCGCCCAGCGACAGGCGAGGGTCGCGGTGTCGATCAGTCTCGCGGTGACGCGCACGCGGCCTTCGGCCGTGCGCACGCTGCCCTCGAGCACGTGGTGCACGCCGAGTTCGCGCCCGACATGCCTGATGTCCACGCACCAGCCCCTGTGGGCGAAGCTCGAGCTGCGAGCGGCGACAGAGAGCCAGCCGTATTGGGCGAGTGCGGTCGTGATGTCCTCGGCAATGCCGTTGACGAAATCGTCGAGGTCCGGGTTCCGGGCATCGTGCGCGAAGGGCAAGACCGCGATCCCTTGCGTGTCGGCGATCCGCGACGGTGTATCCTCCCCCGCGGCTGCGGGCGGTCCAACGGTTGCGACCGGGCGGTCGCGCCCCTGGTCCGGTTCCACCTCTTCCCGAACGTCCCCGATGAACCGGAAGCCCCGGCGGGGGACGGTTCGGATGAGCCGCTGCTCCCCGGCGTCGTCGCCGACCGCGTGACGGACCGCGGTCATGCGGCTGCTCAGCGCCGAGTCGGACACGATGCGGCGCTTCCAGACTTCGCCGATCAGGTCGTCCTTGCCGACGATGCGATGGCGGTTTCGGATGAGGAACTCGAGCAGGTCGAAAGCCAGCGGCTCGACGGCGACGAGATCGCGTCCGCGCCGCAATTCCCGTCGACCCACGTCGAGCGAAAAGTCTTCGAACCTGTAGAGCACGCAGCAAGGCCCCAGGGCGCGACTTCAAGGCAAAAGCAGGACCGTCCAAGGAGAAAACAAGGCTATCACAAAGACATTGCCGCTCAAACGGAGTCACAAACGGCCTCCCGATCTCAAGGAGGTGAGCCATGTTCGGACGTGTCCTGCTTGGTGCCGCCCTCGCTTCCCCTGCGGCCGCCGCTTCGGCGGTCCCGGCCGATACGCGCCCGTGGTACCCGCAAGAGTGCATCGCGATCGACCGGTGCGCGGCCGTCGAGAGCGTCGTCTGGGTCGTTCCGGCCGGCGGGGACGGCCCGCAGCCCGTCGTCTCGTCGGCCTACGGCAAGGCGGTCGTCCCGAAGAATTTTCCGGTTCGGGAATCCGGCGACGGACGGATCCATGTCTGCATGCGTTACGATGCTTTCGGGAGCCTCGAGGTGACGTGCCTCCTGGTGCCGCCCCGGCTCTTCTGAGGCGCCGGCACCATTGTTTCGGAAGGTTCGATCGCGGGCCGTTCGGCGTCCATGAGCGGCCCCGGGGCCGCGGCGAGCGCAGCGTCCGGGAGCCCCGCCACGGCGGCGATGAGTTCGTGGCCGAACTCGCGGCCGATCACCGCGCCGGCACGAGATCGGCGAGAGCGGATTCGAGGATGGACGCGGAGAGTTCCGGATCGTCGACCGCGCGGGCCAGCACGAGGGCGCCGACCATCTCGGCGAGACGGGCCGTCGCGGCCTTTCGTTTCGCCTCCTTCGAGCGGCCGGGCACGAGCTTCGACAGGATCTCGACATAGGACCGGACGCCCGCCGTGAAGGCCGCGCGCACCTCGGCGCCGTGGCGCGCGGCGTCGGGCGCGAGGGCGGCGAGCACGCAGCCGGTGCCGCGCGCATCCCGGTGGCGCTCCGACAGATAGGATCGCACGAGGTCGCCATAAGGCTCGGCGTGCCCGCTTTCGGCCGTGCGCGCCCAGCCGTCCCGGTTCTGGCCCAACGCCTTCGCGCAGGCCTGGGCGGCCAGATCTTCCTTCGACTTGAAGTTTCCGTAGAAGCCGCCGTGGGTCAGTTCGGCCGCCTTCATGATGTCCGCTATCCCGATGCCGTCGAAGCCGTGTTCGCGGAACAGCCGTCCGGCCACCTCGACGATGCGGTTCCGGTTCTCCTCCGCCCGAGCTCTGCTGACCTTCATTCCGGGACCCCCGAACAACCCGCTCGCCCAAAGGTTGGGCTTGACACGTTATATGTCGATCGACATTTATCCGCAAGCCGGAAGATCGGCGGCACTTGACGTTCTCCCTCGGAATGCGGCGCCGAGGCCGAGGAGAAGCCCATCCCGAAAGCCGCAAGCTCAGCCCGAAGGAGCCGTCGAATGCTGTCGTCGAGCGTTGCCGCCTTCCTGGCCCGCCGGAACGTGCACTACGGCTGGGCGGTCGCGGCCGTCACGTTCCTGACCATGCTGTTCACCGCGGGGGCCGTCGGCGCGCCGGGCGTGCTGATCCTGCCGCTGCAGCAGGAGTTCGGCTGGGACACGGCGGAGATCTCGTCGGCTCTCGCCATCCGCCTCCTTCTCTTCGGGCTCATGGGTCCCTTCGCGGCGGCGCTGATGAACCGGTACGGCGTCCGGCGGATCACGCTCTGCGCCCTGGGCCTCATCGGGACGGGCCTTCTCCTCTCGCTCGCCATGACGCGCGTCTGGCAGCTCATCCTCCTCTGGGGCGTCGTGGTCGGGTTCGGAACCGGCCTGACCGCCCTGGTGCTCGGCGCCACGGTGGCGACCCGCTGGTTCTCGGCACGCAGGGGTCTCGTCGTCGGGCTTCTGACCGCGAGCTCCGCCACGGGCCAGCTCGTCTTCCTGCCTCTCCTCGCCAACCTCACGGAGAGCGTCGGCTGGCGGCCCGCCCTCGCTCTCGTCGGCAGCCTGCTCGGCCTCGCGGCGATCGCGGTCTTCGCCCTCATGCGCGACCGCCCTTCCGACGTCGGCCAGGCGCCGTTCGGCGACAAGGGGGGCGAGCCGGTCTCCGGTCCGTCCGCCGCCGCGGTCTCGCCGATCGCCGCGCTGAGGGACGCTGCGCGCACCCGCGAGTTCTGGATCCTGTTCGGCACCTTCTTCATCTGCGGCGCCAGCACGAACGGTCTCATCCAGACCCACTTCGTCCCGCTCTGCGCCGATTACGGCCTGGCGGCGGTCGGCGCTGCGAGCGTATTGGCCATGATGGGCGTGTTCGACTTTTTCGGAACCGTCGGGTCGGGCTGGCTCTCGGACCGGTACGACAACCGCTGGCTCCTGTTCTGGTACTACGGCCTGCGCGGGCTTTCGCTCCTCTACCTCCCCTTCACGGATTTCTCGTTCTACGGGCTGTCCCTGTTCGCGCTCTTCTACGGCCTCGACTGGCTCGCGACGGTGCCGCCGACCGTGAAGATCACGGCCGCCCGGTTCGGACGCGAGCGCGCCAATCTCGTCTTCGGCTGGGTCTTTGCGGGCCACCAGCTCGGGGCCGCCGCCGCAGCCTTCGGCGCGGGCCTCTCGCGCACGGCGCTCGAAAGCTATCTTCCGGCGTTCTTCGCCGCCGGCGGCCTGTGCCTCATCGCGGCGGCGCTTGCGCTGACGCTCGGAGGGGGCGAGCGCCGGGCCGCGCCGAACCTGGCGTCGCTTGCCGGAGCAAGCCCGTAGGTCCTCGCACGGGGCCGCAGGAAACCGGTCCCCGCATCGGCAAGGATTGACACTCCAACGGCTTCGCCGGATCCTTGCCGCGTTCGGGCTGCGGCGACATCCGGCCCGCGCTCGCGTGCTGCGCTGCCAATCGGGCCTTGAGAGCCCCTGAGCCCAGGTCAATGTAAATTCCTTTGTCGCGCGGCCGGGTGCTGCGCGATGCGGTGCTGGGGAAGCGTGTCCGTCCAAGAGTCTTTCAGGGGAGGATACAATGGCGAGCTGGCGTCCCGATCCGAGCTTCTACCCGTCGCCCCGCATGGCCGAAGAGGCCCCGCCCGAGGCCCTGGCCTATGTGGCCGCGTTCGATCCCGACCGGCAGCGGCCGGACGGGATCGCCGTGGTCGACGTCGATCCCAAGTCTACGTCCTATGCGCGGATCGTCGGGACCGTCTCGATGCCGAATGCCGGCGACGAGCTGCATCACTTCGGCTGGAACGCCTGTTCGTCGAACCTGTGCCCCAACGCGCCGCATCCGCATGTCGAGCGGCGCTATCTCGTGGTGCCGGGTCTGCGCTCGTCGCGGATCCACATCGTCGACACGAAGCCCGATCCGGCGAAGCCGACGGTCGTGAAGGTGATCGAGCCCGAGACGATCGCGGCGAAGACCGGATATTCGCGCCCTCACACGATCCATTGCGGACCGGACGGCATCTACGTCACGGCGCTCGGCAATGCGGAGGGCAAGGCGCCCGGCGGCGTCTTCATGATCGACCACGAGACCTTCGAACCGATCGGCCCGTGGGAGAAGGACCGCGGCCCCCAGCGGCTGGCCTATGACGGGTGGTGGCATCTCGGCTTCGACACGATGGTGACGAGCGAGTGGGGCACGCCCGACACGTTCGAGAACGGCCTCATCCCGGAAGTGCTGCTCGGATCGCAATACGGCCGGAAGCTGCACTTCTGGGACCTGAACCGCCGCACTCACCTGCAGGAGATCGACTTCGGCGAGGAGCATCAGCTCGTGTTCGAGCTCCGTCCGGCCCACGACCCGACGAAATCGCACGGCTTCGTGAACTGCGTCATCAGCCTCAAGGACCTCTCGTCCTCGATCTGGACCTGGTATCGCGACGGCGACCGCTGGGCCGTCAGGAAGGTGATCAGCATCCCGGCGGAGCCCGCCGATCCCGACGACCTGCCGCCCCTGCTCAAGGGCTTCGGCGCGGTGCCGCCCCTCGTCACCGACATCGATCTCTCGATGGACGACCGCTATCTTTACGTCGCCTGCTGGGGCACGGGCGACCTGCAGCAATACGACGTGTCCGACCCCTTCAACCCGAAGCTCACCGGCAAGGTGCGGATCGGCGGCATCGTCTCGCGGGCGAGCCATCCGGCGGCGAGGAACGGGCATCTCACGGGCGGACCGCAGATGGTCGAGATCAGCCGCGACGGACGGCGGGTCTACTTCACCAATTCGCTCTACGGGGCCATCGACAAGCAGTTCTATCACAACGGCCTCGACGGCTGGATGGTGAAGCTCGACGCCGATCCCGGCGGAGGCATCGCCTTCGATCCCGAATTCTTCATCGAATGGCCGAAGGGCCATCTCCCGCATCAGGTGAGGCTGCAGGGAGGCGACTGCTCGTCCGATTCCTTCTGCTTCCCGTGAGGGCCGGCGGCGGGCCGACGCGATGGAGATGACCGCTACCGGTTGGACGCCCTGGCTCGCCCTCGCCGGGCTCGGGGCGTTCCACGGGCTCAATCCGGCCATGGGCTGGCTGTTCGCCGTCGCGCTCGGCCTGCATCGGGAAAGCGGGGCGGTCGTCATCGCCTCGCTCGCTCCCATCGCGCTGGGCCACGCGCTCTCGGTCGCCGTCGTGCTCATCGCCGTTGTCTCCGCGGGCCTCGTCATCGACCATGCGCTGTTCTCCAGAACCGCCGGAATCCTCCTCATCGGCTTCGCCGGCTGGCACGCCTTCTACGGGCACCGCCGCCGGGTGCGGATCGGGATGCAGACGGGCCTGATCGGCCTCACGCTCTGGTCGTTCCTGATGGCGAGCGCTCACGGAGCCGGCCTGATGCTCGTGCCGGTCGTCCTGCCCCTGTGCCTCACTCCGGGGCCGGCCGGCGAACTCGTTGCGAGCGGGTCGGCGCCCATGGCGCTTGCGGCGCTTGCCGTCCACACCGGCACGATGCTCGCCGTGACCGGCGCCATCGCGCTAATCGTCTATCACTGCACGGGCCTCGCGTTTCTCAGGCGCGGGTGGATCAATCTCGATCTCGTCTGGGGCTTGGCCCTCGTGGCGACGGGGGTTGTGCTGCTGGCGGGGTGATCAGGTTCCCTATCCAGAGAGCCGAGCGGACATCGAACAGTTGGTGTCCGCCGTCCGAAATCGTCATCAAATTGTTCGATCGAATTTTACTCCACGTTCTCCGACAGCTCCGCGAGAGCTGCTCGTCGTGCCAGAGCGAGCATGAGAGGCTAACCGCGCGGCAGGATCGCCCGGCGCGCTTTCCGCGACGACTTCCGAATCGCTTTGTTCCCTTCCCCGCCGGTCACCCCGGCCGGCGCGGCACCACCGCGAGCGGCGTGACGGTGTAGACCGGCTCGCCGCGGCTGTTGAACGCCGTCCATTTGACCCGGGCGATGCCCTGCCGCTTTCTCTCCGAGGGCAAAAGCTCGATGACTTCTCCCTCGAGGTGGATCGTGTCGCCCGGCCGGACCGGTGCGAGCCATCGCAGCTCGTCGACGCCGAGGCCCAGGAGCGGATGGGGCCCGAACGGGCGAAGGTCGACCATCAGCCGCATGACGAGGGCGGCGGTGTGCCATCCGGAGGCGGCCAGGCCCTTCAGAGGCGTGCGCTCCGCCGCCTCCTCGTCGAGGTGGTAGGGCTGCGGATCGAACTCGGCGGCGAAGCGCTTGATGTCCTCGCGGGTGACGAGCTTGCCGGCGCTCCTGAAGCGCATGCCCAGCGCCAGGTCGTCGAACCATTCGACGGGGACCGTCGAGCGATGCCCCTCGGGCGTGCCCGCGTGGTCCGAATGGCCGATGGCGACAGGGTCGCTCGCCGGGAACGTCTCTTCGAGCGCCTCGTCGAGGGGATCGGCGGCCGGACGGACTTGGCCGGAATCGTCAGGTTCGCTGCTCATGCTTCCCTCCTCGGCGGATCGGCCGACCTGATATCGCGCTGGCGGCCCTCGGCGGCAATGGCGCCGATGTCCCTTGCTGCCGAGGGCTTCATGGAGACTCTAAGGAGTCCAACCTGCGACTTGCCACCCTGTGTTCGGCGCGGTGGGAGGGATCGGGCCACGTTGCGCTTCCCCGGCGAGCCCGCCGAACCTATCGCGCGGCCGCGATCTGTGGGAGTCTGGGTCGCCGGTCGAAGGGCCGACCGGTCGTGCATTCGCTTGGCTGGCGGCGCGGCCCGGCTGCGACCCTCGTGGCCGGCGATGGGTCCGTCCGCCTCCATCCGTCGATCGTGACGGTCGAAAGAGGAGAACCACGATGGCCGACACGAGCCGGATCAGGGAACATATGGAAGTGATCGGCGCCGATGGCGTCCACGTGGGCACCGTCGATCGCGTCGAGGGCAACCGCATCAAGCTGACGGCGAAGGATAGCGGAGAAGGCGCCCACAAGGGCCATCACCACTACATCCCCACCAGTCTCGTGGCCGGCGTCGAGGGCGACACGGTTCGCTTGTCCGCCAATGCCGATGTGGCCGTGACCTTCGAAGAGGAAGCGGATTCCCGCCCGAAGCAGTGACGGGACCGTCCTTTGATCGACGGTCGGTTCAGCCGAGTTCCAGGGTCGTGACGCCGTAGATCTCGGCCAACGGCAGAGCGGGCGCAGGTCCCTTGTACATGCGGGCCGTCTCGAAGACCGGCGCAAGCCCGAAGCCTGTCGCGAGATCGGCCGCCTTCGCATTCGGCTGAGGCACGTCGATCGCGATCGGAGCCCCGGCCGCCTCCGCGACGGCCGCCCGGAGCAGGTCCTCCGCGATGTCTTGCGTATCGGCGAAGAGCGGGCCGACCTTGAAGCCTTCGCGGCAGGCCCGAAGCACCGCGTATCCGCGCAGGAGGTTCCCGTCGAGGAAAGCGAAGGCTTTGCGGGACTTCGGGTCGAGCCAGGCGTCGAGGAACCTCGCTCTGTCCGCCGGGAAGTGGCGCCGGTCGTAAGCCGCGACGGCCTCGGTCAGGCCGGCGTCGACCGGCTTCACGCGAGCGCTCGGAGCGGCCGTCTCCGTCATCGGGCGGCCCGCGTAGCGGACGTTGCGGTGGGCGAGCGCAAAGCCGGACCGCGCGTAGTTCGCCTGTTGCGCCACGACGCCGTCGAGGCCCACGACGCAGCCGTCGAGAGAGGCCATGCCGGCCCGCCACAGACGCATGCCGAAGCCGCGGCCGCGGTGCTCGGGCCGGACGATGTAGAGACCGAGGAACCCGAAGCCGCCGTCGTAGCGGACGACCGAGATGCAGCCGACCGGCTGCCCCTTCAGGAACGCCATCAGGAAGCCGTTCGGGTCGGCGGCATGGAACGGCTCCGCGTCCTCGAGGCCCGGGTTCCAACCTTCGTCGGCCGCCCATTGCAGCGGAAGGCTCAGTTCCTCCCGGGTGATCGATCGGATCGTCGGTTCCGGCCCCATGACCACACTCCCGCTGGCCGCACTGCCGGCGGCGATTCATGCCGGCGAGCAGAGGTGCCCTCCCCTCGCGGCCCCCATGCGACCGCGACCCGTTTCGCCCTCACGCACCTCGCGCCGGCCGGCGCTGCCCCGCGAGGCCGACGGCGCGGCCGGCGCCAATCCTCCGCCCTCGCCGGTCAGTCGATGACGCGGTGGCGGAGCGCGTAGCGGACGAGCTCCGCGTTGCTGCGCAGCCCGAGCTTCTCCAGGATGCGCCTGCGGTAGGTGCTGACCGTCTTGACGCTGAGGAACATCTGCTCGCCGATGCGCGTCAGGGAACGCCCCTTCACGATCTCCGTCATGATCTGCTGCTCGCGCGCCGACAGGTCGAAGTGGGGCGGCCCCCGCTCGCCGGACTTCTCGCGCAGGAGCATGCTCGCGCCGAAGTGCGTCGAGACGTAGATCCGCCCCCTGCAGACCTCGCGGATGGCCGCGACGAGGTCCTCCGGATCGGCATCCTTGGAGACGTAGCCTCTGGCGCCGGCCTTGAGGGCGACGGCGGCGTATTGCTCCTCCGGGTACATGGAGACGATCAGGATCGGCGTCGCCGGAGCCTCGCCGCGGAGACAGGCGATCGCCTCGAGGCCGCTGCGGCCGGTCATGTTGATGTCGAGCATCACGACGTCGAACGGCCGCTGGCGGATCTTGGCCAAGGCCTCCGTTCCGTTTGCGGCCTCGTCCGTCACCCGGATGTCCGGCTCGTCCGACAGGAGGCGCTTGATGCCCGAGCGGAAGATCCTGTGATCGTCGACCACGAGAACGCTGATCATGGGTCTGAAAGTCCTCCGCCGAGGGGCAAGGAGAGGCGCAGCACGGTCCCGTTCGGCTCCCGCCGCGCGATATCCAGGGTCCCGCCGAGTTCGCGCGCCCGCTCGGTCATGCTGAAAAGGCCGATCGAACGGCCTTTCACCGCGGCCGTCTCGATCCCCCGGCCGTTGTCCGCCACCGTCAACGTGAACCGCCCGTCCCCGGCGGCGAGCTCCACGCCGACGTGAGTCGCGTTCGCGTGGCGGGCGACGTTGGTCAGCGCCTCCTGGAAGATCCGGTAGGCCGCGATGGTCTGCGCCTGCGGCAGCCTGACCTCGTCCCGGCCGGCGTCGAACGAGGCCGTGATGCCGTGCCGGGCCGCGAACTGGTCGAGATGCCGGGAGATGGCGGCGGCGAGACCGAGATGGTCGAGGACGCTCGGCCGCAGATCTTCCGACATCTTGCGGACGGTATCGATCGTCTCCTTGGTGAGCTCGATGAGCGTGTCGCAGATCTCGGCGAGGTCGGGCGACTCGGCGCGCCGCCGGATCCGCGTCGCATCCATCTTGATGGACGTCAGCATGCCGCCGACCACGTCGTGCAGCTCCCGGGCGAATTTCGCACGCTGCTCCTCGCGCACGCCGTTGATGTAGGCGGCGAGCTGGCGCAGCTGCTCGCGCGAGCGGCGGATCTCCCGGTCCTGCTCCATGCGCACGGTGATGTCGATCAACGCGCCGATGATCGCCGGGCGCCCCCTGTAGTCGATGCGCGAACCGTGCACCTCGACGTCGACCTGGCGGCCGTCCCGGTGCAGCAGCTTGGTGGTGTAGCGCATGCTCGCCACCTCGCCGCGGGTCCGCCTGCGCATGCGGTCGGCAACGTCTTCGAAGGTTTCGGGCGCGACGACATCGCGGAGCGGCCTGCCGATCACCTCGTCCTGCGAATAGCCGATCATGGCTGCGAGCGTCGCGTTGACGTACTCCACCACCTCGTCCTGGACGACGTAGATGCCCGCCAGCGACTGCTCGACGATCCGCCGGAACGGAATTCCCGAGAGCTCCTGGAGAGCCAATTCGTCCGGCGTTTCCCGGGGAAGCTGATTTGCCGTCTCGGACATCGCACTGCCGTTGCCGATGCGCCGCGCAGGCCGGCTTTCGCCTTGCGTGGGAGGCGAGTCACTCATAGCGGCGCCGGGACCCTCGCGCCAAGAGACGGGTCACGGGATCCGGCGGGTTTCAGAATATTCTGACACCCGGTCGGGAATGTTCCGATAGCACCACCGAGCGTGCCGACTTTAAGCCTTTGCCGGGAAACCGCAACGGGCCGCGCGCCGGAAGGACCGGCTTCGACTGAACGTTGCGGCAGCAACAGGGAGGTTCGCATGCGTCGGCTCTTCGGTCTTTCGGTTCTCGCCGCCATCCTGACATCGGGCGCGGCGCACGCGCAGGTCACGGACGATCTGATCAAGATCGGCGTCCTGACGGATATTTCCGGCCTCTATGCGGATCCCACGGGTCAGGGATCGGTCTTCGCGGCGAAGCTCGCGGCCGAGGAATTCGCCGCCGCCCGCAAGGGCCTGAAGATCGAGATCATCGCCGGCGACCATCAGAACAAGGCCGATGTGGGAGCCGTCATCGCCAGGCGCTGGTTCGACGTGGAGAAAGTCGACGCGATCGTCGACGTGCCGACGTCCTCCGTCGCCTTCGCGGTCAACGAGATCGTGAAGCTCAAGAACAAGGTCTTCCTGGCCTCGGGGGCCGCGGCGTCCGACCTGACCGGATCGAAATGCTCGCCCAACACCGTCCATTGGACCTACGACACCTGGGCGCTGGCCAACGGCACCGGGCGAGCCGTCGTGAAGTCCGGGCACGAGTCCTGGTTCTTCCTCACGGCCGATTACGCCTTCGGCCACGTGCTCGAACGCGACACGGCCGCCGTCGTCGAGGCCATGAAGGGCAAGGTGGTCGGGCGGGTGCGCCATCCGCTGTCGACCCCCGATTTCAGCTCCTTCCTGCTGCAGGCCCAGTCCTCGAAGGCGAAAGTCATCGGGCTTGCCAATGCGGGCGGCGACCTCACCAACGCCATCAAGCAGGCCGCGGAGTTCGGCATCCCGGAGGGCGGACAGAGCCTCGCGGGTCTCCTCGTCTCGGTCGCCGAGGTCCATGCCCTCGGCCTCGCATCGGCTCGCGGGCTGATGCTGACGGAGGCCTGGTACTGGGACTTGAGCGACGGCAACCGCGCGTTCTCCGAGAAGTTCGCCGCCGCGAACGGCGGCCGCAAGCCGACGATGATCCAGGCCGGCGTCTACGCGGCCGTCCTCCACTATCTGAAGGCAGTCGAGGCGCTGAAGAGCGATGCGGACGGCCGGGCCGTCGTCGAGAAGATGAAGGAGATGCCGACGGACGACCCGCTCTTCGGCAAGGGCACCATCCGCGCCGACGGCCGCAAGCTCCACGACATGTACCTGTTCGAAGTGAAGAAGCCCGAGGAATCGAAATACGCCTGGGACTACTACAAGGTCCGCGCCACCATCCCGGCCGCCGAGGCGTTCCGGCCCATGGAGGACGGCGGCTGCCCGCTCGTCAACGGCTGAACCCCGGATCGCCCGCACCTGCCCGGCCGCCCCGCTCCGGCGCGGCGGCCCATCGGAAAATTCCCTCTCACGTCGAACCGGAGGACCCCATGCAAGGTCTCATGCAGGATTGGCCCCTTCTCATCCACCGCGTCATCGATCACGCGTCCACGCAGCACGCCCGGCGTCCCGTCGTGTCGAGATCGGTCGAAGGTCCGATTCACCGGACCGATTATGCCGAGATCCGCTCGCGCGCCCTGCGCCTCGCCAAGCGCCTGGAGATGGACGGCATCCGCCTCGGCGACCGCGTCGCGACGCTGGCCTGGAACACCTGGCGGCATCTCGAGACCTGGTACGGCATCACCGGCATCGGCGCCATCTACCACACGGTCAATCCGCGGCTCTTCGAGGACCAGATCGTCTACATCATGAACCACGCCGAGGACCGGCTGCTGTTCCTCGACCTGACCTTCGTGCCGCTCATCGAGAAGCTGGCGCCGCGCCTTGCCACCATCGAGCGGTTCATCGTCCTGACCGACGCCGCCCACATGCCGGCGACGAGCCTGCGCAATGCGGCGCCCTACGAGGAATGGCTCGCCGAGGCGGACGAGGACTTCCGCTGGGCGGCCTTCGACGAGAACACGGCCGCCGGCCTGTGCTACACCTCCGGCACCACCGGCAACCCGAAGGGCGTCGTCTACTCGCACCGGTCGAACATCCTTCACTCGATGGCGGCCAACGGCGTGGACTACCTCGGCTTCTCGGCGCGCGACGTGGCGATGCCGGTCGTGCCGCTCTTCCATGCCAACGGCTGGTCCTTCGCGTTCTCGGCGCCGATGGCCGGCGCCGCCCTCGTCATGCCGGGGCCGCGGCTCGACGGCCCTTCCGTCCACGCCCTCCTGGAAAGCGAGAGCATCACCGTCACGGCCGCGGTGCCGACCGTGTGGCTCGCCCTCCTGCAGCATCTCGAATCGACCGGCGGCAGGCTCTCGACCCTGAAGCGCGTCATCATCGGCGGCTCGGCCTGCCCCCGCGCCATCACGGAGGCTTTCGAGCGCAAGTACGGCGTGACCGTCGCCCATGCCTGGGGCATGACGGAGATGAGCCCGGTCGGCTCCTTCTGCACCATCAAGCCCGACTACGCCCATCTCGACGGCGACGCGCTGCTCGACCTCAAGGCGAAGCAGGGCTTCGCGCCCTTCACGGTCGAGATGACGATCGAGAACGACGAAGGGCTCGCCATGCCGTGGGACGGCAAGGCCCGCGGGCGCCTGAAGGTGCGCGGGCCGGCCGTCGCGCGGGCCTACTACAGGGACGAGGGCGGATCGATCCTCGACGAGGAGGGTTTCTTCGACACCGGCGACGTCGCCACCATCGACCCGCACGGCTACGTGCACATCGGCGACCGTTCGAAGGACGTCATCAAGTCGGGCGGCGAGTGGATCTCCTCGATCGAGCTCGAAAACCTCGCCGTCGGCCACGGCGACGTCGCCGAGGCCGCCGTGATCGGCGTGCATCACCCGAAATGGGACGAGCGGCCGCTCCTCGTCGTGGTGCCGAAGCCGGGGCGGCAGCCGACGAAGGACGACCTCCTCGGCTTCATGCAGGGCAAGATCGCCAAGTGGTGGATGCCGGACGACGTCGTCATCGTCGACGAGATCCCCCACACGGCGACCGGCAAGATCCTCAAGACGGCCCTGCGCGACCGCTTCCGGGAGTACCGCCTGCCGGGCACGTAGGGCAAGGTGCGTTCCGATGTCGCCGGACGGCACGGGGCGCACTTCGATCGCGTTGTTGTCGAGCCGCGGCGCGCCGTAGAGGGGAAACGCCTCGGTGTCATCCCCGGCGCGCCGAAGAAGAGGAACCGGCTCTCCGCGGCAGACGACCCCTCTCCCGAAAGGGAGATGCGCCGTCACGAGCGTGAAGGCGAAGATCACGGCGGTCAGAAGTCCGGCGAACGAGATCGGCACGACCACCTTGAAGAAGGCGCCGAGGCGCGACAGGCCGTCGATCATCGCCCCCGCATCCGCTACCGCGGCGCGAACTACGTCGGCGCGGCCATCTTCCTGGCCTATCTGGTTACGATGCGCTGGCCCGCAGCTTGTTGGTCCCCGGCAGCCCATTTTTTAACGAGCCTTGCAAATTCTTCGGGCCGCTGTCGGCCTTCGCCGCCGTCAGACGTCCTCGATGCGGAACGCGGGCCACGCCGCCGACGACGAAAGGAGACCGGAAATGAGAAGGATCATCGTTGGTGCCTTCATGAGCCTCGATGGAATCATGCAGGCCCCGGGCGGACCGGACGAAGATCCGGTCGGCGACTTCAAGCATGGCGGCTGGGCCGCCCCCTCTTTCGACGAAACGATGGGAAAGGCGGTGGGAGAGATGTTTGCCAACCCATTCGACCTTCTGCTCGGCCGAAAGACTTATGATATCTTCGCGGCACATTGGCCCTATGTCGGCGCCGATGATCCGATCGGCCCGCTGTTCGATCGCGTCACCAAGTATGTCGCGACGCGCAATCCGATGTTGAAGCTCGACTGGCAGAACAGCCGAACCCTGGGCGCCGACGCGGTCGCAGCACTCAAGAAGCTGAAAAGCGAGGAAGGACCGGATCTGCTGACCCAGGGCTCGACGGACTTCCTGCAGACCCTGTTCCGACATGACCTGGTCGATGAGATCGATGTTTCGATCTTTCCGGTCGTGCTTGGCAAGGGCAAGAGGCTGTTCGGCGAAGGCGCCTCACCGGCAGCCTTGAAACTCATCAGTTCCCAGGTGTCGGGATCCGGCGTCACGATCAGTAGGTACGTACGGGGTGGCCCAGTCGTGACCGGTTCGTTCGAATTCGAACAGCCGACCGAAGCGGAGTTGGAGCGGCGAAGGAACCTGACCTGACCGTCAGGGCGGCCAAGCCCATGAAGCATATGGCGCGCATGTTCGAGGCTGCGGCGATCGTCAGGATAGTGGAGCCGGCCGTCCGAAGGTCCGCTCACTTCCCGCTTTCGGACGTTCGGGCGTTCCTCGCCGCAACGCCATCATCACGGTTTGCGCCGCAGGTCGGGTCCCGGATCGCCACCGGCGGCTGCCACCGCCAGCCTTCCGAGGTAGTGGGTCCAACCCTGCTCGTGGCTGGCGCAGGCCTCGGCGTCGGGCAGTCCACTGTGGGTCATGCGCAACAGCGTCCCGCCCCCCTGGTCGATCAGGTCGATCTCGATCAGGCCCGATCCCGGTGGCATCGTTTCGCGCCCCTCCCAGCCAAAGCTGTAGGCGAGGCGGTGGATGGGAATGACCTCGGTGAACTGCCCGCGGGCGATGTCTTTGCCGCTGACATTGACGAGGTAGAGGCCGCCGGGTTGCGGCTCCACAGTCGCTTCGGTGCCCATCCAGCGCAGGATCTTCTCCGGATCGGTGAGGAAGGCGAAGACGGTCGCGGGCGGTGCCGCGATCTGGATCTCACGTCGGACCACCAGCGGTTCAGCCATCGGAAGCTTCCTTCGACAAAAGCGTCGGCCGAGTGTTTGAGATGGGCGCGGCGCCCTTGATTCCTAGTGCTCACGCAAGAAATCTCCCTTTCGCAACAATAAAGCGATGACAGGCACAGGGCCGCAGCCACATGATCTCCTGCATGCGACTGCCCTCCGTCCTCGCCTGGCTGGTCGACGATGCAAGCTCCGAGCCTGGCCCCGACCACTTCCTGGCGACCCTCGGCGCGCAGTTGACCGCCGATGGCTTGCCGCTCGCCGGCGGGGCGCTGACGCTGGCGGCGCCCCATCCGATCATCGCCCGCCGCGCCTGGTTGTGGCGGGCTGAAACCGGAGCGGTGATCGAGGCGCTCGGCTTCGGGTCCCTGCTTCCGCCCGCGTCCGAGCAGGGCAATATCGGTCGCGACTGGCTCGTCGGGCTCGGCACCGGACGGGTGCAGGAGGACGTCGCCGGTTCCGCACCGGACGGTCCGACGTCGGACGACCCAGCGCCGGACCTCCCGGTTCTCGGCTGGGCTGTTTTGCGGCCTCTCAGCGAGGCCGAATCCGAGCTGTTGCATCAGGCGGCGCGTTTTGCTGCGGCGCCGCTCGCCGTCCTTGCTTCGCGGTCGACTCTCGCGGCGCTGCTCGAGACCTATCTGGGCCGGCGCAGTGCGACGCAGGTGCTCGCGGGGCGGTTGCGGCGCCAGGCGGGCGAGACCATCCGCGCGGTCCTGCTCTATGCCGATCTGCGCGATTTTACGGCGCTGTCGGAGGCGACGGCGCCGGAGGCGGTCGTCGCCGCGCTCGACGCCTGGTTCGACCGCATTGCCGGTGCCGTTCACGCCTTCGGCGGCGAAGTGCTGAAATTCATCGGCGACGGCGTGCTGGCGATCTTTCCGATCGGCCAACGCTCCCCCGCTGCCGCCTGCGACGCCGCGCTGCGCGCCGTCGTTGCGGCCCGGGCGGGCATGGCCCATCTCGACCAGGCCCGCGGCGAGCAGGGCCTGCCGCCCCTCCCCTTCGGCATCGCTCTGCATCTCGGAGATATGATGTGGGGCAATATCGGTGCCGCCGACCGGCTGGACTTCACCGCGATCGGCCCGGCCGTCAACCTGGTCAGCCGACTCGAAGGGCTGTGCAGGCCCCTCGGTCGAAGCGTGCTGGTCTCGGGCGCGGTCGCGGCGGAGACGACGACGGCGCTGATCCCATTGGGCGAGCACGTATTGCGCGGTATCGCCGCGCCCTGTGCGGTCTTCGCTCTGACCGAAGATGACCGTCGATGACATCGCTCTGAATGGAAGGGTCCGTGCGCGGCGACTGTGCTGCAGCGCAAGACAGAAGAGAGCAGCCTCGTACCGGATCGACGCGTGCGGATCCGTGCTAAAGTCAGGGCACTCGCGCCCGGCGGAGCCATTTCGGACCTCCCGCGGATGCGGCACGGCTTTTCGGAATCCGGCGCATGCCCCGGAAGCTCGCCCTGTTCGTTCCGGCCATCGCACTTCTGCTCGTCGCGGCGGCAGGCGTGGAGCGGGATCATGCCGGGGCGCGGGAGAGGATGGTCGCAACGCTCGAACGCCTTGCGACCGGTGCCGCCGCGCCCGCCGGCACCGGCGGCATCGACCCGTCCGTTCTCGCTGCCATGCGGGAGGTGCCGCGGCACGAACTCGTCCCCACGGAGGTCCGGGACGCAGCCTACGAGAACAGGCCGCTGCCGATCGGCTTCGGGCAGACGATTTCCCAACCCTATGTCGTCGCGCTCATGACCGATCTGGCGGACCCGGACAAGAACGACGTCGTCCTCGAGATCGGGACCGGGTCCGGTTATCAAGCAGCCGTGCTCTCACGGCTGGTCGACCGCGTCTACTCCATCGAGATCGTCGAGCCGTTGGCCAAGGGCGCGGCCGAGCGATTGGGCGAACTGCGCTTCGACAACGTGCGCGTGCGCCAGGGAGACGGCTATTTCGGTTGGCCCGAGCACGGACCTTTCGACGCCATCGTCGTGACGGCGGCTGCGAGTCATATCCCGCCGCCGCTGGTCAGGCAGCTCAAGCCCGGCGGCCGGATGGTCATCCCGGTCGGGCCGGCCTTCATGACCCAGAACCTGATGCTCGTCGAAAAGGACGCGGAGGAGCGCGTGCATACCCGCGTCCTCCTGCCCGTCCGCTTCGTGCCCCTGACCGGCGGCAGCCGCTGAGCCCGTGGCGCGCCTTGCGGCCATCGGGATCCTCGCCGGCGCCTCGATCGCCTACGAGATCCTGCTGACGCGGCTCTTCTCGATCCTGCTCTGGCACCATTTCGCCTATATGATCATCAGCGTGGCGCTCCTCGGCATCGGCGCCAGCGGCTCCGTCCTCGCCTTCGCGCGGGGAGCGCTTGCGCCCCGGTTCACGGCGGCCTTCGCCGGTTGCGCGGTGCTGTTCGCAATCCTGTCCGTCGGCGGATTCGCGTTGGCGCAGCGCGTAGCCTTCAACCCGCTCGAGGTCATCTGGGACGCCGACCAGCAAGTCCGTCTGGCGCAGATCTATCTGCTGCTGGCCCTCCCGTTCTGCGCCGCGGGGACCGGGATCGGACTGGCCTTCATCCGGTTCCATGGCGAAATCGCGTCGATCTACCGGGCCGATCTCATCGGCGCCGGACTCGGCGCTCTCCTGATCGTCGGCCTTCTGTCCCTCCTCGCGCCCGGGGATTGCCTGCGCGTGCTCGGCGGGCTCGGCTTCCTCGCCGCGGCGCTCGCCGCATGGGCGGGCGACGCGCACCGCCCGTCCGCCATGCTCGCGCTTCTCGCCGTGATCACATCCCTCGCCTGGCCGGCCTCCTGGCTCGAGCCGCGGCCATCGCCTTACAAGGGCCTGAGGGTTGCGTTGACGGCGCCCGGCGCCCGCGTCCTGGCGGAACGGTCGAGCCCGCTGGGGCTGCTCACGGTCGTCGAGAGCCCGCTCGTTCCGTTTCGCCACGCGCCGGGCCTCAGCCTCGGAAACACGATCGAGCCGCCGCCGCAGCTCGGCGCCTTCACGGATGCGGATGCCCTCAGCGTCATCACCCGCTTCACCGGCGACAGGGGCGCGCTCGGCTATCTCGACCAGCAGACGATGGCGCTCCCCTATCACGTGCTCGATCGCCCGCGCACGCTGATCCTCGGCGCCGGCGGCGGCGCCGACGTATTGCGGGCGCTCTACCACCGGGCACCCCGCATCGACGCCGTCGAGCTCAATCCGGACCTGATCGCCCTGGTCAGGGGAGAATTCGCCGGGTTCGCAGGCGGGATCTATGACCGCACGGACGTGACCGTGCACAGCGCCGAGGCGCGCAGCTTCGTCCAGGCGAGCGAGCGGAGCTGGGACCTGATCCAGGTCGCACTCCTCGATTCCTTCACGGCGGCCGCAGCGGGCGTCCAGGCGCTCGGGGAAACCCCGCTCTACACCGTCGAGGCGCTGAGATCCTATCTATGCGCATCTCGGCCCCGGCGGAATCCTCGCCGTCACGCGCTGGCTGCGCTCGCCGCCGAGCGACCCGATCAAGCTGTTCGCCACCGCCATCGTGGCTCTCGAACAGGCGGGCGTCTCCTCGCCGGGCGATCGGCTCGCCATGATCCACGATTGGAACACGGCCACGCTCCTCGTGAAGGAGGCGCCGTTCGATCCTGCCGAGATCGCGCGGATCCGAGCGTTCGCGGAGGCGAGGTCCTTCGATGTCGCCTGGTTTTCGGGCATCCGGGAGGCGGAAGCCAACCGCTTCAACCGGCTGGAGGAGCCCTCCCTTTACCGCGCCGCCACCGAACTGCTGGGGCCGGAGCGCGAGCGGTTCCTGCGGACCTACAAGTTCCATGTCGAGCCCGCGACCGACGACCGGCCCTACTTCTTCCGGTTCTTCAAGTTCGAGCTGCTGCCGGAGCTCTTCGCCCTGCGGGCGCAGGGCGGGCTGGCCCAGGCCGATACGGGTTACCTCGTCGTCCTCGCCGCCCTGGTGCAAGCGGGGTTCGCGAGCCTCGTCCTGATCCTGCTGCCGCTCGCGGCCCTTCGGACCGGAGCTCCTCGCGCCGAGCCGGCGCAGGCGAGGCCCGCCGTCGCGGTCCGGTGGAGGGTGGCGGTCTATTTCCTGGCGCTCGGCTTCGGGTTCATGTTCATCGAGATCAGCTTCATCCATCGCTTCACGATCGTTTCTCGGCCACCCGCTGGCGGCGATCGCCGTGGTGTTGGCCGCGTTTCTGATCTTTGCGGGTCTCGGCAGCGGCATTGCCGGAGAAATCGAGGAGCGCCGGCGGGCTGCCGTCGCGATCGCCGTCGGCGGCATCATCCTGTTCGCAGGCACCTATCTCGTCGTCTTGCCGGTCTGGCTTCCCGAGCTGATCGCGTGGCCGTTCCCGGCCAAGGCTGCGGTCGCATTGCTGCTGATCGCGCCGCTCGGCGTTGCGATGGGCATGCCGTTCCCCCTCGGCCTGGCGCGGGTGGCCGCGCGGACCCCCGGCCTGGTGCCGTGGGCCTGGGCGATCAACGGCTGCGCCTCCGTGGTCGGGGCCGTGCTGGCGAGCCTGCTTGCGATGCATGTCGGGTTTCACGGTCGTCGTCTGCCTGGCGCTCGCGCTCTACGCGATGGCCGCCCTGGCGTTCGAGGCCGGATCACCCCGACCGGCGGCGATCGAGAGCGGACCGGAGACCCGTGCAGGCGTCGAAGCCCCGGCTCACCGCGTCGGCGAAGCCCGTCCCCCGGCGCTGGACCAGAGCCCGGAAGCAACGGCGAGACCGGCCGCCGTCAGCGGGATCCCGGCTTCCGGCGCCCCCATGGCGTGAAGGGTCGCCCCGCTCGCCGCGCACCAGGCCAGCGGAACGGCGAGAAGCAGCCACGCCGCGCTCCCCGTGGACGCCATCGACACGAGCCCGAGCGTCGCGATCGCGGTCGGATCCGGCGCGATGCCGAAAAGCTCCGCCGACTGGAACGGCCGGCCCGAGAGTTTCGGCACAAGCGGGTGCAGGACGAGTGCGTAGAGGAAGAGTGCGAGGCCGGCCACGCTCGGAACGGACCTTCTCGCCGCGAAGCGCAGGCGCCCCCGGACCATGCCGAACCAGGCGACCAGCAGCGCCTCGAGGACGAAAGCCGGCGCAGCATAGGCGGCTGCCCAGTTGATCGCGGCATACCGATTCCAGAGGAAGCTCCAGGCGACCCAGATCCATGCCGCCGCAAGTCCGGCCGAGACGACCCGGTCCGACCACGCACGCGGCCGGACGACCCCTGCGAGGATGGCCGCGCCGAGGAGCAGGATGGGGAGTTGCAAAGGCCAGACCGCAGCGTTGTGCAGCTCGAACATCCGCCGATAGACGCGCGGGGAGAAGAGCAGGAGGTCCTGGAGCCCGTACGTCCACCACCCCGACATTCAGAGCCGCCCCACATGATCGGCCATCCGCCGGCGCATGGCTTCGTCCGGCAATATCCCGGTCGCCGCCGCCATGTTCTCGCGCACGTGATCGACCCTCGTCGTCGCCGGAATGGCGCAGGTGACCGCAGGGTGCGAAACGATGAATTTCAGGAGGAACTGCGCCCAGTTGGACGCTCCCGTCTCGCTCGCCCAGTTCGGGAGAGGGTGCCGCTCGACCTGCCGGATCAGATGCCCCTCCCGGAAGGGGCGATTGACGATCACGGCGATGCCGCGGTCACGCGCCAGCGGCAGGATGCGCGCCTCGACCTCCCGGTCGAGCACATTGTAGGTCACCTGCGCGAAGTCGATCGGCTGCGTGCGCATGACCTCCTCGACGAGATCGTGCCGCCGACCCTCCGATGTGGTGATCCCGACGTATCGCACCTGTCCCGACGCCTTCATGGCGAAGAGCGTCCGCAGGTGCTCCTTCCAGGAGACGAGATTGTGCACCTGGAGGAGGTCGAAGCGGGGCACGCCCCAATAGGCGCGCGACCGCTCGATCTGGCCAGGTCCGCTCGCGCGGCTGGAGGTCCAGACCTTCTCGGCCGAGAACAGCGGCTGCGGATACCCGAGCTTGCTCAATCCATAGCCGATGGTCGGCTGCGAAGAACCGTACATCGGAGAGGAATCGATCATCCTGCCGCCCTGCTCGAAGAAGGCGGCCATGACCGCGGCGCATTCGTCCTTGAGTTCGGCATCGTTGCCGACGTTGAACGTGATCCAGGTGCCGAGGCCGACGGCCGGCAGTCGCTCGCCCGTCGACGGAATGGGCCTCGTCATTGGCGAACCGGACTGAGCCCACGTCTCCGGCAATGGCAGCAAAGCTGCCGCCGCGGTCGCCATTGCACCTTTCGCGAACGTCCGCCGCGTCCCCTGCATGGCACGCTCCATGACTCTTCGAGAATCCATAACTCTTCGAGACATGGGCCGGATCCGGCCGGCTGCCCGGGCTACGAGCCTTTCGCCGCGCCATACAGGATCGGTCCGCCCTCCGGCGAACTCTCCGGTGCGAAGGCTTGCAGGCGGCTCAGCCCGTCTTCACCATGACGTGGCGGACGGCCGTGTAGTCCTCCAGGGCATACATGCTCATGTCCTTGCCGTAGCCCGATTGCTTGAGGCCGCCATGCGGCATTTCGTTGACGAGCATGAAGTGGCAGTTCACCCAGGTGCATCCGTATTGCAGCTGCGCCGCCGTCGCCATCGCCTTCGAGACGTCCCGCGACCACACGGACGAGGCGAGTCCGTAGTCGGAATCGTTCGCCCAGGCGACCGCCTGATCCACGTCCTCGAAGCGCGTCACCGAGACCACCGGGCCGAAGACCTCCCGGCGCACGATCTCGTCGTCCTGACGCGCACCCGCGATCACCGTCGGCTCGTAGAAGAAGCCGCCGCCGCTCCCCTCCTTGCCGCCGGTCGTGATCTCCACGTGCCCGAGATCCGCCGCGCGCTCCACGAAGGAGGCCACGCGGGAGCGCTGGCGCGGAGAGATCAGGGGCCCGAGATCGTTCTCCTCGTCGTTGTCGCGCCCGAACCTCAGGCCCGACACCGCCGAGGAGAGGTCCGCCACGAAACGGTCGTAGATCTTTGCACCCGCATAGATGCGGCAGGCGGCCGTGCAATCCTGGCCGGCATTGTAGAAGCCGAAGACCTTGATGCCTTCGACCACTTCGGCGAGATCCGCATCGTCGAAGACGACGACCGGCGCCTTGCCGCCGAGTTCGAGATGCGTGCGCTTCACGGACTTCGCCGCGGCCGTGAGCACCTTCTTGCCCGTCGCCACGTCGCCGGTGAGCGAGATCATCGAGACCTTCGGATGCGAGATGAGCGTCTGGCCGACGGTCTCGCCCCGTCCGACGACGACGTTGACGACGCCTTCGGGGAAGATCTCCGCGATGAGCCGGGCCAGCTTGAGCGTCGTGAGCGGCGTCTGCTCCGAAGGCTTGATCACGACCGTGTTGCCGCCCGCGAGCGCCGGCGCCAGCTTCCAGGCCGCCATCATCAGCGGATAGTTCCAAGGCGCGATGGAAGCCACGACGCCGATCGGGTCCCGCCGGATCATCGACGTGTGACCCGGCAGATATTCGCCGGCGAGCGCGCCCTGCATGGAGCGCACCGCGCCCGCGAAGAACCGGAAGCAGTCGACGATCGCCGGTATCTCGTCGCGCAGGACGAGGTATTGCGGCTTGCCGCAATTGAGCGCCTCCAGGGCCGCGAACGCCTCGGCCTCGGCTTCGATCCGGTCGGCGAGCTTGAGAAGCAGCGCCGAGCGGGCGCCCGGCGTCGTGCGGGACCAGGACTTGAATGCGGCCTCGGCGGCCGACACCGCGGCATCGATCTGATCGCTCGACGCTTCCGGCAGGCTCATCACCGTCCCGCCCGTGCGCGGGTCGAGGATGACCTCCGCGTCCTCGGTGCCGGCCACGAAGCGCGAGCCGATCAGCATCTCGGTGTCGGTCGGTCCGGATTGCAGGGCTGTATCCATATTATTCCTCCCATCCATTCTGGCGATGTGGCGTTCACGGGCGCCCCGGCACGCTCCGCTCCTCGCTCGTCAGGTAATAGGCGGCGAGAATCGGCAGAAAGGTCAGGACGATGACCGCCACGGCGATCACATTGGTGACGGGCCGCTGCCGCGGCCGGATGAGTTCGTTCAGCATCCATATGGGCAGCGTCGTCTGCTGACCGGCCGTGAACGTGGTGACGATGACCTCGTCGAAGGACAGCGCGAAGGCGAGCATGCCGCCGGCGAGAAGGGCCGTGCCGAGATTGGGCAGGATCACATAGCGGAATGTCTGGATGCTGTCGGCGCCGAGGTCGAGGGACGCTTCGATGATCGACGGGGAAAGCCGGCGCAGGCGCGCGATGGCGTTGTTGTGCACCACGACGATGCAGAAGGTCGCGTGCCCTACCACGATGGTCCAGAACGAGAAGGGGACGTCCATCAGGTTGAAGGCCGACCGCAGGGCGATGCCGGTGATGATGCCCGGGAGCGCGATCGGCAGGATGATGAGGAGCGAGATCGTCTCCCGTCCGAAGAAGCGCGTGCGGGCGAGCGCGCCCGCCGTGAGCGTGCCGAGCACGAGGGCGATGATCGTCGCGACGGTCGCGACCTTGAGCGAGAGGACGAGGGCGTTCCAGACGTCCGCGCGCTGCCAGGCGGCCCCGAACCATCGCAGCGTCAGCCCGGGCGGGGGAAACTGATAGCTGCGCTCCTCCGTCGTGAAGGCATAGAGGATCACCACGGCCAGCGGGACGTGCAGGAACAGGAGGCTCCCCCCTGCGGCGATCTTCAGCCCGAGAGGCGACCTAGAACGCATCGAAGGCCCCCAGCCGCCGGGCCGCGAGGAGGTAGACCGCCATGACGGCGATCGGCACCACCGCGAAAGCGGCCGCGAGAGGGATATTCCCCGCCGTGCCCTGCAGGATGTAGACCGTCTGCCCGATGAGCAGGGTCGAGGGGCCGATGATCTGCGGCAGGATGTAGTCGCCGAGCGTCAGCGAAAAGGTGAAGATCGAGCCCGCCGCCGCGCCCGGCATCGCGAGGGGAAGGATCACCGTACGAAGGGTCTGCCTGGGCACGGCGCCGAGATCGGCGGAAGCCTCGATCAGGCTGACGGGCACGCGTTCCAGCGAGGCCTGGATGGGCAGGATCATGAACGGCAGCCAGAGATAGATGAAGACGAGGAACTGGCCGAGATAGCTGACGGAGAGTGACGGTCCGCCGACGAGGGGCAAGCCGAGGAGCCAATCGATGGCGGGCGTCGCCCCGACCCGGTCGGCAATCCACGGCACCGCGCCCTCGCGCGCCAGGAGGAGCTTCCAGGCATAGACCTTCACGAGATAGCTCGACCAGAGCGGCATCATCACGGCGATGTAGAACGCGGCCTTCAGCCGCCCGCGTGCATAACGGGCGGCGTAGTAGGCGACCGGAAAGGCGAGGATCGCCGAGGCGACCGTCACGGCCGCGGCCATCGCCACCGTGCGGATGATCACGTCGAGATTGGCGGGCTGAAGCAGCTCGCCATAGGTCTTCAGCGTGAACTCCCGCACGATCGTTCCGGAGAACTCGTCGATGGAGAAGAAGCTCTGGAGCAGGAGGGCCAGAAGGCTGCCCACATAGACCACCCCGAGCCACAGCATCGTGGGCACGAGGAGCAGCGTGAGAAGGAGAAAGCGGCGGGCGAAGAGCGCATCCGAGAACCGGCGCGCCAGGCTCTCGCGCGGGAGCGGCAGGTCGAGGGAAGCGGCCGTCACCGTTCGCCCTCCATCGCGTGCATGGCCGCGGCGGGCCAGGAGAGCGCGAGGCGGTCGCCCGGGCCGACGTCCCTCGCCTCGGGGGCCGGCACCAGGGCGACGAGGCGCACGCCCCCTGCATCGACGATCACGCGACGGCTGGCGCCCTGGTACTGCACCTCCAGGCAGGCGCCTTCCGCGCCGGCCTGCCCGGGTGGCGCTCCCGCCGGCGGCCGGATGCGGATGGCTTCCGGGCGGATGCTGACGAGGCGCCGGGGGCCGCCGAACCGGGCGGAGGTGTCGGCTTCCAGCACGTTCGAGCCGCCGACGAACTCGGCCACGAACCGGGTCCGGGGCCGCTCGTAGACCTCCTCGGGCGTGCCGACCTGAACGACCCGGCCGGCGTTGAACACCGCGACGCGGTCGCTCATGGAGAGGGCCTCGCCCTGGTCGTGGGTCACGAAGATGAACGTGAGCCCGAGCGCCCGCTGCAGGGCCTTGAGCTCGACCTGCATCTCCTCCCGCAGCTTGAGATCGAGGGCGCCGAGGGGCTCGTCGAGGAGGAGCACCTTGGGCCGGTTCACGAGGGCACGCGCCAGGGCCACCCTCTGCCGTTGGCCGCCCGAGAGCTGCTGCGGGCGCCTCGCGTCGAAACCCATGAGCTTCACGAGGGCGAGGGCTTCGCGTCCGAGCTTCTCCCGGTCGGCCCGCCCGATGCCGCGCACGCGCAGGCCGTAGGTCACGTTCTCCAGGACGCTCAGGTGCGGAAACAGCGCGTAGTCCTGGAAGACCGTATTCACCGCCCGCCGGTAGGGCGGCATCGCCGTGACGGGTTCGTCGAAGATGCGGATCTCGCCGGGATCGGGATGCTCGAAGCCGGCGATGAGGCGCAGACACGTGGTCTTGCCGGAGCCGGAGGGACCGAGCATCGAGAAGAACTCTCCGGCCCGGATGTCGAGGTCCACGCCGTCCAGCGCCTGCACCGTCCCGAAGGCGCGAGTGACGCCGGAAAGGCGCACGGCACAGACCTCAGGAGACGCGATGGATCGAGCCGCAGCCGCAGCCTGCGGGCGCGCATGCACCGACATGGGTGGGGCTCCTTGGGCTCCGGAGGACAGCTCACACCTCGCAGCATGCGGGGGCGCCCGCGGGCGCCCCGAACGGCGCCAACGGGCGCCCGGGGAGCACAGAGCATCGGACCCAAAAGTGGAATCCACTTTTGGGATCCATCCGATGCTCTTTCTCTTAAAGCGGCGCATCGTTTAACGCGGAAAACCGGGTCCACTTGTCCGCACGATGCGCGCATCGGACCCAAAAGTGGACTCCACTTTTGGGATCCATCCGATGCTCACCCTTTGAAAACAGCGCATCGTTCAACGCGGAAAACCGGGTCCACTTTTTCGCACGATGCGCTAACGGCCGCCCAGGATCGCGATATAGTCGGTCACCCACCGGTAGTAAGGGACGCAGCCGGCCTGCTGAGGCTCGCACTTCGCCACGGGCGTGCGCCAGAACCTGATCTTGTAGAAATCGCGGAGGCCGTTGGTGTCGCAGCCCTTTTCCCCAAGAAGTTCGTTGCCCACGCAGGCTGTGAGAACCGAGGGGACCGAACCGAACCAGGCGGCGAGATCGCCCTGGAGCTTCGGGCTGATCGAGTGCTCGAGCCACAGATAGGCGCAGTTCGGATGCGGCGCGTCCACGTGCATCATCGTGGTGTCGGCCCAACCGGTGGCGCCCTCCTCCGGGATGGTGCTGGCGATCGGCTTGCCCTGGCTCTTGAGAAGGTTCACCTGGAACGGCCAGGACGATGAGGCCACGACGCCCTCGTTGGTGAAGTCGTCCACCTGCACCATCGCGTCGTGCCAGTAGCGCTGCACGATCGTGCGCTGCTTGCGCAGCAGATCGAGAGCCGCCTTGTACTGCTCTTCGGTGAGCTCATAGGGATCCTTGATCCCGAGCTGCGGCTGGTGCTTCATCAGGTAGAGCGCAGCATCCGCGATATAGATCGGACCGTCGAAGGCCTGGATGCGCCCCTTGTTCGATTTGCCGTCCGGCAGGGCCGTCTCTTCGAAGACGACCTTCCAGCTCTTCGGCGCCTCCTTGAACACGTTCGTGTTGTACATCAGCACGTTGGAGCCCCACTGGTAGGGCACGCCGTACTGGACGCCGGCGACCGTGTGCCAAGGAGCCCTCTTGAGCCGCTCGTCCACGGTCTTCCAGCTTGGGACGAGGTCGATGTTGATCGGCTGCACCCGCTTGCCGGAGATGAGCCGGAGGCTCGCGTCGCCGGATGCCGTGACGAGATCGAATCCGCCCTCGTTCATGAGGGCCACCATCTCGTCGGACGTGCCGGCGGTCTTCACCCGCACCTTGCAGCCGGTCTTCTGCTCGAAGCCCGTGACCCAGTCGAATTTCTTGTCGGTCTCGCCCCGCTCGATATAGCCGGGCCAGGCGATGATATCGACGACGCCTTCGCCCTTGCCGATCTCCTTCAGCTGCGCCGTGGCGGTCCCGGCGCCGAGCATGGCTGCCAGGCCCATTGCGGCCGATGTCAAAGCGATGCGGTGCATGGATGCGTTCTCCCCGAGGATCCCTGAGTGGTGGCCGACAAACGTTCGCGCCCCGCTTGACGCCGGGGTTGGCCTTTCCGTTGAACCTTGGGCGAAGTCCGGTGGACCGCGCCAGTTCATTTGGGAGAAATCGGAATTCGGATTTTCCGATAAGTCAAGAACGCTGCCTGATCGGCCGGGGCGTCTGGACGACGGAGCGGAACTGGGAAGCCGCCGGGGAGAGGCGCGATCCGCGCCGCCACACCACCCCTACCGAGACCGCCGGCAGCTCCTCCTTGATGCGGCGCGCCTCGATCTTGTCGCCTTCGAGCGACCAATGGCGATAGGTGAGGTCCGGAAGTACGGCGACTCCCGCGCCCGTGGCGACGAGGCTCCGCACGGCCTCCACGGAGCGGGTGCGGAAGGCCACCGGCGGGCGGACGCCGAGCTGCTGCCATACGGATTTCGGCGCCTCATCGATTTCGTCGATGGCGAGCATGATCTGCGGCTCGCTCGCGAGATCGCCGAGGCTGACCACGGACGCTTGCGCCAGAGGGTGTCCAAGCGGCAGCCAAAGGCGGTAGCGCGACACCTCCACCAGCTCGGTTTCGAGCGAAAGGAGGGCGGCGCGCGGCGGAAGCACCATGACGGCGATATCGAGCTCGCCGCCGATGAGCAGGTGTTCCAGATAGTCCCGCGAATCCTCGACCACGGCAACGTCGAGCAGTGGGAAGGCTCGCCGGAAACGGGCGAGCAGATCCGCGAGGATGTACCCCGCCACCAGCGGCGTCACGCCGAGCTGCAGCCGTCCCTCGGCCGGCGCTCCGTTCTCGTTCAGCGCCCGCCGGGCGTTCGACACCTCGGCCAGGATCTTCTCGGCGTGGCGGAGAAACTGGAAGCCCTTCAGCGTGAGGCTCATCCCGTGGACGGACCGCTCGACGAGCTTGAACCCGAGGTCGTGCTCCAGTTCCTGGACCGCTTCCGTGATCGTCGACTGGGAAATGGAGAGCTGGCGTGCGGCCCCGGATACGGAGCCCGTCTCGGCAATGGCGACGAAATAGCGAACCTGACGGAGAGAAAAGGCCATTCCGATCTCGAACTTCGTCCTTCGGGTGCGACGCGCCTACGCCCGGTCACGTTCCGGACGCGGACAACGGTCCCGTCCAGGATCGGGCTTCGAAACGGCCGAGTCCACGGATTTCCGGTCGGAGGCGGCGCGCTTACTGGCGAACCAGGACGAGATCGGTCGTCGGGCGGACAGGGCCGTTCGACCCGATGCGGCTCAGAACGACGATCCGCATGCTCTCGGGCGTCGGGCTGAGGATCCTCATTCGAGACGTCATGTTTCCGAAGACCGGCCGTGGCCAATTGATCACGAGGTCGAGGGCGCTCCCTTGGCGGCTGCCCGACAGGCTCGCCGGACCGACCCGCGCGCCCGTATAGGTGCCGGTGACCCGGCCGGATCGGGCATCCAAGGTCAGGTCTGCGCTGATCGACCTGGATATGATCGCGTAAGCCGAACAGGTCCCCCGGAGAGCAAGGCCGGCGGCTCCTCGCTGGGATGCGCTGAAGCGGCATCGCACCGAATGGATGCTTGCATTCGGCCCCTCGGTCACGGTTCCGGACCCGGCGTACGATCCTGTGAACCGATCGAGGACCTCGGCTCTCCCCGGAGAGGAGGCGCACAGCATGCCTACTCCGAGGAGGAGGGCACCGCGTCGAGCGACCCGGGAGACCTGCGGTGCGGAGCGGCGCATGGGCGGACCCCGATCTGAGGTTGAGCAACTGCGGCAGAAGGGTGCCTCGACAGGCGGGCCGCATTAAGGCCCGCCGTTCGCCGGTCTGGCAAATCGAAGGATCGTGATCGCGGCCCCGGTCAGTGCGCCGTCAGGACGACCTTGACGCTTTGCGACCTGTCCATGGCCAGCCGGAACGCGTCCGGCGCTTCCGCGAGCGGCCTTTGCGCGGTCACGAGCGACATCACGTCGATCCTGTTTCCGACGATCAGGCGGACGGCCTCCTCGAACTCGCGGCCGAACCGGAAGGCGCCCTTCAGATCGATCTCGCGGGCCATGATGGCGTTCGCCGGGATGGCCAGCATCCCGCCCGGCAGGTTGCCGATCTGAACGACGGTCCCGCCGCGGCGCACGTTCGATATCGCCGACGACAGTCCCGCAGCCGTTCCGGAAACTTCGAAGGCCACGTCGAAGGACCGCTCCGCGGCGAGACTCTTGAGGCCGTCCTCCCCCGCGGAGATGTCCACGACGTGATCCGCCCCGAGGCGCCGGGCGAAGGCGAGCGGCGCCGCCGCGATATCGACGACGGCGATCTCGGCCATCCCGCCGAGCCTCGCGGCGAGCAGCGTCAGCAGCCCGATCGGACCGGCGCCGAAGATCACCCCGCGCTTCTCCTCGACGGCGCCGGCTCTGGCGACCGCGTGAAGGCAGACCGCCAGCGGTTCCGCGAGCGCGGCGGCAGCGAGCGGCGTCTCCCGCGGAACCTTCACGCATTGTTCGGGAACCGCGTCGAAGAAGGTGGCGAACCCGCCCTGCATGTGAGGCTTCTTCGATGCCGAACCCATGAAGTAGATGTTTTCGCAGAGATTCGGCCGCCCCTCCCGGCAGCGGCTGCAACGGCCGCACCACCGCGACGGGTTGACGGCGACACGGTCGCCGACCTGAAGGCCCGGCGCGGGACCCGCGATCTCGACGATCTCGCCGGCGATCTCGTGGCCAAGCACGAGCGGCGACTCGACGACGAAGTCGCCGGTCCGTCCGTGCCGGAAGTAGTGAAGGTCCGAGCCGCAGATTCCCCCGGCCCCGAACCGGACCCGGACCATGCCGGACGGCAGCGGCCCCAGAGCCGCTTCCGTCATGCGCAGGTCCTCCGCGCCGAAGAGCGTTGCGGAGAGGATCGTGTCGCTCATTTCGCCACTCCCATGGTTCTCGGAAGCCAGAGCGTCAGCTCGGGAATGTAGGTGATGGCGATCAGCGCCAGGAGCAGGGGCACGAGCCAAGGCAGGATGGCCATCGTCGTGCGCTCCACCGACAGCTTGGCCACCCGTGCGAGCACGAACAGGACCATCCCGAGCGGAGGGTGCAGAAGTCCGATCATGAGGTTGAGCGTGATGATCAATCCGAAATGGATGGGATCGATGCCGAGTTTGAGGACGATGGGCAGCAGGATCGGCACCAGGATGGTGATCGCCGCGATGGTGTCGATGAAGCAGCCGACGAACAGGATCAGCAGGTTCGCCAGGAGCAGGAACACCCACTTGTTCTGGGTGATGCCGAGGATCGCGTCGGAGAGGATCTGGGCCGCCTGGCTGACCGTCAGCAGCCAGGCGAAGATGGAGGCCGCCGTCACGATGAACAGCACGGAGGCGGTCGTCTCGATCGTGTCGAAACTGGCCTTGGCGAGCGCCTTCAGGGTCATCGAGCGGTAGCGCACGAGGCCCGAGGAAGAGAGACCAGATCACCGCCGCGACCGCCGCCTCGGTCGGGGTGAACAATCCCAGGGTCATGCCGCCGATCAGGATGACCGGGGCCATCAGGGCCATGACGGCGGAGAAGTCGAAGTACCAGTCGAGCGCCAGCAGAACGGCGAGCGCGATCCCGATGGCCACGTTCGGCGACAGGCCCATCCGGATCATCACCCAGATCGCGACCGGGAACATCAGGACGATCACGACCTCGACGGAGGCGCTTCCGAGCTGGCTCCAGGAGAACGGCGCGTCGCTGCCCCAGCCGTTCTTGTGGGCGAAGTAGGCGACCGTCCCCATCATCATGAGGGTCATCACGACGCCGGGGATGAGACCGCCGAGAAACAGCGCCCCGATCGAAACGTTGGCCATCATGCCGTAGATGACGAACGGCAGGGAGGGCGGGATGATCGGACCGAGCGTCGCCGAGGCGGCCGTGACGCCCACGGCGAACTCGGTCGAATAGCCGTGGTCCTTCATGGCCTTGATCTCGATCGTCCCGAGCCCGGCCGCATCGGCGATCGCCGTCCCGGACATGCCGGAGAAGATCACCGAACCGATGATGTTGACCTGTCCCAGCCCACCCTTCATCCAGCCGACGAGCGCGACGGCGAAGCTGTAGATCCGTCCCGTGACCCCGGCGATGTTCATGAGGTTGCCGGCCAGGATGAAGAAAGGCACGGCGAGAAGCGGGAAGCTCTCGACGCCCGCGATCATGCGCTGCGCCAGGATGACGTCCGGCGCGGTGCCGGTCACCACGATGTAGAGGAGCGAGGAGAGCCCCATGGCCAGCGCCACCGGCAGACCGAGGAGCAGCAGAGCGAGGAACGAGCCGATGAGAAGGAGCATGGGTCGGACCGCGTGAGTTTCCAGGAATCCGGGACGAGGATCAGGTCGGCGCGGCGTCGAAGGCCTCGGGCCTCTCGAGGATCGAGTAGCCCCGGCGCCAGTTCTCGACCGACACTTGAACGGACCGGATGAACATCAGGACGAACCCGATGAACACCAGGCCGTAGACCCAGTTCTTCGGCAGCATGATCGTCGTCATGGTCTCGCCCTCGACGATTTCCATGAACCGCCACACGAGGTAGGCCGCATAGGCGAAGAAGGCCGTGCGGAGGGCGTCGATGACGGTGGCGACGGCCCGCGCCAGGCCGGGCGACATGTACCGGAACAGGATGTCGACGTGGATGTGGCGGTCGAGACGGACGCACATCGCGGAGCCGATGAACACGACGGCCACGAGGCAATAGGTGGCGATCTCCTCGGTCCAGGCGAGCGAATCGTTCAGCACGTAGCGCGTGAAGAACTGGAGGAACACCGCCAGTGCCATCAGCCAGAACAGCGCCAGGCTCGCCCAGTCCTCTATCCCGTACTGGGTGAGGTCGACCTCGGGGCCCGCCTCCTCGAAGACATGGGCCAGCTCCTCGGCCGAAATCTCGGTGTGGACCTCTTGTGCCATTCGCCGCTCTCCAAAGTCCCCGCTCTCCGGCCTGCCGAAAGGGCTCGAGTTGCCGCGCAGAAGCCGCACGATACAGGCCGATATCGATACCGGTGGAAGGGGGGCCGGCAGCCCCCCTCGCAGTCTTGGAATGCCGTACTTACAGGGCCGGCCCGCTCTTGATGGCCTGGATCTGGTCGAAATCCGCCTTGCGGTAGCCGAACGTCTCGAACGCGACGTTCTTGAGCACCGTATCCTTGAAGTCGTCCTTGTCCACTTCGGACACCGTCAGGCCCTTCTCCTTGAAGAAGCCGACGAGTTCCTTCTCCTTGGCCTGGATCTCGGCCGTGGCGCGCGCCGCCGCCTCTTGGGCGACGTCGGAGAAGATCTTCTTGTCTTCGTCCGAGAGCTTCTTCCAGAGGCCGGACGAGGCGACCGTGTTGAGGTGGTCGACGATGTGCCCGGTCAGCGCGATGTGCTTCTGCACCTCGTAGAACTTCTTGGCCTCGATGGTGGTCAGCGGGTTTTCCTGGGCCTCGACGGTGCCGTTCTGGAGCGCCAGATACACCTCCGCGAAAGCGATCGGCGCCGTGTTGGCCCCGCACGCCCGCGGCATCGCCAGGTAGGCGGGGACGTCGGGAACCCTGATCTTCAAGCCCTTCATGTCGGCGCAGGTCTTGATCGGCTTGTTCGACGACGTCTGGCGGGCGCCGTAATAGGTCACGGCCAGAATCTGGTGGCCGGTCTTGTCGGAATACCCTTTCGCGAGTTCCTTGAAGACGTCGCTCTTCGTGTAGGCCAGCAGATGGTTCGCGTCGCGGAAGACATAAGGGTAGTAGGTCACGCCGATCGGCGGGAAGCTGCGGGCCGCAAAGCTCGAACCCGAGATGATCATGTCGACGGAACCGAGGGACAGGCCCTGGTTGATGTCGGTCTCCTTGCCGAGCTGGGAAGCCGGATAGACGTCGATCTGATAGCGACCGTTGGTGCGCTTCGCGATCTCCTGCGCGGCCCAGACCGACTGGGTGTGGAAGGGTTCGGACGTCTCGTAGACGTGCGCCCATTTGAGCTTCGTCTGAGCTTCCGCCGCCCCGGCGACGACCGACAGCCCGAGAGCGGCGACGGCAAGTGCAGACCATTTGAACTTCATGAGCGTTTCCTCCGATTGATCTCAGCCGATTGATCTCAGCGTAGGGCATTGGGCGAGCCGCTGCCTCCGCGCGATATAGGGCGGCGCGACGGAGTAGGAGGCCCGCCGGACCGTCGTGGCCCGAGCGTCGGGTCTGAATTCGACCTCTTGAGTTTAGCTCGCAGTTCACATACACGTCGACTAGTCGACAAGCAAGGGCTTTCTTCAGCTCTCGCAGCGCGCGAGGTGAACACCGATGCGACGGCCCATGATCGAGGACAGGGTGCAGGCCTGGGGTGCCGGGACATCGGCGCCCTCCGCCATGGTGCGCGGCATCCATGCTCGGATCCGGCACGACATCGTGACGCTTCGCCTGCGGCCGGGCGAACGTCTGTCGGAGAACGAACTCGCCCTGCGCTTCGGCACGAGCCGCGCTCCCGTCCGCGAAGCGCTGATCCGCCTCGCCGAGGAAGGCTTGATCGAAGTGCTCCCGCAGCGGGGCAGTTTCGTCAGCCGCATTTCGCTCAGCGCCATGCAGCGGGCGCGTTTCGTAAGGGAGGCCCTGGAGATGGCCATCGTGCGCCGGGCGGCGGAACGGGGCCTGTCGGCCAAGGCTATGGAACGGATCGACGCGACCCTGGCCGAGCAGGAAGAAGCCCGAGGCGATCCGGAAAGGTTCACCCTTGCGGACGACGCCTTCCACCGCGCCATCGCCGACGACGTGGGCATCGCTCATCTCTGGGCCGTCCTGGAGCGGGAGAAGTCCCAGCTCGACCGCGTTCGGTTTCTCAGCCTGCCCAGCGTGACGCCGGTCGATGCCTTGATCGCCCAGCACAGGGCCATCGTCGCGGCGATCGCTCGCCGTGAGCCGGACGCGGCCGCTGCCGCCATGCAGGTGCACTTGTCCGAGGTCCTCAAGATCGCCGAGACGCTCGCGGCAGAGCACCCGGATCTCATCGTCGACGACGCCTGACTCGAGAGGACGATCAGCACGGGCCGGCGCACCGTCCCGGTCCGCCACGAGGGAATCGCGATGGAACAAACCTGGCGTTGGTTCGGACCGGACGATGTCGTCCGGCTCCCGCACATCCGGCAGACGGGAGCGACGGGCATCGTCACCGCCCTGCACCACCTCCCCTACGGGGCGGAGTGGAGCGTCGAGGAGATCGAGACCCGCAAGGCTCAGATCGCGTCCGACAAGTCCCTCGGCCTGCGCTGGAGCGTGGTCGAGAGCCTTCCCGTGCACGAGTCGATCAAGCTGGGCGAAGGCGATCTCGAGCCGCTCTTCGACAGCTACCGGCAATCCTTGCGCAATCTCGCCCGCTGCGGCGTGACGACCGTCTGCTACAACTTCATGCCGGTGCTCGACTGGACGCGGACCGAGCTCGCGCATCCCCTGCCCGGCGGCGCAACGGCCCTGCGCTTCAATGCCCACGAGCAGGCGGCCTTCGACTGCTACATGCTCGAACGGCCGGGGGCGGAAACCGACCATCCGCCGGAGGTGCTGGCCCGCGCGAAGGAATGGTTCGAGCGATCGTCCGAAGAGGACCGCCGAAAGCTTCTCGCCACCATCATGGCGGGCCTGCCGGGCGCCTTCGCGCGCTACGACATCCCGGGCTTGCGCCGCATGCTCGAGCGCTATCGCGCCGTGGATGCGCGGCGCCTGCGGGACAACCTGGCCCGGTTCCTGCGGGAGGTGATTCCCGTCGCCGAAGAGGTCGGGGTGCGCATGGGAATCCACCCGGACGACCCGCCGCGGCCCCTCATGGGCTTGCCGCGGATCGTCTCGAACGCCGAGGACCTTGCGTTCATCGTCGGCGCCGTCGATTCGCCGTCGAACGGCATCACCCTCTGCAGCGGGTCGCTCGGTGCCGGGGTCTCGAACGACGTCCCGGCCATCGCGAGGCGGTTCGCCGGGCGGATCCACTTCGCTCACCTGCGGAACGTGGCAAAGGAGCCCGACGGGTCCTTCATGGAGGCGGACCACCTCGGCGGCGACACGGACATGGTCGCGCTCGTCGTCGCCCTGCTGGAGGAGCAGCAGCGCAGGAAGGCGGCGGGCGATCCGGACTGGCGCATCCCCATGCGGCCGGATCACGGGCACGAACTCCTCGACGATGTCGGCAAGCCGACCCATCCCGGCTACCCCGCCATCGGCCGCCTCAAGGGCCTTGCCGAACTGCGGGGCGTCATGACGGCCGTCGCCGCGCTCCGAGGTTTGCCGCTCTGAAGCGTGGGGCGGGGCCTGAGGCGTCGGCCCGTCAATGTGGCGTCATCCTTGAGCGCGCGGAGCGAGGCCCGAGGACCTCCGGCCGCAAGAGACGCCCTTCTCGGCCGGCGATCCTTAAGATCTCCGCTGCGCTCCGTCCGAAGATGACGAGAATGGTCAAGAATGGTCCCGTCACGACGGGAACCAAAAGGATGCCGAACCGATCCGTTGACACCCCATCGGCTTTCTCCGACCATCCCTGTCAAAGAGCCGGAGAACGAACGCGAGCTTTCCGGCGTCGGGGGCAGACGAGGGAGAATCGCCATGGGGCGCTCCGCCGTCGTCGGCTCGTCGGCCGGTGATGCAGGCCGGCGCAGCGTCCATGCCTGACGCCGCCATTCCCCACTTCGAAGCCATCGTCCGCCTGGAAGGCGTCCAGAAGTTCTTCGGCCCGATTCATGCGCTGCGCAACATCGATCTCACGATCGGACGCAACGAGGTCGTCGGCCTGATCGGCGACAACGGGGCGGGCAAGTCGACCCTGATCAAGGTCATGACCGGCGTCATGCGGCCGAGCGCGGGCCGGATCTACATCCGGGACCAGGCCGTCGATCTCTCCGATTACTCCGTCCGGACGGCTCACGACTTGTCCATCGAGACCGTCTACCAGGACAAGTCCCTCGGCGAGAAGCAGCCCCTCTGGCGCAACTTCTTCGTCGGGCGCCAGATCACGAACCGGTTCGGCTTCATCGACATCAAGCGCCAGAAGGAGATCGCGCGGACGATCCTTCTCGATACGATCGGGTTCCGGGGCGTCGGGATCTCGGTCGATTCGACCGTGAAGGAACTCTCCGGAGGCGAGCGGCAGGGGATCGCCATCGGGCGTGCGATGCACTTCAACGCCGACCTGATCGTCCTCGACGAGCCGACCGCGGCGCTCGGCGTGAAGGAAGTCCGCAAGGTGCTCGACTTCGTCCGTCGGATCCGGAGTTCCGGCCGCGCCTGCGTCTACATCGAGCATAACCTCGCCCATGTCCACGAGGTGGCCGACCGGCTGGTCGTCCTCGACCGCGGCGAGATCGTCACGGAGATCGCCCCGAAGGAGATGTCCGTCACCGAGCTGACCGAGTACCTCGTCGATCTCCAGCAGAAGCGCTGAAGGGAGGAGCTTTCATGGCGCCCCGCCGCTTTCCCGCCGCGATCGCCAGGACCGAGGGGCTGCCGATCATCCTGGTCTTCGGCCTTCTCCTGTGCCTGTTCATGTATACGGCCCCGGAGGTCTTCCTCTCGCACAACATCTACACGACGTTCCTCTCCACGCTGCCGCCGCTGATCCTTCTTGCCGTGGGGCTGACCTTCGTGATCGGGGCCGGCGAGATCGACCTTTCGTTTCCGTCCGTGATCGCGTTCTCGGGCTTCGTCTTCGCCGTCCTGTTCAAGGATTACGGCCTCGGCTGGTGGGCCGTCCTGGCGGGCCTCCTGTCGGGTCTCCTGGTCGGCTTCACCAACGGGCTCCTCGTCGCCAAGGTCGGCATCCCGTCCTTCATCGCGACCCTTGCGACCCAGTTCTTCTGGGCCGGCATGGCGACGGTCCTGTCCGGCGGAAAGTCCTATGCGCTGCGGGGGGCCGAGCAATCGAGCGTCTGGCAATGGACCGTCGGCCGGTTCGACGTGTCCTTCGCCTGGCTGAACGAGGTGTCGATCCAGGCGTTCTGGACCCTCGGCACCGTCGTGCTGCTCTGGTTCATCCTCAACCGGCACCGCTTCGGCGAGCACGTCCTGTTCATCGGCGATTCGAACGACGTGTCGCGGGTCGTGGGCATCGACGTGGACCGGGAGAAGATCCGGCTCTTTTCCCTGATGGGAGGGCTCGCCGCCGTCGCGGCCATGTTCCTCACGCTCGAAAACCGCAACTACTTCGGCAACCAGGGCCAGGGCTACCTCCTCACCGCCATCGCCTCGGTGCTGATCGGCGGCACGTCGATCTTCGGGGGCCGCGCGACCATCGTCGGCACGGTCTTCGGCTGCTTCGTGATCGGGATGATCGAGGCGGGCCTCGTGGCGTCGGGCCTCACGGGGGCCTGGGTGCGCACCGTCCAGGGCCTCGTCTTCCTGACCGCCATCATCTTCTACCTCTATGTCGACGAGCCGCAGCGGCGCAAAGCCCTCCTGGCGCGGTTCCGGCGAGAGGGCCAGGAACGCCGGCCGCAGGCCGACGGACGCTCCGTCGAAGCCGCACGGAGCCGTTGACGGAGGGACCTGAAGCGTAGGGAGGATAGCCATGTCGAAGATGAAGCTTCTCGCCGCAAGCATGCTGGCCGCCATCGGAGCGGCGCCGGCCCTCTCGCAGGAGACGCCCGGCAAGGGCGTGACGATCTACATGCAGATGGGCGGCAATCCGGGCGACGGGGCGACGCTCGCCCGGCAGACCGGCGCGAACGCCGCCGCCAAGGGGCTCGGCGTCGACCGGCTCAACGAGCAGTTCTCGGCCTGGGCGCCGGAGAAGATGATCGAGCAGTTCAAGCAGGCCATGGCGGCGAAACCCAGCTGCATCGTGATCATGGGGCATCCCGGCAACGAGGCCTTTGCCGACCTCGTCAAGCAGGCCGTCGATCAGGGCATCGTCGTCACGCACGGCAATGCGCCCCTGAGCGAGCTGCAGAAGGCTCATGGCCCGCAAGGGTTCGGCTATGCGGGCGTCGATCTCTACGAAGGCGGCAAGCTGACCGCGCAGGAGATGATCAAGGCCGGCAACCTGAAGTCCGGCGACAAGGCGATGGTCTACGGCGTGTTCAGCCAGGCCGAGCGGGGCCAGTCAGAGAAGGGCCTGGCCGACACTCTCGAGAAGACCGGACTGAAGGTGGATCGACTGGAGATCACCCAGGAGGCCAACTCGGATTCGTCCCTCGCCGTCCCGGTGCTTGCGGCCTACGTCCAGCGCAATCCGGACCTCAAGGCGATCGGGACGCAACACGGGGGCATCACGGGCGTGCTGGGCGACGTGCTGAAGCGGGCCGGAAAGAAGCCCGGCGAGATCACCGTCGGAGGGATCGATCTCGCGCCGGCGACGATCGACGGCTTGAAGTCCGGCTATGTGTCCGTGACCCTCGACCAGTTGCTCTACCTGCAAGGCTTCATCCCCGTCACCCAATGCGTCATGTCGGCCAAGTACAAGATGCCGGGGGTCAGCGTGAACACGGGGGCGGGCGTGGTCACGCCCAAGACGATCGACGCCCTGGTGCCGCTGATCGAGGCGGGGATCCGCTGAGATCGGAGAGGCCGGCACGGGCGACATCGGACCACCCGCGCCGGCCGTCCGGCTCTGCCCGGAACCATTGCGGCTGCATCATCGGTGGGGGGTTCGCCCCTTCCCGAATCCCTTGCCGGTCCGTGCGGGCGGCTCCCTCGGCCGGCCCGGAGCCACCTTCGGAAGCGCGTAGCCCCCGGTCTCGGCCACGAGCCGACTGATCCGCGGGGACAGTTGCTCCGAGAGGTCCGCGACGCGTTCGGGCGGCCCCGCGATGCAATAGTCCTCCCTCCCCAACGGGACGAACCCGAGCCCGAACCGTTCGGCGACCGAGCGCACGCCCATCCCGGCGTCGGCGGCGCCCGCAGCGATCACGGCCGCGACGGCCTGATGGGTGAATTCCTCGACCTCGTAGCCGGCGATGGCCAAGGGGGAGATCGCGGCATCCCGGAGGATACGGTCGAACCACGCGCGGGTCCCCGAGCCGCGCTGGCGGTTCACGAACCGGGCCCTGGACCGGGCGAGATCCGCGACCGCGCGAATGCCGAGCGGATTGCCCGGCGCCACCATGAGCCCCTGCTCGCGCGTGAAGAGCGGCCTGACGACGAAATCGGGATTTCGGAGAAGCGTGTCGAAAGCCGGCGACGAGGCCGGACCGAGGGGGCCGGCGTGGAACCCCGCCGCATCGGCGCGGCCGCTCAGCAGCCGCTCGACGGCCTCCTGGCTGCCCACGACGCTCGAAGCGACGGCGGGGATTTCCGCCAACGCGGCGAGGAGGAGCGGATCGTGACTCAAGGCGAGCCGCATTGTCGGAGGGACAGTTCCCGTGAGCGCCGCAAGGCCGTCCGCGAGCGTTCGCTCCTGCCTGCCGATGAGTGTCTCGAACGAGCTCAGCGTCGTCCCGAGGGTGTCGCGCAGGGCGGCGCCGAACTCAGTCAGCACGCTTCCATGGCCTTTGGTCTTCACCACGACGGGCCGGCCGAGGGCTTCCTCCAGGGCGAGCACGCGCCCCCAGGCCGACCGGTAGGAGATGCCGAGCCGTGCCGCGGCGCCCCTGACGGACTTCTCCTCGGCAAGGCCGTCCAGAAGGGCGTAGGCCGGGCCGAGCGCAATCTCCTGTCCGTCGACTCTGATCAGCCCGTCGAGGCGGAGTTCCACCCGCATATGCAAGCGCCTTCATATTGATCTTGCGCCCCGCCGCATAGCATATGGGCCTTGCATTCGTCTCTGGGAGAGCATGTTGACCACCTCTCGGCGCCGCCTGATCGCCCTTGCCGCCGCATTGCTGCTGGGGCCGACCGCCCTCCAGGCCCAGACCCGCACGATCACGGTCGCATCGACCACCTCGACCGAGCAGTCGGGCCTCTTCGGCCACCTGCTTCCGGCCTTCGCGAAGAGGACCGGCATCGACGTGAAGGTGGTCGCGGTCGGCACCGGCCAGGCGCTCGACATGGCCCGGCGCGGCGATGCCGACGTCGTCTTCGTGCACGACAAGGCCGCCGAGGAGAAATTCGTGGCCGAAGGCTTTGCGGCGAAGCGCCAGGACGTGATGTACAACGATTTCCTCGTGATCGGCCCGAAGAGCGACCCGGCGCAGGCGGCCGGCCTCGACGTGCTCCAGGGGTTGAGAAGGATCGCTGCGGCGAAGGCACCCTTCATCTCGCGCGGCGACAAGTCGGGGACGCACGCGGCCGAGCTCCGCTACTGGAAGGATGCCGGCCTCGACCTCGATGCCGTGAAGGGGGAATGGTACAAGGAGATCGGCCAGGGCATGGGTCCCGCCCTCAACACCGCCTCGGCGCAGAACGCCTATGTGCTGTCCGATCGCGGCACTTGGCTCTCCTTCGCGAACCGCGGCGACCTTGCCGTGCTGGTCGCGGGCGATCGGCGCCTGTTCAACCAGTACGGCGCCATGCTGGTGAATCCCGCGAAGCACCCGCATGTGAAGGCCGCGGACGGTCGGGCGTTCGTCGACTGGCTCGTGTCGCCCGAGGGGCAGAAGGCCATCGCCGACTACAGGATCGACGGACAGCAGCTCTTTTTCCCGAATGCCATGCAAGAGCGGTCATGAGGCTGGGGCGTCCCGTTCGGAATGAGCACCGGTCGTCGAAGTGAAGACGATCCGGAGGCCCCCTTGTCGGCATCGGTGCGTGGGCTCAATGTGACGGCCGCTCATCGCCGAGGAGCCGCCGCAGAGCCCGCCATGGTGCGCCCGGACGAATTCAGGGTCGGCGAAGTCGCCGTCGAACCGCCCCGAGCGACCGACGCCGGGCTCGTCTTCATCGGACGCATCCATACGCCCTGGACCGACCGCCTCGAGTGCCCGCGCCAAGGGCGGCCCGATGGCCCCGTCTGCCGCATCGAGGTGTTCGAACCCTGGGTCGCGGCGCTCGACGGGATTGCCGATTTCGACACGCTGGAGGTGCTCTACTGGCTCCACCTCTCCCGGCGCGACCTCGTCAAGCAGAGCCCCCGCCACGACGGCTCGGCGCGGGGCACCTTCAGCCTGCGCACGCCGGTCCGCCCGAACCCCATCGGCACGCAGCTCGTGCGCCTCGTGCGGGTGGAAGGGCCGGATGTCTTCGTCCGCGGCCTCGATTGCCTCGACGGCACGCCGCTCATCGACCTCAAGCCCGACCGATGCGCCTTCACGCCGCCGGCCCCCCGCCGGCCGGGCGACGGTGAGGTCGAAGACCCTTGACCGCCACGCCGGCCGTGCTCGGCGGCCCGTGAGAGGAGCGCCGCCTCGCTCCTCAACCCGCTCTGCCGGTCATGGGCGCTACTTCGAGCGGCGCCCGCCGGACCTTCCCCCGCAGCCGTGAGCTCCCGAAGCTCGCGAGCATGACCTCGGCGAGGATGCGCGGCGCGAAAAGCCGCGTCGGCGCGATCCGAGGAGTTCCGCCTGACGACGGACCCGGAATCATGCCGCCTGATCGGCGGATCAGCGGGAGCCGCGCGCCCGCCGGAACGCTTCGTTCGGGCTGTGTCCTTCCGGATCGGCGGAGAACTCAGGGCGAATCCGGTTGAGGAAGTACATGTCGATCGCTCCGATGTGCTTCACCTGCACCGAGCCGCGAGCTTCGGTCTCGAAGAGGCGGGACACCTGGTGCAGGGTGCTGGCGGAGATGTTCACCCGCCCGGGTTCGCAGGCCTCTTCCAGGCGCTGGGCGATGTTCACGGCATTGCCCCACACGTCGTAGGTGAAGCGGCGTTGCCCGACGATGCCGGCCACCACGGGTCCGGAATTGATGCCGATGCGCAGTTCCCACGGGGGCAGGCGCAGTTTTTCACGTTGCCGATTGGACCCGAAGATGAAGCTTTGCATCTGGAGCGCGGCGAGGCAGGCGTCGATCGGATGAGTGCGGTTCATCTCCGGCAAGCCGCCGGCCGCGAGATAGGCGTCGCCGATGGTCTTGATGGTCTCGAGCCCGTTGGCTTGCGCGATCTCGTCGAAGCGCGCGAAGTTCCGGTCGAGCTGCCGGATCAGTCCGGCCGGGTCGAGCGTCTCGGTGAGACGCGTGAACGCCTTGAAATCGGCGAAGAGGATCGTCGTCGCCTCGTGGAATCGCGGTTCGACCCTGCCGCTGGTCTTCAACTCCTCCGCGATCGATTCGGGCAGGATGCTCTTGAGGAGCCGGTCCGAGCGTTCGCGGGCCGCTTCCGCCTCGGCCTTGGCTCCCGAGATCTCCTGCAGGAGCTCGTCGCGCTCCATAAGCTGGCGGCGCAGCTCGAGCTGGGCCATCGCCTGCTGGGCCAGCCTGCGCACCGACTCGCGTTGCGACGGGCTCAGTTGGTGGGGTTCGAAGCCAATGACGCAGAGCGTGCCGAGCGCGTACCCTTCCCGGTTGATGAGGGGCATGCCGCAATAGAAGCGCGCATAGGGCTCGCCGGCCACAACGGGCAGATCGCGGAAGCGTTCGCTCGCGGTCAGGTCCGGCTCGTAGATCAGGTCGTTCGAGCACAGCGTCGTGTTGCACATGGTGATTTCGCGCGGGCACTCGACGAAATCGGGAGGCAGGCCGTACTTCGACTTCATCCAGGACCGCCGCTCGTCCAGGAGGCTGATCATGGAGACGGGACAGCCGCAGATCTCGGCCGCCAGCTCGGTGACGGCGTCATAGGCGAATTCGGGCGGGGTGTTCATGACGCGGTACAGCGCCAGGGCCGCAATCCGGTCAGCTTCCTGTGGGGAGAGCGCTTCGTTCATCAATCCGCTCCTCGGGCAGCCGGCCCGATGCAGTCGCCCCCGCTTCTTGCGGACGATTATAGCGGCAACCGCGAGCGCCGCAGAGATTTCGCGCGCCGCAGCAATGCGGGTGACGGGCTCGGACACGCGCAGGTCACGGCGAAGATCGGCGCGCCGCGGCTCGCGTCTCGGCCCGGAAGCTCTACTTCCCTGTCTCGGCGCGGCTCACGGCCTCGGCCCAGTCCAGAATCCGCGGCCAGAGCCGCCTGTGAGCGAGAGGGGTGACCAGGGGACCCAGGTGCTGGAACATGGGCCCGCGGTCGCCCTCGTATTCGAGAACCTCGCAGGAGCGGGGCCGGGCTGCATCGAGGCCCTTCAGGATGGAGTTCGGCGGCACGACGCGGCCGAGAGGATTGATCACGGCGATCACGTGGGTCCGGAGGCCGGCGATCCCTGTCCGGCGCTCTCCGACCGGAAGGGTGCCACGGAGGAAGCTGTTCCGGCGGTAGAGCTGCTCCAGCGTCTCTTCGAAGAGCCGTCCCGGGACCGGGAATTCGTCGTAGGTCCAACGTTCGATGCGCATGTGGATCGCCAGGGCCTGCGGTTCGAGCGAGCTCGCGGCGAGGTCGGAGAAGCGCTGGACCTGGAATGCGTCCGGCGCCGCGGAGGTGCACAGCAGGTTGATGGCCGACCCTGGCACCGGAGAGCCGGCCCAGGCGCGAATGACGCGCGCGTGTGGAATGGCCGCGAGGGCTCGGCCCAGGGGGCCGGCATACCGTCCGAAGGCCAGAGGCGCATCGACGAGAATCAGGCCTCGGACGCGCTCGGGATGGAGCGCCGCGAAGATGGTGGCGAACGTGCCGCCGAGAGAGTGACCGGCGAGGATCGGAGCAGGCGAACCCGTCTCCGCCTCGATCCGCTCGATGGCGGCCATCGGCAGCCGGTCGGCGTATTCGGCGAGCCCGAACCCATCCTCGCGTTCCGTGGGAAGGCTCCATTCGAGGAGGAAAACTCGAAGCCCCCGATCGAGACAGCGGCGGACGACGCTGACCGCCGGTAGAAGATCCCAGATATAGGCCCGCTTGAAAGGAGCGGCGACGATGAGGACGACAGGCCCGGAAGGGTCCGCGCGGATCATGGTAGGCCCGCACCCGCGCGCCGGGCCACTCGCCGAGGATCCGATACGGCGCTTCCTGCGGCCCCAGTCCGGCGGCGTCGAAAGCCCGGCCGATCCGCCGTCGCGCCTCGTCCATCCATTCCGCCATGCCACCGCTCCCATCGCCTGCCGGATGTCGCCGCTCCGCCCGGATCACGGGAGATCATTTCCCTTGCGGGAGCAAGTGCCCGCGTCAGGATTCGGGCACGGCGGCGCACGGGCCGCAGCGGGCACAGGAACGGAGCCTCACCGGCAACGTTGAATCGCAGGCTGAATTCTTCGAGGGAGGAAACCCATGAGCGAAGCCACCACGACGACCGACCACGACGAGATCCGCCGTTGGGCCGAAGAGCGCGGCGGCCGGCCGTCGGTCGTGCGGACCGAACAAGGACGAGGCGGGATCCTGCGGTTCGACTTCGGGGAAGACGACGAGAAACTGGAGGAGACTTCGTGGGAGGAGTTCTTCCGGATCTTCGAGGACAGCAAGCTCGCCTTGCTGCGCCAGGATACGCTGGAGGGAGGCGAGACCAGCCGCTTCTTCAAGTTCGTTGTGCGGGACGCCGCCTCGGGCGCAGGCAGGCCCCGGAAGGCATCGCTGAAGCGGGGCACGATCCTTGCGGCGGGCTCCGGCCAAGGCGGCGGCAAGAGAAGCACGTCGAGAGGGGCTTCGAAGCGCGCGTCCTCGGCGGCGTCGAAGGGAAGCGCCCGTCCGAAACGCGCCTCGAAGGCGGCCGCCGGCGCGGCGCGCGGCGGCACGAAGGCGAGCGCCCGCCGCGGATCCAAGACCGGCACGAAGGCAGCCGCCCGGAAGAGCGGTCCGGCCGCAACGAAGGGGGGAGCAGCCGCGAAGAAGAGCGGCACCGCATCGCGCAAGAGCCGTTCCGCCGCATCCTCGGCCGGTCTCAAGGGAGCGACGAAGCGCACCCGCTCCGGTGGGCGTGCTTCCAAGAAGCCGTCTCGCTGACGAGCCCTCCGCTGGCGCCGCGGCGACCCGCTCGGCCGGTTCGCGTTGAACCGCCCGATCGCCGCGGGCTGGCCGGCAGCCCCGCCGATGCAAACCCTGCCCGACGGCCGCAAGCGCTCCCGTCTCCAGCCGTCCGGCCGCCGCCCGCGCATGCCATGCGTCGCCGCGCCACGTAAGCGCGCGCCCGCTCGCGGGCCGCGTGGAGCCAGGCGAATTCCGCGGCAGGCGATACACTTGGTCGGCGGACTCGCCTGGAGTATACTTACGCTTAGTTGTTCACTCCGATGCAAGAGTACATGATCGGCTCGGAACAAGGTTGGGCAGGTCGCGCGCTCGGCGCGGTGCTGTCCCGCATCGTGCGGCGTGGGTCATTGGAGGTCGGGACACCGAGCGGCGCCAAGATGACGTTCGGCGATGGAACCGAGCCAGACGTCGCGGTGCATTTCGCTGACGAGCGGGCCATCTGGGCCCTGATCGTTGACCCGGAGCTTCAGCTGGGCGACCTGTTCATGAGCGGCCGGCTCGTCGTCGAGCGCGGGTCGATCTATGACCTGATCGATGTCCTCGCTCGAGGCGCGGAGGGCGCGCGGTTCGTCGTCCCGTTCAACCCTCTCAAGTCCTTCCGCAGAGCTGAGGTGGCGGCTGACCGACGGCAATTCGGCCGAGCGCGCGAAGCGCAACGCCGCGCATCACTACGACCTCGACGAGCCGGATCTACGGCCTCTTCCTCGATGAGGACCGGCAGTATTCGTGCGCCTATTTCGAGCACCCAGACCAGTCGCTCGAGGATGCGCAGGCCGCCAAGAAGCGCCACATCGCGGCGAAGCTGCGGCTCCAGCCCGGTCACCGCGTGCTCGATATCGGCAGCGGCTGGGGCGGGCTCGCGCTCTAGCCTGGCCCGGATCGCGCGGACGGGCGACGTGCTGGGGATCACGCTCTCCGAAGAGCAGCTCGCCTATGCGCGGGAGCGGGCCGCAGAGATCCGGTCTCTCCCGCCGTGTCCGCTTCGAGCTCCAGGACTATCGGAGCGTCGAGGGGACCTTCGACCGCATCGTATCCGTAGGCATGTTCGAGCATGTGGGGCGCCGCTCCTACGAGGCCTTTTTCAGGAAATGCCGCGACCTGCTCGCCGACGACGGCGTGATGCTCCTGCACACGATCGGGCGTACGGGCGAGCCGTGCGGGCCCAATCCTTGGGTGACGCGCCACATCTTCCCGGGCGGCCATATTCCGACCCTGTCGGAGATTGCGCCGGCGCTCGAGCGCTCGGGGCTCATGCTCACCGATCTCGAGGTGCTCCGGCTCCACTACGCGTGGACGCTGCAGGCCTGGCGCACGCGCTTCCTCGCTCGCCGCGACGAGGCCAAGCGGATCTACGGCGAGCGCTTCTGCCGGATGTGGGAATTCTATCTCGCTTCCTTCGAGGTCGCGTTCCGGGTCGAGGACCTGGTCGTCTTCCAGTTTCAGCTCGCCAAGCGCAACGACGTGCTGCCGGTCTGCCGGGACTATATCGGCCGCGACGAAGCGGCGCTCAGGGAGCGGGATCACGCGCCGGCGGCGGGCCGGCCCGCCGGGGTCCGGGAGGCTGCCGCGCGATGACGCCGCAGGGTCGAAGCGGACGCGCGTTCCCAACCAGCCTCCGCCGCTTGCGCGGATACAATCTCTATGCCGAGAACCGTCCGCTCGTCGAAGCCGTCAGGCGTGAGGGGGGCGCCTTCGCCGAGGATCGCCTCGTCGCGCTGGGCGGGGCGGCCGGGGGCGAGCCCCTCGAATGGGGGCGCCTCGCCAACGAGCACCCGCCGATCCTGCGCACGCACGACCGCTACGGCCACCGCATCGACGAGGTCGAGTTCCATCCCGCTTGGCACCACCTGATGGAGCTTTCGGTCGGGAGCGGCATCCATGCGCTGCCCTGGCGCGAGGAGCGGCCCGGCGCGCATGCGGCGCGGGCCGCCATGATGCTCGTCATGAGCGGCGTCGAGGCCGGCCATTGCTGTCCGATCTCGATGACCTACGCCGCCGTCCCGGTGCTCCGGCGCGTGCCGGAGATCGCCGACGAGTGGATCCCGCGCCTCACCTCCACCGCGTACGACCCGCGCTTCATTCCCGGCCGCCGGGAAGACGGGCGCGCTTTGCGGCATGGCCATGACCGAGCGCCAGGGCGGCAGCGATGTCCGGGCGAACACCACGTCCGCACGCCCGATCGGCCGCCGCGGACCGGGGGCCGAATACGAGATCACCGGGCACAAATGGTTCTGCTCGGCGCCCATGTGCGACGTGTTCCTCGTCCTCGCTCAGACGGAGGGCGGCCTCTCCTGCTTTGCCCTGCCGCGCTGGACGCCCGACGGCGCAACGCAACGCCTTCCGCATCGAGCGGCTCAAGGACAAGCTCGGCAACCGGTCGAATGCGTCGAGCGAGGTCGAGTTCGAAGGAGCCTGGGCGCGGATGGTCGGCGACGAAGGGCGCGGGGTCGCCACTATCATCGAGATGGTCAACCACACGCGGCTCGACTGCGTGATCAGCTCCGCGGGCCTGGTGCGCAGCGCGGTTGCCGAAGCCGCCCATCACGTCGCCCACCGCTCGGCGTTCGGCAAGCGGCTCATCGAGCAGCAGCCTGATGCAGAACGTCGTGGCGGATCTCTGCATCGAATCGGAGGCCGCGACCCTCACCGCCCTGCGCCTCGCCCGTGCGTACGACGAAGCGCGTCGGAACAGCAGGCGCTGTTCAGGCGGCTGGGCACGGCGGTCTCGAAGTACTGGATCTGCAAGAGCGCCGTCTGGACGGTGGCGGAGGCCCTGGAGTGCCTCGGCGGGAACGGCTACATCGAGGAATCGGGCCTGCCGCGGCTCTACCGGGAGATGCCGCTCAATTCGATCTGGGAGGGGTCGGGCAACGTCAATGCGCTCGACGTGGCGCGGGCGATGGCGCAGACGCCCGCCACGTTCGACGCCTTCATGGCCGAACTGGACGAGGCATCCGGCGATGACGGCGGCTGGACGGCTACGTCGCACGGCTCAAGACCGAGCTCGCCGACGCGAGCGACTTCGAAGCGCGCGCACGCCGGCTGGTGGAATGCATGGCCGTCGCCCTGCAGGCTTCGATCCTCGTCCGCCACGGCGATCCTGCGGTCGCAGACGCCTTCTGCGCGAGCCGGATCGCCGGCGACAGAGGCCGTGCGTTGGGCACGTTGCCGCCCTGGATCGACTATCGCGCCATCATCGAGCGCCATCGGCCGCGCCTCGCCTGACGCACCGCCGGAAGCGCTCTCGTCGGGCGCCCTGCCCCGGGCGCCCTGCCGAGCCGGCCGACGTTACGCCAAGTCGTCGAGCACCGCTCTCGCGTCGCTCAGATCCTTCGTGTCGAAGCCTTCCGTGAACCAGTCGTGGACGCCCGACAGGACGCCGCGGGCGTCCTGCGCGCGACCGCTGTCCCGCCACAAGGCCGCGAGAGACGTCGCGATCCGAAGCTCCCACCAGCGCGCCTGCTGCGCCCGCGCGATCTCGAGGCTGCGGAGGAAGCATTCTTCGGCCTGCGCGGCTTGGCGCAGGTCGAGCAGCACGGCCCCCTTCAGCCGCATCAGTTCCGCCTCGCACCAGACCTCGCCGGTTCGCCGCGCCTGCTGCAAGCCCTCCTCCAGTGCGGCGATGCTGTCGTCGAGCCTGCCGCCCTTCCGGTAGGCGCTTCCGAGCACGGCGAGGGCATGGGTGAGATGGGTCTGGGCGCCACTCGACCGATAGGCTTCGAGTCCCGCCCGGATCAGCGCAATGCCCTCCTCGACCTCGCCGGCATCCGCACGGATCGCGCCGCGGCGGATGTCGGCAATCGCCTTGTAGCCGGGAAAACCCTGCTGCTCGGCGGCGAGCGCGGCGAGCATTTCGCTCGTCCAGCGCAGGGCGCCGTCCTCGCGCAGGATCCAGTCCGCGCGCTCGACGACGCTGAGCGCATTCCCCAACGAGGGAGCGTGCTGCAGCTCCTGGGCACGGGCGACCGCAGCCTTCCGGTTCGCACGGGCCTGATCCGGGTAGCCGAGGAGGGCCATGATCCAAGCGAGGATCGAGCGGGTCGTCGCTTCCGGGTCCATCACGGTGACGGGGCCCACGGCACCGCCGGAGGCTTCTCGCCGCAGCTCCAGCGCGCAGGCCATGTGGCGCCGCGCGGCCTGAAGCCGGCCCATCCGGACGAGGATGGACCCGAGGAAGCGATGGGCGTTCATGCGGATTTCCGGATCGCCCTGCTGCACGCCGAGTCGGGCCAGCTGACGGGCGCTGCGAAGCGCCAGGTCGAGTTCGGAACGCGTGAGATGGAAGAGGCAAAGGCCGCCGAGCACCGAGAGCCTCTGCCGAACGCTCGCCACCGGCTCGCACAGGCGGAACGCTTCGGACAGCGCCGCTCCGACCTCCGGATTGGCGACGCCGCGCGCGGCCTGCAACGCGGCGGCCAGAGCGATTCTGAGGGCGAGTTCCTGCTGCTGGCGCGCGGGCCCGACGGGAAGCTCCTGGACGAGGGCGAGACTTGCAGCGAGCTGCGCGATCGCTTCCGCCCATCCGGCCCCCCGCAGGGCATGCTCGGCGGCGCGCAGCCCGTAGAATACGGCCCGCTCCGGGATCCCGGCCCGCTCGAAATGGTAGGCCAGGAGTTGCGGGTGGCTGACCGTGGTCTCCGGGAAGTGCTCCTCCAGGACGGCCGCGATCCTGGCATGGAGCTGCTGACGGCGGCTCTTGAGGAGGCTCCCATAGGCAGCGTCCTGCACCAGGGCATGCTTGAACGCGTAGACCGTCTCGGGGGGAGACCCGGAGACGAAGATCAGTTCCGCATCGACCAGCTGGTTCAGGGCCTCCATGAGCTGGGATTCCGGAAGGGCGCAGACGGCTGCGATCAGGTCGTGGCGGAACTCGCGGCCGATGGCGGCGCCGATCTGCGCCACGCCCCTGAGCGGCGACAGCCGGTCGAGCCGCGCCATCAGGCTATCCTGCAGGGTCACCGGAATCGCCAGCGGCGGCAGCGGTCCCGCGGGCACGCGCTGATCGCTGTCCTGCCGCAGGAGCCCGCCCTCGAGGACCGCCTTGGTGAGTTCCTCGACGAACAGGGGCACCCCGTCGGTCTTGGCGACCACCTGGGAGATCACGTCCGGCGGCAATTGCCGATCGCGGACGATTCTCGCGATCAGCCTCTCGCTGTGCCGGGGGGTCAACCGCGCGAGCGAATGGACCGCGACATGCGGGCGGTCGCGCCAGCGGGGCGTGAAGTCGGGCCGTGCGGTGGCCAACAGGAGGAAAGGTGCGGACCGGATCCGGTCGACGACCCGGTCGAGCACCTCGAGGGTGCTCGGGTCCGCCCATTGCAGGTCCTCCACGAGGCACAGAACCGGGCGGCCCGAGGCCGGCTCGACGAGGTGCTCGATCAACGCCTCGATCGTCCTCTCCTTCTGTTTTTGAGGGCTGAGCGCCAGAGGCCGATAGCGGCTCCCGGTCGAGAGCGACAGCAGGGCCGCGAAGAGGGGCGCGATCGCGGCGATGGGCCGGGCCCCCGCCGCAAGATAGCGCTCCAGCTTGTCGAGCTTCGCGTCGTTCGAATCCTCGCGGGCGAACCCTGCCGCATGCTCGATATGGGCGATGATCGGATGAAAGCCGGAGTTCAGACCATAGGGGGAGCATTGGTAGCGCCGGTTCGACGCGGTTCTGGCGTGGAGATAGAGGCTCATGGCGAGCCTGGACTTTCCGATGCCGGGCTCTCCGGACAGGATCACGACATGCCCTCTGCCGCCGCGAGCCAATTCCCAGTACCGGGCCAGCAGCGCGATCTCCTCCCGGCGGCCGACCAAAGGGACCGCGCGCGCAGCCCGGGCTTCGAACTGGGCTTCGACCGCGCGCGTGCCGAGCACCCGCCATGTCCGCATGGGTGCGGCAAAGCCCTTGAGTGGGTGTGTCCCGATCCACTCGAGTTCGAACCCGCTTGCGACGAGCCTATGAGTGCTCTCCGCGATAAGGATCTCACCGGGCCCGGCCAGCGCCTGCAGCCGCGCCGCCAGGTTGGGCGTGTCTCCTGCAACCGAGAGTTCCAGCGTTCCCGCGCTGAGCGATTCCTGGCCGACGACAACCAATCCCGTTGCCACGCCGACCCGGACGCGAACCGGAGGAATGCCGTCGTGGGTCGGAAGGCGGGCGATCTCGTCGCGCAGCGCGAGGCTGGCACCAACCGCTCGGCTGGCCTCGTCCTCGTGCGCCTGGGGATAGCCGAAATAGGCGAGGACGCCGTCGCCGAGGAACTGTGCGACGATCCCGCCGAACCGTTCGATCGCCGCCGCGCTGGCGCGGTGATACGCGGCCAGGATGGTGCGGTACTCCTCCGGGTCCAGGCTGTGGGCCATTTCCGTCGAATCCACGAGGTCGCAGAACACGACGGTCAACTGCCGGCGCTCGGGCTCCTGGGGCGTCGCGACCGTCCGGGGCGCGACCGCCGAAGTTGCGAGCCCGCAGTCGCCGTTCCCTCGCCGCTGTTCAGACGGGCGATGGCGGCGAGCAATTTGCGACGGTGCCCGACCGCCGTGACGCCGATCTCCTTGAGGTCGCCGGCCGTCAGCTTCGGCAGCACCTCGCCGTCGATGCCGTTGTCATGGAAGGCCTGTTCGTATTGCTGCAGCCGCAGGCTGCGCAACCAGGCGCCGATATCCATGCTACGCTCCTCGCGCGAACGCCCTGGACGCTGATTATACCCGACGCCGTCGAGGCACCATCAACATACGTGCCGGCGCGACGGGCGGCCGCGGATCGGGGTGCCCAAATGCGTCATCCTTCGGCGGGCGCCCTCCCCACATCCGTCACCCTCGGGCGAGCGATCGCGAAACCTTGAGGATCGGGTGGGGATTCTAGCCAGCGCATCGTGCGGAAAAGTGGACCCGGTTTTCCGCGTTAAAGGATGCGCTGTTCTCAAGAGGAGTGAGCATCGGATCAAATCCCAAAAGTGGGGTCCACTTTTGGGTCCGATGCGCGCATCGTGCGGACAAGTGGACCCGGTTTTCCGCGTTAAAGGATGCGCTGTTCTCAAAGGGTGAGCATCGGATCAAATCCCAAAGGGGATTCCACTTTTGGGCCCGATCCTCTAAGCGCCCTACGCGGCCTGAGATCCTCAAGGTCGCGCTGCGCGCGCCCGAAGGATGACGTCCGTTATCGGACCTGCGGCTCGCCTGGGATGGAGCTGGGCAGGCCTCGGCGCAACGGCACACCGTCCGGCGACGACCGATCCGCTACGAGCCACCGATCGACGCACGCGAGGAGCGTCTCTTTCCTGAAAGGCTTTGCGATATGGTCGTCCATACCGGCCTCCGTGAAGGCGCGGACCTGCTGCGGGAGGACGTTGGCCGTCAGGGCGATGATCGGGAGGTAGCGCTCTCCTCCTTCGAGCATCCGAATGTGCTTCGCCGCGGTGATGCCGTCCATCACGGGCATCTGCACGTCCATCAGCACGAGGTCGTAGGCGTGAGACTGAACCGACTTGATCGCCACCGCACCGTCCGGCGCCAAGTCGACCTGATGGCCGGCGGCCCCGAGGAGCGTTCGGGCGATCTCCTGATTGATCTCGTTGTCTTCCACCAGCAGGATCCGCGCGGACCGTCCGGGCCCACAAGAAGGCTGCGTCGGCGCCGGATCGGCTTGGCTCTGCTCTGCGCGCGGCAACGTCACAGAGAACCAGAAGCGGGCGCCCTGGCCCAGAGCGCTCGTCACGCCGATCCTGCCGCCCATCAATTCGACGAGTCTGCGGGAGATCGCGAGTCCGAGGCCCGTTCCTCCGTACTGTCTCCGGATGGAGCCATCCACCTGGCTGAACTGCTGGAACAGGCGGCCTTGCTTGTCCTGGGCGATGCCGATGCCGGTATCGGCGACCTCGGCGCGCAACGTGCACTCCCGGGGGGTGCAGTTCTCGACGGAGATCGTGAGATCGATCCGGCCGTCCGGCGTGAACTTGATGGCGTTGTTGAGCAGGTTGAGCAGCACCTGCTGCAGGCGGTCCTGATCGCCGACGAGGTGCTCCGGCAGGACCGGGTCGATGGCGACGTCGAGGGCGAGGCCCCTCTCGTCGGCCAAAGGCTTGACGATGGAGACGGCGTTCTGGAGGAGCACTCCCGGTGAGAACGCCACGGGCTCCAGCTCGATCTGGCCGGCTTCGATCCTGGAGAAATCGAGGACGTCGTTGACGACCGTGAGCAGCGCCGTCCCGGCCGTCTGAATGCGCTCGACGTACCGTCGCTGCTCCTGCGCGAGTGCATCGTCGTTCAGCAGGAGGTCCGCGTACCCGAGCACGCCGTTCAGAGGCGTTCTGATTTCGTGGCTCATCGTCGCCAGAAAGTCGCTCTTGGCCTGGCTCGCCTGCTCGGCAAGGATCTTAGCCGCGCGCAGCTCCTCCGTCTGGCGCTGGCGGTCGGAGATGTCGCGGGTGGCGCTCACGATCTCGGCCGGAGCGTCGTTCGCATCGCGCACGAGCCGGTAGGTCGCTTCGACCCACACCCATGTGCCGTCCTTGCGCGCGAGGCGGTACGTGCTCGCGGCGCGCTCGACCCTGCCTTCGCCGATCTCGCGGATCAGTCTCGCCACGCGGCCGGCATCGTCCGGATGCGCGCGATCCTGCGGTCGTGTCCCGACCAGTTCCTCGGGCCCGTAGCTGAGGAGATCGTGGGAGGCCGGGGACACGTAGACGTGCCGGCCCGTCAGGTCCGCCTTCACGACCATGTCGGTCGTATGCTCGGCCAGGAGACGATAGAGCGCCTTGCTCTGCAGGATCGCCTCGTCGGCGATTTTCTTCTCGGTGATGTCGGTGAGGGTCCCGACCCACTCGTCGACCTCGCCCGACGCGTCGCGAATCGCCACCGTCCGCGATTGGACCCACCGATAGGACCCGTCGCGCTGCCGGATCCGGAACGTCACGGGCTTGGGTTGCCCCATCGTCACGGTATCATGCCACTGCGCGGCGACTTCCCTTCTGTCGTCCGGGTGGACGGCTTCGAGCCAGCCCCCTCCCATGGACTCTTCGCGGTCCTGTCCGGTCGAGTCGTTCCATCCCCAGGTTTCCAGGATCGATCCCGCGGGGTCCGCCCGCCAGATGATGGCCGAGCTGGCCTGGATGAGCGCGCGGTAGCGGCGCTCGCTCGCCTGCAGTTTCGCCTCCGCCCGCCGTCGTTTCGTGATGTCGAAGGTGATGCCGACCAGGCGCTTGCCGTGACGGTCTTCCGTGACCTGCATGCCGCGTGCGGCGAACCACAGCACTTCGCCGTCGGGCCGCTCATAACGGAACTCGACGGTCTCGGCGGTCTCGCCGTTCGTGGCGGCGGTCACCCGATCGCGGTCATCGGGAGCGAGCCGTTCGAGCACGTCGGAAGCGTGGCCCGATTGGAACCCGAGCAGTTCGACGGAGCTGTCGGAGCGTGTGATCGCGCCGGTCCGGAGGTCCTTCTCCCAGGCCACCATCCGTCCGGCCTTGAGCGCGAGCTGCACCCGCTCCTCGCGTTCGCGGACATTGAGTTCGGCGACCCGCTGCTCGTGGATGTCGGCCGTCGCCCCGACCCATTCCCGGATCGAACCGTCCGTATTCCGCAAGGGGACGGCGCGCACCCGCACCCAGCGATAGGTGCCGTCGCAGGCGCGCTTGCGCTCCATCACGTCGAGCGGCGTGCCGGTCGCCACGGCGTGGGCCCACGCGGCCTTGCCGCGGTCCCGATCGTCCGGGTGAATGGTGTCGGCCCAGGATTCGCCCATGAGATCGCCCGGGTCGTGCTCCGCGAAGGCTCCTGCGAGGGAAACTTCGAGGGCGTCGCCGTTCGGAGCGGACCGCCAGAGGATGGAGTGGCTCGTCTCGACCAGCGCCCGAAACCGCTCCTCGCCCTTCTCGAGCGCGAAATTCGCGCGGTGGAGGCGCAGCTCGCTCAAGGTGAGTTCCGCCAGGCCTTTCAGCAGCCCGATCTGATGCTCGTCGAGGGCCCGGGGAACGTAGTCCAGGATGCAGAGCGTACCGATGTGGAGGCCCGGCTCGAGAGCCAAGGGCACGCCGGCGTAGAACCGGTATCGCGGCTCGCCGGTCACGAGCGGATTGCCCGCGAAGCGCGGCTCGCGGGTCAGGTCGGAGACGACGAGCGGCCGATCGTCCCCGATCGCGTGGCTGCAGAAGGCCAGTTCGCGCGGCATCTCCGTCGGCTGCGATCCGGACACGCCCTTGATCCATGTGACGGCCTCGTCGACCACGGTGACCAGGGCGACCGGCACCCGAAAGAGCTGCCGCGCGAAGTTGCAGGACTGGTCGAGGCCGGGCAGCGTCGCCGGCTCGGCCAGCCGCAGGTGCTTCAGGTGGCGGAGGCGGTCGGCCTCGGTGACGAGCGCGATGGTCATGGCCGGCGACCCTACCCGCGCTGGTTGTCAACTCACGTTAAAGGCCGCTCGGTCCGGGCCAATGGCCCCGAATAGATGGTCGTAAAGTTAAGAAGCGATGAGCGCACCGTTCAGGTTCGGTCCCCTTGTCGGACGAGACGACAGGCGTTGGCTTGACGTTGGGGCATGTCCCGGCAACTGTGCGCCCGGGGGGAGCCAGGGAACGCTCCGCATGCTGTATGCCATTCTCTGCTACGACAACGAGGAGATCGTCGGCTCCTGGAGCAAGGAGAAGGACGACGCCGTCATGGCGGGCCTCGACGCCGTGCAGCGCAGGCTCGCCAGCCAGGGCCGCCTCGGGCCGGTCGCGCGCCTTATGCCGACGACGGCGGCGACGACTGTCCGCAAGGGACGAGAACCGCTCGTCATCGATGGGCCGTTCGCCGAGACCAAGGAGCAACTCCTCGGATTCTACGTGGTCGACTGCACGTCGTTCGAGGAGGCCGTCGAGGTCGCGCGGGAACTCGGCCAGGCCAGCGGCTCGCCGGGCGCTCACGAAGTCCGTCCCCTCGCGCTTTTTCGTCCGGGGAGCGTCGCGACGTGACCGCCCCCGGCCGGCCGGCCGCGGCTACCGCCAGCTTCCGGTCTTCTCGGTGGTCGGCGCAAACTCGCGGAACCGCCACCGCAGACGGAGCGCGCCGCGCCGGCGCCATCCCCCGGTGACGTGAAGGCGCCACAGTCGCTCGGCCCCTACGAAGGACCGGACCTCTTCGCTGTCGCCGTCCCAGAGAATCTCCGTCCGACCCTGCACGACCAGGAGATCGCCCCGGTCGAAATCGACGAAGAGAAGGGCTGCGCGGGGATCTGCGATGAGATTGCCGAGGGTATTGAAGTAGCGGTTGCCGCGGAAGTCGGGGATGGTGAGCGTGTCGTTCTCGACGCGGACGAATCCGGGACGTCCGCCCCGGTGCGAAATGTCGACGCCGCCGCGCTCCGACGCCGCGAGTGACGCACTGCGGCTTGCCACGAAGAAGGTGTCCGCCGCTGCGATCTGATCGCGGGCTCCCGCATCGACCCGGGCGAGCCGTTCGAGCGGCGAGCCCGATGGGACGCCGGCCGCCCATTCGACGTCCCGCACCTGGATGTATTGCGGACAGTTCCCGAAACTCTGCTCGACGGCGATCGCCATGCCGCCGTTGCCCGCCGGGAGAAGGGAGCCGTTCGCGCGATTCCGCCGCCGTGTTCCGAGATCGAGCCCGAGGAGGCCGATCGGCGCTCCGGGGCGAAGGTGCCTGGCGATCGGGTCGTCCGGGTCCGGCCCACGCGCGATGTCCAGGAGCCGCGGATCGGGACTGGTGACGAAACCCGCGGGTCCCTCGAGGATGGCGGGAACCGGAACGCCCTCGTCATCCGGCGTCGCGATGAAGATGTAGGGGAGCAGCGCGAAGAACTCGCGGTGCTGGTCCGGCATGAAATCCCGGATGCCGGCGCCGCGCGGGCGGGTGTCCAGTCCCGCGCGCGCCTGCGCCTCGATCTCTCCGGAATGAAAAGGGGAGCTCGCGTCGTCCATCGCCCACCTACGCCGGCGCTGTTGCGGGGATGGGCGAACGGGGCATGGGCGCGAAATTCGGCAGCGATTCGACGCGGCGGAGCCAGGCGCAGAGCGCCGGATAGGGGTCGAGCGCGACCGCACCCTCCTCCGCATGGGCGATGTACGAATAGCAGGCGAGATCGGCGACCGTGGCGTGGTCGGCGGCAAGGAACGTCCGCTGCCGCAGATGCTCGTCCATGAATCGGAAGAGCTCTTCCGCGATCTCCTTCGCCCGCACGGGGTCGCCCGCCATGTTCCACTGCAGGGCCATGCGGGCCGTCGCCGGCCCGTACTTCACTTCGCCGGCGGCGATCGAGAGCCAGCGCTGAACGTGTGCCGCCGCAACCGGCTCCTCCGGCAGCCAGCGCCCCCCGCGGTCGTACGTCTTCGCCAGATAGACCAGAATCGCGTTGCTGTCGGTCAGAACGAGATCGCCGTCCTGGAGCACGGGGATCTGCTGGAACGGGTTGAGGGCGCGGAAGGCCGCAGAACGCCGGACGGGGGCGGGTGCCGGCACCGACTCGAACGCGATCCCGAGCATCCTGAGCAACAGCTCCACCCGGTGGGTGTGGCCGGACAAGGGGGTCCCGTGCACCTTGATGCGGGGTTTCGTTTCGGTCATCGGATCGCCTCGACTGGTCGCGTCGGGGAGGAATTTAGCTCTTGCTCCATCTCGCTTGAATACCGCTATAGTGGAAAGCAGTCTTCCACTTCGAGGAATGATCAGCAGCGATGGACCGCCTCGACGAGCTCACCGTCTTCGTGACGGTTCTCGAATCCGGCAGCCTGGCGAGCGCGGGGCGGAAGTTGCGACGCTCGCCGCCGGCCGTCACGCGGGCGCTGAACGCACTCGAGGCGCGCGTGGGAGTCCGCCTGGTCGAGCGGACGACGCGCCGTCTCGCCGCGACCGAAGAAGGCAGGCGCTTCGCCGAACAGGCCCGGCGCATCCTGGCCGATTACGACGACGCGGCCCGGGACATATCGGGCGGCGGAGCGCTTCGCGGCGCCATCCGGATCACGGCGCCGCTGGTCTTCGGGCGACGGCATGTCACGCCCATCGTGACGCGGTACCTCGAAGCCCATCCCGGCATGCGGGTCGAGCTGATCCTGGACGACCGGAACCTCGACCTCGTCGATGAAGAACTCGACGTCGGCATCCGTATCGGGACGCTGACCGGCTCCGGTCTCGTGGCACGCCGGGTCGGCGAGGTGCGGCGCCTCTTGATCGCGAGCCCCGCCTACGTGGCCCGCCGCGGCCTGCCGAAGCATCCGAAGGATCTGCTGAACCACGACCTGATCTACGTCTTCGGCCGGCCGCAGAAGCCCGAGTGGCGTTTTCGCGGTGCCGCGCCGTCGGACAGGGTCGTGCGGCTCCAGCCGTGCCTCGCCGTGAACGAGATCGACGCGATGCTCCTGGCCGTCGGGGAAGGCCGCGGGATCGGCCGGGCCTTCTCGTATCAGGTCGCGGACGAGATCCGGGCCGGCCGGCTCGTCCGGATCCTGCGCGAATTCGAACCGCCCCCCTCGCCGGTGCAGATCGTCGTTCCCAGCAACCGGCATGCGGCGGCGCGGGTCCGCGCCTTCGTGGACCTCGCGGCCGCAACGCTGTCGCGGCTCAAGGTGATCCGGTCCGATATCGAGAAGGCGCCGTGACGCCGGCATCGGGCCTCATCGGCTTGCCGGCAGGACACCGATACGCGTTTTTTCAAGGAGGGTGTCGGGAAGACGGACGCGAGTTCGTCCTGGACGCATAGGATATCCCATGCTGTACGCCATTCTCGGCTACGCCTCGGAAGACGACGTGTGCGCCAGGACCAGGGAGGAGGACGATGCCGTCGCGGCGAGCCTCGGAACCTTGTTCGGGCGGCTGACCGAGGAGCGTCGGCTCGGGCCCGTCGCGCAATTGTTGCCGACGACGGCGGCAACGACGATCCGCAAGGGCCTCGAACTCGCGGTGATCGACGGCCCCTGCGAACCGACGAGGGAGCAGCTTCTTGGCTTCTGCGTGGTCGAGTGCTCATCTCTCGACGAGGCCATCGAACTCGCGCAGGAGCTCGCTCGGGCCAGCACGTCCACGGGAACCTTCGAGCTGAGACCCATCGGCTCCTCGAACATCGGGAACGGCGCGGCAAAATGGACATCGCTTGGATCGACGCCGCATTGACCTCCGCGCGGCCACAGGCCGTGGGCGCGCTGCTGCGGTATTTCCGCGACTTCGACACGGCCGAGGAGGCGTTCCAGGAGGCCTGCCTCAAAGCGCTGAAGACGTGGCCCGACAAGGGGCCGCCGCGGGACCCTCTCGCCTGGCTCATCTTCGTCGGGCGCAACGTCGCGATCGATGCGGTGCGGCGCCGGGCGAAGCAGGAGCCCCTGCCGCCGGAGGAGATCCTATCCGACCTCGACGACGGGGAGACGGCGCTCGCCGAGCGCCTCGACGCGTCCCAGTACCGCGACGACGTCCTGCGCCTCCTCTTCATCTGCTGCCACCCGGGTTTGCCCGCGACCCAGCAGATCGCCCTCGCCCTGCGCATCGTCTGCGGCCTCGGCGTGAAGCAGATCGCCCGCGCCTTCCTGGTCGGCGAGAGCGCCATGGAACAGCGGATCACCCGGGCGAAGGGCCGCATCGCGCAGGACGACGTGCCGTTCGAGGTGCCGGGCGCCGTGGAGAGGGCCGAGCGGCTGGGCGTCGTCGCGGCGATGATCTACCTCGTCTTCAACGAGGGCTACTCCGCCGGAGCCGGCGAGGCCGACGCGCGCGCGCCGCTCTGCGACGAGGCGATCCGCCTCGCGCGGCTCCTGCTGCGGCTCTTCCCGACGGAGCCCGAGATCATGGGGCTGACGGCGCTCCTTCTCCTGCAGCACGCGCGAAGAGCGGCCCGCTACGACCGGAACGGCGGCATCGTTCTCCTGGAGGATCAGGACCGCAAGCTCTGGAACCCGAGGATGATCGCCGAGGGCCTTGCCCTCATCGACAAGGCCATGCGCCACCGGCAGACGGGGCCGTACCAGGTGCAGGCCGCAATCGCCGCCCTCCACGCCAGGGCCAGAACGCCCGAGGAGACCGATTGGGCGCAGATCGACAGGCTCTATGCGACCCTGGAGCGGCTCGCGCCCTCGCCCGTCGTCACGCTCAACCGCGCGGTCGCTCTCGCCAAGGTCCAGGGTCCGGCGGCGGCGCTCGCCCTGATCGAGCCTCTGGAGCCGCGGCTCTCCGGGTATTTCCACTTCTTCGGCGTGAAGGGCGCCTTCCTGTCGCAGCTCGGCCGCGCGGAGGAGGCCCGCGTCGCCTTCGACCGGGCCATCGCGCTCGCCAACACCGCCGCGGAGGCCGCTCACATCAGGCAGCACCTCGACCGGCTCATGAAAGACGGCCGGGCCGGCAGGGCCCGCACCATCGGCTGACATCGAAATACCCGAGCCGCCATGTCGGTTCGGGAGGTCGTCGACGGTCCTTGGGGAAGCCGCGCGACGCGGACCGTCCACACAGCAGCGGGAGAGAACCGACATGAGCGCAAGTGCCGACGCAGACCTTCGCCAGGACGCCGGGCCGGCGGCCGCGCCGCAGGTGCTTGGAGGCGTGGTGCCGTATCTGACCGTCGAGGGGGCCGCGAAGGCTGCGGCGTTCTACGGCCGGGCCTTCGGAGCCAAGGAGGTCTTTCGCCATCCGGTCGACGAGCAGGGGCGAACGATGCACATCCACCTCCACGTCAACGGCGGTTCGGTGATGCTGAGCGATCCCTATCCGGAGCACGGGCATCCGCTCAAGGAGCCGCAGAGCTTCACCCTCCACCTCATGGTCGACGACATCGACGCCTGGTGGGAGCGCGCCATCGCGGCGGGAGCCGAGATCGTGCTGCCGTTGCAGGTCATGTTCTGGGGTGATCGCTACGGCCAGCTCCGCGATCCCTTCGGCGTCACCTGGGCGATGGTCGCGCCCGACCGGTGATCCACACACGAAGAACGCCATCCTTCTCCCGCCGGGAGAGGGATGGCGCCATCTATCTCCGCCGCGTAGGCACGGCAAGCGCCAACAGGAATCCAAACTGGCGGTTGTCCAATCTCATTGCTGCGGCTCTTCGATCAGCAGGTCCGCCGGGGTTCCACGGACGCCGACGATCCCACCCGAAACGAGGCCGGTGGGTAGCCATTCCTCAAGTTTGATCGGAGCAGCGTATCCTACGAACAGGCGTTGCTTGACCCGAAGTTCAGTGTTGTTGTGGACTTCGGCACGGCCTTGTGCTGCCGCCTCCAACGCCTGCCCGAGAGTTGCGTTTGCGCCAACTTCCCCGGCGGTGGAACGCGCAAAGTCAAACGTCAAAACCTCAGGGGCCACGGCTCGAGCTATGACGTACACGCGGTCCTTGAAGCGACCCTTTGCCCTCAGGTCATCAATTGCGGAACGGCAGCGTTGCTCGACCGGACGAGGTTCACCGGACTTCAGCCATTGATCGACCTTCGAGTAGGCGAATTCGCGCACGTCCTGCCATTGAACCTCGACCTTGCGTTCATGTTCGAGGCGGACAAGCTCAAGCTTGGCGCTGTTATCCGCCCCAACCAGTCTCTTTAGGAAATCCAACGCAAGTCGGAACGTGAATTTGTCTTCCGCCTTGAAGTCGGGCAGGACGACCGTCGCGCCTGTAGGTGCCTCCAAGTCGACGTACAGGTTCGGGCAGATTTCCTGAACGTTGATGATGCGCCCGTTGTTGACATCTCCCGAGAATACAAAACCGGGGCCCCAATTGGTGCGAGGTGGATTGTAGAGGTGATACCCTGCCTGTATCATGGCCTGCTCGAGTGCCCCGAGATCCTGTGCGTGCGCCGTGGATCCGGCGGCTACGCCACAGAAGAGGTAGCCGATACCGTGCAGCAACAATTTGTGCACTCCTGACCGCCGTGGTGTCGCATCTTTGTTCATGATGCCCTCCAACCTGCGTTCGCCGATCTCCTTACGACCGGAACCTCGGTGCGAGCGACTCGTCTCGATTTGGGTCGACCCGAGCAAGCGTCGTCTCCGTGCCACGGGCGAAGCTAATCAAGGGTGGCCGACGAGACGCCACTGACGATATCAACTTCCGCGACGCGTGTCATCGAAAACTGAATTCTCAGTTGCATCCGTCGTCCGTGAAGAAGGTCGATCAGACGGGCTGAGGCTGTGAAAGGGGCGTCCGGCGGCCCGGGCCCCATTCGGCGAGAGTTCCCCTACTCGCTCGCCTTCGATTTCGGCACGTAGGGTTCGTTCATGTCGAACGTATAGGCGGTCTTCACCGTCGTGTAGAACTCCTGCGCATAGCGCCCCTGCTCGCGCGGGCCGTAGCTCGAGCCTTTGCGGCCGCCGAAGGGCACGTGGTAGTCCACGCCTGCTGTCGGCACGTTCACCATGACCATCCCGGCCTCGGCGTTGCGCTTGAAATGGGAGGCATGTTTCAGGCTCGTCGTGCAGATGCCCGAGGACAGGCCGAACGGGGTGTCGTTCGCCACGTCCAGCGCCTCGTCGTAGTCCTTGACCCGGATGACCGTCGCTACCGGTCCAAAGATCTCTTCCCGTGCGATCCGCATCCGGTTGTCCGCTTCCGTGAACAGGGCCGGCGCCAGGTAGAAGCCGGGCGCATCGCGGTCGAGCAGTTCGCCGCCGGCGGCGAGCTTGGCCCCTTCCTCCTGGCCGATCCGGATATAGGAGAGGTCCTGGTCGAGCTGGCTCTGATCGACCACCGGGCCGATCTGCGTGCCGGACTTCAAGGCGTCGTCGACGACGAGGCCGCGCATCCGTTCGGAGACCGCCTGCACGAAACGGTCGTGAATGCCTTCCGTCACGATGATGCGGGACGAGGCCGTGCAGCGCTGCCCCGTCGAGTAGAAGGCTCCGTTCACGGCGCATTCGACCGCCGTCTTCAGATCCGCATCGTCGAGCACCACGAGCGGGTTCTTGCCGCCCATCTCGAGCTGCACCTTCTTCATCGGATCGGATGCCACGCAGGCCGCCGCCACCCGGCGGCCCGTCTGCACCGAGCCCGTGAACGAGATCGCATTGACGTCCCTGTGCTCGAGCAGCGCCTGCCCGACCTCCGAGCCCCGGCCCATCACGAGGTTGAACACCCCTTTCGGAAGGCCGGCACGGACGATGATCTCGCTGAGGGCATGGGCTGTGGCCGGCACGAGATCGGCCGGCTTGAACACCACGCAATTGCCGTATGCCAAGGCGGGCGCGATCTTCCAGGCCGGGATGGCGATCGGGAAGTTCCAGGGGGTGATGAGGCCGACGACCCCGACTGGCTCGCGGGTCACCTCCACGTCGATGCCCGGCCGCACCGAAGCGAGCTTGTCGCCCGCCATGCGCAGGGTCTCGCCGGAGAAGAAGAGGAAGATCTGGCCGGCGCGCACCGTCTCGCCGATGCCCTCGGCGAGCGTCTTGCCCTCCTCCCGGGAGAGGAGCCGTCCGAGTTCGTCCTTGCGGGCGAGAATCTCGTCGCCGATGCGCTTGAGGACGTCGTGCCGCTCCTGGGGCGTCGATCGCGACCAGGCCGGGAACGCGTCCTTCGCCGCCGCGATGGCCCGCTCCGCGTCGGCCCGTGAGCCCCGCGGGAACTCGCCCACGATGTCGTTGGTGTTGGACGGGTTCAGGTCCGGGGCGGCGTTCTGCGCTCCGACCCATTCGCCGGCGATGAAGTTCTTGGGATGGATGGTCATCGGCATTCTCACGTCTCGGGACAAGCGGATCGCCTGGCCGTCTTGCAGGGAACCACGTGGGGCAGGCGCGAGGACCGTCAACTCGAACATCTCCTCGCTCGATTGCGCTCGGCCCGCGGGCGGGGGACCACCGCTCTCCGGCACTCTATTAGCCGCCCGGCGGGCCGCCAAGGAAGCCGCTCGGTGCGCCCGAGCTTCGACGCGGCCCGGCGATTGGCCGCCGCGCACGTCACCGTGAACAGGCGAGCAGGTTAATTCTGCTAATTTTCAAGGTCTTCGTCCGGTCCCTGCAGCTGGACGAAGGATCCAACAGGGAGGAAAACGATGAACGTCTCGCGATCGGCCGCCTTCCTCGGCTCGGCCATTCTAGTGGGGCTCGCCGGCGTCGCCGCGCATGCGCAGCCGAGCAACATGACCTTCTTCGTGACCAGCGTCGGCTCGGGAAAGGGAGCGGATCTCGGGGGCCTGGAAGGAGCGGACCAGCATTGCCAACGGCTTGCCCAGGCCGCAGGCGCGGGGAGCCGGACCTGGCGCGCCTATCTGTCGACGCAGGCCGCGGGCGGCTCGACCGCCGTCAATGCGCGCGACCGCATCGGACGCGGCCCGTGGCAGAACGCCAAGGGAGACGTGATCGCCAGGGACGTGACCGAACTGCACGGGACCAACACCCTGTCCAAGCAGACGGCCCTGACGGAGAAGGGTGAGATCGTGAAGGGGCGGGGGGACTCGCCGAACGTCCATGACATTCTCACGGGGTCGCAGCCCGACGGCACGGCATTCAGAGGAGATCAGGATATGACATGCGGCAACTGGACCAGGGGCGGTACCGAGGGTGCGGCGATGCTCGGTCACCACGACCGCATGGGCACGGACGATTCACCCGCCGCCAAGTCCTGGAACTCGTCGCACGCGTCCAGGGGAGGATGCAGTCAGGAGGCCCTGAGGGGGACCGGCGGAGCCGGCCTGCTCTATTGCTTCGCCGCCGAATAGAGTCCTTCGGATGAAGGGTTTTATGACCGCCGGCCTTCAGTGCCTGCGGACATCCCGGCGATAGGACGCCCCGGCTCGCCGCCGGGGCGTAAGGTCCCCCGCCCCTCCCGGGAGTCAGCGGCAGAGATGGCGCTCAGGGAGCCAGCAGCGCGGGCGGTCGCGCCAGGGACGGTGCCAGCCCGGCCGATAACCTGAGCGATGACGCCAGCCGTAGCCACGGTGCCAACGCGAATAGAGGGGCCGCTCGACCACGACGACGCGGCGGACCACCGGCCGGCGGATTTCATGCCGATGGACGACCACGTGCCGGCCGTAGCCGCCCCACCCGTCCCGATGCCCGGCCTCCGCCGGCCCCGCCTGAGCGAGCGAGCCGAAAAGGATCGCTCCCGAGAGGGCCAGCAGCGTGTTCCTGAGCTTGGATCGAGCTGTCATACGCGATGTCCCGCGATGGATCGGACTGTCGCGATGCTGTGTGTGCGCCATTGAACTCGCCATGAACGACGGCGAGTTCACGCCGACTTATCTCAACATCACCACCGAGAAACGGTAGCGCATCGTCGGGCAGGGGGCCCTAATCCCGATCGGACGGAGGGTCGTTCCGCTCCGGGTGCGCGCTCTGGAGTTGGGATTCGCGGACCAGGCGTTCCGATCCGTCCTCCGTCGCCTTGATGTGGTATTGCGATCCGCACCCGTCCGGCGGCAGGAGCCGCGTCACTTCCCAGATCTCATTGGCGCGGCGGGAATCGACCGAAGTGACGAGATCCAGAAAAGCCTCCGCGGCATTGGCGCTTGCGGACCTCACGAGCCGCACTTCCTGACCAAGGTGGAACCGGTGCATGGCAAAGAGCCCTCTGAGCTGGGGATAAACGTGCGCCTTGTCGGAGAACTATCATAGGTTAACTTAGGTTCCGCCGAGGACTCGCCTCCCAACCCCGAGTCGAACGGCAGAGGGCAGAGGCCGGTCAGGAGACCGCCTCCCGGGACGAAACAAGGCTCGCGCACCGTGGGGAAAAGTGGATGCGGTTTTCCGCGCCGAACGATGCGCTGGATTCAGAAGGTGAGCATCGGATGGATCCCGAAAGTGGAATTCCACTTTCGGGATCCATCCGATGCTCTAGCGACCCACCTTGGCGAGCACGTCGGCCCGGAGGAACCGCTCCACCAGGAGCATGAAGCCGATCGACGGCACGAGCAGGATGAGCGCCGTGATCGAGGCGATCTGGTAATTGCCGCCGGCGCTCGCCGTATAGAGGAGCAGCGGCAGCGTGTTCACCACCGGCGCGCCCACGAAGAACGTCGCCGTGAACTCGTCGAGGGATTCCAGGAACACGAAGACGGCGCTCGCCATGAGCCCCGGCATGGCCAGCGGCAACGTGATGTCGCGGAAGGTGCGCAAGGGTCCGGCGCCGGCGCTGCGCGCCGCCTCCTCCAGGCTCGCATCGATGGACGCGAAGGCGGCGGTCGCGATCCAGATGGCATAGACGAGGCCGTGCACCGTATGGACGAGGACGACGCCCGTGAAGGTGCCGTTGAGGCCGACCTCGTAGAAGAGCCGGGCGATGTTCATGTAGACGGGCAGGTTCGGAAAGGCCTGCGGCACGAGGAACATCAAAAGGATGAAGCTGCGGGCCGGCAGCTTCAGCCGCGCGAGCGCGTAGCCTGCCGGGACCGCGAGGGCGAGCGACAGGACGACGACGCCGAGCGCGATGCTCACGCTGTTGACGAGCGATTCGATCGCGTTGCCGCGAGGCGAGAAGACCCGGCCCCAATAGGTGAAGCCATAGGCCGACGGCAGCTTGTTCGGGAAGAACCAGCGCTCCGTGACGGTCCAGAGCAGCATGTTGAGGATCGGCCCGAAGATCGCGAAGGCGAGGAGGCCGAGCACGAGCCCGCGCCAGAGCGGTCCGGCGATGCGCCGCGCCGCGTCGGCGATCGCGCGAAGCGGTGCGCCGGCCGAAGCGCCGGCTGCCGTGATGCTGCCCGCGCTCATGACACGTCGTGGGCCTTGTCCCGCGAGGCCTGCCGCAGGTACAGCCAGGCGACCAGGCTGGTGAGAAGGATCGAAATGACGCCGAGCGCATTCGCCACGCCGTAATCGCCATAGGCATTGATGCGGAAGGCCATGTTGGCGGTGATCGTCGTGGGCGTCTGCGCATTGATCATGAGCGGGACGGACAGGACCGACATCATGGTCACGAAGCTCAAGGTGAGCCCGACCGTGAGGCTTGCCTTCACCTGCGGCACCACGATCTCCCACAGGATGCGGAAGCGCGAGGCGCCGAGATTCCGCGCGGCCTCGAACATGCTGCGGTCGAGGGACGCCATGGCGCCGGCGACGAGGAGCGCGACGAAGGGCGTCTGCTTCCACACGAAGGTGATGACGATGCCGCGCCAGTCGAGGAAGCTCACCGTGTCGGCCGGCGTGAGGAGCCCGGAGGCGACGAGGCCGTTGTTGAGCATGCCGTTCTTCGCCAGGAACGTGCGCATGAGCTGGCCCGCCACGACGAAGGGAATGAAGAGCGGCCAGCGGTAGAGCCACTTCAGGACCGCGACGGCCCGCGGATTCTCGCCGAGCGTGAGATAGCCCCCGATGGCGATCGACGCAAAACCGACGAGGATCGTCGACAGCCCCACGATCAGCACCGTGAAGACGATATCGTTCCGGTACAGCTCGACGGCCTTGCGGAAATTGCCGAGCCCCCACCCGTCAGGCGCCTCGAACGCGCTCACGAAGGAATAGACGAGCGGATAAAGGAAGAAGAGCGCCACCGTCGCGAGAGCGGGCGCGACGAGGGCGAGACCGAGGACGGACGGGGAGAGCGCGCGCGCCGACATGACTTCGAGAGGCCTGAAGAGATTGGAGCCGCCGCGCGGGGCGGCGGCTCTGGACGGGCCGTCAGTTCGTGGCCTGACGCTCGTAGGATTCGAGGATCGCGTCGAAATACGGACCGACCGGGAAGGGTCTGCCCTTCGAGGAGAGGTCTTCCGGCGTCACGTCCGTGAACAGCTTCTGCCAGGTGGCGGCGTCGAGCTGCGCCTGGACGTGCTTGGCGTCGATCCCCGGATACCAGCTGAACCGCTTCACGATCCCGTCGGCCTGAACCGCCGGGCTCGTGGCGAGGGCGACGAACTTCTTGGCGAGATCCGGCTGCGCGGCTTTCGCCGGCACCACGTAGTACATGGGCTGGCCGGGCATGCCGGGGCCGACGAGCTTCAGCTTCAGGGCCGGGTTGAGGCGCCCTTCGGCTTTCCAGGTATAGAACATGTCCACCCAGACCGGCCCCATGGCGATCTCGCCGCGGTTGAGCATGTCGAGGGTGCCGGCGTTGCCGGGCGTGAAGGTGACGTTCCTGTTGAACTCCTTCAGCCTGCTCATGGCGTCGGTCCAGCCCTTCGACTTGGTGAGTTCGGGATCGAAGGGACCGTTCTCGAGCTTCTTCGCATCGGGACCGTAGGCGTACATCCAGCCCACGACGAAGCTCACGCCCGACATGCCGCCCTTGATGCCGTTGTATCCGAACTGCTTCGGGTTCTTCTTCGTCCATTCGACGAGTTCGTCGTAGGTCGAGGGCGGGCTCTTCACGACGTCGGGGTTGTAGGCGACCGCCGTCTGGCTGTTGAACATCGGCATGACGTAGCCTTCGACCGGCGTGCCGAGGGCGGCCTTCGCATTGTCGTTCGTGACCAGCTTGCCGGTCTCGATCGCGTCGCGGTAGCTGGCGAGGAGCTTGTCGGCCACGAGCTTGCCGCTGATCTTCTGGTGCACGACGGCCACGTCCACGTCCCAGGCGGCGGCGCCGGATTTCGCCTGCGCGTCGAGGCGCTCGAAGATCTTCTGCGACCCGGCATCGCCGGGACCCGTGCCGAGCGCGCGGACTTTCACGCCGGGGTTCTGCTTCTCGAACAGGGGTCCGAGATAGTCGTTGATGTAGTCGACCATGTTCTGGTCGCCTGCGGTGGCGACGTTGAGCGTGGTCTGCGCGTGGGCGGCGGTCGAGGCGATCAGGCCTGCCGTCAGCGCAGCGGCGAGGAAGTGGGGTTTCATGGGCGTTCTCCGTAAGTCCTGTGATCGAGCCGTCTTGCGCGGCCCATGCTCAAGCAGCCGCGGGACCGGTCTGCCGGAGTTGATGTCCCGCCTGTGACACGGGAAAGACAAAGAGCGATTCCGCCGGCACGCGGACGAGAACGGCCGCTCCGGGCGCGTGCCGGACCTTCGAATCGACGAGGATTTCCTCGGCCCCGACGGCGATCGCATGGCGCCAGGTGCCGCCCGGATAGGAGGCATGGCGCACGATCCCCTCAAGATCGATGCCGGGTCCCGCCGCGGCCGCATCCGGAGCCACGATGTCGGCCGACTCGCCCCGGAAATGCGCGTGAACGGGGCCGTCCACGGGCGCCGCGCCCGAGCCCGGGAGGAGGGCCGGCCGGGCGAGCGGTGTGCCTTCGAGAGCGGTTCCCTCCGCGGTCTGCCGGGCATCGAGCCCGACCACGTTGTCGGCGCCGAGGAAGGTCGCCACGAAGGGGCTCGCCGGGCGATGGTAGATCTCCTCGGGAGGTCCCGCCTGTTCGATGAGCCCCCTGTTGAGGATGACGATCCGGTCCGCCATCACCATGGCCTCCTCCTGATCGTGCGTCACGTGGACGGCGGTGATGCCGAGACGTTTCTGCAGAGCCCGGATCTCATGCCGCACCGTGACCCGGATCCGCGCGTCGAGATTGGAGAGGGGCTCGTCGAGGAGCAGGATTTGCGGACTGACCGCAAGCGCCCGCCCGAGCGCCACCCGTTGCCGCTGACCGCCCGAGAGGGCCGTCACGGGACGCTCCGCGAAACCGTCGAGGCCGAGCAAATTCAAGATTTCGTCGACCTTGGCATGAATGGCCGTGCGGGGCTGGCGGCGGACCTTGAGGCCGTAGCCGATGTTCTGGCGCACGTTCATGTGCGGCCACAGGGCGTAGGACTGGAAGACCAGCGCCATTCCCCGCTTGTCGGGAGCGAGGTCCGTGATGTCGCGGCCGGCCACCTGGATGCGGCCCCGCTCCGGCTTCATGAATCCCGCGATGGTGCGAAGGAGGGTGGTCTTGCCGCAGCCCGAGGAGCCGAGGAGCGCCACGAATTCCCCCTGCCGGATCTGAAGATGGATGTCCCGGAGCACCGAGGTCCGCCCGTAGCTCACGTCGACGCCGCTCACGTCCAGAAAAGCGCTTGCCGTCACGCCCGATCCTTGCCCGCGAAACGAACTCGCATTGCCTTCTCCACGCCGTGGAGATGCTTGGGGAGCATACGATGAAACGCGTGTGACGGTAAGATCGCGACCCTCGAAAGCTGTCGCGGGCCGCGTTCCATTGCGTTCTATACTTGGGAAGGGGCCGCGCTGGCTCCAACGTCCGACGCTCGGGGGCCGGAGGGGTCATGCCCACGGCCGACGCCGGAAAGGTGGACCCTCAGTTCAGGATCAGGGGTGCGTAAAGGGCGCCGACGACGCAGATGATCGCGATCGTCGCCACGATGCCAGCCCGCCTCGATTCCCCGTCTCTTGTCCCGGCCATGGCTCCGACTCCATCGGCTTCGAACGATTCCGAACCGGTTTGGCAGACTTGTGTTACCGGCTTGTTGCGGAATTGTTTCGTCATTTCGCCAATGAGCGTTTTTTGCGCGAATCGTCAGTTTCGCCGAGGATCCCAGCCCGAATTGACCCGGGACGAGCAGTCGAAAGGTTGAGCGGCCTGGGCCGGCTGGACGCTGGCCTTGGGCTCGCCGCCCGCGATCTCGCGGATGATCTTCGTCTTGATGGCGTCCGCGAAATGCTGGCGCTCGTGAACCGGCACCAGGAATGCGCCGGCTCCCCCGATCACGCAATCGCGGTAGTAGAGATCGAGATTCTCCATGTCGCCGAAGCCGCTCGGGCGCTTCAGCATGATCGGCAGGCCGTTGATGGTGATGCCGTTCGTCACCGCCTCGTCCCGGGCCTGATCGACCATCCGGCCGCTGCTGTTCGGCCCGTCGCCGGAGATGTCGATGACGCGCCGCGTGGCCTCGACGCCGCTCGTTCCGAGAAGCTTGACGCTGAAGTCGATGGCGCCCGAGATCGAGGTGCGCCAGATGCGCCCCATGGGCGCGCGGGCGAGCCGGTCGGCGAATTCGAGGGCTCCTTCGGCGCCCTCGACCACGGTCCAGGGCACGACCACCTTCTGGTCCGTCTCGCCAGACCATTCCACGTAGGTCACGGTGATGCGGCCGAGCATTCCTTTGCGGATCGCGTCGTGGACGAGCGAAGAGCGGAACGCCTCGACGAAGCCCTCCCGCTGCAGTTCCTGCTCCTCGGGATCCATGGACCTGGAGACGTCGACCGCCAGCACGAGGGCGAGATCGACCTCCATCTGGTCTCCGGCGGCCGCGGGGACGATCAGGGCCGCGAGAGCAAGACCGAATGCGATCCATGGAAACCTGACCATTGCATCTCTCCTCTCGCGACGCGCACCGGAACGGGAAAACTGGGCCAGCATGCCCGTCCGGCAAGGGCGCCCCCATTCTGCACCCGATCCGCGGATCTTCGCTACGCTTCGAAGAAGGACGGCCGCCCATGCGAAGCTTCGGTGTCGTCCCCGGCGGCGCGCAGCGCCGGGGACGACAGGGTGGAGCCACGCTCCGTCCAGCGATTGTCGGCGAGGGGTGCGGGGCGGCCCTCACACGTGGAGGAAGCGCTCCTTGATGCCGGGGTCGGCGGCGAGTTCCGCGCCCGTGCCCTGCCAGGCCACCCGCCCCTTCTCGATCACCACATGGCGGTCGGCGAGAGCAAGAAGCGCATCGACGTTCTTGTCGATCACCAGAATTGCCTGACGCTCGCTCCTGAGGGCCCGCAGGCAGCTCCAGATCTCGGCGCGGATGAGCGGCGCCAGCCCCTCGGTCGCCTCGTCGAGGATGAGAAGCTTCGGATTCGTCATCAGCGCGCGCCCGATCGCCAGCATCTGCTGCTCGCCCCCCGAGAGCTGCGAGCCGAGGTGTCGTCCCCGCTCCTTCAGTCGCGGGAACAGCTCGAAAACCCGGTCCAGCGTCCATCGCGGCCGGCCGAACCGAGTCGCCGCGGTCGCGACGAGATTCTCCGTCACGGTCAGGGTCGGGAAGACCTGCCGGCCCTCCGGCACGAGCCCGATCCCGCATTGGGCCACCCGGTACGGTGGCAGGCCGCGCAGAGCCCGCCCTTCGAAGGCGACCGTTCCGGCCTTGGACCGGACGAGCCCCATGACGGAGTTGATCGTCGTCGTCTTGCCCATGCCGTTCCGGCCGAGCAGCGTGACTACTTCCCCGGCCGCCACCTCGAACGAGATGTCGAACAGGACCTGGCTGTCCCCATAGGCCGTCTGGAGCTTCGACACGCTCAGCATCAGGCCGCCTCCTCGCCCAGATAGGCGGCGCGGACCTCCGGATTGGCTCGGATCGCGGCGGGCGGGCCGGTGGCGATGATGCGCCCGTAGACGAGAACGCTGACGCGGTCCGCCAGGCGGAAGACGGCGTCCATGTCGTGCTCGATGAGCACGATCGTGTAGCGGCCCTTCAACGACTTCATCATCTCGACGAGGCGCGCTCCCTCCTCGTGTCCCGTCCCGGCCAAGGGTTCGTCGAGCAGGAGAAGCCTGGGCTCCGTCGCGAGGGCCAGCGCGATCTCGAGCTGCCGCTTCTCGCCGTGCGACAATCGCCCGGCGAGCATGGGCGCCCGGCCGCGCAGACCCACCGCCGCAAGACAGTCGAGAGAGGCCTCGTTGAGGGCGGGCTCGGCCGACGCCTTGCCGAAGAACCGGAAGCTCGTCCCGGAGCGCGCCTGCACGGCCAGCGCCACGTTCTCGAGGACCGAGAAGCCGGGCAGGATGGAGGTGATCTGGAACGATCGGGCGAGGCCCCGCCGGACCCGAGCCTGAAAGGACAACCCGGAAACGTCCTGCCCGTCGAAGACGATCCGGCCGGAATCGGGCCGCACCAGGCCCGAGATCTCGTGGATCAGCGTCGTCTTGCCTGCGCCGTTCGGCCCGATGACCGCATGGAGTTCCCCACGCTCCACTTCGAGCGTGACGTCGTCGGTCACCCTCAAGGCGCCGTAGGCCTTGTTCAGGGATTCGAGCCTCAGGATCGCCTCAGCCATGGCCGTCACTCACCGCAGTCACTCACGGCGGCCTCCGCCGAGGAGGCTCATGATGCCGCCACGCGCGAACAGGGCGACCAGGACGAGCATCGGCCCGAAGATCATCTTCCAGTGCTCCGTCACCCGCGACAGCAAGCTCCTCGAGGATGATGAAGGCGGCGGCGCCCGCGATGGCCCCGTGAAGCGTGCCGAGCCCGCCGAGGACCACCATGAAGATGAGCTCGCCCGAGCGCTGCCAGGTCATGAAGGCCGGGCTGACGAACTCGGTCTGGTTGGCGAGAAGGAACCCGGACATCCCGCACAGGACGCCGGCGATCACATAGGCGCCGAGCTGGAAGGCGAGAGGATCGAAGCCCATGGCCTGCATGCGGACCGGGTTCTCCCGGGTGCCGCGCAGGACGCGGCCGAAGCGGGATGCGACGACCGAGCGGCAGATCAGGTAGGCCCCGAGAAGGCAGCCGAGCGCGACGTAGTGGAACACGTGGTCGTCGTCGAGCGCGTTCGAGCCGAACACCGTGCTCTTCGACGCGAGCGTCATGCCGTCGTCGCCCCCATAGGCGGAAAGCGAGACGACGAGGAAGTAGAGCATCTGGCCGAAGGCGAGGGTGATCATGATGAAATAGACCCCCTTCGTCCTGAGCGAGATCGCGCCCGTGAGGAGCGCGAAGAGCGCGGATCCGGCGAGCGCGACCGCGAGCTGCGGCAGGACCTCGTCGATGCCGTGAGCCGCGAGGATGCCGACCGCGTAGGCCCCGATCCCGAGAAACGCCGCATGGCCGAAGCTGATGAGGGCGCCGAAGCCGAGGATGAGGTCGAGCGACAGGGCCGCGATGCCGAGGATCATCACGCGCGCGATGAGCGAGAGCACGTAGCTCTCGCCGCCGAACCGCGCGACGAGCGGAACGAGCGCGAAGGCGAGGAAGAGAAGAGCCGGAACGAGGTGACGCTTGAGAGCGGACCTATCGATGCCGCCGGCGGGATCGGCGGGGCGGGGCTTTCCGAGATCGGCCACGGCTCTCCCCTCAGCGCCTTGTCGGGAAGAGGCCGGACGGCCGGAAGAACAGCACCGCGGCCATGAGGATGTAGATCAGCATCGGGGCGAGCGCGCGGCCCGTCTGGCCGGCGGCTCCCGGGTCGAGGACGACGCGCAGGAGCGCGGGCGCGAAGCCGCGGCCCAGGGTGTCGACGAGACCGATGAGGAGGGCCGCGACGAAGGCGCCGCGAATGGAGCCGATCCCGCCGATGACGATCACCACGAAGGCCAGGATGAGGAGGTTGTCGCCCATGCCGGGCTCGACCGAGAGGAGCGGCGCCACCATGGCGCCGGCGAACCCCGCCAGCATGGCGCCGAACCCGAAGACCATCATGAACAGGCGCCGGATGTTGACGCCGAGGGCCGACACCATGGGAGCGTTGGTGGCGCCGGCCCGCACCAGCATGCCGACGCGCGTATGGTTGACGAGCCCGTACAGGAGGAGGGCGACGCCGAGGCCCGCGCCGATGATGGCGAGGCGATAGACCGGATAGAGCAGCCCCGGCATGATCTCGACCGACCCCGACAGCGCCTCGGGAGTCGGCACGAAGAGCGGCGCCGCGCCCCACACGTATTTCACCGCCTGATCGAGGAACAGGATGATGCCGAACGTCGCCAGGACCTGGTCGAGGTGGTCGCGGTCGTAGAGATGGCGGAAGACGAGGACTTCGAGGAGGAGGCCGAAAGCGAGGGCCGCCGGCAAGGCGAGCAGCAGTCCCGACAGGAAGGAGCCCGTCATGGCCGTGAAGGCCGCCGCCAGATAGGCGCCCACCATGTACTGGACCCCATGCGCCAGGTTCACGAAATCCATGACCCCGAACACGAGGGTCAGCCCGGCGGCGATGAGGAACAGGATGAGCCCGAACTGCAGGCCGTTGAGCGTCTGCACGAAGAGCAGCGTGGCCGTCATGGCAACCCTCGTCCGCAGCGCTCGCGGGCAGCCCCTGGACCTGTGCGGTCAAGCATCGCCGGTTCCTGCTCCATGAAGGCCGAGGTCCGAAAGGCGCGCGGCCGCGCCGGGAGTCGATGCGTCGGGCCGAACGAGAGCGGGCCCGACGCCCGAAATCGCACGCTCAATCGGCGGCCGCGCAATCCTTGCCGTAAGCGTCGGCGTAGTCGTCGAATACCTTTTCGACGACTTCCGTCTGGAACTTGCCATCGGGGCGTTTTGCCACCTTCACGGCATAGAAATCCTGGATCGGGAAGCCGTTGGTGCCGAACTTGAAATCGCCGCGCAAGGACTTGAAGTCCGCCTTGCGAAGGGCGGCGCGGAGCGCGTCCTTGTTGTCGGTCTTTCCGCCGACCGCCTTCATGGCCGAGTCGATCAGGAGCGCCGTGTCGTAACCGTGCATGGCGTAGGACCCCGGCACGGATTTGTAGGCCTGCTCGTAGGCGGCGACGAACTTCTTGTTTTCGGGCGTATCGAGATTGGGCGCCCAGTTCGAACCGCCGAGCATGCCGATCGCCGCATCCTGCTGCGCGGGAAGGGTCGATTCGTCGACCGTGAACGCGGACAGGAACGGGACGCGATCGGCGAGGCCGGCGGCGCGATACTGCTTCACCAGATTCACCCCCATGCCTCCCGGCATGAAGGTGAAGATCGCATCGGGATTGAGGGACGCGATCTTGGCGAGCTCCGACTGGAAGTCGAGGGTGTTCAGCGCAACGTAGGATTCTTCGGCGATCCCGCCTTTGAAGTGGCGCTTGAAACCGGCAAGCGCATCCTTGCCCGCCTGATAGTTGGGTGCGAGCAGATAGACGTTCTTGTAGCCGCGGTTCTGCGCGACCTTGCCCATCACCTCGTGGTTCTGGTCGTTCTGGTAGGAGACCGCGAAGAAATACGGGCTGCAGGCCTTGCCGGCGAGGGTCGACGGGCCGGCATTCGGGCTGATGAAGAAGGTGTTCGAGTCGACGATCGGCTTATGCACCGCGACGGCGATGTTCGAGAAGATCGGGCCGACGACGAAATCCACCTTGTCGCGCTCGACGAGGCCCTTCGCCTTCGTGACGGCGACGTCGGGCTTGAGCTCGTCGTCCACGACGATCAGCTCCACGTCGCGCCCGCCGAGCTTGCCTCCCAGATCCTTGACGGCAAGCTGAAATCCGTCTCGCGACTGCTGGCCGAGGACGGCCGAGGGGCCGGACAGGGTCAGCAGCAGCCCGACCCGCAGCTTGTCCTGTGCCTGGGCCTCGAGGCCGCCGCCGAGCGTGGCGGCAAGCGCGAGGACAAGAGTGGACTTCTTCATCGTGTGTTCTCCCTCATTGTTGAGTTGGTGCGTGATCTTCGTGAGCTTCGGCATTGAAATTGGGCGATCGCAAGGGTGAAGCGTCTCCGGTCATCATCGTCAAGCGGACCCTGTCCTGCCTGGAATCACGGCCGTGGCTTCGATCTCGACCCGCGCGGCCGACTCCACCAGGCCGACCACCTGGACGAGCGCCATCGCCGGGTAGTGGGTACCCAACACCTCCCGGTAGGCGCGGCCGAGCGCGGGAAGGCTCGCGCGATATTCCGCGATGTCGACCACGTACCAGGTCAGGCGCATGAGATGGTGAGGCTCGGCGCCCGCTTCGGCCAGAATGGCGCGGATGTTGAGAAGCGTCTGGCGCGCCTGGGCGACGAAGCCGTCCGGGAACGCGCCGCTTTCGTCCCACCCCACGACACCGCCCGTCACGACGATCCGGCCTTCCGCCGCCATGCCGTTGGCGTAGCCCTTCGGCCTCGGCCAGCCGCTCGGCTGGAGCACGGTCGGCCGATCGTTCCTGCCGTCGAGGATGTCCTGCATGAGGCGGCTCGGGTGTCCTCTTACGAAACCTTGAGAATCGGGGCCGGCCCGCCGTGCCCGCGATCGGCCATGCGGCGGAGCTCGAAGCGCTGGAGCTTGCCGGTCTGCGTGCGGGGGAGGGCATCCACGACCTCGATGACGCGCGGGTACTTGTAGGGGGCGATCTCCGCCTTCACGTGCTCCTGGAGCGCCCTGGTGAGATCGGCGCCGGGAGCGTGGCCCGGATGGAGCACCACATAGGCCTTGACGATCATGCCGCGGTCGTCGTCCGGCGCGCCGACCACGCCGCATTCGGCGACGGCAGGATGGGTGAGGAGCGCGGCTTCCACCTCCGGCCCGGCGATGTTGTAGCCCGCCGACACGATCATGTCGTCCGAGCGCGCCTGGTACCAGAAATAGCCGTCCTCATCCATGAGGTACGTGTCGCCGGTGATGTTCCAGCCGTTCTGCACGTATTTGCGCTGGCGCTCGTCCTCGAGATAGCGGCAACCGGTCGGACCGCGCACGGCCAGGCGGCCCAGGCGGCCCGGCGGCAGCTCGCGGCCCTCCTCGTCGAGGACCTTGGCCTCGTATCCGGGCACCGGCTTGCCGGTGGCGCCGGGGCGGATCTCGTCCTCGGTCGCCGCGATGAAGATGTGGAGCATCTCGGTCGCGCCGATCCCGTCCATCAGCTTGATGCCGGTGGCGGCGAGCCAGGCGTCGAAAGTGCCTTTCGGCAGGGGCTCGCCGGCGGAGACGCATTTGCGCAGTGACGAGACGTCATGGTCCTTCAGCTTCGCCAGCATGGCGCGATAGGCGGTGGGCGCCGTGAAGCACACGCTCGCCCTGTGCCGGGCGATGGCCTGCAGGAGGTCGTCCGGACCGGCCCGCTCCAGGAGGATCGTGGACGCGCCGATCCGCAGGGGAAACAGCACGATCCCGCCGAGCCCGAACGTGAAGGCGAGCGGCGGCGAGCCGATGAAGCGGTCGCCCGGCTCGGCCCGGAGGACGTTGGCGGCATAGGAGTCGCAGATCGCCAGCATGTCGCGATGAAAATGCATCGTGCCCTTCGGCTCCCCGGTGGTGCCGGAGGTGAATCCGATGAGGCAGACGTCGTCGGCGGCCGTATCGACGGCATCGAACGACGTGCCGGCCTCCGCCATGTGGGCTTCGAGGGAATCGGAACCGCCGGAGCCCCAGTAGACGACCCGCCGCAGATCCGGCGAAATCGCCCGTGCGCGCTCCATCTCCTCCTTGAGGCGGTGATCGCAGAGCGCGAGCGAGATCTTCGCCTTCGCGATCGGGTAGGCGATCTCCCTTGCGCGGAGCATCGGCATGGTGGCGATCACGATGCCGCCCGCCTTGAGCACCGCGAGGTGGGTCGCGACCATCATGGGGGTGTTGGCGGAGCGCAGCAGCACCCGGCCGCCGGGGACGAGGCCGAGCTTGTCCACCAGCGCGTTGCAGATCCGGTTCACCCTCTCGTGGAGCTCGCGATAGGTGAGCGTCTCCGTGGGACCGATCAGGCAGGGCTCGTCCCCCCTGCCCTCCGCGACCCAGCGGTCGAGGAACGCCGACGCGCAGTTCAGCCGCTCCGGGTATCGAAGCTCGGGCCGGTCGAACAGGAAGGCCGGCCACGAATCCTCGGACGGCAGGTGATCCCTCGCGAAGGTGTCGAGATGGGCCGTATACGCCATCGTCAGTTCCTCCATCCCGTTCTTGACCGGTCGTGCCGGCGACGTCACTCGGCGGCCCTCAGGGCGGATGAGGGCTCGGCCGCCTTCAGCAGGTCCCGCGCGATCACGACCTTCTGGACCTCGGTCGCGCCCTCGTAGATTCGCAGCGCCCTGATCTCGCGATAGAGCTCCTCGACCTTCACGCCCTTCGTGACGCCGAACCCGCCGAAGATCTGCACGGCCTTGTCGATCACGCCCTGGGCGGCTTCGGTCGCATACATCTTCGCCATGGCGGCCTCGCGGGTGATGCGCGCAGCGCCCTGGTCCTTGGTCCAGGCGGCGCGGTAGACGAGGAGGGCCGCCGCGTCGACTGCGGTCGCCATCTCGGCGAGGGCGCCCTGGGTGAGCTGAAGGTCCCCGAGCGGCGCGCCGAAGAGCCGGCGCGAGGAGGCGCGCGACAGCGCCTCGTCGAGCGCCCGCCGGGCGAAGCCGAGGGCGGCCGCGCCCACCGTCGAGCGGAACACGTCGAGGGTCGCCATCGCGACCTTGAAGCCGTCCCCCGGCCCGCCGAGGCGTTGCGAGAGCGGCACGCGGCAGCCGTCGAACCGCAGGGTCGCGAGCGGGTGCGGGGCGATCACGTCGATTCGCTCCGCAACCGAGAGTCCTGGCGCATCCGCGTCGACGACGAAAGCCGAGAGACCCTTGGCGCCCGGCCCCTCGCCGGTGCGTGCGAAGACCACGTAATGGTCGGCGATCCCGCCGTTGGAGATCCAGGTCTTCAAGCCGTCGATCCGTACGTGGCCCGCACCGTCCGGCGTCGCCGTGGTCGCAAGAGCGGCGACGTCCGATCCGGCCTCAGGCTCCGACAAGGCGAAGGCCGCGATGGCCTCGCCGCGCGCCACCTTCGGCAGATAGCGCGCCTTCAGGTCCTCGGACCCCGCGAGCGTGATCGAGCCCGTGCCGAGGCCCTGCATGGCGAAGGCGAAATCCGCAAGCCCGTCCCGGTAGGCCAGCGTCTCGCGGGCGATGCACAAGGTGCGGACGTCGAAGGTGGGATGAAGGCCGCCGTAGGCCGCCGGAATCGCGGCCTTGAGCCAGCCGGCGCGCCCCAGGGCCGCGACGAGCCGCCGACAGGATCCGTCCACGTCCGCGTGATCGACGAGGGTGTCGACCTCGCGGCCGGCCCAGGCGGCAAGGTCCGCGGCGAAACGCCGGTGAGGCTCGTCGAAGAACGGCCAGGCGAGGAAGGTCGCGTCGCTCACGTCAATTCCCCTCGAAGACCGGCTTCTCGCCGGCGGCGAACGCCCGAAAGGCGCGGGCGAAATCTCCGGTCGTCATGCACAGCGCCTGCGCGACGGCTTCCGCTTCGATCGCCTCCTCCACCGACATCGCCCATTCCATGGCGAGCATCCGCTTGGTCATGGTGTTGGCGTAGGTCGGCCCGGCGGCGATCTCGCGCGCCACCTGCTGCGCCTCGACCAGCACGTCCTCCTTGGCGATCCGGCTGAAGAAGCCCCAGCGCTCGCCCTCCTCCGCGCTCATGAAGCGGCCCGTGTAGAGCAGTTCGGACGCCCGCCCCTGCCCGACGATGCGAGGCAGGATCGCGCAGGCGCCCATGTCGCAACCCGCAAGACCGACCTTGTTGAACAGGAAGGCGACCCTCGCGCGAGTCGAGGCGAGGCGGACGTCCGACGCCATGGCGACGATGGCGCCGGCCCCCGCGCAGACGCCGTCGACGGCGGCGACGATCGGCTGCGGCGCCGCCCGCATGGCCTTCACGAGTTCGCCGGTCATGCGGGTGAAGGCGGTGAGGTCCTTCGTGTTCATGGCGACGAGCGGACCGATGATCTCGAAGACGTCGCCGCCGGACGAGAAATTGCCGCCTGCTCCCGCGACGACGACGGCCGTCACCTCCTCCTCCTTCGCGCAGGCGTGGAAGAAGTCCGTGAGCTCGCGGTAGCTCTCGAAGGTCAGCGGGTTCTTCTTCTCGGGCCGGTTGAGCGTGACGGTCGCGACGCTCCCCTCCACGCGCAGCAGGAAGTGCTGCGGCCGGTAGCCGGCCAAGGGGAGAGTCACGGCGTTGGCGGGCTTCATCGAGAACGCTCCTCGGCAATGGCGCGGCGGGCGGACATCTTGGCCTTGCCGACGAGGCGCATGAGATCCTGCCGGTCCTTCCGGGTGAGATCGCGGAAGAGAGCCGCGATCCATGCCTCGTGTTCGATCATCATCACGCAGAATTCTTCGCGCCCGAGTCCGGTCAGGCTGATCACCTGGGCGCGGCGGTCGCTTTCGGAGGTGCGCCGGTCGAGATGCCCCGAGGCGACGAGGCGTTCCACCAGCCCTGTCAGGTTGCCGTTGGAGACCATCATGCGCTTCGACAGATCGGACAGCGTCATCCCTTCGGGCGCCTTCTCGAGCTGCGCCATCAGGTCGAAGCGCGGGAGCGTCACGTCGAACCGATTGCGCAGGCGGCGGCGCACCTCGCCCTCGATCAGGGTCGTGCAGGTCAGGAGGCGCAGCCACAGGCGCAGCTCGTCCCGGTGATCCTCCGGCATGGACACCGCGTGGGTCTCGGCATCGAGGGGAACGGGCTCGTCCATGGCGCGCCTCACCGTCATACCTCTCCGCCCGCGACGGCGATCGCCTGACCGGTCACCGCGCCCGCGCCGCCTCCGCAGAGCCAGACCACCGTGTGCGCCACCTCCTGCGGCGTGACGAGGCGCTTCTGCGGGTTGTGCCGGACGAGTTCCGCCAGGGCTTCCTCGCGGCTGCGGCCGGTCTTCGCCACGATGCGGTCGAGGCTCTCCCGCGTCAGATCGGTGTCGGCGAAGCCGGGGCAGACGGCGTTCACCGTCACGCCCGTCGCGGCGGTTTCGGCGGCGAGCGCGCGCACGAAGCCGACGACGGCGTGTTTCGCGGCGCAATAGGCCGTCACATAGGGATAGCCCTTGAGACCGGCCGTCGACGCGATGGCGACGATGCGGCCGAAACCGCGCCGGGTCATCCCGTCCAGGACCGCGCGGGAGGCGTGCACGACGCCCATGAGGTTGACGTCGATCATGCGGGCGAACAGCGCCTCGTCGGATTTCGCGAACGGAGCCGAGACGGCCTGGCCCGCATTGGCGACGAGGAGATCGATCGGTCCGTTCCGGCTTTCGGCTTTCGCGATCACGGCCTGGATGGCGGCCCCGTCGGTCACGTCGCCGACCGCGGCAGCATGGGCGGCCCCTTCGCCGACCGCCCGCTCGAGCGCCGATCGGTCGCGGCCGAGCACGGTGACCGTCGCGCCGGCGGCGACGAGAGCCGCCGCGATGCCGCGGCCGATGCCGCGGCTTCCGCCGGTCACGAGAGCATGCCTGCCCTTCATGGAAACTCCGCTCATTGTTTGAAGCCTAAAACAAGTTGCCGCCCCGGGCAAGTTATTTTAAGCTTAAAAGATTAGCCGTTCCGGCGCCGCGAGAACCGCTCGACGGCTGAGGAGGCATGGAGCGAAGGCATGAAGATCGCGGTCATCGGCGGCGGCCCGGCGGGGCTTTATTTCGCCATCCTGATGAAGAAGCAGCGCCCGGCCGCCGAGATCACGGTCTACGAGCGCAACCGGGCGGACGACACCTTCGGGTTCGGGGTCGTGTTCTCCGATGCGACGCTCGACAATTTCGAGAAGTACGATCTTCCGAGCTATCGGCGCATCACCCAGGAATTCGCCTACTGGGACGATATCGCGATCCATTTCAAGGATACCGTCCACCGCATCGGCGGCAACGGGTTCTGCGGCTGCGCGCGGCGGACCCTCCTGCTCATCCTGCAGGAACGCGCGGCGGAACTCGGGGTGCGGCTCGTCTATCAGGCCGACGTGGACGACGAGGGCCTGTTCGCCGATGCGGACCTCGTCGTCGTGGCGGACGGCATCAACAGCCGCTTCCGCGAGCGCTATGCGCAGCATTTCGAGCCGGAGGTGGATGTCAGGCCGAACAAATTCGCCTGGATGGGCTCGACCAAGCCCCTCGACGCCTTCACGTTCATCTTCCAGGAGACCGAGTGGGGCCCCTTCATCGCCCATGCCTACCAGTATGAGACCGGCCGCTCGACCTGGGTCTTCGAGACGGATCCGGAAACCTTCCGGCGCGCCGGGCTCCCCGACATGGACGAGGCGCAGTCGGCGGCGCTGATGGAGCGGATCTTCGGCTGGTTCCTCGACGGCCACCCGATCCTCACGAACCGGTCGATCTGGCGCAGTTTCCCGATGATCCGCAACAGGCGCTGGATTCTGGGCAACAAGGTGCTCCTCGGGGACGCCAAGGCGACGGCGCATTTCTCGATCGGCTCGGGCACCAAGCTCGCCATGGAGGACGCGATCGCGCTCTACGAGGCCTTCGCGCGGGAGCCGACCGTCGAGGGGGCCCTCGGCCTCTACGAGACCGGCCGCCGCGAAGAGGTCGAGAAGACCCAGCACGCCGCCGACGTGTCGCTCGTCTGGTTCGAGCACGTGGCCCGGTTCTGGGATTTCGATCCGGTGCAGTTCGCCTTCGGGGTCATGACGCGGGCGAAGGCCATCACGTACGACAACCTGCGCCTGCGCGCGCCCGCGTTCGTCGCGAAGGTCGACCGCGTCTTCGCCCGGAAAGTGAAGGACCTCGGCTTCGACGTGGATGTGAGATCGCCCTCCGTTCCCATGTTCCAGCCCTTCCGCCTGCGGGAGATGATGGTCCCCAACCGGGTGGTCGTCTCCCCGATGGACATGTATTCGGCCCGGGACGGCGTGCCGGGCGACTGGCATCTCGTGCATTACGGTTCCCGCGCCACAGGCGGCGCGGGGCTCGTCTTCACCGAGATGACCTGCGTGTCCCCGCAGGCGCGCATCACGCTCGGCTGCACGGGCCTGTGGAACGACGAGCAGGAGGCGGCCTGGCGGCGCGTCGTCGGCTTCGTCCACGCCCATTCGGCGGCCAAGTTCTGCCTCCAGCTCGGTCATTCCGGCCGAAAGGGAGCCACGAAGCTCATGTGGGAGGGGATGGACCGTCCCCTGGAGCAGGGCGCCTGGGAGATCTCATCTGCTTCGCCCCTCCCCTATTTTCCGGACAGCCAGGTCCCGCGGGAGATCGCGCGCCCCGAGATGGACCGCGTGAAGGCGCAGTTCGTGGAGGCGGCGATCCGCGGCGAGCGCGCGGGCTTCGACATGCTGGAGCTGCACTGCGCCCACGGCTATCTGCTCGCGAGCTTCCTTTCGCCGCTGACCAACCGGCGAACGGACGCCTACGGCGGCTCGCTCGAGAACCGGCTTCGTTACCCGCTCGAAGTGTTTTCGGCCATGCGGGAGGTCTGGCCGGCGCACAAGCCCATGTCGGTGCGCATTTCGGCGACCGACTGGGCCGAGGGAGGCATCACCGGCGACGAGGCGGTTGAGATCGCGCAGGCCTTCGCGCGGGCCGGCGTCGATCTCGTGGACGTCTCGACCGGACAGACCGTGCGGGAGTCCCGCCCGATCTACGGGCGCATGTTCCAGACGCCGTTCTCCGACCAGGTCCGCAACGAGGCCCGCGTCGCCACCATGTGCGTGGGCAGCATCACGACGGCGGACCAGGTGAACACGATCCTCGCCGCCGGCCGCGCGGACCTCGTGGCGCTGGGGCGCCCCCATCTCGTGGACCCGTTCTTCACCATGAGGGCCGCGGCATGGTACGGCGCGACGGACATCCATTGTCCGGCGCCGTATCTTGCTGGTAAGGACCAGATCGTCCGCAACAGCATCCGCGACCGCCAGGACCTCGAGGAACTGCGGACGAAGGCGAGGCCCAAGACCCGGGCCGAGCTCAGGATGGAGGCGCGCGAGAAGCCGCTGGCGGCGGAATGATCGTGCAAGGGGGCTTTCGGTGCACCAGGTCGTTCGGGCGACGCCCGCCGTTTCGCAGCGCCTTCCTCTCCGGGCGCAAGTGGCCGAGGCCCTGATCCGGGAGGCCGGCGCGCTTGCGCTGTCCTTCTACCGGCAGCGGAACGCGCTCACCCGGCACGTCAAGGGCCATCAGGATCTCGTCACCATCGCCGACCGGTCGGTCGAGGCCCTCATCCGCAGACGGCTCTCGGAGGCCTTTCCGGAGGACGGGTTCCTCGGCGAGGAATCCGGCGGCACGCCGACGGCTTCCTTCTGGTCCGTCGACCCCATCGACGGCACCGGCAATTTCCTGCGCGGCATCCCGGTCTGGGGCGTCTCGATCGGCTATGTCGAGAACGGCGAGCCGGCCCTCGGTCTGATCTACTTCCCCGTCGAGGACCGGCTCTACCGGGCCGTCGGCGGCGGCGGAGCGACCCGGGACGGAGAGACCATCCGGGCGAGCGCCGTCGATGAAATTTCCGACTCGCTTCTATGCCTGGGATCCTCGTTGAGGGCCGGAAGCGAACCGACCTTGCGCTTCGTCGAAGAGGCGCTCGCCGCCCGGGCCTCCCTGCGCTATCTCGGCGCCTGCGTGGGCGGCCTCGTCCTCGCCGCGGAGGGGTCCGCGGAGTGCTACTACGAAGCCCACAGCAACACCTGGGATTGCCTCGCCGGGATCGTGATCGCCCGCGAGGCGGGCTGCACGGTCAACGCCTTTCCGGGACCGGGCGGTTGGGCGAAGGGCGGACCGATCCTCGTCGCCGCACCCGGGATCTATCCGCAGCTCGCCGTCATGAAGGGCATCGCGCTCTGATCGCAGCGCGGCGCTCGAACGGGTCTAGCGCATCGTGCGGAAAAGTGGACCCGGTTTTCCGCGCCGAAACCGCCCGCTCGACGCTCCTGGGGCAACGCCTCCTATCGGATGTAAGGGTTCGCCGCCCGCTCCGCGCCGATGGTGCTCGGCGGACCGTGCCCGCAGACGAAGGTGAGATCGTCGCCGAGAGGCAGGAGCTTCTCCTTGATCGACCGGATCAGGGCCCGGTGGTTCCCGCCCGGCAGGTCCGTCCGTCCGACCGAGCCGTGGAAGAGCACGTCGCCGACGAGGGCCACGCGCTCCAGTCCGTTCACGAACACGACGCTGCCCGGCGAGTGGCCGGGGCAGTGCAGGACGTCGAACGTGATCTCTCCCACGGCGACCGTGTCGCCTTCGTCGAGCCACCGGTCGGGCACCACGTTCCGCGAACCGACGATGCCGTAGGACCGGCCGGATTCCGCGAGGCGCTCCAGCAGGAAAAGGTCGGCCCGGTGAGGCCCTTCGATGGGAACGGAAAGGCGCTCCTTCAGCTCGGCGGCCCCGCCCGCATGGTCGATATGGCCGTGGGTGAGCAGGATCTTTTCGACCGTGACGCCCGTCGCCGCGATGGCCTGCTCGATCCGGTCGAGATCGCCTCCCGGATCGACCACGGCGGCCCGTTTCGTGGCTTCGCACCACACGAGCGCGCAATTCTGCTGGAACGGGGTGACGGGCACGATGGCGGCGCGGATCGACGGCAAGGCGATTCTCGGCGGATGTTGCGGCGGGGCGGAGTTCAAGCAGAACGAGGCCCGCTCGGCGAGCCCACGGATGCGGAAGCCATACGACTCATCTATAGTCTGTCGGGCATGGAACCGAAACGGACCGGCGGTGCGTTTCCCTCGCAGCCATGCTGGAGCACGCCATGCCCCGGGACATCCGACGCGCGCTGAGTGCCGTTGCGATCCTCGGTTGCGTTGCGGGCCCTCCGGCGCAGGCCCAGGCCGGCCGCCCCTGGGTCGATCCTCCCGCGAGCCCGCCGCAGCCTGCCGAACCCGCCACGCCCGAACGCGCACCGCCGGCCGCGGCGCCGGCCGCGCCGGCGACACGGGAGGCAGCCACGGAGCCCTCCGCGCGCGCCAAGAGCCAGCGCGCCGAGCGTCCGCGCCGGTCGCCGAAGGCCGCCCAGGCCAAGCCCCGGCGGCTCGCCGTCCGAGTTCGCCCGGCTCGGCGCGCGACGGCCGATCGATCCCGCGCCGGCAGAAGGGCGCTGACCGCCCGGGAGGGCGTGGCGGCCGGGCTCGAAGTCATGACCCTTCGCACGATCGAGCTGCCCGACGGGCGCCGCATGAACATCCTGGTGAGGCCCGATCCGCAGACGGTGCGCGATCTGCTCGCGGGGCGGTAGATCGTTTCCCGGAAACCGGCCCGCTTCACCGGCCCCGCACGGCCTCAGCCACGGACGGAGCGCTAGAGCATCGGACCCGAAAGTGGACCCCACTTTTGGGATCCATCCGATGCTCTTTCTCTTAAAGCAGCGCATCGTTTAACGCGGAAAACCGGGTCCACTTGTCCGCACCATGCACTAGGACCGAGCGAGCGTCTTGACCCTCGGCATCCTCGGGCGAACGCACAACGAGCACGGCTCGCCTCTCGTCAGGCGTGAGCGTCGTCCGAGCGGGCGACGAGGCGGGCCTGGATGGCGACCACGAGGAGCAGGAAGGCGCCGCGGATCACCGATTGCCAATAGGCCGAGAGGCTGATCCAGCCGAGGCCGTTCTCGAAGTTGAGAATGTTGAAGATGAGGCCGAGCAGCAGGACGCCCGCGAGCGTCGAGGCGATCGAGCCGACGCCACCCGTGAGCAGGGTGCCCCCGACCACGACAGCCGCGATGGCGAAGAGTTCCCAGCCGACGCCCTCGATAGGCTGGCCGGCTCCGAACTGCGCCGCCAGGATCACCCCCGCAAGCCCCGACAGGGCGCCGCTCGCCATGTAGACGGTCGCCTTGACGCGGTTCGCCGGCAGGCCCATGAGCCGCGTCGCCTCCTCGTTGCCGCCGATCGCCAGGACCGTGCGCCCGAACGCCGTCAGGTTGAGGACCAGGGAACCCGCCGCATAAGCGACGACCGCGATCCAGGCGGGCACCGGAAAGCCGAGAAGATCGCCCTGGCCGAGCTCGATGAATCCCGACTCATACGACACCGACACGGATTGGTTGCCGGCCAGCAGCAGGGCGCAGCCGCTCGCCGCCAGCATCGTGGCGAGCGTCGCGATGAAGGGCATGATGCCGAGCCGGGTGATGACGACGGCATTGACGGTCCCCACCGCCAGTCCGGCGGCGAGGCCGCCGAGCAGCCCGGGCATGACGCCGTAGGGCGAGAGCAGCGCCGCGACGACGCTGCCGAGCGCCGCCGTCGAGCCGACCGACAGGTCGATCCCGCCGGTGATGATCACGAAGCACATGCCGAGCGCGACGAGTGCGAACATGCTGTTGTAGCGCAGCACCGAGAGCACGTTGTAGGTGCCGAGGAAATTCTCGTAGCGCAGCCAGCCGAACAGGATCAGGGCGACGAGCGCGAGCAGCACGCCATAGCGCCCGATCCCCCGCATCACTCCAAGAGTGGCCGCGTTCCGCATCATCGCCTCACGGTTGGTTCTGCCGCTGGAGCCACACGGCCAGCACGATGATCCCCGCCTTGGCGACGAGCGCCGCGGCGTCGGGAACCCCGTTGGCGAGAAGGGTGTAGCGGACGAGCTGGATGATCAGCGCGCCGAGCAGCGTGCCGACGACCGTCGCCCGCCCGCCGGTGAGGAGCGTCCCGCCCACGGCCACGGCCGCGATCGCATCGAGCTCCATGCCGAGCCCGACGAGATTGGCGTCGGACGCGGAGTTGCGGGCAATGACGATGAGGCCGGCCAGGCCGGAGAGAAGACCGCTGATGAGATAGACGCGCCGTTTCACGGAGGCGACCGGGATGCCGGACAGCCGCGCCGCGCGGTCGTTGCCGCCGACCGCCAGGATCTGCCGGCCGAACACGGTCTTGCGCAGCATCCACGCCGCCGCGACGATGATGATCGCCATGAGCCAGACCTGAAACGGGGCTCCGAACACCCGCCCCAGCCCGATGAACTGGAACTCCGGCATGTTGAAGACCTGCAGATTGCCGTTCGTCGCCACCTGGGCGATGCCGCGCCCGGCGATGAAGAGCACGAGGGTAGCGATGATGGGCTGGATGCGCAGCCGCGTGACGAGCCAGCCGTTGAACCATCCGAACATTCCCGCGACGAGGACCGGCACCACGAAGGCGAGCGCGATCCCGACCATTGGATGCGGCAGCGGAAATAACTTCCCGAGAAAGATGAGCGGCGCGAGGGCTCCCGCGATGGCCATCAGCGAGCCGACCGAAAGGTCGATGCCGCCGGTGGCGATCACGAGGGTCATGCCGACGGCGACGATCACGATCGCGCAGACCTGGGTCAGGTTGACGTTGAGCGTCTGCCAGGTCGCGAAGTTCGGCGTGAACGCGAAATTGAAGAGGATCAGGAGGGCAAGGGCCAGGAAGGTGCCGTAGCGGGTCAGGAAGGACCGGCCGTCGAACCGGCCGGACCGCGCCGCGGCGGAGGGCGCGGTGGTCGCGGTCTCAGCCATCCGCAGCCTCGCGGATTGCGCCGCCGCGTCCGTGCGCCATGGCGTTCATCACCGCCGGTTCCGAGATCGCCTCGCCTTCGAGAGTCGCGACGGTGCGTCCGTCCCGCAGCACGAAGACGCGACTCGCGGCCTCCACAACCTCCTCCAGTTCGGAGGAGATCATGAGCACGCCCAGTCCCTGGCCGGCCAGTTCCCGGATCAGGGTCAGGATCTCGGCCTTGGCGCCGACATCGATCCCGCGTGTCGGCTCGTCGAGAATCAGGAGACGCGGATTCATGCAGAGCCAACGGGCGAGCAGCACCTTCTGCTGGTTCCCGCCCGACAGCTCGCGGATCGGCTGCTCCGGCCCCGAGCAGCGGATCCCCAGCCGTTCGATGAATCGGTCGACGATCTCACGGCTGCGCGCCTCGTCGACGATGCCGCGGCGCGCGAGCCGGGGCATGAGCGCGAGCGTCAGGTTTTCGCGGACCGACATGCCCGGAACGATGCCGTCGAGCTTGCGGTCCTCGCAGCAGAAACCCATCCCCGCGCGAATGGCGTCGGCCGGCTCCCTCACGGCGTCGGTCGAGCCGGCGAAGCGGATGCTGCCCGCATCGGGCCGGTCGGCTCCGAACACCGCACGGGCCGTTTCGGTCCGTCCGGCGCCCAGGAGCCCGGCGAGGCCGACGATCTCGCCGGGGCGCACGTCGAAGGTGACGTCGCGCACCTTCCGGCCGACCGCGAGGCCGTCGACGGCCAGGATCGGTTCCCGCCCGTCGAGCGCCGGGCTCGCAACCGATCCCTCCTGCAGGGCTCGCGTCAGTTCGCGCCCGAGCATGGTGGTGACGAGATCGAGTCTCGACATGTCCGTCATGGCGGCGACCCGCACGGTGCGCCCGTCCCGCATGATCGTCACCCGGTCGCAGACCGCATAGAGCTCGTCGAGCTTGTGGCTGACGAAGATCACGGACACACCCGCGGCCTTGAGCTGGCGGATGACGCCGAACAGCACCTCGACCTCGCGATCGTCCAGGGAGGAGGTCGGCTCGTCCATGATGACGAGCTTCGCGTCGAACCCGATCGCGCGGGCGATGGCCACCATCTGCTGCACGGCGGTCGGGTAGGTCATGAGCGGCCGCCGCACGTCGATGTCGATGCTGAACCGGGCAAGCAGAGCACGGGCCTCCGCGTGCATGGCCGGCCAGTCGAGCAAACCGAAGCGGCGACGCTCCCGTCCGAGACAGATGTTCTCCGTCACGGACCGGTACGGCACGAGGTTGATCTCCTGGTAGATCGTGCTGATGCCGGCGGCCTGCGCCTCCTGCGGCGTCGCGAAGGCGACAGGACGCCCATCGAAGACGATGTCGCCCGCATCCTTCGCATAGTAGCCCGTCAGGATCTTGATCAGCGTCGACTTTCCGGCGCCGTTCTGGCCGATGAGGGCGTGCACCTCCCCGGCCCGCACCTCGAGCCCGGCTCCGCGCAGCGCGGGCACGCCGGCGAAACGCTTGTCGATGCCCTGCATGGTGAGAAGTGCGGACACGGGCGCTCAACCTGGTGCTGGACCGGATCGAGAGACGCTGCCCGCCCACAGGCGGGCAGCGCGCCTTCGATCAGTAGGCGTCGCCGATGAGCTGTGCCGCGTTCGACTTGTCGAAGAACCGGTCCGCATTCACCAACAAGGGCTCGATCTGCTCGCCTTTCGCATAGCGGGCCAGCGTCTCGAAAGCCTTCGGACCGAACTTCGGATTGCACTCGACCGTCGCGAGCATCTTGCCGTCGATGATGGCCTGGAGCGCGTCCCGCGTTCCGTCGACGGACACGATGATCACGTCCTGCCCGGGCTTCTTGCCGGCGGCTTCCAGCGCCGCGATCGCGCCGATCGCCATCTCGTCGTTATGCGCGTAGATCGCATTCACGTCCGGATGCGCCTGCAGGAGCGTTTCCGCCACCTGGCGCCCCTTGTCGCGTGCAAAGTCGCCGGACTGCGAGGCCACGATCTTCATGCCCGGATGCGCCTTGATGTAATCCTCGAAACCCTTGCGGCGGTCGTTCGCAGGCGACGAGCCCGTGGTGCCTTCGAGCTGGATGATCTTGGCGTTACCGTTCACGGCCTTGGCGAGCGCTTCGGCCGCCCGCTTGCCTTCCTCGATGAAGTCGGAGCCGATGAACGTGACATAGTCGCGCCCCGCCTTCGCGAGGCTCTGATCCACGCTGCGGTCGAGCAGGATGACGGGAATGCCCGCCCTCTTGGCGGCCATCACGGCGGGCACGAGGGGCTTCTCTTCGCGAGGCGCCAGGAAGATGAGGTCGACGCCCTGGGCGATCATCGAGTTGACGTCCGCGACCTGCTTCGCGGCCGAGCCGGCGGCGTCCGTATAGACGAGCTGATGCCCGAGCTTGGCCGCTTCGGCCTTCATGCTCTCCGTCTGCGCGATGCGCCACGGATTGTTGGACTCGACCTGCGAGAACCCGACCTTGTACTTATCCTTGGCCTTCAGCTTCGGCAGTTCCTGTGCGGAGACGCCGGCGAACCCGAAACCGACAGCAGCGACGCCCGTCGCGAGCGCGAGAAATGTTCTTCTCAGCATGGTTTCCTCCAGGGATGATTGTCGGGTGCTTCTGCGTCACCACGATGAATGGATTGAGCCTGCGGCCTATTTTCCTAGTCAAGCGATTATCCGGGAGCGCATGCGTTCGCGGCACTCGAACGCGGGTAAAGAAGATGCCGCGCCGCGTCGGCGGCGGGCGATCCGATGCTGATCGCCGGCGTGCGGCATGGGGCCCGAGCCGGACCAAAGCACTTCAGAGAAATCGCGGATGGGCAAGATGTGCAGGAGCGCTTTTGCGCGCAGGGCTGCGAGCGCGTGCCTCGCGTCGCCGGGCTCCGTGTCTTCCGCTGCACGCGGCCATCGCGGCGCTCGGGCGCGAGCGTCGATGCAATACACTTGCGAGCTCATCGTCCCGAATGCGACTCCGCCGTATTTTCGGATCGGGACACCCGAAATCAGCGCACCGTTAACCGCGCATTAACCATGCCACAGTCAGATCCATCAATTGCAGGATCATCGCCCGTGACCATTGCCGTCCGCCCCCGCTCCTCCATCCGCTTCCGTGGCCGCTCCTTCATGGCGCTCGTCCTTGCGCCGGTACAGCCCGTCAAGGACTGGCTTGCCGAACTCGACACCTTGCGCGCGCGCTCGCCCGGCTTCTTCGGCGGCCGCGCCATCATCGTCGACGTCTCCGGACTCAATCTGTCGAAGCTCGAACTCACGAATCTGATCGGCGACCTGCACGGGCGGGACATCAGGATCATGGGCATCGAGGGCGCAGACCCGTCGGCCCTCGGCCTCGGGCTGCCGCCGCCGGTGAGCGGAGGCAAGACGATCGGCTTCATCGATACGCCCGGCGAGGCGAACCGGGCACCCGCCCCACCCGTCACAGCCGCAGGTCTCCTCGTTGATGATCGAGGGCTCCGTTCGATCGGGCCAGTCGATCCTTCATCCCGACGGAGACGTCACGGTCCTGGGCTCCGTCGCTTCCGGCGCGGAAATCATCGCCGGCGGCTCGGTCCACATCTACGGCGCGCTCCGCGGCCGGGCGATCGCCGGATCGACCGGGCATTCGCGTGCCAGGATCTTCTGTCGCAAGTTCGAGGCGGAGCTGCTGGCCATCGACGGCCTCTACAAGACGGCCGACGACCTCGATCCGCGCTTCCGCGGCCAAGCGGTTCAGATCTCGCTGAACGGCGACGCCATCATCATCGCAGCCCTCGACTGAGAAGGACTGAAAGGGGACGGCAATGGCCAAGATTCTGGTCGTGACATCGGGCAAGGGGGGCGTCGGCAAGACGACCTCCACCGCCGCGTTGGGTGCAGCCCTTGCGCAGAGCGGGCAAAAGGTCGTCGTCGTCGATTTCGACGTCGGGCTGCGCAATCTCGACCTCGTCATGGGGGCGGAGCGCCGCGTGGTCTACGACCTCATCAACGTGGTTCAGGGCGACGCGAAGCTCGCCCAGGCGCTCATCCGCGACAAGCGGCTCGAGAACCTGTCGCTGCTCCCGGCCTCGCAGACCCGCGACAAGGACGCGCTGACGGAGGTGGGCGTCGCCAAGGTGCTCGCCGAACTGCGCGAGAAATTCGACTGGGTGATCTGCGACAGTCCGGCCGGCATCGAACGCGGCGCGACGCTCGCGATGCGCCACGCCGACGTCGCGGTGGTCGTCACCAATCCGGAGGTCTCGTCGGTGCGCGACTCCGACCGCATCATCGGCCTTCTCGATTCGAAGACCGAGAAGGCCGAGCGCGGCGAGCGCATGGACAAGCACCTGCTTCTCACCCGCTACGACCCGGCTCGCGCGGAGCGCGGCGAAATGCTGCGGGTGGAGGATGTCCTCGAGATCCTGTCGATCCCGCTTCTCGGCATCATCCCGGAAAGCGAGGAGGTCCTGCGCGCATCGAACGTCGGCGCGCCGGTCACGCTGAACAATCCGATCAGCGCCCCCGCGCGGGCCTATGCCGACGCCGCCCGGCGGCTGCGGGGCGAAGCGGTCGAGATGCAGATCCCGATCGACCGCAGGAGCCTGCTCGGCAAGCTGTTCGGACGGAGGGCCGCATGAGCCTCATGGGTCTCTTCGGCCGGCGCAGTTCGGCGCCAGTGGCCCGCGAGCGGCTGCAGATCCTGCTCTCGCACGAGCGCGGGATCGTCGGAGGCCAGCCAGACCTCGTGTCGGCCCTGCGCGAGGAAATCCTCGCCGTCGTCGCCCGCCATGTTGCCGTGGAGCGGGACATGGTCCAGATCCGGATGGACCGGGGAAACGGCATCTCGACGCTGGAAATCGAAGTCGAGATCCCGACACCGGCGGCAGCAAGAGCAGGCGCCGGCGCCTGACGCCTCGTCACGAGCTTCGAGCTCTTTCGTTCCCTCACTCTCGCGCCAGGGTGAGTCATCCTCAGCGCAGCCCGATGCCCGGCGCCACTCGTGTCGCTGAAGCCGATGACGATCTACGCGACGGCTGCCACGTCGGCCTCCGCGGTCGGCTGGCTCGGTTCCGGCCGCGCCGGGAAGCTTCGGGACAGGGCCGGCCGCTCGGGACGTGGCGCAACCTTGGTGTCGGCGAGGCGGAGATCCGTCTGGACGCTTTCCAGGAGCCTGACGATCCAACCCTGCCCTTCCATGGTCTGGCGCAGAGCGGTCTTCACGACGTCGATCTTCGCCAACATCTCGACGGTGTTACGAGCGGGCAATGCCGCGAAATCGCGTTCGATCACCTGAAGTTCACGCAGAAGCTCGTCCTTCAGCGACCGCTGGTCCTCGGCGTCGATCAGGGGCGACGCCAGCATGCCCCGCAAGGCAGCCCAGCGAAGGCCGAGGGCACTGACGGATGCGGGCGCATCGTGGCCCGAAGAGCTCTTTTGATCTGCCATGGAAAAGTCCGATGAGGGCCGAATCGAGGGTCGCTCTACCGCTATTCGGAACGCGTGAATCGAGCAAGCCGCGCGGCGCGGCAGCGACTCAGGTCCAGGCGCCGATGCGGTCGGCGCCTTGCTTCGGCGACTACGGCGTCCGGGCGCCGGCGGGCTCCTCACATGGGACGAACGGCCGGACGCCTGCGGCGCGAGCTGCCGCTCAGTCTCGTCCCGTCGACCTCGAGACGAGCCGACAGGCTTCGTTCGAGCTCCCGTCGGAACTCGGCCCATGTTCCGAGCGAGGCGCCGCAATCGTCGCACCTCACCAGCGTTGCATCCGTCAGCTCTCCGCCGATCGCAAAGGCGGGACTCCTGCACTCCCTGCAAACAAAGACCGACACGATCCCGTCTCCCCCTCATGCGCAGGCTCGATCCCGACTTGCCATGCGCCTCCCTGTATGAAGCACATGCCATGACGTCCCTGAGACGAACCACCGTGCCGATGACGTTACGGCACCAACGGTCTTTGCGCAATCGCGCGATGCTCCTCGAACCGGCCGGCTCCGGTCGTTCTGCAACTTCAGAGCGAGTTGATCCGCGAGATGAATTCGGTACGCGGCCCCTCGCCGACTCGCCTCGGGAGCATGGAATTCCGGTGATGTGCGCACCGGCGTTCAGCAGGTATTCTGGCCGTCCGGGGTGAGAGCCTCGCGCTCATCTCGCGGCGAGCCGGCAGATCCAGTCAAACCGCTTGCCGAAGTAAATAAATCACACTTTAATACTTATTCCCAACGGCCCAGTGGACACGATCCTCCCGGACGATAATGAGACAGCGAAGGTCCCGGCTCAATGAACGCATCGACGCCCCGCGCGGAGGCGGGTCCTCCACCGATCCGCGCCCTCCCGCCGGGAAGGACATTCATATCCGCCGGATCGAGCGGGGCCCGGTCGTGAGCGCCGGCGACGAGCGCGTCCCGCGCTACGACAGGGCCTTGTTCGCGCGAAGACTTCAGGCCGCGATCGACCGCTTGGGCCTGACCTACGAAGAGACCGCCCGGAGGGCGCGGGAGCATCTCCCTCCCGACGCCCGCCTCAGCAGCGTCAGCGTGTGGCAATATGCGAAGGGCAAGACCTTTCCGCGCCGCATGAGCTACGTCGAGGCCCTGAGCCGCGTCCTGGACGTGACCCCGAACCATCTCCTGCTCCCCGCATCGGCCGAGGATGCCGCGCGCCGGAACGTCCGAGGAGGGCATGATCCGCCCCGGTCCCTCGGAGCCGCACATTCGGCTGGAAGATCTCGGAGGCGGCCGAGCTCGGCTGGATCTCACGCTCGATCTCCCGTGGCCCGTCGCCCTGCAAATCCTTCAACTCGCGAAAGGTTCGCAATCCCCGGAAGGCAACGAGGGAGCCTAGCGCATATCCCAAGAGGTCCCCTATTCCCAAGAGTGGAATCCACTCTTGGGTCCGATGCTCTCGCCGGATCTTCCTTGGCGTGAGAGCGTTTGTATGGACCTGGACTATGCCATGATCATATTCCGGCCCGTGCGGCAGGCTGAGCCTCCCGAGGCTCCGACCTGACGAACGGCGACCGGCCCTGCCGAGGAGTGCGATGCTCGTGTTCACCTGTCCGCATTGCCATTGCCCCTCCTTCACCCTTCCCGCCGAACTCGGAGACAACAGCGAGGTCGCATGCGCCCGATGCCGCGCGTCCCTCGGGTCCTGGGGCCACTTCAGGGGACGCCTCGAACGGCTGCTCGCCACGGGAATCGGACGTGGGGACGGGGCATCGAGGCCGCGCCCCGCACAGGATCGTTCCGCACGGGGGTGACCGGCCCGCCGGCGCTCTTCGCGCGCGGTAGCGCCGCCGGGCTCCGACGATCGCCGCCGGCCGATCCCTTGGACCGCCATCGGCGGCCGGTGCCGCTCCAGCGCCGGCCAGCCCTCGAGACGGGTCTCCATCCCCCTCGAGACGGCGGCCGGGCATGACTTGCGATCTGGGAATAGACGTCGGCACCTCCGCCGTGAAGGCGGTGCTCCTCGACGACGCCCAATCCGTGATCGCGGAAACGAGTGTGCCGCTGAGCGCTTCGAGACCGCACCCGTTGTGGTCGGAGCAGATCCCCGACGATTGGTGGGCAGCGGTCGAGACCGCCGTGGCCGCGTTGGGGCGGGAGGTGCCGCGGGCTTTCGAATCCCTGAGGAGCATCGGCCTCTCGGGCCAAATGCACGGCGCGGTCCTCCTTGACGACGCCGACCGCCCATTGCGCCCTGCGATTCTCTGGAACGACGGACGGTCATTCGAGGAGGCGCGGTGGCTGGCGGAAAGCCGCCCGGATCTCTCCCGCCTCGCGGGCGTTCGGCCCATGCCCGGTTTCACGGCGCCGAAGCTGCTCTGGCTCAGCCGCCATGAGCCGGACGTCTTTTCGGCCGTGCGCACCGTCCTGTTGCCGAAGGATTACATCCGTCTGAAGCTCACCGGCGAGCGGGCGACCGAAATGTCGGATGCGGCAGGGACGTGGTGGCTCGACGAGGCGGCTCGAGCCTGGTCCGAGGATGCCCTGTCGGCGACCGGGCTCTCCCTCGATCGCATGCCTCGGCTCCTCGAAGGCTCCGAGCCGTCCGGGCGTCTGCGGGCCGAGTTCGCGGAGCAATGGGGGACGCCCGCGAGCGGTGACGGTCGCGGGCGGGGCCGGCGACGCCGCAGCCGGAGCGATCGGTCTCGGCGCGATCCGCGAGGGAGACGCGTTCCTGTCGCTCGGGACGTCCGGCCAGCTCTTCGTCTCCACGGCCGATTTCAGGCCCGCGCCGGAGACTCTCGTCCATGCGTTCTGCCATGCGGTCCCGGACCGCTGGTTCCAGATGGCGGCGATGCTCAACGGGGCGAGCTGCCTCGCCTGGGCGGCGGGACTCCTCGGCGCGCCGATCCCGGATCTGTTGAACGAGGCCGAGGCCCGGTTCGCCGGTCCCGGCTCCCTCCTCTTCCTGCCCTACCTGACGGGCGAGCGGACCCCGCACGACGATCCCCATGCCCGCGGCGTGTTCTTCGGGCTCTCCCCCGAAACGGATCGGGCCGCGATCGCACAGGCCGTCATCGAAGGGGTGGCCTTCAGCTTCGCCGACGCCAAGGCTTGCCTCGAACGGGCCGGTACCGGCCTCGCCGGGGCCGGCGTGATCGGAGGAGGCGCACGGAGCGCCTTCTGGACCCGCATCCTCGCGAGCGTACTCGACCTGCCCCTCACCCGATTCGACGGCGCCGACAAGGGACCCGCCTTCGGCGCGGCCCGCCTCGGCCGCCTCGCGGCAACCGGAGAGGCTCCGGAAGCGGTCTGCACGGCACCCCCGGTGCTCGACGTCGTCGAGCCCGATCCAAGCCTCGCTGCAGCCTTCCGCCCCCGCATCGAGGCGTTCCGGCGCCTCTACCAGGTTCTGCGCCCCGAATTTCGCGCGTCTTGATGCGGCCGGTTGACAGGGTCCGGACCTTGTCACCACAGAGAGCGCCTCCGGCACGCTCCGGAGCAGAGGGATGATCGCCCTCGACGTCGCGTTCGCCGTCGCGGCACCCCGGAACGGTCGATCGCCGCGCCGGGGCGACGTCGAGGGTCGCTTGAGGAGGGGTTTCCATGACCGATCGGATGCAGCGCCTCGCCGGCCGCTTCGCCCTGATCACCGGCGGATCGCGAGGGATCGGCCGCGCCGTCGCCGAGTTGTTCGCCCGTGAAGGCGCGACGGTCGCGGTCAATTCCGTGAGCGGCGGGACGGCCGTCGAGGAAACGCTTGCTGCCTGCCGCAGCGCCGGGATCGAAGCTCGCCAGCACCTTGGGCTCGAAGGCGACATCGGCGATCCCTCGGCGGTGGAGCGGATGGTCGCCGAGGCGGTGGACAGCTGGGGCCGTCTCGACATCGTCGTCAACAACGCCGGGATCCAGACCGAAACCCCCGGCGACGGCGAGGACGTCGCGGCGCTGGAGCGGATCATCGCCGTCAATCTCCTGGGGGCGGCCCACGTGGCGCGAGCCGCGATCCGCCATTTCCTGTCCCGGCCGGGGGGCGGCGTGATCATCAACACGTCGAGCGTACACGAGGCGATCCCGAAGCCGGGCTTTCTCGCTTATTCGATGAGCAAGGGCGGACTGGGCAATCTGACCCGCACGCTCGCCCTCGAATTCGCCGACCGCGGCATCCGCGTGAACGGGGTCGGGCCCGGCGCCATTCTCACGGAGATGAACGACGCGTGGCGCAACGACCCGGAGCAGCGCGCCGGCGTCGAGCGGCACATCCCCATGGGTTACGCGGCGACGCCGGAGGAGATCGCGCCGGTCTACGCCTTCCTGGCATCGGACGAGGCCCGCTACGTCACCGGACAGACGATCTATGCCGACGGCGGACTGACGCTGTATGGCGACTTCAAGGAGAACTGGGCCTCCTGAAGGCTGACGGGAATAACGTCGACCGACACAGGAACGGGGATCATGCGGCTCCGCGCTCCAGCGCCCGCATCACGCCGCGCAGTTCGGCGAGGCCCTTGAGGCGCCCGATGGCGGTGTAGCCGGGATTGACGCGCTTGCCTTCGCCGAGGTCGTCGAGCATGCGGTGCCCGTGGTCCGGCCGGAACGGGATGCGGGACGCATCCGGGCGCCGGCGATCCTCATCCTGGAGGGCGCGGATCACCTCGACCATGTCGACGTCGCCGTCGAGATGGTCCGCTTCGTGAAAGCTCAGCCCGTCCGCGTCGCGCTTCGTGGCGCGCAGATGCACGAAATGAATGCGGTCGGCGAAGCGCCGGGCGATGGCCGGAAGGTCGTTGTCGGGCCGCACGCCGAGGCTTCCGGTGCAGAAGCACATGCCGTTCGCGGGCGAAGGAACGGCGCGGAAGACGGCATCGTAATCCTCCGCCGTCGAGGCGATGCGCGGCAGGCCGAAGAGGGGGCGCGGCGGATCGTCCGGGTGAAGCGTGAGTCTTCGCGCCGAGAGCTTCCGCCGCGGGGGTCACCTCTTCCAGGAAGGCGACGAGGTTGGCGCGCGCCCGGGTCGCGTCGACGCCCCGATAGGCGTCGAGCTTGCCGCGGAAACCCTCGAGATCGAGCGCCTCCGTGGTCGTGCCGGGGAGGCCCGCCGCGAGGGTGCGGGTCAGCGCCGCCGCGTCTTCGTCGCTCAGCGCATCCGCCACCGCGCGGGCGCGGGCGCGGGTCTTCTCGTCGTAATCGGCCTCCGCCCCTTCGCGCTTCAGGATGTGGAGGTCGAAGGCCGCGAAGCGCGCCTGATCGAACCGCAGGGCCGTGGCCCCGGTCGGGAGCGGCCAGTCGAGGTCGGTGCGGGTCCAGTCGAGCACCGGCATGAAGTTGTAGCAGACGATCTTCAGGCCGGCGGCGGCCGCGGCCTCGAGGCTCGCGATCCAGGCCTCGATGGATCGTTTGGCGCCGCGTCCGAGGCGCTTCACGTCGTCCGGCACCGGGATGCTCTCGACGACGGTCCATCGCAACGGGGTTCGCCCCGGCGGGGTCGTCTCGATGGCGTCCCGATAGCGCTCCACCTCGGCGCGGGTCCAAGCCTCGCCGATGGGAACGTGATGGAGCGCCGAGACGATGTCCGTGGCACCCGCCTGGCGCACATGATCGAGCGTCACCGGGTCCTTCGGTCCGAACCACCGCCATGCCTGAAGCATGCCTCACCTCCCCGCTCGCCCCGGCCTCGAACCGCTGTAGCACAGGCGGCCTCAGGCCCTCCAGCGCCGCAGGTCCCGCGCGACGGCCTGCGCCGCGTTATGGCCCGGCGCGCCCGTGACGCCGCCGCCCGGGTGGGCTCCGGAGCCGCAGAGGTAAAGCCCTTCGAGGGGCCCTCGGTAATCCGCATAGCCGAGCATCGGACGGGCCGAGAAGAGCTGGTCGAGGGAGAGCGCGCCGTGGAAGATGTCGCCGCCGACGAGCCCGAAGATGCGTTCGAGATCAAGCGGGCTCAGCACCTGCCGGGCGATGACGCTGTCCTTGAAGCCCGGGGCGAAGCGGTCGACCGTGGCGATCATCAGATCGGCGACTTCCTCGCGGTGATCGTCCCAGGAACGCCCGTCCGGCAGTTGCGGCGCCACGTGCTGGCAGAAGAGGCTCGCCACGTGCTGCCCAGGAGGCGCCAGGCTGTCGTCGAGGGTGGAGGGGATCAGCAACTCGACGATGGGCTCGCGGCTCCAGCCGAAGGTCCGCGCGTCCTGATAGGCGCGGTCCATGTAGGCGAGGCTCGGCGCCAGGATGATGCCCGCCGTGTGGTGGTCGGCCGGGTCCGAGCCCGGCAGCGCGGCGAAGTTCGGCAGGCGCGAGAGCGCCACGTTCATGCGGAACGTGCCCGAGCCGGAGCGCCAGCGCCGCATGCGCGCGAGGAAATCCGGCGGGAGCGCATCGGCGGGCACCATCCGCGTGTAGAGGAGGTGCGGATTGACGTTGCCGACGACCGCGCGGGCGCGGAGGACGCGCCCGTCTTCGAGGGCGACGCCTGTGGCGCGGCCCCGCTCCACGACGACCTCCCGCACCGGCGCGCCGGTCTCGATCTCGGCGCCCGCGGCGCGGGCCGCCTTCGCCATGGCCTGGGTGATCGCGCCCATCCCGCCGATCGCGTGGCCCCAGACACCCTTCTTGCCGTTCACCTCGCCGAAGGCATGGTGGAGCAGCACATAGGCGGTTCCGGGCGTGAAGGGGCTCGCGTAGTTGCCCACGACCGCGTCGAAGCCGAAGAGCGCCTTGACGGGCTCGCTCTCGAACCAGCCGTCGAGGTAGTCGGCGGCGGATTTCGTGAAGAGGTCGAGAAGGGCCCGGCGGCCGCTCATCGGCAGGCGCGCCAGATCGCGCCCCAGGACGGCGGCCTTGACGAGTTCGCCGAGGCTGCGGGGGTTCAGGCCCTCCGTCACGTTGGGCGGTGCGCTGAGGACGAGGCCGCGCAGCACGTCGGCGATGGCTTCGATCTCGGCCCCGAAGGCGTCGTAGCGCTCGGCGTCCGCGGCGCTGAACTTGGCGATCTCCCGCTTCGTGCGCCCTTCGCCGGCGAGCAGGTAGCGGCCGTCGAGCGTCGGCAGGAAATTCGTCGCCCTCCGCTCGACGATCTTGAGCCCGTGCCCGTTGAGATCGAGGTCGCGGATGACCTTGGGGTTGAGAAGGCTCACCGTGTAGGAGGCCACGGAATTGCGGAAGCCCGGATGGAATTCCTCCGTCACGGCGGCGCCGCCCACGACCGGGCGCCGTTCCACCACCTTCACCTTCAGCCCGGCGCGGCCGAGATACGCCGCGCAGGTGAGGCCGTTGTGGCCGGCACCGATGATGAGGACGTCGTAGGTTTCGCTGCTGCCCATATGGTCCACCCCGGCGGCGGCATAGCACGACCGGGCCGCGCTTGAGCAGTGCGTTTCGAGACCGCTCTGGACAGGGGCGCAAATCCCTTCCAAAACCCGCTTTTCCGACGGATCGGGCTCTGGACAGATGACGGGCAACCTCTTCGACCGCTTTGCCGCCATGGTCGCCGACGAGGCGAGGACCGCGATCGAGACGGGAGACGGCCGGGCGCTGACCTATGCCGACCTCGTCGCCCTGTCCGGCCGCCTCGCCCATGCACTCGTCTCGCTCGGCGTCCGGACGGGCGACCGGATCGCCGTGCAGGTGGACAAATCCGTGCCGGCCCTCGTCCTCTACCTCGCCGCGCTCCGCGCCGGCGCGGTGTTCCTGCCTCTCAACACCGCGTACACGCCGGCGGAGATCGAGTATTTCCTCAGCGACGCCGAGCCTGCGCTCTTCGTGTGCGATCCGGCGAAGCGGGAGGTTCTCGAACCCGTGGCCGCCAGGGCCGGCGCCCGCACGGCGACGCTCGACGCCTCAGGCAGGGGGACGCTCATGGACGAGGCGGACCGGGTTGCGGGCGAGTTCGCCACGATCGCCCGCGCGGGCGACGATCTCGCCGCGATCCTCTACACGTCGGGCACGACGGGCCGCTCCAAGGGCGCCATGCTCACCCACGACAATCTGGTATCGAACGCGATCACGTTGCGCGATCACTGGCGCTTCACGGCGGACGACGTGCTGATTCACGCGCTGCCGATCTACCACACGCACGGACTCTTCGTGGCGACGAACTGCGTGCTGTTCGCGGGCGCATCGATGATCTTCCTGCCGCGCTTCGACCCCGACGCCGTGTTCGCGGCCCTTGCCGGCGCGACGAGCCTCATGGGCGTGCCGACCTTCTACACGCGTCTCCTCCAGGACCCACGGCTGACGCGCGAGGCCGTCGCCCATATGCGGCTCTTCGTGTCGGGCTCGGCGCCGCTTCTTGCCGAGACGCACCGCGAATGGAAGGCGCGGACCGGGCATGCGATCCTGGAGCGCTACGGCATGACCGAGACCAACATGAACACCTCGAATCCCTACGACGGGGAGCGGGTGCCCGGCACGGTCGGCTTTCCCCTGCCGGGCGTCTCGCTGCGCGTCGCCGATCCGGAGACGGGGCGCGTCCTGCCGCAGGGCGAGATCGGCGTCATCGAGGTCAAGGGACCCAATGTGTTCAAGGGCTATTGGCGCATGCCGGAGAAGACCGCAGCCGAATTCCGGGCGGACGGCTTCTTCATCACGGGCGACCTCGGGATGATCGACGAGCACGGCTACGTGCATATCGTCGGGCGCGGCAAGGACTTGATCATCACCGGCGGTTTCAACGTCTACCCGAAGGAGGTGGAGACGGAGATCGATAGTCTCCCCGGCATCGTCGAGAGCGCCGTGATCGGCGTCCCCCACGCCGATTTCGGCGAGGGCGTCACGGCCGTCGTCGTGGCCCGGAAGGGCGCGGCCGAGGCCGTGAGCGAGGCCGGCATCCTGAATGCGCTGAGCGGCCGGCTCGCCAAGTTCAAGCAGCCGAAACGCGTCCTCCTCGTGGACGACCTGCCGCGCAACACCATGGGCAAGGTGCAGAAGAACGTGCTGCGCGAAACCTACAAGGATCTCTACACCCGCCCTGCCACAGCCTGACCTCTTTCCGCGGCGACTCTCCAGCTTCCCCTTGCGGCAGATGCGGTTCTGCGGCGAAGCTGCAGGGCGGGATGGAGGTTATCGATGGACGAAGCCGCCCAGCAGGCCATTCGGGGGTTCAAGACCAGGACCGGACAGACGCTGAGCTTCACCGAGCTCGGCATGGGCGCGGCGCCCCTCGGCAATCTTTATCGCGCGATCGACGAAGCGACCGCGCAGGCCGCCCTCCAGGCCGCCTGGGACGTGGGCTGCCGATTCTTCGACACCGCGCCGCTCTACGGCCTCGGGCTCTCGGAGACCCGTCTCAACGCCTTCCTGCGCGGACGCAAGCGGGACGCCTATCTCCTCTCGACCAAGGTCGGGCGCCGGCTTTCGGTCTGCAGACCGGAGGAGCGGACCGGCATCGGCAAGTTCTTCGACACGCCGTCAAGGCGTGAGATCTTCGACTATTCCTACGACGGCGTGATGCGATCCATGGACGATTCGTTCGAGCGCCTCGGCGTCGACCGGATCGATATCCTGTTCTGCCACGACGCCGACGTATTCACGCACGGTTCGAAGGAGGCGTCCGACCGGCGCATCCGCGAATTCATGGAGGGCGGCTACCGGGCGCTCCACGAGCTTCGCGCGCAGGGCGCGATCGCGGCCATCGGCGCCGGCGTCAACGAGTGGCAGGTCTGCGAGACCATGGCGCGGGCCGGCGATTTCGATCTCTTCCTGCTCGCCGGTCGTTACACCCTGCTCGAACAGGAGGCGCTCGATTCCTTCCTGCCGCTGTGCGTCGAGCGCGGGATCGGCATCGCCCTCGGCGGCCCCTACAATTCCGGCATCCTCGCCACCGGGCCCCGGCCAGGCGCCTTCTACAACTACGACCCGGCGCCGCCCGCCATCCTCGACCGCGTGGCACGGATCGAGCGGGTCTGCACGGCGCACGGCGTGCGCCTCATCGAAGCGGCCCTGCGCTTCCCGCTCGCCCACCCCGCGGTCGTCTCGGTGATCCCGGGCGCGCAGAGCGCGGACGAAGTGCGCCGCAACGCCCAGGTCCTGCGGGCGCGCATCCCCGCCGCTCTCTGGACCGATCTCAAGGCGGAGGGCCTGTTGCGGCCCGACGCTCCCGTTCCCGCCTGACAGGAACCCGCCATGCTGAAGGGCCTCGATCCCCTCCTCACCCCCGACCTGCTGATGATCCTGCGCGCCATGGGCCATGGCGACGACATTGCGATCGTCGACGCGAACTTCCCGGCCGCAGCGATGGCGCGGCGTCTCGTGCGCCTCGACGGCGTCGGCACCACCGCCGCCCTCGACGCTGTGCTCTCGGTCATGCCCCTCGACGACTTCGTGCCCGAGGCCGCCTGGCGCATGGAAGTGGTCGGCGACCCTGCCGGCGAGCAACCGATCTTCGACGAGTTCCGCGGCGTGATCGCCCGCCGCGAGGGACCGCGGATGAAACTCGCCGCCTTGGAACGTTTCGCCTTCTACGAGCGGGCCAAGGCCGCGTACGCCGTCATCGCAACCGGCGAGCGGCGGCTCTACGGCAACGTCATCCTGAAGAAGGGCGTGGTACGCCCGGCCTAAAGCAACACGGAAGCCTTGCTCGGTAAGGAATTTCGAACCGCCGGCCCTGCCCCGGCCAAGCCTCGGGTAAACAAGAGGTAAGCAGCTGGAGCGATTTCGCCGCCCGATAGCCAAGTCCTCGCGGGAGCATCCGAGGAGCGCCCGAGCGTGTAGCCCCCCGTAATCGCATGAATTGCGGAACCAATCGTGCTCCTTACGCTTATCGCGTATTGACGATGTGTATACGTTTGTGGCTTATTGGCCATCGTTCCATGAGCACCAGACACAGGAAAAGAGGCATGTCCGCCGCAGCCGCCTTGAGCGCCCCTCGGCCGAGAACTCGTGCGCGTAAGGCGCAGAGCGAGACGTCCATCAGCATGCGCATTTCTGCGCAGATGCTCGATCTGATCGACACGGCCGCGGCTGTGATGGGGAAGTCGCGGACGGAGTTCGTGCTCGAGAGCGCGCGTCGGCATGCCATCGACGTGCTGCTTGATCAGCGTCTCTTCGTGTTGGACGCGGACCAGCACGAAGCGTTCATGCGTGCGCTTGAGAACCCGCCCGCTCCTAGCGCACGTCTGAAGCAACTGTTCGCGAGCAAGTCGCCGTGGGAGAAGTAACCGAGTTCCCGAACCAAGCTGGGGAGCGGATCACGCCACCCAGCCCGATTTCCAGCGCTCACGACCTCACGCCGTTCTGTTGCGGTAAGGACCCGCTCGACGACTGGCTTCGCCATCGCGCTCTCGAAAGCGAGGGAAAGTCGGCCCGCACCTTCGTCGTTTGCTCCGGGTCCAGCGTCGTCGGCTACTTTTGCCTTGCCGCAGGTGCCGAGAAGCGGGCAAGCATGCCGAGGAACATCCGACAGGGCATTCCGGACCCGACCCCTCTCATGATCATTGGGCGTCTGGCCGTGGATCGAAACCACCACGGCCTGGGGATTGGGAAGGGATTGCTGAAGGATGCGCTTCTGCGGGTGATGAGCGCATCCCAAACGATCGGTTGCCGCGCTGTCCTTGTGCATGCGATCGATTCGGAAGCCGTCTCGTTCTATGTGAAGTTCGGTTTCATCGAATTTCCGAACGGCTCTCAGACCATGTTCTTGCCGATCGAGAGCATCGCCAACGCCCTTTAGGCGCGTGGCTCCCCCAATCAGCACGACACTTGGCCCCTAGAGCATCGGACCCGAAAGGTGGAATCCACTTTTGGGATGCATCCGACTCCCTGAGGTCGTCGTCAGGGGCGAACGGGATGCCTTGTTCCCCGCACCAGGTCGCGAACGCCTCCTGCTCCGCCGTCATCGACTCCCGGCGGCGCTCGAGCTCGAGGGCATGCAAATCCGCGCTGACCAGAAGCAGGTCGGGCCAACCCTTCCAAGGAACGGGCCGTCGCTTGCGAAAGAGGGTGAACGGCGCCGCCCCGGAGGGCGGCGCGGTCCGGGCCCGGGTCTATTGCCGGGGCGCGTTCGGATTGGCCGGGGCGGTGGTCGAGGCCGGCGGGCTCGTCCGTGTCGTGCCGGTGGCCTCGTTCGGGTTGTCCCGGAAGGCCGGCGCCTGCTGCAGCTGGTCCTTGGTCATCGACACGACGATGCGGTTCGGCACGCCGTCGTCGTCCTGCGCCGCCGCGGTGCTGGCGCCGGCCGGCGGGGCCGTCCCCGCGGTGCCGGTGGTGCCGGTGGTGGCGGTGTCGCGGCCGGTCGTCGCGGCGGTGGCCGGCGGCTCGTTGCGGAACTGCAGCGCGCTCATCGGCAGGGCGACGTCCTTCTCGCCGATCCCCAGGAAGCCGCCGACCCCGATGATCACCCCCGCGACCTGGCCCTTGGCGTCCATGAGCACGTCGTTGATCTCGCCGATACTCTCGTCATTGGCGCCATAGACCCGCTCGCCGATGAAATCCGAGGCCCGGAACTGATCGGGCTGGCGCATCGGGAGGAACTGGCCGCTCCCGCGCGAGGCGTCGACCGCGCTCGGGGCGGAGCCCGGCGCCGGGGCGGGGCTCGTCTGGGCGAAGGCGGGCGGTCCGACCACGGCCAAGGCGGTCAGGCCCGCCAGCAGGTGTTTCGTCAACATATCTCTTCCTCCATTCGTCTTGCGCACCCGAAGGCGCTCGGAGGGACAACGAGAAGCGTGACGTGTTGGTTCGCCGCCGCCGCGGCCGCCTTTTCATCAGCTTGGCGGGACCCTACAAGGGCCGCCCCGGCGGAGGCCGGAGCGTAGCTTTCATCCCTCACCCCCATCTCGGCTTCAGGCCGCGCAACGCGGATACCCTGACCGCGGCACAGCAAGGGTCCGGCGATGGGGCTTCGTTCCTATCTCGCTCCAGGCAGGCTGCGGGCCCGGGCGAGGTGCCGCTGCAGGTGCGGGAGGGTCTGCTGCGCGAAGGCTCGCATATTCGGATCGCCGCCCTGTTGCGCATAAGCCGTGAACACCGCGACCGCCTCGCTGTGCGCCTGACGCTGCATATCGCCATAGAGGCGGTCGAACGCCCGCCCCTGCGGGGCTGCCGCAAGCTGCTGCAGCATGGCTGCATGACGCGCATCCAGCCCGGCCGCCGGCATCGAGCCGGTGGTCGCAGGGGCTCCCGCAGCGCCCGCCCCGGCGCCCACGCCCGCGCCCACCGCGGCGCCGACCGGTCCGCCGACGACACCTCCGACGACGGCACCCGTCGCCGCCCCACCCATCGTTCCGGCAGCGCTCGCGGCGGGGGCCCCGCCCATCAGAGCTTGGGTGGTCATCGAATGATCGCGGATCATCTCGTTCGCGAACCGGCGGACGATTCCATTGCGCGATTTTTCAAGGGCCAGACGGCTCGACTGGATCTCGAACGCATCGCTCATCATGGCCATGCGGCGGAATCCCTCGGCCGTCGTCGGCATGGCGACGGTGGGCACCGGCGCCGCCGCTTGCTGAGCCGTGACGGGGGGAACGAGAACGACGGCGAGCGTCGCGGCAATAACAAATCTCTTCATCGGCAACCTCCAGCTTGTGTGGTTCGGCGGCATCAACGCGCGCCGGTGGACCGCATGAATTCGACGCGCCCGGTCCCCGAAGGTTCCGCCACCGGGCGGTTGCCGTCCGGCACCGCGGGCAAGCGGGAGTCAGGGTCAGAACGCGGTCGACGCGCGGCAAGCACCCGGCCCCGTGGGCGGACCTTGTGCAACCCTCACACATGTCGATGAACTCCGACCGCGCTCGAGCAGGACAAATCGGTCGCCGGGAACGGATCGCGACAGCCCTCGTTGTCGGCTGGAGAGGTTCCCCTTCCGACAGCCTCTCGATGCCTACGGGGGCTCGGCTCATGCGGCCGGGCCCTTCTGTCGTCAGGCGAGAACGGGCGACCCGGAGCGGGATCCGAAGATCCGATATGCCACGTCGGCCTGCACGCCCCGGGGCGTCCAGGTTCCCAGGATCGGAGTCGAACATGACGTTACGGAATGTTCTCCCTGCCCTGTGGATGGCGCACACCTTGCCGTCCCCGTAATCCACAGGCCCCGATCCGAATTTTCGTACCTGTCTTGTTCTGCAGCCTGCGCTCCGGCCGGGGATGGCGGGGAACTCGCAAGGCGTCATCCTCGGGCGAGCGGTAGCGAGACCCGAGGATCTCAGGCTGCGTGAAGCGCCTCATCCTGCACCCGATCCTCGGATCTCCGCTGCGCTCCGTCCGAGGGTGACGCCCTGCATGGCACGGCGCCATCCTCGAACGAACATTGCGGGACCCGAGGGTCTCCGGATCAGAGGGGCGCGCGATCTCGCGCGCGGCGGGTGAGACTTGCAGACCGTTTTCTCAGACTTCGAGGACCCTCGCGGCGGCTCCTTTGCCGTACGCCCACGCCGTGTACACGCAACCGCTCTCGCTGATGGCCATGACGGTCGCATTCCCGCATCGGGTCCCCGCTTCGCTCGCGGCCGCAACCGCTTCCGACATGGCTTGGGCTCTCGTGCGGAACGGCCCCATGTGTCCCTTCGAATGAGAGACATGCCAACGAACGCCGGTACCGGATACGAGGTAATTTGCGCTAGGCATGGAACAGCTCCGTTGCTGGACGACGGTCCCAGCGGAGACAGGAAATGAGGCGGACCTGCGGCATACTGGCCGCCCGAGGCGAAGATTGCCTGGCTGTGTTTGCAGGGCCACACCCCTCCGCAGGGGTCTGGTCGCAACGTCATGCGGCGGGGCAAGTTGAAACGCCGGGCAATCTGTCGGCGTCGAAATCGTCGGCGCATCAATTGCGTCAGTCGCCTCGAAGTCGCGATGGCGGACAGACAGACCTCCGACGATCGATCCGGCCATTCACCGAAGGCGCGAGGATCGTCGCGACATTAGGTAGCAAACCGACAGCTCCGATCGGGTCCGTCTCTTGCGCGCTCCCTTGCGCCATTTCTGCATCGACGATCGCGTCCCCGTAATCGCAGATCACGGCGCGAATCGCGGCCGATGCACGGACCAATCCTCGTCGAGCAATCCGAACATAGTCACGCTCAGCCACACTCCGTCGCTTACGTAAATCCGGTCACGCATCGGCCCACCTTCGGCGCGGAATCCAAGCCGCCGCACCAGGCGCACGGAGGCCTCGTTGGGAGGGGCGATGACGGCTTCGACGCGGTGGACGTTCAGCGATTCGAAGCAATGCTGCAACAAAGCCCGAATCGCCTCCTCCATGAGACCTTGCCGCCAGTAAGGCTGCGCGAGGATGAAGCCGATTTCGAGCCTGCGATTGCGAACGTCGCGATGATGGTAGTTCACCATCCCGATCGCCTTTCGCTCCGATCGCAACACGATCGACCAAGCCGCGTGGTGATCGGGGTGCGCTTGGAGCGAACGCCTGATCTGGTCGGCGACATCCTCCACCGCGGCCGCCGGCGGCGCGTTCCAGAACCGCATCGCTTCCGGGTCGCCGAACGCAGCGTAGAGATCGGGCGCATCGTCCACTGTCCACCGTCGCAGCACGAGCCGGGTGGCGTTCAAGGTCGAGGTCATGAAAGGGCGGTCCTGAGACGGAGCTGGCCGAGAAGCGCCGGACAGTAGCCTACACGCGAGCCAAGCGCATGGCGGGCTCGGCTCGCGTGTAGGCTTGACTGAGGAAAGCGACGCCCAAAGATAGGCGGGGCGCATCCGGTTCGAACGAACCACGGTTCAGCATGTCGCAATCGCTCTTCGATCTGACGGGACGGATCGCCCTCGTGACCGGAGCGACGTCCGGTATCGGGCTCGCCCTCGCGCGAGGGCTCGGCGAAGCCGGTGCCGCGGTCGTCGTGAACGGCCGCGACGAGGACCGCATCGCCGCGGCGGTCGAGCGCCTGCGCGCGGACGGTCTGAAGGTCCACGGCCGGCGTTTCGACGTGACCCGCACGGAGGAGATCGAAGCGGGCGTCGGGCAGGTCGAGGCGGAGATCGGCCCGATCGCCATTCTCGTCAACAATGCGGGAATCCAGCGGCGGGCGCCGCTGCTCGAATTCGAGGAAGCCGTGTGGGACGAGGTGATCCGCACCAATCTCACGGGCGTGTTCCTGACGGCTCGGGCCGTCGCCCGCCGCATGGTGGAGCGGCGGCGCGGCAAGATCGTGAACATCGCCTCGCTCGCGAGCGAGTTGGCCCGCCGGACGATCGGGCCCTATACGGCCGCCAAGGGCGCGGTGAAGCAGCTCACCCGCGCCATGTGCGTCGAGTGGGCCGGGTCGAACATCCAGGTGAACGCCATCGGGCCCGGCTATTTCAAGACGCCCCTCAACGCGACGCTCTCGAGCGACCCGGCCTTCGACGCGTGGGTCAGGGCGCGCACGCCCGCCGGCCGATGGGGCGATCCGCAGGAACTGGTCGGTGCTGCCGTTTTCCTGAGTTCGTCCGCATCGGATTTCGTCAACGGACAGGTCCTCTACGTCGATGGAGGGATCCTTGCCTCCCTCTGACGGCGCGATCGACGCCCACCAGCATTTCTGGCGCGTCGAGCGAGGCGATTACGGGTGGCTGACGCCGGAGCTACGGCCGCTCTATCGCGATTACGGGCCCGAGGACCTCGGGCGTCATCTCGACCGGCACGGAATCGCCCGCACCATCGTCGTCCAGGCCGCTCCGACCGCCGCGGAGACCGAGTACCTGCTCGACGTCGCCGAGGCATCCTCCTTCGTGGCGGGGGTCGTCGGCTGGACGGAGTTCACGGATCCCGGCGCGCCGGCGGCGATCGCGCGGCTGTTCCAAAACCCGCTCCTCGTCGGCCTCCGCCCGATGGTGCAGGACATCGCGGACGACGACTGGCTCGTGCGGGCCGACCTCGCTCCGGCCTTCCGGGCCCTCGCCGATCACGGCCTCGTCTTCGACGCCCTCGTGCATCCGCGCCACCTCTCGCGGCTCCTCGTCGTAGCCGATCGCCATCCGGATCTCGCGATCGTGGTCGATCACGGAGCGAAACCGTTCATCCGCGAGCGCCGCCTCGATCCGTGGCGCGCCGACATGGCGGCGCTGGCGGCGCGTCGGAACGTCGTGTGCAAGCTCTCGGGCCTCGCGACGGAAGCCGCGGCCGACTGGCGGCCGGAGGACCTTCGCCCCTACGTCGATCACCTCATGGGCGCGTTCGGCGCCGGGCGCCTGCTATGGGGCAGCGATTGGCCGGTGGTGAACCTCGCCGGCGGCTACGACCGCTGGAGGGCGGCGAGCCTCGAATGGCTCCAGGGGTGTTCGGAGAGCGAGCGCAAGGCGGTGCTCGGCGGGAACGCGGCGCGGATCTATCTCGCCGCCCGGGGACGGCGATGATCCGCGGAAGAGATCTTCCACGGGTCATTCGCTCCCTCGCCCCGACGCGTGAGCGCCCGCTTCTCGCCCGATGGGACCAGCAGCTTCAGACCCAGCCCCCGTCGACGATATAATGCTGGTTGGTGCAGGCGGAGGCCTCCTCGGATGCGAGGAACACGGTGAACCCGGCGACCTCGTCCGGAGCGAGCTTCCGCTTAAGGCATTGCCGCTGCATCAGTTCCGCTTCCGCCTCCGGGGTCAGCCATTTCTCGATCTGGCGCTGGGTCATGATCCATCCCGGCGCGATGGCGTTCACGCGGATGTTGTCGGGACCGTAATCGCGGGCCAGCGACCGGGTGAGGCCGAGCACGGCGGATTTCGCGGCCGTATAGGCCGCCATGCCGCCCTGCCCGACCATCCAGGACACCGACCCGAAATTGATGATCACGCCCTCCTTCGCCGCCTGCATGTCGGGCAGCACGGCCTGCGCAGCGAAGAACTGGTGCTTCAGGTTCACGGCGATGCGCCCGTCCCAGTATTCGGGCGTGACCTCCGGGGTCGGATGACGCTCGTCATGGGCCGCGTTGTTGACGAGCACGAGGATGGGGCCGAAGGCGTCCCGGACCCGCCCGACAGCCGCGCGCAGCGCCGCGATGTCGGTGAGGTCGGCCGGCTCGAACCGGACCGTGGCGCCCTGCCGCGTCAGCTCGTCGGCAAGCTTGCGGGATTCCGGCTCCTTGATGTCCAGGAAGGCGACTTTGGACTTCTGTGCCGCGAAGCGGCGGACGATGGCCTCGCCGATGCCCGAGCCTCCGCCCGTGACCAGCACCGTCTTGCCGGCCAGATCGCTGTAGGTCGCTGCCATCGCCGTCTCCTCGAATGAAGAAGATGAGAACGCCCATCTTCACCACCACCTGCCCCAAGGCAAGGTCGGCCATGCGGGACCGGCGCCCGTTCCTGCATGCGCGGCATGACGATCTTGAATTGGAGGCGATGGGCTCCATGCCTTAAGCAGGGCGAGGTGGACGGCGTGCCGCCCCGATTGCTTAAGGACCAGACCCATGATCAGAGATGCGGCCATCACCCTCGACGAGCGTTTCGCCCGCGTCGTGAGCTCGAACGCCCGCCTTGAAACCCTATACACGGGCTGCCGTTGGGCCGAGGGGCCGGCCTATTTCCCGGCGGGACGCTATCTCGTCTGGAGCGACATCCCGAACGACCGCATGATGCGGTACGACGAGGCGAGCGGCGCCGTCGGCGTGTTCCGCAGCCCGGCGAACTATTCGAACGGCAACGCCGTGGACCGGCAGGGCCGCCTCGTCACCTGCGAGCACGGCGGGCGGCGCGTCAGCCGCACCGAGCACGACGGTTCGATGACCGTCGTCGCCGACCGGTTCGAGGGCAAGCGCCTGAATTCTCCGAACGACGTCGTGGTGCGGTCGGACGGCTCGGTCTGGTTCACCGATCCGGCCTACGGAATCGACAGCGACTATGAAGGCCACAAGGCCGGGAGCGAGATCGGGGCCTGCCACGTCTACCGGGTGGATCCGCAGTCTGGCGCCGTGCGCATCGCGGCGGACGACTTCGTCCGCCCGAACGGCATCGCCTTCTCGCCCGACGAGCGGAAGCTCTACGTGGCCGATACCGGGGCGACGCACGTGAAGGACGGGCCGCGCCACATTCGCGCCTTCGACGTGGACGAGGCCGGAAAGCTCTCGAACGGCAGCGTCTTCGCCACGTGCACCAGCGGGCTCTTCGACGGCTTCCGGTTCGACGTCGAGGGCAGGCTCTGGACGAGCGCCGGCGACGGCGTCCATTGCTACGCGCCCGACGGCACGCTCGTCGGCAAGGTCCTGGTGCCCGAGGTCGTGGCGAACGTGGTGTTCGGCGGGCCGAAGCGCAACCGTCTGTACATCTGCGGCACGACTTCCCTCTACGCCATCATGGTGCTCACGAACGGCGCCAGGACGCTCTGAGCCCCTGAAGCGCTCCGGCGATGAACGTTCCCTTGAGTCCGCCGTCGGCGGGAGTCCGCTCGACGAATCTCGCCGGCATCGGCCTGATGCTGGCGGGCATCCTCCTGTTCTCCGTCAACGACGTGATGGGCAAATGGCTGGTCGCGACCTATGCGGTCGGCCAGGTGCTGCTCCTGCGCAGCGCCGCCGCCCTCCTCGTCCTGGCGCCGGTGCTCTGGCGGCAGGGCCTGCCGAAGCGGCCCGCCCAGCCGACACTCCATGCCCTGCGCGTCGCGTTCTCGACCCTCGAGGTCGCGTGCTTCTACTGGGCGGTGGCGTTCATGCCGCTTGCCGACGTGATGACCTATTATCTCGCGGGACCGATCTATGTGGCGACGATGGCCGTGCTCTGGCTCGGCGAGAGGCTCGACGGCCGGCGCATCGCGGCGATCCTCGTCGGCTTCGTCGGCGTGCTGATCGCGCTCAGACCATCCGCGGCGACCTTGACGCTGCCGGCGCTCATCGCGCTCGCCGGGAGCGTTTTCTTCGCGCTTCTGATGATCACGACGCGCAAGCTGCGCGAGACGAGCGACACCACGCTCGTGCTCGGCCAGATCCTCGGCGCCCTTCTCTTCGGCATCGTCGCGGCGCCTTTCGCCTGGGTGCCGCCCTCGCCGCGCGATTTCGCGCTCCTGTCGCTCCTCGGGGTCGTGGCGATGCTGGCGCATGTCTGCGTCAACCGGTCGCTCAAGCTGGCGCCGGCCTCCGTCGTGTCGCCCTACCAGTACACGCTCCTCGTCTGGGCGGTGCTCTTCGGCTATCTCGTCTTCGGCGACGTGATCCACCCGGCGACGCTGGCGGGCGCCGTCGTGATCTGCGCCGCGGGGCTTGCGCTTCTCGTCTTCGAGCGCGACGCGGCCCGCCGCGGGCGGGCCGATATCGCACCTCCGGTCCTCCCGGAGGCCTGAGGCGCTACATCACGGCGCCGATCTGCCAGGGCACGAACTCGGTGTCGCCGTAGCCGAGTTCCTCCGACTTCGTGCGCTCGCCGGAGGCGACCCGCAGCAGCTTGGCAAAGATCTCGCGGCCCTTTTCGTCGACCGGGACGCCGTCGAGGATGTCGCCGCAGTTGACGTCCATGTCGTCGATCATGCGGCGGTAGATGTCGGAATTGGTGGCGAGCTTCATCGAGGGTGCGGGCTTCGCTCCGAAGGCCGAGCCGCGGCCTGTCGTGAAGGCAATGAGATTGGCGCCGCCGGCCACCTGGCCGGTCGCGGCGACGGGATCGTAGCCGGGCGTGTCCATGTAGACGAAGCCGCGATGCCGGACCGGCTCCGCATATTCGTAGACGGCCCGGAGCGTCGATTGTCCGCCCTTCGCAGTGGCGCCCAGGGATTTTTCCAGGATCGTCGTGAGCCCGCCCGCCTTGTTGCCCGGCGACGGGTTGTTGTTCATCTCGCCGCCTCTGCGCTCCGTGTAGTCTTCCCACCAGCGGATGCGCTCGACGAGCTTCTCGCCGACCGCGCGCGTCGCCGCCCGCCGCGTGAGCAGGTGCTCGGCGCCGTAGATCTCGGGCGTCTCGGAGAGGATCGAGGTGCCGCCGTGGCGCACGAGTTCGTCGGACGCCGCGCCCAGAGCAGGGTTCGCGGTGAGGCCGGAATAGCCGTCCGAGCCGCCGCACTGCAGCGCGAGCACGAGTTCGGACGCCGGCCGGGTCTCGCGCCTGGCGCGGGCGGCGATCGGCACCATGTCGCGGATGGCGGACGCGATGGCCTCCACGGTCTTGCGGGTGCCGCCGGTTTCCTGGATCGTCAGCGTGCGGAACGTGTCGGATTCCGCCACTGCGTATTCCTGCTTCATCCGGCCGATCTGGAAGACCTCGCAGCCGAGGCCGACCATGACGACGCCGGCGAAATTGGGGTGGCTCGCATAGCCCCATTGCGTGCGCCGCAGCACGTCGAATCCTTCGCCGTAGGCGGCAATCCCGCATCCCGTTCCGTGGACGATCGGAACGATGCCGTCGATCTCGGGATGATCGGCCAGGATGCCGGAGCGGTCGATCGCCGCCGCGGCGAAGCGCGCGACGGAAGCCGAACAGTTCACGGAGGTGAGGATCCCGAGGTAGTTGCGCGTGCCGGTTCTTCCCGAAGGCCGGCGATAGCCCTCGAATGTCGCGCGCAGTTCCGGCGGGAGCAGATCGTCGTCGCGCGCATCCTCGCAGAAGCGGTAATCGCGGTCGAACTCGTGCATGCCGACATTGTGCTCGTGCACCCACTCGCCCGGTCCGATGGGAACCTTGGCGAAGCCGATGATCTGCCCGAACTTGCGGACGGGGGCGCCCTCCGGGATCGCCGCGACCGCCATCTTGTGCCCCCGCAGGATTCTCTCCCGCGCCGTGATGCCGGCGGTGACGGCACCGGCGGCAACGAGATCGACCGCAATGACGACGTTGTCGTCCGCGTGCAGGCGGATGGTGCGGGGAGTCGCGACGGGTGCGTTCATAGCTGACAAAGCTCCTTGAAGCCGCGGGCTAACCCCGACACCGTCGCCGGCACGAAGGCGACGGGAACGACGATGAGGAGAAGCCGGGTCGGCTCCGGCGCGCGAGCCCTCACGCCTTCCTCGAACGGGACCGTGCCGACGCACGCCGGCACGCGGTGCGCCGTGGCGACGGGCGGCGTCGGCAGGCCGGCCATCAGGTTCATCACCATGATCGGGCCGGAATGGACCCGCTCGATCCTGGGCTTCAACGCGACAGGAGGTAGCACCGGCGCGAGGGCTGGATGATCGATCGGAGAGCGGATGGCTTGGCCATATGCCCGACGTCGAAGCCGGTGCGGGAATGCGTAAGGCCGGCAAGCCGACGGCGCTGCGCTTCCTGCAAGCCTCGCCGATCCGCGGGACCCTCTTGTGGTCAGGTTCTCAAGTTTCGTAGACATGGACGCGGTCGTGCCTGGTTGAGGCACCCGGCTGCGCGGGCGGAACTGAAGCGGCGGTGGCGAGGCCGAGAACGAGGCGGCGGGTCACGGGATGCATGCTGACACACTTCCGGAAGTCCGGTCCGGATCCTGTTCGATCGGCCGGCGGGCTCGGCCTCGCCGCACCACTGCTACTAACATGTTAGCCCGATGACGAGAACCAGCAAGGGGGCGCCCTACGGTTTTCTCGTGCCTTTTCCGCGCGAGCAGCGAGGCCAGACGACGGAGCGGGTGGAACGCGTGCTCCGGGCGGCCATCGTCGGACTCGACTTCGCTCCCGGGGAGTTCATCGACAAGGGCGCGGTCTGCGAGCGACTTCGCGTTTCGCGGTTCCCGGTCTCCGAGGCTTTGGGCCGTCTCGCGGCCGAGGGGCTGGTCGAGGTTCTGCCGCAGAGGGGGACCCGCGCGGCCCGCATCCGCCTGGGCGAAGTGCGCGAAGCGATGATGATCCGCAGAGCCCTCGAGGCGATGGTAGCCGAGACCGCAGCGCGGCATCTCCCCGACGATGCCCTGGCAGCGCTGCAGGACAATCTCGCGGCCCAAGCCTCGACCGTCGCGCAGGACGACCGGCTTCGCTTCCATGCCCTGGACCTCGCCTTTCACGAGATCCTCGTCACCGGCCTCGATCTGCCCAGAGTGGCGATGGTCATCGAGGCATCCCGGGCGAACATCGATCGCGTGCGTCGCCTCCTGTCCTCTCCCCGTCGTCACGCCCTCACGCTCGACGAGCACCATCGCATTTTCCAGGCCGTCGAGGCCCGCGATCCGGAGCGGGCACGGCGGGCCATGGAGGCTCACCTCGACGCCGTCTCGGAGGAGCTTGACCGGTTCTCCGTCGAGCGGCCCGACGCTTTCGTCACCGTCTGAGGCGTACCTCGAAGACGCTCCCGGCTTCCTTTTTGAAGAACGCGAGGGAACCCATCGGCGTCTGGACAGTCAACCTGTCGAAACGACCGGGCGGCGAACGCGCTTGCGTTCGAGTTCCGACACGATCGACGGGAGAAGCTCATGAAGGCACTACGCTGGCAGGGGAAACACGACATCCGGTGCGAGACGGTGCCTGACCCGCGGATCGAGCACGGGCGCGACGCGATCATCAAGGTGACGAGTTGCGCCATCTGCGGGTCCGACCTCCACCTCTACAACAATTTCATCCCCGGCATGAAGCACGGCGACATCATGGGTCACGAGTTCATGGGCGAGGTCGTCGAGGTCGGGCGAGACAACAAGAAGCTGAAGGTGGGGGACCGGGTGGTGATCCCCTTCACGATCATCTGCGGCGAGTGCGAGCAGTGCCGGCGCGGGAACTTCTCGGTCTGCGAGACGACCAACCGGAACAAGGAACTCGCCGAGAAGGTGTTCGGGCACACGACGGCGGGCCTGTTCGGCTACACGCAGCTCACCGGCGGCTACCAGGGAGGACAGGCGGAGTACGTCCGGGTGCCCTATGCGGACACCACCCACGTGAAGGTCCCGGGCGGCCTCACCGACGAGCAGGTCCTCTTCCTCGGCGACATCTTCCCGACGGGCTGGCAGGCCGCCGTGCAGTGCGACATCCAGCCCACCGACAACGTGGCGATCTGGGGCTGCGGCCCGGTCGGGCAGTTCGCGATCCGCTCCGCGCTTCTTCTCGGCGCCAAGCAGGTGATCGCCATCGACCGGGTGCCCGAGCGGCTCGCGATGGCGCAGGCCGGCGGCGCCGTCACGATCAATTTCGAGACGGAGAGCGTCATCGAGCGGCTGAACGAGCTGACCGGCGGCAAAGGTCCGGAGAAGTGCATCGATTGCGTCGGTCTCGAGGCCCATGTCTCGATGAAGCACCCGGACACGATCCTCGACCGCGCCAAGCAGGCCGTGATGCTCGAGAGCGACCGGCCGCACGTGCTGCGCGAGATGATCTATGTCTGCCGTCCGGCCGGCACGATCTCGATCCCGGGAGTCTATGGCGGCCTCATCGACAAGATTCCCTTCGGCGCCGCCATGAACAAGGGTCTGACCTTCCGGATGGGGCAGACGCACGTGAACCGGTGGACCGACGACCTCCTTCGTCGAATCGAGGAAGGCCAGATCGATCCCTCCTTCGTCATCACCCATACGGTGAACCTCGAGGAAGGTCCGGCCTATTACGAGGCGTTCCGAGACAAGCTGGACAGTTGCATCAAGGTGGTTCTGAAGCCTTGAGAGGTGACCCCATGGCCCATCATCGCACCCATTCCCGCTCGAAGAGTTCGGCCGATGCTCTCGCCCGCGGGCTCGGCTGGTTCAGCATCGGTCTGGGCATCCTCGAAGTCGCCGCGACTCACCGGCTCACGAGAGCGCTGGGCATGCGCGGTCAGGAAAACATCATCCGGGCCTATGGCTGGCGCGAGATCGCCAACGGCGTCGGAATCCTCGCGGCGAGGGACCCGGCACCGTGGGTCTGGGGCCGGGTCGGCGGCGACGCGCTCGACCTTGCGACGCTCGCCGGAGGTTTCGACGAGAACAATCGCCGCAGGGAGAATGTCGGCCTCGCCATGGCGGCCGTCGCGGGCGTCACCGCCCTCGACGTCTATTGCGCGACGGCCCTTTCGGCGGACCGGCACCAGCCGGCGCGGCGGCAACCCGTCCGCGACTACACGATGCGCAGCGGGCTCCCGCGCCCCCCGGAGCAGATGCGCGGCGCCGCCTCCGATTTCGTGACGCCGCCGGACATGCGCTCCGCCCTGCCGACACCGCCGCGCGAGCCGGCGCGACCGGCCATGGCCGGCCGAACCTGAACGCGGTCATCGGGCGCGGTGCGACGGCGTCATCCTCATGAGAACCGACCGGCGGCTGAGGGGGCGAGGGTCCGGGACGGCGCCCGGGCGATACTGGACATCGTCCTCCCTCGGTGCTTATTGTCACCCGCTCTTCCGTAACGGAAGTAACGACAAGACGACGAGATCGGGGGCCCTCGACGCAACAAGGGGTGGGCCGATGTACAATCCTGAACTCCTGACCGCCTACATCATCGCCGGGACCGTCTCTTCGGTGATCCTGTTCACCGCCTTCAAGATCGTCCGGACGTCGAGTTCCCCGCCGCAGCAGGACAAGCGGCACGCCTGAAGTCCGCGTTCAGCGCTAAAGCCATCGCCGTGCCCTGCACGTGCCGCGGACCAGCCGAGGCCGGCCTCGGCTGACAGGACTCGCAAGCCGGGTTAAGGACAGCGCCGGCATCCTTTTCACGGCGACCGCCCGTCATGCAAGCACTCTTCATCGGCCAGACCTATATCGACGTGACCTTTCTCACCGACCACATCCCCAGCGGGGACGAGAAGACGGTGGCCGAGGACTACGCGGTATCGTTCGGCGGCAATGCCGTGACGGCGGCCTTCGCCTGCGCGAAGCTCGGAGTCGTTCCGGACCTCCTGGCCTCGGTGGCGGACGACTGGCTCGGGCGGATGTTCATCGACATGGCGTCGAAATACGGCATCTCGGTCCACCATCGGAAGGTGGCGGAATCCTCGCTGTCCTTCATCATGCCTCACGGCGGCAAGCGCGCCATCGTGCGCTGCCGCGACGACCATTACCTTCACCCCGTCCCGCCGCTCAATATCGACGGCTGCCGGGCGCTCCATCTCGACGGCCACCAGCCCGACGCGGCGATGCACTATGCGAAGATCTGCCGCAACGCCGGCATCCTCACCTCTCTGGACGGCGGCGGCCTGCGCACGAACACGCACGACCTTCTCGAATTCATCGACGTGGCCATCGTCGCCGAACGGCTCTGCGAACAGATGAACCTCACCCCGCAGGAGATGCTGGGCTACCTCAAGTCCCGCGGGTGCAGGATCGGCGGCGTCACTCTGGGCGAGCGCGGTCTCGTCTGGTACGACGAGACCGGGACGGAGGGCGTGATGCCGGCCCTCGACATCCCGAGCGAAGCGGTCATCGATACGAACGGCGCGGGCGACATCTTTCACGGCGCCTACATCTATTCGGCCGTCGCGCGGCCGAACCTGCCCTGGCGCGAGCATTTCGTTTTCGCCCGCGCCGCCTCGGCCCACGCCATCCAGCATCTCGGCAACGAGCAGAGCCTGCCGTCGCTCGAGGACATCGCCCGCGGTGCAGGCGACTTACGGAGAGCGCAAGCCGGCGAGCCGCGCGGCCTGACCCCTTCGTCCCCCTCCTTCGTGCTCCCACCCGTTCCGACGGCACGGCGGCAGGAGCTGCGGGTTACGGGGCTTGCGGACGATGCTACGCCGCCGTGTCGTGCTTCTGGTAATCCTTCACGTCCGAGAAACGGATCGCCTTCCAGCGCTCCTCTTCGTATCTGAGCTGGAACGGGCTCGGCGCCATGAAGACGGGAGCACCGTCGAGATCGCGCGCCATCGCGGACAGGTGCCCCTCGACGAAGCGCTCGAGCTCCGACCTTTCGTCCGCCGCGATCCAGCGGCAGAGAGTGAACCGCGTCGCCTCGTAGTCGACAGGCAGGCCGTATTCGCCCTGGAGGCGCTCCTTGAGCACGTCGAGCTGCAGCGCCCCGACGACACCCACGATGGCGCCCGAGCCGTCCATGGGCAGGAAGAGCTGAACCACGCCCTCCTCCGCCATCTGCTGGAGGGCCTCCCGCAGCTTCTTCGCCTTCATGGCGTCGGTGAGCTTGATGCGCCTCAGGATCTCGGGCGCGAAGCTCGGCACCCCGCGGAAGACGATGTCCTCGCCCTCGGTGAGCGTGTCGCCGATGCGCAGCGTGCCGTGGTTCGGGATCCCCACCACGTCGCCCGCCCATGCCTCGTCCGCGATGGAGCGGTCCTGGGCGAAGAAGAATTGCGGCGTGTTGAGGCTGATCGGCTTGCCGGTCCGCACGAGCTTCGCCTTCATGCCGCGCGTGAGCTTGCCGGAACAGATCCGCAGGAAGGCGATCCGATCGCGGTGGTTCGGGTCCATGTTCGCCTGGATCTTGAACACGAAACCCGTCATGCGGTCCTCGTCGGCCTCGACCTGCCGCTTGTCCGCCTCCTGGCCCCGCGGCGGCGGCGCATGTTCGGCCATGGCGTCGATGAGGTCGCGGACGCCGAAATTGCGCAGGGCGCTGCCGAAGAAGACCGGCGTCAGATGCCCCTCGCGGAAGGTCGCGAGATCGAAGGGCCTGCAAGCCTCCCGCGCGAGCGCGACCTCCTCCCGCCAGGCGCCGCGCTCGTGCTCCGGCAGAAGGGCCCCGACGGCTGGGTCCTCCGGTCCAGAAACCGGCGTCGGGTCCTCGTCCGCGTCGATGCGGCGGATCCGGTTGCGGGCGAGGTCGTAGGTGCCGGCGAAGCTCTTGGCGCGGCCGATGGGCCAGTTGACCGGGGCGGTGTCGAGCGCGAGGGTCTTCTCGATCTCGTCGAGGAGATCGAAGGGATCCCGCGTTTCCCGGTCGAGCTTGTTGATGAAGGTGACGATGGGGATGTCGCGCAGGCGGCAGACCTCGAAGAGCTTGCGCGTCCGCGCCTCGATGCCCTTGGCGGCGTCGATCACCATGACGGCGGAATCGACCGCGGTCAGCGTCCGGTAGGTGTCCTCGGAGAAGTCCTCGTGGCCGGGCGTGTCGAGGAGGTTGAAGACGCAGCCGCCGTATTCGAAGGTCATGACCGAGGTCACGACCGAGATGCCGCGCTCCTTCTCGATCCCCATCCAGTCGGAGCGGGTCGAGACGCGGTTCCTCTTCGCCTTCACCTCGCCGGCGAGCTGGATCGCGCCGCCGAACAGCAGCAGCTTTTCGGTGAGCGTCGTCTTGCCGGCGTCCGGGTGGGAGATGATCGCAAAGGTGCGGCGGCGGCTCGCGGGAGCCGAGGATTCGGTCATGGGCTTGATCGGGCTTCGGTCGGATATGCGGCGAGGCCAGGGCAGAACGCCGCAGCGGCGGCCACTTACCTCTCCGTTCGTCTCAAACCATATTGGGATTTCCGTCAACAACCGAAAGGAGGTGATCCAGTGTCTCATTGTCACTGCCGTCACCTCGCCGTGAGCGCCCGCTAAGTCGTCGATTTGGCGCCGGCTCCGCGGAGACGCTCATGGCGCACCGCACGGCGAGATAATGAGGAGGCACGCCGGACCTCGCGTCCCGGCGTGCCTCCGGTCCAATGGCCGCCCGTCGGGCGGCTTGTTGTCGGATGATGAGGCGAACGATCTCCCGCGGCCCGCCCGACGCGCCGGCGGCGCCTCAAGCCTTCAGATGCGCGAACGCCTTCTCGGCGAGCGCGCGCGCCTGCCTGTCGCGGAACAGCTTCTGGGCGTGCTGATAGGCGAGCGCGATTCCGATGAGCTCGAAGACGAACACGTTCGGGCCTGGCTTCGGGCTTAGCTCGCCGGCGGCGATGGCTTCCCGCGCGGCCCCTTCGAGCGTATCGCGCCATGCCATCTGGGAGGCGACCAGCCGGTCCCGGACCGGGCCGGGCCGCTCGTCGAACTCCTGGATTGCAGTGATGAACAGACAGCCGCCCGTCTGGCGGTCCCCCCGGATCCAGTCGAGATAGCCAAGGAACAGGCGGTCGAGCTTTTGGATGGGCGTGGCGGCCGTCAGGGCGGGCGCCACCACCTGGCGCGCAAACCGCTCGATTGCCTCATCGAGCACGGCGAGCTGCAGCGCCTCCTTGGACTTGAAATGCGCGAAGAGCCCGCTCTTCGAGAGGTTGAGGCTCGAGGCGAGACCGCCGATCGAGATGCCATCGAGGCCGAAGACCACCGCCTGCGAAAGACCTTCGTCGATGATGGCGTCCCGTGTCGTGCTCATCTTGGCCATCCGGGGTGAATAGCACGAGCGGTCGTTCTGGAAAAAGACCGGCCTACGCCCCTCCCTCTCAGCGCCCGATCCGGAACCGGAGATATTGCGCGATGGCCCTGGGATTGCGGGTGAAGGCTCTGCGCACCCTCGTCGGATTGAAGAACGCCGCGCGCTCTACGGCGTGCCCATCCCGGAAGAGTATCCGGTCGACGCTGCTCCAGGACACCCGGCGGCCGCCGATCGTGGCATGGAAGGTCATCTCGATGAAGAGCACGTCCCCCGTCGCGCTCCAGCGTGCGACTGTCGCGTGCAAGTCCGGCATCGCGCGGAACGCCCGTTCGAATGCCAGCCGCCCCTCGGCCTGCCCGACGCTCCGCGGGGGCCTCGTGGGTGCGACGAGGACGATGTCCGGCGCGAGCAGCGCCATGAGCCGGTCGAGTTCCCGGCGGGGCGCGGACCAGACTTCGGCGAAGGCCTGCACCCATTCGTCCACCCCGCCGCGCCGGCCGCTGCGGTGATCGATCACGACCCCGAAGGCCGTGAACGATTGTGCCGGGATGGAGCCTTCGAGGTGAATCGGATGGCCGGATGGTGTCATGCCAGTTCTCTCTGGTCCGAGCGGTGGGGCGATTCCTCGGCTCGACGAGACATCACCGATCGCATCTATAGCACGAACGATCGTGCTATCAAGTCGTACGTTGATTCGGGACGGTTCCATCCGCCGAGGACCGAATCGCCCCCGGGCCGAGAAGGGAGGCGTTTCGTCCTCGAGGCGGCGCGATCTCCCGATCGCGTCTTTGAGCCAATGCGTCAGGACAACCCTTCCGGCCGGTTGCCTTTCTCTCTGTGGGCGCCGAATCGCCGGCCTCTCTCCATCCCGCTTCGGACAGCATCGGCGCTCGAAACGCACACCGCTCCTAAGGGCGACCGAACCGCCACAAAAAACCCTGCCGCGAGCGGCAGGGTGAGGTGTCTCCTCTCTTGGTCCGGCCTCGGCCGAAACAGAGTGCTTCAGCAAGGCATGTCTCTTACTCTGCGTCAATCTCCGATATCTACGTATTGAAACGATGTTTCGGCAATTCGTTTGAAAGAGGGTGTTGCAGCTTTGCCATAGCTTTCCCGAGCGAAATCGGCCTAGCCTGACCCAGGGGAACTCCCGCAAAGGACCTGCTCATGAGAACTCGTCTCCTTGCCTTCTTGGCCGGTACGGCCGCACTCTCTCTTGCCTCCGTCGCCCAGGCGGCGGACCTGCCTGCCCGCACTGCACCCATCGCGCCGATTGCCGCCGTTCCGATCTTCACCTGGACCGGCTTCTACGTCGGTGCGCAGGTCGGCTATGCCTTCTCCGACAGCGACGACAACAACCTGTTCGACACTGCCCCGTTCGTCGTCAACGGCAGCACATTTCAGGTCGTCAATACCGGCTTGTTCGACGACGAGGACGAAGACGGCTTCACGGTCGGCGGCCACGTTGGCTACAATTTCCAGTTCGGCGCGTTCGTGGTCGGCGCCGAAGCCGACATCGAATGGGTCGACGTGGGCGGGGGCCGCAACATCACGGTGAACCGTCTCGATCCCGCCGGTGTGCCCGTCGAGCAGTTCACGGTCTCCCTCGGCAGCGATCTCGAGTTCATCGGTTCGTTGCGCGCCCGCCTCGGCTGGGCATGGGATCGGGCCTTGATCTACGCCACCGGTGGTCTCGCCTACGCGAGCTTCGACACCGGCGACAACAACTTCTGGGGTCGGAATTAACCCGTTCTTCGCGAATGGCGACGACGACACGGTGTGGGGCTGGACCATCGGCGCCGGTGTCGAGTGGGCCTTTACGAACAACCTGACGGCGCGGCTCGAATACCGCTACACGAGCTTCGACCGCGACAGCAACACCTTCTTCGTCGTAAACCCGGCGTTCGACAGCGACGACAGCGCCGACTTCCACGCCGTCCGTCTCGGCGTGTCCTACAAGTTCGGCACCTACTGAGCCGACCGGCTCGGAACCGCAAAGGCCCGGTGGCGACACCGGGCCTTTTCTCTTTGGAGTTGGAGTCGTTCTCGGACGGACGGCGCGCCTCCCTCACTCGTCAGCCATGGGCGGAGCGCCCGCCCCGGCCGTCATCTTCGGGCGAGCGCGAGGAAGACCCGAGGATCGACTTCAGGATGAGGCGCGGGAACCGAGGATCGCGTGACGATTCAAGCGTCTTACGCGGCCTGAGATCCTCGGGTCGCGCTGCGCGCGCCCGATGATGACGCCTTATGAGCCTCGTGACGATTCCCGGCGTCGTGCGCCGCGTCTCCGTCTTTCTTCGCCGGTGTCGCGGCGATGCGTCAACCCAGCCACGACTGCGACGGGAAGATGAAGCGCTTGGGGTCGCTCGCGAGGCCGGCGAGGCCGAGGAGCGCCGGCGCCGGATGCACGATCACGGCCGCCGGGACCCGCCGCGCCCAGGCGTCGTGGGGCGATTTGCTGTCGAAGGCCTGCCGGAACGCGCCGGCCTGCAGGATGTCGACCATGCGGGGAGCGATCCCGCCGGCGATGAACACCCCGCCGGACGCCTCGAAGGCCAGCGCCAGGTCGCCGGCGAAACGTCCGAGCAGGCGCGCGAAGAGGTCGAGCGTCTCGACGGCGACCGGCACGCCCTTGCGGCCCGCTTCGAGGATGTCGTTCGGCGCCGAGGACGGGAGGGCCTCGCAGCGATGTTCGGCGACCGCGACCGCGAGCCTCGCGAGTCCCGGTCCGGACAGGACCGTCTCGACGGTCACGCGCCCGAGGACCCGCTCGATGTGGGGCCATAAGGCGAACTCCGTCCCTTCGGCCGGCCCCAGTTCCATGTGCCCCGCCTCCGTCGCCAGGATGGCGAAACGGTCCTCGATGGGAACGAGCGCCCCGGCTCCGAAGCCCGTTCCGGGGCCGAGGACGAGGCGTGCTCCATGGCCTCCGAAGGCGGGCTCGCCGATCGGCGCGAGGTCGCCCCGCGCCGCGTCGAACATGGCCGCGGAGGCCGCGACCGGCGTGTAGTCGTTGACGAGGGTGACACGCTCCATCCGCAGCGCCTCGCCGATGGCGCAGGCATCGATCGTCCAATCGGCATTGGTGAGGCGAACCGCCAGGCCATCGACCCGGTTCGCGACGGCGATCATCGACGATCGCGGCGCGGGGCCGGCATGGGAGGCCAGCGCCGCGCGGATCGAATCGACCGGGTTCGGCGATGCGGCGGTCCGCATCAGGGGCAGAAGGCTGTAGGGCCTGCCCGGCGCGGACAGGACCGCGAAACGCGCATTGGTACCGCCGATATCGCCGATCAGGACAGGGAACGCGAACATCGACCTGACATCCTTTCCCGCGCCGTATGCGGCCCGCAGGAGCGCCTTTCTTCTTAAGCGGCGCATCGTTCGACGCGCAAAACCGGGTCCCCTCGCACGATGCGCTAGAACGCTTCCTCCCAGCTCCGGCTCAGACGGACGGCCGAGTTGATGAGACCGACCATCGAGTAGGTCTGGGGAAAATTGCCCCACAATTCGCCGGTCGTGAAGTCCGCATCCTCGGAGAACAGGCCGAACGAGTTGCGGAGAGCGAGAACGCGCGTGAACAGATCGATGGCCTCGTCCTTCCGGCCGATGGCATTCAGGGCGTCGACGTACCAGAAGGCGCAGATCATGAAGGCCGTGTGCATGCGCCCGAAATCGTCCTCCACGTCGTAGCGCAGGAAGAGGTCGCCCCGGCGGAGCGTCCGTCCGATGGCTTCGACCGTGGCGATGAAACGGGGATCGTCCGGCTTCACGAAGCCCAGTTCGTGGAGGAGGAGCAGCGTCGCGTCGAGGTGCTCGCCGTCGAACGACGATACGAAGGTCCCGCGCTCATGGTTGAAGGCGCGCCGGTCGATGACCGCATGCATCCGGTCGGCTTCGCCGCGCCAGTACGGCGCCCGATCGTCGCGGCCCAGGACGCGGGCGATCCTGGCCAGACGATCGCAGGCGGCCCAGCACATCACGCTCGGAAAGGTATGGACGGCGGCCCTCGTGCGAAGCTCCCAAGGGCCCGCGTCGGGTTGATCGAACACCTCGACGGCCCGCTTCCCGAGCTTTTCGAGATGATCGAACAGGGCCTGGTTCGCCGGGCGGATGAGTCGCTTGTCGAAGAACGCGTGCGTGGAGGCGAGAATGACGCTGCCATAGGCGTCGTTCTGGATTTGCGTATAGGCGGCGTTGCCGACCCGCACCGGGCCCATGCCGCGATAACCCCGGAGCGCCGTCGCCGTCCGCTCGTCGAGATCCGTCGAGCGGGTGATGGAGAACAGCGGCGGCATGTCCTTCTGGCCGGGATTGGCCTCCGCGTCGTCGACGAGGTTCGTGATGTAGGTGAGGTATTCCTCCATCGTCTTCGTCGTGCCGAGCCGGTTCAGCGCGTGAATGACGAAGTAGGCGTCCCGCAGCCAGCAATAGCGGTAGTCCCAGTTGCGCTCCGTGCCGGGAGCCTCCGGGACGGAGGTGGTGAGCGCCGCCACGATGGCGCCGGTCTCCTCGAAGTTGCAGAGCTTCAAGGTGATGGAGGCCCGGATCACCGCCTCCTGCCAGTCGAATGGCACGGAGAGGGAACGCACCCAGTCTCGCCAGTAGTCGATCGTCTCCTCGAGGAACTCGCGGGCGGTGGAATCGGCCTCGGAGCGCAGGGGTTCGTCCGCGCCGAAGAAGAACGAGATCGGGCGGTCGACCACGAAGGGCCGCTCCTCGAATACATAGGAGACCGAAGCGTCGGTGGTGAGACGAAGGGATTGGTTGGGCCCGACGAAGCGCAGATGATTGCTGCCGCGCGTGTATTCGGGCTGGCGCGCGCCCCATTCGAAGGTGGGCCGCAGCCGGACGCGGATCCGCGGGCGGCCCCTCACCGGGCGGACCCGGCGGATCAGCATGGGAGGGCGGAAGGTGCGGTCGAAATGGGTGAAGCGGGGTGCGAAGTCGGTGATCTCGACCACGTTGCCGTAGGCGTCCGTCATGGTGGAGACGAGCACGGCGGTGTTGTCGAGATAGGCCTGCTCGCAGGTCTGCATGCCCACCTGGTCGATCGCGAAGACGCCCTTCCGGTCCGCGTCGCTCGCACCCGGCGGGCTGTCCAGGAGCGCCGAGAAGACCGGTTCCCCGTCGAAGCGGGGAAAGCAGTTCCAGACGATCTGCGCGCGGCGGTCGACGAGGGCCGCGATCATGCAGTTGCCGATGACGGCAAGGTCGAGCGAGCTCATCCTATCCAATCCGATCGAGCTGAAAGGATCCCCCGGCGGCCCATCTCTGCAGGGAATGCCTCAGGGCGGCGGGCGTTCCCACTCGGGCCTGAGCGACGGTCGCGCCCGGTCCGACGCGGACCGAGAGCCCCTCGAGGGCATTGACGCTTCTGAACCCGTTCTCGTCCGTCACGTCGTCGCCGATGAAAATGGGGCGGCGCCCCCGATAGGGCTCCGCCTGCAGAAATGATTCGATCACCCGCCCTTTGCCCGCGGCGGCGGGCAGGATTTCCGCCACCGCCTTGCCGGACTGGATCCGGTAATCGGGCCCGAGCGCCTCCGCCATGGCATGCGCCGTCTCACGGGCGAAATCCGCCTGATGGGGTGCCATCCGCCAGTGAATGGCGACCGAGCAGCCCTTGTCCTCGATGAGGATGCCGGGATGGGTCTCGAGCGCCGCATATAGCTTGTCGACGGCCTCGCGCAAGGCCGGATGATCCTCCGGCCGGCACGGATCATGGCGGCCTGCGATCCGGTGCTCGATCCCATGGAGTCCGGCCGCGTCGAATCGGTGAGGCTTGAAGCGCGCATCGAGAAAGCTGATCGGGCGGCCGCTCACCAGGGCGAGCGCACCCCCGAGACGTTGCCTCAGCTGCGCGAGCACCGCCGGCAGGGCGGGATCGACGGCGACCGCCTCCGGCTTCTCGACGATATCGACCAGAGTCCCGTCGAAATCGAGGAACAGGGACCAATCCGTCCCGCCCACGCGCAGTTCGTTCTTGCGCGCGACGAGGTCAGTCATCGATGCCCGCCCGGTCAAGGCGCAGAGGGGCGGGCCGGATGCGCCGCTTCATCAATCTCTATCGTCCCGTTTCTTTTTCCGGCTCGTGGGTTCGAGGTCGAGCCCGTTGCGGACAGGAGCGGGCATGCCCGCCGCGGTAAGGTCACCTCCGCTTCCGGGGTTCCATGCCCGCGCCTGGCTGCCGTGTCCGTGCGGGTGCTCGGGCAAGGCGCTTGCCGGCGATTCATCTCGGCGCAGCGGTAGCGAGTTCGGCGGATTGCCGCAATGGGCGACGCCGCAATGGGCGACTTGGCGACCCGACCTTCATGCGATTCGGTCCCGACTTGAAAGGCGATCGAGCGCCGCCCGTTCTCAGCCGGAGCGGAATCGAATCGGGCCGTGACGCTAGAGCAGCGCATCGTTTAACGCGGACAACCGGGGCCACCTGTCCGCACGATGCGCTAGAATGAACGACTGAACGAGTTTGCGAGCGCATCGTGCGGACAAGGAGACCCGGCCCGCCTCCGATCAGGTTTCGCGGAAGGCGCGGGCGATCTGGTCGTGGAGGGGTTTGAGGAGGTACTGCAGGGGGGTGCGGTCGTGGGTCTGGACGAAGACTTCGGCCTGCATGCCGGCGACGAGCCGCAGGGCGCCGAGGCGGGCGACCTCGGCGGCCGGCAGGGCGACCCGGATGGTGTAGAAGCTGGCGCCGGTCTGCGGGTCGCGGCTGACGTCGGCGGCGATGCGGGTCAGGGTGCCTTCGAGCTCCGGGGTGGTGCGGGCGTGCGCGGCCTGCACGCGCACCACCGCCCGCTGCCCGAGGGCGAGCTGGTCGATGTCCGGCGGCAGCACCCGCGCCTCCAGGGTCAGGGCCTCGTCGAGCGGCACGATCAGCATCGCCGGCTCGGCCGGCGAGATCACCCCGCCGACCGTGTGCACGGCGAGCTGGTGCACGGTGCCGGCGCTCGGGGCGCGGATCTCGACGCGCTTGAGCTGGTCGTCCGCCGCCACCCGCCGCTCGCCCAGTTCGGCGACCCGGCCCTGGATCTCGCGCAGTTCCTTCATCACCTCGGCGCGGGCCTCGGCGTCGATCTGCAGGATCTGCAGCTCGGTCTCGGCGATCTTGCCTTCCGCCTGGGCCATCGCCGCCAGGAGCTGCCCGCGCTGGCCCTCCAGGCTCGCCGCCTCGCGCTCCAGCGCCGACAGCCGCGTCAGCTGCACCAGGTTCTTCTGGTAGAGCTCGCGCACCCCGCGCAGCTCCTCGGCGATGAAGGCGGCCTCGCGGATCTTGGCGGCCTGCTGCGCCTTGAGCCCGCCGATCTCGTCCTTGAGCTGGGCGATGCGCTTGCGCAACTGCTCCTTCTGGCTCTCCCGGGTCGCGCGGCGCTGCTCGAACAGGGCCCGCTCGGCGCCCATCAGCTTGGCCACCGCCGCCTCGCCGGCCCGGGCCGCGAAGGCCTCCGGCAGCCGCACCCCGCCGGCCCCGTCGCGCTCCGCCTCGAGCCGCGCCTGGCGGGCCTCGAGCTCGTCGAGCTGCTTGGTCACGATCTGCAGGTTGGCCCGCGTGATGGTCTCGTCGAGCCGGATCAGGAGCTCGCCCTCGGCCACCAGGGCGCCCTCGCGCACCCGCAATTCGCCGACGATGCCGCCGCTCGGGTGCTGCACCTTCTTGACGTTGGTGTCGACCACGAACTGGCCCGGCGCCACCACCGCCCCGGACAGGCGCGCGGTCGCCGCCCACAGGCCGAGCGTGCCGCCGAACAGGCCGATCAGGCTCATGCCGGTGAGCGTCGCCCGGCGCAGCGCCCGCAGGTGCGGCGAGGCCATCAGCCGACCTCCCGCAGCGGCGCCGGCCGCGCCGCCGGGCGCTTCAGCAGCCCCTGCAGCACCTCGTCGCGCGGCCCGAGCGTCTTCAGCCGCCCGGCCTCCAGGATGGCGACCCGGTCGACCTGGCCCAGCGCCGCCGGCCGGTGCGTGACCACCACCACGATGCCGCCGCGCTCGCGCACCGCCAGGATGGCCCGGTTCAGCGCCTCGTCGCCGGCCCCGTCGAGGTTGGCGTTGGGCTCGTCGAGCACCACCAGGAAGGGGTCGCCGAAGAGCGCCCGGGCCAGCGCCAGGCGCTGGCGCTGGCCGCCCGAGAGCGCCGCCCCGCCCTCGCCGATGCGGGTGTCGTAGCCGTCCGGCAGCTGCAGGATGAGCTCGTGCGCGCCCGCCGCCCGGGCCGCCGCCACGACCGCCGCCGCCGCCGCCCCGGCCGCGAAGCGGGCGATGTTCTCCGCCACCGTGCCCTCGAACAGCTCCACGTCCTGGGGCAGATAGCCGATATGGCGCCCGAGCGCGTCCGGCTCCCACTGGTCCAGCGTCGCCCCGTCGAGCCGCACCTCGCCGCGCAGGCTCGGCCAGACCCCGACCAGGGCCCGCGCCAGCGTCGACTTGCCCGAGGCGCTCGGCCCGATCAGGCCCAGGCCCTGGCCGGCCTCCAGGCGCAGCGACACCCCCTGCACCACCGCCGCCGGCGTCCCCGGCGGCCCGACGAAGACGTCCTGCACGCTGAGCGCCGCGCACGGCGCCGGCAGCCCGAGCCGGGCCCGCCCGGCCGGCACCTGCGCCAGCCGCTCCGCCAGCCGGCGAAAGCCCTGGCGGGCGCCGACAAAGCCCTTCCAGTGCGCCACCGCCACCTCGATCGGGGCCAGCGCCCGCGACAGCAGGATCGAGGCCGCGATCATCGCCCCGCCCGACATCTCGCCCCGGATCACCAGATAGGCGCCCAGCCCCAGGGCGGCCGATTGCAGCACCATGCGGAAGCTCTTGGCCAGGGCGCCGAGCCCGGCCGTGGCCTCGCTCAGCCCAAGCCCGTCGGCGACGTGGCGCCCGTGCACGGCCGCAAACCGCTGCGCCAGGGCGGCGCGCATGCCCAAGGCCCGCACCGCCTCGGCGTTGCGGCGGCTCGCCTCGGCGAGCGCGTGCCGCTCCGCCAGGCTGCGCGTCAGGGCCTGCATCGGGGCCCGGCTCCGGGCCTCGGTGAGAAGCGTCAGCGCCACGATGACCAGCCCGCCCGCCACCGCCAGCCCGCCCAGCCAGGGATGGACCAGAAAACAGCCGGCCAGAAACAGGGGCAGGAACGGCAGGTCGAACAGCGCCGTGGGGCCCAAGCCGGCCAGAAACCCGCGGACCTGATCAAGGTCGCGCAAGGGCTGCAGGCTGTCGGCCGGCCGGGCCCCCCCGCAGCGGCAGCGCCGCCGCCAGCTCGAACACCCGCACCCCCACCAGCTCGTCGACGCGCGCCCCGATGCGGGCCAGCATCTTGGCCCGCAGCGCGTCCAGCCCGCCCTGCAGCAGATAGGCCGCCAGCATGATCAGCGACAGCCCCACCAGGGTCGACACGCTGCGGCTCGCCAGCACCCGGTCGTAAACCTGCAGCATGTACAGCGAACCCGTCAGCATCAGCGCGTTGATCACCGCCGAAAACAGTCCCACCCCCGCAAACGCCGACCGGCAGCTCGCCACCGCCCCCACCAGCTCCGACCCACGCGGAACAGACCCGCCTCCCCCCTTAAGCTGCATCGCCATCCCGCGCCCCGCGCGATCCCCTCGGTGAATCGATATGCCCCGCCGGCTCAAGCGAGCGTTCTCGGATCCGGTCACTCCGCTCGCCACGTTCGTGCATGACGACAAGGAACCGGTCGCAATCCCATGCTGACCGCTCTTCCAGGGGCGATGGTCGGAGCTGACCCAATCGACCCTCGAGAATGGAGCCGCACGGGGGACCATCATACACGGCTTGAGGATCTTTGCAGCCCAAACCACAACCGGTCCTGGCTGCCGCCAAGCTTCCCTCGCAGGGGGACGGGCGACGCTCCCGGGCAAACCGTCCCGGTAACGATTTCGTAAACGAGCCATGGTTAATCGTGAGGGGTCGACGCACCGGCCGTCCCTCTCATGAGTCGACCCAACCAAATCGCACAGTCAGAAGGAGCGCGCCGCTCCGGGCAGGGGGCTTGCCGCCGATCGGCCGGCCGCGCGCGCCGGCGAGTCCATCCCTGGCCCGCCGGCCCTGCACCTCAGCCGTTGACCGATCCTGCGGCCAATGCGGCACTCGCCCTTGCGGTGACCAGCGCCAGGAGACTTGCGCAGGCCGCGCGCGCCGCGCCGCATCCGCGCGAAGCGGCGAAGGCGGTGCCGCGCCGCGCGCAGCAGGACTGCCGCCGGGCGAGAACCGGACTTCCCTGCCGAAACGCCTCGGCACCGTCGCCGCCGTCGCCGTGCTGGCCTCCGCGGGAGGTTGGCTCGGCGGACGGTCGATGTCCGTTGGACCGTCTCCATCGGAGACGGCGCTCGCCAGGGCGGAGCAACACCTCCGCGAGAGCCAAGCCGACGTGAAGGCACTGTAGGATCGCCGTCGCCTCGCTGGAAGAAAGTTTGAGCCGTTCGCTCGCGGAGAGCGACCGGAGGCGGGCGGAGCTCATGGAACGCGTCGAACGCCTGCCGCAGGAAAGCCTTGCCGGCCTCGCGCGGCTCGGCGAAGACGTTCGGCGGCTCGAGGCCGCGCCGCGGGATCCTTCTCGCGTCTGGCGGGACTCAGCGACCAGATCGGCCGCATCGAACGGTCTCTGTCCGGCCCGGTGCAGGCGGCACCCGCGGCGGCGGCAACCGGCCCGGCCGATGTCGCAGAGGCTCGAGCCTTCCGAAGGGCCGAACGAGACCGGGAGCACGGAGGTCAGGCGGCCTCCTGGCGGAGGCGCCGGTCGACGGCTGGGTGCTGCACGAGGTCTACGACGGGGTCGCCCTCATCGAAGGCCGCAACCGTCGCCTGATCGAGGTCGCACCCGGCGAGATCCGTGCCCGGCGTCGGGCGCGTCGAAGCCATCGAGCGGCGGGGGCGGCGATGGGTCGTCGTGACCGCCAAGGGAGTCATCTCCCCCGCCCGCTGACGGCCGGCAGGCAGGCGGAGAGCGGCCGCACGAGACGGCGAAGACGTGCCTCGGTCTTCTCGCGCGGATGCGGCGAGAGGAGCGGGATGGCCGTCCGACGGCGAACGTGCCCTATCGCGGAATCATGGCGCGGAAGCCGTACACGAAGGCCGCGAAGGCGGCGAGGCTCGCAATGTAGAGTCCGGCGAACCAGACCCACCGCCTTGCGCGCCGCGACGAGGGCCGCATCATCAGTGATACCCGCTCGACTGCACGTCCTCCGCGACCTTCCCGCGGAAGACGTAATAGGCATAGGCCGTGTAGATGAAGGTGAGCGGCATGACGACGGCATAGCCGACGAGTGCGAAGGCCTGCGAGGCAGGCGTGGTGGACGCCTGCCAGATCGTCAGGGCCGGCGGAACGACGTAGGGAAAGAGGCTCACGGCGAGGCCCACGAAGCCGAGAAGGAACAGGACGATCGAGAGAACGAACGGCTTGTAGTGTCCGCCGCTCTCCAGCGACCGGTAGATCCCCAAGGCGGTGAGCGCGGTGAGCACCGGGACGGGCGCCAGGAAGGCGATGTTCGGCCAGCGGAACCAGCGCTGCTCGATCTCCACCCCCAGGAACGGCACCCAGAGGCTGACGATCGCCATCAGCAGGATCGTTCCGGCAAGGAACTGCAGTGCCTTGCGCCGCGCCCAGAGCTCGAGCTCGCCGGTCGTCTTCATCACGCACCAGGTCGCGCCGAGGAGGCCGTAGCCCATCACGAGGCCGAGGCCCGTGGTGAGGCTGAACGGGCTGAACCAGTCCCAGGTCCCGCCGCCGAATTGGCGGCCTTCCACCTCGAAGCCCTGCACGAAGGCGCCGAGCACGATGCCCTGCGCGAAGGTGGCGAGGAGCGATCCGTAATGGAAGGCGTAGTCCCAGACGCGCTTCGAGGTCTCCGCCTTGAAACGGAACTCGAAGGCGACGCCGCGGAAGACGAGCGCGATCAGCATGACGAGGAGCGGCATGTAGAGCGCCGGCAGCAGGATCGCGTAGGCCAGATAGAAGACCGCGAGGAGCCCGCCGCCGCCGAGGATGAGCCAGGTCTCGTTGCCGTCCCAGACCGGCGCGACGGAGAGCATCATCCGGTCGCGCCAATTCTCCGACCGCGCGGCCGTGAAGAGGATGCCGACGCCGAGATCGAAGCCGTCGGCCACGACGTACATGGCGACCGCAATGGCGAGGAGCCCCGCCCAGACGAGCGGGAGCCAGAAGGCGGCCCCGACGGCCTCCGGAGGAGCGAACGCGGTGATGAAGTCGAACATCTCACCCTCCTGACTGCGTCGGCCGCGTGCGGGAGCCGGGACCGCCCGCGACGGTTTCGCCCCTATTCCGCCGGCAGCGTGCGGGAGCCGGGTCGGCCCTCGATGGACTCGTCCGGGTAGGAGAGCGGCCGCTTCGTCTTCTTGTCGAGCCGGTCTTCGAAATCCCTGCCGCGCAGCGCCTCCTCGAGCGGCTCCGGTCCCTTGCGCAGGAGCTTGGCGAGGTAGTAGCTCCCGAACCCGAACACGACCGCATAGGCGACAACGAACGAGACGAGCGAGATGGTCACGGCCTCGGCGGTGATCGGCGAGACGGCGTCGGCCGTCCGCAGCCGCCCGTAGACGACCCAGGGCTGGCGCCCGATCTCCGCCGTGAACCAGCCGAACAGCACCGCGCCGAACCCCGAGGGGGTCATCAGCATGGCGGCCCGCAAAAACCAGACGTTCGTGAAGAGCGTCCCCCTCCAGCGCAGATACAGGCTCCAGAAGCCGAGGGTCAGCATCAGCAACCCGATCCCGACCATGACCCTGAACGAGAAGAAGACGGGCCAGACCGGCGGCCGCTGGTCGCGCGGCACATCCTTGAGGCCGGGCACGATGCCCTCGTAGGCATGGGTGAGCACGTAGCTCCCGATCTTCGGGATCGAGATCTCGTAATGGTTGGTTTCGTTCTCCTCGTCCGGGATGGCGAAGAGGCGCAGGGGCATGTTGCCCTGCCGCTCCCAGTTGCCCTCCATGGCGGCGAGCTTCGTCGGCTGGTACTTCAGCACGCCCAATCCGTGAAGGTCGCCGATCAGGATCTGGACCGGCGCGCAGATCGCGGCGAACCACAGCGCCATGGACATGGACCGGCGCGCGCCGGCGACCTTCTCGGGCGGCTCTTCCCGCGCCCGCAGGATCATCCAGGCCGACATTCCGGCGACCGCGAAGGCCGTCGTCAGATAGCAGCCCATCACCATGTGCGCGTAGCGCAGCGGAAAGGACGGGTTGAAGACGATCTGGAACCAGTCGTCGGGGACCGCGACGCCGTTCTCGATGCGGTACCCGGCCGGCGTCTGCATCCAGGAATTCGCCGACAGGATCCAGAATGCGGACGTGAGCGTGCCCAGGGCCACCATGCAGGTGGCGAAGAAATGGAGGCGGTTTCCGACGCGCTCCCAGCCGAAGAGCATGATCCCCAGGAAGGCGGCTTCCAGGAAGAAGGCGGTGATCACCTCGTACTGGATCAGGGGTCCGAGCACGTTGCCGGTGAACTCGGAAAAGCGCGACCAGTTCGTGCCGAACTGGAAGCTCATCACGATCCCCGACACGACGCCGAGACCGAAGGAGACCGCGAAGATCTTGGCCCAGAAGCGGAAGAGATTGCGGTAGAGTTCGTCGCCCGTGCGCAGCCAGTTGAACTCGAGGGCGGCGAGCCAGCTCGCGAGACCGATGGTGAAGGCCGGGAAGATGATATGGAAGGCGATCGTGAAGGCGAACTGAATGCGGGACAGCATCAGGGCATCGAGTTCCATCGTCGCTCTCCCTCCGCCGGCGTTTTCGGGTGAGGCGGACCCCGCTTCACCGCCCCGAACGCGAGCCCCGAACCGCACACTCTTCCATCAGGCGAATCTCGCTCCTCGGGCGAGAGTGAAACCTCCGGTGCGGCCGTTCCAGGGCGAAGCGGATTCCGGTTCGCCTCGAAACCGCGGACCCGAAAGAACCGGGACGTGGTTCCGCGTCGGTGGCACGGATCTACGCCGGTTCACCCCCGTTGTAGGGCAGCTCGACGGTGCTTCGAGGGCTCCCGGCCGCCCGTCTCACTGCGCCCGGGAATGGCGGGCTGGCCGTCCGGGCGGAGACCCGTGCTCAGGCGCCTCCCGTGGCTCCGGCCGATGCCGCGGCGGCGGCAAGGTTCCGACGTCGCTCTGGCGCATCGTAGTGGACCGGTTTTCCGCATGGAACGATGCGCCGCTTGAGACAAAGAGCATCGGATGGACCCGAAAAGTCGGGTCCGATGCTCTAAGCCCGCGCTTCGGTCCCGGCCCTCGACCGGGAGCGGCCGGAACCTGCGGGTTTCGGTTTGTCTTCCGCCTCGATCGCCCGGTTCAACCGCGCGTCGAGCAGCGTGAGCACGGCCGCCTCCTCGGGCCTGAGATCGGGGAGGTTTTCGCGCAGCTCGGCTTCGATCTCGTCGCGGATCTCGATCATCAGCGCGCCTTCGAGATAGCAGGTGAACACTTCCGGATGGACATAGCATTTGCGGCAGATCGTCGGCGTGTTGCCGAGCCGTGCGGCGACCTTCTCGATCGCGGCGCGGATGTTCTTCTTGGCCCTCGCTTCGCTGTCGAAAGTCTCGAACTCGGTCAGGGCGAGCGCCGCCAGCACCGTGCCGGCCCAGGTCCGGAAATCCTTCGCGGTGATGTCCTGTCCGGAGATCTCCTTGAGGTAGGCGTTCACGTCGGCCGACGTCACGGAGAGCAGCTCACCGTTCTCCGCCCGGTACTGGAACAGGTCCTGCCCCGGCAAGTCCTGGCAGGCCTTCACGATCTTGGCGATGCGGCGGTCCTTCACTCGAAGGCGCCAGGTCTTGCCGCTCTTGCCCTTGAACTGGAACCGCAACTCCGCGCCGTCCACCTCCACATGCGGATCGCGGAGTGTCGTGAGGCCGTAGCTCTTGTTCTGCTTCGCGTAATCGGAATTGCCCACGCGGATGAGCGTCGTGTCCAGGAGTTGCACGACCGTCGCGAGCACCTTCTCGCGCGGCAGGCCCCGCAGCTTCATGTGATCGTCGATGGTCCTGCGGAGCGTCGGCAGCGAGCGCGCGAACTCGATCATGCGTTCGAACTTGGTGCTTTCGCGGACCTCGCGGAACGCGGGATGGTAGCGGTACTGCTTGCGGCCCTTGGCGTCGCGCCCGGTCGCCTGGATATGGCCGTTCGGCTTCGGACAGATCCAAACGTCCGTGTAGGCGGGCGGGATGGCGAGCGATCGGATCCGGTCGAGGGTCGCCGCATCCTCGACCCTGGCTCCCCCGGGCCTATAATAGGCAAAGCCCTTGCCGGCTTTCCTGCGGCGAACGCCGGGCTCCTCGTCGGACACATAGACGAGGCCCGCCGAATTCGGCCGCGTCCTGCGGGTCGACGATGGTGCCGGGTGAGGAAGAAGCGTCGAGCAACGAAAATCCTCTTCGGTAAGCCGGACAGGCGGGGGTCAACCGAGTGCGCGACGCTTTCGTTCCGAACGCGCCGTCGCGCCGGATCCGGACATGCAGGAGCTCGATCGTCCACGCCAGAGCGCCCGCCGACGCCCAGGACGGCGAAGACAAGCAGCGTGTCCGGCTGCGAACCTGAGGATGAGGATTGCAGCGCTGAGGCCGAGGCCCGGGTCGTCGAGGTTCCCTTCCCGCCTGTCCGGGGCTATGAGACCCGGCTCCGTACCGGAACCCGCCCTTGACCGACGTCCCAAGGACCCAATTGCCAGGGATCCACGCGCCAGGGATCCACGCGCCAGGGATCCGCTTGCCAAGCCTTGCCGGCCGCAAGCTCGCCTTCGTCGTGACGGAGGACTGGTTCTTCGCCTCCCATTTCCTGCCGATGGCGAGGGCCGCGCGGGCCCTGGGCCTGGAGGTCGTCGTGGTCACTCGGGTGAGGGACCATCGCGAGCCGATCGAGGCGACTGGCGCCAAGGTCGTCCCGCTCGAGGCCGAGCGGCGGAGCCTCAACCCGATGCGGGCCGGCTACGCCGCAGGCCGCATCGCCGCGATCCTCAAAGCCGAACGGGTCGACCTCGTTCATTGCATCGCGCTGCGCGCCATCATCGTCGGAGGCTTCGCGGCCGGGATGGCCGGCATCTCCCGCCGCATCTATGCGCTGACGGGCCTCGGCTTTCTCGGCGCCCGAACCGACCCGGCGGGCCGCCTCGCGCAAAGGGCGGTCCGCGCGCTGATCCGGGGGCTCGAGACGAAAGAGACCCGCTATCTCTTCGAGAACCCGGATGATCCGCGTCTTCTTGGGCTCGACCCAGCGGAACCCCGCGTCGCCATCGTCGGCGGCGCCGGCGTCGATCCGGAGGCGCTCCGGCCGCTGCCTCCGCCCGCGCAGCCGCCGCTCAAGGTCGCCGTCGTGGCCCGGATGCTGTGGTCGAAGGGGATCGATCTCGCCGTGGAGGCGGTGCGCCTCGCGCGCCGCCGCGGCAGCGCCGTGGAACTCTCGCTCTACGGCTCGCCCGACCCGTCGAATCCCAGGGCCATTCCGGAAGGAACCCTGCGAGAGTGGGCCCGCGAAGACGGGATCACCTGGCACGGGCCGACCCTGGACGTGGCCGCTGTCTGGCGCGACCACCATGTCGCCCTGCTGCCTTCGCGGGGCGGCGAAGGATTGCCGCGAACGCTTCTGGAAGCCGCCGCCTGCGGACGGGCGCTCGTGACGACGGACGTGCCCGGCTGCCGCACGCTGGTGCGCGACGGCATCGAAGGCCGGCTCGTGCCGGTGAACGACGCGGCGGCGCTGGCCGATGCCCTCGCGGTGCTCGCCGCGGATCCCGGTTCGGTCGCCCGCGCGGGGGAAGCCGCCCGCCGGCGGGTGCTCGACGGGTTCACCGAGGCGGACGTCATGGCGGCGGTGGGGCGCCTGTACGGGCAGGCGCTCGCTTGATCGCCGATCGGGACGCCTTCGTCCGTGCCGAGACGCGCCTGCGTCCCGTTCCCCACGCACCGGAGATCAGCCTCCATGTCGCCGACGAGGCGACCGAACTGTGGCGGCGCACAGAGGAAGAGCTGGGACAGCTCGGACTCCCGCCGCCGTTCTGGGCCTTCGCCTGGGCCGGCGGCCAGGCGCTTGCGCGCTATCTCCTAGATCATCCCGAGGCCGTCCGGGGCCGCCGGGTTCTCGATTTCGCGTCCGGCTCCGGCCTCGTCGCGATCGCGGCGGCGAAGGCCGGAGCCGCGGAGGTCGACGCCTGCGACATCGACCCCTTCGCGATCGCGGCCATCGGCATCAACGCCGCGGCGAACGGGGTCGGCGTGGCTGCCGTCGAAGCGGACCTCGTCGGCCGGGACGAGCGGTTGGGACACGGTGCTCGCGGGCGACGTCTGCTACGAGCGCGATCTGGCGCGACGCGTGACCGGGTGGCTCTTCGGCTTGAGCAGGCGGGGCGCGACCGTGCTCATCGGCGATCCGGGACGAAGCTACCTGCCGAATGATCGGCTGGAGGCGGTCGCCACCTATCGGGTGCCGGTCACCCGCTCCTTGGAAGACTCGGACATCAAGCGATCGACGGTCTGGCGGTTCCGCTTCTGACCCGCCTCACGACAGGGCGCTCTGCAGATCGAGCGTGCCGCGCATCCCGATCGACTCGTAATGAGCCGCCAGCCATGACCGAGCGGTCCGTCGCCCGGCATCGCGGAGCTGCACGAAGAAATCCCATTCCGCGCTGAGCCGCGAAGAGGCCTCGTAATCGTCGAGCACGTCGGTCGCGTCGATCCGGTGCATGTGGACGTTCTTGTACTCCTCGGGGGAGAGTTTTCCCTCCTCGATCAGCCGCGTCACGAACGCCACGGCGCGCAGTTCACGCAGGAGGTTGCCGTTGAAGGTGATCTCGTTCAGCCGGTTGTGGATTTCGCGCGCCGTGCGGGGCGTCTCCCGGCGCTCCAGAGGGTTGATCTGCACGAGCAGGATGTCGTCGGTCATCGTCTCGTAGAAAAGCGGGAACAGGGCCGGGTTGCCCATGTAGCCGCCGTCCCAATAGGGCACGCCGTCGATTTCCACCGCCTGGAAGACCGTGGGCAGGCAGGCCGAGGCCATGAGGTGATCGGCCGTGAGTTCCTGTCGCTTGAAGATCGCAACCTTGCCGGTCCACACATTGGTCGCGCTGATGAAGATCTCGACATCCTTGCAGCCGCGCACGCGATCGAAGTCGATGAGCGCGTCGATTGCGTCCCGTAGAGGATTGATGTTGAGCGGGTTGGTCTCGTAGGGGCTGAAGCTCCGGGCGATGACGTCCGTCCAGGCCTGGTTGCTCCAGAAGCCGAGCATCCGGCCGAGGAGCCCGCGCTGGGCGAGGGACAGGGAGCCGTCGACGCTGGCCCGGCGCCAGAAGGTTTCGAGCTGGCTGCGCGCCCCGTCGACCCCGCCCTCGAGCCAACCCTCCACCATCACGACGGCGTTCATGGCGCCGGCGCTCGCCCCGGTGATCGCCTCGACGGCGAGGCGTCCGTCCTCGAGGAGGGCGTCGAGGACGCCCCACGTGAAGGCGCCGTGGGCCCCCCCGCCCTGGAGGGCGAGCGACACGGTCTTTCGGGCGCGCGGCCCGGCGAGGCCGCGGGTTTCGCCCGGACGGCGTCGAGCGCGGCCCGTCATCGCGCCGTCCAGCCCCCATCCATCGACAGGTTGCTGCCCGTGATCTGGCTGGCGGCATCGGAGGCGAGGAACACGGCAAGGGCCGCCACCTGGTCCACCGTCACGAACTGCTTCGTCGGCTGCGCTTCGAGGAGAACGTCGTTGATCACCTGCTCCTTGGTGAGATCGCGGGCCTTCATCGTATCCGGGATCTGCCGCTCGACGAGAGGCGTCCAGACATAGCCGGGGCTGATGCAATTCACGGTGATGCCATGCGTCGCCACTTCGAGCGCGATGGTCTTGGTGAAGCCCGCGATCCCGTGCTTCGCGGCGACGTAGGCCGACTTGAACGGCGACGCGACGAGGGAATGGGCCGACGCCGTGTTGATGATCCGCCCCCATCCCCGCCGCTTCATGCCCGGGACGGCGGCTCTGGTGGCGTGGAACGCCGCCGAGAGATTGACGGCGATGATCGCGTTCCACTTGTCGACGGGAAATTCCTCGACCGGGGCCACGTGCTGGATGCCGGCATTGTTGACGAGGATGTCGACGGAGCCGAGGTCCCGCTCGGCTTGGCGGATCATGCCCTCGATCTCCTCGGGCCGAGTCATGTCGGCGGCGGAATAGATGGCCCTCACCCCGCATTCGCGCTCGATCGCCGCCCGGGTGGCCTCGATCTCGGCGGCGTCCCCGAAGCCGTTGATGAGGACGTTCGCGCCCTCCTTGGCGAAGGCCCTGGCCGTCGCAAGCCCTATCCCGCTGGTCGATCCCGTTACGACGGCGGCTTTCGAGCGAAGACTCATCGGATTCTCCTGAAGGTGAGGTTCGGCCTCATCTAGGCGGCTCGGCTCTGGAAGTCATGTGCCGCTACGAACGGAGAGGGTAGAAGTAAATAGAATTACCTATATGAACAGGGTGGATTCTGTGTCACCTGTTCGCTAATTTGACCAAAACAGAATAAATCCCGCCCTCCCGCACCGGAGAGAGTTCCAGTGGCCAAGACGGCAGCAAAAAGCAACACGAGCAGGATGCGGGCGAATGCGCCCATGTCGCCCAGCAGGCCCAGCGGGCCGGAAGGGCCATGGCCCACGCGGAGGCGGTCTGTCGCGCCAACGGCGCCCGGCTGACGCCGATCCGGCGCAAGGTCCTCGAGGCGCTCTACGCCACGCACAAACCCCTCGGCGCCTATGATCTGGCCGAGCTTCTCGGTCCGAAGGGCCGTCGGCTGGCGCCGATCACCGTCTATCGCGCGCTCGACTTCCTGATGGAGCAGGGTCTGGCGCACCGCCTGGCGAGTCAGAACGCCTATATCGCCTGCCCCGAACACCCACGACGACAAGGAGGCCGTGGCCTTCCTGATCTGCGAGCGGTGCGGCGGCGTGGACGAGCTGACCTCGCCCGACCTGTCGGGCACGGTCCAGAACCTGCTCGCGAAGGAAGGCTTCCAGGCGAACGGCAAGGTGCTCGAGATCACGGGGCGTTGCGCCCACTGCCACTGACGTCGCGGGAAGCCTTCCGGTTCGGTCGGAACGCATTCTCCAGGCCGTTCCGCCGCTCCAAGGCACTCGGTCGCGCTTGACGGCCGCGCGAGGACGCATCAGCTAGACGGCGGCGGCCTGCCGCCGTCGTGCCTCGACGCCCGGATCGCCCCATGACCTCGATCGACCCCGCCCCTCGACAGCCAGGCCGGCCCTCTGCCGCGCGGCCGGACCGTCGGCGTGCGGGTCGGGTCGGTGATGGTGGGCGGGGGTGCCCCCGTGGTCGTCCAATCGATGACCAACACGGACACGGCCGATGTGGACGCCACGGTCGCCCAGGTGGCGTCTCTCGCCCGCGCCGGATCGGAGATCGTCCGCATCACCGTCGATCGGGACGAAGCCGCCGCTGCGGTCCCCAGGATCCGGGAGCGCCTCGACCGCCTCGGCGTCCTCGTCCCCCTCGTCGGGCGATTTCCACTATATCGGCCACCGGCTGCTCGCCGATCATCCCGCATGCGCCGAGGCGCTCGCGAAGTACCGAATCAATCCGGGCAATGTCGGCTTCAAGGAGAAGAAGGACCGGCATTTCGGCGCCATCGTCGAACAGGCGATCAGGCACGGAGCGGCCGTGCGCATCGGCGCCAACTGGGGCTCATTGGACCAGGAGCTCCTGACCCACCTGATGGATCTCAACGCCCGCGCCGAGAAGCCGCTCGATGCGCGGGCGGTCACCCGCGAGGCGATGGTGCAGTCCGCGCTCCTCTCCGCCGCCCGCGCAGAGGAGATCGGCCTGTCCCGGGACCGGATCGTCCTCTCCGCGAAGGTTTCGGCGGTGCAGGACCTCATCGCGGTCTACCGCGTCCTCGCCCGCCGCTCCGACCATGCCCTCCATCTCGGGCTGACGGAAGCCGGGATGGGGTCGAAGGGGATCGTGGCGTCCTCGGCCGCCCTGGGCGTCCTCTTGCAGGAGGGGATCGGCGACACGATCCGCTATTCGCTCACGCCCGAGCCGGGGGGCGACCGGACCCTCGAGGTGAAGGCCGCGCAGGAACTCCTCCAGACGATGGGTTTCCGCACCTTCGTGCCGCTCGTCGCCGCGTGCCCGGGCTGCGGCCGCACGACGTCGACCGTCTTCCAGGAACTCGCCCGGGACGTCCAGAGCTGGATCTCCGCCTCCATGACCGAATGGAAGCAACGCTATCCGGGCGTCGAGACGCTCAACGTCGCGGTGATGGGCTGCATCGTCAACGGACCCGGCGAGTCGAAGCATGCCGACATCGGCATCTCGCTGCCCGGCACGGGCGAACAGCCGGCGGCTCCGGTCTTCATCGACGGCCGCAAGGCCGTCACCCTGCGCGGACCGACGATCGCGCAAGACTTCCGTAAACTGGTTCTGGACTACATCGAAAAGCGGTTCGGTCAGCCCGGCCGCGACGCTGCCGAATAGGGTTCCCGTCCCGAAACTCCGCAGCCGGACAGGCGCACAAAGGTGATCGGTTTTCGTTTCAAGCCCGCGCGCGACGTGCTAGAGAGCCCGCCGCGCCGGTTCCGAAAGCCGCCGCGTTTCATGCAGAAGGCCGCCTTTCGGCTCAAAAGAGCGTTATCATCAAAGGCAGTGCCGCGGGTCCGCCCCGCAAAGACCAGACCGCCATGGCAGATCACCAAGCCGTTGCCTCCGGGCGCGCCGACTCCGCTGCTCCAACGGAAGCAGCCTATCCGGAGGCACACGCCAAGGCGAGCTTCTGGACGCTGGCCGTGGGCTCGATCGGCGTCGTCTACGGCGATATCGGCACGAGCCCCCTCTATGCCTTCAAGGAATCGGTCGCGGCGGCTTCCGAGGGCGGCGCCATCACGCGCGACATCGTCCTGGGCGTGCTGTCGCTGATCCTGTGGTCTCTCATCCTGGTCGTCACGATCAAGTACGTGACGATCCTGCTGCGGGCCGACAACAACGGCGAGGGCGGAACGCTGTCGCTCGTGGCGCTCGTGCAGCGCGCCCTCGGCACCAAGCGCGGCATCGTGCTGTTCCTGGGGATCGCCGGGGCAGGTCTCTTCTACGGCGACGCTCTGATCACGCCCGCGATCTCGGTGCTGTCGGCGGTGGAAGGGCTCAAGCTTGCGACGCCTGCCCTCGAGAGCTACGTCGTCCCGATCACGCTGGCGATCCTCGTCGCGCTGTTCGGGATTCAGAGCCGCGGCACAGGCCGGGTCGCGACCTTCTTCGGCCCCATCATGCTGACATGGTTCGGGGTCCTCGCCTTGATCGGAGCGCTGCACATCGCCGACGATCCGACGGTGCTGTTTGCCATCAATCCGACCTTCGGGGTGATGTTCTTCGTCAGCCATCCCGGCGTTTCCCTCGCGGTTCTCGGAACGGTGTGCCTCGCGGTGACCGGAGCGGAGGCGCTGTATGCCGATCTCGGGCATTTCGGCCGCGGTCCGATCCGAGGCGCCTGGCTCGGCTTCGTCTTCCCGGCGCTGGTCATCAATTATTTCGGACAGGGCGCCCTCGTGCTCGCGCACCCGGAGGCGGCCGAGCATCCGCTCTACCGCCTCGTGCCCGAATGGGCGCTGCTGCCGATGATCGGCCTGGCGACGCTCGCCACGATCATCGCCAGCCAGGCCGTCATCACGGGGGCCTTCTCGCTGACCCGTCAGGCGGTGCAGCTCGGCCTGCTGCCGCGGCTCGAGATCAGGTTCACTTCGGAATCCCATCAGGGCCAGATCTATCTGCCGCGGGTGAACAGCCTTCTGCTCGTGGGCGTCATCGTGCTCGTCCTCGCCTTCGGCTCCTCGAGCAATCTCGCCCACGCCTACGGCATCTCCGTCTTCGGTGCGATGGCGGTCGACGCGATCCTGGCGATCATCCTGATCTGGAAGGGCTGGCGCTGGTCGCTCGGCCTGGCGCTCGCCACGATGGTTCCGTTCCTCACCATCGATCTGGCGTTCTTCGGCGCCAACATGATGAAGCTCCTCGTGGGCGGCTACGTGCCCGTGCTGATCGCCATCGCCCTCGTCGTCCTGATGTGGACCTGGATCAAGGGCACGGCCATCCTGTTCGAAAAGACCCGCAAGACCGACGTTCCGCTCGTGGAGCTCGTCGGCATGCTCGAGAAGAGCCCGCCTCACCGCGTGAAGGGCACGGCCGTCTTCCTGACGAGCGACCCGGATACGGCTCCCGCGGCGCTCCTGCACAACCTCAAGCACAACAAGGTGCTGCACGAGAAGAACGTGATCCTGACCATCAGGAGCGTGGGTTATCCGCGGCTCAACGACGACGATCGGGTCCGGATCGAACACGTGGGCGAGAGCTTCTGGCGAGTCGAGATGGCCTACGGCTACATGGAAACCCCCAACATCCCGCGGGGGCTCGCGATCCTGCGCAAGCAGGGTTTCAAGTTCGACATCATGGCGACGTCGTTCTTTCTGTCCCGGCGCTCGATCCGTCCGGCGGCGCATTCCGGAATGCCGCTCTGGCAGGACAAAGTGTTCATCTCGCTCGCCAAGTCGGCGAGCGACGCCACCGACTTCTTCCAGATCCCGACCGGCCGCGTTGTCGAGGTGGGGACGCAAGTCACCGTCTGACCGATGCGCCCGCCGACCCTCGTGCATCCGGACCGAACGATGCGCTGCTTGCAAAAGGGGAGCATCGTGCGGAACGGCCGGGTCGCGAAAAGCTCACGTTCTGGATCGAGCTCGCCTGATCAGGCAGGGTCCGTTCGCCACTCGCGCCGCAGGATCGACATGGCGACCGCCGAGACCCGCTGGCCGGCCGGATCGACGTGGGACTCCCGGTTCACGCCCTCCTCGACGAAGCCGAGGCTTCCATAGAGGCGGCGAGCCCGCTCGTTGTGGGGGGCGACCGTCAGCCAGATGCGATAGGGCTGCGGCAGATCGAAGGCCGCCGCGAGGACGGCGTGGAGAAGAGACCGCCCGAGTCCCCTGCCCGGCTCCCGGACCGCGATGCGCTTCAGGAGGACATTGCCGAACGCGTCGTCGAGATCCCGAAGGATGGCGAAGCCGAACGGCACGCCCTCCCGCTCGCCGATGAAGTAACGGGTCTCGGGCCGGCCCATCTCCCTGCGGTGCAAGGCCTCGTCCCAGCGGCCCACGACCCATTCGTAGCCCGGCATGCGCTCCGTTCCCATGATGAATGGGATGTCGGCCCCAGTGGCGGAACGGATGAGGGTCATGCGCTGCGCTCCACGGTGAAGCGGGCGGCGTCCCGCAGGACGTCGGCGGCGGAGCCGAACGGAGCGAGACAGGCGAGGGCCGCCTCGAGCAGCCGGCGCGATTCCTGCCTGGCGCCGCCGATCCCGAGGACGTCGACGAGGGTTGCCTTGCCCTTCCCACGATCCTTGCCGGTGCGCTTGCCCATGGCCTCCTCGCTCGCTTCCCGATCCAGGAGATCGTCGGCGATCTGGAAGGCGGCGCCGAGCGCCCGGCCGAAGGCGGCGAGGCTTTCCCGCCGGCCGGCGTCGGCGCGGCCGAGGATCGCGCCCGCTTCGGCCGAAAAGGCGAGAAGCGCGCCGGTCTTCATGGCCTGCAGCCGGCGCACATCGACCTGGCCGCGGCGCAACCTCGCCGTAGCGGCCCTCCGCCGCAAGGTCGAGCATCTGGCCGCCCGCCATGCCGCCGAGGCCCGCGGCGCGGGCAAGACCCAGGACGAGTTCGGCCCGCACGGTCCCGTCCGGATCCGTCGCCGGGTCGGCCAGGACCTCGAAGGCCAGCGTCTGCAGCGCGTCGCCGGCCAAAATGGCGGTGGCCTCGTCGAAGGCGATGTGCACCGTCGGCCGGTTGCGGCGCAAATCGTCGTCGTCCATGGACGGGAGATCGTCATGGACGAGGGAATAGCCGTGCAGGAGTTCGACGGCCGCTCCCGCTCGGACGGGGCCGCTCCCGGCAAGGCCGAACAACCGCGCGGTTTCGATGACCAGGAAGGGCCGCAATCGCTTGCCGCCGCCGAGAACGGCGTGACGCATGGCGGCCAGAAGGCGAGGCGGCCGCGCGATCTCGCCTGGGCGGAATTCGTCTGATAGCAACGCATCGAGCGTTGCCTCTACGGACGAGGCGATATCGGAGAGGTGCGCGGTGAAAAGTGGTGTGACTGACATCCTGAACGGCGTGACTTCGGACCAGGGGACGGAGGCCGTTGCGGGCACGCCCGCTGCCGGCGGAAGGCCGAGGAGACCGATGACGATCGCCCGCCTGTTCCGCCGTACCGTCCAGCTTGCGCTCGGGCTCGTTCTCTTATGGGGTTTGGCCGTGTTTTGGCTAGGCCTGTCGTATGCGCGTACTGACGCCGGTTTCGACTTTGATGCTCGCCCGTTACGTCACTTTGCGCCCGGTGGAGCGCCTGGCGGTCGGTTTGGACGAGATCTCGCCTCACCTGCCCCTCGCCGTGATGACGTCGGAGGATTCGCGCTTTTGCCAGCATCGCGGCGTGGACTGGGAAGCGTTGAGGGACGTGGTGGAAGCGGCGGACGAGGACGGTCCCGTGCGGGGCGCTTCGACCATCGCGATGCAGACCGCCAAGAACCTGTTCCTGTGGCCGAGCCGCTCCTACCTCCGCAAAGGCCTCGAACTGCCCATCGCGCTCTATCTCGACTTCGTCTGGCCGAAGCGGCGGATGATGCAGAACTACCTGAACATCGCCGAATGGGGCGAGGGCGTCTTCGGCGCGGAGGCCGCGGCGCGGCGGTATTTCCGCAAGCCGGCGCGGGCGCTCACCCGGCGCGAGGCCGCCCTGCTCGCCACCGCGCTCCCCAACCCGTTCCGCCGCAATCCGGCGCGGCCCTCCGCGCGCCATCGGGCGCTCGCGGACCGGCTGGTGGCCCGCATGGACGGCGCGGCACCGTTCAGCGGCTGCCTCAAGGAGGGCACGCGCCTCTTTGGGGCTAGCCAAAGCCGGGGGGCGCCTGTATAAGGCGCGCCTTCAACGAAATGACGCGAAGTGTTTCCCGGCTCGAAGCGGGCGCTTACGCTGACGACCGGAGACGAAAATGGCCGTTCCCAAGAGAAAGACGTCGCCCTCGCGGCGCGGCATGCGTCGCTCGGCCGACGCCTTGAAGGCACCGACCTATATCGAGGACAAGGACTCGGGAGAGCTGCGCCGTCCGCACCATGTCGACCTGAAGACCGGGATGTACCGGGGCCGCCAGGTCCTGAAGGTGAAGTCGGACGCCTGAGAGGGCACGACGGCAGTCCTTGATCGAACCGGCGCCGCACGCGCCGGTTTTTCGTTGTCTCATAGCCAGCGCTCGAACCGGCGGGGCGGGACGGCCCGGGGCGCCCCGTAGGAGGCAGCGGCGGTCTCCGGCTCCGCCCGCCGCCGCGCCCGGTAGGCCGGCACGCCGCCCCGGCAGGCCAGCAGCTGGGCGATGAACCCGGCAAGCGGCCGTGGAAACGCCGCCGTACGGCTCGTTCCCTGCTCGAGGGGGACAAGCGCGCCCGGCGCTGTCGTCACGGGTGCGTTCTGCACGATCGAAGGCCCGCCTTTCCGGCCCCATTTAGCATTTTGTTAAGCTTCAGCCTCGCATTCTTCGAGGCGGATTTCCAGAGGGGAGGGCTGCGCCTGTTCGGCGGTCCGCCGGTTCCTGCCCTCCGACAGTGGCGTTCGAGACGAGGATTGGCAGGATGGCGAGGCGAGGTCGGGGACCGTTCCATGGCTCGGCTCGCCATACGCCGCTTCCCCACAGCCCCGTCGAGCCCGCTGCGGCTCTGACCGCCATCGGCGCGGCCATCTACGGATGGGACATCGGTTCCGGCAGTCTGGCCTGGGGACCGAATGCCGCCGAGGCGCTCGGCATCCCCGACATCGGCATCTTCACGGTCGCGAAGGCCTTCGAGGAAGCCGTGGAATCCCAAGGCGGGGCGAGCCGCGCCGACGCGATCGCGGCATCGGAGGCATCCGACGAAGGCGACGGTGTCCCCTACCGCGCGCACTATGCCCTGCGAACCAGGGCCGACCGCCTGATCATGGTGGAGGATACGGGGCGCTGGTTCGCCGATGCGGACGGTCGTCCCGCGCGGGCCCGCGGCACGATCCTCACGGATCTTTGCCCGAGCGGTCAGAACGGTCTCGCCGCGGGTCTCAGGGACCGCGCCGCCCTCCTCGCCCAGATCGTCGATGACGTAGCGGAGGCACAGCGCTCCCGCCACGCCCTGACCCTCGTCGTCGGCCTCGTCGACGGCGCGGTGCCCGATTCCGAAGACGCCCCGACGGGCCTCTCCCGCTGCCTCAAGCCCCTGATGCGCCGGCGGGACCGCTTCGTTCCCTATGCGCCGGGCCGTTTCGCTCTTGCCCTGGCCTCGTGCCCCGCGGGCGAAGCCGCGAGTGCGCTCGAGCGACTCCTCGGCCTCGCCGGCCGCGAAGGATTGGAGCCCTATCTGCGCCTCGGCGCCGCCAGCGCGCCCGACCACGCGGCCGATGCACCGGCGCTCCTGAGGCGGGCCGAGGAGGCGCTCGCGTCGGCGGCACCGGGCCACTTCGCCCTCTACAGGGCGCCGGCCCCGGCGCCGGCCGCCGACCCGCCCGGCACTCCGCCCGACGTCGTGATCGGCGCCCTCAACGGGAGGCAGCTTGTCGCCGCGCACCGGCCGGTGCTCGATTCTCGGACGCGGGATCCCGTGCTCGTGACGCTCGATCCCCGCCTCGGTCGCGACGGGCCGGCCGCCTGCGCGGGGGATATCGCCGCGGCGGCCGAGCGGGCCGGGCTCTCGCTCCTGGTGGATGCGCGACTCCTGGAAGCGGCGGCGGATCACCTGGCGTCCCACCTCGTTGCGCGCGTCGCATTGCCGATCGCTCCATCGACGCTGCACGACGGCGAATGGCTCAACGCACTCGCCGCGCATCTCGGCGCCCGTCCCGGGATCGAGTCCCGGCTCGTCGTCGAGGTTCCCGAGTCGACCCTCGCGGATCCGGCGACGCGCGGTCGGCTCACCGCCATGAAGGCGCTCGGAGTCGGGATCATGGTGTCGGGCTTCGGAGGCGGCCGCGCGGCGATGAAGCAGCTCCGCCACCTCCCGGTCGATCTCCTGAAGATCGACGGCGCGCTCGTCGGCAATCTGCCGCGTTCGACGGACGACCGGCTCCTCGTGCATCGGCTCGTGGATCTCGCCCATCATCTCGGCCTCGGCACCGTCGCCGAGTGGGTGGACGACGAGCCGAAGGCGCGGCTGCTCGCCGATTGGGGCGTCGACTACATCGAGGGCCCGCTATGCGGGCGGGCGATCGTTCCAGCGCACGAGATCGCAAGCCGGCGGGCGCTCGCCGGCTGATCGGCCTGAGATCCACGGGTCGCGCTCCGCGCGCCCGAAGGATGACGGCCCGTGCTTCGTGCGAAGGCCTATTTCCGCGAGAGAGCGTCGAGCTTCGCCTGCATGTCGGCCATCTGACGCTTCAAGGTGTCGAGCTCGCCGGGGTTCTCCGCCTTCGGTTCTGCTTTGGACACCTCGCCCTTCGCGTCCCCGCGCGCCTGCGCGAACGGAGAGAACATGCGCATGGCCTCCGTGAAGAAGCTCATGTTGGTGCGCACCTGCTCCTCCATGGCGTGGAAGGCGGCCGGGCCGAAGGCCTGGGCCATCTGATCGCGCAGCTTCTGCTGCTCCCGCGAGAGGTTCTCCATGGAGAACTCGAGGTAGCTCGGCACCAGCGACTGCAGACTGTCGCCGTAGAAGCGGATCAGCTGGCGCAGGAACGTGACCGGAAGGAGGTTCTGGCCCTCCTTGTTCTCCTGCTCGAAGATGATCTGCGTGAGCACCGAGCGAGTGATCTCCTCGCCCGATTTCGCATCGTAGACCACGAAATCCTCGCCCTGGCGCACCATGCCGGCGAGATCCTCGAGAGTGACGTAGGTTGACGTCCCGGTGTGGTAGAGTCGCCGGTTGGCGTATTTCTTGATGACTGTCGGTTGCTTATCCGTCGCCATGATGTCCTAAAACTCGACCGGGCATGCGGCCCGCGATGTGGAGCCGACTGCCGTTCGACACCTTAAGGGTTTCGCCTGTCGCGGAAAACTGCAAATTCCAAGCGCTTCCTCAAGAGAGTGAACAGGGTGGCGCCGGCGGTCCGGTGGGCCGGCGCCGGCGCGAAGACGGGAGCGAAGCGGCTCGCCCGCCGGACCGAGCGGACCGTGACGGCCCGGTAGAGCTGCTTCGTCGCCTCGACGATGTGCAGGCCGGCAAAGGGCAGATTGAAGCTGATCCCGACCCGCTCCCAGGCGATCGCCGTCCGCAGGAAGGCGCGGCTGCGAAGCGGCGGGACGTAGAGCGTCTCCGCCCAGCCCTCGGGCGAGAACTGCGTCTGGCGCATGAGGCTCTTGAGCTGGGACCGGCTGAAGGGCTGGCCATGGCCGAAGGGCGTGGTGTCCATCCGCGCCCAGAGGCCCCGCCGATTCGGCGCCACCACGATGATGCGGCCGCCCGGCGTGAGGATGCGCCAGAGCTCGTGGAGGAGTTCGCTCGGGCTCTCCACCGTCTCGAGCGCATGGACCACGAGGATGCGATCGATGGATGCGTCCGGCAGTGGCAGCATGAACGGGTCCACCAGGGCGGACGCCGAGGCGCCCGTGGAGGGCCAGTTCACCACCCCCTGGCTTGCCGGCATGAAGGCGAGCGTCCGCTCGCATTCCGGCCGCACCGCCTCGAGATAGGGAACGGCGTAGCCGAGCCCCATCAGCCTCAGGCCCGTGAGCGGCCCCCAGAAACGGTCGATGGCGCGCCCGACGAGGCGGCGCGCCACGCCGCCCAGCGGGCTCGCGTAGAAGGCGCGAAGATCGGTGATGTCGACGCTCATGGGTTCTTCATCGCCGCTTCCGTCCATCCATGCGACCAGTCCTCGCCGCGTGCAAGGGACCTCGCTCGTGGGGACTGGTTTGGCAGGCCCTCCGCCCCATGATAGCCAAACATCCTTAGCCAAGGCTTTCTCGATGACCGCAGAGATCCGCGTATTCCGCTGCCTCGCCGACAATATCGGGGCGCTCGTCCACGACCCGGCGAGCGGCGCCTGCGCCGCGGTGGACGCGCCCGAGGAGGGGCCGATCCTCGCCGCCCTAGCGGAAACGGGCTGGCGGCTCTCGGACATCATCGTCACCCACCGGCACGCCGACCATGTTAAGGCGATCGAGCCCCTGAAGGCACGCACCGGCTGCCGCGTGGTGGCGCCGCAGAAGGCGGGCGCCGCCGTGCCCGCCGTCGATGCCTATGTCCGGGAAGGCGACACGGTGCATGTGGGCGGCCTGCAGGCCCATGTCTGGGAGACGCCCGGCCATTGCGCCGACCACGTCTCCTACTGGTTCGCGGCCGACCGGGCGCTGTTTGCCGGGGACACCCTCTTCACCCTCGGCTGCGGCCGGGTGCTGGAGGGCCGCTACGCCGATCTCTGGAACTCGCTCCAGCGTCTGGCCGCGTTGCCCGATGAGGCGCAGGTCTATTCCGGACACGACTACGTGCTCTCGAACGGGCGCTTCGCGCTTGCCGTCGAGCCCGACAACGCGGCGCTCCGGTCGCGCATGGCGGAGGCCGAGGCCGCCAAGGCGGAGGGTCGTTTCCTCGTCCCCTCCACGATCGGCCGGGAGAAGGAAACCAATCCGTTCCTGCGTGCGGGCGAACCCGCCGTCGCGCGCGCCGTGAACAAGGAAGGCGCTCCGGCAGTCGAGGTCTTCACTGCCCTGCGCGAATGGAAGAACCGGTTCTGAGCGATGAGTTCAAGACCATGAGCCGCGCCGTCGAAGGCCTGAGCGCCAACGAGGTCGTCCGCGAGCTCGGACTCGAGCCGCATCCGGAGGGCGGATTCTACCGGGAGACCTTCCGGGACGGACGCACCGACCGCGACGGCCGTGCCGCCTCGACGGCGATCTACTATCTCCTCCCCATGGGAGAGGTCTCCGCCTGGCATCGCGTCGATGCGGCGGAAATCTGGCACTTCTACGCCGGTTCGCCGCTCGCGATCACCGTGTCCGAGAGCGGACACGACGCCTGCGTCCATCATCTCGGGCCCGACCTCGCCCGGAACCAGCGCCCGCAATTCGTCGTGCCGGCCCGGTGGTGGCAGACGGCGGAAAGCCTCGGCGCCTGGACGCTCGTCGGCTGCACCGTCGCGCCGGGCTTCACCTTCGAGGGGTTCGAAATGGCGCCGCCCGGCTGGCGCCCCCTGCCCCGCTCCGCCGCGGGAGCCGCGTCGTGAGCGACCCCGCCTTCGTGCTTTCGCTCGAGAGCCGTCTCATCAACGCGTGGCCTTCGTTCGACTACCAGGCTTATGACGGCTGGCTGCTGCGCCTCGCCAAAGGTTATTCGAAACGCGCCAATTCGGCCTCGCCGTTCGCGCCCGGCGCGCGCCTCGACGACGGCCTCGTCGACTGCATGGTGGAGCGCTTCATCGCCGAGAACGTGCGCCCGACCTTCCGCCTCACCTCGCTCGAGGCGCCGGACTCCGACGCGGTGCTCGAGCGGCGCGGCTTTCAGGCGATCGAGCCGACGCGGGTGCTGACGCACTCGATCCCCGACGATTGCCAGGTCGATCCCGCGATCGTCCTCGAGTCCAAGGTGTCGTCCCGCTGGGTCCGCGAGACCGCGCAATCCTACGGCGGCGACAAGGCCAACGACGCGGTGCTCGTCGAGATCGTCTCCCGCATCCGCCAGAAGGCCGTCTTCGCGACGCTCGACCTGGACGACCGGCACGTGGCCTGGGGGCTGGCGGTCGCCGAGCGCGGCTATGTGGGGCTCTACGATATCGTCGTCGCCCCCGAACTGCGCGGCATCGGGCTCGGGCGGCGCGTGGTCACGAGCCTGATGGCCTGGGGGCGCGATTGCGGCGCGCATTCGGCCTATCTCCAGGTGCGCGAGGACAACGAGGTGGCGCGGGCGCTCTACGAGGAACTCGGCTTCGAGCCGGCCTACCGCTACATTCACCGTGTCATGCCGACCCCCGCTTCAGGCTGAGGGCCGCGACGAGCGCGCCGGCGGCGATGAGAGCGCAGGCGAGCGCCAGGGTCAGGCTCGGCTCGGCGTATCCGGCGAGGACCAGGATCAGCGTCGACAGCACCGGAGCCGCATAGGAGGCGACGCCGAGCAGGCGGATGTCGCCGCGCTTCATTCCGATGTCCCACACGTAGAAGGCCGCGCCGACCGGACCGACGCCGAGCGCAAGGACCGCGAGCCACTCGCTGCCAGCGGCCGGCCACACCGTCGTCTCGAAGGCGAGATGACAGAGGAAGCTCAGGGCGGCCGTCGCGAGACAGAATCCCGCGACCGCATCGGTCGGCACGTCGCCGAAGCGCCGCGACAGGACGGAATAGCCGGACCACACGAAGGCGGCCGCGAACGCGCAGGCATATCCGGGCCAATGCTCCGCCCGCGCCTCGAGCGCCCCGCCCCCCGCGATGAGGACGACGACCCCGGCGAAGCCGAGGAGCGCGCCGACGAGATGCGACGGCTTGAGCCGAACGCCCGGCAGGAAGGACGAGAACAGCACGATCAGGAGCGGCCAGAGATAGTTGACCAGCCCGGCCTCGGCCGGCGGCGCGAGGCGCAGCGAGGCGAAGTAGAGCGCGTGGTAGCCGAACAATCCGCCCACGCCGAGCACCCACACGACGGGCGTCTGCGCGAGCGCCCGAAGGCCCAGCGGACCGGCGATCCAGCCCGCGACGCCGACGAGACCGCCGATCAGGAAGGTCATGGCGGCCAGCTGGAACGGCGGAACGGCGCCCGACGCCGCGGTGAACAGGGCGAGCAGGGACCAGAGGAGGATCGCCGTGAAACCGATCGAGGTGGCGGTGCGCCGGGTCATGCGGGCGCTGGTAGCATCTCCACGGGCGCACGGGTAAGGGGCGTCATCCTCATGAGCGACGACCGGCGGCGGCTCAGGGGCTGGGCCTCCATCGTTTCATCCTGCGGGTCGGCGCCGCCGGTGAGCCATTGGGCAAGCGGAGCGCGACCTTGAGGATCGGGTTCAAGCGCTGTTGTCGGCCTGAGATCCTCGGGTCGCGCGTGCGCGCGCCCCGAGGATGACGCCCTTCCGGACGGGCGATCGGCATCGCACCGCCCGGGGGCGCGGTCGTCACGCCATGTACTGGCCGCCGTTCACCGTCAGCGTGGAGCCCGTGATGAAGCCTGCATCGTCGCCCGCCAGGAACAGGACGCTGCGGGCGATCTCGTCCGCCTCTCCGAGACGCCCCACCGGGATCTGCGGAAGGATCTTGGACTTGAGCACCTCCTCCGGCACCGCCTGCACCATTTCGGTGGCGATGTAGCCCGGTGCGATCACGTTCACGGTGATGCCCTTGTTGGCGTTCTCCTGCGACAGGGCCTTGGCGAAGCCGACGACGCCGGCCTTCGCCGCGGAGTAGTTCGTCTGGCCGATCTGGCCCTTCTGGCCGTTGACCGACGAGATGATGATGATGCGCCCGAAGCCGCGGCTGCGCATGCCGTCGATGACGGGACGCGTCATCGTGAACATGGAATCGAGGTTCGTGCGGATCACCGCCTGCCATTGTTCGAAGGTCATGCGGTGGAACATGCCGTCGCGAGTGATGCCGGCGTTGTTGACGAGCACGTCGACGGGGCCGACTTCCGACTCCACCGCCCTGATCCCCGCCTCGCAGGCGGCGGGGTCGGAGACGTCGAACTTGTAGACCGGGATCCCGGTCTCGGACTTGAATTTCCGGGCGGCCTCGTCGTTGCCGCCGTAATTGGCGGCGACCTGGTAACCCGCCGACTTCAAGGCCTTCGAGATCGCAGCTCCGATCCCGCGGGTGCCACCGGTGACCAATGCGACGCGCGCCATTCGACTCTCCTCTCGTGGTGTTTCGTCCCAGGGCGGGCCTCTCGCGAGCCCTCATCGAAAAGGGCCCGGCGTGAGGCCGGGCCCCCCGATCGAACTAGCGCTCGACGCACATGGCGACACCCATGCCGCCGCCGATGCAGAGGGTCGCGAGCCCCTTTTTCGCGTTCCGCTTCTGCATCTCGTGCAAGAGCGTGACGAGAACACGGGCGCCCGATGCGCCGATCGGATGGCCGATGGCGATGGCGCCGCCGTTCACGTTCACGATCGACGGATCCCAGCCCATGTCCTTGTTGACGGCGAGCGCCTGGGCGGCGAAGGCCTCGTTCGCCTCGACGAGATCGAGGTCCTGCACCTTCCAGCCGGCTTTCTCGAGCGCCTTGCGGGAGGACGGGATCGGGCCCGTGCCCATGATCGCCGGGTCGACGCCGGCGGTTGCCCAGGAGGCGATGCGGGCGAGCGGCGTGAGACCGCGTTTCTCGGCCTCGGCTGCGGTCATGAGCACCAGGGCGGCGCCCCCGTCGTTGATGCCGGAAGCGTTGGCCGCGGTGACCGTGCCGTCCTTCGAGAAGGCGGGCCTGAGCTTCGACACCGCCTCCATGGTCGTGCCCGGGCGGATGTATTCGTCCTGGTCGACGGTCACGTCGCCCTTGCGGGTCGAGATGGTGAAGGGCGAGATCTCGTCCTTGAACTTGCCGCCCTTCTGCGCCGCCTCGGCCTTGTTCTGCGAGGCGACGGCGAACGCGTCCTGGTCCTCGCGGGTGAGCTGCCAGCGCTGGGCGACGTTCTCCGCCGTATTGCCCATGTGGTAGCCGTGGAAGGCATCGAGGAGGCCATCCTTCAGCATCGTGTCGACGAGCTTGAAATCGCCCATCTTGGTGCCCGAGCGCATGTGGGCGGCGTGGGGCGCCATCGACATGGATTCCTGGCCGCCCGCCACGATGATGTCGGCATCGCCGTTGGCGATCTGCTGCATGCCGATGGCGACGGTGCGCAGTCCCGAGCCGCAGAGCTGGTTGAGCCCCCAGGCGGTCTTTTCCTTCGGCACGCCCGCCGCCATGGCGGCTTGACGGGCCGGGTTCTGGCCCTGGCCGGCGATGAGGATCTGGCCGAGGATCACCTCGTCGACCTCTCCCGGGTCCACTTTCGCGCGGTGGAGCGCGGCCTTGATGGCCGCGGCGCCGAGTTCGTGGGCCGGCGTGTTGGCGAAGGCCCCGTTGAACGAGCCGACGGCGGTGCGCGCCGCGCCGACGATGACGATATTGTCTCGGGCCATCTCACTCTCCCTGTCCGATGAGGCGGGCTCCAACCCCGCGCGGATCCTTTGATGGATCAAAGCGCGGGGACAGGCGAAGTCAAGGTGCGTCGACGGCAATCCTCCCATAACGCCCGCAATCGACGGGCAGGGCGGCGCGAAGAGACCATGCCTTGACTTGGTGCTTTCAAATCGCCAGTGTCCGCGCCGCTTCGCCGGGCCCGTTCTCCACGCGGCCGGCCTTGTCGTTTCTTCCCCCGCGGTGTGATGCGCAGCTATCTCGACTTCGAAAAGCCCGTCGCCGAACTGGAAGCCAAGGTCGAGGAACTGCGGGCGCTCGGCGAGAACCGGGACGCCGTGGCGATCTCCGACGACGTGGCGCGGCTCGAAGCCAAGGCGGCGGCCGCCCTGAGGGAGCTCTACGCGGCGCTGACGCCCTGGCAGAAGACGCTCGTCGCCCGTCACCCGCAACGCCCGCATTTCGTGGATTACTGCGCCGGCCTGATCGAGGACTTCACGCCGCTCGCCGGCGACCGCGCCTTCGGCGAGGACGAGGCCATCGTCGGCGGCTTCGGGCGCTTCCGCGGCGAGGCGGTCTGCGTGCTCGGCCAGGAAAAGGGCGCCACCACCGAGACGCCAGGATCCGGCACAATTTCGGCATGGCGCGGCCCGAGGGCTACCGCAAGGCGGTGCGCCTGATGGAACTCGCCGACCGCTTCGAACTGCCGGTCCTGTCCTTCGTCGACACCGCCGGCGCCTATCCGGGCATCGAGGCGGAGGAGCGCGGCCAGGCGGAGGCGATCGCCCGTTCGACCGAGATGCAATTGGCGCTCGGCGTCCCGAACGTCTCGGTCATCATCGGCGAGGGCGGCTCCGGCGGCGCGATCGCGATCGCCACCGCCAACAAGGTGCTGATGCTGGAACACGCGATCTACAGCGTGATCTCGCCGGAAGGCGCCGCTTCGATCCTGTGGCGCGATTCCGCACGCGCCCAGGACGCAGCCACCAGCATGAAGATCACGGCCCAGGACCTGCTGCGCCTCGGCGTCATCGACGCCATCATCGCGGAGCCCACCGGCGGCGCCCACCGGGAGCCGCAAGCCGCCATCAAGGCCACGGGCGACGCGATCCAGAACGCCTTGAAGGACCTCGGCAACATGGGCCCGGCAGAATTCCGGGACCACCGCGCGGAGAAGTTCCTGGCCATCGGGCGCAAGCTTTAGCGCATCGTGCGCAGAGGGGAGCACCGGACGGATCCCCAAAGCGGAACCCGCTTCTGAGTCCGATGCCCTGATCGAGGTCCTCCGCTTCACGATCGCTTCACCATCCGGCAAGCGTGGCACTTGCGGTAACAGCGGGTTAAGGCTAACGGATCTAGGGAAGGGGAAGTTGTCCGGACCGGATCCGGAACGACACACGCGGGGATCCCCATGGTGAAGCGTTTCGCGTTGACGGCGGGCCTGGTGCTCGCCCTTTCGGCCTGCCAGGACGGGTTCGACCGCTCTTCGCGGCACTTGTCGCCGATTCCCCCCGCCACCCTGTCGCTCATGGCCGCCAAGGGCATGACCAAGGCCGATCCGATCGTCATCCGCTCCTTCAAGAAGGAATCCGAGATGGAGATCTGGAAGCGCGGCTCCGACGGGAAATACGCGCTCCTCAAGACCTACCCGATCTGCCGCTGGTCGGGCCAGCTCGGCCCCAAGGTCAAGGAGGGCGACCGTCAGGCGCCCGAGGGGTTCTATGCGATCACTCCGGCACAGATGAACCCGAGTTCGAGCTTTTATCTGTCGTTCGACACCGGCTACCCGAACGCCTACGACCGCGCCCACGGCCGGACCGGCTCGCACCTGATGGTGCACGGCTCCTGCTCGTCCCGCGGCTGCTTCGCGATGACGGACGAGGCCATCGCCGAAGTTTACGCTCTCGGGCGCGAAGCCTTCGTGGGCGGCCAGCGCACCTTCCAGTTCCAATCCTATCCGTTCCGGATGACGCCACAGAACCTGGCGCAGCATCGCTTCGACCCGCACATGCCGTTCTGGCGCAATCTCAAGGAGGGCTCGGATTATTTCGAGACGGTCCGCGAGGAGCCGAAGGTCGGGGTGTGCGGGCGGCGCTACGTGTTCGGCGGCGCCGACGTCGCCCAGGGCAGCTGCTCGCCCGACGTGGATCCGGCGGTCGCCGAGAAGGGCCGGCGCGACGAGCAGCAGGTGGCGGAGCTCGTCGCCAGGGGAACACAGGCGATCAGGCTCGTCTACGACGACGGCGGCCAGCACCAGAGCTTCCGCCAGGCCCTCGGCGATACGAACGATGGCGCCTCGCTCGTGGTGGCAACCCGTCCGGCGAACCGCCTCGGCGACGTCAGCCGCCCGGAGGCCCTCGCATCGGGACCGCAGGAAGTCCTGCTCGACATGAACGGGAAGCCCAAGGATGCGCCGAAGGCGGCGCCTGCCCTGGCCTTCGCCTCGGCCAAGCCGGCGCCCCAGCAAAAGCACGCGGCGCCCCTCCTGGCGGCGGCACCCGTCCAGGCCGCCGCAGGCGGCAACGACAAACCCTTCTACAAACGCATGTTCACCGGCATCGGCGAGTTGATCGGCGTGACCCGGGAAGACCCTGCGCCGGCCGCGCCTCCGAGCCCGCCGGTCAAGGCGAAGGACCGCCGGGCGCAGGCGGCGCCGACGAGCACCGCGAAGGCGAATTGATCGCCGGATCGAGCGCTGCTATTTCGGCATGCGATCCCCGGGTCTCGCTGACGCTCGCTAGGCGCATCGTGCATCGAAGAGTGACGACCCGGTTTTGGTCCAAACGGCGCCGACATCCGACGATGCAGCATCGGACCCAAAAGTGGATCCACTTCGGATCCATCGATGCTCTTTCTGAAGCAGCGCATCGTTCGGCGCGGAAAACCGGGTCCACTTTTCGGTCCGATGCGTTAAGCCACGAAGCGTCCGTGGCAGTGCTTGTATTTCTTGCCCGAGCCGCAGGGGCAGGGCTCGTTGCGGCCGACGCGTCCCCAGGTGCTGGGGTTCTTCGGGTCGCGGCCGTCCGCCGGCAAGGTCATCGTGTCGTGCGCCGCATAGCCGAGCGCCGGACCGGCGCCGAAGCCCGAGCCCTGCGGCATCGCCAGCTCGTTCTCGCCGGTCACGGGATCGAGGTGCTGGGCGAACATGGGAGGCAGCGGCTGGGGCTCGGGTTCCTGGAACACCACTTCGATGCGCATGAGCTGGCCCGTCACCTGCTCGCGCAGGTGCGCGACCAGGGCGTTGAAAAGCTCGAAGGCTTCCGACTTATACTCGTTCAACGGATCGCGCTGGGCATAGCCGCGCCAGCCGATGACCTGGCGCAGGTGGTCGAGCGTCACCAGATGCTCGCGCCAGAGATGGTCGAGGGTCTGCAGGAGGACCTGCTTCTCGACGTAGGTCATGACCTCGTTCGAGTTCTTCTCGACCCGCGCCGCATAGGCCTCGTCCGCGGCCTTGCGGAGGCGTTCGCGGATCTCCTCGTCGGCGATGCCCTCCTCCTTCGCCCATTGGTCGACCGGCAGGTCGAGGTTCAGCAGGCGCGCGACGTCCTCCTTGAGACCGGCCACGTCCCATTGCTCGGGATAGGCGTTCTCCGGGATGCCGCGGGCGACGATGTCGTCGATGATGCCGTGACGCATCTCGTCGATCGTGTCGCGGACGCTCTCCGCACCCATGAACTCCTTGCGCTGCTCGAACACGACCTTGCGCTGGTCGTTCATGACGTTGTCGTATTTCAGGATGTTCTTGCGGATGTCGAAGTTGCGCGCCTCGACCTTCGCCTGCGCCCGCTCGATCGCCTTGTTGATCCAGGGGTGGATGATCGCCTCGTCCTCCTGCAGGCCGAGCTTCGACAGCATGCCGTCCATGCGCTCGGATCCGAAGATGCGCATCAGATCGTCCTGGAGCGACAGATAGAACTTGGAGCGGCCGGGATCGCCCTGGCGTCCGGAGCGGCCGCGGAGCTGGTTGTCGATGCGGCGGCTCTCGTGGCGTTCGGTGCCGAGCACATAGAGGCCCCCGGCGGCGAGCGCCCGTTCCTTGAACCGTTCGATCTCGGCCAGGATCGCCTGTTCCCGGGCGCGGCGCTCCTCACCCTCGAGACCTGAGCATTCCTGCTCGACGCGCATCTTGGGGTTGCCGCCGAGCTGGATGTCGGTGCCGCGGCCGGCCATGTTGGTGGCGATGGTGATGGCGCCCGGAACCCCGGCTTCCGCGACGATGAAGGCTTCCTGCTCGTGGAAGCGGGCGTTCAGCACGGCGAAGTGCTTCACCGCCGAGCCGTCGCGCGCCGCCTGATAGAGAGGCTCCAGCGCCTCGGGCTTCTCGAAATCGATCTGGGCGAAACCGTCCTTCTTCAGGAGTTCGGCGAGGTATTCCGACTTCTCGATCGAGGTCGTGCCGACCAGGATCGGCTGGCCGCGGCTCGCAGCCGACTCGATCTCGCGGATGATCGCCTTGTATTTCTCGCCCGCCGTCCGATAGACCTCGTCGTCCTCGTCGGCACGCGCGACGGGGCGGTTCGTCGGAACCTCGACCACTTCGAGGCTGTAGATCTCCAGGAACTCGTCCGCTTCCGTCGCCGCCGTGCCGGTCATGCCGGCGAGCTTGGCGTAGAGGCGGAAATAGTTCTGGAAGGTGATGGACGCGAGCGTCTGGTTCTCGGGCTGGACCTGCACCCGCTCCTTCGCTTCGAGCGCCTGGTGCAGGCCCTCCGAATAGCGGCGGCCCGGCATCATGCGGCCGGTGAACTCGTCGATGATCACCACCTCGCCGTTGCGCACGATGTAATCCTTGTCGCGCTGGAACAGCGTATGGGCGCGCAGCGCCTGGTTCACGTGATGGACGAGGGTCGCGTTGTGGGCATCGTAGAGGTCGCCTTCCTTCAGGAGGCCCGCCGCCCGCAGCATCTCCTCGACCTTCTCGTTGCCGCTCTCCGTGAGCGACACGGCGCGCTGCTTCTCGTCGAGGTCATAATCGGACTTCTCGATCCGCGGGATGACCTGATCGATGGCGAAGTAGAGGTCCGAGCGGTCGTCGAGCGGCCCGGAGATGATGAGCGGCGTGCGCGCCTCGTCGACAAGGATCGAGTCGACCTCGTCCACGATGGCATAGCTGTGCCCGCGCTGGACCATCTGCGCCATCTCGTACTTCATGTTGTCGCGCAGATAGTCGAAGCCGTATTCGTTGTTGGTTCCGTAGGTGATGTCGCACGCATAGGCCCGGGCGCGCTCCACGTCGTCGAGGCCGTGGACGATGACGCCGACGGTGAGACCGAGGAACGCGTAGATCTGCCCCATCCAGGCGGCGTCGCGGCGGGCCAGGTAATCGTTGACCGTGACCACGTGCACCCCCTTGCCGGCGAGCGCATTGAGGTAGACCGGCAGCGTCGCCACCAGGGTCTTGCCTTCGCCGGTCCGCATCTCGGCAATGGAGCCCTCGTGCAGCACCATGCCGCCGATGAGCTGCACGTCGAAATGGCGCTGTCCAAGGGTGCGTTTCGCCGCCTCTCGAACGGTGGCGAAAGCCGGGACCAGGATGTCGTCGAGGCTCTTGCCGGCCGCGATCTGCGCCTTGAACTCGTCCGTGCGGGCCCTGAGCTGGTCGTCGCTGAGTGCCTCGAGTTCCGGCTCCATCGCATTGATGGCCGCGATCTTCGGCCGATAGGACTTCAGCCGCCGGTCGTTAACCGAACCGAAGATTTTCTTTGCGAGCGAGCCAAACATCGTGAGCCTTCAGGGTGGACGGACATGCGGGGAGGACGCGAACGGGCCGCCTTATAGACTTAATTAGGGGCGTGCGCACCTGAAAGGGCGCGCCATTCCGGCGCAGCAACGCTTGAACGAACGGTGCTGTTCCCACAATTGGGTCACGCTGCCGTGACATGGAAACAGCGTCGCTTGCAAACAAGGCCCAACTCGGCCATCGATCCGCCGCATGCGGGCCGAAAAAGGCCCCGGCCCCATTCGAATAAAGCTGACCAGAGGACCATCCATGACCTTCAAAACGCCGCTCCGCACGAGCCTGATGGCCTTGAGCGTCGCCCTTCCGGCCATGGCCGCCGGCTTCGCCATCGCTCAGACCGGAAGCCCTGTTCCGACCGCGCCCGCCGCAGCCCCGGCCGAACCGGCCAGGGTCGTGGCCCGGGTGGACGGCGTCGACATCACCGAAGGCGATCTCGCCCTCGCGGGCGCCGACGCGGCGCTCCAGGTGCCGGGCGTCGCGGACGCCCAGAAGCGCGATCTGCTCATCGGCTATCTCGTCGATCTCAAGATCGGCGCCCGGGCCGCGGAAGCCGCGAAGGTGGGCGAAGGCGCGGACTTCGCCCGCAAGTTGGCATATGCCCGCGACAAGGCGCTCCTCGACGAATATCTCGACCGGGAGAGCAAGAAGGCGGTGACGCCGGAGGCCGCGCGCAAGCTCTACGACGAGACCGTCAAGGCGCTCGCGCCCGAGGAGGAGGTCCGCGCCCGGCACATCCTCGTCGAGACCGAGGACGAGGCCAAGGCGGCCCATGCCCGCGTCAAGGGCGGCGAGGATTTCGCCAAGGTGGCGGGGGAACTGTCGAAGGATCCGGGCTCCAAGGGCGAAGGCGGCGACCTCGGCTTCTTCGCCAAGGACCGCATGGTGGAGGCCTTCGCGGAAGCGGCGTTCAAGCTTGCGCCCGGCGAAGTTTCCGATCCTGTGAAGACGCAGTTCGGCTTCCACGTGATCAAGGTCGAGGAGAAGCGCACGAAGCCGCTGCCGACCTTCGACGAGACGAAGGAGCAGATCGATACCTATCTCGGCCGCAAGGCACAGCAGGACCTGATCCTGTCGCTCCGGCAGAAGGCGAAGGTCGAGCGGCTCGACGCCGACGGCAAGCTCGTCGAGCAGAAGAAGTAGCGGGCTCGCCTACTCGGGACGATGAAGCGGGCGGCCTTGCGCCGCCTTTTCCGTTTCGGCCATGGCCGCCGGATCGAAACTCAATCCTGCTCCTCCGAGCCGCCCTTCGACAGCGGCCGGCGGGCCTCAGGGCCTCCGGCGCGCACCGAGCGCTTGAGGGGTTTCTCCTCTCCCGTGGAGGATTGCGAGCGGCCGCCGGCCTCGCTCGCGGTGGGCCCGCCGCGGACGAGGCGCCCCTTCGGGACGCTGACCCGGTTGCCGGGAGCCGGCATGCGCTCCTGCCCGGCCATGACGCGGCCCTCGTCGCGCCCCTCGTTCTCGAAACCTGTCTCGATCCCGTCGTCCGGTGCGCCCCGCGGGGCTGGGGACTTGCGGGCCGCGATGTTCGACAAATCGACGATCTCGGCATTGTCGCGGGTGACCTGGTGATCGGTGACGCCCTTCTCGGGCGGGACCTCCTGGAAGGAATGGATCGCCGCCTTCGAGCCGCTCTTCGGACGGGTGCCTTCCGGATCGACCATGAGGTCGGGATCGACCTTCTTCGAGGCCCCCATCTGGCCGGTCGCCTTCGCAGCCGCCCGCTTGGTGTCGCCGGCCTCGTTGCGGCTCGTCGGTCCGGCGACGAACCCGCCGCCTTCATCCGCCGCGAGTTCGTCCAGGACTTCATCCACGTCCGGTTCCGGTGTGCGTCCACGCTTGTCCTGCGCCATGGGGTTCCTCTCGGATAAGCTTGCTGCCGCGGCCGCTCGAAGGCCCGGCGGGCCTCATCGCCAACGTCGGGTCGATGGGGGAGTTCCGGCAAGCTCCTTCAGCGGCAATGAACCCGAGCGAAGTTCGAAGCCCGGCCGTCCGCTCCCGCGCCGGAGCGTTCCCGAAGCAGTTCAGCCGGGATCAGTTCAGCCGGACGCCGACCGGCCGCTTCTCGGCTCCGACGGTCACGTCGCCGATCATCAGCCCCATCGGTCCAACCCGGATCGGGACCGTTTCGCCGTCGTGGATCTCGCCGGCGAGGATGAGCTCGGCGAGCGGATCCTGGACGTGCTTCTGGATGACCCGCTTCAGCGGCCGTGCGCCGTAGGCGGGATCGTAGCCCTTCTCGGCGAGCCACACCCGCGCTTCCGGGTCGAGCGCGAGGGTGATCTTGCGATCGTCCAGGAGCTTCTGCAGTCGCGCGATCTGGATGTCGACGATCGCCCCCATCTCGGAGCGCTTCAGCCGATGGAAGAGGATGATCTCGTCCACGCGGTTGAGGAATTCGGGCCGGAAATGCGCGCGCACGACGCCCATCACCTCGTCGCGCACCGCGTCCGTGTCCTCGCCCTCCTTCTGCGCCACCAGGTACTCGGAGCCGAGATTCGACGTCATGATGATGAGCGTGTTGCGGAAGTCGACGGTGCGACCGTGGCCGTCGGTGAGCCGTCCGTCGTCGAGGACCTGCAGCAGGACGTTGAACACATCCGGATGCGCCTTCTCGATCTCGTCGAACAGGACGACCTGGTAGGGCCGCCGGCGGACGGCCTCGGTCAGCGCGCCGCCCTCCTCGTAGCCGACATAGCCGGGAGGCGCGCCGATGAGGCGGGCGACCGAGTGCTTCTCCATGTATTCGGACATGTCGAGGCGGATGAGGGCGGTCTCGTCGTCGAACAGGAACGCCGCCAGGGCCTTGGTGAGCTCCGTCTTGCCGACGCCCGTAGGCCCCAGGAACATGAACGAACCGATCGGCCGGTGCGGGTCCTGCAGCCCGGCGCGGGCGCGGCGCACGGCGGTCGAGACGGATTCCACCGCCTCCCGCTGGCCGACGACGCGCCGGCTCAGCTCCTCCTCCATCTTCAGGAGCTTTTCGCGGTCGCCTTCGAGCATCTTGTCGACGGGCACGCCGGTCCAGCGGGAAACGACGCCGGCCACGTGGTTCGGCGTGACGGCCTCTTCCATCAACCCGGCGCCGTCCTGGCGGGCCTCGATCTCGGCGAGTTCCTTCTCGAGCCCCGGGATGATCCCGTAGGCGAGTTCGCCCGCGCGCTGATACTGGCCCTGGCGCTGCGCCGACGCCAGTTCGTTCCTCGCATCGTCGAGCCGCTTCTTCAGCTCCGCCGCGCGGCCGAGCTTGTCCTTCTCGGCCTTCCAGCGCGCCGTGATGGCGGCCGACCGCTCTTCCAGGTCCGCGAGTTCCTTCTCGAGGCGTTGCAGCCGGTCCTTCGAGGCCGCATCCGTCTCCTTCTTCAACGCCTCGGCCTCGATCTTCAGGCGAACGATCTCGCGGTCGACGGTATCGAGCTCCTCGGGCTTCGAATCCACCTGCATGCGCAGCCGCGAGGCCGCCTCGTCCACGAGATCGATGGCCTTGTCGGGCAGGAAGCGGTCGGTGATGTAGCGGTTCGAGAGCGTCGCCGCGGCGACGAGAGCCGAGTCGGTGATGCGCACGCCGTGGTGCTGCTCGTACTTCTCCTTGATGCCGCGCAGGATCGAGACGGTGTCTTCCACCGTGGGTTCGTCGATGAAGACGGGCTGGAAACGGCGCGCGAGAGCCGCGTCCTTTTCCACGTGCTTGCGGTATTCGTCGAGGGTGGTCGCGCCGACGCAGTGCAGCTCGCCGCGGGCGAGCGCGGGCTTGAGCAGGTTCGACGCGTCCATGGAGCCTTCGGCTTTTCCGGCGCCGACGAGCGTGTGCATCTCGTCGATGAACAGGATGATGCCGCCCTCCGCCGCGGTCACCTCGGACAGCACGGCCTTCAGCCGCTCCTCGAACTCGCCGCGATACTTCGCGCCGGCGATGAGCGCGCCCATGTCGAGGGCGAGGAGCTGCTTGTCCTTGAGGCTCTCCGGCACGTCGCCGTCGACGATGCGCAGCGCCAAACCTTCGACGATGGCCGTCTTGCCGACGCCCGGCTCGCCGATGAGCACCGGGTTGTTCTTGGTGCGGCGGGAGAGGACCTGGATCGTGCGGCGGATCTCCTCGTCGCGCCCGATCACGGGATCGAGCTTGCCGTCGCGGGCGGCTTCCGTGAGGTCGCGGGCGTATTTCTTCAGCGCGTCATAGGCGTTCTCCGCCGTCGCGTTGTCGGCGGTGCGGCCCTTGCGCAGCGCATTGATGGCGGCGTTGAGGTTCTGGGCGGTGACGCCGGCCTGGGCGAGGATGCGGCCGGCCTCGGTGTCCTTCTCGATGGCGAGCGCGAGCAGCATCCGCTCGACGGTGACATAGGAATCTCCCGCCTTCTCCGCCGTCTTCTCGGCGGTGTCGAAGAAGCGCATCAGTTCGCGGGTGGCCTGCGGCTGCGACGCCGATCCCGACACCTTCGGCTGCTTGGCGAGCCATTGCTCGACCGCCGCATGAGCTTCGCGGGAGCGCCCGCCGGCACGGTCGATGAGGCCGGCGCAAAGTCCTTCCGGGTCGTCGAGCAGCACTTTCAGCACATGGCCCGGCGCGAGCTGCGGGTGGCCCTCGCGGGTGGCGAGCGACTGCGCCGCCTGCACGAAACCCCGGGCGCGTTCCGTATATTTCTCGAAGTTCATGTGTCACCCCTTGTCCGGCCTGGCCGCCCTCTCGGGAGGCTCGGTCAGGCGGTGTCGCATGTCGGACCTTCTGCAGAAGCGCCCGCCGAGCTGAAGTGGTGTGGCGGATCGGCCACATCAAGGGAGCCCAAGTTGGGAACCCCACCGGACCCCTGGCATTGACCCACGGCAAACCGAGAGGAGGTCCGCATGACGGGTGATCGGGAGAAGGGCCCGCGCGATCCCAGGTCCGAGGCCGAGAAGGCCCGCGCCGATCTCATGCGCAACGACGCCATGGGGATGGCCGTTCCGGAAAGCCCCCTCGAACGCCAGCCTTCGGTGACGCCCCAGACGTTCGGCGACTCGACCGAGAAGGCGAGGCTCCGTTCCGGGATCGACCAGGGGGTGGAAGCCGGCGGCCCGGCCCCGAAGTCGCGCGGCGGCGGCCGATCGCAGTCCATCGCCGAGTCCGAGCAGGTCGCCACGGGCCGCGACGACACCGCTCCGGTCCGGCCCGAGGGCGACGACGAGGACGTGCTCTCGCGGGCGAAGGAATAAGAACAAGAGTTCAGGATCGGAGATCACCCATGGCTTTGTCGAATTTCTTGTCGTGGCTCAACCCCGGCAAGCGCCGCGCGGACCGGGCCCGGGACGAGCTCAAGGCCAACGCCGAGAAGGCCCTGCGCATGAAGCAGGAGGCCGACACGGCCACCCGCATCCCGCCTCACCAGACCCCGAACGAGGGCATGCGCGTGAAACCGAGCGCACCGGAGGCGGACGCCGAGCGTGGCCGCGAGGCCGGCTTCACGCCGCAGCTCAAGAGAAGCAAGGTGGCCCGGTCGGGGGACGCCTCGTAGCGTCGGGATCATGCCGGGGCTGACGGCCTGACCCATGCCCGTCATTCTGGGACGCACCCCGCGTTACACCGTATCGTCCGCTTGCCGCCGAGGTGCGAGGCCGTTAATGCTCGCGCCATGCGCATTTCGTCCCTCTACCGCTACCCCGTCAAAGGCCTCTCGCCGGAGCGCCTTCTCCGCGCCGAGCTGAAGCAGGGCACCTACTTCCCGGGCGACCGCCTGTTCGCGATCGAGAACGGCCCTTCCGGTTTCGATCCCGCGGATCCGCTGCATCAGCCGAAGATCAAGTTCTTCATGCTGATGCAGAACGAGAGCCTCGCGCGGCTCACCACCTCCTACGAGGACCACAGCGGCACCCTCGTGATCCATGAGGGTGGGCGCGAGGTCGCGCGGGGTGATCTTTCGACGAAGGAGGGGCGGCTCGCCATCGAGGCCTTCTATCGCCGCTTCATGCGGGACGAGATGCGTGGAGCGCCGAAGCTCTTGGCCGCGCCGGACGGTTTCCGCTTCACGGATTCGCGCAGCGGCTTCGTTTCCCTCATCAACCTGGCGAGCGTGCAGGATCTCGAGCGGAAGATCGGCACGCCGGTCGATCCCCTGCGCTTTCGCGGCAACATCCATCTGGAGGGCCTCGCCCCCTGGGCCGAGTTCGATCTCCTGGATCGGGTGCTGACGACGGGGTCGGGCGCCAGGCTCCGGGTGACGAAGCGGATCCAGCGGTGCGCGGCGACGAACGTCGATCCGGCGTCGGGCCTGCGCGACCTGCAGATCCCGAAGACGCTGATGCAGGCCTACGGCCATTTCGATTGCGGCGTCTACGCGGAGGTGCTGACCGGGGGCGTCATCGCCGAGGGCGAGCGTTTCGAGGTCGCGCCCGCGGCGGCCGAGGCGCTGCCGTTCGCGTAAGCGCCACAGGTCCCGGCAACGAAAAGGGGAGGGCTCGCGCCCTCCCCTTTTCGTTCCTTCCGGAAACCCTCACTCGGCAGGCGGGGTTTCCACCGTCTCCGGGGCGAAATCCGTACCCTCGGCGGCCGCCTCGTCGTTTCCGAAGCCGCGCCCGCGGCGGCGGCGGCGGCGGGAGCGATAGTCGCCGTTGGCCTCCGGCGCGCCGCCGGTCTCGGGGACCGAGGCCTCTTCGCCCTCGGCCGCGATCGTCGCGCGCACCGGGTTGGTCAGGAAGGCGGGAAGCCCGCCTCCTTCCGACCCCTCGGCTTGTTCCTCGCGGCGCGGCCGGTCACGACGGAACTCGCCGCGATCCTGGCGCTCGCCCCGATCCTGGCGCTCGCCCCGCTCGGGACGGTCGCTCCGTTCGGACCGATCGCCACGGCCCTCCGCATCGCGCTGGAAGTCCTGTCGAGGTCCGCGGTCACGCTGGAAGCGGTCCCGGCGGTCGCCCCGGTCCTGCCGGTCCCCGCGGTCGAAGCGCTGCTGGCGCGGCTCGCCGTCATAGGGCTGCGGCTGGAAGGCAGGGTCCGCATCCTCTCCGTTGCCGAAGGGGCGGTCGGCCGAGAAGCCTTCGTCCTCGCCCTCCTCCTCGCGCTGGTACCCGTACTGCTCGCGCAGCTGCTCCTGGGCGGCGGCGATGATGCGGTAATAGTGCTCGGCGTGCTGGAGGTAGTTCTCCGCCGCCACGGGGTCGCCGGACGCCTGCGCATCGCGGGCGAGCTGGCTGTACTTCTCGGCGATGTGCTGAGCCGTTCCGCGGATTTTCACGTCCGGGCCGTTCGACTCATAGGACCGCGTCAAGGGATTGGGTCCCTTATTGTTGCGGTTGCGGCCGCGCATGCGCCTGTTCTGTCCTGGTCTCATGTCTGGTTTATGACCCTCGCTGGTTCTTCCCACGCGATTGCAAAGCCACGTTGCTCGAACGGGCGTTTGCTCACCGTTCGAATGGCCATCCCTCTGTCGTTCAACCACGGCTAAGAAGCCGGATCGTCCTTCAGTGTCGGGTTCGAGTGCGACCGCGCCGGAATGCGTGTTTGCCCTTCACCTGCGCGGCTGATTTCGTTTGGTCCTCTCGGCGGGCTTCTCGGCCCCAACCTCCGCCGATTCCTTGGACCGATGACGATCTCTGACAGGAAATCTAGCGGCTTCCGCCCTGTCCAACAAGCGGTATTTCAGACTTTTCAGCCTGGAACGGACAGGCTGTTGTCGCCCGACATCATGTCCGTTTCAGGGCGGCGCACCGGGGATGTCCTGACAGATCGGGGTAGATGCCGAGGAATTCAAGAGGAAATCCGGCTGAAAGAGCCCGAACGGCCTCTCCCTGGTCGAAGCCGATCTCCAGGAGAAGGAGGCCTCCCGGGCCGAGCAGCCGAGGCGCATCCGCCAGGATGACCCGGTAGGCGGCGAGCCCATCCGCGCCGCCGTCGAGGGCGAGCCTCGGGTCGTGCTGCCGGACCTCGGGGTCGAGCGTGGCGATGACCGGCGAGGCGATATAGGGCGGGTTCGAGACCACCAGGTCGAAGGGGCCGCGGCAGGCCGCGGCCCAGTCGGACTGGGCGAACAGGGCCCGTCCGCCGACCGCGTTCCGCCCGGCATTCCATCGCGCCGTCGCGAGGGCGCCGAGGGAGCGGTCGATGCCGACCCCGACGGCGCCTGGGCGCTCGTGCAGGAGGGCGACGAGCAGGCAGCCGGTGCCGGTGCCGAGATCCAGGAGACGAAGCGGCGCGTCGCGGCCCGGCAGGAGCCGGAGCGCGGTCTCCACGACGGTCTCGGTGTCCGGGCGCGGGACAAGGGTGTCGTCCGAAAGACAAAAGGGCAGGCTCCAGAACTCCGCCTCGCCGAGGAGCCGGGCGACAGGTTCCCGGGCGAGACGCCGTCTCTTCAAGGCGCCGAGCTTCTGGGCCTCGCCGGGCGAGAGCGGCTCGTCCGGACGTGACACGAGCTCGAAGGCGTCGATGCCGAGGGCGCCGAGGACGAGAAGGCGGGCGTCGAGCGCAGGCGTCCCGAGCCCGGCCGCCGCAAAGGCCGTCCGGAGATCGCGGAGGGCTTCGGCGCGGGTCATGTCAGGCCGCCGAGGCGGAACAGAACCGGACACTGGCGGACATCTACGGCGATCTCATGGATGTCGATGACCCCACGACGCCCTGAGCCGACAGTCGTTGCGGACGCCAATGTCCTCCATTCGAACGACCAGCGGAACATTCCGATGACGCCCGGGCGCCGTTCTCAACCTGGGCAAGGGACCGGGATTCGTCACGCCGCCCGCTCATGATCCGCCAGCAAGGCCGCCTGGTGTTCCGTGATGAGGGCGTCGACGATCTCGTCGAGGGCCTGCCCGGCCATCACCTCGTCGAGCTTGTAGAGCGTGAGGTTGATGCGGTGGTCGGTGACGCGGCCCTGCGGGAAATTGTAGGTCCGGATGCGCTCGGAGCGGTCGCCGGACCCGACCTGGCTCCTGCGGTCCGCCGCCCGCGCGGCGTCCTTCGCGGTGCGCTCGGCATCGAAGAGCTTCGCCCTGAGCAGCGCGAGCGCGCGGGCCCGGTTCTTGTGCTGGGAACGCTCCTCCTGCACGAACACCACGATGCCGGTCGGCATGTGGGTGATGCGGATGGCGGATTCGGTCTTGTTCACATGCTGGCCGCCGGCGCCCTGCGCCCGCATGGTGTCGATCTTCAGGTCGGCATCGTTGATGGCGATGTCCACCTCCTCGGCCTCCGGGAGCACCGCGACCGTGGCCGCGGAGGTGTGGATGCGTCCCTGCGTCTCCGTATCCGGAACGCGCTGGACGCGATGGACGCCGCTCTCGAACTTGAGCCTGGCGAAGACGCCCCGGCCCCTGATCTCGGCCACGATCTCCTTGTAGCCGCCGGCCGTGCCCTCGCTCTCGGAGATGATCTCGACCTTCCAGCCCTTCAGTTCCGCATAGCGTGCATACATGCGGAAGAGATCGCCTGCGAAGAGCGCCGCCTCGTCGCCGCCCGTTCCGGCGCGAACCTCGAGGATCGCGCTCTTCTCGTCCGCTGCGTCCTTCGGGAGGAGGAGCAGCCGTAGCTCCTGCGCCCTCCGCTCGACCTCTTCTTCGCCCTGCGGGCGCTCCTCCTCGGCGAGCGCGCGCATCTCCGGATCGGTCTTCGGATCGTCGATCATGGCCTCGAGCCCGCGCAGATTCTCCTGCGCCGCCTGATAGGCCCGGATGGCGGCGACGACGGGATCGAGCTCGGACAGCTCGCGGGAGAGCGCGACGAAGGTCTCCGGCTCCGGTCCGGCATTGAGCGTCGCCATGACGATGTCGTGGCGTTCGAGGATGGCGGCGAGGCGTTCGAGGGCGGGCGCGATGGACATCAGACCGGAACCCCGTGGCTCTCGGCAAAGGCGGTGAGCTGCGGCCGCAGGCTCTCGCCGGTGCCCGACCGCTCGAGCTCCTCCAGGATGAGGGCACGCGCCTTGGACACGTCGAGGGAGAGCAGCATCGCTTTCACGGGCCCGATCGAGGATGGCGACATGGACAGCGCGCGGAAGCCGAGGGCGATGAGAGCCATGGCTTCCAGCGGCTTGCCGCCGATCTCGCCGCAGACCGTGACGGGGCAGCCGCCGGCCTGCGCCGTATCGGCGATGAGCCGCAGCGCGCGCAGCGAGGGCACGCTCAAGGGATCGAAGCGGTTCGCCACCATGCGGTTCTCCCGGTCGACGGCGAAGAGGAACTGCATCAGGTCGTTCGAACCCACGGAGATGAAATCGGCATCGCGGCAGATCTCCTCGATCTGGAAGAGGAGCGAGGGCACTTCCAGCATCACGCCGAGCTTGAGATCGGCCGGAAGCGGGTGGCCGTGACGGGCGAGATACGTCGTCTCGCGTTCCGCCAGCGCCTTTGCGCGGGCGAACTCGTCGCAGGTCGCCACCATGGGAAACATGATCCTCAGCGGCTGGCCCGACGCTGCCTTCAGCAGGGCGCGGATCTGGGCGCGCAGAAGTCCGGGACGGTCGAGGCCGATGCGGATGGCGCGCCAGCCGAGCGCCGGATTCTCCTCCTCGATCGCCTGCATGTAGGGCAGGATCTTGTCGCCGCCGATGTCGAGGGTGCGGAAGGTGACCGGCATGTTGCCGGCGGCTGAAAACACCGCCCGGTAGAGCGCCTGCTGCTCGGCCGCCGAGGGCATGCGCTCGGCCACCATGAACTGCAGCTCGGTGCGGAAGAGGCCGACTCCGGTGGCGCCGGTCTCGCCGAGATGCGGCAGATCGACGAGGAGGCCCGCGTTCAGCTGGAGCGTGATCTCGATTCCGTCCTGCGTCTCGGCGGGCACGTCGCGCAGACGCCGGTACTGCTCCATGCGGCGGGCGCGAAGCCGCGCCTTCTCGCCATAGGCCGCCTCGACGTCGGGGCGCGGGCGGATCTGCACCTCGCCCAGGCCGCCGTCGACGATGATCGCGTCGCCCGGCTCGACGAGGGAGGTCGCGTTCGACACCTCCCCGACGGCGGGGATGCCGAGGGCGCGGGCGACGATGGCGATGTGGCTCGTCGGTCCGCCTTCCTCCAGCACCAGGCCGCGCAGCCGGGAGCGGTCGTAGTCGAGGAGCGCCGCCGGCCCCATCGAGCGGGCCACGATGATGGCGTTGTCGGGCAGCGACGCGCGGGCCGCCACGAGGTCGCGCCCGACGAGACGGTGCAGGAGGCGGTTCGCGAGGTCGTCGAGATCGTGCAGGCGCTCGCGCAGATAAGGGTCGGTCTGGCGCAGCATGCGGGCCCGGTTGTCGGACTGAACCCGCTCGACCGCGGCTTCCGCGGTGAGGCCCGACAGCACCGCCTCGCGCATGCGGCGCAGCCAGCCCTGGTCGTGGGCGAACATGCGGAAGGTCTCCAGCACCTCCCGGTGCTCGCCGTGATGGGCAACGTCGCCGCGCTCGATGAGTTCGTCGATCGAGGCGCGCACCTCGGCGATCGCGGCCTCGAGGCGCTTCACCTCGGCGTCGATGTTCTCGGCGATGAGGTTCTTCACCACCACGCGCGGCTCGTGAAGGACCACGTAGCCGAGCCCGACGCCCTCGGCGAGGGACACGCCGCGCTGGTGGAGCGGCCGGCGCAGCGCCGTATCCGCATCGGCGGGGGCGAGGGCCTGGAGCTCGCCCGAGGCGATCATCTCGGCCAGCACCATGGCGGTGGTCTGGAGGGCCTCGATCTCCTCCTCCGCATAGACCCGGTAGGTGCGGTTCTGGACGACGAGGACGCCCATCGTGTTGCCCGCACGGAGCAGCGGCACGCCCAGGAAGGCGTGGTAGATTTCCTCGCCCGTCTCCGGCTTGTAGGAGAACGCCGGGTGGGACTGGGCGTCGGACAGCGCCAGCGGCTCGGCCGTCGAGGCGATGAGGCCGACGAGGCCTTCGCCCGACCGCATGGTGGTGAGGTGGACCGCCTCGGGGTTGAGGCCTTCGGTCGCGAAGAGCTCCAAGGTTCCGTCGCCGCGCATGACGTAGACGGAGCACACCTCCGCCACCATGTTGGCGGCGATGAGGACCACGATCTTGTCGAGACGGTCCTGTGCGCTGACCGGCTCCGCCATGATCTCGCGGAGGCGGCGCAGGAGGACGCGCGGACCGCCGAGAGCAGCTGGCATGAGCTCTAGGTTCCCGTCCCAGGCTGGCCGATGAGGGGGCCGGCCTCAACAATCAGTTCAGCTGGCAATAACGTCGTGTCGCGCGTCAAGCCCTGTCGCAGGCCGTATAGCGAGTGAAGCGTGCCCACTGCAAGCTCCGTCTGGGCCGCGCGGCCGGATCCGGTCCCTCGATCCCGGAGGCGGCGCGGCGCGAAATCGTCCCGCGGCCCGTCAAGTCCGATCGAGGCCGTAGAGCGAATGCAGCGTCCTGACCGCCAGCTCGGTATAGGCCATGTCGATCAGGACCGAGAACTTGATTTCGGAGGTCGTGATGGCGCGGATGTTGATGCCCTTCTCCGCCAGGGCCTTGAAGGCCTTGGCGGCGACGCCCGCATGGCTGCGCATCCCGACCCCGATGGCCGAGACCTTCACGACGTCGGTGGCGCCCTGAATCTCCCGGAAGGCGATCTCGCTCCGGTGCTCCTGCAGGACCGCGCAGGCCCGCTCGTAATCGGCCGCCGGGACCGTGAAGGTCAGATCGGTCGTGGCGTTGTCGTCCGACACCACCTGGATGATCATGTCCACGTTGATGTTGGCCTCCGCCAGCGGCACGAAGATCGAGGCGGCGACGCCCGGCTTGTCGGCGACGTTGCGCAGGGTGATCTGAGCCTCGTCCCTGGAGTAGGCGATGCCGGTGACGACCTGCTGTTCCATGATCTCGTCCTCGTCGCAGATGAGGGTGCCCTGCTTCGGATCGGCCGGATCGTCGAAGGAGGAGCGCACGTAGGTGGGGACGTTGTGCAGCATGGCGAGCTCGACCGAGCGCACCTGGAGCACCTTGGCGCCGAGCGAGGCCATTTCCAGCATCTCCTCGTAGGAGACCCGGTCGAGGCGCCGCGCCTTCGGGACGATGCGGGGATCGGTGGTGTAGACGCCGTCCACGTCCGTGTAGATGTCGCAGCGCTCCGCCTGAATGGCGGCGGCGAGCGCCACGGCGCTCGTGTCCGAGCCGCCGCGCCCGAGCGTCGTGATGCGGCGGGAAGGTTCGTGGATGCCCTGGAACCCGGAGACCACCGCCACCTCGCGGGCGCTCGAGAAGCCCTGGACGATCCCGGTCCCGTCGATCGCCGCGATGCGGGCCGTGCCATGGGCGTCCGAGGTCATGATCGGGATCTGCCAGCCTTGCCAGGAGCGGGCCGGAAGACCCATTTCCTGCAGGGCCAACGCGAGGAGGCCCGACGTCACCTGCTCGCCCGAGGCGACGACGGTGTCGTATTCCCGGGGATCGTAGAGGGCGCAGGCCTCCTTCACCCAGCCGACGAGCTCGTTCGTCTTGCCGGCCATGGCGGAGACGATCACGGCGACGTCGTACCCGGCTTCGACCTCGCGTTTGACGTGCCGCGCCACGTTGCGGATGCGTTCTACCGTGGCGACGGACGTGCCGCCGAACTTCATGACGAGACGAGGCATGGCTGCGGTCGGAGGGGACGGACGGGCTTCGCAGGGCGAAGCGGCGCGTATACATGAAGGCGGGGGCAGGGCCTGTCAACGCGGCCTTCGCCCCTCCGCCGGGCGGCCCCCTCCCCTCGGCGGGGGCGAAGAGGAGACGACCATGACCGACTCGACCGTCGACCCCGCCGAAGTGGCGCGGTTCGAACGGATCGCCGAGACCTGGTGGGACCCGAAAGGCCCCATGGGAGTCCTGCACAAGTTCAACCCCGTGCGCCTCGCCTATATCCGCGACGCGGCCTGCCGACGGTTCGGGCGCGACCCGAAGAGCGGCCGCTCGCTCGAGGGCCTCGCCATCCTGGACGTCGGCTGCGGCGGCGGCGTGCTCTCCGAGCCGCTGGCCCGGCTCGGCGCCCGGGTGACGGGGCTCGACCCCGCTCCGACGAACGTCGCGGTGGCGAAGCACCATGCGGACCGGGCCGGGGTTCCGGTCGATTACCGCAACGAGGCGGTCGAAGCGGTGGCGGCGCGGGGCGAGACCTTCGACGTGGTGCTCGCCATGGAGGTGGTGGAGCATGTGACGGACGTCAGCGTGTTCGTGCGCGCCTGCGCGGCGGCCGTGAAGCCGGGCGGACTTCTCGTGGTTGCGACCCTCAACCGGACGCTGCGCTCCTTCGCGTTCGCGATCGTCGGCGCCGAATACCTCCTCGGCTGGCTGCCGAAAGGCACGCACCAGTGGGACAAGTTCGTGACGCCGGAGGAGCTGAAGCTCGCCGTCGAGGGCGCCGGCCTCGGCGTCGTCGATGTCCGCGGCGTGGTTTACGATCCGTTGCGCGATCGGTGGTCGCTGTCGCGGGACGTCGCGGTCAACTACATGGTCGCCGCCGCGCGGGACTAGAGCTTCGTTCGGCGCGGAAGACCGGGTTCCCTTTTCCGCACGATGCGCTAAGCGGCTATTCCGGCCGAGGGATGCGCCGGCGAATGCGGCGCGACAGGATGGTCTCGAGCGTCACCGGCCGGTAATCCCAGGCATCGACGCCGACGTCGAACTGCCGGGTCTGCTTCTTCAGCTTGCCGTGGCTGTGCCCGTGCAGGTTCAGCCAGCCGCGGCCCATGTTCTTCCAGGTGCGGAACGCGTAGTGGCACATGACGAGAGCCGTGCCGTCGTGAACGAGCTCCGCGTAGGCCTGGACGCTCGCCCAGCCCCCGGCGGCGAGCGTTGCCGGACCGTCGTTGTTGCCCGAGACGAGGTGCTTCGTCCCGTGGAGTTCCTCAAGCAGGCTCTCGATGCGTTCCGGCTTCGCGTGAAGCGCGAAATCGCCGAGGTGCCAGACCTCGTCTTCCGGCGCGACGATCTCGTTCCACCGCGCGACGAGCGCTGCGTCATGCTCGGGCACCGACCCGAACGGACGCTTGTCGATCCGCAGAACCCGCGAATCGCCGAAATGCGTATCGCTCGTGAAGAAGATCATGCGCCTCCACGCCGCGCCTCGCCTCGCGAGAACGGGACGCCGGGAATTCAGTTCCTGTCGTCCGGCACGACGGGCATGGGATGGACCTCGATGCCCTCTTCCAGCAGCTCGCGCGCCTCGACGGGCGTCGCCTCGCCGTAGATGGAGCGGTGATCGATCTCGCCGTAATGCATCTTCCTCGCCTCTTCGGCGAAGCCCTTTCCGACGTTCTCTGCGTTCTGCACCACGTGCTCCCGCACGGCCCTCAGGAGGGCGCGGATCTCGCGCTCCTTCTCGGACAGCATGGCCACCGGCTGGGGTTCCGGAGCCGGAGCCGGCTGGGGCTGCGCCGCGACGGCGCGCGCCACCCGGGGGGCCATGACGGCCTTTTCCACTTTAGTGGAATTGCAGATCGGACAGGAGACGAAACCGCGCTTCGCCTGCGCATCGTAGGCATCGCCGGACGGAAACCAGCTCTCGAACTCGTGGCCTTGCTCGCAGGCGAGGGCGTACTTGATCATTGAAATCACATGGGGTCGGATGCCGGAACCGCCAAGGGCTCAGGCGGTCGCGCGGCGGCCGGCGGGAGAGGGCGCGACCACGTCGACCCGGAACGGCCGCGCATTCCCGAGCGCCGGGATGCGGGCCCGGGCATCCGCCACGAGCGCTGGATCGATCTCGGCCAGGATCACGCCGGGCTCCGTCCCGCCCTCCGCCAGCACCCGGCCCCAGGGATCGACGATCAGCGAATGCCCGAACGTCTCGCGTCCGTCCTCGTGAAGCCCGCCCTGTGCGGCGGAGATCATGAAGGAGCCGGTCTCGATGGCTCGCGCCCGGTTGAGCACGTGCCAGTGAGCCTCGCCGGTCTGCCTGGTGAAGCAGGCCGGCGCCGACAGGAACGCGGCGCCGTTCTCGGCGAGCGCCCGGTACAGCGCGGCGAAGCGCAGGTCGTAGCAGATGGTGACGCCCAGGAAGCCCCAGGGAGTTTCGGCGACGACGGCCCGGTCGCCGCCCGCGTAGGTGTTCGACTCGCGCCAACTCTCGCCGTTCGGAAGATCCACGTCGAAGAGGTGAATCTTGTCGTAGGTGGCGATCACCTCGCCCGCCGGCCCGATGAGGAAGGCGCGGTTCGCGACCTTGTCGCCCTCGCGCACCGGGATGGAGCCGATCTGCACCACGATGCTCCGCTCGCGGGCGACGTCCCGAAGCGCCGCCAGCGTCGGGTCGCGGGCCTCGGGCCCCACCTTCTCGAAGAGGGACTTGCGGTCGCGCTCGACCAGGGACGTCATCTCGGGCGTCTGCACGAAGCGGGCACCGTTGTCCGCCGCCTCCCGCACGAGGGCGGTCGCGTCGTCCCGGTTGCGGAAAGGATCGCGGCTCGAGCGCATCTGCACGCAGGCCGCGGTGAAGCGGGAGGCTGGCATGGCGCACACCTCGCTCAGGCCTCGAGAAGCCGCGAGAGCTCTCCGCGGCCGTCGAGGGCGTAAAGATCGTCGCAGCCGCCCACGTGGCGGCCGCCGATGAAGATCTGCGGTACGGTCAAGCGGCCGGCCGCCTTCCGGATCATCTCGGCCCGCCGGCCCGGGACGCGCTCGACGTCGATCTCCTCGAAGGCGGCGCCGCGTTCCTTCAGAAGGTCCTTGGCGGCCGTGCAATAGGGGCACCAGCCCTTGGTGTAGATCGTGATCGGGGGCATCCGGACGCTCCGGGATGAGACGGTTTCCTGGGAGATATAGGGGTTTTCACGGGTCCGTCACAACCCGCGCGAAGGCGAGAACGTCGACCGAGGCCGCCCCGGCCCGCATGAGGACCCTGGCGCAGGCATTGGCGGTGGAGCCCGTGGTGACGACGTCGTCGACGAGGAGGACGCGCTTGCCGGTGACCCGCGGCCTCGCTTCGGGCGGTACCCGGAAGGCGCCCTGCAGGTTCTCCCGCCTCTGCACCTTGGTCAGTCCGACCTGGGAACTCGTGCGCTTCGTTCGCACGAGAAGAAAGGGATCGCAAGGGAGGCCGCTCGCGTCCGCAGCGACGCGGCCGAGCGCCATGGCCTGGTTGAACCGGCGCCGCCAGAGGCGGAACCGGTGCAGGGGCACCGGCACGATCAGGTCCGCCTCGCGCAGCAGTTCCGCTCCGGCCCGCACCATCATCGCCCCGAGAGCCCGCGCGAGGTCCGGGCGATCGCCGTATTTGAGGCGGTGCACGAGACCGCGGGCCGCATCGTCGTATTGCGCGGCCGCACGGGCCCTGCCGAAGACGGGCGGATCCGCGATGGCCGCGGCCGACAGGAGGGGTGCCCCGTGATCGCGCGCGAAAGGCGTGCCCAGGCGCTCGCAGAACGGCCGCTCGATGAAGCGGAGGCCGGACCAGCACCGGGCGCAGAGCGCGTGCGGCTCGCCGGTCGCGGCCCCGCAGGCAATGCAGGTGGGCGGGTAGATGAGGCCGGTCATCAGGCGCCCCGCTTCACGCAGCAGGGGGGCGATACGGAAATCGAGCTTCGGCGTCACGGACCGAGCCTATGGAGCACCGCCGTTCCTGTCTCCCCTCTCCCTGGAGAGGACAACCGCGGCCCTTTCCTCGACTCTTTTTTGCCTTCATATCGTCCCCTGCATGACCGCGCCCGTCGTCTTCGACCGCTCCCTCGTGCGCCGGCGACTCGCGCGGGCGCTCCGTCAGGGCTATGCGGATTTTCTGCTCGCGCGGGCCGTGGAGGATCTGGACGAGCGGCTTGCCCCCGTCCTGAGGGACTTCTCGGACGTTCTCGACATCGGCACGCCGACGCCGGCCGCGGCCGCGCTGATGCGGCGGCGGCAGCGGTCGGTCGTGCGCCTCGCGCCGACGCCGGAGAAGGGCGCCGCGCTCGGCGACGAGGAACGCCTCCCCTTCGCGGGCGAACGTTTCGATCTCGCCGTCTCGCTGCTCGCCCTTCAGGCCGTGAACGACCTGCCCGGAGCGCTCCTGCAGATCCGCCGGGTGCTGAAGCCGGACGGGCTCTTCGTCGGCTGCCTCCTCGGCGGCGCGACGCTCACCGAGCTGCGCCAGAGCTTCATGGCCGCCGAATCCGAGATCGAGGGCGGCGCGAGCCCCCGGGTGGCGCCCTTTGCCGACCTGCGCGACCTCGGGACGCTGCTGCAGCGGGCCGGCTTCGCGCTCCCGGTCGTCGACAGCGACACGCTCCGGGTGCGGTACGGCGACCCGTTCGCGCTCATGCGCGACCTGCGCGCGATGGGACTGTCGAACCCCCTCCAGGACCGGCGCCGCAAGCCTCTGCGGCGCGCGACGCTGATGCGCGCCTCGGCCGTGTATGCGGAGCGTTTCGCCGACCCGGACGGACGGCTGACGGCGACCTTCGAGCTCGTCTGGCTGTCCGGGTGGGCGCCGCACGAGAGCCAGCAGAGGCCCCTGCGCCCGGGATCGGCGAAGATGCGCCTGGCCGACGCGCTCGGCGTGCCGGAAGGCGATCCGGCGAAGAAGCCGAAACGCTGAATGCCTTGGGGCGCGGCCGCCGCGCCCCATGTCTCACCTGAGCAGCTTCGAGGAGCGCGCGTCGATGAAAGTGCCGGGTCCCGATCATCCGATCACCATCACCGAGAATCCGCACCGCATCCGCGTGGTGCTCGGCGGATTCATCGTCGCGGAGACGACCCGGGCGCTCGCCCTCAAGGAGGCGGCGTTCGCACCCGTGCAGTACATCCCCCGGGAGGACGTGAACATGGAACTCCTGGACCGCACGACGCACCAGACCCGCTGCCCCTACAAGGGCGACGCATCCTACTTTACCGTCACGGCTGGCGGATTGGTGCGCCAGAACGCGGTCTGGAGCTACGAGGAGCCCAACTCCGCAGTGAGCCGCATCGCAGGACACATGGCCTTCCATCCGAACAAGGTCGACGCGATCGAGGAGTTCAAGGATTAGTCGAGTGATCGGCTGGTCGATCATCGCCGTCCGGAGCGAAGCCTCCGTGTCATCCCCGGCCGGAGCGAGCGAGGGGAAGGGGATCCAGAATCCCGTGCATTCTGGAGGTGGATCCCCTTCCCTCGCCTGCGGGTGCGCTCCGCACCGCCGGGGATGACCCCTGGTTCATGCCTCGCCGGATAAGGTAGATCGCCGCCCTCCGTCGTGCTCTGATCGGCGGGCCCTGCCTCGGCGGGCACGCCCAACCCAGCGCAAGTTCGATGTCCGACACTCCGCCTTCACCTTCAACACCACGCCGTCCATCGTCTTCGGGTCCGGCACGATCGCGCGGATCGGCGACGATCGCGGCCACGCGGCTCGGGCCGCGGATCCTCGTCGTCACCGATGCGGGGCTCGTCAGGGCCGGGCTGGCGGCGCCGGCGCTCGAGGCCCTGCGTCGGGAGGGCGTCGCCGCCGAGGTGTTCGACGGGGTCGTGGCGGATCCGCCGGAGGCGGTTGTCCTCGACGCGGTCGCCCGCGCCCGGGCCTTCGACGCCGACGCGGTGATCGGATTGGGGGGCGGCTCCTCGCTCGATGTCGCGAAACTCGTGGCGCTGCTCCTCGCGGGCGGCGAAGCCCTCGCGGACGTCTACGGCGTCGGCATCGCCAAGGGGCCGCGCCTGCCGCTGCTGCTGGCGCCCACCACCGCCGGCACCGGTTCCGGAGGTGACGCCGATCTCGATCGTGACCACCGGCGCGCACGAGAAGAAGGGCGTCGTGTCGCCTCTCCTCCTCCCCGACATCGCGCTCCTCGATCCCGACCTCACGCTCGGCTTGCCGCCCGCGGTCACCGCCGCCACGGGCGTCGACGCCATGGTGCACGCGATCGAGGCCTTCACGTCGATCGAATCCGAACAACAATCCGATCTCGCAGGCCCTCGCCTGCGAGGCCTTGCGCCTCATCGGGCGCAATATCCGACGGGCGGTGCATCACGGCTCGGACCGCGACGCGCGCTCGGGGATGCTCGTCGGCTCGATGCTCGCCGGCCAGGCCTTCGCCAATTCGCCGGTCGCCGCCGTGCATGCCCTCGCCTATCCGATCGGCGGCCATTTCGGCGTGCCGCACGGGCTGTCGAACGCGCTCGTGCTGCCGCACGTGCTGCGCTTCAACGCGAGCGCCTGCGCGGAATCCTATGCGGCCCTGGCGCCGCACGCCTTTCCGGAGCTGACCCACGCGAGCGCAGACGCCTTCATCGAGGCCGTGGCGGCGCTCGCCGCGGACCTCCGCCTGCCGCCGCGCCTGCGCGATGTCGGCATCCCGGCGGATGCCGTGCCGATGCATGGCGGAGGACGCCATGAAGCAGACGCGGCTTCTCGTGAACAACCCGCGCCCGATGACCCTCGACGACGCGCTGGCGATCTACGAGGCGGCCTGGTAAAGGTCGCCGACGAAACGAGACGACCACAACAAAGAAGTCATCGTCTCAGGCGTTCTCAAGCGGGGGCTCGCGGCTTGAGGGACTCGGCAACGGCTCTCAGGCGCTTGGGAAGTGGCACGGGACGACGGGTCAGCCGGTCCACGTAGACATGGACGAAGTGCCCCTGAGCTGACGCCTGAGGCTCATCGTTGCGGAACAATGCGACCTCGTAGCGGACGCTGCTCGTGCCGACCCGGGCGACCCGCACGCCGGCGCTGATTCGGTCGGGGAAGACCATCGGGGCGAGATACTGGCAGGCCGTCTCGACGACCAGGCCGATCACCGGACTCCGCTCGATCTCGAGCGCCCCATCCTCGATCAGGGTCTGATTTACGGCGGTATCGAAGAGTGAATAGGCCACGACGTTGTTGAGGTGACCGTACACGTCGTTGTCCATCCACCGCGTCGTAAGTTCGACGAAGCGCGAATAGGCGGCGCGGAATTCAGCTTCGGGTCGCATCGGCTTCCCTTCGCACATACGATCGCCGTGGCCAAGCGCAAGCGGACTCGGCTGACCCGGGAAGCGCCTGCCACCGCCCACTTGAGGCAAGGTAGCCACTTTTCTCGACCGCCTGCATCGGCGAGAGTCTCGCCGCGGCCCAGGTCGCCGCTCTCTCGAACCTATTGGCGATGCTTGCGATGCCGTACACCACCGACGCCTTGGTCGCATCACCGTCCTCACTGTCGCCCGACGCGCCGGCTGCCGCGGCGCCGCTGCATCCGCAAAGCATCGGCTCGGTGATGACGCGCGATGTGCCGGTCTCGCGAGAGGACGAAACGTTGGGCGCTTTGCGCACGAGCCTCCTCGGCCAGCACTTCCAGGCGGTCGAGCACGTCTTCGTCGTCGGCCCGGACGGCGAATTTTGCGGCGCTCTCGCCATGGCACAAGTGCTCGCAGGGGCCGCGCAGGATGTCGTGCGCGACCACATGCGGCGCGACTGGCCTCGTATCGCCCCCGGTCTCGATCGGGAGCGTGCCGCAAACATGGCGCTCGATGCCGACGCGGCCTCGCTTGCGGTATGTGCAGGCGATGGGCGCTTTCTCGGAGCAGTGACGGCCGGCGCACTCATGACGATCCTTCGCGAGGAGCACCTTGAGGATCTGCACCATATGGCCGGCATTCTCGGCAAGTCGCAGCGCGCGCGCGATGCCCTCACCGCATCGCCGCTCCGCCGTGCATTGTTCCGCCTGCCTTGGCTCGCCGTCGGAATCGCAGGGTGTGCCGGCGCCACGGCTGTCATGGCCCGCTTCGAAGAGGCGCTCGCCGCCAATATCACGGTGACATTTTTCGTACCGGCCATCGTCTATCTCGCGGATGCAGTGGGAACGCAATCGGAAGCCGTGGCCGTACGCGGGCTCTCGCTCGTGAGAACGCCAGTCCGTCGACTGCTTGCGGGCGAAATGGGGACCGGCGCGCTGATCGGCGGGGGCCTGGCAATGCTCGCCTTCGGACTGGTCTGGGCGAGCTTCGGCGAAATTCGGCTTGCTGCAACCGTGGCACTTTCGGTGTTCGGGGCGAGCACCGTCGCGACCCTGGTCGGATCGGTGCTGCCATCCGCCTTCGACTGGCTCGACTACGACCCTGCCCTTTGCGCGGGCCCTGTCGGCACCGTCATCCAAGACGTTCTCTCCCTCCTGATCTATTTCTCCATCGCCAGCATGCTGGTGTTCTGAGATGTCCGGGGACGCACCGTTCGGTTCGGACCTCGTCTTCGAGGCTCCGGCGATTCCCGGCCTCACGGTGCATGTCGAAATCTGCGAGGACCGCTGGGTGCCCACCTCGCCGAGCACCTTCGGGGCCATGGCCGGCGCCACTGTGCTGGCCAACCTGTTGAACAGCAACGTCACCATCGGCAAGCCGGAATACCGGCGGCTGCTTTGCAGTGCCCAATCCGCCGAGTGTATCGCGGCTTATCTCTACAGCGGCGCCGGCCAGCCTCAGTCATGACCGGTCTGGCCGGTCAGACGTGACCGTCGCATAGTACGAGTTGTCCTGCTTGGGGCGCTCCGTCAGGCTCTCGCCCGTGCCGAGATAATGCACGGTCTCGGCGATGCTGGTCACATGATCGCCGACGCGCTCGATGTTCTTGGCGCAGAACAGGAGGTGAGTGCACAGCGTGATTTCTGTGCGGGTCCTCCACCATGAACGCGAGGGTCTCCCGGAACAGCGCCGTGTAGAGGGCGTCGATGGAGGCGTCGCTCTGCCACACCTTCAGCGCCGCCTCGTCGTCCCGCCGGTCGTAGGCGTCGAGGACATTCCTCAGTTGCTCCAGAACCATGTCGGCAAGGCGCCGTATGCCGGCCGCGAGGCCATCCGGCCGGGGCTCGTCCCGGATCGCGAGGACCCGCTTGGCAATGTTCTTGGCCATGTCACCAATGCGCTCGATGTCGCCGGCGATGCGAATGGCCGAGATCACCTCCCGGAGGTCCATGGCCATCGGCTGGCGGCGCACGATCAGCAGGCCGCGCTGGGAGCGGTCGAGACCCCGGTCGGCCGCGACGACCGCCTCAGCCGAGGACACATCTCTTCGGGCAAAGGCGACCATGGCATCCTTCAGCATCGTTTCGGCGGTCCCACCCATCTCTCCGAGGGTTCGGCGCAGATTGTGAAGATCGAGATCAAAGGATGCGACGATGTGGTGATCCGGCATGATGGGGGTCCTCCTTCGCGGCACTGAGCGGCGGCGCCGAGGTGGTGGCCCCCGAGCTCATCGGCAGGATCGGCCTGCTCGCACAAGAAGCCCGCCCTCGCTGGTCCGCGACCGCGTTGATTGTGCCCCGCTCCCGCGCGGCGGATATTGACGAAGCTCAACGGGGAATCGAACGGTGATCAGAATCGGGACGTGCGCGCGGCATGAAACGGCGAAAGCCCGTGCCGCACCTGATGCCGTTCACGCCACAGACGATCGATGCCGCCGAAAGGATTCTCCGAAGGCCATTCTTTCTTTCCGGCGCTTCGCTCGATCCGCCCGGAACGTTCGGCCCGGCCGACACCGGTCGCGGATGCGGAGATTCCCGCGCCCGTACGGGCCGCCCTCAGCGGGCTCGCGCCACCCGGCCTGTGAAGACGATCGCGACGCCGAGAAGGACGATGGCGCCCCCCGACAATTCGCGCGCGCCGACCTCTTCGCCGAGGAAAAGGATGGCGAGGAGCGTCGTCCAAACCGGCAGGAGATAGCCGACCATCGCGGCACGGGTCGGGCCTGCGCCGCGGATCAGCCGCATGAAGAGCAGGATCGGAACCGCCGTAGCGAGGACGCCGAGACAGAGGAGGGAGAGCCCGTGTTCCGGCACCGTCGCGAAGGCCGCGGGCCCGGCGAGGGCGAGCGCGAGCCCGGTGGCCGGCACCGCGGAGAAGAATTGCTGGCCGAGGGCGAGCCGCGCGGGATCGGCTTCCTTCACTGCGCGGGCATAGATGTTGCCGACCGCATAGCTCACTGCGACCGCCACCATCGCGAACGCGCCCGCCGCACTGACGCCGCTGTCCGGGAAGGCGGCGGGGCCGATCAGGATGCCCATGCCGACGAAGCCGACGAGCACGCCCGCGAGACGTTTGGGGGTCAGCCGCTCGTCGGCGAAGAGCGCATGCGCGGCGAGCGCCACGATGAGCGGGGTCGCGGCCTGGATCATCGATGCGGAAGCGGCCGTGATCTCGGTGAGCGCAAAGGCCACGAGAACGTTCGGGCCCCAGCCGTTGACGGTTCCGAGGACGAGCCAGTCGCGCCACTCGCGGCCCTGCGGCAGGAGACTGCGGCCCTGCAGGACGAAGAACAGCGCGAGCGTGAGCGCGCCCAGGAGCCCGCGCACGGATGCGGTGACGAAGGGGTTCACCGCGCCCGCGAGCTTCATGAACAGAAAGCCGCTCGCCCAGAGGATCGAGCAGCCGAGGAGATGCGAGGCGAGAAAGGACGGCGTCGGCGCGAGCGGCTTCGCCATGGCGCTCACGCGAGCAGGAGTTCGACGAGGGTCGGGATGAGCGGCTCGTCGGCCGGAGGCATCGGATAGGCGCGCAGGTCCTGCGGCTTGACCCACTTGAGGGCCTGGCCCTCGCGCGGCTGCACCAGGCCCTCCCAGCGCCGGCAGACATAGAGCGGCATCAGGAGGTGGAACGCCTCATAGGCGTGGCTTGCGAAGGTCAGAGGCGCAAGGCATGCCTCCTTCACGGTGATCCCGAGTTCTTCGTGAAGTTCGCGGATCAGCGTCTCCTCGGGCCGCTCGCCGGCTTCCACCTTGCCGCCGGGAAACTCCCACAACCCGGCGAGCTGTTTCCCCGCCGGGCGCTGCGCCAGCAGGATGCGGTTGTCCGCATCGACGAGGGCGACGGCGACGACGAGGGTGAGCTTCATGGGCGGGCTCTTCGCATCCCGTTCGAGGGGAAGGACGGGACCGCCGGGTCCGCGCGAGAGACCCTTCAGGACCGGTAATCCCCGTTGATCTCCACATAGGCCTTGGTGAGATCGCAGGTCCACGCCGTCGCCTCGCCGCGGCCGAGGCCGAGGTCGACGCGGATCAGCACCTCGTCGCCTTTCATGTAGGCGCTGGTCTTGGCCTCGTCGTAGGCCGGATCCCGCGCGCCTTTCACGGCGACGCGGATGTCGCCGAACCAGATGGCGAGCTTGTCGCGCTCGGCCGGCTCGCCCGCCTTGCCGACCGCCATCACGACGCGGCCCCAATTGGCGTCCTCGCCCGCGACCGCCGTCTTCACGAGAGGCGAGTTGGCGATCGACATGGCGATGCGGCGGGCCGAAGCATCGCCCTTGGCTCCGGTCACGCGCACGGTCACGAATTTCCGCGCCCCTTCGCCGTCGCGGGCCACCTGCTGGGCGAGATCGACGAGAAGATCCTCGAAGACCTGGCGGAACGGCGCGAGCCGCCGGTCGCTCGGAAGCGTGATCGTCGGCGCGCCGCGCTCCCGGGCCGCGCCGGTGGCGAAAGCCAGGAGCGTATCCGAGGTGGAGGTGTCGCCGTCGACCGTGACGCAGTTGAAGCTCTTCTCGGCGCCCTTCTTCACCAGGGCCTGCAGCACCGGGGCGGCGATCGGCGCATCCGTGAAGACGAAGGAGAGCATCGTCGCCATGTCGGGCGCGATCATGCCGGCGCCCTTGGCGATGCCGTTGATGGTGACTTCGACGCCACCGATCGTCGCCGTGCGGGTCGCCACCTTCGGGAAGGTGTCGGTCGTCATGATGGCCTTCGCGGCCTCGATCCACGGCGCCGGGTTTCGCCTTCGCCTCGCATTGCGCGAGGACGCCTTCGAACTTCGTGGCGTCGAGCGGCTCGCCGATCACGCCCGTGGAGGCGATGAAGACCTGGCTCGCGCGGCAGCCGGCGACCTCGGCGGCGATGTCGGCGGTGAGCTTCACCGCCTGCGCGCCGGTCTTGCCGGTGAAGGCATTCGCATTGCCGGAATTCACCACGAGCGCGCGCGCCTGCCCGCGCTCCAGGTTCCTGCGGCACCAGTCGACCGGGGCGGAGGGACATTTCGAGCGCGTGAGGACGCCGGCCACCGTCGTGTCCTTAGGGAACGTCATGTAGAGCACGTCGGTCCGGTTCTTGTAGCGGATGCCGGCCTCCGCGGTCGCGATGCGCACGCCCTCGATGGCGGGAAGCGTGGGCACGGCTTTGGGCGCGAGCGGGGACACGGACTTTGACATGAAGGGCTCCGACGGGGAGGCGGGACGCGGACGTGAAGCCGGCGACGTGTGGACTCCCCGCGCCTGCTTGTCAAGCCTTCCGAATCGCTCAGGCCGCTGCCGTCCGGGAACGGCGTGCCTCAGCCCTCCAGCAGCCGCCGCGCGATCACCTGGGCCTGGATCTCCGCCGCGCCCTCGAAGATCGACAGGATGCGGGCATCGCAAAGCACGCGGGAGATCGGGTACTCGAGCGCGAAGCCGTTGCCGCCGTGGATCTGGAGCGCATTGTCGGCGGCCGCCCAGGCGACGCGGGCGGCGAGAAGCTTCGCCATGCCGGCTTCGAGGTCGCAGCGTTTGCCCTCGTCCTTGGCACGGCCGGCGAAGTAGGTGAGCTGGCGGGCGATGTGGATCTCGACCGCCATCATGGCGATCTTGTCGGCGACGCGAGGGAACGCGATGAGCGGCTTGCCGAACTGGAAGCGCTCCTCCGCATAGCGCAAGCCCAGATCGAGGGCCGATTGCGCGACGCCGACCGCACGCGCCGCCGTCTGGATGCGTGCGGCTTCGAACGTCTGCATGAGCTGCTTGAAGCCCTGGCCCTCGACGCCGCCGAGAAGGTTCGAAGCCGGCACCTTGAATTCGTCGAAGGCGAGCTCGTACTCCTTCATGCCGCGATAGCCGAGGACCTCGATCTCGCCGCCGGTGAGGCCCTCGATCGGGAACGGATTCTCGTCCGTGCCGCGGGGCTTCTCGGCGAGCAGGATCGACAGGCCGCGATGGCCCGGCTCGTCGGGATTGGTGCGCACGAGCATCGTCATGAGATCGGCGCGGACCGGATGGGTGATCCAGGTCTTGCTGCCGGAGATCGTCCAGACCTCGCCCTCCTTCACGGCGCGAGTCTTCAGCGAAGCGAGGTCGGAACCGGTGTTCGGCTCGGTGAAGACCGCCGTGGGCAGGATTTCGCCGGACGCGATGGCGGGCAGGAATCTCCGCTTCTGCTCCTCGGTGCCGCCGCCGAGGATGAGCTCCGCGGCGATCTCCGACCGGGTGCCCAGCGAGCCGACGCCTATATATGCGCGGGAGAGCTCCTCCGAGACGACGCACATGGAGACCTTGGAGAGGCCCATGCCGCCGAATTCCTCCGGGATCGTGAGGCCGAAGACGCCAAGCTCGGCCATCTTCCCGATCACCTCGAGGGGGATGTAGGAATTGGCGAGATGCCACTCGTGCGCGTGCGGCGCGACCTCCGCCTCGCCGAAGCGTCGCATCTCGGAGCGGATGGCCTCGAGCGTCTCGTCGAGACCGGGATCGCCCACGGTCGCGGCCCCTTGCGCGCGGCGGATCAGCCCCACCAGCCGGGCGCGATTCTCGGCCGTGTTGCCCTCCGCGATCAGCATCTCCACCGCTTCCGGACGGAAGCGGGCGGCGTCGCGGGCGGAGAGACTTAGGGCCGACAGGCGGACGATCTCGCCCTGGCTCATCGGAATGCCGCCGAAGATCTGGTCGAGATACTCGCCGAGCCCGATCCGGACGAGGAGTTCCTCGGCCTCGCCGAACCGGCCCTCGGCGGTGAGGCGCTCCGCATAGGATCCGAGTTCGCGCACGGCTTGCGCGTAGGTGGAGAGCCAGGCGAGCCCATGAGCCGCGTGCTGATGCGATTCCAGCCGCTCGGACGAGAGCCGCCCCTCGGCGGATACCAGGGCCCGGACCCGGCGCGTCGCCTCGTCCAGGAGGCCGTTCACGGCCGCGGCGGCCTCGCGGGCGAGGGCCAGGAGGTCGGAAGGCGGGGCGGCGGCGGCAAGGGCGGACATGGGACGCTCCGGATATGTGCACTGCACCATAAACGCGGACGGCCGCGCTGTTGATCCCCTTTTTGGCTAGCGGCGAGCGGCGTTCAACCCCGGCTCGCCAGTGCCACGCCGGCGGCCGCGACGCCCATCCCGGCGATCTGTACCGGACTCAGCGTCTCGCCGAACAGGAGATAGGCCATCAGGGCCGAGACCGGGGGGACGAGGTAGAGGAGCGCCGCGACGCCCGCCACGGCGCCACGGCGGATGAGGAAGAGCAGAAGGCCGATGGCCCCGATCGAGAGCCCGAACACCGCCCAGAGGAGCCCGATCCAGAGTTCCGGCGCCGGGTCGAGCCGGCCCTGTTCGGTCAGGAGGGCGAGCGGCAGGGTGACGGCGGCCGCACCGAGATATTGCACGACCGCATTGGTGCGCATGTCGACCGCGCCGCCGGTCCGCTTCTGCCAGATGGTGCCGAACGTGATGGCGAGCATGCCGAGGAAGCAGACGAGGAGCGGCAATGCCGGGAACCCGTCGGCCGCGCCGAGCTTCGGAGCGACGACGAGGGCCGCCCCCAGGAATCCGATTGCGATCCCGCTCCACCGCCGGGCACTGACCCGCTCGCCGAGGAGCGGTCCGACCAGCAGCCCGGTGGCGAGGGGCTGCAGGCCGGCGACCAGCGCCGCGATGCCGGCAGGCAGGCCGTGGCGGACGGCCCAGAACACGCCGCCCAGATAGAGCCCGTGCAGCAGCACGCCGGCGACGAGCCCGTCGCGCCAGCCCGCCGGCGACCTCGGCCAGGGCGCACGGGCGGCGGCGGCCACGGCCCCGAGCACCAGGATGGCCAGGAGATAGCGCACGGACAGAAAGGTCAGGGGCTCCGCATGAGGGGCGACCAGCCGCGCCACGATGAAACCCGTGGCCCAGATGAGCACGAAGAGCGGCGGCGCGAGGCGAGGAAGAAGGTTCGGCGCGTGCATCGGGAAGCAGCCATGCCGCATTTCCGCGCCGAAGAACATCGCCCCCGCATCGATCCTGGCCTGCGTGAGGGGAAGGCCGCGTTGAGATGAAGGCGCCTTATCGGCCTGGAATCCTCGGGTCGCGCTCGGCGCGCCCGAGAATGACGCCCTTCGGAGAGCCTTTGCCGCCGATGGCCTGTCCGGAGCGGGACAACCTTGCTCCGATCCCCCGTCCGCGCCATCTCACGCCACGGAGAACCCCGTGTCCCGGCTGCGCACCGCCTTCGAAGTCCTCGTCATCGCCTACAACCGCTTCGTCCTGCACGACGCGTGGGCGATCGCGAGCCACATCGCGCTTTCGATCCTGATGTCGATGTTCCCGTTCCTGATCCTCGTCACGGCTCTGGCGAGCATGTTCGGGACGGGGTCGCTGGCCGACGAGGCGGCGGACATCATCCTGGAGGCATGGCCGAGCGAGGTGGCGAAGCCGATCGCCGACGAAGTGCACTCGATCCTGACGGTCAGGCGGGAAGGCATCCTCACGCTCGGCCTGGTGCTCGCGCTCTACTTCGCCTCGAGCGGCGTCGAGGCGCTCCGGGTCGGGCTCAACCGGGCCTACGGCTTGCGCGAGACGCGGGCCTGGTGGTTCACGCGGCTCGAATCCATCGCCTTCGTGATCGGCGGCGCCTTCGTGATGCTTGCCTTCGCACTGCTCGTGGTGCTCGGACCCCTCGTGTGGCGCGGAGCGCTCTATTGGCTCCCGGGGCTGCGTCCGTTCGGCAACCTCATCGATTTCCTGCGCATCGGCGTCGCGACGCTGCTCATCGTTCTGGCGCTGGTGATGGCGCATAAGCTCGTGCCGGCCGGCCAGCGGGATTTCCGGTCCGTGTTGCCGGGCGTCGGAGTGACGCTCGCCCTCTGGATCCTCGGCGGCCTCGGCTTCGGGTGGTATCTCGAGAACTATCCCGGCGCCTATGCGTCGACCTACGGAGGCCTCGCTACCGCCATGGCGGCGCTGGTGTTTCTCTACACCCTGGCGGCGATCTTCCTGTTCGGCGGCGAGCTCAACGGCACGGTCATCGCGGCGAAGCGACGGCGGCTGCACAAGATCGCCGAGGCGCGGCATTTCGAGAACGTGGTGAAGGCCCCGTAAATCAGCGGCCTGACGGTGAGGCGATCAGGCGCTCGCCTCCAGCACGTCGTCGAAAGTCCGCAGGCCCGCCCGGGGCGCGTTGACGAGGACCGCCATGTTGCCGGGGGCGTGCTGGTTCTTCCACATCTTCGGTGTGAGCCTGCGGGATGCGCTCCCACGGGAACACTTCGCTCATGCAGGGATCGATGCGCCGGTCCACCACGAACTGGTTCGCGGCGGCCGCCTGCTTGAGATGCGCGAAGTGCGAGCCCTGGATGCGCTTCTGGCGCATCCAGACGTAACGCGCGTCGAAGGTGAGGTTGAAGCCGGTCGTGCCGGCGCAGAACACCACCATGCCGCCGCGCTTCACCACGAGGGTCGAGACCGGGAAGGTCTGCTCGCCCGGGTGCTCGAACACCACGTCGACGTCCTTCTTGCCGGTGATGTCCCAGATCGCCTTGCCGAACTTGCGGGCTTCCTTCGTCCACTCGGCGTATTCCGGCGAATTCACCTTCGGGAGCTGGCCCCAGCAATTGAACTCCTTGCGGTTGATGACGCCCTTGGCGCCGAGGCCCAGCACGTAGTCCCGCTTCGATTCGTCGGAGATGATGCCGATGGCATTGGCGCCGGACGCCGCGCAGAGCTGCACGCCGAACACGCCGAGCCCGCCGGAGGCGCCCCAGACGAGGACGTTGTCGCTGGGCTTGACGGTGTGCGGCGCGTGGCCGAAGAGCATGCGGTAGGCGGTCGCCAGGGTCAGCGTGTAGCAGGCCGATTCCTCCCAGGTGAGATGTCTCGGGCGCACCATGAGCTGGCGCGACTGGACGCGGCAGAACTGCGCGAAGGAGCCGTCCGGCGTCTCGTAGCCCCAGATGCGCTGGGAAGAAGAGAACATCGGATCGCCGCCGTTGCACTCCTCGTCGTCGCCGTCGTCCTGGTTGCAGTGGACCACGACCTCGTCCCCCACCTTCCAGCGCCTCACCTTGGAACCGACCGCCCAGACGATGCCGGACGCGTCGGAGCCCGCCACGTGATAGGGCTGCTTGTGCACGTCGAGGGTGGAAACGGGCTGCCCGAGGGCGGCCCAGACGCCGTTGTAGTTGACGCCCGCCGCCATCACGAGGACGAGGACCTCGTCGTCGCCGATCGTCCAGGTCGGAACGACCTCGATCTGCATCGCCTCCTCGGGCGGGCCGTGGCGCTCCTTTCGGATCGCCCAGGCGTGCATTTTCTCCGGGACATGGCCGAGCGGCGGGATTTCCCCGAGCGCGTAGAGATCCTTGCGGTCGCTGATCTTCTTGAGCGCCTGAGCAGCCATGATACGCCTCGCATTTTTTGATCGTTTGGCGGGAAGCCTAACATGAATTTGTTGCGCTGCAATATGACCTTATGGCCAATTTGCCTAGAAGCAACGTTTGGCTTAGCTATTTGGTTGCGCCTGGGTTTCCGGCGATTTTCAGCGCCCGGAAACCATCCCGGAAGGCTCTTGCGCTGCGGGAACGAAGGTGCAGGATCCCGCATTGCACACACGCAACCCAGCGGCGGACCGACAGGCAGGCCGGCGGCATGAGCGACGAGACGAGGCGCGAGCGCGACAAACCCTGGATCTTCCGCACCTATGCGGGCCACTCGACCGCGGCCGATTCCAACGCGCTCTACCGCGGCAACCTCGCCAAGGGGCAGACGGGCCTCTCGGTGGCCTTCGACCTGCCGACGCAGACGGGCTACGACCCGGACCACGAACTGGCGAAGGGGGAGGTCGGCAAGGTCGGCGTGTCCATCGCCCATCTCGGCGACATGCGGGCCCTCTTCGAGGGGATCCCGCTCGCCACCATGAACACGTCGATGACGATCAATGCGACGGCGCCGTGGCTGCTGGCGCTCTACGCCGCCGCCGCGGACGAGCAGGGCGCGCCGCGCGCCGCCCTCCAGGGCACGACGCAGAACGACATCATCAAGGAGTATCTCTCGCGCGGCACCTATGTGTTCCCGCCCCTGCCCTCCATGCGGCTGACCCGCGACGTGATCCTGTTCACCACGTCCGAGATGCCGAAATGGAATCCCATGAACGTCTGCTCCTATCATCTTCAGGAAGCGGGAGCGACGCCGGTCCAGGAACTCTCCTTCGCGCTCGCCACCGCGATCGCCGTCCTCGACACCGTCCGGCGATCGGACGTGGACGACGCCACCTTCGCCGAGGTGGTGGGGCGGATCTCGTTCTTCGTCAACGCGGGCATGCGCTTCATCACCGAGATCTGCAAGATGCGTGCCTTCGCGGAGCTCTGGGACGAGATCACCAGGGACCGCTACGGCATCGGCGACCCCAAGAAGCGCGTCTTCCGGTATGGCGTGCAGGTCAATTCCCTCGGGCTCACCGAGCAGCAGCCGGAGAACAACGTCCACCGCATCATGATCGAGATGCTGGCCGTCACGCTCTCCAGGAAGGCGCGCGCCCGCGCGGTGCAGCTCCCGGCCTGGAACGAAGCCCTCGGACTGCCGCGCCCCTGGGATCAGCAATGGTCGTTGCGCATGCAGCAGATCCTCGCCTTCGAGACGGATCTTCTGGAACACGACGACATCTTCGACGGCAGCCGCGTGATCGAGGAGAAGGTCGACGCCCTGAAGGAAGAGGTCCGCGCGGAACTCGAGCGCCTCGACGGCCTCGGGGGCGCCATCGCGGGCGTGGAGGGCGGATATCTGAAGCGGGCCCTTGTCGAGTCGAACGCGCGCCGCCTCGCGGCGATCGAGAAGGCCGAGCAGGTGGTGGTCGGCGTCAACCGCTACACGGAGGGCGAGCCCTCCCCCCTCACGGCGGGCGACGGCTCGATCCTCACGGTTCCCGAAACCGTGGAGATGGAAGCCGTGCACCGCATCCGGACCTGGCGTTCGGGCCGGGACCGGCGGGCCGTCGAGGCGGCGCTCGCGGAACTCGAAAGCGCGGCCCGCGAGGAGCGCAACATCATGCCGGCCTCGATCGCCTGCGCGACAGGCCGGCGTCACGACGGGCGAATGGGGCGAGGCGCTGCGCCGGATCTTCGGCGAGTACCGTGCTCCGACGGGCGTGTCGCCCGACACCGCGAGCGCCGGCGGGACGGAGGAGATCCGCTTGATGGTGACGGAGCTGTCGGAGAGGATCGGCGAGACGCCGCGCCTCGTCGTCGGCAAGCCTGGGCTCGACGGCCATTCCAACGGCGCCGAGCAGATCGCGCTGCGGGCCCGCGACGTGGGCATGGAGGTCACCTATGACGGCATCCGCCAGACGCCGGCGGAAATCGTCGCGAAGGCCAGGGAGACCGGCGCGCACGTGATCGGTCTCTCGATCCTGTCCGGCTCGCACGTGCCGCTCGTGCGGGAGGTGAAGGCCCGCCTCAGGCTCGAGGGCCTCGACCACATCCCCCTCGTCGTCGGCGGCATCATCTCGGCGGAAGACGAGAACGTCCTGAAGAACATGGGCGTCGCCGCCGTCTATACCCCGAAGCATTACGCCCTCGATGCCATCATGGCCGACATCGTGCGGGTGATCGGGAGGGCCTGGCCCCGCAATCCCGAGGAGGAGACGGCTCCGCCGCGACCGACACGGCATCCGGCAAGGCGCGCTTCGAACGCTTGAACGGTTGCGGTGACGTCCCGTTCACCAAGGACCTTCAGGCTTTCTCAAGGCTGAGCAGTCTACACCTGTCCGAGCAGATAGGGCGGATGCGGTGACTCACGGCACGGCCGCTTCCGTCCGAGCAGGCAGGCGGATGCTGCGCGAGAACGAATCCGGTTTCACGGCTTGGGGAGCGGCAATGTCGTTCGGCGCGATCGCTCCCGCGTTGGCCGACGAGAGGCTGGCGTTCGCCGTCTCGGCGGGCGACGGTGCGCCGCTGCCGTTCCTCGGCATGACGATCATCGCGCTCGCTCTCGCCCTCGTGCAGCGGCGCCGCGTGCACGCGGCCGAGAAGCGCGCCCGCTACTTCGCGCACCACGAGCCCATGACCGGGCTCCTCAACCGTCCCCACTTCATCACGGCGCTCGACCGGGCGCTTGCGGACGAGATCGGCCGGCCGGTCGCGATCCTCTCCCTCGATCTCGACGGCTTGCGCGAGATCAACGACCTCCTCGGCCACGAGAGCGGCGACGAGGCGATCGTCCGCATGGCGCATGCGGTGTCCGAACTCGCGGGCGAGAATGCGCTCGTCGGGCGGCTCGGCGGGGACAAGTTCGCCGTCGCCTGCTTCGACGCCTCGCCTCACGCCGTGAAGGACCTGTGCGCGCGCATCATCGACAAGGTCCAACGGCCCTTCACGCTGAAAGACCAGACAGTGGCGATGCAGATGCAGATCGGCGTCGCGCAGGCTCCGTCGGACGGCGACGGCGCCCTCCGGCTCTTGAAATCCGCCGGCCTCGCCCTCGACCGCGCGCGCCTGCGCGGCGGGTCGTGCTACGTCTTCTTCGAGCCCACCCTGGAGACCGAGCTGCAGCGTCGACGCGAGTTGGAGCTGCAGATCCGCGACACCCTCGCGGTCAACGCGTTCGAGCTGCATTTCCAGCCGCTCTTCAATGCCGGGCAAGACCGGCTGACCGGCTTCGAGGCGCTCCTGCGCATGCCGGACGGCAGGGGCGGTTTCGTCTCGCCGGCCATCTTCATCCCCGTAGCGGAGGAGATCGGCCTCATCATCGAGATCGGCGACTGGGTGGTGCGGCGCGCCTGCGAGCTTGCCGCCCATTGGCCCGACCACCTGACGATCTCCGTCAATCTCTCGCCGGCGCAGTTCAAGGCCGGCAGCGTCCACCGCACCGTCAAGGAGGCGCTCGCCGCCGCCGGCATCCCGGCAAGCCGGCTCGAGCTCGAGATCACCGAGGGCCTGATCCTCAACGACGATGCGGCCATCATGCGGGAGCTGACCGAGCTGAAGAACCTCGGCGTCTCCATCGTCATGGACGATTTCGGCACCGGCTATTCGAGCCTGAGCTACCTGTGGAAATTTCCCTTCGACAAGATCAAGATCGACCGCTCCTTCATGCGCGCGTTCGGCGCCGAGGACCGGCAGGTCGTGGACATCCTCCACGCCATCATGTCGCTCAGCCGGTCGCTCCACATGCGCGTCACGGCGGAGGGCGTCGAGACGAAGGAGCAGGCGGCCTTCCTGCGCACCCTCGGCTGCGACGAGGTGCAGGGCTTCTACTTCGGGAGGCCGATGCCCATCGACCAGGTGGCGCTGACCATCATGCGCGACGTGCAAGAGGCCGTCGCGACGGCCATCGCCGGCAGCCGGCCGGCGAAGGCCGCGGTGTAGCCGTTCGCTGGAGTTGGATCCCCTTCCCACGCCTGCGGGAGCGCTCCGCGCCGCCGGCGGATCGGCGCGCACTGCCGAATGGCGCCAACCCCTTCTTGTCGTGCGATCCTCGGGTCCCGCTGCCGCGCCCCCCGGGATGACGCCTCATGCTCTACGAGGCGATCCTGTACTTCACGAAGCCGTCGGGAGCGTCGCCGATCTTCTCGGCCTTGACGCCGGCAGGCTGATAGGCCGCCGCGTTGGGGCCGGTCACGAACACCGCCGTCACGTTCGCCGGGATCGCGAGCGACCATGAGCCGTCGGCCTTCGGGGCGATCTCCTTGCGCTCGACGATGAAGCGCATGATGGCATCGCGGGTCAGGTCGGGGGCATCGAGGATCGTCGTCTTGCCGTCGTTGCCCGGGAAATTGCCGCCGCCCGAGGCGCGATAGTTGTTGGTCGCCACGACGAAGACCTGATCGTCCGACACCGGCTTGCCTTGATAGGCGAGGTCCTTGATGCGGCGCGCATTCGGCTCCACGAGCTTGCCGTCCGGGTCGTAGCTGGAAGGCTGGGTCGGATCGATCCTGTAGGTGACGCCCGCGATGACGTCGAAGTTGAAGGCTGGGAACCTGGGATTGACGAGTTCCTGCTCGCCGCCCTTCGCGGGGTCGATCCGGTTGTAGATGCCTGCCGAGCGCTCGAGCCATTCGCGCACCTGGGCGCCCGTCACCTTCACGGCCCGGATGGTGTTCGGATAGATGTAGATGTCGGCGAGGTCCTTGATGGCGAGAGGGCCGGGCTTGATCTCGGTATAGTAGTTCGGACCGCCGCGGCCGCCCGCCTTGAAGGGCGCGGCCGCGGAGAGAAGCGGCAGGTCCTTGTGCGGCGTGGACTTGAGGAGATCGGCCACGTACCACGCCTGAGCCTCCGCGACGATCTTCACGGAGGCGTCGTCGGACACGAGCGAAAAATAGGAATGGATCGGCACGGCGGTCTTGCCGACCGGTTCGCGCACATATTTCAGAGTGGCATCGTGATCGGCTTGCGAAGCCGCCACGACGGCGGCCTCGGTCCCGGCCTTCGGCACGATCTTGCGCTCCGCGTTACGCTCGTAAATCGGGCGCGCTTCGGTGCGGAAATTCGCCACCTTCCAGGCATCGCCGTCCTTGGCGAGTTCGAGATCGACGAGTCCGAGATGGCTGCCCCAGAAGCCCGCCATCACGGCCGGCTTGCCGTGCAGCGTGCCCTTCTGCACGTCGACCCCCGCGATGTTCGCGAATTCCTTGCCGCCCGGGAACACGAGGTGCTGGTGGCCCGTCAGGATCACGTCGATGCCCTCGACCTTGGCCAGATGCAGAGCCGCATTCTCCTCGCCGCCCTGGCGCTCGCCTCCGGCGATGCCCGAATGGCAGAGCGCGACGACGATGTCAGCGCCCGCCTTCCTCAGATCCGGCACATGCTTGACCGCCGCGTCGACGATGTCGACCGTCGTGGCCTTGCCGTCGAGATGCGCCTTGTCCCATTGCACGATCTGCGGCGGCACGAAGCCGATGACGCCGATCTTCATCTTTTGCCGGGCGCCGCTCTCGTCGGTGAACTCGCGGTCGAGGATCAGCCACGGCTTGTAGAGGGCCTGGCCCTGCGCCGTCATGACGTTCGCGCAGACGATCGGGAATTTCGCCGTCCCGAAAGAATTGGCCAGAAACTCGAGACCGTAGTTGAACTCGTGATTGCCCACCGTGCCGCAATCGTAGTCGAGCACGTTCATGGCGGCGACCATCGGGTGCACGTCGCCGGCCTTCATGCCTTTGCGATAGGCGACGAAGTCGCCCAGGGGCGAGCCCTGGATCAGGTCGCCGTTGTCGAAGAGAAGCGAATTCCGGGCCTCCGCGCGGGCGGCCTTCACGAGCGACGCGGTGCGTCCGAGGCCGACCGTGTCGTCGGCGGCGTCGCGGTAATAATCGTACGGGAAGACGTTCACATGGAGATCCGTGGTCTCCAGGATCCGCAGCTTCAAGAGAGGAGCGGCCTGACCGTAGGCGAGGCTCGGCGCACCTGCGACGGCGACGGCGGCGGCCCCCGTCTGCAGGGCTTGGCGGCGCGTGATGGACGACATGATTGGGGCTCCTCTCGGCGCGGCCGTGCTCATTGCCTCGAAACGCGACATGCGGATGACAGACACTCGGATGACGGATTTCTATAGCCGCCTAAGAAGCGGCTGTCAGCGCTTCGTCGAGGTCGCGATAGAGATCGTCCGGATCCTCGATGCCCGTGGACAAGCGGAGCAGGTCCGGCGGACAGGGCGTGTCCGGCCCCTCGATCGAGGCCCGATGTTCGACGAGGCTCTCGACCCCGCCGAGAGAGGTCGCCCGCTTCCACAGCCGGACCTTGGCGGCGGCCGCGATGGCGGCCGCCTCGCCGCCGGTCACCTGAACGGACAGCATGTAGCCGAAGCCGCCCTCCATCTGCCGGGCGGCGATGTCGTGGCCGGGATGCTGCGGCAGGCCGGGATAGAGCACGCGGGCCACTTTCGGGTGGGCCGAGAGCCGCTCCGCCAGTGTCATGGCGCCCCGCGCCTGGGCGGCGGCGCGCAGATGCAGGGTGCGCAGCCCCCGCATGAGGAGATAGGCCTCGAAGGGTCCGAGGACCGCGCCGTGCGCCTTCCTGATCGAGGCGAGCTTTCCCCAGAACTCGTCCGCCGCGCGTCCGGCGAGCACTCCGGCGACCACGTCCGAATGCCCGTTGAGCACCTTGGTGGCCGCATGCATCACGAGATCGGCGCCGAGTGCGAGCGGGCGCGTGTGGACGGGCGAGGCGGCGGTCGAATCCACCGCGAGCCGGGCGCCGGCCCGGTGCGCGACCGCCGCCGCTTCCTCGATGTCGGTGATGGTCCAGAGCGGGTTCGAGGGCGTCTCGATCCAGACGATCTTCGTCCGGCCCGGCACGACCGCGCGGCGCAGCGCCTCGAGGTCGTCCGTCTCGACGAAATCGACGGCGAGACCCCACCGCCGAGCCTCGGTGGCGAGCCATAGACGCAGGGCCCAGTACATCACCTTGGAGGCGACCACATGATCGCCGGGAGACAGCGCCTGGAACACGGCGGTGGCGGCCGCCATGCCGGAGGAGAACAGGAGCGCGCCGGCCGCGGCCTCCTCCAGCATGGCGATGACGCCCTCCGCCTCGCGGATCGTGGCATTGTCCGGCCGCCCATAGACGAATCCCGACGAATACGCGTTGTCCTCGTCGCGGAGATAGGTCGTCGCCACGTGGATCGGGGGCACGATCGCCTTGGTGACCGGGTCCACGTGACCCAGGGCCTGCGCGGCGAGGCTGCGCTTGGACCAGCAGGAGGACGGAGGGGACATGGGCGATCTCCGGCGTGGTGCCTCAGAGTGGCAAGGCGGATTGAACCGAGCGCGACCGGGAAGCGTCGCGCTGCACCGCGGCCCGGCGCGCTTCAAGAATGCGCCCGGAATGCTCCTACGTGGGAACCCGCCGCGATGGAAGCCCAAAGGACCGGACGCACGGTCCGGCGGCTCAATGGGTGAGCACCCGGCTGACGGCCGCGCGCAGGTCCGAGAGGGAGAACGGCTTCGTCAGCACGTCCGCCACGATGGCGTTCAGGTTCTTGGCACGCTCGCGCTGGTCGGCGAAACCGGTCATGAGCAGGATCGTCACGTCCGGATAGTCCCGCTTCGCCGCGAGCGCGAGGGCGATCCCGTCCATGATCGGCATCCGGATGTCGGTGAGGATGATGTCGTAGTCGCCCCGGTCGGCGGCGAGGCGGTCGAGCCCGTCCCCGCCGTCGACGGCCGTCGCCACGAAGTGCCCGTCCATTTCGAGGCCGCGCTTGAGGAAGCCCCGGACCGGCTCCTCGTCGTCGACGAGCAGGATGCGCGCCATCAAGTCCCCCCGAAGAGATCGGGCTCCTGGTCGGTGTGATCGATCACGCCCACGAAGGGCAGTTGCCTGTAGGAATGGGCGACGTCCATGCCGTAGCCCACCACGAACACGTCGGGACAGGTGAAGCCCACATAATCCGCATCGATGCTGATGGCGCGCTTGCCCGGTTTCTCGAGGAGCACCGCGGTGCGGACCTGCCGTGCGCCGCGGGCCATGAGCAGGTCCTTGGCGAAGACGACCGTGCGGCCGGATTCGAGGATATCGTCGACGAGCAGCACGTCGCGCCCGCGCACGTCGCTCTCGACGTCCCGCAGGATCGTGACCTGGCCCGAGGAAACCGTGCCGGCGCGGTAGCTCGACAGGTGGATGAACTCGACCTGCGGTTCGAGCCCGGCCCGGTGGAGCGCCCGGATGAGGTCGGCCGCGAACATGAAGCTGCCCTTCAGGATGGCGACCACGAGGAGATCCCGCGGGTTCGACGCGGCCACGTCCCGGGCGAGCTCTTCGTTGCGGCGGGCGATGGAGGCTTCGTCGAACAGCACGCGCACGCGGCGGGGAGCGGTCATGATCGTTCCGTTAACGGGCCGCGACGGCGATGCCGGCGGCCTTGGTGAACTGCACCCGGACCTGACGGCCGTCGGCGGGCGGAGAAGCAAGGCGCGATGCGAACCGGAGGGTCTCGCCAGGGCCGAGTTTCGACCGGCCGAGGGTCTCGGTCCAGGACGCAAGCACCTGTTCATTCCCGTTGCGGACGAGAAATTCAAGAGGGAGGAGCGCCGCTTCGGCGTCGCCGTGGTTGGCGATCTCTCCCTCGACGACGAGAACCCGCATGTCTTCGGTACCCACGATCTCCGGACGGATGGCGCGGAAGGCGAGGCTGGCCTGCGGCGGCGAGAGGAGCATCCCGACGAGAGCACCTCCCTTCCCGAGCCCGTCCTGGAGGAACGGCAATGCGGCGAGGACCACGAGCGCCGCCGCCAAGGCGGCGAGCCGGCGCAGAATCGGCGAGCGCCGGGGAACGGGCCGGGCGGGCGGCAGAAGCGTCGCGCCCTGGGGCTCGGCCGGCGCGGGCTCCGGCGAGGGCGGGGGCATCGCCACCCCTTCGGCCGATACGAACCACGTGTCACGGCAGATCGCGCACCGCAATGTGCGACCATCCGCGCCCAATTTTGCCGGATCGATCGTATATTCGCTTGCGCAGGACGGACAGACGATGAGCATGGCGAATCATTCTCGGGCGGAGCCCGACCTGGGTTCCGCCTGGCTTTTTGTCGCGAAGTTTGGTTAAGGACGTGTGAAAGCGTTGCACAACAAGGCTTTTGACGGTGGGGTCGCGCCAGCCGTGCATCTGGAGAATGTGGGCGTGCGCTACGGCATGGGTCCGGAGGTCCTGCGCGATCTCACCTTTTCCATCGAGCCGCGCTCGTTCCAATTCCTCACCGGCCCGTCCGGCGCCGGCAAGACGACCCTGCTGCGCCTCATCCTCCTGTCGGTGCGTCCGACCCGCGGTCTCGTCTCGCTCTTCGGCGAGGACGTGTCGCGGATCTCGAAGGACAAGCTCACCGCGCTGCGCCGCCGCATGGGGGTCGTCTTCCAGGACTTCCGCCTGCTCGAACACCTCACGACCTACGAGAACGTGGCGCTTCCCCTGCGCGTGCAGGGCAAGGAGGAGAGGAGCTACCGCGCCGAGGTGGTGGAACTCCTGCGCTGGGTGGGCCTCGGGGACCGCATGCACGTGCTGCCGCCGGTGCTTTCCGGGGGCGAGAAGCAGCGCGCGGCGATCGCCCGCGCCCTCATCGTCCGCCCTGAACTGCTCCTCGCCGACGAGCCGACCGGCAACGTGGACCCCACCCTGGGGCGCAGGCTCCTGCGCCTGTTCATCGAACTCAACCGGCAGGGCACGTCGGTCGTCATCGCCACCCACGACCTCGCCCTGATGGACCAGCTCGATGCCCGCCGCCTGGTGCTGGGCGACGGGCGGCTGCACATCGACGAGTGAGGGCGCGATGAACGAGGTTTCCCCGCGTCCGCCCCGTCCCTCCGACCACGGAGGAGCGGCCGCTCCCCGCCAACCTGCGGCGCAACGCGCCGCTCGTCCCGGTCGACACGACCGGGGGCCGGGCGCTCGCGGCGGTGATCGCCATCCTGACCTTCCTGGCGGCGCTCTGCGCGGGAGGCGCCGAGCTCGTGGCGGCGAGCTCTGCCGAGTGGCGCTCCTCCGTCTCGCGGGAGATCACCGTTCAGGTACGCCCGAACGCGCAACGCGACATCGACGCGGATGTGGCCCGGGCGGCTGAACTCGCCCGCCGCACGCCCGGAATCCAGTCGGCCGAAACCTTCTCCAAGGCGGAATCCGAGCGCCTGCTCGAGCCCTGGCTCGGAACCGGGCTCGACTTCAACGACCTGCCGGTGCCGCGCCTGATCGTGATCAAGGTGCAGGAGGGCGAAAGACCCGATCTCGCCCCGCTCAGGCAGGCCTTGCGGAACCAGGTGCCGGGCGCGAGCCTCGACGACCATGCCCTCTGGGTCTCGCGGCTGTCGACCATGGCCAACACGATCATCGGCGTCGGCGTGGCGCTCGTCGTGCTGGTCCTGTCGGCCGCCGGCCTCGCCACGATCTTCGCCACGCGCGGCGCCATGGCGGGAAACCGGGAAGTCGTGGAGGTGCTGCATTTCGTGGGCGCCAACGACGACTACATCGCCCGCGAGTTCCAGCGCCGGTTCTTCGAGCTCGGCCTCAAGGGCGCCGGGATCGGCGCGGCGATCGCCCTGCTGGTGATCGTCCTCGTCGGTCTGACGACGGCTTATTGGCGGGCGAGCCCGGCGGGCGATCAGCTCGAAGCGCTCTTCGGTTCCTTCGGCATCGGCGCGAGGGGCTACGGCATCGTTCTCGTCATCGCCTTGATCGTTTCGGCGCTGACCGCGTTCGTCTCCCGGCTGACGGTGAGACGTTTTCTTAACGCTACCGGTTGATAAGCAAACGTCATGAAAGTGACTTGCCTCTCCGCCGCCGCAATCCGCACTATGCTGAGCGCCGATGTTGGTGCCCAGGCGGAATTGGGCGGGTTTCGGCGCCCTTGATACGATGGATGCGGTGGGCTGGGGTTGGACTCACCCGGTCAAGGCGGTCCAGGCCCGGCGCTCGTGGATCCGGACGGGCCTCGCCACTCTGTTGACGGTCGCGGCGCTCGCCGGGTTCGTCGCAGGCATCGGATTCGTGGTCTTCGTCTACTCGCTCGAACGGACCGAGCGCCGCCCCGAGGCGCAGACGGACGGCATCGTGGCGCTCACCGGAGGATCCCAGCGCATCGGCGACGCCATCGACCTCCTCGCCCAGGGCTATGCGACGCGGCTCCTGATCTCGGGGGTCAACGAGCGGACGAGCCGGGACGAGATCGCGCGCCTCAACCCGGGCCAGCGCCGGCTGTTCGATTGCTGCGTCGATCTCGACTACAGGGCCCGCAACACGATCGGCAACGCCATCGAGACCCGTCGCTGGGCGGAGCGCCACCGCTTCCATTCCCTCATCATCGTGACCTCGGCCTATCACATGCCGCGCACGCTGGTCGAACTCGACCACGCCCTGCCGGATATTCGCAAGGTGCCCTATGCGGTCGTGACCCCCGCGGTCGATCCGGACAGCTGGTGGTACAATCCCGCCACCGCGCGGGTGCTCCTGTCGGAATACGTGAAGCTGGTCCTGGTCTGGTTGCGCACCCGCATCGAACAGGATCCCGAGCGCTCCACCGCCGCCAATCTGATGAGCTTCGGCGAACCGGTGCGGGTGGTCGCGGAGCCGCTGTCACGTTGAAGCATCGGCCTTCATGCGCCGGCCCCTCCGCCTGCGCGAAAACAGGTCCCCCGTCCCGGAAAAATGCTAAAGGGGCCTTACGACTCCAGTCCCTCGGCCCTCGGACATGCTCGCCCTGCGCTCCTTCCTCTTCAACGTCGCCTTCTACGTCAATATCGTCGTCTGGATGATCGGGGCGGCGCCCGCGCTTCTGGGACCCCGCCCTCTGTTGATGAAGGTCGTCAAGGCCTGGTGCCGGTCCTCCCTGTGGCTGATGCGCGTCATCGTCGGCACGAACGTGGAGATCCGGGGCCGCGAGCACGTTTCCCCGGGGGGGCTCCTCGTCGCGGCGAAGCACCAGTCCTTCTTGGAAACCTTCACCCTCGTGACGCTGTTCGAGGAGCCCACCTTCATCCTCAAGCGGGAGCTCATGTGGATCCCGCTCTTCGGCTGGTACTGCGCCAGGACCGGCATGGTGGCGATCGACCGCAAGAAGGGCTCCGCCGTCCTCGCCGAGATGAACGCCAAGGCACGGGAGGCGGTCCGAAGCGGGCGGCAGATCCTCATTTTCCCGGAGGGCACCCGCCGCCCGCCCGGCGCGCCGCGCGCCTACAAGTACGGCGTCGCGCATCTCTACGAGAATCTCGACGTCCCCTGCCTGCCGGTCGGCCTCAATTCCGGCCTCTACTGGCCGCGCCGGAGCTTCATGCGCCGGCCCGGGACCATTCGCATCGAACTCCTCGAGCCCATCCCGCCGGGGCTGCCGAGAGACGTCTTCTTTCATGAGGTGCAGGCCAGGATCGAGGACTCGTCGAACCGTCTCCTGGCCGAGGGGCGCAAGGAACTGGGGTTGGCGCCGGTGGGCGAACCTGCGGCAGCCGAGACTGTCCGCGCGCCTTAGACAGGGCTCACCTTTGCTGCCCGTACGGCTCTCGTTGCAAAGATGCCGAAGGCGGGCACGATCCGATCGTCAATGCCTGTTCGACAATCTCCGGCGCCCGTTCGATGATCGCCAGCAAAACCATCGTCGCCGTATCGAGATGGTACCTGCTCTGCTCCCAATTCTGAACGGTCCTTGCGTCAGGGCCGTCCGCGCCGTTCCCAAAACGCAAGTTGTCGGCCTCCGTCATTGACGTATCGGGAAGGTGAGCTTATTTTTGGAACAAATGAGGAACAAACGAATCATCTCATGGTCCGCCGCCATGCGTGATTTGCGCCGCGAGAGGACGCGGAGGGCCGGTGTGCGCGAGGAGCGCCTGCGGTCCACCGCCGGCGTGCGCCAGGCGTCGCTTCCCTTGAGTTCCTGGCGCGGACGGTCCGGCCGGCGCTATGTGGTGGGAATCCATCCTCTCGACGAAGCGCATGTGATCGAGGTGACCGACGCGGTGATCCTCGCCGTAAGGCGCGACGGAGACGGGACGGCGCATGTGAGCGACATCGCCACCGCCGGCTCGCGGCCGGGCGATGAGGCCCGCACCCGCTGGATGGCGGAAGCGCGCGGGCACGGCGCCACCGAGCTGCACGTTCACCGCCTCGCCGAGGACGCCGCCGAGCGCAAGGCCATGATCGAGGATCTCCAGGAGGACGATCCCATCCCCGAGAGCGCGCTGCCCTGACGTGAACCGCCGCGGAACGGCGGAGTGCGCGTCCGACGTCCGAACCGCCCCGGTCCCGATCCCGTCGTCAGGACAGTGCCTCGACGAGCCGCTCGAGGATCACATCCTTGACCCCCATCTCGACGAGATGCTCGTAGGTCGAGCGTACGTAGTCCGGGTTCGCGCCGGATCCGCCCCGACCCTGCCGCACGAACCGCAGGAGTTCCTCATGCGGCAGGCGCCCTGCATATTGCGGGTGCCGCCGGTCGACCACGTAGGCGACCGCCTCGACGGGCGTGCCGTCGTCGAGACGGACCGGCAGGCGCCGCTCCAGATAGACCGCCGTCGCCTGCTCCCGTTCGCGCAGGTACCGCACCGTGGCGTCCGCCTCGGGAGCCGCCACCCGGAAGGCGACGCCGTGGCAGCGGCCGCCCCGGTCGAGCCCGAGCACCAGGCCCGGCCTTTCGGGCGTCCCGCGATGGACATGCGAAAAGACGCACAGCGAGCGGTGATAGCCGTGCAGATGGGCATGACGGCGATCGAGATACGGGAAGCCCGGACGCCACATGAGCGAGCCGTAGCCGAACACCCACAGATCCGCGTTGCGTGCTGACATTGTCTCGCAATCGGCCCCGCTTGCCCGACACCGCGGCTACCAGCTACGAGGGCGCGGCACAACAGGAGAGCCTCATGCCCGAGACTGCTTCGAAGACCCGCCGCAGCCGGTTCTGGCTCTATGCGCCCTTCGTGCTCTTGGGGCTCGTCGCCGTGGCGTGGAGCGCCGCGTGGGTGCTCCTCCGCAACCGTGCTTCGGAAGCGCTTGACCGGTTTCTTGCGGCCGAGGCGAGAGCCGGCCGGCAATGGTCCTGCGCGGACCGGCGGATCGGCGGCTACCCGTTCCGGATCGAAGTCGCCTGCGCATCGTTGACCATGCGGCGCGGCGAGACGGCCCTTTCCCTCGGCCGGATGCGGTCCGTCGCGCAGGTCTACCGGCCGGATCACGTGATCGCCGAATTCGACGGTCCGCTGCGCCTCACCGACGGGCGCATCGCCGTCGAGGGCACGTGGCGGCTCCTGGAGACGAGCATCCGCGGCTCGGCCCGCGGCTTCCAGCGCGCCTCGCTGATGGCGGCAGATCCGAACATCAAGATCACCGGCGCGGTGCCGGACGCGCTCACGCTGGCGAGCCGGTCCTTCGAGGCGCATCTCAGGCCCAATCCCGCCCGCCCGGATGAAGGCGCCTACGATGCCGCGATCACTGCGAAGCAGGCCAGGCTGCCGATCCTGGACGAACTCCTCGGGGGCAGCGAGCCGGCGGACCTGCAGATCGACGTCACGGCGACGCAAGCCGAAGGGCTCGCGGGCCGGCCCCTGGCCGACGAGGTCGAGCGCTGGCGCCGGGCGAACGGCCGCCTCGACGTCCTGCTCTTGTCCCTCGCGAAGGGCGGGCAGCGGGTCGAAGCGAAAGGCGCGGTGCGGCTCGACGATCTGCACCGCCCCGCGGGCGAACTGAGCGTCGCCGCGGCGGGCCTCGACGGCCTCATCGCGAGCCTGACGGGCAACCGGATCGGCTCCAACCTGCTCGGTGCGCTGTTCGGCCAGAAGCCGCGTCCGCCGCTTCCGGGCACCCCCGCGGCTCCGGCGGCGCAGCCCGCCCTCTCCCCTCTTCCGCCCTTGCGGCTCGAAGACGGGCGGCTCCTGCTCGGTCCGTTCACGGTGCCGGGCGTGCGTCTCCCCGCGCTCTACTGATCGGGCCGCCGCCGGCCGAAATCCGGCTCGTCCGTCTCCTGGCCGAGCGAGATGATCCCGCGGCGGATCGCCCGGGTCCGGGTGAAGAGATCGAAGAGCTTGTCGCCCTCCCCCCAGCGGATCGCGCGCGCAAGGAGCGCGATGTCCTCGTTGAGGCGGCCGAGCATCTCGAGCACGGCCTCGCGGTTGTGGAGGAAGACGTCGCGCCACATCGTCGGGTCCGACGCCGCGATGCGCGTGAAGTCGCGGAAGCCTCCGGCGGAGAACTTGATCACCTCCGATTGCGTGACCGTCTCGAGATCCGCGGCGGTGCCGACGATGTTGTAGGCGATGAGATGCGGCACGTGGCTCGTGATGGCGAGAACGAGATCATGGTGCTGCGCCGTCATGATCTCCACGCTGGAGCCCATGGCGGTCCAGAAGTCCTTCACCCTCTCGACGGCGTCCGCGTCCGTGCCGTCCGGCGGCGTCAGGATGCACCAGCGATTGAAGAACAGGGTCGCGAACCCCGCATCGGGACCCGAATGCTCGGTGCCGGCGACCGGGTGGGCCGGGACGAATTGCACCCCTTCGGGCAGATGCGGGAGCACCTGCGCGATCACCGACGCCTTAACGGAGCCCACGTCGGAGACGATGCTGCCGGGCTTGAGGGAGGACCCCATGGATCCTGCGACGTCGCCGTACGCGCCGACCGGAACGCAAAGGATGACGAAGTCCGCACCGTTCACGCCGGCCCGAAGATCGGCCGTCGCCTCGTCGGCGATGCGAAGCTCGCGGACCCGCGCCAGGACGGCCTCGTCGCGGTCGACGGCCACGATCGTGCGCGCAAGGTTGAGCCGGCGGGCGGCGCGGGCGATCGACGAGCCGATCAGTCCGAAACCGATGACGGCGACGCGCTCGAAGGCGGGCGCCTGGCGGGGTGGGCCGAGACGTTCAGGCATGGGGCTTCGCACCCATGAACTCGCGAAGCGCCGCGACGACGAGCGTGTTCGCCTCCTCGGTCCCGATCGTGAGGCGGAGCGCCCCCGGAAGCCCATAGGCGTCCACGCGGCGCAGGATGAGCCCGCGCGCCATGAGGAACGCATCGGCATCCTTGGCGGCGCGTCCGGGCTCCCTCGGGAAGTGGATGAGGAGGAAATTGCCGACGCTCGGCGTCACCTTCAGGCCGAGCGCCTCGATCTCGTCCGTGAGCCGCCCCAGCCATTCCTCGTTGTAGGCGACGGCCTTCGCCTGATGGGCGTCGTCCTGAAGCGCCGCGATGCCCGCCGCGATGGCCGGGCCGTTCACGTTGAAGGGGCCGCGGATGCGGTTCACCGCGTCGACCACGTGCGCGGGAGCGACCATCCAGCCGAGGCGAAGGCCGGCAAGGCCGTGGATCTTCGAGAAGGTGCGCGTCATGACGACGTTGTCGGCGGTCGCCACGAGTTCCAGGCCCGAAGCGTAATCGTTGCGGCGGACATATTCCGCGTAGGCCGCGTCGAGGACCAGCAGCACGTGGGGCGGCAGGCCCGCATGCAGGCGCTTCACCTCGTCGAACGGCAGATAGGTCCCGGTCGGATTGTTGGGGTTGGCGAGGTAGACGATCCTGGTGCGCGGCGTGACCTTCGCGAGGATCGTGTCGACATGGGCGCGATGCTCGCGCTCCTCGGCGACGACAGGCGTGCCGCCGGCGGCCAGGATGGCGATGCGGTAGACGAGGAAGCCATGCTCGGTGAACACGCCCTCGTCGCCCGGGCCGACATACGCGTAGGCGAGAAGCGACAGAAGCTCGCCAGATGCCGATGCCGCAGACGATGCGGTTCGGATCGAGCCCGTACCTGGCGCCGATCGCCTCGCGCAGCTTCGTCGCGGAGCCGTCCGGATAGAGCTCGAAACGGTCAGCCGCGCGGATCGCCGCGAGCGCCTTCGGCGAGGGGCCGAGGGGCGTCTCGTTGGCGGAGAGCTTATGGATCTTCGCTCCGCCGGAAGCGGCGCTCTTGCCGGGCACATAGGCCTCGATCTCCAGGATGCCGGGGCGGGGCTCGGGGCGGACGGGGGCAGTCATCGAGGTCTCGTGCGGGAGGCTGCGGGGCTGCCGGAGCGGTCTTGGCCGACTCGGCCCAGGCTATTCGATCTTCATTGCCGCATTGTCGACGGCGGAGCGCATCCGCGCCACCGGGACCTGCTCTAGAGCATCGGACCCAAAAGTGGAAACCACTTTTGGGATCCATCCGATGCTCTTTGTCTGAAGCGGCGCATCGTTTTATGCGGAAAACCGGGGCCACTTGTCCGCACGATGCGCGGCATCGGACCCAAAAGTGGAAACCACTTTTGGGATCCATCCGATGCTCACTTTTTAGAAGCAGCGCATCGTTCAACGCGGAAAACCGGGTCCACTTGTCCGCACGATGCGATAGCGCAGCTCCGGTCCTATTTCACGCGGAAACGTTCCGCATGGCTGCCGATTTCGACGAGGGAGACGAGGGAGGCGCCCTGTTTCCCGAGCGACGCCCTCAGGTCCTCGGGCGAGAGCGCGCCCGGCGCGGCCAGCAAGACGGAGAGCCCGTGGGCCTCCCCGGCGCTGGCGATGACCTCGCCGCCGATCGCCCGCAGCGTCTCCTTGGCGCTGTCCCGCCAGCGCTCGAAGCGGGCCGCGTAGAGCACCACGTCGCGGACGGCGGCATCGGCCAGCGGCTTCGAGACCACGAAGACGGGGGTCCCGGCGGGATGGCCCGGCCGTTCGATGAAGGGCAGCCTCGCGATCACCTTCGGCGAGCCCTCGCCCGTCAGCGCCCTCCACCAGGGCCCGGCCGAGGCGCCCTGATCGAGCCGGAAGATCCCGAGGTCGCCGCGGGATTTCGCCACCGCGTCGATCACCGCCGCCGCGCTCTCGTGCGCGAGGTACGGCACCGTGAATCCGAAATGGAAGCGGGCGGAATCCCGCATCGGCGCGTCCCCCCCGGAGATGTCGGCGTGGACGCCGTAAGGGGCCTGCACGAAGGTGAAGGTCGCGATGATGACGCGCCAGATGCTTTCGGCGGTGTCGAGGGGCAGGAGGCCCGCATGGCGTTCCGCGAGGGCCCTCATCATCGCGGCCTCGCGACCGGGACGGAAGGCAGAGCCCGATTCGGAGGTCTTCTTCACCGCAATGAGGCGGTCGATGATGGTGCCCCGCTCCATCAGGAGCCGGTGCATGGCTTCGTCGATCCGGTCGATCTCCCGGCGCAGGTCGGCAAGGCTCGCGATGGACTCTGTCATGAGGGCTCCCCGGAGGGCGTCTCTTTCGCAGCCTTGGGCAGGCCTGCCAAGGGGCGGCGCGGTCCGGCGCTTTCGTTGACTCATCCGATCGGCTGGCCGATATGTTCGGAAAACCGAACGGACATGCAGCACAACGCCCTCCTTCTTGCCGAGCCCCTGGGGCAGGTGGACGAGCCGTCGAGCCCGGTGGCCCGGTTTTCGGCCGACGAGCCCCTCGTGATGGACGCGGGCGTAGCGCTCGCGCCCTGGCAGATCGCCTATCAGACTTACGGCCGGCCCAATGCGGCCAAGTCCAATGCCGTCCTGATCTGCCACGCGCTCACGGGAGACCAGCACGTCGCGAACGTGCACCCCGTTACCGGCAAGCCCGGCTGGTGGGAGACCATGGTCGGGCCCGGCAGGCCCTTCGACACCGACCGGTTCTTCGTCATCTGCGCGAACGTGGTCGGCGGCTGCATGGGAACGACCGGCCCCGCCTCCACGAACCCGGCCACGGGGCGTCCCTACGCGCTCGACTTTCCGGTGGTCACGGTCCGCGACATGGTGCGGGCGCAGGCCGCGCTGATCGACCGGCTCTCGATCGAGAGCCTCTTCTGCGTGGCCGGCGGTTCCATGGGCGGCATGCAGGTGCTGCAATGGGCGGCGAGCTATCCCGACCGGGTCTTCTCGGCTCTGCCCATCGCCGCCGCGACCCGCCACTCGGCGCAGAACATCGCCTTCCACGAGGTCGGGCGTCAGGCCGTGATGGCCGACCCCGATTGGCGCCGGGGGCGCTACATCGAGGAGGGCACGCGGCCGTCGAAGGGCCTCGCGGTCGCCCGCATGGGCGCCCATATCACGTATCTCTCGGAAGTGGCCCTCCACCGGAAATTCGGCCGCAACCTGCAGGACCGCTCTGCGCCTACCTTCTCGTTCGACGCGGATTTCCAGATCGAGAGCTACCTGCGCTACCAGGGCATGTCCTTCGTCGAGCGCTTCGACGCGAACTCGTATCTCTACGTGACCCGGGCGATGGACTATTTCGACCTCGCCGCGGAGCATGGCGGCATCCTCGCCAACGCGTTCCGCGGGACCGGTACCCGCTTCGGCGTCATCTCCTTCACGTCCGATTGGCTGTTTCCCACGTCCGATTCCCGCGCCATCGTGCATGCCCTCAATGCCGCCGCGGCTTCCGTGGGCTTCGTCGAGATCGAGAGCGACAAGGGCCACGACGCCTTCCTGCTGGAGGAGCCCGGCATGTTCGCGGCGGCGCGCGGCTTCATCGACGCGGCGGCGCGGGCCCGGGGGATCGCATGACGGGCGGCATCGTCCCCGCCGGAAGCGGCGTCGGCGGCGGGCGATCCCCGCAGGCCCGCGCGCCGGCGCAGCCCGCGGTCGCTCCCCAGGGGGACAACGCCGCGCCCCGCCTCGACTTCCTCCTCATGGCCGACATGGTGGAGTCCGGCTCCCGGGTGCTCGACATCGGCTGCGGCGACGGCTCGCTGCTCGCCCTCCTCCGCGATCGCCGCGGCGCCGACGGGCGGGGCATCGAGATCTCCCGCGAAGGCGTGAGCGAATGTCTCGCCAAGGGCCTGCCGGTGATCCAGGGCGACGCGGACACGGATCTTGCCGACTATCCGGACGACGCCTTCGACTACGTGATCCTCTCCCAGACCATCCAGGCGACGCGCCAGCCCAAGGTGGTGCTCGAGCACCTGCTCCGCATCGGACGCCGCGCCGTGGTCTCGTTCCCCAATTTCGGGCATTGGCGGGTGCGCCTCGACCTCGCGCTCTACGGGCGCATGCCGGTCACCGACAACATGCCCTACTCCTGGTACGACACCCCCAACATCCATTTCTGCACGATCCGCGATTTCGTCGCGCTCTGCCGCGACGTCGGCGCCAAGATGGAGCGCGCGGTCGCCCTCGACGCGGGCGGCAAGCCCATCCGCGTGACCCTGCCCTGGTGGGTCTGGAACCTCTTCGGCGAACAGGCGGTCTTCCTGCTGCGGCGGGGGGAGAGGATTCCCGGGTGACGCGGTCGACGGGTTCTCCGTCCTGCCGGATCGGGCGCCCTATTCGGCACGCGATCCCTTTCTTCGCCGAACCGGCGGGAATGCGTCGCTCGGCCGTTCGATCCTCGCAACCCCCTCCTTGTCGGACAGCGGATGCAGGTCCCGCACCATGCCTTTCAGCCGCTCGTCGAGGACGTGGGTGTAGATCTGCGTCGTCGAGATGTCGGAATGCCCCAGGAGCTCCTGCACGACGCGGAGATCGGCACCGTTCTGGAGGAGGTGGCTCGCGAAGGCGTGCCGGAGCACGTGGGGGCTGACCCGGTCGGCGCGCAGTCCCGCCGCGGCGGCGGCGAGCTTGAGATCGCGCGCGAAGGCCTGGCGGGTGAGATGGCCGCTGTCGCTGGCCGCCGGAAAGAGCCAGGGTCCCGCCGTGCCGCGCTTTTCGAGGAGGGCGAGGTAGGCCCTGCTCGAATCCCGCGCCGCTTCGGTGAGCGGCACGAGGCGCTCCTTCGCGCCCTTGCCGCGCACCACCAGGAACCGCTCGCGCGTCCTGGCGGCGCTGCGCGGCAGCGCGATGAGCTCGGAGACGCGCAGACCCGTCGCGTAGAGCAGTTCGAGGAGGCAGGCCATGCGCGCGGCGCGAAGGCGCTCCCCCGGCGAGGCGTCCGGCCGGGCGGCGCTCTCGTGCGCCGCCGCGAGGAGACGATCGACCTCTTCCACCGACAGGACCTTCGGCAGCGCCCGGGAGCGCTTCGGCGCCGCGACGGCGGCCGTCGGATCGACAGGCGCGTAGCCCTCCGCGTAGAGGAACTTGTGGAACTGCCGCACGGCCGAAAGCCGGCGTGCGGCGGAGCTCGCCTTGAGGCCCCGCTCCTCGAGGCTCGCCGTGAAGCCGCGCACCGTCTTGGCGCCGGCGGAGACCGGATCGGAGCCCTGCTCCTTCAGGTAGTCGAGATAATCCTCGAGGTCGCGGCGATAGGCGTCGAGCGTGTTCCGGGAGGCGCCGCGCTCGGCGGCCAGCATGTCGAGGAAGAGGCTCGCCTGGCGGGCCCCGCTCATCGCGTCGGCAGCCGGTTCGGCGGCACCGTGATCGTCATCTCCCGCGGCTGCGGTTCGACGAAGGTGGCGAGCCCGTAGAGCGCGGCGTAACCGAGGCCGGCCAGGACGGCCACGACGAAGAGGAACCGGAGCAGAGTGGGCACGGCGATCCCTTGAGAACGGCTGGTTCATCCCGCATGGCCTGCGGAAAGGCAAGCCCCGGCGAAACGCTGCTTCGATCCTCGCCCACCGGGCCTTCTGAACCGTAAATGCGACGCAAGCGGGGGCCCGCTTGCAGCCCCGTCACGAAACTCTTATGAGCAACGATATAACAGAAACTTCGTGGGATTTTCTTGAAATGACCGGCTCACTCAAGCTTCATACGCTCGTCTGCAGCACGCGTCCGGGCCGGCTCGGTCTCGGCGTCGGGCAATGGTTCCATGGACTCGCGGCCGAGCACGGTTCCTTCCAGGCCGAGCTCGTCGATCTCGCTGCCTTCGACCTGCCGGTCTTCGACGAGCCGCATTATCCGATCCTGAATCGGTATGAGCACGGGCATACGAAACGGCTGAGCGGCACGCTGAAGGAGGCCGATGCCTTCGTGTTCGTGGCGCCGGAATACAATTCCGGCCCCTCGCCTGCTCTCGTGAACGCCCTTTCCTACCTGGCGGCCGAGTGGCACTACAAACCTGCTGCCTTCGTAACCTATGGCGCCGGCGCGGGAGGCTCGCTGGGCGCGGGAATGGTGAAGCCGATCCTCACCGCTTTGCGGATGATGCCGATCCCGGAGTGCGTCTCGGTGCCGATGATCTGGAACCAACTCTCCGACGGCGTTTTTCAAGCCAGCGACCAGAACCGCAGCGCCGCCGCGACCCTGCTCGCAGAGCTGCACCGCTGGGCCGGGGCGCTGAAGCCCCTCCGGGGCTGACGCCGCGACGGCCGGCCTGTGACAGCGTCCCCGCTCCCATGCTAGGAGTGGGTCATGAACGATATGAGCCGCCAGAGCGTGCTCGCCGGCGAGAGCGGGCCCGCCCCTGACCGCGTGCCCGACAGCCGACACGCCCTGGTCGAGCGGCTGAAAGGGCGCTCGATCGTCCTCGTGGGCCTCATGGGCGCCGGCAAGAGCACGGTGGGCCGGCGGCTGGCGCAGAGGCTCGGCCTTCCCTTCCTCGACGCCGATCATGAGATCGAGGCTGCCGCCGGCATGACGATCCCGGACATCTTCTCCATCTACGGCGAAGACTATTTCCGCGACGGCGAGCGGCGGGTGATCGCGCGGCTCCTGCAGGAGGGTCCCCTCGTGCTCGCCACCGGAGGCGGGGCGTTCATGAGCGAGGAGACGCGGGCGCGCATCGCCGCGGCCGCGATCTCGATCTGGCTGAGGGCCGATCTCGACGTGCTCATGCGGCGGGTGCGCAAGCGTTCGAACCGGCCCCTCCTCCAGAATCCGGATCCGGAGGGCACGATGCGGCGGCTCATCGAGATCCGCCACCCCATCTATGCCGCCGCGGATCTGACGGTGGATTCCCACGAGGCCCCCCACGACCGCGTGGTGAACGAGATCATGCGCGCCCTCGCCGACCGGCTCGGCGCGGAGGCGCAGCCGTGACCGCCCCCTCCCTGGAGCGGCCGACGGCTTCGGCCATCACGGTGCCGGTGAGCCTCGGCGACCGGTCCTACGACATCCTGGTCGGGCGCGGGCTCGCCTCCGAGGCCGGGGCGCGGATCAGGGCGCTCGGGCCGAAGGCCGCGGCGATCGTCACCGACGACCATGTCGGGCCGCTCTACGCCGAGGCGCTCGCGCGTGCCCTCGCGGCGGAGGGCCTGCGCAGCGCCACGGTTGCCGTGCCGGCGGGCGAAGGCTCGAAGTCCTTCGCCGAATTCGCCCGGCTCTGCGGCGCGATTCTGTCCGCACGGATCGAGCGCGGCGACTGCGTCGTGGCGCTCGGCGGCGGCGTCGTGGGCGACCTCGCGGGTTTCGCGGCCGCGTCGGTGCGCCGGGGCGTGCGCTTCGTGCAGGTGCCGACGACCCTTCTCGCCCAGGTCGATTCCTCCGTCGGCGGAAAGACCGGCATCAACTCTCCGCACGGCAAGAACCTCGTCGGCGCCTTCCACCAGCCGGCCCTCGTCCTCGCCGATACCGGGCTGCTCGACTCGCTCCCGGAGCGCGAGATGCGGGCGGGCTACGCCGAGGTGGTGAAATACGGATTGATCGACGGTCCGGGCTTCTTCGTCTGGTGCGAGGCGAACTGGCGCGGGATCTTCGCGGGCGGTCCGGAACGCGACGAGGCGGTAGCCGTGAGCTGCCGTGCCAAGGCCGCGGTGGTGGCCCGCGACGAGCGCGAGGAGGGCGACCGGGCGCTCCTCAATCTCGGCCATACCTTCGCGCATGCGCTGGAGCGCGTGACGGCCTACGATTCCCGGCGCCTCGTCCATGGCGAGGCCGTCGCCGTCGGACTATGCCTCGCATTCCGCTTCTCCGCGCATCTCGGGCTCTGCCCCGCCGCCGATGCGGCGCGCGTCGAAGCCCATCTGCGGGCGGTCGGCCTGCCGACGCGCCTCTCCGAGATCCCGGGCGGCGCCGGAACGGCGGACGAGCTTCTCGACGCCATGGGGCAGGACAAGAAGGTGAAGGGCGGAGCGCTGACCTTCATCCTCGCCCGCGGCATCGGGCAGAGCTTCATCGCACCCGGAATTGCGGCGAGCGACGTGAAGTCGTTCCTGACGGACGAGAGCAAGACTCCCGCTTGAGATCATGACCGAAGAACCTGCCGTCAATCTGTGGTTCGCCGCCCTGATCGTGATCCTCTGCCTCGTCCTCTCCGCCTTCTTCTCCGCGGGCGAGACGGCCTTCACGGCCGCGTCGCGCGCCCGCATGCTCGCGCTCGAGAGGAGCGGAGACGGCCGGGCCGGCATCGTCAACAAGCTCCTTGCCATGCGCGAGCGCTTCATCGGCGCCATGCTGATCGGCAACAACATCGTCAACATCGGCGTCTCGGCCTTCACCACGAGCGTGCTCGTCGCCGTGTTCGGCCGCGAGGGCGTGATCTATGCGACCCTCGTCATGTCGCTTCTCGTCATCGTCTTCTCCGAAGTGCTGCCGAAGACGCTCGCGATCACCTCCCCCGACACGGTCTCCCTGCGCTTCGCGCGGCCCGTCTACACCGTCGTCATGGTGCTGGGCCCCCTGGCGATCGCCGTCGAGCGCCTCGTCAAGGCGATGCTGCGTCCCTTCGGGATCCGCATCGGCGAGAACGACCCGATCCTCTCGGCGTCCGAGGAACTGCGCGGCCAGGTCGATCTCCTCCACAAGGAGGGCGGCGTGGTGAAGGACGAGCGCGACATGCTCGGCGGCCTGCTCGACCTCGCCGACCTCACGGTGTCGGAGGTGATGGTCCATCGCACCAAGATGCGCACCATCAATGCGGACCTCTCCTCGGAAGAGATCGTGCGCGAGGTGCTGTCGTCGCCCTATACGCGGTTGCCGCTCTGGCGCGGCTCGCAGGAGAACATCGTCGGCGTGCTCCACGCCAAGGACCTCTTGCGCGCGCTCGACGCGGTGGGCGGCGACGCCTCGAAGCTGCGGGTGGAGGCGATTGCGCTGGAGACCTGGTTCGTGCCGGACACCACGTCTCTGCGCGACCAGCTCAAGGCCTTCCTCGCCAAGAAGACCCACTTCGCCCTCGTGGTCGACGAATACGGCGAGGTGATGGGCCTCGTGACCCTCGAAGACATCCTCGAGGAGATCGTCGGCGACATCAAGGACGAGCACGACGTCTCGGTCCAGGGCGTGCGGCCGCAGCCCGACGGCTCGGTCAACGTGGACGGCTCGGTGCCCATCCGCGACCTCAACCGTGCCATGGACTGGGACCTCCCGGACGAGGAGGCCACCACCATCGCCGGCCTCGTGATCCACGAGGCGCGCGCCATCCCGGATGCCGGCCAGGTCTTCACGTTCCACGGCTTCCGATTCCAGGTCCTCAGAAAGAGCCGCAACCGCATCACGGCCTTGCGGATCACGCCGCTGTCGGCGCGCGGACGGCGGGCGGCCGAATAGGGCGTCGCGCGGCCGGCCCATCCGGAGGTTCGCTCCGGCTTGGGGGACGCGGCGGGAAACGCGTCAGGGCTTCTGGTCGAAGGGCAGCGGCGGCGCTTCCTTGAGGAGCGTGATCGTGACCCGCCGGTTCGCGGCGAGATAGGGGTTGTCCGGGAACATCGGATCCGTGTCCGCCTTGCCGGCCACGGTCGCAAAGCGGTCGTCGGGGAGGCCGTTGAGGGCCAGGATCTCGCGGACGCTGATGGCGCGGCCCGCGGACAGGTCCCAGGGGCTCCTCGCCGGCGGGCGGGCTCCGGGGCGCGGCACCGCGGTATGGCCGGTCACCGCGATTCGGTTCGGCATGCGGCGGATGGTCGGCGCGATGGCCTCCAGCACCCGCCGCGTGCGCTCGTGGGGCTGCGTCGCGCCGTCCGGGAACATCGAGCGGCCGTCCTGGTCCACGAGGGAGATGTTCAGCCCCTCCTTCGACACGTCGATGATGATGTTGCGCGACAATTCGGCGATCTCCGGCATCTCCTGCAGGGCCTGGCGAAGCGAGGCCGCCGCCGTGGCGAAGGCCCGGTCGAAGCCGTTGATCGAAATGCCGTCGATCCGTTGGAGGTCGTTCGGCGAGGTGCTGTCGGAGGCCTGTTCGGGCGGAGCGGGCCGGGCGTTCTTGAGCATCGTCTTGGTCGGGATGCCCTCCTGCTCGACGATGCCGGCGTAGCGGGATTCCCGCTTCACGCCGAAGGCGTCGCGCATGGATCCGGCAACGAGCTGCAGCTTCTTCTGGTCCTGGGTCGAATAGGCCGCCACCATCACGAAGAAGCTCATGAGGAGCGCCATGAGGTCGGCGAAGGTCACGTACCAGCCGTGACCGCCCGCATGCCCTCCCGCCTTCTTGCGGAGCGCCATCGTGGATCCTCAGGCCGCTTCGAGGAATTCTGCGCGGGCGGTCTCCGGCAGGTAGGAGATCAGCATCTCGCGAACGAGGGAGGGGCTTTTCGATTCGCGCACCAGGAGCACGCCGTCGATGATGAGCGAGCGGGAGACGTTCTCCTCTTCGAGCTTCACGTGCAGCTTGTCGGCGAGAGGCAGGGCGAAGAGGTTCGAGACGAGCGCGCCGTACAGCGTGGCGAGAAGCGCCGTGGCCATGGCCGGTCCGAGCTTCGAAGGGTCGGACATGTTGGCGAACATCGTGACCATGCCGATGATGGTGCCGACCATGCCCCAGGCCGGGGCGCAATCCCCGAAGGCCCGATAGACCTTCGAGCCTTCCTCCAGGTGCATCAGGAAGATGTCGCGGTCGCGCTCCATGGTGTCCTTGATGAAGGCGCTGTCGTAGCCGTCGGCCACGTAGCGGAGCCCCTGCGCCAGGAAGGTGTCCTCGACCTGTACGTTCTCGATGGCCATCGGGCCGCTCTTGCGGACGAGTTCGGCGATCTGGGTGATTTCCGCGATGAGGTCGCGGGGATGGATGGAGCGCAGGCTGAAGGCGTAGCGCAGGCCCATCGGGAGCCCGTGCAGGATCACCGAGAAGGGGAAGCGCACCATGGTCGCCGCCATGGCGCCGCCGAAGACGACGATCACCGCGTGCTTGTCGAAATAGGCCGCGAAGTTTCCGCCATCGATGATGATGAGCGAGACGACCGTTGCAATGCCGGCCAGAAGACCTACGCCCGTCGCAATATCCATGAAGGTCTCGTCCTGACGCAACGCGAGCGCCTGTTCGGCGCCCTCGTTCCGGGACCCTATGGGGTCCGGCTGAAGAAAGGCTTAACCTTGCGGAGTGGGCGGCCGCGTTCCCCTCCTGCCCCGACATTGAACGGGATCCCGGGGACCGCGTTGTGATCGGCAGGGTGGAGTGCAGGCGTCCATGGCGGAAGGCCGGACGACAGGAGGCTGCGACCAGCGCCTCGCCACCGGCCCCGGCTTGGCTGTAGGGTAGCCGCCCATGTGGTTGATCCGTCTCTATTCGCGCGTCCTCGGCCAGCTCGGTTCCGACCTCAAGGTCGGCGCCTGGCTTGCCGCCGCCAACATCGCGCTGGCGATCACGGCCTTCGCCGAGCCCATCCTGTTCGGGCGGATCATCGACGTGCTCACCCGCGGGCAGGGCGCCGGCGACGCGCCGGTCACCTTCTCGGCCCTCGGGCCGCTCATCATCGCCTGGGTGGCGTTCGGACTGTTCACCATCGGGGCCGGCGTGCTCGTGGCGCTCCATGCGGACCGGCTCTCCCACCGGCGGCGGCTCGGCGTCATGGCGAACTATTTCGAGCACGTCCTCGAATTGCCGCTCGCCTTCCACACGTCGACCCATTCGGGCCGCGTGCTGAAGGTGATGCTCGAGGGCTCGAACGGCATGGCCTGGCTGTGGCTCGGCTTCTTCCGGGAGCATTTTTCCGCCCTCGTCGCCCTGGGCGTCCTGCTGCCGCTGACGCTCTTCCTCAACTGGCGGCTCGGGCTCCTGCTCGTCACCCTCGTCGCGGTCTTCGCGATCCTCACCGTCGTCGTGGTGCGCAAGACGGAGAAGCTTCAGGGCTCCGTCGAGCGCTACCACTCGAGTCTCGCCGAACACGCCTCCGACGCCCTCGGCAACGTGCCCGTCATCCAGTCCTTCACCCGCATCGAGCACGAGACGCGGGCGCTGCAGACGATCATTCACCAGCTCCTGCAGGCTCAGAACCCGGTTCTCTCGTGGTGGGCCCTGGCCTCCGTCGCGACGCGCGCCGCCGCCACCATCACGGTCACGGCGATCTTCCTCGTCGGCACGTGGCTCCACCTCCACGGTCTCGCCACCATCGGCGAGATCGTCACCTTCATGTCGATCGCCACCATGCTGATCGGGCGCCTCGAGCAGGCGGTGAGCTTCGTCAACCAGCTCTTCATGCAGGCGCCGAAGATGCGGGAGTTCTTCGAGATCCTGGACACCGCGCCCGCCGTGCACGACAGGTCGAACGCGAAGAACGTGCCGCGCTTCCGGGGCGAAGTGGCGTTCGAGGACGTCAGCTTCTCCTACGACGGCAAGCGATCCGCCGTGCAGGACGTGTCCTTCCACGTGCAGCCCGGCGAGACGGTGGCGCTCGTCGGTGCGACCGGATCCGGCAAGTCGACCACCCTCGGGCTCCTCCACCGCGCGTTCGATCCGCAATCGGGCGTCATCCGCATCGACGGCGACGACATCCGCGACCTCACCCTGTCGTCGCTGCGGCGCAATATCGGGGTCGTGTTCCAGGAGCCGATGCTCTTCGCCCGGTCGATCCGCGAGAACCTCCAGGTCGGGCGCACGGATGCGACGGACCAGGAGATGGTCGACGCCCTGGAGCGGGCCCAGGCGCTCGAATTCATTTCCCGCCAGACGGACGGCCTCGACACCGTGATCGGCGAGCGCGGGCGCTCGCTCTCGGGCGGCGAGCGCCAGCGCCTCTCCATCGCGCGGGCGCTCCTGAAGAATCCGCCGGTCCTCATCCTGGACGAGGCCACCTCGGCGCTCGACGCCGCCACCGAGCGCAAGCTCCAGGTGGCCCTGGACGAAGTGATGCGGGGGCGCACGACCTTCGTCATCGCCCATCGGCTCGCCACGATCCGCAATGCCAGCCGGATCCTGGTCTTCGATCACGGGCGCATCGCGGAGACCGGAAGCTTCGACGAACTGGTCGCCAAGGGTGGCCGGTTCGCCGAACTGGCCAAGGCGCAGTTCATGGCGGGAGAGACCCCCGCCGGCCGCCGGGCCCGGAAGGTGAAGGCCGGCGAGGTCGTGGAGACGTGATGCGAGAGGGGTCCCGGCCGAGCGCCCGGCAGGCGCTTGCCGCCTAGCGCATCGTGCGGAAAAGGGGACCCGGTTTTCCGCGTTAAACGATGCGCTGCTCGAGAAAAAGAGCATCGGATCAAATCCCAAAAGTGGATTCCGCTTTTGGGTCCGATGCTCTTATGGCCTATTCATCCGTCTTGCGATGGCCGGCTCGCGTCTTCGGGGCTTTCATGCCGGGCAGCTTGATGGGCGGCTCCGGCAGCGCCGCGGGGGCAGGCGGCTTCTCCTCGCCGATCGCCTCCGCGAGGTGCTCGAGCGAGTGCTCGACGCTGGCAAGGCCCTTCATGATCGTCGTGGAATCCGGCACGGGATGCCCGATGCCGGCATCGCGCAGCGCCCGGTAGATGGCGAACATCAGATCGCTCGACACCCGGCCCCCGACCTCGATCTCGTCGACGAAGCAGACGAGGTCGAAATCCAGGGTCGTTTCGCCGATCTTCTTGAAGAAGACCCTGGGGGTCGGCTCGCTCATGACCTCCCGGTGCGCCAGGGCGCAGGTCCGCATGATCTCCGCCACCCGGTCCGGGTCGGAGGCGCGGGGCACCGGCACCGTGACGACCACCCGCCCCGTGCGGTCGGAGCGCACGCGGTTGCGCACCACGCCGGAGATCAGGTTCGAGTTCGGCACGACCACCGTCGAGCGGTCGAAGGTCTCGATCTCGGTTGCGCGCACGTTGATGCGGCGGACATAACCCTCCCCGTCGCCCACCACGACGAGGTCGCCCACGCGGATCGGGCGCTCCCATAGAAGGATCAGGCCCGAGACGAAATTGTTGACGATCGATTGCAGGCCGAAACCGATACCGACCGAGAGGGCGCCCGCGACGATGGCGATGCGGTCGAGGCTCAGGCCCAGATACGAGAAGGCGATCGCGGCCGCGATGAAAATTCCGAAATACCCGAAGGCGGTGCTGATCGAGTTGCGAAGGCCGGCGTCGAGCTCGGTCGCCGGCAGGAAGGTGGTGTCGAGCCAGCGTTGCACGACGCGCGTCGCGCCGAATCCGAGGCCGAAGAGCAGGACCGCGATGATCACCGTCGAGAGCGAGATCGTGACGTCGCCCACCTGGAAGCCGAAGAAGGCGGCGCGCACCGAGGACATGACGTCCGCCGATTCGATGCCCCAGGGGGCAAGCGCGAGCAGGAGGGCGAGGAGGATGAGCACCACGCGGGCGGCGCCGTTCGCCAGGACGCCGATCTGTTCCAGCGATTTGCGGCGAAGCCCCGTATTGGCCTGAAGCGCGGTGGCGAAGCGGGTCTGGTTCCGCAAGGTGCCCCCGATGAACTCGTCGGCGAGATTGATCGCCATCACCAGGAGGGCCAGCAGGACCGAGATCCAGATCGCCTGGTCGACCAGGAACGACCCCAGGGCCACGTAGCCGCCGAGCACGCTCGCCACGACGGCGGACACCACCGTCCAGCCGAGGATGCGCAGGGGCCCGCCGCCGACCTCCACGTCGGCCGCCACATGGGGACCGAGACAGGCCTCGTCCTCATGGGCGGTCGTCGCGAAGCGGCGCAGCAGCTCGGCCAGGAGGAGCGCCGCGGCGAGCGCGAAGACTGCGCGCGTCGCGACCGTGAGGGGCAATGCCGCGGCGACGGCCTGGTTGAAGGTCTCGATGACCTTGCCGGTCACCACCACGCTCGCGAGCGCCACCGCGAACCGGGCGATCCGCGCCACGGCCCCTTCCCCGAGCGGGATGAGCCGCCAGGAAGCGTGCCCCGGAGCCAGAATGGCATCGACGAGCGCCCGGACGAAGGCGACGAAGGCGAGACCCCGCAAGGCGGCACTGACGACCGGCTCGAGGCGCGGGGGCACGAAATCGAGCGCATCGAAGGCGGTCCAGACCACCCAGCTGCCGGCAATGGCCGGCACGGCGCCGAGGAGCAGCACCGCGAGGGCGGCGAGATAGCGGCTGCGCCGGGAGGGCTCGACCGTCGCCGGGTCGCGCGTCACGAGACGCGGCGCCACGTGGCGGCGGCCGACATAGAGCGCGATGGCCGTGCCGACCGCCAAGCCGAACAGGAGCAGGGCACCGGCGGTCGCCTGACGGCGCAGACGCTCGCCGGTGTCGGACAGCACCGTGGCCAGTACGCGCAGTTCGCGCGGGAGCGCCTGCGCGACGTCCATCCACAGGGTGGGGCTGAGGATGCCCCAACTCTGCTCGAACAGGGCGCGCGTGAAGGCGGCGCGGCGGCGGTCGCTGATCTGGGCGCTCGAGCTGCACGGCCTGGACGAGCACGGCGCGCGCGAGGCGCTGCGTTTCGTCGAACTCGGCGACAGCGGCTTCCCGTTCCGCCCGGTCGCCGGCCACGTCGGCGCTCTCCTCGGGCTGCCCCTCCTTCGGCTTGGGGCCGAGCTCGTTCAGCCGCGCCTTGGAAGCGTCGAGCTTCGGGCTGAGCTCGTCGATGAGGGCGCGGATCTCTTCGACGATGGGCTCGAGTCCCTGGCGCAGGCGCTGCAGGTCGGCATCGGAAAGATCGCGCCGCTGAAGCGCCAGTTCACGTTGATCGAGATCGGCCTTGGTGGCGTCGAGCTTCGTCCGGGCGGCCTTCGTCTCGAGCGAGATCGCAGCGGGTTCCCCTGCACCGGGTCCTTGCGCGGCGATCCCAGGAAGAGGCGTCCAGAGAACGCCACGGCCAGCATGGCGGCCGCCGCAAAGCGCCTGACACAGACAAAATCCATCACCCGCCCTCTCCGGACCGTTCGGGCGGCCCGTCTCGCGAATCATTGCGGCGGAAAATCGCCGGAGGCGTGCGGCGGTGCAAGGGGCGCGCCCGGAACGATCCGCTGCGTCATCGCTGGCAAAGGCCGTCACATTGAGGCGCCTCTATCGGCGCCCGATCCTCGGGCGAGCGAAGCGCAACCCGAGGATCTCAGGGCGATAAGCGCGCTTCTACCTCTGCTACTGATTTGTCGAGCCCGTGGCCGAGCGGTCGGCCGGGACCGGATAGGCGGGATTCGCGGGCGGGACGCGGTCGGTGGGGTTGGCGTTGGACGAGCCGGACGGCGAGCCGGTCGTCGCCTCGCGCGCGGCCTCCTGGCTCGGCGCATCGGGCGATTGCGAGCCCGCCCAGATCATGTAGCCGCCGAGCGCCACGGCGCAAAGCGCCAGCGCGCCGATCAGCACGCCGAGCACGGGACGGCCGCTGGGGCCCTGCCGGGCACGGTCGTCGGGAACGATCTTCGTCATGGTGGGCCTCGCAGGGACCAAGCGGGGGTTCGTCTTCGAGGGGGAACGCGGAATCGCCGAACGGGTTTCCTGCGCCGCTGTCATTCGCCGTTCCGTCGTCGCGCGGCGTCATTGCCCAAGCGGATACGGGGCGGATCCACGCACCCGTTCGACCGTTGTCGAGGCGGGCCATGGAGTCGCATCGATTCGGGGGCGCGTCCGGCATGCCGTAAAATCTCTGCCCAGGAAGCGGCTGCGTCGTCGAGACGCCTTGTGATCGACGTCGCCGGCTCCGATCCGTTCAGCCATGTTTTCGCCGTTTTGGACGCCGTTGGGTGACCGTTGATTCAAGGAGACATCATGCGCGATTCCCGCATCATCCTGGATGGGACCTGGGAGTTCCTGCACGTCGCCGACGATCGGCTGTCGGGCCCGGCCGAGGTTCGCCGGATCACCGTGCCGGGCCCCTGGCAGGCGCAGTTCGGGGACCTGCGCATGCGCGCCGGAATCGGCATTTACCGCCGGGCCGTCGACATCCCCGAGGAATGGCTCACCGACAGCGTCTGGCTGCGCTTCGGCGCGGCGTTCCACAACACGCGCGTCTTCGTCAACGGCGAGCAGGTCGGCACCAACGAGGGCGGCTTCCTGCCCTTCTCGTTCGACGTGACGGCGTTCCTCAAACCCGGCCGTAACGAGATCAAGGTCCGCGTCGATTCGCCGACCGACAATCCGGCGGAGTTCCCCGACAGCCCGCTTGCCGAGATCCCATTCGGCAAGCAGAGCTGGTACGGGCCGCTCTCCGGCATCTGGCAATCGGTCCTCCTCGAACGCCGCGTCCCCGACCACATGACCCGCATGCGTCTCGTGCCGAACCGGGAGACGGGCCGGGTGAGCGCGGGAGTCTTTTTCGCACGCCCCCTCGCCACCGCGTCCCGTATCCGCATCGAGGTCCGCGATCCGCAGGGAAAGGCGGTGCTCGACGAGGTGCGGGACACGCAGGCCGGCGTCACCTCGATGCCCTTCGAGTTCGCGGTCGCGGACGTCCTGTCCTGGTCGCCCGACCATCCGAACCTCTATCGCATCCGGCTCGAACTTGTCCGCGAGGAGGTCGAGGACGCCGTCGAGGACACGTTCGGCTTCCGCACGATCGAGACGCGGAACGGCAAGTTCTATCTCAACGGCGAGCCGATCTACCTCCGCGGCGCCTTGGACCAGGACTATTACCCGGACACGATCTGCACCGTCCCGTCCGTGGAGTTCCTGGAAGACCAGTTCCGGAAGGCGAAGGAACTCGGGCTCAACTGCCTGCGCTGCCACATCAAGGCGGCGGATCCGCGCTACTACGAGGTCGCGGACCGGGTCGGCATGCTCATCTGGACGGAATTGCCGAACGGCGGCATGGCGACCGACCGCTCCCGCGGCCGCAAGGAGAAGCTCCTCAAGGGCATCGTCGACCGCGACGTGAATCACCCGTCGATCATCATTTGGACGATCATCAACGAGAATTGGGGCGTCGACCTCGTCAACGATCCCGACCATCGCGATTGGCTGAAGCGCACCTTCGCCTGGCTGAAGGCCTACGACCCCCTGCGCCTCGTCGTCGACAACTCGCCGCTGGCGCCGAGCTTCCATGTGGAATCGGACATTGCCGACTATCACTTCTACGCCGCCATCCCGGACCATCGCGAAGACTGGGACCGGTTCGTGGACGAGCTCTCGTCGCGCGCCTCCTGGCTCTACTCGCCCTACGGCGACGCGGCGATCACCGGGCGCGAGCCGCTCATGTGCTCGGAATTCGGCAACTGGGGCCTGCCCTATCCGAAGGATCTGCAGAACGGCGACGGCGAGGAGCCCTGGTGGTTCGAGACCGGACACGACTGGGGCGAGGGCGTCATGTACGCCCATGGGGTCGAGAACCGATTCTCCGACTGGAGCCTCGACCGCGTGTTCGGGGACCTGCGCCGCTTCGTCATCGCGGCCCAATGGCAGCAGTTCCGCGCGCTCAAGTACGAGATCGAGGCGATACGCCGGAAGCCGAACCTCGCCGGCTACGTGATCACGGAACTGCACGATTGCCATTGGGAATCGAACGGCCTGCTCGACATGCGCCGCAACCCGCGGGTCTTCCACGAGCTGTTCCGCATCATCAACGCGGACACCGTGGTCGTTCCGCAATGGGACCGTCTCTCCTGGTGGGGCGGGGAGACGGCGCGGTTCGGGCTGGCGCTGGCGCACGGCTCCGGTCCGGCGCTCGAGGGGTGCACCCTCGAGGTCGCCCTCGGAGATCACATCGAACGCATCCCCGTGGGGCGGATCGAGGCGCCGTCGACCGTCGACCTCGGGGCCGTCGAGGTGCCCGTACCGGCCTTCGACGAGCCGTCCCTGCGCCGCGTCGCCTTCGATCTCAGGGATGCCGGCGGAAAGCTCGTCGCCCACAACCACGTCGACATGGCGGTCCATCCGCGCCGGCGTCGCCCCGCTCATGCACGCCAGCTCGTCTGGTCCCCCGACGAGGATATCCGCCATCGCATGCAGGCTCTCGGCTACGCTCCGGCGCGGGCGCTGGAAGAGGCGACGCTCGTCGTCTCGCGAACCCACGACAAGGCCATCGCCGACCATGTGCGGCAGGGCGCGAGCCTCCTCCTCCTGCCGGAGGACGAGATGAGCCTCTACCCGTTCTTCCCGCACTGGCAGGCCGTGAAGGTGCAGGCCCGCAGAGGGACTCTCTGGGCCGGCGACTGGGCCTCGTCCTTCGCCTGGATGCGGCGCTCCGGCCCCTTCGCCCCCTTCCCGTCCGGGCCGCTCCTCGACGAGACCATGGACCGCGTGCTGCCCGAATACGTGATCTCGGGGTGCAACCTCCTCGATTTCCAGGCCCGCGTCTTCTCGGGGCTCGTCGTCGGCTGGATCCACAAGCCGGTGGCCCTCGGCGTGGAGCGCTCCTACGGGCGCGGACGCCTCGTCGCCACCACATTCCGGCTGCTGCGGGACGCCACCTCGGCGGATCCGACCGCCACCATGCTGCTCGACAGCCTGGTGGATCTGGCGATGGAGGCCCGCAGCCCGCGGATCGAAGAGGCCGTCCGGGCCGCCGAGGCCGCCGCCTGACCGCCTTCCTGACCGCCGCCCCGACTCCCTTCCGGCGTTAGTGATTCCGAAACCTCGGGGTCGCATGCTGGGGGCGGAACCCTGGACGGCACGTCATGCAGTTCATCCACAAGCGTCAATATCTCAGGCGGGGAGACGTGGTCGTCGTCACCTGCTCGCAGCCATGCAACGTGAAGCTCACGGACGACAACAATTTTAACCGCTACGAGATCGGCCGGTCCTACAACTTCTACGGCGGCTTTTTCCGGGAACTTCCGGCGCGGATCCTCGCGCCTGATGAAGGTTACTGGAACATTACGATCGACATCGGCGAAGGGACCGCCACGATCAAGCACACGATCGACGTGATCCGCGGGGCCCGCAGCATCGTCGAGTGAAGCAGACCCTCCGTGCCATCCCCGGCCGGAGCGCAGCGCTCCCCACCGCGGTCATCCTCGTTCGGAGCGAGCTCCTTTCCACTGCCGTCATCGCTCTCCGCCGCCGTCATCCTTTGTTGAGCGGAGCGCCCTCCCTACCGTCGTCATCTCACGAGAAACGACCGGCGGCTCTTTCTCTGAAGCAGCGCATCGTTCGGCGCGGAAAAACCGCGTCCACTTGTCCGCACGATGCGCTAAAGCCGCCGCCGGAGGACGGCGCCGCCCACGACGCGGATGGAGCGCTCCCGGCTTCACTCCGCCGCGACGCTGCGCGTGTCTTCGAGGTTCCAGTCGATCTCGGAATCGCGGAAGAAGCGCTCGATCGCGCCTTCGAGGGGCGGCAGCAGGATGCCCCTTTCGCTGACGAGCGCAGTGTTGAGCGGCTCCTCGTCCGAAGCCGGCGTGACAAGGTCCTCGTCGAATCCGCCCAGGCGGGCCGCCCGGGCGGCCAGATCCCGCCAGGAGACCTCGCCCGGGTTCGTCATGTGCCAGATGCCCGTGCCGCCGTCGATGAGCAGGTTCAGGACCTCGTGCACCAGGTCGGGCACATAGGTGGGTGAGACGACGTCGACGCCCGCCTCCACGGCGTTGCCGGACGAGAGGGCCCGCAGCACCGACCAGACGAAGTTGTAGCGGTCCCATGGGCCGAAGAAAGCGCTGGTGCGCAGGACGAGCGCGCCGTCATGGGCGGCGAGGACGCGCCGCTCCGCTTCCGCCTTGCTGGCCCCATAGGTGCAGGCGGGATGGACCGCATCGCTCTCCGCGTAGGGATGGCCCGCGCGGCCGTCGAACACGAGATCCGACGAGAATGTGACGAGCGGGATGCGGGCAGCGGCACAGCCCTCGGCCAAGACCTCCGCGCCGACCGCATTCTCGCGGAAGCAGGCCTCCGGCTCCCGCTCCGCATCCGCCACCCGCACATAGCCCGCGGTGTTGATGACGGCCCATGGCTTATGGCAGGCGAGAGCCGCCGCGACGCTCGCCCGGTCCGCGATGTCCATTTCGCCGCGGGACACGAGGGCGTGGTCGAGCCCGCGCGCATCGCAGAGCCGCGAGAAGGCGCGGCCGAGCGTGCCGGTGGCGCCTGTGATCAGCAACTGCCGCGGCGAGCCGACCAGACGGCAGACGCTGGAACGGCGGGCGGGCGGGCGGTAGAAGCGGATGTCGCGCTTCCACCAGCCTGCCCTGTCGAGTGCCGGGTGATCGCAGGAGCCGGTCTTGGCGAGCGACTCCGCCGCATGGGCGAGGGCGGTCCGGCGGGGCGCCGGGCCGCGCACGTCGAAGGGTCCGGGCTCGTAGCAGCCGTCGCGCCGGGTGAGCAGGCTGTTCCAGTCGATCGTGCCGAAGAGCGTCCAAACCGTGACGGCCCGGATGTCGGCTCCCTCGGCGCGGACCGTCTCGGCGGCCTTCCACACCTCGACGAGCCAGCGCAGTTGCTCGTCGCGGGTGCAGCCGTGATGGGCTTCGGTGACGGCGATTGGGCGCCCGTAGCGCGCCCAGGTCTCCCGCAGGCGTGCGCAGGGGCCGAGGTCGTCGGCCGGCACCGGCATGCGCACGGCTTCCGCGTCCGCGTAGCGGTGCCGGCCGTTGCCGCCCCGCAGGTGCTCCGGATAGCGGTCGAGGCGCTGGTCGAGATAGCGTTCGCTCGTCAGATAATGGTTGATGCCGATGATGTCCGGTGCGGCGTCGGCTTCGAGGAAGAGGTCGAGATCGTCCTCGCTCACGCCGTGATCGCGGAAGATGCGCCACCAGGGATGATGACGGTCGACCATGCCGCAGAGCAGATCGAAGGTGAGCCAGCGGCGCTGGTTCTCGTGCTCCGCCTGATAGGCCAGGAGGGGAGTCGCGAAAGTCTTGCCCATGTCGTCCGTCTGGACGAGTTGCGCGTCGGGCCTCGACTTCCGGATCGCCCGCATGGCGAGCACGGTCGCCTTGCACTGGTTCATCGAGGCACTGGAGAAAGGATCCGATAGTCCGTGCCGTGCGGGGACCAGTGACCGTAGAGACCCGAAAACCGCGCCGTGGTCAGCGGCTCGTTCACCGGCGTGTAGAGTTCGATATGGGGATACCGCTCGGCGACCCGGGCCGCGTGGCGCGCCAGGAGATCGGGCCAGGCGGGGTCGAGCATGTCGGTGTAGCGCGGGCCGGACCCGTGATGGCACAGCCCGGCGATGGCCCGGATGCCGAGAGCGCTGAGGCGGCCGAGACGCTCGTCGTGCCAGGCGAAGTCCGCTTCCTCCGGGCGATGCGGCGAGATCGTCTCCCACAGGACCGGATAGCGGAGGGTCCGGATGCCCAGAGCCGCGATCCGGTCGAGATCGTCGATCCGATCTCCGTGGCCGGTCTCGAGGCACTGATCGCGGAACGCGTCGCCGATCCGGGCGACCGTGCATTCCGGACCGCCCCATAGCTCAAGTGGTCGTCCCATCACAGCTCCGAGCTCTCCTCGATAGGGCTTTCGTCGGCGATGCCGATCTTTCCTATGACGCCAGTGCCGCCGATGCCTTCACGACCCGAACGGTGGAGGTGTCGGCTTCGACCGGCAGCGCCTCGTTGATGCGCCGGAAGGTGGCGAGAGCCTGCCCGACGATCTGGTCCATGTTGTAGTAGCGGTAGGTGGCGAGCCGTCCGACGAACCACACGTCCGGGGTCGCGAGCGCCAGCCGCTCGTATTTCTTGAAGAGCTCCTGGTTCTCCGCCTTCGGGATCGGATAATAGGGATCGCCCTCGGCCGACGGGATATTCGTAGGTGAGCGCGGTCTTGGCGTGCTCCTGGCCGGTCAGATGCTTGTATTCCGTGACGCGCGTGTAGTCGTTCGTCTGCGGGTAGTTCACCACCGCGACCGGCTGATGCCACGCCTTGTCGAGGGTCTTGTGCTCGAAGCGGAGCGAGCGGTAGGGCAGCCGGCCGAACCGGAAATCGAAGTACTCGTCGATCGGGCCCGTGTAGATGACGCGCCGATGGGGCACGACGTCCTTCACGTCCCTGTAGTCGGTCTGCGTCATGACGTGGATGTTCGGGTGCCGGAGCATGGTCTCGAACATGCGGGTGTAGCCGTGCTTCGGCATGAACTGGAACTCGTCGCCGAAATAGCGGTCGTCCCGGTTCGTGCGCGTGGGCACCCGCGCGGTGACCGACTTGTCGAGTTCCGACGGGTCGAGGCCCCATTGCTTGCGCGTATAGCCGCGGAAGAACTTTTCGTAGAGTTCGCGGCCCACCGCCGACACCACCACGTCCTCCGAGGTCTTCACCTCGTCGACCTTTTCGGCGCGCGCCGCGAACCAGCTCCTGCAACTCCTCGGAGGTGAGGTCGAGGCCGTAGAGCCTGTTCACCGTGTCGAGGTTGATCGGGATCGGCACCAGCATCCCGTCCACCTCCGCAAGCACCCGGTGCTCGTAGAAGCGCCATTCGGTGAAACGCGAAAGGTAATCGAAGATCGGCCTGGAATTGGTGTGGAAGATGTGCGGACCGTATTGATGGATCAGCAGCCCCGCGTCGTCGTACCGGTCGTAGGCGTTGCCGCCGACATGGCTCCGGCGGTCGATGATGAGGACCGTTCTCGTTCCGCTCGCTCGCGAGACGCTCCGCCAGAACGCTGCCCGCGAAGCCGGCGCCTACAATCAGCCAGTCGTACATCGCTTACTCCGCCGGCGTGGTGGCATAGGTCGGAAGGGAGGCCGCCGGCCGCTCCTCGGCGACGAAGACGTCGGTCATCAGCCTGTGCATCGAGGCCCAGGTCTTGTCCCAGGAGCCGGAGGCGAGGTGGCGGTCCACCTTCTGCAGCCAGGGTTCCTTCGGACGGGCGAGCAGCGTTTCCGCCTTGCGCACGACTTCGAGCGGCGTCTTGGCGATCTCGACGAGGCCCTTCTCGCCGTAGGGACGCACCACGTCGGCGATGGGAGTCGAGACCACCGGCACGCCGGCGGCGAGGAATTCGGGGGTCTTGGTCGGCGAGATGAACCTCGTCGCCTCGTTCAGGGCGAAGTTCATGAAGCCGACGTCCCAGCCCGAGAGATAATCCGGCAGTTCCTTGTAGGCCCGCCCTCCGAGCCAATGGATGTTGTCGCGCCGCGGCAGGACGGCGAGGTCGATCTTCACCACCGGGCCGATCATCACGAAGTGCCAGTCGGGCCGGAGTTCGGCGACCCGATCGAGCAGTTCCACGTCCATGCGTTCGTCGATGACGCCGAAGAAGCCGAGGCGCGGATGCGGGATCGCGGCCTGATCCGCCGGATCCCGTTTCGTCGTGCGCGCCTTCGCGAAATGATCGAACTCGATGGACGACGGAAAGGCATGGACGCTGCGATGGCGGTGGCGCTTGGCGTCGTAGAGGCTCATGCCGCCCGTGAAGACGAGGTCGGCGCGAGCGAAGAGCGCGCTCTCGAGATCGAGCAGCTCCCGCGACGCGGCCCGGAAGAGCGACAGCTCGTCCATGTTGTCGTAGACTGCAAGGTCCGCCTCGAGATGGCTCGTGAAGGCCATCGCCATCGGCGTGTAGTACCAGAAGATCGGCGGATCGGCGGCCTCGCGGCCGATGAGCGTCTCGACGAGCTCGCGCTGATCGAGGATGACGTCCTGCGGACTCGATCCCTCCGGCAACATGGGCACGGCGACGGTGATGCCGTGCGGCCGCTGGCTCACATCCATGTGGCGCGCGATGCCGGGCTTGAAGATCGGCTCCTCGACGAAGAGGACGCGGTAATGCTGCGTCGGCGCGGCTCATGAGATGCTGCGGGCGCTGCCAGACGAAGTCCCAACGGAGATGGGAAAAACAGACCAGCAGGGGCGTTCGGGGCTCGATGGATTTGGACAAACGGGAGGCAAGCGACTGCGTCCTCGAACGCTCTTGCATAGCGCGATCCTCGCAATTCCAGACAGGTGTTACGATCGGACGGGGTTGTCCGGGGATACCGATTTGGTTCGTAGTGGATCAGCCGGTGGAAGCGGTCTTGCCCGGCGCGATCAGTCCATCAACGCTTTGAAGGCGCTCCAGTTCCACGCTGGTCCATTGAAGCGAGTAGCAATTCGCCGCCAGCCGGCTTCTCTACGAAGAGCGCGCGCCGATCGGATGCCCGATACGATCGACGACGCTGAAACGCGGGATGGAATAAAGTCAACACAAACGATCAACTTCCGAAACCTATCTGAAACTTTAAGGAACTTGACTGCAAGCTTCACTTCTTCTCCAGCAACAGCGTCCCCTGCTTCTGGATGTAGCCCCGCGCCTTCTCGGCGATCATGGAGAGGATCCAGGGCAGTTGCACCTCGACCCGCACCGCATCCTCCTGGACGTCCAGGTGGCCGGAGATGGACTGGCCCATGGCGCCGACCTTGAAGGTCATACGGTCTTCCTGCCATTCCTCGTCGAAGGAGGCGATCTGGCCCGCCAGTTGCTGTTTCATCTTCCCCATGCCGGTCTGCAGCCGGCGCGTCGCCTCGGCTTTGCCGAGCGAGTGGGGGATCGACACGATGAGGGGCTTCGTCATGGCTCGCGCTCCGTCGTTGTGAGGGACAAGCGAAGCGCCGCGGCCGAGGTTCCCGCCCGCGCCGACGCGCGGCGGCGCATCTCGAGACGAACGGTCTCGTCGAGCTGCGGCGCCGAAGCCTTCTACAGCATCTCGACCTTGATGGCGCGCACGACGATCGTCTCCTGATCGAAGCGCTGTTCGAGCGACGCGCGGTAGCGCTCCCACCAGGCGTGGTCGAGGTCGCGCGCCATCACCTCGAAGACGACGATGTCGTCCCGGCTGGTGTGGCCGCCCTCCTTCCACATGCCCTCCGCCGGCGCGCGGGTGAAGCTCGTGATCCCGCCGAACTTCCCGGAGAGCTCGCTCCGCACGCGGCCGTAGGTCTCGACGGCGAAGCGGCGGCCGGCATTGTCGGCGAGGGGCAGCAGGATCTGGACGAGGTGCATGGGGCCAAGCTAGCGCGCCGCAGGCGCGCGACCAGAGCCCCGCTCTCAAGCGGGCCGCGCGGAAAACAGGTCGGTATCGGAGTCCGGCACGCCGCCCACCGCATAGCGGCTTGACGGCTTCGAGATCCGCCAGGGTCTGTCGGTCGAGGCGAGCACGGCCTCCGAAGGGCGCAGCCGCCGGGCGGTGCCGTCGGCCTGCACCTCGTCGATCACCACGAACCCGAAGATGTTGAGGCGCGTCGCCATCGTCTTGGTGATCCGGTCGTCCGCGGCAACGGGAAGCGACCCGGCGCCGTAGACGGCGTCCATGAGGGAACGCTGGTCGTGGGCCTGGGAGAGGCGGGCGGACGAACGCGGACCCGGAAAGCGGATGACGTTCGACGACGAGTTCGAGTTCGATTCCATTGACGCAACCCTTGGTCCCGAATTTGAGGCCAAGAGTCGCCGAGAGGCCTTAAGAAGCACCTAACCCTGCCGCCGAATCCCGCCGGGGCGAATGCGGCGCCGGTCCTCGCACGGCGCATCAAGGCGGGCGAACGAGCCCGAGGCGCTCCCGGCTCGTCCAGCGCCACAACATCATGACGGCCACCACCGCGAGGCCGGTGGCGAGTCCGATCCAGATGCCCGTCCCCCGCAGGGGCGTCAGGAAGCCGAGCGCGACGCCGAGCGGCAGGCCGACGCCCCAATAGCCGATCCCGGCGAAGATCATCGGCACCTTCGTGTCCTGCAGGCCGCGCAGCATGCCGCCTCCGACAACCTGCGCCCCGTCGGCGAGTTGGAAGATCGCCGCCATCGTCAGGAAGGAGAGCGCAAATCCGATCACGGCCGCGTTCTTCGGATCCTCGAGGTCGAGGAAGATCGCGACGAGCTGGCGCGGCGCGAGGAACATCAGGATGGCCGTGAGACCCATGAAACCGACGCCGAGCGCGAAGGCGACCCAGCCCGCCCGGGTGACGCCGTCCGGATCCCGCGCGCCGAAGGCGCGGCCCACCCGCACCGTCACGGCCTGGGCGAAGCCGAAGGGCACCATGAAAGAGAAGGCGGCGATCTGCAGGGCGATCGCGTGCGCGGCGAGTTCGTCCGCGCCGATGAGCCCCATGAAGAGCGCGGCGGCATTGAAGATCGTCACCTCGAAGGCGACCGTCAGCGCGATGGGCACGCCCAGGCGCCACAGCTTGCGGAACCGCGGCCAGTCGGCGCGCCAGAAGCGGCCGAAGAGGCGATAGCGCCGCATTCGCCGATCGAGGCTGATCACGAGGGCGAGCCCCGCGAACATGAACGTGGACGACACGCTCGTCGCGACACCTGCTCCGACGAGGCCGATGGCCGGCAGGCCGAGCTTGCCGAACATCAGCACAAAGGCGGCGCCGAGATTGACCGGGATGGCGAGGAGGCCGAGCACCAGGCCCCAGCGTGGCCGTTCGAGGGCCGCGAGGTAGGAGCGCAGCACCAGGTAGGACAGGAAGGGCAGCATGCTCCATTGCAGAGCCCGCACGTATCGCCCGGCTTCGCGCGCGAGTACGGGCTCCTGACCGAGCGCGACCAGGATCGCCTCCCCGTGCCAGATCACGATCCAGATCGGCAGCGAGATCGCCAAGGCCGTCCAGAGGCCCTGCCGCACGGTGCGGCGGACTTCGCGCACCGCATGGCGGTTGCGTCCGAGTTCCTCCGCCATGAGCGGGGCGGTCGCCGAGACCAGGCCGATGCCGAAGATCAGGAAGGCGAAGAAGAGGTTCGTCCCGAGCGCGCCCGCGGCCAGGGCCGACGGCCCGAGCCAGCCCATGAGGATGACGTCGGAGGTCATGAGCGCGCTCTGCGCCAAGTTGGTCAGGATGATGGGCCAGCTCAGGGACAGGGTGGCGCGCAGCTCCGCCGTCCAGGCCCCCTGCCCGGCCGATCCGTTCAGCATTCGCGCTGGCCGGGCCAAGTCCATGGCGGCGCTTGTAGTACGAGCCTGTCCTGCCGCGCCAGACCCGCGCTCCGCAGGCGGTCGGGCCCGACCTGCGGGAACTTGCGCGGAGCGGCGCTCGTTCCCTCGGGAAAGCCCAAGTCCCGGAGTGAGTTATGGCGCAGCCGGCGCCCCTCGTCCCGACCGCGACGGATTTCGCCCTGCCTCCCGTGCTGAAGAACGCTGAGGGGCGGATCCGCACGGTCGGGGTCGAACTGGAATTCTCGGGGCCGACCGCGGAGGCGACCGCGCGGGCGCTGACGGGGCCCCTCGGCGGGCTTCTCGTCGAGGAGGACCCGCATTCCTACAAGGTCAAGGGCTCGGCGCTGGGCGACATCAGCGTCGAACTCGACATCCGCCTCCTGCACCCCGAAAAGAGGGCGGGCCTTCTCGGCGGCGTGGTGCCGCGGGTCGCCGCCTGGTTCGGATCCGCCGCCCGACATCTCGTGCCCTGCGAACTGGTGACGGCGCCGATCCCGATCGATCGGCTCAACGAGGTCGATCAGCTCATCGGGATCATGCGCGGCGTGGGCGCCAGGGGTACGCAGGACGGGCCTCTCTATGCTTTCGGCCTGCACTTCAATCCCGAGATTCCCCGCCAGGACGCCGAGACCGCGACCGCATTCCTCAAGAGCTTCGTCCTGCTCAACGCATGGCTGCGCAAACAGGTGGCGCCCGACACGACGCGCCACCTTCTAGGCTTCGCCGACCCCTTTCCGCCGGCCTATGTCCGCAAGCTCGCGGCGCCGGATTACTGGCCCGCCCTCCCGACCTTCATCGACGACTATCTCGCGGCGAACCCGACCCGGAACCGCGATCTCGATCTCCTGCCGCTGCTCCTCCATTTCGATGCGGACCGCGTCCGCGCGGCGCTGCCGAACGAAAAGATCAACGGCCGGCCGACCTTCCACTACCGGCTGCCGGACGCGCGGGTGAGCGATCCGGGCTGGAGCATCGCGCCCGACTGGAACCGCTGGGTCGCCGTCGAACGCCTCGCCGCCGATCGCGAGCGCCTGGAGGCGGTCGGCCTCTCCTACCTGGCCTTCGAGGGGGCGGAGAAGAGCTGGGCGGACGTCGTGGAACGGATCGCGCTCTCATGAAGAAGCCTCTCATCGGCGTCACCACCTCGCGCAGGGGCGGATGGCGGAGCTACCTGATGCACCGATGGGCGCTCGCCCGGGCCGGCGCGCGCTCGGTCCGCCTGGTGGCCGGCGTCACGCCGCCGAGCGAAGCGCTCGAAGGCCTTGTCATCGGCGGCGGCGACGACATCGGCGCAGAAATCTACGGGGGGCAGGTGCTGCCCGACGTGCGCATCGATCCGGAAAGGGACACCCTCGAATTGCGGCTCCTCGAGGCCGCGCTGCCGAAGGGCCTGCCGGTGCTCGGCATCTGCCGCGGATCGCAGATGATCAACGTCGCTCTCGGCGGGACCCTGCACACCGACATTCACGAAGTTTACGAATCGGCGCCGAAGATGCGCACCGTGCTGCCGAAGAAGACGGTGTCCATCGTGAAGGGCAGCCGGCTCGACCGCATCCTCAACTGCAACCCCTGCCGGGTGAACGCGCTCCACCACCAATCGGTGGACCGTCTCGGGCGCGGCCTCGCGGTGGTGGCGAAGGACGAGAGCGGGATCGTGCAGGCCATCGAGGGAGAAGGCGGCCGCTTCCTGGTCGGGGTCCAGTGGCACCCGGAACTTCTCGTCTGGAAACGCCCGCAGCAGCGGCTCTTCGCGGCGCTCGCCAAGGCCGCGCGGGAGTCACGGGCTGCGTTTGCGACGGAGGCACCGACCCTGTAGGAGGAGCGGAGCGCCCCTCTCCATCCTCGGACGAGCGGAGCGAGATCTCAAGGATCGCGTGTCGACACGGGCGCGCTTAACTGCTCCGCCGCGGAAACAGCGGAACCACGCGGGGATTCTCCTCGTCGCCCGGCGTGAGGTAGCGCTGGATCGCCGCGCGGAGATCGCGGCTCGCGATCGGTTTTTGCAGGAGCGGGAACTCGCTTGCTCCCGGCACCACCATGGGGTTGCCGGTGATGAGGACCACCGGCAGGCCGGGATGGAGCCTGCGGATCTCGCGCGCGAGATCCGCGCCGTCCATGGTGCCCGGCATGGTGACGTCGGTGAGCACGAGCTGGAACGTGCGCGACTTCAGCACCTCGAGCGCCTCGTCGGCACCCACCGCCGTCCTCACCCGGTAGCCCGATTCCTGCAGCATGCTCTGGAGCGCGAGCGCCACCTCGACCTCGTCGTCGACGACGAGCACGTCCGCCGCGCCGGGAGCGTCCTCGTCGTCGTCCATGATGTCGTCGGGTTCGGCTTTCGCGCCGATCCGCGCAGGGATATCGGCCCGCGGCAGATAGAGGGCGACCGTGGTGCCTTCTCCGATGGTGCTCGTGATCTCGACCGTCCCGCCGAGCTGCCGCGCGAAGCCATGGACCTGGCTCAGGCCCAGGCCGGAGGCGCGGCTTGCCTCCTTGGTGGTGAAGAACGGCTCGAAGACGTGCTCCAGGTGATCGGGCGGAATGCCGACGCCGGTGTCGCCGATCAGGATCTGTACGAAATCCCCGGCGAGTTCGGCATCGGACAGGGCGCCCCGGCGCAGGCGCACGTTGCGGGCCTCGATCGCGATCGTGCCGCCTGCCTGCATGGCGTCGCGCGCGTTGACGCCGAGGTTGAGGATCGCCGTCTCAAGCTCGTGCGGATCGACCTGCACGGGCCAGAGCTCCTCCGGGATCGACAGCCGCACATCGACCGAATCGCTCAGGAAGGACCGGTCGAGGAGCGAAGTGATGGAGTCGAGGTGCTCGGCGATGTCGATGTACTGTGCCTGCAGGTCGCGCTGGCGGGCGAAGGCGAGAAGCTTCGACATGAGCGCCGCCGCCTGGTCGGAGGCGACCAGCGCCGCGAGGAGCTTGCGCCTGAGCTGCGGCTGATCCTTCACTTGCTTCGTCACCGAATCGATATTGGCGCTGATCACCATCAGCTTGTTGTTGAGGTCGTGCGCGATGCCGCCGGTGAGGCGGCTGATCGCCTCCATCTTCTGCGTGTGCCGGAGCTGGCGCTCGGCCTTCTGCCGCACCGCTGTCTCCTCGTCGAGCTGTCGGGTCGCCTCGACCACGTGGCGCTCGAGGTCGGCCTTGAGCTGGCTCTGAAGCTCCTCCGCCTTCTTCAGTTCCTCGATGTCGATCGCGGTGGAGAGCCAATGATCGACGCGCCGATTCTCCTTCAGGATCGCGATCCGGGTGTTGGTGATGAGGTGCGTACGATAGACGCCGTCGTGGCGCCGCAATCGCACCCGCATCGCGTAGTCGGAAGCGTCCCGATGGGCGGCCTCGCGCAGATCGAGCACTTGGCTCCGATCGTCCGGATGCACCACCGAGGCCCGCTCGTCGCCGTCGGCCAGGAATCGGCCGACGTACTCGCTCGCGCGCCGGTTCTGGAAGGTCGTGCGTCCCGTCCGCTCCAGCACCCAGACGAGGGCGGGCAGGCTTTCCGCGAGGGCGAGATAACGGTCCTCGCTTTCCCGGGCCGCCCGCTTCCGCCCTTCGAGCGCGTCCGAGAGGGCGCAGATCGAATGGGCGAGTTCGTCGATTTCCTTGATCCCGGTGATCGGCGCATCCGGCTCGTGGCCATGCGCGACGCCTGACGCGGCAGCGGCCATTCGGCGCAGCGACGGAGAGACCACGAGCGCGACCCAGCCTGCCAGTGCCACGGCCGCCGCGCCGAGCAGAGCCGCGCAGACCAGGACCGCCCCGCGCGGGGCCGCCGCCAGGACCGCGCCGACGAGCGCCAGCGCGGACAGCGCCACGGTGCCGGTCATGAATGCGAGTTGAACGGACAGAGGAAGGCGCCGCATGACCCTTCTACAATGATCGTTGACCTAACGGTATGTTCGGCCCATGAGCAAAAACGGGGCGAACATCTCACGGTGGGCGGGCTTGTCAAACGCTGCCCCGTCGCAGGCGGATCTTTTGGAAAACAGTCGAGTTTGCTGATGGTGGCGTCCAGGACGGAGGCTAGCGTGACGGGACGGGCGGTGGTGAGGCGGGCGGCGGGAGCCGCCCTGCTGACGGCGGCGATGCTTTCGGGTGCGCTCGCCGACGATGTCGAGGCACGCGTCGAGGCGCTTTTGGCGCGCATGACGCTCGAGGAAAAGGTCGGGCAGCTCAACCTGATCTCCCACGGCATTTCCCTGCGCTGGGACGATATCCGCGAAGGCAAGGCCGGCGCGCTGATCAACTTCAACAACGCCCAGGATGTGGCCAAGGCTCAGGCCCTGGCGCGCGAAACGCGTCTCAAGATCCCGCCGCTCTTCGGGCTCGACGTGCTGCACGGATTCCGCACGCAGTTCCCGGTCCCGCTCGCGGAAGCGGCCTCGTTCAACCCGCGCCTCGCCCGGATGGCCGCCGAGTGGTCGGCCAAGGAGGCGGCTCACATCGGGGTGCAATGGACCTATGCGCCGATGGCCGATCTGTCCCGCGACGTCCGCTGGGGGCGGATGGTCGAAGGCATCGGCGAGGACCCGCATCTCGGATCGGTCATGACCGCCGCTCGGGTGGAAGGCTTCCACGCGGGCGGGCTCACGACGGGGGTCAAGCATTTCGTCGGATACGGCGCTCCCATGGGCGGTCGCGACTACGACACGACCCATATCCCGCCGGCCGAGTTGCGGGACGTCTATCTGCCGCCTTTCCGGGCCGCGCTCGGGGCCGGCACGATGACGGTCATGGCCGCCTTCAACGCCCTCAACGGCATGCCCGCCATGGTGAATTCCTGGCTGCTGACCGACCTCCTGCGCGACGAATGGGGGTTCGAGGGCTTCGTCACCTCCGACTGGGCCGGCATCCACGAGCTCCTCGCCCACGGCGTCGCCGCCGATCCTGCCGAGGCTGCCCGCAAGGCCATTCTGGCTGGGGTCGACATGGACATGATGAGCGGCTTCTTCGTCAGGCACCTGCCCGACGAGGTCCGCGCCGGCCGTGTCCCCGAAACGGTCGTGGACGAAGCCGTGAGGCGCGTTCTGCGGGTGAAGTTCCGCCTCGGCCTGTTCGAGCGCCCCGACGTGAACCCGGCCCACGTGGATGCGATCTTCCCGTCGCCCGAGGCGCGGCAGGCGGCCCGCGAGGCCGCCCGCGAGACGTTCGTGCTGCTGCGGAATCAGGGCGACCTCCTGCCGATCAAGCCCCGCATCCGCTCGATCGCGGTCGTCGGCCCTCTCGCCGATGCGCCCCGCGACCAGCAGGGCCCGCACGGAGCGCGGGCCCACGCGCAGGACGCGGTGTCGGTCGTCGAAGGCTTCCGCCGCCGGGCCAGGACCTTCGGCGGCACTGTGAACTTCACCCCGGGCTGCGATCTCTTCTGTACGACGACCGAGGGCTTTTCGCGGGCCGTGGAGGCGGCCAAGGCATCGGATCTCGTCGTCGCGGTCCTCGGCGAGCCTCACGAAGCCTCCGGCGAGGCCGCGTCGCGGGCCCATCTCACGTTCATCAACAAGCAGCCGCAGCTGCTCGACGCGCTCATCGCGACCGGCAAGCCCATCGTGCTCCTCATCGTCGCCGGCCGCCCGGTGGAGCTCGGGCGCTTCGCCGAGAAGGTTCCAGCCATCATGATGGCCTGGTTCCCCGGCACCGAGGCCGGTCCCGCCCTTGCGGACGTGCTCTTCGGCGACGTCAGCCCGAGCGGCAAGCTGCCGGTCAGCTATCCGCGCACGGTGGGCCAGCTCCCGCTCTACTACGGCCGCCTGCCCACGGGCCGGCCGACCCGAAGCGACAACCGCTTCACCCTGGGCTACCTGGACGAGGCGGTGACGCCGCTCTATCCGTTCGGCTACGGACTGAGCTACACGCGCTTCGCCTATTCGGACGTATCGGTCGCGAAGACGAAGCTCGAGCCGGGCGAGGTCGTCGAGGTGAGCGTGACGCTCGCCAATACGGGCGCCCGCGCCGGCCAGGAAGTGGCGCAGCTCTATGTCCGCGATCCGGTAGCGAGCCGCTCGCGGCCGGTTCGCGAACTCAAGGCCTTCGAGAAGGTCGCCCTCGAACCCGGCGAGCGCAAGCGGATCACCCTGCGGGTCCCCGTGGATGCGCTCGGCTTCCACGGCGACGACGGCACCTATTTCGTCGAGGCCGGCGAGATCCAGCTCTTCGTCGGCGGCTCGTCGCTCGCCCCGCCCGCCGGATCGATCGAGATCGTCGGCGACCTGCACGTGCTGGCGGGCGAACGCAAGGCCGCGAAGCGCGGCTCGCTGAACTGAGGACGTGCTCGCGGCATGCGGTCCGTCAGGTTCGGGCCGCTCCTGCTTGGACGGAACGCAGCGGAGATCTTAATCGCGTCGAGGGAAGGGCGCCCTTCGCGGCCCGGGATCCGCGGGTCTCGCTACCGCTCGCCCGGAGGATGACGCCCTTATGCCCCCGTCGTCCTCGCGCTACTGCGTCTTCTTCCCGCCGGCGTCGAACTGCTTGAGATAGGCGATGAGGTCGTTGACGCGCTGCTCGTCCTTGACGCCCGCGTAGACCATCTTGGTGCCCGGGATCTTCGCCCTCGGATCCTTGATGTACTCGCGGAAGGTCGCCTCGTCCCAGGTCAGCCCCGAATTCTTGTTGGCGGGCGAGTAGCTGTAGCCTTCGATCGTACCCGACTTGCGGCCGAACAGACCGTTGAGCACGGGGCCGACCGCGTTCTTCGCCGTTTCGCCTACCTGGTGGCAGGCCCGGCACTGCGTGAAGACCCGCTCTCCCGAGGCGGGATCCTGGGCAAGGCTTTCGCCCGTCGCGGCGAACAGCGCGAGGGCGGCAAGGAAGAAACGAACCATTGTTGTACCTCCAGAGGCGTCCGGCATATTGAGGGCCGTTTGCGCTCGGAACAAGTCTTGGCCGTAGAGCATCCTCCGGTGAAGTGGAAAGGATCTCACCGGACAACCTGCCTCGTGACGATCGAGAGCTGGTTCCACGTCGGTGGAAACGGCACGGGAGGGTGGCGCGTTCCGGTGGACGGGCGTCCGCCCTATAAGGAATACGAGGGGGGCCGCCCCCTCCAGGAGTGTTGCGCCCGCATGGACACCGATCTCCCGCATGCTCCACCGGACGGCACGGCGATGCTTCGCGAGGCTCGAGAGGCGCCGGAAGCGGTCGGCCGGCTCGTTGCGGCCAATGAGGGCCTATGCCGGGATCTCGGCGCACGGCTCCGGGCGTCGCCGCCGCCCTTCGCGGTGACCTGCGCCCGCGGCAGTTCGGACAATGCCGCCACCTTCGCGAAATACCTGTTCGAGATCCATCTCGGCCTCGTGACGGCCTCGGTCGGCCCCTCCGTCACGTCGATCTACGAAGCCCGCCCGCGCATGCGCGGCGCGCTCTTCCTCGCCGTGTCGCAGTCGGGCCGCAGCCCGGACCTCCTGAACCTGGCCGAGGCCGCGCGAAGGGACGGCGCGCTCACCGTCGCCGCCGTGAACGACACCGACTCGCCCCTCGCCTCCCGGTGCGAGGTGGTGCTCCCGCTCCATGCCGGGCCCGAGCGGAGCGTCGCGGCGACGAAATCCTTCATCGCGGCGCTCGCCGCCGTGCTTCAGCTCGTCGCGCACTGGTCTGCGGACCGCGCTCTCCTCGAAGCCGTCGAGCGCCTGCCGGAGACCCTGCGCCGGGCGGCGCGGCAGGATTGGTCCTCGGCCCTGCCGCTTCTTGCGCAGGCCGACAATCTCTTCGTCGTCGGACGCGGCCTCGGATTCGCGATGGCCCAGGAGGCGGCACTGAAGCTGAAGGAGACGTCGGGCGTGCACGCGGAGGCGATGAGCGCGGCCGAGCTCCTGCACGGCCCCTGGACGCTGCTCGGGCCCCGTTTCCCGGTCCTCCTCCTCAGCCAGCGCGACGAGACCCTCGCGGGCGCGAGCGAACTCGCGGCCCGCCTTGCGGAGCACGAGATCCCGGTCGTCGTGGCCGGCGCCGGCGACAGCCAAGCCGGGTTCCTGCTGGAGACCGTGGCGGACGTTCATCCGTTCGTCGCGCCGCTCGCGCTGATCCAGAGCTTCTACCCCCTCGTCGACGCGATCGCCCGCGCCCGCGGACGCAATCCCGACGAGCCGCCGCGCCTGCGCAAGGTGACGGAGACGGTGTAATGGCCTTCGCGCTCGCGGGAGCCCGGATCTTCGACGGCGCCCATTGGCTCGACGACCATGCGGTCGTCGTCGAGGGAGCGCGGATCGCCGCGGTAACGCCGGAGCGGGATCTTCCTGCGGCCATCGAGCGGCGCGCCGTCGACGGCCTCCTCGCGCCCGGGTTCATCGACGTCCAGGTCAACGGCGGCGGCGGCGTGCTGTTCAACGACGTGCGCACGCTCGAGGGCATCCGCGCGATCGGGCGCGCCCATCGCCGCTTCGGGACGACCGGCTATCTGCCGACCTTCATCACCGACACCCGCGAGCGCATGGGCGAGGCCGTCGCGGCCGTCCGCGAGGCCATCCGCCGGAACGTTCCGGGCGTGCTCGGCATCCATCTCGAAGGACCCTTCCTCAACCCGGCCCGGAAGGGCGTCCACGAGCCGGCCCATATGCGCGCCCCGGAAGAGGAGGATCTCCGGCTGATGACTTCGCTGGACGAGGGCACGACCCTCGTGACTCTCGCGCCCGAAAGGGTGCCGCCCGACGCCGTCCGCCGCCTCGCCGCAGCCGGCGTGATCGTGAGCGCGGGCCACACGGCGGCGGAATATGGGGTCGTGCACGAGGCGATCCGGGAGGGATTGCGCGGATTCACGCATCTCTTCAACGCCATGCCGCCTCTTGCGGGACGCGAGCCCGGACCGGTCGGCGCCGCGCTCAACAGCCGCGCGACCTGGTGCGGCCTCATCGTCGACGGCCACCACGTGGACGATGCCTCGCTCCGCATCGCCATCGCCGCCAAGGGCCCGGACCGGATGATGCTCGTGACCGACGCCATGCCGACGGTGGGCACCGACCTGTCGCAGTTCGAGCTCCTCGGCCGGACCGTGCATCGCGCCGGCGGGCGCCTGACCCTCGCGGACGGGACGCTGGCGGGCTCCGACCTCGACATGGCGAGCGCCGTGCGCAATGCGGTGCGGCGCCTCGGCCTGAGCCTGCCGCAGGCCCTCCGGATGGCTTCGTGCGTGCCGGCCGCGTTCCTACGGCTCGGGCAGGAACGGGGCTGCATCGCGCCCGGCACCCGCGCCGATCTCGTGCTTCTCGACTCGGACCTCGCGGTCCTGGAGACGTGGATCGACGGGAAGGACAGCGCCGCGGACGCGGGGTGAAGGCAACGGCCTCGTTGATGCGGGGCACCCAATTCCGGGGCGGCCATCACGACCTCGTGATCCGGCGCGGCGGCGTCCACATCTTTCCCCGCCTCGCCGCGGCCGATCACCATCGTGAATTCGACCACGAGCCGATCCCGAGCGGCGTCGGCGAACTCGACAGGCTTCTCGGCGGCGGGCTCGACCGGGGACCAGCACCCTCGTGATCGGACCGTCGGGCGCCGGCAAATCAACCATGGCTCTGAGCTACGTTCATGCGGCGCTCGGGCGGGGCGAGCCCATCCTGATGCTCGGCTTCGGCGAGACGATGCAGACCTTGCGGTTCTTCGGGGCCGAGGGCCGCATCCGGCGGGCCGTTTCCGTCCCGAAGAGGCGGACCGGAGGCCACGAGGACACGATCCGTGAATTCGGGATCGATAGCGAAGGTCTGCGCGTTGGTTCGGCGTTGAACGATTTCCGAGGCGTGTTGACGGGCGTTCCGGTCTTCGAAGGGGAGCCCGGTTTCGCTCCTGAAGGATCGAACGAGCGATGAAGCTGAGTGATGCGCGCGTCCTGATCCTGGCTCCTGCCGGGCGGGACGGCGCGGTGGCTTCGGGGATCCTTCAGGCGGTCGGGATCAGGTCGAGGGTCTGCGCGAACCTGGATGCGCTCATCTCCTCGCTGGAGGAAACGGCCTGCGCGGTTCTCACCGAAGAGGCCCTCCTGACGTCCAATCGCCGCCCCCTGGCCGATTGGGTGCGGCGGCAGCCGCCCTGGTCCGACTTTCCCTTCATCCTTCTCACCTCGCGCGGCCTGACGCCCGACGAGCGATTGCCCGAGGTGCTCGGCAACGTCACCGTCCTGGAACGGCCCTTCCACCCCGCGGTCCTGGTCAGCGCGGTGCGGTCCGCCCTCCGGGCCCGGGCGCGGCAACGGGAAGTCGAAGCCCATCTCCAGGAACGCCAACGCGCCCACGACCGCCAATCGCTGCTGATCCGGGAACTGCATCATCGGGTGAAGAACACCCTGGCGACCGTCCAGGGGCTGCTCGGCGCTTCCGCGCGCTCCACCCGCTCGGTCGAAGAATTCTATCATTCGTTCTCGAGCCGCATCGTCTCGATGGCCAATACGCACAACCTCCTCACGGAGGATTACTGGCAGACGGCCTCCCTGCATGAGATCCTCAAGGCCGAGCTCGCTCCCTACGACAACCAGCACGCCGAGCGGCTCGTGATCGATGGACCGACCGTCGAACTCTCGGCGGACCTCGCGGTCCCGACCGGAATGGCCATCCACGAACTCACCACCAATGCCGCCAAGTACGGCGCCCTGTCGGTTCCTCAGGGCAAGGTGGCGGTGACCTGGGACCTGACCCAGGTGGACCGGCAGCGGAACCTGCACCTGACCTGGATCGAACGCGACGGACCACCGGTCGAGAGACCACTGCGGAAGGGCTTCGGATCGACCCTGCTCGAACGCGTTCTGACATTGCAGTGCAACGCGACGATCGAATTCGACTTCGAGCCGTCGGGTCTGCAGTTCCGCATGGACGCTCCTCTCGCGGAGGACCGTCTGGTCCCGAAATACTGATACGGAACGTGAGCGACGTGCCGGCCGGCATGCAACTCGGACCCGGGAGCGCGTGGAATGGTCGCTTGACCGTGATTGGACGCGCGGCCGCGATCTTGGCATGTTGGCCCGACCTTCGCTTCGCGAACGGTCAATCGGGAAGGACTCAAGGGTAGGACCTCGCCCTTGGGTCCTTTTCGGGCCCTCCTCATCCGGACCCGTCTCATAGCGCACCGTGCCCGCGGGGAGTCGCCGAGGGCTTGAGAGATCATTCCCTCGAGCCTTTCTCTTTGGGGGGCGACGGACGCGGATCAACGCGCTCTCAACGAGACCCGTCGTCACCGCCGAGCCGAACGTGCATCCGGCGCTGGAGATTCTCGAGCCGGCGCAGATGAGGTTCGCGCTCCTGGCGAAGGCGATCGTCCCGTTCCTGCCGCAGGTGCGTCTTCGTGATGTCCGAGACGGGCAACCGGTCGATCCGCTCGCGATCGACTTCGTGACCGCACTCCAGATCGGCCAGGATCTTGAGCGTGGTCTGCAGGTCGCCGACCAGTCGGTCCGACGACCAGATCAACCCCGTCACTCGCTTCGCGAGGGCGGCCGCGTTGTTCAGGCGCATGTTGCTTCGACGGCTTCAGGAGACGGCACACAGCGCTCCGCGCAAGGAAATCCTCTTCCTCGCGGCGGCCCTCATGCCTTCCCTTGTTGCGCCGTCCCCTTCGAGTGTCCGATCCTGTGTCTCCGGGCCAGAACGGTCGGCCGGCGCATTCGTTTCAGCTCGGCTGCCAACACAAGTGACCGCCGATGCGCGCGCCTCCGCAGCCTGGCCCCAGGATTCGCGGTTTGCCGGGTTCCGCGATAAATGTTCAAACTGCCAAAACTCATGCGATTATCGATATTTTGCGCGGCAGGCCGTACCATGATAGGTGCGTTTCCGGTCGAGCCGATCCGCCATGAACGAACACAACATCCGCGCCACGACGGCCACCACGGTCTACGAGCGCATCCGCGACGACATCCTGTCGGGGAATCTCGCGCCGTCCCTCAAGCTGCGCATCGAGTTCGTCTGCGAGCGCTACGGGATCGGAGCGAGCCCGGTTCGCGAGGCTTTGAACCGCCTGGCCCAGGACGGACTCGTCGAGCGGCGCGAGCAGCGCGGGTTCTATGTGGCCCCGGTCAGCCTGGAGCAGTTCGCGGAACTCGTGAAGACGCGATGCTGGCTCGAGGCGATCGCCTTGCGGGAATCGATCGCAAACCGCACCACCGCCTGGGAAGAGGACCTGGTCCTGGCGTTCCACCGGCTGTCGCGCACCAAGCGTTCGCTCGACGACGAATCCTACACGGTCAATCCGGAGTGGGAGGTGCGGCACCGCGCGTTCCACCGGGCGCTCCTGGCGAATTGCGGATCGGCGTGGCTGTCGGGATTCTGCAGCGTGATGGGCGATCAGGCCGAGCGCTACCGCCGGCTCGCGGCAGCCCGCGTCTATCCCGACAGGCAGGGGCCGGACGAGCATCGCGCCATTCTCGAAGCCACCCTGGACGGCGACACGGACCGCGCCGTGTCGCTCCTCGAAGCCCATTATCGAAAGACGCAGCGGATCATCGAAGAGGGATTCCGCACGACCGCGCCGTAACGGGGCGAGGGAGCACGGCGCCTCCCGCGCCGCGCCGATCGGGATCGGACCCGCGCCCCGCTCAGACGACCCCGACATCGAGTTCCCCGACCCCTTCCACGCGGCCGCGGAGGCGGTCGCCGCGCTTGACGGCGCCGACGCCGGCGGGCGTGCCCGACATGATCAGGTCGCCGGGCGCCAGCGCGAAATACTCCGACAGATAGGAGATCATCTCGGGGATCTTCCAGATCATCTGGTTGATGTCGCCCCTCTGGCGCAACTCGCCGTTCACCTCGAGGGTGACGGCTCCCAGCGTCAGCGGGCCCACTCGTTCGGCCGGCACGATCGGACCGCAGGGCGCCGAATGCTCGAAAGCCTTGCCGATCTCCCAGGGACGGCCCAGTTTCTTCGCCTCGCCCTGAAGGTCGCGGCGCGTCATGTCGAGGCCGACCGCATAACCGAAGACATGGTCCAGCGCCTTGTCGACCGGGATGTTCGTCCCGCCGCTCTTCAGGGCGACGACGAGCTCGATCTCGAAATGCACGTCGGTGCTCTTGGCCGGGTACGGGAAATCCTGCCCCACCGGCAGGAGATTGTCCGGGTTCTTCTGGAAGAAGAACGGCGGCTCCTTATCCGGATCGTGCCCCATCTCGATCGCGTGTTCCGCGTAGTTGCGGCCGATGCAGTAGATGCGGCGCACCGGGAACCGGTCGTCCGACCCTTCGACGGGAAGCGAGATCACGGGAGGGGGAGAGATGACGTAGCCCACGACAGGGTCCTTCTTCGGTTAGCTGCGGGAGGAGGCGAAGTACTCGACCCTCTTCTCGATCAGGCCGAAGCCAAGGTCGATCAGGAAGGCGAGACCGAAGAGCACGATGAGCAGCGCCCACATGTGCTCCATGAGGAAGTTCGACGAATAGATCTCGAACAGGCGTCCGAAACCGACGACCGAGACGAGGAGCTGCCCGATGATCACGCCTTTCACGGCCCGCAGGAGGCCGAGCCGAATCCCCGTCAGGATCTCCGGCAGGGCCGACCAGACGTAGATCTTGCGGAACGCCTGCCAGTTCCCGGCGCCGTAGACGCGCGCCATCTCGACCAGCGACGGCGAGATCGCATGGGCTCCGGCCCGCGCGTCCAGGATGATGATCCAGATGGCGAAGAGCACGACCGTGAGGACGACGGTCGTCTCGCCGAACCCGAACAGCGCCATGATGACCGGCACGAGGGCGGACAGAGGGGCGCTGATGAAGGTGTTGACCCACGGCAGCAGCATGCGGTCGAGGACCACCGAGCGGCCCATCAGGATGCCGATTGGAACGCCGACCATGATCGCGGTGGCGCTGCCCCAGAGGAACGTGCGCATCGTGATCGACATCGCATCCCAGAAGGACTCGGTGCCGGCGATTTCGACGAGCTTGGCGAGCGCACCCGACAGGGGCGGGATGAGGATCGTCAGTTCGAGCCGGCCGACGATTTCCCAAAGAGCCGCCCAGAGGATCAGCGACGCCATGGCGGGGATGCGAACGCCCTTGATGTGCATCTGCCAGGTCCTCAGTCGAGATAATGCTTCAGCGTCTGCCAGATGCCCTCGACCGCATCGAGGTAGGTCGGGTGCCGGCGGATCTGCTCCGGCTCCGAGTCCCGCGGCAGGTCGATGTCGATGATGTCCGACACGCGGCTCGGGCGGCGCGACAGCAGCACGATCCGGTTCGAGACATAGACCGCCTCCTCGATGCTGTGCGTCACGAAGAGGAAAGTCTTGCGCTCGTTCGCGATGAGGCGGAGGAGGTCCTCCTGGAAATGGCGGCGCGTCTGCTCGTCCACGGCGGAGAACGGCTCGTCCATCATCACGATGTCGGCGTTGACGACGAGCGCGCGGGCGAGCCCGACCCGCTGGCGCATGCCGCCGGAAAGCTGGTGCGGATACTTTTGCTCGAAGCCTCTCAGCCCCACCTTCGCGATGTACTGCTCGGCGAGCGCTTCGCGCTCGGAACGCGGGACGCCGCGCAGCTCCAGCCCGAAGGCCGCGTTGCGGATCACCGTGGCCCAGGGCATGAGCGCGAAATCCTGGAACACGAAGGAGCGTTCCGGGCCCGGTCCGGCGACCCGCCGGCCGCGGATCAGGACCTCGCCGCTCGTGGGTTCGAGGAGGCCGGCGATGATCTTGAGGAGGGTGGTCTTTCCGCAGCCCGACGGTCCCAGGAGGGACGTCAGTTCTCCCTCCGGGAACGAGAGGCTGATGTTGTTCAGGGCCTCGACGCCGCCGGGATAGATCTTCGAGATGCCGCGCACTTCCACGATCGGAGCGGCCCCCTGGGCGGCCGGCGCGGGATGCGGGGAAGACTGGACGATGCCGCCCCTCATGGCGTGCCCCTCCGTTCGGGCCTGAAGAAGCGCTGCTCGATCCAACCGAGGAGCTCGATGAACAGCACCGAGACGGCGATCACCGCAGCGATCGCCGCGTACATCTTCGGGTACTCGGCGATGGATTGGTTGTAGGTGATGATGTCGCCGACGCCGGTCGGCGTCACGAGGAGCTCGGCCAGGATCGCGCCGACGAAACCGGCGGCCGTGCCGAGACGCAGGCCCGCGAAGATGACCGGGGCTGCCGACGGCAGGATGATCTTGACGATGAGCTGGCGTTGCCGGCCCATCAGGCTGCGGCCCATCTCGAGAAGGGATTGCGGCGTGTGCCGGACCGCCTTGAAGGAGTTCAGCACGATCACCGGCATCGCCATGATGCACACCACGAAGATCTTGGTGGTGTTGCCGATGCCGTAGGCCAGCACGAGGAGCGGCACGAGCGCCGCGAGGGGTGCCGCCTGCATGACGATGAAGACCGGCACTCCGAACCACTCGGCCTTTTCGCTCAGACCCATCGCGACGCCGATCGCCACGCCGATGAAGGCGGAGATCGCGATCCCGAGTGCGAGCGGCGTCAGGGTGATGCCGAACGCGGCGATCAGGGTTCCGTCGAACATCATGCCGACGAGGGCCACGAACGTCTCGGAGAAGGGAGGAAACGACGGACTGACCGGCAGGCGGCCGGCATGCTCCCAGGCCGCGAGCGCGATCGCGAAGGACATCAGGCGCAAGGACAGCGGGTGCCGAAGGCCCGCCGCCAGGGATCGGGCCAGGCCGCGCGGCGGCACTCCGGCCGGCGCATGGCGCAGCCCTTCGACGTTGGTGGACATGAATGGCCTTTGCATGGCCGAGGCGGGCCGGCCGGCGGTGCGAGTCCGCCGACTGCTCGAAGACGCCATCAACTGCCGATCTTCTTGCGCGCCCGCTCGAGCGGGCCGAAGTTCCAGAAGTCCTCGACCTTGAGGTCGCCGGCGCTGCCGGTCATCTGGCCGGCCTGCGTATAGAAGGTGAAGTCGGCCTTCACGGCCTCGGGACTGCCGCCGTTCTTGTCGAAGACGCCGTTCTCGACGGCCTCGGCGTAGAACTTCGTGACGTCGCTGAGAAGCTCCTTCGGCAAGTCCTTCAGGAGGCCGCGCTTCGCCCTCTCCTGCTCGACGACGGCGGGGTTCTTGGCCATTTCCTGCCAGAGCTTGGCGAATTCCTCGACGATGACGTCGGCCTTGTCGGTGTTCTTCTCGAGCCAGTCCGTGCGGGCGAACAGGATCTCGTCGCTGGCCTTCTCGTCGATCCCCGGCAGGACGTGGAAGCGGTCGGGCGCCTTGGACAAGAGGAGATTCTTGTTCGGGAGGTCGAGGATCGTGGCCTTGATCTGGCCGTTCATCATGGCGACGACCCGATTCTCGGAGCCGGCGACGTAGTTGCGCTGGCCGAACTTGATGGCGTGCTTGTCGGCGAGGATGTTGCCGATGGCTTCCGTGCCGGTCCCGCGGGCGTGGAACGTCATCGGCTGGCCGTCGAGGTCCTTCCAGGTCTTGTACGACTTGTCCGCGACGGCGAAGAAGACGAGCCGCGTGACCTGGAACAGCCCGCGGAGCGGCGCCTTCGATTTCTGTGCCACCGAATAGGGCGTCCCGATCCCGAGATCCGCCTGGCCGTTGACGACGGCCTGGATCGCCAGATCCTCCTTGGCGAACGACGTCAGATCGTAGTCGACGCCGCGTTCCTTCGCCCGCTCGAGGGCGACGAGATAGGCGAGGGTCTCAACCGATAGGGTGTCGCCCAGGGCGACCTGCACTTTCGATCCTTGCGCAGACGCGGGCGAGACGAACGCCGCCGCCGCCACGGTAGCGCCTACGGCTGCTCCAATCACACTTCTGACCCAGCTCATGACCTGCTCCTCGGTCTAGCGTTTCCTCGTCGCGGGCCCGGCGATTCTGCGTGCCATGTGCCGTAGCGACAGGGCAAAAATAAATCTTTTCTCCGATGTGTAAACGTTTTTATCGATAAAACGGCAACGCCTATCGAGGGTGTGATCGAGGGTAGGGAGAACCGATTCGAAGTTCGCACCCGGCTGGCCGCTCGCCTCGCCCGCCGGCTCGACGAGCTCGGCTTCGAAGCAACCCTCGCCGAACGCGCGGCTGCGTGAACGTTTCACTCTAGGAGGACGCCTGGGAGGCGGGCGTTCCGATGGCAGCCCTATGCGGAGTGCGGGTCCGGGTTCTCGTCCACCTTGAGGATTTCGACCAGCGGCGGCGACGTCAGGATCTCGCTGAAGGCCTGCATCCAGTTCGCCGTGTCGCGGTCCGATCCGGCACCGCGGTGGCGGAACTGCTCGAGTTGATCGAGTGTGGTGAGTTCGATCTCGAACTGGAGGGCCGGGTCGCCATGGCCGCGCGTCAGGGGAACGAGGAGCTGGGCCCGAAGGCCCTGCGACCGGGCGGCATCGACCTCTCGGCGGATGAAGTCGACCGCGCGCTTCCGGTCGATCGGCAGAACGTTGTAGGAAAATCGGGCAAGATACATGACGAGCCCTTCACCGCTGCGGTGCATTTCCGTCCGCAGAATAGGCGCCGGCTCCCTCTCACTTCCAAGTCCCTCTCGCAAGTCCCTCTCGCAAGTGCCTCTCAACTTTGCGAGTCCCGGCGGCGACGCCGTCGGCCAAGTTCGGTCCGCTCCATCGAGGCGGCGGGAGCGACCCGTTTGAGTCAGGTTCGTGCCGGGCTATACTCTCCGAAAATCGAAAATGGGGCGCGTACGAGCGAGGACCCCATGAAGGAACCAGAGGTCGAACGCAGGCTCGCTGCCATCTTGGCCGCGGATGTCGTCGGCTACAGCCGGCTGATGGAGGTCGACGAGGCGGGCACTCTCGCGCGGCTCAAGACGCACCGGCTCGAGCTGATCGACCCTGCCATCTCCAAGAACAAGGGACGGATCATCAAGACCACGGGCGATGGCCTGCTGGTCGAGTTTCACAGCGTGACGGACGCGGTTCAGTGCGCCGCGGAGATCCAACGCAGGATGGCGAGGCGCAACGCGGATGTGTCGCCGGCCCGGATGATCCAATTCCGGATCGGGATCAATGTCGGCGACGTGATCGTGGAGGGCAACGATCTGTTCGGGGACGGCGTCAACGTCGCCGCCCGGATGGAGGCGCTGGCGGAGCCCGGGGACATCTACGTGTCCGCCGCGGTGCGGGACCAGGTCGCGCCCCGCCTCGACGACCTCGAGTTTGCGGATCTCGGCGAGAAGACGTTGAAGAACATCGTCAGGCCCGTCCGGGTGTACCGGGTCTCGCTCGACGCGGAGAAGGCCTCGACGCCGGAGACCGCGGTGCCTGCGCCGAGGACCGCGCCTCGCTGCCCTTCGATCGCCGTGCTCCCGTTCGCCAACATGAGCGGCGAAGCGGAGCAGGAATTCTTCGCGGACGGACTGACGGAGGACATCCTGACGGAGCTGTCGCGCTTCCGCGACCTGCTCGTGATCTCCCGCAATTCCGTGTTCGTGCACAAGAACAAGGCCGTGAACGTGCAGGCCGTCGCCCGGGAGTTCGGGGTCGACTACGTGCTGGAAGGGAGCGTCAGGAAGGCTTTGAACCGCGTGCGGGTCACGGTCCAGCTGATCGATGCGGAAACCGACACCCACATCTGGGCCGAACGCTACGACCGCGAGCTGGAAGACATCTTCGCGATCCAGGACGAGATCACGTCGGCGATCGTCGCGACCCTGCGCGGGCGGGTCGAAGCGGCAACGCAGGATCGGGCCAAGCGCAAGCGCACGGAGAACATGGCGGCATACGAGTACGTGCTCACCGGCAAGGTGCTCCACCATTGGTCGGCGAGGGACGCGAACGCCGAAGCGCTCCGCATGCTGGACCGGGCGATCGAGCTCGATCCGAAATACGCGCATGCCCACGCCTGGAGGGGCTGCGTGCTCGGGCAGCGCTGGGTGTACGGCTGGTGCGAGGACAAGGACGCGACCTGGAACGAGATTGCCCGCGAGCTCCAGATCGCCCTCTCGCTCGACGACAACGATGCGGACGTCCACCGGATCCTGGCGGCGCTGCACCTCACCTCCCACAACCACGAAAAGGCGGTCCATCACCAGGAGCGAGCGCTCAGTCTCAACCCGAACAACGACCTGATCGTCGTCCAGCAGGGCGAGATGCTGACCTGGATGGGACGGCCCCAGGAAGGCATCGAGTGGATCCGCAAGGCGATGCGCCTCAATCCCTATCATCCGGAGCGCTTCTGGAACCACCTCGGCAGGGCTCTCTATACCGCCCGGTCCTATGCCGAGGCGATCGAAGCCTTCAGCCGGATCTCCGCACCCGATCACACGCACCACGCGTTCCTGGCGGCATCCTTAGCGCAGCTCGGCAACACCACCGCCGCGGCCGCGCACGCGCGGGAGGTCCTCAGCCGCGAGCCCGCCTTTTCGATCGAAGCCTATCTCCAGACGCTGCACTACAAGCACGAGGCCGATCGGGACCATTACCGCGAGGGCCTCGCCAAGGCGGGCCTGCCGAGCTGAGGCGGGCGGAAGCGGCGTTCGCGCTCCGCGACCGTCACGGCTGCCGGCGACGGCGCGGCGGTGCCGTGGAGGCGGTGCCCTGTTGCATCTGGAGGCACGTGAGCACTTCGACGTAGCTCGGCGGCCCGGCGACCTGGGTCTCCGCCGCGCAGGTTTGCCGGTGGGCTGCGGACGCACTGCTCCAGATCGCCTGAAGCTGCCGCTCGGCGTCGGCCTCGTCCCGCATGCAGCCCTGAACCGGATCGCGATCCTCCGCGGTCAGGGCCTGCGCGGTCCGGCACGTCGCCTCGATGTTGAAACGGGGGAGCTGTTGCGCAGTGGCGGAGCCGCACAAGGAACCGAACAACAGCGCGGACGCGAGAGTGCATGCTTTCATGTGGGCCTCCTGGCGCAACGTGCAGAGAAGTGTACCCGGTTTTCCGCGCCGAACGATGCGCTGTTTTCCATAAGGTGAGCATCGGATGGATCCCAAAAGGGGGACTCATTTTTTGGGTCCATCCGATGCTCTATCAGGCAGCCCTCGACTTCCGAGCACAGAGGCGCGCCTCTGGTGCGGACCGGGGCGAGGCGGCGCCGACGCTCCCGGCGCAGAGCGCGCCGCGACGATGGGCCAGCTCATCAAGCTGCGGCAGTACCCGGACGCTTCCTTCCGAGACGTCACGGCACATTGGGCGATCTCAGACGCGGTTACGCTCGATCTCGGAAATGGCAAAGTCGGCAATGGCCAGCAAGGCCGCCTTGGACGCACCGTCGTGCGCCTGAACGGACATGCCCTGGATCGTTGCGCCGACGAAGCGTGCAAGGGCTTCCGCATCGGTCGCCGGCCGCAATTGACCCTCGGCGATGCCACGCTCGATACGCGCCTTCAGTGCGTCGAGCATTTCGTTGCGCAGGCCGGACACATGACGCGCGACCGGCGCGTTCTCCGCCGCGCAGGTCAGCACGGCGGTCGAGACCATGCAGCCATGAGGCCGTCCGGGGCGGGTGAACTCCCGCGCGGATTCGAGAAGCACGCGCGCCAGCGCCGCCGTCACGTCGGCTTCTTCCAGCGCGCGAGCGGTCGAGGCTCCGACGTGTGTCAGATACCACGCCAGCGCCTCACAATAGAGATCGGCCTTGGACGTGAAGGCCGCATAGAGGCTTTGCGGCGTGATGCCCATCGCCGCCGTCAGGTCGGCGATGGAAGCACCCTCATAGCCCGATCGCCAGAAGGTCTCCGCTGCCTTCACCAGCACCTCGTCACGATCGAAGGCGCGGGGGCGGCCGCGCGGTCGCGGTGCGGTCTTGTTATTTTTCACAACGGTCACTCTTGAATCATCGTTCCAAGCGCGTTATTCCGGAATGGTCATTGTGATTATAGGACGTCGCCCCGCATGAGTCTTCCCGATTTTTCCCAAGCATCCGCCCGCATCGCCGCCACAATCGACAAGGCCCTCGCCGAGCGGCGCATTGTCGGCGCGGTCGTGCTCGTCGCGCAGCATGGCGAGATCGCTTATCGCCGCGCCGCCGGGTATGCGGACCGCGAATCCCGGACGGCGATGCGCGAAGACGCGATCTTCCGCCTTGCCTCCATCGCAAAGCCCATCGTCACGGCCACGGTGATGCGCCTCGTGGAAGATGGGCGGCTCGCCCTCCATGTGCCGGTGACGCAATGGCTGCCGGACTTCCGGCCTGCCTTGCCGGACGGTTCGACGCCGGAGATCACCATCCATCACCTGCTCACCCATACCTCAGGACTCGGCTATGGGTTCCTTGAACCGTCTGACGGGCCGTATCACAAGCTGAACGTGTCGGACGGCCTCGACCGGCCCGGCCTCTCGCTGGACGAAAACCTGTCCCGCCTCGCCGCCGCACCATTGGCCTTCGCCCCGAGCACAGGCTGGCGATATTCGCTCGGCCTCGACGTGCTCGGCGGCGTTCTGGAGAAGGTCGAAGGCCGGAGCCTGCCGGAGATCGTGCGAGAAAAGGTGACGGCTCCGCTCGGGCTGGAAGACACGGATTTTTCTGTCCGCGATCCGTCCCGGCTGGCCAAAGCCTACGCGGATGGTGATCCCGAGCCGGTGCTGATGACGGACGGCATTGCGGTTCCTCTCTACGGGCTTGCCGCGACTTTCGCACCGTCTCGCATTCTCGATGCCCGGTCCTATCCCTCGGGCGGCGCCGGCATGGCGGGCACGGCGGGCGACATTCTGCGCTTTCTGGAAGCGATCCGCACCGGCGGCGCACCGATCCTTGACCGCAAGACGGTCGAAGCGATGGCCACGGATCAGGTCGGGCCGCAGGCGGGGACGCAAGGTCCGGGCTGGGGCTTCGGCTATGGTTGGGCGGTGCTGGTCGATCCCGCGCCGACCGGCACACCGCAGGCGTCCGGCACCCTGCAGTGGGGCGGAGCCTACGGCCACAACTGGTTCGTCGACCGCGCCAACGGCCTTTCCGTCGTCGCGCTCACCAACACCGCGTTCGAGGGGATGGCCGGCGCGTTTCCGACCGACATCAGGAATGCCGTCTATGGATAGAGCGGCGAGCCCTCCAGGCTCCAGACCGGATGGGCCTTCCTCGGGCACGCGCTCCATCAGGAGAGTTACGGAGTGCTCCGATGGCAACACTGGCCGTCCGGCCGTGCGGAGCCGCCAACTTCCGTGTGGAGCGAAGTGCAGGGTCCTGATTGAATGAAGGAGGGCGAGCTGGCGGTCCTGGAATGATTGCCGGCACGGCCACGCTCGCATCGGCCGGGGTCGGTCCGAGGCGACACGATTTCGCGAAGGGAGCGCAAGATCCGGTCGCCGATATGATCGGCCTGCCGTTCCCGAACAACTCGGACTTTCGAGGGAGTCCGAGAGGGATCGAGGGGAATGATGCACGCGGTCGCACGCCTGTTTCGCCGCGCCGTGCCGGTGCCGCTCGGCCTCCTGTTCGGAATGGCCGGAGCCGCGCTCGCCGCCGACCTGCCTCCGCCCTCTCCGCCCGCCGTTGCCCCTGTCGCGGCCCCATCGGGGTGGACCTTCACCTTCGTTCCCTACGGCTGGCTCACCGCGCTGGACGGCACCCAGACCGTCAGGGGCCGGAGCGCGAAGGTCGACGCCGGCTTCATCGACATCGTCGAGAAGAGCGACACACTCGTCGCCCTGATGGGCACGTTCATCGCCCGCAACGGGCCCGCCTCCGTCTATACGGACCTCGTCTGGAGCAAGGTCGCGCTGTCGGGCGACACCGTCAGGAGCCGCTCCGCCGCGCCGGGGATCGTCGGTACGCTCGGGGCCGCGCTCGGGCTCGATCTCGAGATGGCCATCGTCGAGGCCGGTGCTTCCTACGAGGTGGCGCGCTTCGGGCCGCTCTCCTTCGACGTCCTCGGCGGGGCCCGCTACTGGTACCAGGAGGCGGACGTCTCGTTCAGCCTCGTCGGGACCGTCGATATCGGCGACTTGAGCCTCGAGCGCGGCCGTGCGGTCGCCCGCTCCGGCTCGGTCGACTGGCTCGACCCGGTCATCGGGGCGCGCCTGCGCTACGCGGTGGCGCCCGGCCATGAGCTCTTCCTGCGCGGCGACATCGGCGGGTTCGGCGTCGGCAGCGATTTCTCCTGGCAGGCCATCGGGGGCTACGGTTTCGACTTCGCCGCCTGGCAGGGCACGACGTTCTCGGGCATCATCGGCTACCGCGCTCTTTACGTCGATTACGCGCAAGGCTTCGGCCGCACGCGCTACGAGTTCGACATGCTCCAGCACGGGCCCGTGCTCGGGCTCGGCATCCGGTTCTAACAATGTGCGGGATCGAGGCGCACCACGCTCGCCTTGCTGACCGCGGCCATGTCGCTGGTCTCATCCCCCAAGGCCGACGCGCAAAGTCGGCGGCAACCGGGAAGTCCGCTGGATCTGCGGATCCAGCCTCGCAGCTTCCTGGACCCGGGAATCGTCGTACCGGCCGGCTCGCTCAACCGGACCGCGAGCGGTCTTGCCCAGACGCGATGCTCCAGGAATGGGCCGGCCGCATATCGAAGTCCGACGCGGCGTCACTCAAGCTGCTCGATACGGGCCGCCATGTCGGGAATGAGGCGCATCCGGTAGGATGCGTTGACGCATTTGAGAATCCAAGCGGCCTCGTCCGGCTTCGAAAGCTGGCTGTCCCGCTCGGCCGTCACAGGCGCATCGCAGCGATGGCCCTGCCGCCGCAGTTGCGCCGCGAGGATCTGCGCCGGCGTCTCCTGTGCCGAAGCCATCCGACAGTCGGAAACGAGGACCGCAGCGGCGCATGCTGCGGCGAGTAGTCCATTGAAGTGCCCTGCCATGATATGACCTCACCGCTCGCGACTGCCGGTCGCGCATCCATCTTCGATGGCGGCGGCATGGCTGGTCGAGGAGTCGTTGCGCAGGATCGTGACTGCCTCTCGTTCGACGGTCCCGCCCCTGCCGCGGAGCCGCGCGAGCGCGCCGTCCCGCAAGCGCCGGCATCGGCTCTCAGTGTATCACAGGAACCGCATGCTGCGGTAGAACGTGCGTCTCGCGGCAGACCGGACGATTGTGCGACAGCCCTGTCGGACCGGCCGACCCGGTTCACCGCCGAGGGACCGGACGTCGCGCGCCCGGACCGGCAGGCCGTCGCCGTTCTCTGGAGCATCGGACCCAAAAGCGGAATCCACTTTTGGGATCCATCCGATGCTCACCCTTTGAGAGCAGCGCATCGTTCAACGCGGAAAACCGGGTCCACTTTTCCGCACGATGCGCGCATCGGACCCAAAAGTGGACCCCACTTTTGGGATCCATCCGATGCTCCCCTTTTGCAAGCAGCGCATCGTTCTGCGCGGAAAACCGGGTCCACTTTTCCGCACGATGCGCTAGCGGGAAGCCGTTACGGCGGGTTCAGCCTGCCTGACGCCCACGAGGGTAAGTGTGTTGCTGCTCCGGCTGCAGGACACGATCACGAAGCCGTCGGCCGCCTCGATCCGGACGCTCCGCTCGTCCGGCGTGCGCGCGACGTCCACGCTCCCCGCGCCCGCCTCGCGAACCGCCTCGTCGAGGATCGCTAGGCAGTCCGCATAGGGCATGGCGACCGACTTGCGGGCGCCAGCAGGCGTGCCCGCAAGGGCGAGAGTCCCGGACGAGGCCGCAAAGATGCCGGCGAGGAGGGACATGAAGATGACGGGGAGCGAGCGCATCGGACGGTTCCTTTGGCGGGAACGTTACTAAGCCGGACGTATTGCCGTTGTGTTGCGCCGCACATGTCCTGAATGTAATCTGCACGCGCCTTGCCGGACCTGAAGCGTCCCCAGCGGCACGCGATCCCTCCTTCACTCGTCATCCCCATGAGAAACGACCGGCGGCGGGTCGCCGCCGCCGGTGAACCTCTCGACCCGGATATCGAAATGGAGCAAGTCCTCGCGAACCCCGAGCTTCTCGTAAAGCGCGATGGCCGGGTCGTCACCGTGATCGGCCTGCACGTAGATGACCCATGCGCCGCGTCGAGCGGCGATCTCGCGCAAGTGCTCGATAAGAGCAGTGGCGACGCGGCGTCGTCGATGCTCCGCACGGACTGCAAGGTCGTAGATATACATTTCGCGCCGCGCTCTCTCGAACTTGTCGAGTTCGTAGGCGACGAGCCCGCCCAAGACCTCTTCGCCCGCCAACGCCACGATCGCGACGACGTGCTCCTTCGCGAGCAGGCCTTCCAGGTAGGCGTCGCTCGGTGGCTCCGCCGCGTACGTCTCGCGGTCGGCGAATGCATGGCCGAACAGGACGTTCAGCTTGCGAAGCAGCGGGACGTCGGCGGGCTCGAGGCGACGGAGTGTGACGGGAGGGGACATGATCTGCGTAGAGCGATGCTGCCTGTCGGGTTACTACCTTTCATGGCGGAGCGTCCGGAATTGCGCCCGGAGCGGTCGTTTTGACAGCAGGACCTCGCCTTCCCTGTGCCGAAGCGATGTTCTCGCCTCCTCAGCCTGGACGCGCCCCTTCGCGGGCGAAAGCCTCGACCAGAGGCGCGTATCCTTCAAGATCAGGTTGCGTGGCGAAGCTGTGCACGGCGGCCGTCGCAGCCCATGGCAGCTTTTCCGAGGTGAAGACTTCCACGAACGGCACGTACCAGCTGTGCTCGTCCAGCATGGTGGCACGAACATTGACGAAGAAGTCCATGCCGTGGGGATGCGTGAACATCCAGTTCTTGCAGTGCGGGCAGTAGAGCTGCCGGTGCGGGCCATGCATGCCGCCGGCCACCGGCTCGCCGCGCGTGACGGCAAAGCCATCGCTGGGCACAGCCATGGTCAGCGAGAACGCGCTGGCGCTCAGCTTCCGGCAGCCGGTGCAATGACAGGCCATCGTCAGCAGAGGGGGCGCGCCGACGCGAAAGCGGATCCCGCCGCACATGCACCCGCCTTCCCAAGGAAGCTTCCAATCCTTCATCGCGCTGCCCTCGTGGTCCCGGCCGCGCACGACCGTCTAATCCAACAGCGCCGGCAAGCCAGTAAAACGGGTTGATGAGATCGGTATCGTCCGTTGCGTTCCTTATCTGAGCAGCGCTGCCTTTTCAACGGAGCCCGTCGCATACGGAGGCACGGCGATCCGGCGAGAGAACTCTCGAGAGCGAGGACAGGGTAGCCGGGTTCCGGCGCCCGTGAGCGCCTCACCAGACGAAAGTTTCCGCCCTTCGCGGGCCGCATCTGCAAGGGCCGGTTCGGGTCGTGCTTGCGGTACGAGCGCGAGGAGGAACGAAACTTCGTTCTCACGAGGCGCGGGCCGTTGCGCTCCCGGCTTGACAGCGGCCCTCGAATGTTCCTCTTATGTTCTCGAACGCGGGGCGGCTGTCGTGCGGAGCGTGCGGGGAACTGTCGATGCAAGCGATGGCCACCATCCTCCATGCGGATCTCGACGCCTTCTATGCCTCGGTCGAGCAGCTCCTCGACCCTTCGCTGCGCGGCAAGCCCATCGCGGTCGGCGGCGGTGTCGTGCTGGCCGCTTCCTACGAAGCCAAGGCCTTCGGCGTCCGCGGCGGGATGCCGGGACGGCGGGCGCGCGAGCTCTGTCCGCAACTCCTGTTCGTCGGGGGGCATTTCAAGGAGTACCGGCGTCTCGGCGATGCCGCGATTGGGGTCCTGGGTGATTTTACGCCTCTTGTCGAGCGAATCTCCATCGACGAGGCCTTTGCGGATGTTGCCGGCTCGGTTCACCTCTTCGGGCCGCCGGCCGAAATCGCAAAGGCCGATTCGGGGCCGCGTGCGAGCGGAGCTCGGACTGCCGATCTCGATCGGGGTGGCGCGCACCAAACACCTGGCGAAGATCGCTTCGCAGGTCGCCAAGCCCGACGGGCTCGTCGTCGTCGATCCCGAGACAGAGCTCGAATTCCTGCATGACCTGCCGGTCGAGCTGATGTGGGGAGTGGGCCCGGTCACCAAGGCGCGGCTCGACGCAACCGGTGTATTCACCATCGGGCAACTGGCGGAGACCCCGGGGCGGTCCTTGCAGGGATTGCTTGGCCGGGCGCTGGGGACCAAGTTGGCGGCGCTGGCGTGGAATCGCGATTCCCGGGACATCAAGACGCACCGCCGAGCACGATCCGCCGGCGCCCAGTCGGCGCTCGGCAGGAAGCCTGCCGAAGCGCGCATTGTCCGACCCGCTCTCCGTCTCCTTGCGGACAGGGTCGCGACCCGGCTGCGAGCGAAATCGCGGCCCGGTCGGACCGTGACGGTGCGGGTCCGGTTCGCCGATCTTCATTCGGTCACGCGATCGGTGACGCTGCCGGCGCCGGTTTCGGCGACTGCGATCCTGGCAGAGGTCGCCGAGGACCTGGTGCGGAACATCCTGGCCAGTCACCCTGAGGAGAAAACCATCTCGCTGCTGGCGATCTCGGTGTCGAATCTGGAGAAGCGCGAGGGCCTGCAGTTGGATCTCCCGCTCGGACTTGCCGACGAGCAACGCCGCCCCGGGACGAGAAGGGGCACGGCGCGCTGGCTGGCCGACCGCGCCGTCGACAGGATCCGCGATCGGTTCGGGTGGAAAGCCGTCGGATACGGGTCGGTGGCGCTGGGCACCTCCAGGTCGGTTCCCGACGAGTTCCGCGAACTCGCCGAAAGGGATCTGTAAGCGCCCCGGTTCTGGGCAGCTTGCAGCGGCCGGTTGATCGTTCGTTCGTCCGGTTGCACTCGGGCCGAGTCATTTGCGCGTCGCCAGGGCTGCAGTGACCCCAAGGCCGATGAACGAGGTGCCGGCGAACCAGCGCTGGAAGCGCAGGAAGCGTCTGTTGCGGCGGAGGAAATCGCCCGCTGCCCCCGCCACGAGCGCGAACATCCCGTCGCTGATGATGCCGAGGCCCATGAAAGTGAGGCCGAGAATGAGGATCTGCCAATGCACCGCGCCATGCGCGGGATCGACGAATTGCGGCAGGAAGGCGAGGAAGAAGATCGCCGTCTTCGGATTGAGGAGGTTGACCACGAACCCGTCGCGAAAGACGCGGTTCATGGGCTCGCCCGGGACCACGGACACTCCGGGATCGGGATCCTTGGCCATGAGGGTGCGGATGCCGATCCAGACGAGATAGGCGGCGCCGAGATACTTGACGACCGCGAAGGCGAGCGCCGACGACACGAGCAGGGCCGAGAGCCCGACCGCCGCCGCGACGATGTGGACGACGGTGCCGAGATGGATCCCGAGCACCGAGACGAACCCGGCTGCCCGCCCCTGCTCGACAGAGCGCGCCACGATGAAGAGCACGGCAGGGCCGGGCGTCAGCAGCAGCACCACCGATGCCGCCACGAACAATCCCCACAAGGTCGGATCGGGCACGGATCGACTCCTCGGCCTAACCATCGCGGCGGCGGCTATCGTTTCGCTTTCGCGAAACCGCCGCTCGAGCATCGGACCCGTTAACGGTCAAGCATAACATGGATCCAGGTCGGCCGCCCCTCGACGTGGGCTAAGCCGTGACCTTCACCCTCCAACCTGTCCGGATTGCGACAGGTCTTGATGAGCATTGGATGCTCGTCTTTGCCGACGGGCGACTTGTGGCCGTGCTGGTGCACCTCTCGGACGAGAATGAGATTGCGCCGCAAGAGCGGTATCTGGAAACAGGCTTCGGTCCACGCCTGAACATGGATCGAGCGGCATCCGGGTCGCGAAGGCCGCTGCAGAGACTGCCTATCTGGCGAACCGTGCTGAAGTCCGACGCCAGTGCATCGTGCGGACAAGTGGATCCGGTGTTCCGCATCGAACGGCGCGCCCAGTTGAGAAAAAGTCTAGCCCGAAAGCCAGCCGATGAGATCCGCGCCAAGGCGCACGACGTACCAGCCCACAATCAGAACCCAGAGAAGCGTTGCCACCGCTCCCGAGCCGATCACCAGCGGTAGCCACCACGAGAGATGGTCTGGCGCTTGCGGGTCACCGTCGATCCTATCCGTGCGCCTGGCGGCGCGCTGACACACGCGTTCAATTGCTCGGCCGAGCCAGGCACGGTCGTGAATGCCCATTGATCGTCCCGCCTTGGCCCCAGGCGAACGATGGCAGGATTGGATGAATCCTCCGTGAGTCAATTGCCGAGAATTTGAGGAGCTCGCCGCGGGCAACAAACACGCCCGAGAGCCAGGGCAAGCAACGTCAACGACCCGTGAACCACTCTCGCGTACGCACGACCCGCACGACCCTTATTGATCCTCACCCGCCCGACGGGAAGTCACATCGGGCGGTTTTCCCGTTGGTGGAACAGCAAGAAACCATTTGCGGCGTTCGTTCGCACCCGTGTCGCACGAAACGACAGGCGAGATCAACCTCACTTTTCAGGAAGGGCGGAACCGGGATGTTACTACGATTGACGCGCGTCGACCGGAGTTGCGGAGAATACGCCGAGTTGCACGGAGCCGGTCGGAGCTGGGTCGACGACGCGTTCCTGCCCGACGAAATGGGGTTGAGCCAAGCGCTCGGCAGCGGCGGCGGGAAACTGTAACCACGCGGGAACCGCGGCAAGGGCACGGACTAAAGTCACATGAGCAGCAGGTGGGAACCAGGAGGTCCGATTCCGAACCCTTGCACACGTTCATCCGGACGCAGGATGGGCTTGCCCTGCGGTGAGGTTCGGGGTATCCGTGCTGTTAGCACTCGCGTGCGCCGAGTGCCAAACGACGCTCGGCGCCGGGGTCGGCCAGAACCGGTTCCAGAACGCAAGAAGGAGGCTCCATCATGGCATTTCGTCCGCTGCACGACCGTGTCGTCGTCCGCCGCATCGACGCCGAGGAGAAGACGAAGGGCGGCATCATCATCCCCGACACCGCCAAGGAGAAGCCGCAGGAAGGCGAGATCGTCGCCGTCGGCCCCGGCGCCCGCGACGAGAGCGGCAAGATCGTGCCGCTCGACGTGAAGGTCGGCGACCGCGTCCTGTTCGGCAAGTGGTCCGGCTCCGAGGTGCGGATCGACGGTCAGGACCTCCTGATCATGAAGGAATCCGACATCATGGGCGTGATCGAACAGACCGCCGCCTCGAAGAAGGCGGCCTGACAGGCCTCGACCGGACGCACAAGAACAAACAGGAGTTGAGACGATGGCTGCGAAAGACGTGAAGTTTTCGACCGATGCACGCGACCGGATGCTGCGCGGGGTCGACATCCTCGCCAATGCGGTGAAGGTGACGCTTGGCCCGAAGGGCCGCAACGTCGTGCTCGAGAAGAGCTTCGGCGCGCCCCGCATCACCAAGGACGGCGTCACCGTCGCCAAGGAGATCGAGCTTTCCGACAAGTTCGAGAACATGGGCGCCCAGATGGTGCGCGAGGTCGCGACCAAGACCAGCACCGTCGCCGGCGACGGCACCACGACCGCGACCGTGCTCGCCCATGCGATCGTGCGCGAGGGCGCCAAGGCGGTCGCCGCCGGCATGAACCCGATGGACCTCAAGCGCGGCGTCGATCTCGCCGTCGAGGCAGTCGTGGCGGACCTCAAGGCCCGCGCCAAGAAAGTCTCCACCAACGACGAGATCGCCCAGGTCGGCACCATTTCCGCGAATGGCGATGCCGAAATCGGCCAGATGCTGGCCCAGGCCATGCAGAAGGTCGGCAACGAGGGCGTGATCACGGTCGAGGAGGCGAAAACCGCGTCGACAGAACTCGACGTGGTCGAGGGCATGCAGTTCGACCGCGGCTATCTCTCGCCCTACTTCATCACCAACGCCGAGAAGATGGTGGCCGAGCTCGAGGACGTCTACATCCTCATCCACGAGAAGAAGCTCTCTTCGCTTCAATCGCTCCTGCCGATCCTCGAGGCCGCGGTGCAGAGCGGCAAGCCGCTCCTCATCATCGCCGAGGATATCGAAGGCGAGGCTTTGGCGACCCTGGTCGTCAACAAGCTCCGCGGCGGTCTGAAGGTTGCCGCCGTAAAGGCGCCGGGCTTCGGCGACCGCCGCAAGGCCATGCTGGAGGACATCGCCGTCCTCACCGCCGGCCAGACCATCTCCGAGGACCTCGGCATCAAGCTCGAGAACGTGACCCTGGACATGCTGGGCCGCGCCAAGCGTGTGCGAATCGAGAAGGAGACCACCACCATCGTCGACGGCGCCGGCAAGCGGGAGGCGATCGAGGCCCGCATCCAGCAGATCAAGGCGCAGATCGAGGAGACGACCTCGGACTACGACCGCGAGAAGCTGCAGGAGCGCCTGGCGAAGCTCGCGGGCGGCGTGGCGATCATCCGCGTCGGCGGCTCGACGGAAATCGAGGTGAAGGAGAGGAAGGACCGCGTCGAAGACGCCATGCATGCGACCAAGGCGGCAGTGGAAGAGGGGATCGTTCCGGGCGGCGGCGTCGCGCTCCTGCGGGCCAAGGCCGCGGTTCAGAAACTGACCACCGACAACCCGGACGTTCAGGCGGGCATCAATATCGTCCTCAAGGCGCTCGAGGCTCCGATCCGCCAGATCGCCGAGAACTCCGGCGTCGAGGGCTCGATCGTGGTCGGCAAGATCAACGACAACAAGTCGGCGACTTACGGCTTCAACGCCCAGACGGAGGAGTTCGTGGACATGCTCCAGGCCGGCATCGTCGATCCGGCGAAGGTCGTGCGTGCGGCCCTCCAGGATGCGGCCTCCGTGGCCGGCCTCCTGATCACGACCGAAGCCATGGTCGCCGAGGCTCCGAAGAAGGAGACCGCTCCGGCCATGCCGGGCGGCGGCATGGGCGGCATGGGAATGGACTACTGAGCCGCTCCTCGCCGGTTCATCGATGGGCCGCCTCCAGGCGGCCCTTTTCATTTCCGTGGCAGACCCCATCGCTGCGATCTTGCTGCTTGCGCTTTCCTCGGCCGCTCGGTCCTTCCCGTCGACACTCCGCCGCAGCGGATCTGAAACCTCACGATAGGATCGACGGTGACGCTCCGGAGATCAGGAGCAAAGCGCCTGCGCCAACGAGGCCGGCACCGGAAAACCGCGGGATCAAGCGACCCGCCGGAACAAGCTTCTCAACAAAGACAAGGATTGCGATCCCGGAAATCCACAACAGGTTCATGACGCCACCAACGAAGAGCAGCGCCATCAGGGCCCAGCAGCATCCGATACAATAGAGGCCATGCTGGACTCCAAGCGTCAGCGAACCGCCGGGTTCGCGCCGGAACCCACCATGCCGCTGGATGAAGATCAGCGGGGTTTGGCACTGGCGCAGGCAGGTCTCCTTCAGCGGAGTCCACTGGTAAATCCCCGCTGCGATCAGCACGATTCCACCAAAGACGCCGGTTGCGCTTGCCATGGCCGGGGTTAGGAGGAGCGCGCTCTCGAGCGCCCATTGCGCTAGCGTGGCAACGAGCGCGAAAGCGGTCCACGCGAGGAGATAGCCGCTGGCAAACCAGGCAGTGGTGGCGAAGGGCTTACCCTGTGCCACCGCTTGGCGTGCAACGCGAGCATAGATGAGGATCATCGGGGCAGCCGACGGCAGCATCATGCCGACCATCATCACCGCCCACATGGAGAACATAAATAGGAAGTCGACTGCGCCCCACGAGCGCAAGCCCGGGTGGACCATGGCCTGTTCATTCCCGGCCATGTTCATCCCGGACATGCCGCTCATGGCGGCCGGGTTGAGATGCATCGTCGTCGCAAGACGCACAACATAAGCCCAGGCCAGAGCAGCGACCGCGATCAGCGCTGCGAGGACCACCGCTCGGTCGCGCCGAAGAATGGTCTCAAGAGCGGCGTCGCTCATCGGGTAGGACGGACCACGCCTTTCTCGGTCATGTGGAGATCGGCGAAGTGTGCGTGCGAGTTCTCGAGTTCGAATGAGATCGCACCGGTTACTGTTGCCCGGCCACGCCCCACTTCCGCAACGGTGTATTCGAAGCCGTTCGGCAGATTGATGCGCGCCCGGTGCGGTTCAGCAGTGACCGGGTTGAGGATCGGCTCGCCCCTCGCGTCGATAACCTCAGGCACCTGCAGGCGCGCCGTGCGGCCGTCCACGTCAACTTCGAAGTCGATCCTGGCGAAGATCGGCTCGTTGACCTGCTCATAAGTCGTGGCAAACACCTGGAAGAATGTGGCCCCGGGCTCGGTATCCTCGCCGCTCATGATGCGCAGGAGCGCCTCGCGCTGTTCGGGCGTCGCTCGCTCGTCGACGATGGGCGTGGCATGACCCCTACCTTCGTGAATGGCGCCAGGCCAGGAAAGGACACAAGCTATCCGGAGGCCATCGAGTTTCGTGTTGCCGTGATGGCCTTCCGCGATCTCGATGCCCCCGATTGCATGACAGCTCCCGTGGGTTGGCCGCGCATTGAACTGGCAAGGGCAACCATAGGCGCAGTTGCAATGAATGAATTCGCGTCCCTTTATGGACCAGCTGACTTCGGGCATTGCCACCTCCCCGGCTGCCCCGCGAGGTGCTCTCAGCAAGAGAGCGGGCGGGAGAACTCCGGAATGACGGCACAGGGTAACATATCCTCACGGACTTCGCATCCTGCAGGACGGCCCGTTCACATTGACATTGGTGCGCTGATGTACCTTACCCACCCGACTGTTGACGCAACGCAGACGATCCCGATCGTGTTCTGTAATGTAGATGCGGTTCGCACTGGACTTGTCCTGAATCTCACGCAGCCGGGCGGGAAGCTCACCGGAGTGTCGACGCAATCGGTGGACGTGATCGGCACATGGCTGGGATCCGACCGCGGCTGACCCGCACGCCCTATATCCCTTCGGCTTCCGACGCTACTCTGACGCTCCTCCTTGGTTGTTCGAAGCACCGGCCGATGCGCCGCGCCCGAAATCGAACACCTTCATGTAGGCGGCGTTGTCCTCGGGCCCTATTCCCGCGGCGACCATGATGCGGTGAAGCTCCGTCACCAAGCCCGTGAGCGGCATCGGGGTTCTGAGCGCTGCAGCGAAGCGCTGTGCCGCCTCGAGGTCCTTCAGCATATTGTCGATGCGTCCGGTCGGCGAATAGTCGAACGCGGCCATCTTGGCCATGAACTCCTGCAGGATACGCGAATCGGCGCGCCCGCCAGCGAGCGCGGCCGGAACTCGCGTTGCGTCCACCCCCGCGTCCTGCGCCAGCCGCGTCGCCTCGGCAACCGCCAGGAAGTTGCACGCGCAGAGGACCTGGTTGATCAGCTTGGTCGTCTGACCGGCGCCCGCCGGCCCCATATGCGTCATGTTGGCAGCGAGATCGGCGAGCACGGGTCTCGCGTGCTCCACAGCTTGCTCCTCGCCGCCGATCATCAGGGTCAGCCGCCCCTCCAATGCGGCAGGCGCGCCCCCTGACAGCGGCGCGTCGACCCAGGCCATGCCGCTCTCGGCCCTGAGCCGCTGGGCGAGGACGGCGGTCGCCTTCGGATCGATGCTCGACATGTCGATAAGGAGCTTGTCCGGTGTCGCGGCGGTCACGATCCCGTCTGCTCCGAACACGACCGCTTCGACGATCTCGGCGGTGTTGAGGCTCGTGATCACGTAGTCGACGGCGTGCACAAGCGCCGGCACGCTCTCCGCGGCGCGGCCCCCCTGCCCGACCAGCGAGGTCAGCTTTGCGGGATCGCGGTCGCACAGGATGACCGTGTGGCCGCGGGCGAGCAGGCGCGTCGCGATCGCGCTGCCCATGACACCGACGCCGATGATGCCGATCGTCCGAGACGTGGTCATGTGGTCCTCACGGTTCGTTTGCGGAGTCGCCGGGGCGGAGCTTCGGCGGTCGTCTCGCGTTGCACGAGCTCGAAGCCGAGGTCGATCGTGGGTCCCGGTCGAGCCCCGCGTCCGCGCCGTCGAGCAGCACCATCAGGAGTTCTCCCGTGCGCCGCCCGATGAGCTGCGCATCGACCCTGATCGTGGTCAGCGACGGGACGACCTGGCGCCCGATGTCGAAGTCGCCGAAGCCGATCAGCGAGAGCTCCTCCGGCACGCGAATGCGGCGCCGGTGGCATTCCATCAGCGCGCCGACGGCGGCCATGTCCGAGACGGCGAAGACCGCCTCGACGTCGGGCGCCCGCTCCAGGAGCATGCCGAGGGTCCGCGCGCCGTGATCGAACGACACGGGCGCCTCGCCGTGCTGCACGATGAGCTCGTCGCCGATGCCGGCCTCGCGCAGCACTGCCGCAAAGCCTGCCAGGCGAGCCTCGCCCCGAAAATCGCGCGCCTCGCCGTGGACACCCGATCCGAGGGCGCCGATGCGCCGGTGGCCGAGGGCGATGAGGTGACGCGCCGCGGCGCGGCCGACTTCGTCGTTCGAGAACCCGACGGCATGATCGATCGGTTGCGACGGCCGGTCCCAGATCTCGACAACGGGCACCGCTGCGCGGAAGAGGAGCTGACTTGCGGCCTTGGTGTGCACCGTGCCGGCGACCACGATCGCGTCCGGCCGGCGCGGCAGCATGGCCCGAACGAGGCGCTCCTCCTCGGTGAGCCGATAGGCCGTGTAGCCGATGAGGAGCTGGTAGTCCGCCGCGCGGAGCGCCTCCGTCAGCCCCTGGGCGGTGTCGGCGAAATTCGAGTTGGTCAAGGTCGGCAGGATCGCAGCGACGAATTTGGTGCGCCGCGACGACAGGCTTCCGGCGACGCGGTCCGGCACGTAACCCAGTTGCTCGACGGCCTTCAGGACGCGCGCCCGCGCGTCCGGTGAGACGAGGTCCGGGTCGGCCAGCACGCGCGACACGGTCATCGTCGACACGCCGGCAAGGCGCGCGACGTCACGCATCGTTGGTTTGCGGGATCCGCCCGGCATCGCGCCTCGCTCCTGTCGTCAGACCGCTGCCGTGCGGTCGTAGACCACATGATAGAAGCGACCATCGAACATTTGCATCAGCTCATCGGTCCGGGCGCGGGCCTGCGTCCGGATCGGCGACGCAAGCGCCTGGTCGATCGCTTCCAGAGAGGGATAGTCGATCTCCTGCACCAGGACGATCGGCGGTGCGTCATGATCGGGCTTCACCGCCCGCATCAAGCGAACCGCGCGGGCGTTCGGCATCCGGCGCCAGAGCGGCAGCAGTTGCTCCTCGACGAGGCGGAAGAACTCGTCTTCGCGCCCGGGATGAATCGAGCCCTCGAAGATGGCACACCGCGTAAACATCGGAAATCCTCCTTGTCGCGACCGACGCGCTATGGTCCCAAAGCGTGCCATCAGAAATGCAGGTGCACCTTGATCGAGCGGGTGCGGTCGGCGGCGGCGGCGAAGGCATCGTCGGCCCGGCTGATCGGAAACTCGGCCGACAGGATCGGCCCGACATCGATCAGGCCGCGCGCCAGGAATTCCACGGCCGTCGCGAATTCCTCATGGAACCGGAAGGCGCCGACGTAATCGATCTCTTGCGCCATCAACATGTTGGCGGGGACCGGAATGTCGCCGTGCGGCATCATACCCAGCTGAACGACTCGGCCGCCGGGCCGCACGACTTTGAACAGCGAAACGAGAGCCTGCGGTGCGCCCGTCGCTTCGAAGCCGATGTCGAAGGATCCCTTGCCCGCCTCGTAGCGTGCGAGCCGCTCGGGCTCCCTGGCGACATTGATCGCCTCATCGGCACCAGCCTCGCGGGCGATGGCAAGCGGCTCGTCGACGAGATCGGTGATCGCAATCTCGGCGGCGCCCGCCCGCCGGGCCGCGAGGGCGCACAGGATCCCGATCGGGCCCGCGCCCGCGATCACGATCTTCCGACCGACGATGTCGCCCGCTCGACGGACGGCGTGGATCGCCACCGCGAGCGGCTCCGCGCAGGCGGCGACCCGCAAGGGCATGGTTTGCGGTACCTTCACGCACTGATCCGCACGAGCGACGATCGTCTCGCTGAACGCGCCCTGGACATGAGGGAAGATGGCTGCGCTTCCGAAGAAGCGCATGTGACGACAGAGGTTGCCGCGCCCGGCGCGGCAGTAGTCGCAGCTCAGACACGGACGGCTTGGGTTGAGCGCGACCCGATCGCCGGAAGCGAGCCCCGTGACATCCGCCGCCACGCATTCGACCTCGCCCGAGACCTCATGCCCCAGCACGAGCGGTTCGCGCAGGGCGAAGTCGCCGACCCGGCCCTTGAAATAGTAGGAGAGATCGGAGCCGCAGATGCCGCCCGCAGCAAAACGGACCCGGACGTCACCCGGCCCGAGTTCGGACTCCGGCACCTCCTCGACCCGCAGGTCCTTCGCGGCATGCAGAACGGCGGCACGCATCCGACTTCTCCCGTCTCCGCTCGATTTCCGTTTCGAGCCACTTGTGATGTTACCGATAACATGCTTCATTGAAAGCGCAAGTGAAAAGTCGTCTGAGACGCCGGGTCACGGTGCGCACGCGACAGCCGCCGGCTTCGGGAGGTTTGCATGTCGATCCGACTCTTCGATCTGGGTGGCCGCTTGGCGCTCGTGACGGGATCAAGCCAAGGTATCGGCCTGTCGATTGCCCGCGGCCTGGGAGCGGCCGGCGCACGCATTGTTCTGAACGGGCGCGATGCGGCCAAGCTGGAGGCGGCGGTCTCGACCCTGGAGGCGGACGGGATCGAGGCCTTCGGTGTGCGATTTGATGTTACCGATCCCAACGATGTGGCATCGGGCGTGATGCGGATCGAGGAGCAAGTCGGCCCGATCGACGTTCTGGTCAACAACGCCGGCATCCAGCGGCGCATGGCCCTCGAAGACTATCCGGTCGAGACCTGGCACGAGGTGATGCGCACCAACCTCGACAGCGTCTTCTATGTGGGACAGGCCGTCGCCCGGCGCATGATCCCTCGCCGTCGCGGCAAGATCATCAACATTGCCAGCCTGCAGAGCGAAGCCGCCCGCTATTCGATCGCGCCCTACACGGCCTCCAAAGGCGCCGTGAAGAACCTGACCAAGGGCATGTGCACCGATTGGGCCCGCCACGGCCTGCAGATCAACGCCATTGGCCCCGGCTACTTCGTGACCCCGCTGAACCAGGCGCTCGTCGACAATCCTGAGTTCGATGCCTGGCTCAAGGCCCGCACGCCGGCCGGCCGGTGGGGCAATGTCGAGGAACTGCAGGGAGCTGCGATCTTCCTCGCCTCCTCGGCGTCCGACTTCGTCAACGGGCAGATCATTTACGTCGACGGCGGCGTGCTGGCGACGCTGTGACCGGCGGCGTTTCGGGAGCGCGAGCGAACCGCGGCAGCGGCTTCCACCGGGACCGCAACAGCCAGGAGAAGCACATGACGATCGAAGTTCTACAGCTTTGCCCACTGATGCCGACGCTCGAAGCCGCTCTCGCCGAGCGCTTCCAGGTGCATCGGTGGTTCGAGACGGCGGACGCGGGGTTGTCCCGCAACAGCCTTGGCGGCCGTATTCGTGCCGTCGTGACCGGCGGCCACATCGGCCTGCCGACGGATCTCGCCGCTATGCTGCCTGCGCTCGAGATCGTCGCCATCAACGGCGTCGGATTCGACAAGGTCGACCTGTCGGAAGCGCGCCGGCGCAGCTATCGCGTCACCAACACGCCGGACATCTTGACCGAGGATGTCGCCGACCTCGCCGTCGGTCTCGTGCTGACGCTGGCGCGTCGCCTCGTCGAGGGTGACCGGCATGTCCGCGACGGCCGCTGGCCCGCGGGCGATCTCGGGCTGGGCCGGAAGGTGTCGCGCCGGCGCTACGGCATCCTCGGTCTCGGACGCATCGGTCGGGCGATCGCGCGGCGCCTGGACGCGTTCGATGCGACGATCGCCTATACCGATCGCGCACGCCTCGACGTGCCGTATCCCTTTCATGTCACGCCGGTGTCGCTCGCCGCCGCAAGCGACGTGCTGATCGTCGCCGCCTCGGCCTCAGCCGAAACGAAGTGCATCGTCGATGCTGCCGTCCTCGACGCCCTCGGGCCGGACGGAATGCTCGTCAACGTCGCACGCGGCTCACTCGTCGACGAACGGGCGCTCGTCGAGGCGCTCCTCGCCGGACGGCTCGGTGGTGCGGCGCTCGACGTTTTCGAGGACGAGCCGCACGTGCCGGAGGCGCTGTTTCAGTTGCCGAACGTCGTCTTGTCCCCTCACGTGGCCAGTGCAACCCAAGAGACCCGCCAGGAGATGGCCGATCTCGTGCTCGCGAACCTCGATGCTCATTTCGCGGGTCGGGTTCTTCCGAGCCCGGTTGCATGAACGCCGATGGGCGGCTCCCGGCGCGTTCGGCGATCGGCCGGGAAACGCCAATCCATCTTCAGCAACAGCGTTCTGCGTTCCAAGCGTAGCGCCGGCGCCCAAACGGCAGCCGGGCAACTCGATCGCCGCGTTTGGCCGACGGCAAGAGATCGCTGACGGCCTCTAGCGGAATACCGGGTGGCGTGGCCACCGCACTCACCCGGTGTGAACCCCGGTGGCGCTGACTGCACCCGCAGCGTGGTGCATAACTGGTGAGGAAAGCCAATGTCCATTCTCCAGCGGTTTGCGCGGCTCGCCCCTTTGACGGCAGCCCTGACCCTCTCTCTCGCCCTCCCGGCCGCGGCTCAGCCGGTAAAGCTGCGCCTTGCGCATGCGGGCTCCGAGACGGATTCCCAGCACGTCGCGATTCTGGAGTTCGCAAAACGCGTGAAGGAGCGCACCAACGGAGGGATCGAGGTGCGGGTCTTCCCGGGTTCCTCGCTCGGACCCGACGCCCAAGTGATCTCGGCCGTCCGCGGCGGGACGATCGACATCGTGCTCTCCGGCAATCCGAACTTCACCGGCATGGCGCCGACGCTCAATGCCTTGGACATACCCTTCATCTTCAGGAACAGTGCGCACGCCCATAAGGTCTTGGACGGCGAGATCGGAAATGCGCTGCTCGAAGAGCTTTCGCCGTTCGGCCTCAAGGGCTTGGCCTTCATGGAAGTCGGGTTCCGGATGATCAGCAACGGCAAGCGCCCGGTGAACGGACCGGCGGACGTGAAGGGGCTGAAGATCCGCACCACGCCCAATCCGATGCACATCAAGGCCTTCCAGCTCCTCGGCGCCAATCCCGTGCCGCTGGCGCTGGCGGAGCTCTACACGGCGTTGGAGTCAGGCGCCGTCGATGCCCAGGAACATCCGCTCGGGATCTTCTGGTCGGCCAAACTCTATGAGGTGCAGAAACACCTGACGGTTTCGCGGCACGCGTATACCGCGTTGATCGCTGCTATGAACAAGACAAAGTTCGAGACCCTTACTCCCGAACAGCAGAAGATCATCGTCGAAGAAGCGCAGCTCGCGGCGAAGCGGCAGCGCGAGATCAACCGCAATGATGAGGGGAAAATCCTCTCGGAGCTGAAGGGACAAGGTATCAAGGTTGTCGAGAAGGTCGACGAAAAGCAGTTCCACGACGTGGTCTATTCGGACGTCGTCAAAGTCTACACGGCCAAGCACGGTAACTCGCTGCTGGCGAGGATCGATGCTGCCTACTGACACCGGGCCCGCGCACTGTCGGGCGCGGGCACCTGCCGGCTGTGTCGGAGCGACGGCACGCCCGGGGCATGCTGGCAGCGCGCCCGAAGACCAATGACACCGAGCGGCGGCATCCCGACACACCGGCAGTGGCGCGCGAGCCCCGAGCGCACCACTGCTGCGGCGATAAGCACCCACTGCTGCATCGGGCCTGCTGCAACGCCTTCCGCCTTGCGAAATCCTGCATGCCGACAAGGGATATGACAGCAATGCCCTGCGTCGGCAGGTCGAAGAACGCGGCACGATGCCAAACATCCCGCCAAGGCCCATCGCATCTGGAAGAATTGCTTCTCGCCCGTGCTTTACCGGCACCGGAACGCCGCCTGACGGACTTTCGCCGCATCGCAACCCGCTATGACCGAAACGCCACAAACTTCCTCGCCGCTCTCTGCATCGCAGCGACCGTCAGCTTCTGGTTATGAGTCCGGACCCTAGAGCCAAACCGCCTGGGCTATGACCTCCCGAGGGAAGCGATGACGGCGGTAAAGGGCGGGCGAAACGGTGCAGGTCATGCCCGTTGTTCTATCCAGACTAACCCAAAACCAGAGTTAACGTGATGGTGCCGGTGCGACAATTCTAAATGAAGCCATATTCTCCCAAGGAAGAAGCAAAGAACGGCGCTACCCCTCCAGCGCCCCAATCATCTCCACCCGCGTCGCATGCCGGCCGCCCTCGAACTGGGCGGTCAGGAACGCATCCACGATATCCAGCGCCAGCCCTTCGCCCACCACGCGCACGCCAATCGACAGCATGTTGGCATCGTTGTGCTGGCGGATCATTCGGGCTGAGAATGTGTCGACGCAGACGCCGCAACGGATGCCCTTTACCTTGTTCGCCGCCATCATGATGCCCTGGCCGGTGCCGCATAGGATGATGCCAAACCGGCAATCGCCGGAGGCGACGCGCCGCGCCGCCGCTTCGCCGTGCTTAGGATAGTGTGTGCTCTCCGGCGTCGTCGGTCCGATGTCGACCACCACCCAGCCATGCGCCGCGATATGAGCGGCAATGGCCTGTCGGAGCTGAATGGCGGCGTGGTCGCTGGAGAGGACGATGCGGTTGCTGGCTGTCATGGAGAAGTCGTCCCGTTTCCCGAGGCAATTTGGCGGCTTGGCCGACTTGGATCAGGTGCTTTTTGTTTCGTCAATTTTTCCGGTTGCGGCACTCGGGCTCCACTTGGAGTCCACCTTCTCGCTATCGGAACCTCACGCATCTATGGGGGTCGATTACCCACAAGGCCAGAAGCAGATCTCCGCCCGGAGCTTAGCGGAGGGCGCGGTGCACGCTCATGCGGGAGATGCCGAGGGCTGCGGCGATGGCGCTGGGCGGATGCCCATCGGCGCTCATCGCCCGCACCTGATCGACAGGATGGCTTGCGGCCCCGGTACACGCCCTTTGTTTTGGCCGCTTCAATCCCGACCTGTTGTCGCTCAAGGATGAACTTGCGCTCCATCTCGGCCGCCATGCCGAGCACGGTCACCAGGATCGGGCCAGCAGCGTCCTTCGTCGGGTATCTCACACCCGAACAGGCAGAGCAGAAAGCTGGCTAACCCCGTGTCCACGAAAACGGGGGAGGATCACCTGCGTGCCGTCGTCTTGACCAGTTAAGGAAACGCTGGCGTAGCCGATGCGAACCGTAGCGAGCCTGTCACGATAGGGTTGACCTGCACAGGCTGGTGTAACGAAAAGCCCAGCCCCAGCTTAATGTTACGCTTCTTCGCGCCATATTGCCCGTCGCTGCAGGGTGTGCCTAAACGTTACGCCTCGAATACCCCTATTCGGCAGCTGCTATTGGAGCTGGTCGAGATAGCCCCATCAAGCCAGTTGATCAGCCTGCCTTCATCCAATAACGGCATTCGACGCCAGACTTCGAACTTCATCGGCCAACAGCGGTGAGAGCCCGAGAGTCTCAAGCGGTTGGCGCAAGAGCCAGCGGCGTGCAGCATCCGTATCCATGCCCTTGTCGGACGCAAGTTCATTGAGTCTCATCGCAGTCACTCGCGAGAGCCCAAGAGCGATGAAGCTAATCATTGTTCGGTCTGAAGCCCCGACCTCAAGGTACAAAGGTACCGCCGGGATCCCGGTAGCGATCTCCGACAGCCCCGCGCGACCAAGCGCGAAACTAAGAAGAGCAATGTAACACCCGAATAGCCGGACCGCTTGAAATCTGATCTCTTTTTCAACCAAATCTAACGTGTCACGTATGACTGTGCGTACGTTTTTGCTGCCAGCCCGCCTAATCTGATTTTCAATTATCTCGGGAAGAGGATGTCCCAACATCCAACGCCGACATATCAAGGCGTGGAAACGATGAAGCCCCTTGCTCGTATCGATTCCAAGGATGTGCTCATGGCAAAGTTGCAGCAAGTCGGCGTACGATTCGAAGGCGCTCGCGTCACGGGGATGTAGGGGCACGAGATTCTTCGCTGCTGTCGGTCCCCCGTTTCGAATGATCCGCACAAGGTGGTCGAAAAGCCTCTGCTGCTTATGCGCAGATACATTTGGTGTTTGGCGGATCACCTCTGCTGGCAATGAAAGCTTCGAGCGAGCAATCTCAAGCGCCTGAGTGAGAGCTATCGCTTGTGCTGACTCGGCGGATAATACCCGGTCAGGGAATTAGTGACTCTGGATGGCCTTGGCGGGGGGTTTCTGATTCAGTGCCGGTCGGGGGCGCTGCCACAGGGCGTTGCCATGACCGCGCTGCCGATCCGCCAGGACTACTCGCCCTCCGAGCTGCGCCGGCTGGCGGGGCGCGAACCGGACCGCCGGGCCGCCCTGCGGCTCCTCGCCGTTGCCAACGCGCTCGAAGGCATGCCTCGCGCCGAGGCGGCCCGCCTGGCCGGGATGGAGCGGCAGGCGCTGCGCGATGCGGTGTTGCGCTTCAACGCGGCGGGCCCCGCGGGGCTTCACGACAAGCCTCGCTCGGGGCGCCCCGAGCGGTTGAGCGCGGGGCAACAGGCCGCGCTCAAGGCGCACGTTCTGCGCGGGCCTGCGCCGGAGCGCGACGGGGTTAGCGCCTGGCGTCTGGTCGATCTGTGCGCGCACGTCGAGCGCCGGTATGGCGTGCACTACAGCCTGTGGGGGCTGTCGGGCCTGCTTGGGCGCCTGCACCTCTCGCGCCAGAAGGCCCGCCCCTCGCACCCGAAGGGCGATCCGGCCGCGCAAGCGGCCTTCAAAAAAGCAGCTCCCCGCGCGGCTGCAGGCCATCGCCGCGCAGCATCCTGACGCGCAGCTCCAACTCTGGTGCGAGGACGAGGCGCGCATCGGCCAGAAAGGGCGGACCACGCGCATCTGGTACGAGCGCGGGATGCGCCCGCCCGGCGTGGTCGATCAGCGCTACACGAGCTTGTACCTGTTCGCCGCCTGCCGGCCGGGCACGGACGAGACCTTCGCGCTGGCGCTGCCGCGGGCGGATGCGGGCACAATGGGGGTGTTCCTGGAGCACTTGGCGCGGCACCTCGCGCCGCAGGTGCACGCCGTCCTCATCCTCGATCAAGCGGGCTGGCATGACGAGCGGGCCCTGAGCGTGCCTGGTCATATCACGCTGCTGCCGCTGCCCACCGCTTCGCCAGAATTGAACCCTGTCGAGCGGGTCTGGCTGTACCTGCGCGAACGGTATCTCTCGCATCGCGTCCTGGACGACTACAAAGCCGTGCTGGAGGCCGCCTGCCGCGCCTGGAACAAGCTCCTCGACGAGACAGGTCGCCTCACAACCCTTGAGCGCGGGCAACAGGCCGCGCTAAGGCGCACGTTCTGCGCGGGCCTGCGCCGGAGCGCGACGGGGTTAGCGCCTGGCGTCTGGTCGATCTGTGCGCGCACGTCGAGCGCCGGTATGGCGTGCACTACAGCCTGTGGGGGCTGTCGGGCTGCTCGGGCGCCTGCACCTCTCGCGCCAGAAGGCCCGCCCCTCGCACCCGAAGGGCGATCCGGCCGCGCAAGCGGCCTTCAAAAAAGCAGCTCCCCGCGCGGCTGCAGGCCATCGCCGCGCAGCATCCTGACGCGCAGCTCCAACTCTGGTGCGAGGACGAGGCGCGCATCGGCCAGAAAGGGCGGACCACGCGCATCTGGTACGAGCGCGGGATGCGCCCGCCCGGCGTGGTCGATCAGCGCTACACGAGCTTGTACCTGTTCGCCGCCTGCCGGCCGGGCACGGACGAGACCTTCGCGCTGGCGCTGCCGCGGGCGGATGCGGGCACAATGGGGGTGTTCCTGGAGCACTTGGCGCGGCACCTCGCGCCGCAGGTGCACGCCGTCCTCATCCTCGATCAAGCGGGCTGGCATGACGAGCGGGCCCTGAGCGTGCCTGGTCATATCACGCTGCTGCCGCTGCCCACCGCTTCGCCAGAATTGAACCCTGTCGAGCGGGTCTGGCTGTACCTGCGCGAACGGTATCTCTCGCATCGCGTCCTGGACGACTACAAAGCCGTGCTGGAGGCCGCCTGCCGCGCCTGGAACAAGCTCCTCGACGAGACAGGTCGCCTCACAACCCTCACAGCCTATCCATATCTCATGAGATCAGAAATTCCTGAACGGGTATTAGTCCTCATGAAGTTCGCGGACAGACTCTAAGCCCGCTCTATCGATTGACACGTGAACGAAGGCGTTTCGCATGTGCCGGTAATACTCGTACAGCTGAAAACGCTCTTCCCAGATTCGGACCCGATTCGCAGCAAATCCTCCGGGAAGGCAATCAAGAGCATACTTCAGTGGAGGCTCGCCATTTTGGCGATCGCGCCAAGTTCGTCCTAGCCAACGCTGCTCTTCGCGGAAATTGTCGAGGAAAGCCTCTGCTTGTTGGTAGGTTCCTACTATGAGGAGTTGGTTCAGATGGGCGGGGAGCCTTGCAAAATCGACATATCGTCTAGGTACGTTTAGCTGGCGCGAGATCGACTCCAAATACCTGAGGATCCGCGGTATTCTCAGCAGCCAGGACAAAGTGACTAGCAGCTTAGGGTCAGTGCTGCCGCTAATCCATCCATCTCACCCCACTAGGGTCAAAACCCAATAAGCTTGGCCATGCTAAGGGCGGCTTCCGACCTAAGGTGGACGTTAGTTCGAATTCCTCAGGAGGCCCGGTATTAACTGAAATGCTGATCGTGGTCGCAATCTTGCACGCGATCCATTAAATCATACTGGTACTCGTAACGCACAAAAGCGCTTGAGCGAACTCAGCAGCTGGGGGACCGATCTATGCCGTACTATTCAGTGCGTATTACTGGAGGCGACGATTGCAAAGTCATCGGTGTGCAGGCGCGACACTACTTCGGGGGCGCGAGCCTGACTATACGGGCGCCGGTAATCTTTTTTATGTACAGCGGGATCAGAAAAAGGATTTATTATTGCGTAATGTCCAAAGTTTTGTCGGAGATTAAGTACAAAGTCGAGGTAAAGAGAATATCTAAGGACGAGTATAATTGGTGGCAGAGATAGGCTGCCGTCTTCGATACGACTGGAGAAGGGCTGCACGTGAGAAGAGGCATCCAAGCCGATTTTCTACCGCCGCGGACGCCACTACAGAGCGCGAGGCGGATTTAAGGTCCGGCGGCCGTCCATTTCGGCTTCCCACTCAATAGCGACCCGTTACAGCCAAGCTGATTGGGTTTTGACCCTAGCATGCTCATCAGCCCTCAGGGCCAAAGATCGGCAACGCGCTGCAAGCGGCAGAAACGGCGACCATTTGTTACCCCTGCTGTTACCCTGCGGCTCAGGTTGCCGTACGATAATCAAGGGTTTTGCCGCCTAACGCCTTCAAAATAAATGGCGGTCCCGGGAAGACTCGAACTTCCGACCTTCGGTTTAGGAAACCGCTGCTCTGTCCGGCTGAGCTACGGGACCGCTCGGGGCGATGAGTAGCATAATCGCCGCGGGGGACAACGGGCAGAAAGCCGCTCTCTCCGGTCGATGCGCTTTGGCGGCTGAGCGTGCGGGCGGCGAGCGCGTCGTGCGGACAAGCGGACCCGGTTTGCCGCGTCGAACGATGCGCTGCTTTCAAGAAAGAGCATCGGATGGATCCCAAAAGTGGGGTCCACTTTCGGGTCCGATGCTCTAGGGTCGCGCTTCGATGTTGCGCGTCATGGGTCCCGCCCTCTCCTTCACCTTCGCGGTCGCGCCTTTCGCCGCCGTGGCTCTTTTCGCGATCGGTGCCGTCGGCGGCGGCGGTCCCGCCACCGCGGCCGAGGCGGCGCCCTGCCCTATCCCCGAAACCGCGGACCGGCTGGAGGGCGTGACGCCCGAGGGCGACCTGATGCTCGCCTCCTACGGCCTCGTGCGGCTCGCGGGGGTGCGGCTTCCGGAGGCGCCCTGGCGCGGGGCGGCGCTCGCGCGGCTGCGGGACGAGACCGGGCGCGAGGTGCGGGTCGTCGGCCCTGAGGCCCGGGACCGCTGGGGCCGGCGGGCCGTGCGGCTTGTCGTCGTCGCCGGGGCGAGGCCGGGCGGCGCGCCGGCGGGCCACGATCTCGGCCAAAGCCTTGTGGCGGCGGGGCTTGCCCTGGTCGACGCGGCGGAGGGGGAGGGCCCCTGCCGGAGGGCGCTCCTGGGCGTCGAGGCGGCCGCACGACAGCGGGGCCTTGGTCTCTGGGCGGGGGACCGATATACACCGATTCCGGTTGCGGAACTCGCCCGGCTGAAGGACCGGATGGGCCGGTTCATCCTGGTTGAAGGGCGGATCCGCGGCGTCGGCGAAAGGCCGCAACGAACATTCCTGAATTTCTCGAACGATTGGGCAAGCGACTTCACCATCACGATTCCCAAGCGGATCTGGAGCCGGATGGCCGAGCGGGGCCTCACCGCCGCGCGGTTGACCGGACGCCTCGTGCGGATCCGCGGCGTTCTGGAGGACAGGCAGGGACCCGCCCTCACCCTCACGGAACCGGACGAAATCGAGATCCTCGACGAGGGACGCGGATCTTGAGCGCACGAGAGAACCGAAGAAGAGCGCGAGATCCCCGACGCGGCGCGCGGATCTCGGACCGATGGAGGGAGCGGAGGGACCGAGGTGCTCGTCAAGGGACGCGGATACTGAGCCGATGAAGGGAGCGGACGGGATCAGCGCGCGCCGGGTGGCGGCGGCCGTGGCGGCCGTCCTCTGCCTGTCCGGCTGCGGGCTCTTCGACCGCTCGCCGCCCTTGCCGCCGGCGGCGCCGCGCACCGTCGGCAGCCAGAACGACCATGCCCGGCTCGTCGCCGCCTTCGGGGGCGAGGTCCGGGCGCCCGCCGCGCAGCGCCTCCTCGCCGATGTCACCGGCCGCCTCGTGGCGGCCTCGGAGCGGCCGAGCGAGGCCTATCAGGTCACGATCCTCAATTCTCCGGTGGTCAACGCCTTCGCGCTGCCGAACGGCCGGCTCTACGTGACCCGCGGGCTCCTCGCGCTCGCGAACGACACCGCCGAGGTCGCGGCGGTGCTCTCGCACGAGATCGCGCACGTGACTTTGCGGCATGCCTCGTCGCGCAGCGAACTCCAGGCCCGCTCCGAGCTGCTGACGCAGGTCACGCAGACGGTCCTGAACAATCCCGACGAGGCGGCTCTGCTGCGCGACCGTTCGCGCTTCACGATCGCGAGCTTCTCCCGATCGCAGGAACTCGAAGCCGACCAGGCCGGAGTCCAGGTGCTGGCTCGCGCCGGATACGATCCCTTCGGCGCTCCGCGCTTCCTGACGGCGCTCGGGCGCGCCGGCGGCGGCACCGACCGCAACCGTCCGAGCCTCGCCGACATGCTCGCCACCCATCCGAGCACGGGCGAGCGGATCAGCCAGGCGATCGTGGCAGCGCGCCGGGCGAGCGCGCCGGGGATCGGCGAGAGCGACCGCGCCCGCTATTTCCAGGCGCTCGACGGGCTCGCCTACGGGGACGATCCGGCCGACGGCCTCGTGCGCGGCCGGCGCTTCGCCCATGCGCGCCTCGGCGTCGCCTTCGAGGCCCCGGAGGGCTTCTCCCTCGAAAACACCTCCCAGGCTGTCCTGGGCTCGAGCGCGGACGGGAGCCGCAGGCTCCTCTTCGACGCGGCGCAGACGCCGGAAGGCCAGAGCCTCGAAGAGGTGCTGCGCTCCACCTGGAGCGATTCGATCGAGCCCGGGAGCATGGAGGCGACGACGATCAACGGCCTTCCGGCGGCCATCGCCCTCTCGCGGGGGCGGGAGTGGTCCTTCCGCCTCTCCGCCGTCCGGATCGGCGCGACGACCTACCGTCTCATCGTCGCCGTCAAGTCCGGCACCGGAGACGTGGAGCCGCCGTTCCGCCGCGCGCTCGGCACCGTGCGGCAGATCACCGCCGAGGAGGCGCAGGCCCTGCGGCCCCTGCGCCTGCAGATCGTGGCGGCGCGCCCGGGAGAGACCGCGGAAACGATGGCGGGGAGCATGGCCGTCGACCGGCCCTACGAACGCTTCCTCCTGCTCAACGGCCTCGACCGCGGCGGGGCTTTGAAGGCGGGCGAACGCTACAAGATCGTGGTGGAATGAACGGCGGCGGGCGTACGGGCCCGTCCGAGCGAAACGTCACACGAAGGCGCCCGACGCCTGCGGATAGCGTTCGACGAGGGCGCGCTTCAGTTTCTCGAGCGCACGATTCTCGATCTGGCGCACCCGCTCCTTCGAGATGCCGAGACGGTCGCCTAAGAATTCCAGGGTGACCTGCTCCTCCTCGAGGCGCCGCGCGCGCAGAATCCGCAACTCGCGCTCGTTCAGCACCTCCAGGGCCTGCTGCAGCCAGCGCACGCGCCGCTCCGTATCGATCACGTCGCCGACGCTCTCGTCCGGCAGGGGGTTCGCATCCACGAGGAATTCGACCCGCTCGGCCGAATTGCCCGCATCGGCATCCATGACCGGCGCATTGAGGGAGGTGTCGGGAGCGGAGAGCCTCGCATCCATGAGCGCCACGTCGGCCTTCGACACGCCGATCGCCTCGGCGATCTTGCCGTGGACCTCGTGGGCAATCCGCTCCTCGCCGCCGCGCGTAAGCTTCGCCCGCAGCCGGCGCAGGTTGAAGAAGAGCGCCTTCTGGGCGGAACTCGTGCCGCCGCGGACGATCGACCAGTTGCGCAGGATGTAGTCCTGGATCGAGGCCCGGATCCACCAGGTGGCATAGGTGGAGAAGCGCACGTCGCGCTCGGGCTCGAACCGGGCGGCGGCCTCGAGCAGCCCCACATGGCCTTCCTGCACGAGATCCGCCATGGGCAGGCCGTAATGCCGGAAGCGGGCGGCGAGCGCGATCACGAGGCGCATATGGGCCGCGGTCAGACGGTGGAGCGCGGCTTCGTCCCGTTCGATCCTTCCAGCGGACGGCGAGGGCGCGTTCCTCTTCGCGTTCGAGGAAGGGGGCATCCATCGCGGCACGAACGAATCGGCGACGTACCCCTGAGATCTCTCCCATCCCGTCCTCCATGGCGCCCTGCACCAACTTACGACGGACGGAAAAGTTCAGATCATCGCGGCCAAGTTTGCGATTTTAGAGTCGGCCGCTGCTCGGACAAGGGTACGAGATGCAAAAAGCCCGGCCGAAGCCGGGCTTTCATGAGGATCATTCCGAAGGACGATCGTCAGGCGGCCTCTTCCTGGACATCCTCTTCGGCTTCCGCCTCCACGCCCTTGCCCCGGCGCGGCGACTTCGCGAGGCTCTGCTCGATGAGCTTCAGAGCCTCCGTTTCGGTGATCCTGTTCACCGCGGCGATCTCGCGCACGACACGGTCCAGCGCGCTCTCGTAGAGCTGGCGCTCGGAGTAGGACTGCTCGGGCTGGGCCTCCGAGCGGTAGAGATCGCGCACCACCTCGGTGACCGCGATGAGATCGCCCGAATTGATCTTCGCCTCGTATTCCTGCGCGCGACGCGACCACATGGTGCGCTTCACCCGGGCGCGGCCGGTGAGGACGTCGAGCGCCTTGGCGACCAGCACCGGCTCGGCGAGCTTGCGCATCCCCACGCTCGACGCCTTGGCGGTCGGGACGCGGAGCACCATCTTGTCCTTCTCGAAGGCGACGACGAACAGCTCCAGCTTGAAGCCGGCAATTTCCTGCTCCTCCACGGCGGTGATGCGGCCGACGCCGTGAGCCGGGTAAACGATGGCTTCACCAGTCTTGAAACCGAGACGCTGGGCGTTCTTCTTGGCGGTCGTCATTCGAGCAAGGCTCCTTCCATAGCCACCGCCTTGGCGGCGGGGGCAGGCCAGTCCACCGGGCAGGGCCCCGGCCGGACAACATCTGTGTATGGCGAAACTTGACCGTTCCGCTCGTCTCCCTGGTTGGCCGATACCTTAAAAACGCCCGTCGAACCCAAGACGCCAGAGCAGCGGGACCGCCTGTGTCGTTGGGTGGTGCAAGGTCATTCCATCTTCTGTGAACCGCTCACCTGCGGAATTGTGCACGTCGGGCGCAAGCGACGGCATTTGAAAACCCTAGCACAGGCCGGCCGGAAAAGCAAAAATATTTCAAAGGCCAGCCTAAGCGGGGTCCGGCCATGGTTTAGGGCCGCTTCCCCCGGAGGTCGAGATCAGCTCTCGATGGTCTGCGTCCCATGTTCGAAGGTGAAGCGGACCCGTTTCACCTGACCATGGTCTAGTCGCCCTCGCCGGGATTGGGGGAAAAGTACTCTTCGTACTTGTTCGGGACGCTGTCGAATGCCTTTGCGTCAGGCGGAGCTTCCTTTTTCTGGGTGATGTTGGGCCAGGTCCGGGAAAGCTCCGCGTTGAGCTTGAGCCACTGCTCCAGGCCCGGCTCCGTATCCGGCTTGATCGCCTCCGCCGGGCATTCCGGCTCGCAGACGCCGCAGTCGATGCACTCGTCGGGGTGGATGACGAGCATGTTCTCGCCTTCGTAGAAGCAATCGACCGGACACACCTCGACGCAATCCATATACTTGCACTTGATACAGTTCTCGGTGACGACGTAGGTCATGCGGTGCTTTCGGACAGAACGGAAACGCAACAGACTGTGTGAATAGGTGCGGCTCTAGACCTTGCCGCCGTCCCTTGCAAGCGGCCCCTCGCCGCGGGCGAGATCGCTGTAGAGCAGCCGCGCCTCCGTGGCAGGACCGCGGCGTTCGCCGAGATCCTCCACGCGCACCACGCTGGTCGAGCGCGACAGCGCCACCGTGACGACGTCGCCGACCGCCAGGGCCTTGGCGGGATTGTCGGTCCTCTGCCCGTTGATCCGGACATGCCCGGAGGCCACGAGCTTCGCCGCGAGGGTGCGGGTCTTTGCGAAGCGCGCGAACCAGAGCCACTTGTCGAGCCGCTGCCGGTCCTCGCGCATGCGCAGCCTAACCCCTCCCCGTTCGAGCCCTCATCTCTTGCCCCCGTTGGGATCCTCGAGCTGCGCCTTCAGGGCGAGAAGCTTCGCGAAGGGCGAATCCGGGTCGGGCTGCTTGTCGCGGCGCTCCTCTCGGGACGGCCGGAATCCCTCCCGGCGCTGGTCGGGGCGCGGCCCCCGGCGGTCGTCCGGGCGGCGGGACGGCCGGCTGTCGGAGCGGGCCTCCCCCTGGCCGGCAGCCTCCACCCGGCGCTCCTGGCGGGGACGCTCATGCCGCGGGCGGTCCTGACGGGGTGGGCGTTCTCCCGCAGCGCGCTGGCGTTGCTCTCCCGAGGGACGCTCTCCCGGCGCATGCTCGCCCGGCTGCCCCCGATCCTGGCGCGGACGGCCGTGGCGGTGCTCGCCTCGATCGGGACGGCCCTTGCCATGGCGGGCGCGGCCGCCCTCGTGATGCCGTCGCCCGAGGCGCCAGACCTCGATGAGGGCAGGCTCGGCCGGCTCCGCGGCAGGCGCCTCGCCCTCGGCGCCCGTCTCGGTCTCGGCAGCCGGGACGCCCGAATCGTCGGGCAAGGCCTGGGGCAAGGCCTGCTCGGGCGCGGCTTCGGGCGCCTCTGCAGGTTCGGCCGCCGCGTCGACGGGAGGCGCGGGCGCCTCGGCCGGAGCGGATTCCGCCAATGCCTCGGCAGGCTCCGTGGCTCCTTCCGGGGCTCCTTCCGCGACTTCCTCGGCCGACCCTTCGCCGGCCCCTGCGGAGGGCTCTTCAGCGGCCGGGCCGGAAGCCGGCGCCGGAGGCGCGACCACGCTCGGCGCCGGCACCAGCGGCACGGTGATGGCCGGCCCAGGGCGGCTTTCCATCACATAGCCCAAGGATTTCAGGATCGACGCGAAATCCTCGCCCGCGCAGCCGACGAGCGACGTCATGGCGACCGTGCCGACGAACCCGTCCCCGTCGGCCGCGCCGGGCGGCGGCGCGCCGGGGGAGATGCCGGGACGATAGGCGATGGCGGGGCGGAGGAGATCGGCCAGACGCTCAAGGATGTCGACCCGCACGGCGCGGCCGCCGCAGACGCGGAACCCCGCCGCCCGGTAGAGCCCGTGGGCGATCGCCGGATCGACCGGGATCGAGGTGCGGCCCGATTGCGCCAGATGGGCGATCTCGTCGATGCCGGGCTGATCGAGGCCGCCGTTGCGCAAAGCCCAGAGCTGCGTCGCGAGCGTCCTCGGCGCGGGCTTGAGCAGGGCCGGCAGATAAAGGTGATAGGCGCCGAACCTCACGCCCGCGCGGCGCAGGGCCCCGCGGGCCTCCTGGTCGAGGCTGCGCACCTCGTTCAGCACTTTCGCGCGCTCCAGCACGCCGAGCGATTCGGCGATCTGGAAGGCGATGCCGCGGGCGAGCCCGGCGAGTTCCGCACTGTCCTCGAGCTGGATCGCCGGCCCGAGGAGGCGCACGATATGGGCCTTCAGCCAGGCGCGCAGGCGGGTGTCGACCTTGTCGCGCGCGGGGCCGGTCAGTTCGACGTCGGCGAGGACGCGCAGGCGCGGCTCGTCGATCTTCTCGCCCGGCTCGAGCTTCGCCACCGGATCGCCCTGCCAGCGGATCGTGCCGTCGTTCGAGAGAACGAGCGAGGCGTCGGCCGCGGCGGAGAAGCGGTCGGCCCGCGCCTCGATCTCGCCCGCGAGCGCCTTCTGGGCAGCGTTGCGCAGGGTCTTCGCCTCGGGGGTGTCCGCATGCGATTCCGGCACGAACAGGAAGCCGTGCAGGCGACCCACGGGCTGGCCTTCGACGGTGACGTCGCCGCTGGCCGTGATTTGCGCTTCCAACATCGCGTTCTCTCTCAGGCGCCGCATCAACACGCTCGTGCGCCGGTCGACGAAGCGCTGGGCGAGCCGCTCATGGAGCGCGTCCGATAGCTTGTCCTCTACCTGACGCGCAACACCCTGCCAATGTTCGGGGTCCTTCAGCCAATCGGGCCGGTTGGCCACGAAGCTCCAGGTCCGCACCTGCGCGATCCGGTTGGAGAGGGTGTCGATGTCCCCGTCCGTCCGGTCGAGCGCCGTCAGCTGCCGGCCGAACCAATCGGCCGGCATGACGCCATCCTTCATGAGAAAGCGGTAGATCTGAGACACGAGGTCCGCATGAGCCTGCGGAGAGACCTTCCGGTAATCCGGCACCTGGCAGACCTGCCACAGGCGTTCGACCGCGGCCTTCGAGCGGGCGAGGCCCGCGACCTCCTCCTCGCGCGCAAGAATTTCGAGGGAGGCCAGGTCCTCGCTCATGGGCGCCCGCACGAGCCCGTGCTCCTTCGGGAACTCGGCGAGGCTCTCGCGCAGCGCCCGGATCGACGAGAAATCGAGATCGGGATTGCGCCATTGCAGCACCCGCTGCGGATCGAAGGCGTGGTTCTCGAGCGCCTCGACGGTCTGCGCGTCGAAGGGCGGGCAGCGCGCCGTGGTCCCGAACGTGCCGTCCCGCATGTGGCGCCCGGCGCGGCCCGCGATCTGCCCGAGCTCGGCCGGATCGAGCTTGCGGAAGCGGAAGCCGTCGAACTTCCTGTCCGACGCGAAGGCCACGTGATCGACGTCGAGATTGAGGCCCATCCCGATCGCGTCGGTGGCGATGAGGTAATCCACGTCGCCGTTCTGGTAGAGCTCGACCTGGGCGTTGCGCGTGCGCGGCGAGAGCGCCCCGAGCACGACCGCGGCGCCGCCGCGCTGCCGGCGGATCAGCTCCGCGATGGCGTAGACCTCCTCGGCCGAGAAGGCCACGATGGCGGAGCGGCGCGGCAGCCGCGAGACCTTCTTCTCGCCCGCGAAGGTAAGCTTCGACAGGCGCGGCCGGGTGATCACGTGGATGCCCGGGATCAGCGCCTCGATGAGCGGCCGCATCGTGTTGGACCCGATGAGGAGCGTCTCCTCCCGGCCGCGCTGATGGAGCAGGCGGTCCGTGAAGGTGTGGCCGCGGTCGAGGTCCGCGGCGATCTGGACCTCGTCCACCGCCACGAAGGCGAGGTCGAGATCGCGGGGCATGGCTTCGACGGTGGAGACCCAGTAGCGCGGCCGGTCGGGCTTGATCTTCTCCTCGCCGGTGACGAGCGCGACGTTGTGCTCGCCCGTCTTCTCGACGACCCGCTGATAGACCTCGCGGGCGAGAAGCCGCAGCGGCAATCCGATCATGCCGCTCTCGTGGCCGATCATGCGCTCGATGGCGAGATGCGTCTTGCCGGTATTCGTCGGCCCCAGCACAGCCGTGACGCCGCGGGCGCGCAGCTGCGGAGGGAGGGAACGGCGAGCCATTCTCAACATGCGGGGTGGAAGGATCCTCTTTCCCTGCGCGCGGGCCGGGGGAAACGGAGGGGGTCGGCAGTCATCGCTGCCCCCTATATGGCAACCCCAGGCGCCGGCGCCAGCTTGGCTGGCCGCCCGGGGGGCGCTCTCGAGCCGAACCCGGCGCGGCGGCCCGTCAGCGCCTCCGTCGCGGATCCGTCCGGCCCGACTCCGTCTCGCCCGGCTCGGTCCGGCCGGGCTCCGACCGGTTGGGATCCACGATCACCTCGATCCGGTCGACCCCGGGGCGCCGGCGCTCGATGAGATCCGCGCAGAGCGAATCCGGCATCACCTCGACGACCCCGCGGCCCCGCTTCGGACGTGCGACGCTGTCCTTGGCGGGCCTCGTGCGGGACGCCGACACGACTTCCGCATAGGAATGACTGTTGCCGCCGCAATCGATCGTATTCGCCTCGGCGGAACCGGAAGCGAGACAAGCCAGGAGGGCGGCAAGAACGGCTAAGGGACGGGCGGTCACCCGCGCAGCGGATCCCAAGGCCCGGTGCGACGCAAGGACACTCGGCCGTCAAGGTTAATGCGCGGCGCTCGCCTTCGCGGCGTCGCCCGCCGTCGGGACCACCCGCGCGTCGCCGCTCAGGACCCATCGCGACGCCTCGATCACGCTCATGCCGACCGTGGTCCGCACGGCGATGCGCAGCGGCACCAGCAGGCGGGGGCCTTCCACCGGCGCCAGCCACACGGACATGTCCCGGTTCTCCTGCATGAACTTCGTCGTCGGGCGCAGGGCCCGATGGCCGGCGATGGGCACGTAGCGCGCGTTGCAGACGAGAACGGGGCCCTTGTAGCCGGGCTTCTCGACCTGCCGGGTCTCGCCGTAGCTCAGGACCACGTCGAACCGGGCCGCGCCGTCGAAGATGGGCAGCGTCCGGTTGCAATTGGCCGGATCGATGAGGTCGCCCTTGGCGGCCCCCGGCATCAGGAGGGCGCTGACCGGGTCGACCACGCTGCGCTTGTGCGCCTCCTTGAGGGGCACCCGGTCCGGCTTCTCGTCGAGGGGAGGAGCGATCTCGAGCGCGGCCACGCTGCCTCCGGACAGGCCCATGCGCACCGTGCGCTGGTCGTTCGACGAACGCGAGGTGACCGCGAAGGAAGACGGCAAGGGCTGTTCTCCCGCAACCGCCCCCGCCGCCGTCGCGGCGCCCTTGCCGCCCGTCAGCAAACCGGCGAGCCCGGTGAGCTTTGCGCCCACCTGCATGGTGTATTTCGGCCCCTCGAACGTGGTGGCGAGATCCGCCGTCCCCAGAGGCAGGCCGGCGAGCGAGATGCCGTAATTCACCCGCAGGGTATCGGCCGGCACGGACGTCGCGGCGCCGCAAAGGGCGAGGCCGGTCAGGGCCGTCAGGGTGCTGGGCGTGCGCATCTTTGTCTCTGTCGCGGATCGTCGGGCGTCATCGGGCCAGAATCAGGATAAATCGTGACCATCCGGTTCCCAAGAGCGAGCCTATTCTTGACGCATGCGGGTGTTTTGGCCTATAGGCTCGCGCCTTCCAAGGACTTTCGGTGTCCGGCCGACCCGGGATCTGCGTTTGTCGAGCAGACCCGCGGCGATCCGAGCCGTACCCGTTATCGACGATAGGATGTACCCATGTCGCGCCGTTGCGAATTGACCGGCAAGGCCGTGCTGAGTGGCCATCTGGTGAGCCACTCGAACCGCAAGACCAAGCGGAAGTTCCTGCCGAACCTCTGCAACGTCACGCTCCAGTCGGACACCCTGCAGCGCTCCGTGCGGCTGCGCATCTCGACCAACGCCCTGCGCTCCGTCGAGCACCGGGGCGGCCTCGATGCCTTCCTGGCGAAGGCCGGCGTGGAGGACCTGTCGGCAGGCGCCCGCGCCCTGAAGCGCGAGATCGAGAAGAAGCAGGCCACGGCTTAAGCTCCTCCCCGACGCATTTCGGCGCGGCGGGCGGCCCCGGGCCGCCCGTTCGCGTTCGATCCAGGATGCCGATGTCCAAGGCTGCCGAGACCCTTGCCCGCCGCGACTTCATGCTGGCGGCCGCCGCCATGGCGCTCGTGGTGCTCGCCTCGAACATCCTGGTCCAGTACCCGGTCGCCCTCGGCCGCCTCGGCGACTACCTGACCTGGGGGGCGTTCTCCTATCCGTTCGCGTTCCTGGTGACGGACCTCTCGAACCGCCGTTTCGGCCCGGCCGGGGCGCGCCGGGTGGTCTATGCGGGCTTCGTGCTCGCCGTGGCGCTGTCGGCCACTTTCGCGACCCCGCGCATCGCCGTCGCGTCGGGCACGGCTTTCCTCGCCGCCCAGCTCCTCGACATCGGCATCTTCGCGCGCCTGCGCGACAGGGCGTGGTGGCTGCCGCCCTTCGTGTCGTCCGTGATCTCGTCCGCCCTCGACACGGCGATCTTCTTCTCGCTCGCCTTCTATTGCGGCACCCTGCCGGGCCTCGGCTTCACGATCGCCGACGCGCTCGGCCGCATCGGCATCGCGGACGAGTGCGCCGCCCTGCCATGGGTCAATCTCGCGGTGGCGGATTACGGCGTGAAACTCGCGCTCGCGGCCCTGTCGATCGCGCCCTACGGCGCGCTCCTGACGGTGATCCGCCGCGAGGAGCGGCTGGCCTGAGAGTTCAAAGCGTGACGGAGGTGCCGTCCGCGTGAGCATTGGAGGCCGGGCCGTGCGGAATCGGACCGCATGCACTCGCTCACGCGCGAGGGCGTGAGAACGCCGTCTCGGCCGTTCGCCCTCGTGGCGAGAGAAGAAGATCACCGTGAGGTTTGGGGGGCTCCGGCCGGAGGCTCTCCGCCCTATGTTGGACATTCGGTGCGGCCAAGGGAGCGCCATCCGGCGAGAGCATGCACGGGATAGACGGCCCGACCGCAGCGAACGGCCTGCAACCGAACACGAGCCATCGAACGCACGAGACAATCCCATGCCGCGGATCGCTCACCTCGAACCTGGCTTCTACCGCATTCCGCTGCCGGCCGTCCTCACCGACTCCATGCACGGCGAGATGCGCGCCTTCGAGCTCAACACCGTGCGCGTCCGCGACGCCGACGGCGCGGAGGGCGTCGGCTACACGTTCACGGTGGGGCGGAACGGCGCCGCCATCGACACCATCCTCTCCCGCGAGCTCCCGGAGATCATGGACGGCGAGGACGCCGACGCGATCGAGCGCCTCTGGCAGAAGGCGTGGTGGGCGCTGCACTACGGCGGCCGCGGCGGTCCGACCGTCCTGGCGCTCTCGGCCTTCGACATGGCGCTTTGGGATCTCAAAGCGAAGCGGGCCGGCCTGCCGCTCTGGAAGGCGCTCGGCGGCTACGATCCCCGCGTGCCCTGCTATGCCGGCGGCATCGATCTCGACCTGCCGATCGACCGGCTCCTGCGTCAGACCGACGGCAATCTCGAGAAGGGTTTCCGCGCCATCAAGATGAAGGTGGGCCGCGCCGACCTGTTCGAGGACGTGGAGCGGGTGAAGGCCATGCGCGAGCACCTCGGGGCCGGTTTCCCGCTCATGGCCGACGCCAACATGAAGTGGAGCGTCGACGGCGCCATCCGTGCCGCCCGCGCCCTCCAGCCCTTCGACCTGACCTGGCTCGAGGAGCCGACCATTCCGGACGACCCGGCGGGACATGCCCGCATCGTGCGCGAGGGCGGGCTGCCGATCGCCGCGGGCGAGAATCTGCGCAGCCTCTGGGAGTTCAAGCTGTACGTCGCGGGAGGCGCCGTGACCTACCCGGAGCCGGACGTCACCAATTGCGGCGGCGTGACGCCGTTCATCAAGATCGCCCATCTGGCCGAGGCCTTCAACCTGCCGGTCACGAGCCACGGGGCGCACGACGTGACGGTCCATCTCCTGGCCGCCTGCCCCAACCGGTCCTACCTGGAGGCTCACGGATTCGGCCTCGAGCGCTACATCGCCGAACCCCTGAGGATCGAGGACGGCTTCGCGCTGGCGCCGGACCGCCCCGGCCACGGCATCGCTTTCGATTGGCCGAGCCTCGAGCGGATCAAGGCCTGATCTCCCACGGCGTCCTGCGAAGCGAGGTGCGGTCATGAAGGAGCGTTTCGACACCATCGTCGTCGGCGGCGGCTCCGCGGGCTCCGTGGCCGCCGCGCGGCTCGTCAACGAGGGCGCACGCGTGCTGCTGATCGAGGGCGGATACTCCCATCGGCACTCGCTCCTGGACATGCCGCCGGGCATCTTCAAGATGATCAACGGCAGCAAGTACATGCGGTATCACCAGACGATCCCGCAGGAGCATCTCGACGGCCGCGTGCACGACATCCCGCAGGCCAACGTCCTCGGCGGCGGCTCTTCGGTCAACGCCCAGGTCTACATGCGCGGCCGGCCGTCGGACTACGACGCATGGCACGAGATGCTGCACCAGGAGAACGACTATCCGGGCTGGCGCTGGGCGGACGTGCTTCCCCACTTCCGCACCATGGAAGGCAACAACAGGCTGTACAACGACCTGCACGGAGCGGACGGGCCCCTGCTGGTCTCCGACCCCGGCCACATCAACGACATGTCGCGATGGTTCGTGCAGGCCGTGCAGGCCCTCGGCGAGCCGTTCAACGCCGACTTCAACGGACCAAGCCAGCGGGGCGTCGGCTTCTACCAGTTCATGAACCGGCGCGGCAAACGCAGCAGCGCGGCCTACGCCTTCCTCGCACCGCTCGCCGACAATCCGAACCTGACGATCCGCCTGAACTCGCGTGTGCGGCGGATCGAGATCGAGAACGGACGAGCGGTCGGCGTGACCTATCGCTCGAAGGGCGTCGACCGGCAGGTCTACGCCGACGGCGAGATCATCGTCGCGGCGGGCGCGCTCGTCACCCCACAGCTCCTCATGCTCTCCGGCATCGGCCCGGCCGATCAGCTCAGAGCGCACGGGATCGACTGCATCGCCGATCTCCCGGGCATCGGCGAGAACCTGGTCGACCATCCGGAGGTGCCGATCATCGCCAAGGCGAACGGGCCCTACGGCTACTACAAGCAGGGCGTCGGATGGCGCATGCTGCTCAACGGTCTTCATTTCAGGCTCTTCGGCAGCGGGCCGATCCTCTCCGCCGGGGTCGAGGCGGGCGCATTCGTCAACCCGGCCGATCCGGACGGCGAGCCGAGCATCCAGGCCTTCTGCGTTCCGATCGTCTACCTGGACCGCGACACGCTCGGCCTCGTCGAGGATACCTACGGCTTGACCATCACGACCGTCGTGATCAAGCCCAGGTCGCGCGGGTTCGTGCGCCTGCGCTCCGCCGATCCGGACGACATGCCGCTCGTCTCGCCCAACCTGCTCAAGGATCCCGCCGACGCGCGCACGATGATCGGCGGACAGCGCTTCTTCATGCGCACCTTCCGCACCAGCCCGCTCGCCGAGCGCATCGAGGAAGTCTCCATTCCGGATCCGAACGACCTCGGCGACGAAGCGATCATGAGGCATTGCCGCCGGTTCGTGAAAACGAACTATCACCCGGCCGGCACGTGCCGGATGGGGACCGCCGCCGACCCCATGGCGGTGCTCGATTCGAGGCTCCGCGTCCGCGGCATCGACAACCTGCGCGTCTGCGACCTGTCGGCCATGCCCGACATCAATGCGGGCAACACCAACGCGCCCGCCATGATGCTCGGAAGCCGCTGCGCGGAACTCGTCACGGGCCGTCCGACGGTAAGCACGTCCCAGTTCGGCCCGCGCTTGTCCGAACAGGGCGACATGAGCACCGCCACGCTGGACTGAACGCCCCGCCCGGAGCGCAGCGGAGATCTTAAGGATCGAGTGCCGTAGGGCGCTCGCCCGAGGATGACACCCAATGCCGGGCCCGAGGATGGCGCCTGCCTGCCTCGGCTATACGTCGTAGTACAGCACGAACTCGTAAGGGTGGGGCCGCATGCGCAGTTCATCGACTTCGTGCAGGCGCTTGTAGGCGAGATAGGCTTCGATCACGTCCGCCGTGAACACGTCGCCTTTGACGAGGAAACCGTGGTCCGCCTCGAGGGCATCGAGGGCCTGTTCCAGCGAACCTGGAGTGGAGGGTATCCTGGCCCTTTCCTGCGGCGGCAGGTCATAGAGGTTCTTGTCCAGCGGTTCGCCGGGATCGATGCGGTTCTGGATCCCGTCGAGGCCCGCCATCAGCATGGCGGCGAACGCCAGATACGGATTGCAGGACGGATCCGGGCAGCGGAACTCGACCCGTTTGGCTTTGGGGCTGGGCGAATATACCGGGATGCGGCACGCCGCCGAACGGTTGCGCGCCGAGTAGCCGAGATTCACCGGGGCCTCGAACCCCGGCACCAGCCGCCGGTAGGAATTGACGGTCGGCGCGCAGATCGCCAGGAGCGCCGGGGCGTGCTTGAGCAGCCCGCCGATGTAGTAGCGCATGAGGTCGCTCGATCCGGCATATCCGTCACCGGCGAAGAGCGGGCGCTCTTCCTTCCAGAGGCTCTGGTGCACGTGCATGCCCGAACCGTTGTCGCCGAAGAGGGGCTTCGGCATGAAGGTCGCCGTCATGCCGCGCTCGCGGGCGATGTTCTTCACCACGTACTTGTAGATCATGACGCTGTCGGCCATCCGGCCGAGCGTCGTGAACCGCATGTCGATCTCGCCCTGGCCGCCGGTCGCGACCTCATGGTGATGCGCCTCGACGGCGATGCCGATCTCCTGGAGCGCCAGCACCATGCTGGTGCGGACGTCCTGCAGCGCGTCCGCCGGCGGCACGGGGAAGTAGCCTTCCTTCGGCCTCAGCTTGTGACCGAGGCTCGGTCCGCCGGTCCGCCTGGCCGTCCAGTTGGCCTCGACGGCATCGAGCTCGTAATAGCCGTAATTGGTGCCCTGATCGTAGCTCACCTCGTTGAAGACGAAGTGCTCGAGCTCGGGGCCGAGAAAGACCGTGTCGCCGATCCCGGTGCTGGTCAGGTAAATCTCGGCCTTCCGGGCGATCTGGCGCGGATCGCGCCCGTAGGGCTGACCGCCGACGGGATCCATGACGTCGCAGATCAGGACCAGGGTCTTCGCCTCGCAGAAGGGATCGAGGAACGCCGTGGACGGATCCGGCACGACCAGCATGTCGCTTTCCTGGATCTCCTGGAAGCCGCGGATCGACGAACCGTCGAAGCCGACGCCCTCCGCGAAGCTGTCGGGATCGAGGGCGGAGGGCGGGACCGAGAAGTGCTGCCACAGGCCGGGAAGGTCGGTGAAGCGAAGGTCGACCATCTCGATCTCGTCGTCCTCGATGGCCTTGAGAACGTGTCCGGGTGTCTCGCAGGTGTAAGCCATCGGTGTCCCTCCGTTGAAGCAGGGTCCGGCCGAGCGAGGTCCGCTCCGTCCCGTCGGCCGGCTCGTCCTGCTGCCGGCCGGAGCTTGGGTTCAGCCTCGTGGAGCCGGCGGCTCCGTCGCCTCGTTGAGGCTCGCGAAGGAGCCATGCCGGGCCTTGCCGTTGAGCCGCGCGAATTCGGCCCGGCTCACATGGACGAGCGTGGCGTGATCGCCGCCTTCGCAATAAAGCTCCGGCTGCTCGTCGATGCTGCTGTCGATGATCATGTCGAGCCCGTAGCATTCGCCGAAGGGCGGGATGGCGCCTCGCGCACAGTCGCGGAAGACCTGAGCGATCTCCTTCTCGCTGGCGAGCCCTACGCGCTCGCCGAGATCGGCCCGGAGGTCGGAGAGGCGCGCATGCCGGGAGGCCGGCAGGACGGCGAGCCAGTAGCCTTGCCAGTCTCTCAGCAGGATGCCTTTGGCGAGGGAATCCGCGAAGATGTGGCTCTTCTCGGCAGTGCCGAGCGAGGATGTCGTGCGCTCGTGCGGGATCACGTCGTACGCGACCCGCTGGTCGGCGAGATATTTCTGAAGGGTCGGAGAAAGGGCCATGGCGGCCTCCTGCCGCGATCGGCATGCCGGCGAGGACCTGGAGGCGGACTTCGGATTCCCGTGCCGGCGCACCAAGGCTACGCCTCTCCCGGGCTCCTCTCAATGGGCACGTCGGCGCCGGCCGCCCCCGGCGTACCGGGGGCGTCTGCGAAGGCCCAGGCCCCGTAGCCGACCACGCGGTCGCGCGAGCCCGCCGTGTCGCCCGAATTGCAGAGCGACAACCGCTCCGCCTCGAGCCCGCGCCGGTCGGCCACCACGAGGAGGCCGGCCACCGCGAGGAACCCGCAGGCGTCGCCGGGCCCGAGCCGTGCCCAGTCGCCGCGTTCGATCGCGGCGGCCGTGGCGGCGTCCCGGCGCCCGGCCGCTTCGTAGCCGTGGAAATGCGACAGGTCGGAACTGACGACGATCAGCGTCTCCCGGCCGCCCCACAGACGGTCCAGGACCGCGGCCACTTCGTTCGGCGCGGCATCCCCGACCAGCAGCGGGACGAGTTCGAAGGACGGCAGGACCGATTGCAGGAAGGGCAGTTCGACTTCAAGGGCGTGCTCGGGGCCGTGCGGGGCGTCGAGGCGCCCGACGAACGCGAAATCCGCAAGCGTGGCCGCGGCGCCCTCGGCCACCGGCACGCGCCCGAGGGGCGTCTCGAACGCGGTCGCGGTCGGAAAGGCCAGGCCGTGCAGCGGAACGGAGTGGGCCGGTCCGATCAGGACCACCCGGCGGACGGCGCGGCCGCAGCCCCGGAGCCGTGCGAACGCGGCGGCGGCGACCGCACCCGAGTAGCCGTATCCGGCATGGGGTGCGATCAGCGCCTTGGGCGGCGTCGGACCGGAGGTCCCGGCCTCCGCCAGGAGCCGTTCGACCGCGGCGCGAAGGCGATCCGGATCGCCCGGATAGAATGAGCCCGCCACGGCCGCGGGCCTGATCGTCTGCGGGTCCTGCCTCGGTGTCACAGGATATTGCTTCTTCCTCGTGGACGCCCCATTCCTCCAAAAAAGAAGTAGGCGCTTCGCGATGGATCACCAGATCGCATCCGGCCGGCCGGGCCGCTACTGGCACCTCCTCGATGACGGGCGCATCCAGTGCGACCTGTGCCCTCGATTGTGCAGGCTGCACGAGGGACAGCGGGGCCTGTGCTTCGTGCGCGCCCGCCAAGGAAACCAGATCCTCCTGACGACCTACGGGCGCTCCTCCGGTTTCTGCATCGATCCGATCGAGAAGAAACCGCTCAACCATTTCCTACCCGGCACGCCCGTTCTGTCCTTTGGTACCGCCGGCTGCAACCTGACCTGCAAGTTCTGCCAGAACTGGGACATCTCGAAAGCGCGCGAGTTCGATCGGCTCCAGGACCTGGCAGCCCCCGAGACCATCGCCGAGGCTGCCGCCGCGAGCGGCTGCCGGTCGGTCGCGTTCACCTACAACGATCCGGTGATCTTCCTCGAATATGCGCTCGACGTCGCCCAGGCCTGCCGCGAGCGGGGCATCAAGTCGGTGGCGGTGAGCGCGGGCTACGTCTGCGAAGAGCCGCGGATCGAGTTCTTTCGGGCGATGGACGCCGCCAATATCGACCTGAAGGGCTTCACCGAGGCCTTCTACAAGAATCTGTGCTCCGCCCGACTCGCCCCGGTGCTCGAGACCCTCGCGTACCTCAAGCACGACACCGATGTCTGGTTCGAGATCACCACGCTGCTCATCCCCGGCGAGAACGATTCTCCGGCGGAGATCGAGGCGCTGAGCCGCTGGGTCCTGGAGCGCCTGGGCCCCGAGGTCCCGCTGCACTTCACCGCCTTCCACCCCGACTGGAAGATGCTGACGACCCCGGCAACTCCTGCCGCAACGCTCACAATGGCCCGGAGGATCGCCCGTGAGGTCGGGCTTCATCACGTGTTCACGGGCAACATCCACGATCCCGAGGGCCAGAGCACGTATTGCCATGCCTGCGGGTCGATGCTGATCGGCCGCGACTGGTACGACCTCACGGCCTGGAACCTGACCGGGGACGGGCATTGCTGCCGCTGCGGGGCGCCCTGCCCGGGCGTATTCGACGGTGCGCCCGGCACCTGGGGCCGCCGGCGGCGCGCGGTCGCGCTATAGCCGATGGCACGCAACGCGGGACCCGACCGCCCACGATGCTTCAGGACTGCTCCCCGACGAGCGCGAATTCCAGAAGCAGCGTCCGTTGCATCGCGGAGAAATTGTCGTCCGAGACCATCGTGACGATGGTCTCGGCCCCTTCCCGATGGATCGTCAGCCCTTCCATGTTGTCGATCCGGTGCGAGGCGTCGCTCTCGAAGATCACCGGCCCGTCGGCGAGAGCACCGGGGCGGATCGCGTGCGGGTCGAGCCGGCGGAGCCGCACCGCGATCCCGCTCAGCCACGAGAAGCGGCGCTCGAGCAGCAGCACTGCGCCGTCGGGCAGGAAGGCGAGATCGGTCACGTCGTAGGCGTGCGAGCGCGCCACCCGGAACGCGCCGCGCCGCGGTCCGGTGACGACGTACCCCTCGGTCGGAGCGTCCTCGCCGGGCCGGGCCTGCTCGGCGATGGCGACGAGGGCCCCCGCGAGGGGCGAGCGCGGCGGCGCTATGCCGACGGCCTCGATCCCGGCATTGCCCGGCAGCCCGCGCGCCGCCGACGGCAGCGCGATCGGCTGCGCCCGCGCGCGGACGCCGTCCTTGGCCCACGGGAAGCGCAGCAGCGCATGATGGCGCTCGATCGCCACGTAGGCGCTCCCGCCCGCGATCGCGAGTCCTTCCGAATCATAGAAGCGGGTGCGGCGCAGGAGGCGGCCGCTGCCGTCGAGAAGGGGCGCCAGGACCGGGTCGGACAACCCGACGAGCCGGCCGTCGCGGGTCTCGACCCTGGCGGTGAACCATTGCGTGTTGTCGGTGAGGGCGACGAGGTCGCGTCCGTCGGGCGAGCGCCAGAGCCCCGACAGCCCGCCGAACCCTGAAGCCGTGGAGCGCAGCTCGAGGCCCGAACGGAAGACCACCGACCCGAAGCGCCTGCGCTCGCGGTCCGGCGACAGGCTCTCGATCGGGGTCGCCCGGACCGCGATGGGGGTCGGCTCGGCGACGGCCCCGGGACGCTGCGCGAAGGCGTAGCCCGCGGCGGCGGCCGACGCGGCGGCGGCCCCTCCGAGGATGAAGGCCCGGCGCGAAAGCCTCAAGCCACGGCCTTGCGGCGCGGGGCGGGGCGGTGCGGCTCCGATCCCTTCTCCTCGAACAGCTCGGCGAGCTTCTCGGTCATGACGCCGCCGAGTTCCTCCGCGTCGACGATCGTCACGGCGCGGCGGTAATAGCGCGTCACGTCGTGGCCGATGCCGATGGCGATGAGTTCCACAGGAGAGCGGGTTTCGATCTCCTCGATGACGTAGCGCAGGTGGCGTTCGAGGTAGTTGCCGGGATTCACCGAGAGCGTCGAATCGTCGACCGGCGCGCCGTCGGAGATCACCATCAGGATCCGGCGCTGCTCGGGGCGGCCGAGGAGCCGCCCGTACGCCCAGTCGAGGGCCTCGCCGTCGATGTTCTCCTTGAGCAGGCCCTCGCGCATCATCAGCCCGAGATTCTTCCTCGCGCGGCGCCAGGGCGCGTCCGCCGACTTGTAGACGATGTGGCGCAGATCGTTGAGGCGGCCGGGATTCGCCGGCTTGCCCGATTGCAGCCATTGCTCGCGCGCCTGCCCGCCCTTCCAGGCCCGGGTCGTGAAGCCCAGGATCTCGACCTTCACGCCGCAGCGCTCGAGGGTGCGCGCGAGGATGTCGGCGCAGGTGGCCGCCACGGTGATCGGGCGCCCCCGCATGGAACCCGAATTGTCGAGGAGGAGCGTCACCACCGTGTCGCGGAAGTCGGTGTCCTTCTCGTGCTTGAACGAGAGCGGCTGGAAGGGGTCCATGATGACGCGCGGCAGGCGCGCGGGATCGAGCATGCCCTCTTCGAGATCGAACTCCCAGGCGCGGTTCTGCTGCGCCAGGAGCTGCCGCTGCAGGCGGTTGGCGAGGCGTCCCACCACGCCCTGCAGATGGGCGAGCTGCTTGTCCAGGTAGGCGCGCAGGCGCGTGAGTTCGTCGGCATCGCAGAGGTCCTCGGCGTGGACGATCTCGTCGAACTTCTGGGTGAACGCCCTGTAGTCCGGCCCGCGGGGCTCGTTCGAACGCGAGGACGGCGGCCGCCATGCCTCGGAGGCTTCCTCGGCATCCGCCTCCTCGGAATCGTCGGGCATCTCGCCGGTCGGCGCGTCGGCGGCTTCCGTCGCGCCGTCCTCGACATCCTCGCTGGCGTCGTCGGAAACCTCCATCTCGGCGCGGTCGCCCTGCGCCTCCTGCTCGGCCTCGCCCTCGCCCTGCTGCTGCTCCTGATCGCTCTCGTTCTCGTCGTCGCTCTCGTCGTCTTCAGGATCGAAGGCGCTGTCGTCCGCCATGTCGAGGGACGAGAGGAGTTCGCGCACGCCGCGGGCGAAATCGCGCTGGCGCTCGATGTTCCGCAAGAGGCCGTCGAGATCGCGGCCGGCGCGCTCTTCGACGAAGTCGCGCCACAGGTCGACGATCCTGGCCGCTGCGGGCGGCGGCCTGAGGCCCGTCAGGCGCTCGCGCACCATCAGGGCGACGGCGTCCTCCAGCGGCGCATCGGCGCGATCGGTGATCTCTTCGTACTTGCCGCCGCGATGATAGCGGTCCTCCAGCATCGAGGTGAGGTTCGAGGCGACGCCCGCCATGCGGCGAGAGCCGATCGATTCGACGCGGGCCTGCTCGACTGCGTCGTAGACCGCGCGGGCGGCCTGGCCCTCCGGAGCGAGGCGGCGATGGACGGCGGCGTCGTGGCAGGCGAGGCGAAGCGCCATGGAATCGGCGTGCCCCCGCAGGATCGCCACGTCCTGCGTGCTCAGGCGCCGCGGCGGCTCGGGCAGGCGCGCCTTGTCGCCCATCAGGGCCGGCCGGTCGGACGCGAAGGTGACCTCGAGGTCCTGGCGCTGCGCGACGGCGCGCATGCAGCCCGCGATGGAGCGCTTCAGCGGCTCCGCCGGCGCTTCCTTCTTCTCGCCTGGCTTGCGGTTCGAGATCGACATCCCACTCTCGTCCGGACCGGACCCCTGCCTACGACAAGGCCACGTTCACGGCGCTCTCCGGCAATTCCTTGCCGAAGGACCGCTGGTAGAACTCCGCCACGAGCGCCCGTTCGAGCTCGTCGCATTTGTTGAGGAAGGTGACCCGGAAGGCGAAGCCGATATCGCCGAAGATCTCGGCGTTCTCGGCCCAGGTGATCACCGTGCGTGGCGACATCACGGTCGAGAGATCGCCGTTGACGAAGGCGTTGCGGGTGAGATCCGCCACGCGCACCATCTTGTTGACCACGTCGCGCCCTTCGGAACTGTCCTGGTAGTGCTTCGCCTTGGAGAGGACGATGTCCACCTCCTTGTCGTGCGGCAGGTAGTTGAGCGTCGTGACGATCGACCAGCGGTCCATCTGGCCCTGGTTGATCTGCTGCGTGCCGTGATAGAGGCCCGACGTGTCGCCGAGGCCCACCGTGTTGGCCGTCGCGAAGAGCCGGAAGGCGGGATGCGGCTTGATGACCCGGCGCTGGTCGAGGAGCGTCAGGCGGCCGGACTGCTCCAGCACGCGCTGGATCACGAACATCACGTCGGGTCGGCCGGCGTCGTATTCGTCGAAGACGAGGGCGACGTTGTTCTGGAGCGCCCAGGGCAGGATGCCGTCCTGGAAGGCGGTGACCTGCTTGCCCTCCCGCAGCACGATCGCGTCCTTGCCGACGAGGTCGATGCGCGAGACGTGGCTGTCGAGATTGACGCGCACGCAGGGCCAGTTGAGGCGCGCGGCGACCTGCTCGATATGGGTCGACTTGCCGGTGCCGTGATAGCCCGTGATCATGACGCGGCGGTTGCGCGCGAAGCCGGCCAGGATCGCGAGCGTCGTCTCGCGGTCGAACAGGTAATCGGGGTCGAGGTCCGGCACATGCTCTTCGGGCTGGCTGAAGGCCGGGATCTCCAGGTCCGAATCGATGCCGAAGACCTGGCGCACGGACACTTTCATGTCCGGCGTGGCGGTCGGGGTCTCGGATGGGGCGAGCATGGCAGCCTCTTGTTCGGATCGGGTCTCAAGGCGCGAAAGGCGCCGGTTGTCTCTCATGGGTCGGCCCGGGGGCGCGGCAAGCGTCGATTTCTCTTATAGGCCGCGCTTGCGCGGCGCAATTTCCCTCGCTGCACAACGCCCCTGCACGAGCGTCGGTTCGGGGAAGCCGGCGGCCCATCCGTGCCTCGTGTTCGACGGCGAAGTGGGACCGCTTCAGCAGAGCCCTGCGGTTTTCAAGGTATCGTGAGCCTTGATGATGTCCCGGAGACGCTCCTCGAAGGAGCGGTCGCCGCCGTTGGCGTCCGGGTGAAACCGCTTCACAAGGGCCTTGTACTGGGCCTTGATGGAAGGCCCGTCCGCGGCCTCGTCGAGGCCCAGCACGTCGAGGGCGCGGCGGACCGGGCCGGAATAGCGGGGCTTCTTCGGCTCTTCCGGCGCACGGCGCCTGGCCTGCCTGAAATTCTCTCCGTTGAGGACGCCGAGCGGATCGACATAGGCCCAGTCGCGCGGCGGGGCCCGCTCGGCCCCCTCGGAGGGCCTGACGGCGCCGTTGACCCCCATGGCCCAGGTCGGGCGATGACCGATCATGGCGTCCTTCTGGTAGGCCGCGACCGCCGCATCCGTCATGCCGGCGAAGTAGTTGTAGGACGCGTTGTATTCGCGCACGTGCTCCAGGCAGAACTGGAAGTAACGCCCCTCCTGGGAGCGGCCCTTCGGCGCCCGGAAGGCTCCCAGAGCCTTGCAGCCGGGACGTTCGCAGACCGGGCCTTCCGCCTCGCGCGGCTCGTCGCATTGCGGCTTGATGCGGATGCGGTCGAAGAGGGGCGAATTGAGATCCATGACGCAGCGATTATGAGGGGTCCCGACGATCCCCGGCAAGGGCTGAACGCTTTTGGCCGCAGCCCGTTCGATAGAGGCGACTAAAGCATGACGATGAAGGAATTGATCACCCGGGCGCTGAACGAGCGATTCGTTCCGACACGGCTCGAGGTGACCGACGAATCGCACCAGCACCACGGCCACGCCGGCTGGCGCGAAGGGGGCGAGACTCACTTCCGTCTGGATATCGTGTCGGAAGCCTTCGAGGGCAAGAGCCGGGTCGAGCGCCACCGGCTCGTCAACGAGGCCCTGGGGGAGGCTTTCGCGCGCGGCCTGCACGCGCTCGCCATCAGGGCGCGCGCGCCCGGCGAATAGCGCAGCCGTCGTCCGGCCGGGCCGGCGCCGCAAGGTAAACCACGGTTGCCAGGAGCAGCAATGTTCCGAACGCAAGGTGAAGCTGGCCGAACACGCTGCCGGGCGGGGTGCCGGCCTCGCGCCCGGCCTCGACCAGGAGCCCCGAGAGCCATTGCAGGATCCCGGCACCGCCGATGAACAGGAAGTTCATGAAGGTGACGCCGCGGCCGAGCAGATGCGCCGGGAAGAAGAGCCGCGCATGCGCCATGAGGATCGCGTAGGTCAGGCCCGCGGCCCCGATGATCCCGACGAGGAGAAGCGCCATGTTGGCGCCGACGTGGCCGAAGAGGCCGAGAGCGACGTAGCACAGGCCCGTCAAGGCGCTCCCGAGGAGCGTCGTGCGCTTCGCGCCCCCGAGCGCCCGCTCGAGCGGACCGTAGGCCAGCGCCCCCGCCGACATGGCGACCGCCATCACGAGCGCGGCATGCCCGCGCTCGGCGATGCCGAATCCATGCACTTCGCCGAAGAACGGCGCGATCCACAGGGACCGCGTCGCGATGACCACCGCGTAGCTGACGAAGGCGAGCGGCAGCAGCCCGCGGAGAGATCGCATGGACGCGATCTCGAAGAGCCCGGCGAGCACCGATCCGGAACCGCTCTTGCCCGCGACGGGCGGCGGATCCTTCAGGGCCGCGAAGGCGATGAGCACGCTCGCCGCCGTGACGGCCGCGATGCCCGTCATGGCGCCGCGCCAGCCGAAAGCCTGCACCGCCGAGGCCAGGGGCGTCGCGCCGAGCAGGTTCCCGAGCGAGCCGAGACCGATCATGAGCGAGGACAGCATGGCGAACCGCTCGGGGGCGTAGACCCGCCCGAACACGTAGAGGCTCGCCATCAGGACCGGCGCGCAGCCGATACCGATCAGCGCCATCGCGGCGAGGCAATCCGCGAAATCCTGCGCTTGGGCGAGCCGGTAGGCGCCCACGGCCGCAAGGACCATGAAGAGCGCGAGCGTCCGCCGCGGGCCGAACCGGTCGAGGGCCCATCCGACCGGGAACTGGGCCAGCGCGAAGGCGGCGAACCAGATCGCCGACACCGCGCCGAGATCGGCCGCATCGAGGCTGAGCTCGGCCGAAAGTTCGCCCGCCACGATGGCGAGGAACGACCGGAAGAACTGGCTCAGCACATAGGCCAGGAGGAGGACGAGGAAGGTGAGCAAGGACCCCTCCTCGATCCTCGTCGGCGCGAAAAGTCGAGCGGCCCGGCTACTTGATTCGCTCGAGGAGGCTGACGTAGTTCGCCACCGCGGCGCCGCCCATGTTGAAGACGCCGCCGAGGACCGGGTTCCTCACCTGGATGTCGCCCGCCTCCTCGCAGAGCTGCATCGCCGAGAGCGCGTGCATCGAGACGCCCGTGGCGCCGATCGGATGACCCTTGGCCTTGAGCCCGCCCGAGGGATTGACGGGGAGCTTGCCGTCCTTCTGCGTCCAGCCTTCCTCTATGGCGACCGCGCCGCGTCCCTCCGGCGTCAGCCCCATCGCCTCGTACTCGATGAGCTCGGCGATGGTGAAGCAATCGTGAGTCTCGACGAAGGAGAGGTCGTCGAGGGTGGCGCCCGCGCCCGCGAGCGCCTGCCGCCAGGCATGGGCGCAGCCCTCGAAGCGGACGATGTCGCGCTTCGACATGGGCAGGAAATCCTGCGCGTGGGCGGAAGACCGGAACGCCACCGCACGGGGCATGCGCAGGGCCGTTTCGGTGTCGGTGATCACGATCGCCGCCGCACCGTCGGAGACGAGCGAGCAGTCGGTCCGCTTGAGGGGCCCGGCGACGAAGGGATTCTTGTCGCTTTCGGCGCGGCAGAACTCGAATCCGAGATCCTTGCGCATCTGCGCGTAGGGGTTGCCGACGCCGTTCTTGTGGTTTTTCGCGGCGATCATCGCGAGAGCGTCCGACTGGTCGCCGTGGCGCTGGAAGTAGCGGGCCGCGATCTGCCCGAACACCCCGGCGAACCCGGCGGGCGTTTCGCCGTCCTCGGGCAGGTAGGAGGCCTTGAGCAGGTTCCGGCCGATCTCCGGCGCCGGCGTCTTCGTCATCTGCTCGACGCCGACCACGAGCACGATCCTGGCGCGCTTCGCCTCCAGGGTCTTGATCGCCTGGTGCACGGCGGCGGATCCGGTCGCGCAGGCATTCTCCACCCGCGTCGCCGGCTTGAACCGGAAGCGGTCGCTCGCCTGGAACACCAGGGAGGCGGTGAAGTCCTGGGGCGAGAACCCGGCGTTGAAGTGGCCGAGCACCACTTCGTCCACGTCCTCCGCGCCGATCCCAGCGTGGTCCAGCGCCTCCCTGGTGACGCGGACGATCAGGCTCTCGACGGTCTCGTTGTCGAGCTTGCCGAAGGGCGTATGCGCCCAGCCGACGATGCAGGCGGTCATGATGGTCTTCCTCTCGAGGCGAATTCCGTTGCCTCCAACATGCGTCTGGCCGGGGTCGGGGGCAAGGCTCCCCGGCGCATGGCGCCTCCTCGTTCGGACCGGGGTTCCCGGACGGCTCCGCTTCCCTTACGTCTGGACGATCAGCAGGAGCCCGACCCCGCCGACGATGAGGATCAGGCCCGCAGCCTCCCGCAAGGTCGTTCCCTGCGCGAAGAGGCGGTGCGACACGGCCTGCGCCATCAGGACCTCCACGAGGGCGAGCGTCCGCACGTTGGCGGCGGTCGTCAGCGCGAAGCCGATGAACCAGAACTGCGACGCGAGCGCTCCGAGGAAACCGGCCCCGAGGGAGGGCCGCCAGACCCGAAAGCTCGCGAGGAGCGCCGGCCGGTCGGCGAGGCCGAGCCAGACGACGAGGAGCGTCGTCTGAATGCCGAGGCCCCATGCGAGGGTGGTCGTCGCGCGGATGAGGAACGAACCGCTCTCAAGTGACAAGATGGCGCCGCGAAAGCCGATCGCGGCGAGCGCGAACAGGGCTCCAGCGGCGATGCCGAAGAGCGCAGGCCTCGCGCCGGCGGCCGCAAATCCCGACCCGGGCTTCAGGGACAGGAGCAGAACGCCCGCGGTGGCGACCAGGATAGCGGCGGCAAGCGGGACCGTCAGGGGATCACCCAGGATGGCGAGCCCGAAGATCGCGGTCTGGACGGGCTCGGTCTTGATGTACGCCGTGACGACCGCAAAGGAACGCTCCCGCATGGCGGCCAGCATGAGCGCTGTCGCGAGGATCTGCGTCGCGGCGCCGAGAACGATGGAGAGGAAGAACGCCGCATTCGGCCCGGGAATCGGCTCGCCGACGACGAGGCGCACGCCGCCGAGGATGAGGAGCGCGAAGGGAAACCCGTAGAGGAACCGCACCTGGGTCGCCCCCGCCGTTCCGATGAGCTCGGTGAGGTGGCGCTGGGTCGCGTTGCGCGCGGTCTGCGCCGCGGCGGCGGCGAGAGTCGCCGGGATCCAGAGGAGGGAAACGTCCATGGAGTGCCGAAAAAAGGCTCCGAAAGCTCTAAGGAAAAAGAGGTACGATCGGCTGGGGACGACGGTTCGGATGCACCGCCGAGCCACGGCCTTGCCACGCTCTTGCCACGGAGTCTCGTAAAAAAGGCATTCGCACAAGGGGCCAATGCCCGACCAACTAGCCAAAACCATCCGACGGAGCGTAAATTGCTCCGCTGGCGTGAAGCTGGGCCGCAGCCTCACTTCGATCCGAAGGCCCCATTGGAAAGAATCCGCATGCAAGCGAGCCGCGTCCTCCGTCTCACCGCCTTCCTGTCGGTCATTCTGGTCGGGGCGCCGGCCCTGGCGAACGGCCCGGCCCTGGTGGTGGACGCTGAAACCGGACGCGTGCTGCATGCCGAGCGCGCCACGGACCCGTGGTATCCCGCATCGATCACGAAGCTGATGACGGCCTACGTGGCCCTGGCGATGGTCCGCGAAGGCCGCGTCGCCCTGGACCAGCTCCTGACCGTTTCCGAGGCGGCGGCGACCCTTCCGCCCTCCAAGATGGCGTTCAAGCCGGGCACCCAGATCCGCCTCGACAACGCGCTGAAGATCATCATGGTGAAGTCCGCCAACGACGTCGCGGCCACCATCGCGGAAAACCTCGGCGGCTCCATCGACGGTTTCGCCGCCTACATGAACGGCTACGCGGCCCAGCTCGGCATGCGCGAGAGCCGCTTCGTCAACCCGCACGGCCTGCCGGACGACCGGCAGCAGACGTCGGCCCGCGACATGGCGATCCTCGCCCGCGCGCTGTACCGCAGCTTCCCCGAGCAGGAGGACCTGTACGACATCGGGGCGATCCAGTTCGGGCGCCGGATCATGAAGAACCACAACGGGCTCATCGGCCGCTATCCCGGCGCCGACGGGATGAAGACGGGCTTCATCTGCGCCTCCGGCTTCAACGTGGTGGCGAGCGCCAAGCGCAGCGGCCGCCGCCTCATCACGGTGGTGCTCGGCTCGCAATCGGCGAACGAGCGGACGCTCAAGGCCGCCGACCTGTTCGACCGCGGCTTCGTTGCGGGCGGCGCCCCCTTCGGCGCCCCGACCCTCGAAGCGCTCCAGGCCTCCGCGCTGGCGTCGCCGCCGAACATGCGCCCCGTGATCTGCGACCGCCGCGGCCCGCTGCCGGGCGAAGACGACAGCGGCACCGTCGAGGCCGATGCGGCGGGCGGCGCCCCGAACCTCCTGAACACGCCGAACGTGCTCGCCTTCGCGGGCGGCGCGACCCAGCCTCCGCGGACGCTGCTGGGCCCGCGGTCGCCGGTGCAGCCGGTCCGGGTCTGGGTCGGCCTGAACCCGCCGAGCGAGGCGGAACTCGCCGCGCAGGCGGCCCAGGAGGAGGCCGAGGAAAAGGAGCGCATCGCCAAGCGCAAGGCCGCCCAGGAGAAGCGCCTCGCCGCCCGCAAGGCGAAGGCGGCGGACGAGAAGGCCGCCAGCGCGGAGAAGAAGCTCTCCGTGCCGCCCTCGATCCTCGAGGAGGACAAGAAGGGCCGCGCCACGCTCTCCGTGAAGCCCGTCGCGGAGGAGAAGAAGGCGAAGGCCGCCGCTTCCGACGCGAAGTCCGCCGCGCCGGCCGCCAAGGCAGCGCCGGCCGCCAAGACCAACGCGCCCCTGAAGATCTCGCCGCCGGCGAAGCCGAAATCCGCCGCCGCGGACAAGACCGACCCCGCCGCGAAGCGGACCGCCAAGAACTGACGAAAAACAAGAAGAACTGACGAAAGACAAGAACCACCGAAAGAAGCGACGGCCCGAACAGCGGCCGGGGCCCCGGAGCCGCGCGTCAAGCCGGCTTGGTATCGCCTGCCGAATGCACTTGACGGCAACCGGACCATCCCCGCACACAGGCGCTCCCCGCTCTCCCAGGGCCGATCGGCCTTCGGCTGCTCTCATGCCTTACCCACCTGCCGGCTCCGCCGGCCTCCTTCTCGTGCTCGGTTCCTCCGTCCTCTACGGTCTCAATGTCGGCTATGCGCGGCTGGCCTCCTTCGCGGGGGTGAGCGGATCGACGCTCGTCGCCTACCGGGTGCTGATCATGCTGGTGGTCGCCGGGAGCGTCGCCCTGGTGCTGGGGCGCTCGCTTCAGGTGGCGCGGGACGAGCGGGGCATCGTCGGGCTGCTCGGGATCACGACCGCTCTCGTGAGCATCGGCTATCTTTCGTCGGTGGCCTACATCCCGGTCGCCGTGGCGGTGGTGGTCCTCTACACCTTCCCGATCCTGATCGTGCTCGCGAGTCCCTTCGTCGACGGGACGCGGCTCACGCCGCCTCTTCTCGGCCTGGCGGCCCTGGCGCTCGTCGGCGTGGTTCTGGTCGTGGGGCCTGTCTTCGCGGGACTCGACGGGCGCGGTCTCGCCCTGGCGCTCGGCGCCAGCGTCGCGACCGCCGCGCAGTTCTTCGCCGCCGCCCGCGCCCGGAAGACCGGCATCTTCGCCAAGACGTTCTGGATCAACCTCACCGTCCTGCCGACCGCGGCCTTGATCGGGATCCTCGCCGGGAACCTCGCGCCGCCCTCGGCGCTGCTGCAGGCCACGCTTCCGGTGGCGGTCACGATCGTCGCCTATCTGGCCGGCTTCGTCATGCAGTTCCTCGCGCTCACCCGCATCTCGGCCGTCGCAGCCGGCATCGCCTATTGCGCCGAACCGGTGGTGGCGGCCCTTGCGGCGCCGTTCATCCTGGGCGAGACCTTGACGCCGATCCAGATCCTCGGCGGCACGCTGGTCATCGCGGCGATCGCCGCCAACGTGATCCTGGAGAGCCGCCGCAGGGCCGTCGCTGCCGCCGGTTGAGAGGCGTCCATGAGAGAGGTCCCCCATGAGTGAAGTCAGCCGTCAAGCAGGCGGCGTGCCTCCGATCCCCCTCACGGTTCTCACGGGCTTTCTCGGCGCCGGCAAGACGACGCTGCTCAACCGTCTCCTCAAGGATCCGGCGCTCGCCGACACGGTCGTGATCATCAACGAGTTCGGCGAGATCGGCCTCGACCACCTCCTCGTCGAGACGGTGGAGGAAGGCCTCGTGCTGCTCGCCGCCGGATGCCTCTGCTGCACCGTGCGGGGCGATCTCGTCGCCACCCTCGAGGACCTGCTGCGCAAGCGCGACAACGGCCGCATCGCGCCCTTCCGGCGCGTGATCGTCGAGACGACCGGCCTCGCGGACCCGGCGCCGATCCTGCACGCGGTTCTCTACCATCCGTATCTGTCGATGCGCTACGCGCTCGAAGGCGTCGCGACGGTGGTCGATGCGGTGAACGGGCCGGCCACCCTCGACGGCCATCAGGAAGCGGTGAAACAGGCCGCCATGGCGGACCGGATCGTCGTCACCAAGACGGATCTTTCGGCGGACGTCGGCGCGCTCGAAGAGCGCCTGCGGGCCCTCAATCCCGGCGCCGCCATCCTGCATGCGGTGCATGGCGCGGCGGATCCAGCCGCCCTCGTCGGCTCGGGCCTCTTCGATGCCGACGGCAAGATCGCCGACGTGCGCGAATGGCTGAAGGCGGAAGCGGTCGAGGAAGCGGAGCGCCGCAGCCACGCGCACCAGCACGGGCATCATGGGCACGGCGACCACCACCATCATCACCATCACGACGTGAACCGGCACGACGCGCGCATCCGCGCCTTCTGCCTGACGAGCGACGAACCGATCCGCCAGGGTTCGCTCGACATGTTCCTCGACCTGCTGCGATCGTCCCAAGGGGCGAAGCTCCTGCGCGTGAAGGGCATCGTCGCCCTCGCCGAGGACCCGGACCGCCCGGTCGTCATCCACGGGGTGCAGCACGTGGTGCATGTGCCGGCCGTGCTCGAGCGTTGGCCGAGCGAGGACCGCCGCAGCCGCATGGTGTTCATCGTGAACGATCTCGATCCGGCCTACGTGCAGGGCCTGTGGAACGCCTTCCTGGGCCGTCCCGCCGTGGACCAGCCCGACGCCGCGGCGCTCGCCGACAATCCGCTGAGCCTGCGCCGCTGAGGAGAGTGGTTCTCCTTGTAGGGCGTCATCCTCGGGCGAGCATCGCGAGACCCGAGGATCTCGTGACGACAAGGGCGCCCTAACCTCGACGCGATCCTCGGATCTGCGCTGCGCTCCGTCCGAGGATGACGAGGTTGGATTAAGCGGCCTCACGCCTCGTCGCGCAGGAGTCGCCGGATCACCTTGCCGGTCGTCGTGAGCGGCAGCTGAGTCCTGAAGGCGATCTCGCGGGGGTATTCGTGCGCGGAGAGCCGGCTCTTCACGAAGGCCTGGATGTCGGCCGCCAGGGGCTCCGAGGGACTGTGCCCCTCCTTCAGCACCACGAAGGCCTTGACGATCTCGGTGCGCACGGGATCGGGCTTGCCGACCGCCGCCGCGAGCGCGACGGCCGGGTGGCGGATGAGACAATCCTCGATCTCGCCGGGGCCGATGCGGTAGCCCGACGACGTGATCACGTCGTCGTCGCGGCCGATGAAATGGATATAGCCGTCCTCGTCGAGCCGGCCCTGGTCGCCCGTCGTCATCCAGTCGCCGACGAACTTGGCCTCCGTCGCGCCGGGCTTGTTCCAGTAGGACAGGAACATCACCGGATCCGGCCGCATGACGGCGATCTGGCCGAGTTCGCCCGGATCGCAGAGCGTCCCGTCGGACCGGACGATCCCGACGCGATGGCCCGGCACCGGCTTGCCGATCGCCCCCGCCTTGGCGACGCCGATGGCCGCGCAGGAGGAGAGGACGAGGTTGCACTCCGTCTGGCCGTAGAACTCGTTGATGGTGATCCCCAGCGCCTCACGCCCCCACGCAAAGGTCTCGGCGCCCAGCGCCTCGCCGCCGGACGCGATGGTGCGGAGCCTGAGATCGAAGCGGCCGGCCGGATTCCTGACGGCGCGCAGCATGCGCAAGGCCGTCGGCGGCACGAAGCTGTTGCGGATGCCCTGCTCGGCCATCAGCCGGAACGCCTCTTCCGGGTCGAACTTCTCGAACTTCTTCGCCACCACCGGAACGCCGAAGTGAAGGCCCGGCAGAAGGACGTTGAGGAGCCCGCCGGCCCAGGCCCAATCCGCCGGCGTCCAGAGACGGTCGCCCGGCTGCGGCAGGAATTCGTGCGGCATCTGCACGCCGGGGAGATGGCCGAGCAGGACCCGGTGGGCGTGGAGGGCGCCCTTCGGCTGTCCGGTGGTGCCCGAGGTGTAGATCATCATCGCCGGATCGTCGGCGGCGGTGTCGACGGGCGTGAAATCCGCAAGCGGCCCCTCCAGCACCGCGGCGAGACCTTCGGCGCGACCGTCGGCGCCGTCCGTCGACAGGATCACCGCGAGGTCCGGCAGCGGGTCCGCGATCTCGCCGAGCTTGGCGAGCCCGGCCGCATTGGTGACGAGCGCCTTCGCACCCGCGTCGCGCAACCGGTAGGACAGGGCATCGACGCCGAAGAGCGCCGCCAGGGGCAGCGCGACGGCGCCGAGCTTGTAGACGGCGACATGCGCCACGGCGACCGTGGCGCATTGCGGCAGGAGGATCGCCACCCGGTCGCCGCGGCCGATGCCGCGGTCGCCGAGCGCGCGGGCGAGCCGGTTCGAGGCGTCCCGAAGGTCCCGGTAGGTTAGCGGCGCGACGCGCCCGCCGTCGCCCACCTCGAGGATCGCGGCGCGGTCCGGCGCTTGCGCCGCCCAGCGGTCGCAGACGTCGACGCCGATATTGTAGCGATCGGGAATCCGCCAACGGAACTGCGCGGCGAGGGTGGCATATTCGGAGGCGGGAGCGAGCATGGCGGCTCGTCTAGCACCGCGCCCGGCCGGATGCCATCCGGCGGGGGGTGGGTTCCCGTCATCCGCGCGCAGAGGGCAGCCCGAACCCACCGTTCGCTAGCGCATCGTGCGGACAAGTGGACCCGGTTTTCCGCGCCAAACGATGCGCTGCTTCAGACAAAGAGCATCGGATGGATCCCAAAAGTGGAATCCACTTTTGGGTCCGATGCTCTAAGCCGTCGCCATCTGGCTCCGCTGCGCCCATCCGGTCATGGAGCGCTCGACGATCACGGTCAGCGTGTACATGACGACGCCCATGACGGCGAGGACCACGAGGGCGGCCCAGACGAGCGGCACCTCGAAGGCCGCGGAGGCGCGGGTCAACAGGTTGCCGATGCCGACGTTCGACGCGTTCTGCTCGCCGATGACGGAGCCCACATAGGCGAGCGTGATCGCCACCTTCAGGGAGCCGAAGAAATACGGCATGGCGCGGGGCACGCCGACCTTCACGATGATGTCGGTCTTCGACGCGCCGAGCGCCCTGAGCACGTCCTCCGTCTCGGGCTCGATCGTGGAGATGCCCGTCGCCACGTTCACGACGATCGGGAAGAACGAGATCAGGAAGGCCGTGAGCACCGGCGGCAGCCAGCCGACGCCGAACCAGAAGACCAGGATCGGCACCACCGCGACCTTCGGGATGGAGTTGAACCCGACGAGGAGCGGATAGGAACCCGCATTCACGACCCGCGAGGCGCCGAGCGCCATGCCGAGCAGGAGCCCGAAGACGACGGCGAGAAGGAACCCCGCGAGCGTCATCCAGAGCGTGTGGGCGCCGTGATAGGCGAGCTGGCTGCGGTACTCGAAGATGGCGGCGAGGACGGCCGTCGGCGAGGGCAGAACGAAGCTCGACACGTCGAAGGCGCGGCAGACGAGTTCCCAGAGCGACGAAGAAGCCGACCGTGAAGAGCCACGGCGCCAGCGTGAGGGTGTCGAGTCTGCTTCTCGCCCGCATGGCTCAGGCCGCCTGACGCGCATGGGCGATGTGCCCGCGCAGTTCATGGACGATGCCGGTAAAGGCCGGCGTGTAGCAGATTTCGAGGTCCCGCGGCCGCGGCAGGTCGACCTCGCGCTCCGCGATGATGCGGCCGGGGCGCGCGCTCATGCAGAAGATGCGGTCGGCGAGGAACACCGCCTCGCGCAGATCGTGCGTCACCAGGATCACGGTGACGCGCTCGGCCGCATGGAGATCGCGGATCACGCACCACAGCTCCTCGCGCGTGAAGGCGTCGAGAGCCCCGAAGGGCTCGTCCAGCATGAGGAGCTTCGGCCGGTGGATGAGCGCGCGGCACAGCGAGGCGCGCTGCTGCATGCCGCCGGAGAGCTGCCAGGGATACCGATGCCCTTGCCCCTTCAGGCCCACCTTCTCGAGAAGCACTCTCGGCCCTCGCCACGTATTCCGCCTTGTGGCGGCGGATGCGGGAGCGGTGCGGCTGGACGATCTCGAGGGGCAGCAGGAGATTCTGGAGCGTCGTGCGCCACGGCAGAAGGGTCGGGTTCTGGAACGCCATCCCGGCGAGCTTCACCGGTGCGCCGACCGGCTTGCCGTCGACGATGACGGTGCCCCGCTTCGGGAATTGCAGGCCGGTGGCGAGCTTCATCAAGGTGGACTTGCCGCAGCCCGACGGGCCGACGATGGCGGCGAACTCGCCTTCGTTCACCTTGATGTCGAGGTCCTGCACTGCAGGCGCCCCGTCGCCGGCCCCGGCATAGACATGGGTGACGTCGCGGATGTCGACGAAAATGGGCACGGGAGGCTCCAGGTTCGTCTCCTCGCCCGTGAAGGGCGAGGAGACGATCATCGACTCAATCGATCTTCCGCAGTTCGGCCGAGGGCAGGTGGCGGTCGTCGAAGATGTCCTCCGGCTTCGGCTTGTTCTTGTACGGGAAGGTGAGGCCGATCTGGTCGATCGCCTTCTCGAAGCGAGTCCGGTCGATGCCGCCGAATCCGTTCGCCTTGACGGCCGGGGTGATCATGTTCTGCTCCAGCACCATCTTGAGGCGCTGCAGCTCCACCTCCTTCTTCGCCACGTCGTTGCGCTTGATCACCGAGTCGACGGCGCTCGACGGATCCTTCACGGTGTCCTGCACGCCCTTCATGAGCGCGCGCAGGAAGCCCTTCACGGCCTCCGGCTTCTCGGCGGCGAATTTCGGCGAGACGAGAATCGTGTTGCCGTAGAGGTCGACGCCGTAGTCGCTCATGAGCATGACGACGATGTCGTCTGCCGGCACGCCGCGGCTGGTGAGGTTGATGTAGGTCGACATCGCGAAGCCGAAGACGGCATCGACCTCGCCTTGCGCGAGCATCGGCTCGCGGACCGGGAAGCCGACATTCTCGAACTTCATGCCCGTATCGTCGATCTTGTTCACCGCCTTGAAGATCGGCCATTGCGCATAGGCGCCGTCGGCTGCGGGCGCGCCGAACTTCTTGCCGCTGAGGCTCGACACGTCCTTGGTGATGCCGCGGCTCTTGCGGCCGATGATCGCGAACGGCGGACGGTCGTAGATCACCATCACGGCCTTGATGTCGGTACCGGGATTCTCGTCCCGGAAGCGCACGAGCGAGTTCACGTCCCCGAAGCCCATGTCGTAGGTGCCGGAGGCCACCCGCGAGATCGGCTCGCGTGACCCCGCCGCCGGGTCGATGGTGACGTCGAGGCCTTCGGCCTTGAAGTAGCCCTTGTCGAGGGCGACCGCGAACGGGGCGGCCGGACCCTCCCAGCGCCAGTCGAGGCTGAAGCGGACGGCGGTCTGGGCTCCGGCGGCGGTCGCCGCCAGCGCCGCTATGGCGCCAAGGACGAAGGCGCGGATGGATCGGCGTAGCATGAAGACTCCCTGTCAAATGATGTGGCGCGGCAGAAGCCGCCCATGGGCTCGGCCCTGGCAAGCCGCATGCCGGTTGTTCGAGGGCCGCATTGCAGGCGGATTGAGGCGGGGCGTCAAGCCGGATGGTTCCGAAACAGGCAGGTGACCCAGCGCGAGGCCGGGGCCGCAAACGATGGCGCCGAAACGGGCAGTTGCCGTCTCGCGAGGCACAGGGAGCCCGGCCGGGCAAAGGTCTCGCCGCCGGTCCTGCCTATACCGGCAGCGCCCCGTCGCTCTTCACCTCCTCCATGACGGCGTAGGTGCGCGTCTCCTTCACGCCGGGGAGCGCCAGCAGGATCTCGCCGAGAAAGCGGCGGTATGCCGCCATGTCGGCGACGCGCGTCTTGACGAGATAATCGAAGCCGCCCGCCACCATGTGGCATTCGAGGACTTCCGGCGCGCGGCGCACGGAAGCGGCGAATTTCTCGAAGATGTCGGGCGTCGTCTTGTCGAGGGACACCTCGACGAAGACCAGCAATCCGAGCCCGAGGCGGTGCGGATCGAGCACCGCGCGGAACCCGGCCACATAGCCCTCCCGCTGCAGGCGTTTCAGCCGCTCGCTGGTCGAAGTCGGTGACAGGCCGATGCGCTCGGCGAGGTCCACCGTGCTGATGCGCCCATCCGCCTGCAGCAGGACGAGGATGCGGCGGTCGGTTCGATCGAGATCCGTCATTGTCACGCTGGAACGTGTGTATCTCCGCAATTCCTACGGCAGCGACGCCAAAACAGCCATCGAACCGCGGAAGAAGAGAGGGTATCCTAGCCGAAATCACATGAGGCCGCCATGCTCGACCGTTCCCCTCCCCCCGTCTTCGATGCCCCCTATGCGGAGGACGACGCCGCCATCGCGCTGCGCCTGCTGACGGACGGCCGCCTGGCCCCGCAGCGCGAGAGCCGGGTCGACGCCACGGCGAAGCGTCTCGTCGCGGCGATCCGGGAGAAGACCGGCGGCCTCGGCGGCGTCGAGGAGATGCTCAGGGAATATGCGCTCTCCACCAAGGAGGGGCTCGCCCTGATGGTCCTCGCCGAGGCGCTCTTGAGGGTGCCGGACGCGGCGACCGCGGACCGGCTCATCGAGGACAAGCTCGGCCAGGGCGATTTCGCCGCTCACGAGGCGAAATCGGACGCGTTCCTGGTCTCCGCCTCCGCCTGGGCGCTCGGCATCACGGCCCGCATCATCCAGCCCGGGGAGACGCCGGAGGGCATCCTCGCCAGTCTCGCGAAGCGGCTCGGCCTCCCCGCCCTGCGCGCCGCGACGCGGCAGGCCATGCGCGTGATGGGCAATCATTTCGTGCTCGGCCAGACGATCGAGGACGCCTTGAAGCGCGCGGGCTCGGGCCAGGGCCGCCTCTACCGCTATTCCTTCGACATGCTGGGCGAGGGCGCCCGCACCGCCGATGACGCACGGCGCTATTTCGACTCCTACTCGTCCGCCATCGAGGCGATCGGGCGTTCCGCCGGCAACGAGCCCCTGCCGAACCGCCCGGGCATTTCGGTGAAGCTCTCCGCGCTCCATCCGCGCTACGAGGCGCCGAGCCGCGAGCGCGTGATGGCCGAACTCGTCCCGCTCGCGACCGCGCTGGCGCGCAAGGCCAAGACCTACGACCTCAACTTCACGGTCGATGCCGAGGAGGCCGACCGGCTCGAACTCTCCCTCGACGTGATCGCCGCCGTGCTGGCCGATTCCTCCCTCGAGGGCTGGACCGGCTTCGGCCTGGCCGTCCAGGCCTATCAGAAGCGCGCGAGCGCGGTGATCGACCAGGTGGCGGTGCTCGCCGAACGCCACGGACGCCACCTCATGGTCCGCCTCGTGAAGGGCGCCTATTGGGACACGGAGGTGAAGCGCGCCCAGGAGCGCGGGCTCGACGACTACCCGGTCTTCACCCGCAAGGCGATGACCGATCTCAACTACCTGGCCTGCGCGGAGAAGCTCCTTTCGCTGCGCCCGCGCATCTACCCGCAATTCGCGACCCACAATGCGCTCACCGTCGCTTCCATCGTCGAGCGGGCCGGGGGCGTCGAGGCTTACGAGTTCCAGCGCCTCCACGGCATGGGCGAGGCGCTCTACGGACGGCTCATGGAGGATCATCCGGGAGCCGCCTGCCGCACCTACGCGCCCGTCGGCGGGCACCGGGACCTCCTCGCCTATCTGGTGAGGCGGCTCCTTGAGAACGGGGCGAACTCGTCCTTCGTGTCCGTGGCCGCAGACCCGGAGGTGCCGGTGGAAGCGCTCCTCAAGCGCCCGGCCGACATCATCGTCTCGCCCGAGAAGGCGCGGCATCCGAAAGTGCCCCTGCCGCGGGCCCTCTACGGGAAGGGGCGCGCCAATTCGCGGGGTGTCGAACTCGGCCACCGGGCCTCCCTCGAGGCGCTGCTCTCCGAGATCGCGGCGCGCGCCAAGGGCTCCTACCGGGCCGAGCCCCTGGTCGACGGCCGAGCGCTCGCGGGCGACGAGCGTCCGGTGATGAGCCCGATCGACGGGGCGACCCGCGTGGGCCAGGTGGCGGAGGCCCGCCCAGAGAGCGCCGACGCGGCGATGGCGGCCGCCCGGCGGGGCTTCAGGGCCTGGAGCGAGACGCCGGTCGAGCGGCGCGCAGCGGCGCTCGACAGGGCCGCCGACCTCCTGGAGGCGCGCCGGGGCGCCTTCCTCCACCTGCTCCAGGCCGAGGCCGGCAAGACCCTCGACGACGCCCTCTCCGAATGGCGCGAGGCGGTCGATTTCTGCCGCTACTACGCCGCCGAGGCTCGAACCCTGTTCGGCACCGGCGAAGCCATGCCGGGCCCGACCGGCGAGAGCAACGTCCTGCGCCTGCGCGGGCGCGGCGTGTTCGTGGCCATCTCGCCCTGGAACTTCCCGCTCGCGATCTTCCTCGGCCAGGTGACGGCGGCCCTCGCCGCCGGCAACGCCGTGGTGGCGAAGCCCGCCGAGCAGACGCCCCTCGTCGCATCCCTCGCCGTGCGGATCCTGCACGAGGCCGGCGTTCCCGCCTCGGCGCTCCACCTCGTCCCCGGCGACGGGCGCGTGGGCGCGCGGCTCGTCGCGCACCGCGACGTCGCCGGTGTCGTCTTCACCGGCTCGACCGAGGTGGCGCGGCTCATCAACCGCACGCTCGCCGGCAAGGACGGCCCCATCGTCCCGCTCATCGCCGAGACCGGCGGCATCAACGCCATGATCGTCGACGCGACCGCGCTCCCCGAGCAGGTGGCCGACGACGTCGTGACGTCCGCGTTCCGGTCCGCCGGCCAGCGCTGCTCGGCCCTGCGGCTCCTGTGCGTCCAGGAGGACGTGGCCGACCGGATGATCGCCATGATCGTCGGCGCCGCCCGCGAGCTGAAGGTCGGCGACCCGCGCCGGATCGCGACGCAGGTCGGGCCGGTCATCGACCGCGACGCGAAGGAGCGCCTCGACCGGCACGTGGCGCGGATGAAGCGCGAGGCGAGAGTGCATTATGCGGGCGAAGCGCCCGCGGACGGCACCTACACGGCCCCGCATGTCTTCGAGCTCGAAAGCCCGAAGGCGCTCGCCGAGGAGGTGTTCGGCCCGATCCTGCACGTCGCCCGCTACCGGGCGGACGAGCTCGACCGCGTGCTCGACGCCGTGGACGAGACCGGCTACGGCCTGACCCTCGGGGTCCATTCCCGCATCGACGAAACCGTGGAGCGCGTGGTGGAGCGGCTCTCCGTCGGCAACGTCTACGTGAACCGCAACATGATCGGCGCCGTCGTCGGCGTGCAGCCCTTCGGCGGTCACGGCCTTTCGGGCACCGGCCCGAAGGCCGGCGGCCCGCATTATCTTCTGCGCTTCGCCACCGAGCAGACGGTCACGATCAACACGGCGGCGGCGGGAGGAAATGCGAACCTGATCGCGATGGGAGAGTAGATGCAGTCGTCGTGCTTCTCGTGATATCAGGATCGCGGATCGTGGAAAGCAGCTTTGAGATAGGATGCAATCCGATGCACAGTGGAAGCGTGCGAGTTGAGCGATGAACGGAGTCGACGCTTGAACCTTGTCAAAGAAGCATCGGCACTCCCTGATGCGTGGCGTTCCCGCATCCTTGGTCGGACTGGTGGAGCCAATCTGAAGGTCATCCGCATGGATGAGGCGGGAATCCCGTTTGAAAGCCACGCCGAGTTCGACGAAGCTCTCCTCGTGATCGAAGGTGAAATGCAGCTCGAGATCGAGGGCGAGATCGTCAGGATGCAGGCGGGCGACTTTTACATCGTGCCCGCTGGAAAGTCGCACAAGGTTCTACCGGGAAGTCACGGTACTCTTTTTCTCGTGGACGCCGAGTAGGCTCCAGTGGCGTCATCCTCGGGCGAGCGAAGCGAGACCCGGGGATCGCGTTCAGGATTGGGCGCCCTTATCGACACCCGATCCTCGGATCTGCGCTGCGCTCCGTCCGAGGATGACGCCTTAATGTCCTCGTCATCCTCGGGCTTGACCCGAGGATCTTAGGCCGAGAGAGGTGCCCTTACCTCAATGCGATCCTTAAGATCTCCGCTGCGCTGCGTCCGAGGATGACGAATAGAGTGTGGATGACGCGGAGGGGCTCCGCTCTTCCGCGCTTGCCCGCTCAATAATTCAGCGCCGCCTTGGCTTCCCGCAGCTGCGCGATGGCGGCTTCCGCCGCCTGCTTGGCGGCGTGGTCGGCGGTCGCGTCGTAGGCCATTTCCGCCTGCAGGATCTCGTGATCGAGAGCCTCCTGGGTGATCTCCTCCTCGGGCAGGGCGCGCTCCGCGAGAACCGTGAGGCTGCGTTGGCTCACGTCGGCGAAGCCGCCGCGGACCAGCACCCGGCGGCCGTTGCCCGGCCGGTCGGTGATCACCAGGAAGCCGGTCTTCAGCGCCGTCATGAACGGCGCGTGGCCCGGCAGCACCGTCATGTCGCCCTCGGAGGCGGGCAGCACGACGGCGTCCACGTCGCCGGAAAAGAGCACCCGCTCCGGCGAGACGAGTTCGAAGGCGAGACCGGCCATCTAGGCCGCCTCGGCGGCGAGGCGCTGGGCCTTCTCGATCGCCTCCTCGATGGTGCCGACCATGTAGAAGGCGGCTTCCGGCAGGTGATCGTACGCGCCCTCCACGAGCCCCTTGAAGCCCTTGATGGTGTCCTCGATCGCGACGAGCTTGCCCGGCGAGCCCGTGAACACTTCGGCGACGAAGAAGGGCTGCGACAGGAAGCGCTCGATCTTGCGGGCCCGGGCCACCGTCAGCTTGTCCTCTTCGGAGAGCTCGTCCATGCCCAGGATGGCGATGATGTCCTGGAGCGACTTGTAGCGCTGCAGCACCTGCTGGACGCGGCGGGCGACGGCGTAATGCTCCTCGCCGACGACGGAAGCGGAGAGCATGCGCGAGGTCGAATCGAGCGGGTCCACCGCCGGGTAGATGCCCTTCTCGGCGATGGAGCGCGACAGCACGGTCGTCGCGTCGAGATGGGCGAAAGAGGTGGCGGGCGCCGGATCGGTCAGGTCGTCGGCCGGCACGTAGATGGCCTGCACGGACGTGATCGAGCCCTTGTTGGTCGTCGTGATGCGCTCCTGCAAGTTGCCCATGTCGGTGGCGAGCGTCGGCTGATAGCCGACCGCCGACGGGATGCGGCCGAGCAGCGCCGACACCTCGGAACCGGCCTGCGTGAAGCGGAAGATGTTGTCGACGAAGAACAGCACGTCCTGGCCCTGGTCGCGGAAGTGCTCCGCGACGGTGAGGCCGCTGAGCCCCACGCGGGCGCGGGCGCCCGGGGGCTCGTTCATCTGGCCGTACACGAGAGCGCATTTGGAGCCCTCGCCGCCGCCCGGCTTGTTCACGCCGGACTCGATCATCTCGTGATAGAGGTCGTTGCCCTCGCGGGTGCGCTCGCCGACGCCGGCGAACACCGAATAGCCGCCGTGGGCCTTCGCGACGTTGTTGATGAGCTCCATGATGAGCACGGTCTTGCCGACGCCGGCGCCGCCGAAGAGGCCGATCTTGCCGCCGCGGGCGTAAGGGGCCAGGAGGTCGACGACCTTGATGCCCGTGACGAGGATCTGCGCCTCGGTGGACTGATCGGCGTAGGACGGAGCCGGCTGGTGGATGCCGCGCCGCGCCTCGGCCGGGATCGGGCCCGCCTCGTCCACCGGCTCGCCGATGACGTTCATGATGCGGCCGAGGGTGCCGGCGCCGACCGGCACGGCGATCGGGGCGCCCGTGTCGGTGACGCCCTGCCCGCGCACCAGGCCCTCGGACGTGTCCATGGCGATGCAGCGGACGATGTTCTCGCCGAGCTGCTGCGCCACTTCGAGGACGAGGCGGTTGCCCTGGTTCGTCGTCTCGAGCGCGTTCAGAATCTCCGGCAGGTGACCCTCGAACTGCACGTCGACGACGGCGCCGATCACCTGGGTGATGTGGCCGCTGGGCGGGACCGCCGGAATGGCGGTCTGGGTCTCGCTCTTGGCGGCGGTCTTGGCGGCGGTCTTGGCCATGGGGCTGATCCCTTCCTGCAACGGTCAGAGCGCCTCGGCGCCCGAGATGATTTCGATGAGTTCCTTCGTGATCATGGCCTGACGCGACCGATTGTAGGTCATGGTCTGCTTCCTGATCATGTCGCCCGCGTTGCGCGTGGCGTTGTCCATGGCGCTCATGCGCGCGCCCTGCTCGGAGGCGGCGTTCTCGAGGAGCGCCCGGAAGATCTGGACCGTGACGTTGCGGGGCAGGAGCGTCGCCAGGATCTCGCCCTCGTCCGGCTCGTAGTCGTAGATGGCGTCGGAGGGGCCCGCGCCGGCCTGGATCTGGGCCGGGACGATCGGCTGCGCGGTCGGGACCTGCGCGATCACCGAGCGGAACCGCGAGTAGAACAGGGTGGCCACGTCGAATTCGCCCGCCTCGAAGCGGCCGAGGACGTTCTGGGCAATCCCGTCCGCGTGCTCGAAGCCCAAGGTGCGGGCGGCGCGCAGGTCGACGAAGTCGACGATCTGCGCACCCAACTGGCGGCGCAGGATGTCGTAGCCCTTCTTGCCGACGCAGATGATCTTGACGGTCTTGCCTTCGTTCGTCAGCCGGAACGCGTGCTCGCGGGCGAGCCGCGCGATCGAGGCGTTGAACGCGCCGCACAGGCCGCGCTCGGCGGTGCAGACGATGAGGAGATGCGTCTCATCCCTGCCCGTGCCGGCGAGGAGACGCGGGGTCTCCGGGCCCATCGCGAGGCCGGAGGCCAGGTTGCCGAGCACGGTCGTCATGCGCTCCGCATAGGGCCGCGCGGCCTCGGCGGCGCTCTGGGCGCGGCGGAGCTTCGCCGCCGCGACCATCTGCATGGCCTTGGTGATCTTCTGGGTCGCCTTGACGGAGGCGATGCGGTTGCGCAGGTCCTTCAGGCTCGGCATCGAGCGCCCTTCCCGTCTTTCGAGGACGGCTTCTTCAAGAGAACGATCTCGCAAAGGACGCGACCGCGTCCTTCAGCTTCGCCTCGGTATCCGCCGACAGGTCCCTGGAGGTGCGGATCGCGTCGAGGACGTCGGCGTGCTTGCCGCGCAGAACCGACAGGAGGCCGTCCTCGAAGGCGCGGACACGGTCGAGCGGGAGCGGGTCGAGATACCCGTTCACGCCCGCGTAGATCACGACGACCTGCTCTTCCATCTTCAGGGGCGAGAATTGCGGCTGCTTCAGGAGCTCGGTGAGGCGCGAGCCGCGGTTGAGCAGGCGCTGCGTGGTGGCGTCGAGATCCGAGCCGAACTGGGCGAAGGCCGCCATCTCGCGGTACTGCGCCAGCTCGCCCTTGATCTTGCCGGCGACCTTCTTCATCGCCTTCGTCTGGGCCGAAGAGCCGACGCGGGACACGGAGAGGCCCACGTTCACGGCCGGACGGATGCCCTGGTAGAACAGGTCGGTCTCGAGAAAGATCTGGCCGTCCGTGATCGAGATGACGTTCGTCGGGATATAGGCCGAGACGTCGTTCGCCTGCGTCTCGATGATCGGCAGCGCCGTAAGAGAGCCCGCGCCGTTCGACTCGTTGAGCTTCGCGGCGCGCTCGAGGAGCCGCGAATGCAGGTAGAACACGTCGCCCGGATAGGCTTCGCGGCCAGGCGGCCGGCGGAGCAGGAGCGACATCTGCCGGTAGGCGACGGCCTGCTTCGAGAGGTCGTCGTAGATGATCACCGCATGCATGCCGTTGTCGCGGAAGTACTCGCCCATGGCGCAGCCAGCGAACGGCGCCAGGTACTGCATCGGGGCCGGGTCGGAGGCCGTCGCGGCGACGATGATCGAGTATTCGAGGGCGCCGTTCTCCTCCAGCACCTTCACGAATTGCGCGACGGTGGAGCGCTTCTGGCCGACCGCCACGTAGACGCAATAGAGCTTCTGGCTCTCGTCGTCGCCCTGGTTCAGCGGCTTCTGGTTGAGGATCGTGTCGAGGGCGATCGCGGTCTTGCCGGTCTGGCGGTCGCCGATGATGAGCTCGCGCTGGCCGCGGCCGATCGGAATGAGGGCGTCGATGGCCTTGAGGCCCGTCGCCATCGGCTCGTGCACGGACTTGCGCGGAATGATGCCCGGCGCCTTCACGTCGACCTGGCGGCGCTCGCCCGCCTCGATCGGGCCCCTGCCGTCGATCGGGTTGCCGAGCGCGTCGACGACGCGGCCGAGGAGCGCCCTGCCAACCGGCACGTCGACGATGGCGCCGGTGCGCTTCACGGTCTGGCCTTCGGCGATCTCGCGGTCGGAGCCGAAGATCACGACGCCCACATTGTCCGACTCGAGGTTGAGGGCCATGCCCTGCACGCCCGACTCGAACTGGACCATCTCGCCGGCCTGGACCTTGTCGAGGCCGTAGCAGCGGGCGATGCCGTCGCCGACGGAGAGGACCTGCCCGACCTCGGTGACCTCGGCCTCCGTGCCGAAATTCTTGATCTGCTCTTTCAGGATTGCGGAGATCTCTGCGGCGCGGATGTCCATTAGCGGGCCTCGTTCAGGCTGAGACGGATGGAATTGAGCTTGGTGCGGACCGAAGCGTCCACCATGCGGGACCCGATCTTCACGATCAGGCCGCCGATGAGGCTCGGGTCGATCTTGACGTCGAGGGCGATCTCGGCCTTCGCCACTTCGCGCAGCGCCGCCTTGATGTCGTTCAGCACAGCGTCGGACGGCTCCTGGGCCAGGGTCACCTGTGCCCGGACGATGCCCTTCGCGTCCGCGACGAGATCGCGGAAGGCGCGGATCATGTCGGGCAGCGCGAAGAGGCGGCGCTTGGAGGCGACGAGCCGGATGAAGTTGGCCGTGAGCCCGCCGACGCCCGCCCTCTCGAGAAGCGCCCCGATGGCCCGCTGCTGCTCCTCCGCCGTGAAGACGGGATTGCGGAGGAGCCGCTGCAGGTCGGGACTCGCCTGGATCATCTGGTCGAAGCGGTCGAGATCGTCGGCGACCGCGTCCACGGAACCCGTCTCCTGCGCCAGCTCGAACAATGCCGAGGCGTAGCGCAACGCCACGCCCGACAGGAGGGGGCCTTCTTGCGAACCGCTTTGAGCCACGAACGTCTCTCTCAGGTCTCACGGGCTCTCGAAGCGGCGCCTGAACGGCGGCGGAACCCGTCAAGTCTTGGATGGGGCACTCACGCGGGGACATCCCGCCGGAAAGCGGGGGTGGACTAGCATGGGTTTCAGGGGGGCGCAAGGCAAGCGCAACCGCGCCCCACGGGGACATGCAGGGGGGACTTGCGGGGGAGTTGCGGGGGGAGTTGCAGGGGAGTTGAAGGCGACGCAGCGCCGGCGCGCCTTGCGCGATCCTCGAGAGAAACGATCATCTCTTAAAGAAACGATTGCGGGTCGACGTCGATCGAGACCCGCGTATTGCCCCGGACCTTCGGGCAGCGGGCGAGCCAGGACCTCAGATAGGCCTGGAGATCGACTTCCCGCTCCGTCTTCACGAGGAGCCGGAAGCGGTAGCGGCCGCGGATGAGGGCGAGCGGCGCCTCGGCGGGCCCGAGGACGGTGACGCCGGGCGGCGGCGCCGAGACCTGCGCCATGGCGCGGGCATGGGCCTCTGCGGCCTCCCGCTCGGCCGCCGAGACGATCAGGGCCGCAAGACGCCCGAACGGAGGCAGCCCGGCGAGTTCGCGGACGCGGGCCTCCTCCCGGTAGAAGCGCTCCGCGTCGCCCGAGATCAGCGCCGCGATGACCGGGTGCTCCGGCTGCCAGGTCTGGACGAGGGCGCGACCCGGCTTCTCGCCGCGCCCGGCGCGACCCGTCACCTGCTGCAGGAGCTGGAAGGTCCGCTCGGCCGCCCGCGGATCGCCCGAGGTCAGCCCGATATCGGCGTCGAGCACGCCGACGAGCGTCATGAGCGGGAAATTGTGCCCCTTGGCGACGAGCTGCGTGCCGATGACGATGTCGAACGCGCCCGCCGCGATGGCCGCGAGTTCGGACCGCAGGCGCTCGGTGCCGCCGGGAAAGTCGCTCGACAGGACGATGGTGCGCCGCTGCGGGAAAAGCTCCGCCACCTCCTCGGCGATGCGCTCGACGCCCGGACCGCACGGCACGAGGGAATCCACGGTCCCGCAGGCGATGCAGGCGTGCGGCGTGCGCTCCACGTGGCCGCAATGGTGGCAGACGAGGGCACGACGGAAGCGATGCTCCACGAGCCAGGCGGAGCAGTTGGGGCATTCGTAGCGGTGCGCGCAGGCGCGGCACAGGGTGAGCGGCGCGTAGCCGCGGCGGTTGAGGAAGAGGAGAGCCTGCTCGCCCCGGCTCACCGTGTCCTCGATGGCGAATTGCAGGGTCGGCGAGAGCCAGCGGCCTCGTGGGATCGCCTCGCGCCTGAGGTCGACGGCACGGATCTGCGGCAGGGAGCGCCCGCCGAAGCGCTCGGGCAGCCGCACGTGGCGGTAGCGCCCGCGCTCCGCGTTCACGCGCGTCTCGATGGAGGGCGTGGCCGAGGCGAGGATCACCGCCGCGCCCTCGATCCGGCCGCGCACGACCGCCATGTCGCGGGCATGGTAATGCACGCCGTCTTCCTGCTTGTAGGCGGCCTCGTGCTCCTCGTCGACGACGATCAGGCCGAGATCCCGGTAGGGCAGGAACAGGGCCGAACGGGCCCCCGCCACCACCTTCACGTCACCCGACGCGATGCCGAGATAGAGCCGCTCGCGCCTGCGGCCGGTGACGCCCGAATGCCAGGTCGCGGGACGGACGCCGAAGCGGTCCGCGAAGCGGTCGAGGAACTGGGCGGTGAGCGCGATCTCCGGCATGAGGATCAGCGCCTGGCGTCCCGACCGGACCGCCTCGGCGACGGCCTCGAAATAGACCTCCGTCTTGCCGGATCCGGTGACGCCTTCGAGCAGGGTCACGGTCGCGCCGCCTTCGCGCATGGAAGCCAGGAGCGCGTCCGCCGCCGCCCGCTGGCCGTCCGACAGCGTGCCCTGGCCGAAGGCCGGATCGGGGGGTTCGGCGACCGGCTCGGCCGTCAGCGGCACGGTTTCGAGGGTGCCCTCGTCGATAAGGCCGTCGACCACGCTCATGCTGACGCCGGCCGCATGGGCGAGCTCGCGCTTCAGCATGAGGACGCCGCTCCGGGCGACGGACAGCACCTTCTCCCGCGCCTGCGTCATGCGCCTTGGCGGCGGACCCGCGAGGCGGACGCCCACGCGCGGCACCTCCACCCGTCCCTCTTCGGCGAGCTTGAGGCCCATGGCGAGCGCCGAGCCCTTCGGGGCGAGCGTGTACCAGGCCATCCAATCGAGGAAGGACCGCATCGGCGCCGACAGCGGCGGCGCGTCGATCCGGCTCGAGACCGGCTTGAAATTGGCGCCCGAGCCCTCGCGCAGCGACCAGACGACCCCGACCGTCTCGCGGGTGCCGAGCGGCACCTGCACCACGTCGCCTTCCTTGAGCGCAAGCCCGTCGGGCACCGCGTACGAATAGGCCGTGTCGAGGGCAAGCGGGATGAGGATGTCGGCGACGGCCATTGAACAAGGGTTTACCAAAATCGGCGAAGCTGTCTGCCCTGGCACAGAACGACATCATGTCAAGTCGACCCGAGAGGGCCCTCGCCGCCGTGCTCCCCGGCGCCGCCGACACGCAGGCGAGCGCGCTCGACTGGCTCGCCTTCCTCGCGAAGGAACGCCGGCTGTCGGGAAAGACCGTCGAGGCCTATGGGCGGGACCTGCGGCAGTTCCTCGCCTTCCTGACCGGCCATCTCGGCGAGCCGCCTTCGGTGCGGGCGATCATCGGCCTGAAGCCGCTCGACGTCCGCGCATTTCTCTCGGCGCGCCGCATGGACCACATCGAGAGCCGCTCGCTCATGCGCCAACTGGCGGCGCTGCGCTCCTTTGCGCGCTACCTGGAGCGCGAGGGCCACGGCACCGCGAGCGCCTTTACGGCGGTCCGGAGCCCGAAGGTGGCCAAGACCCTGCCGCGCCCCCTCCCGGCGCATGCCGCCGTCGCCGTGACGCAAGCCGAGACCCGCGCCGGCGAGGCGCGCGAGCCCTGGATCCTCGCCCGCGACGCCGCGGTCCTGTCGCTGCTCTACGGGGCGGGCCTGCGCATCTCGGAAGCCCTCCAGCTCCGCCGCCGCGACGCGCCGGTGAACGGCACCGACATGATCACGGTGACCGGCAAGGGCGGAAGGGTCCGCCAGGTGCCGGTCATCGCGGCGATCCTGACGGCCGTCGAGGACTACCTGCATCTGTGCCCCTATGGGCTGAAGCCGCAGGACCCGCTCTTCGTCGGCGCGCGCGGCGGGCCGCTCTCCCCCCGCATCATCCAGCTCGCCGTCGAGGAGCTGCGCGGGGCGCTCGGCCTGCCGGACAGCGCCACGCCGCACGCCCTGCGCCATTCCTTCGCCACGCACCTGCTGGCCCGCGGCGGCGATCTGCGCGGCATCCAGGAGCTCCTCGGCCACGCGTCGCTCTCGACGACGCAGCTCTACACCAAGGTCGACGCCAGCCGGCTGATCGAAGCCTTCGACGCCGCTCACCCGCGGGCGAGAGCGCAGCGCAATTGATCCGGTGGGTCGGGCGGACGAATCAGCTTCACCGTCGCATCACCCAATTCCTGAGTCGCGGTTGGGAGCTCTATGGACACCCGATGCTGACTTACGACGCCGAACAGAAGCGTGTCATCTGCGGCCAGGCGATCGTCAAGGAGGTCGAAGGCAAAGAACACTCGCCGGACCTCGAACTGTCCGAGCTGTAGTCCCGAGGGACACGTCCCCACCTGGGAAGCTTCGGATCTCCGTCCCGAGCGAGAGTGACAGGGTTGGATTGAGGCGTCATCCTCGGGCGAGCGCAGCGAGACCCGGGGATCTCAGGCCGCGAAAGGCATCCTTACCTCAACCCGATCCTCGGATCTGCGCTCCGCTCCGTCCGAGGATGACGGGGTTGGAGAAGGCGTCATCCTCGGGCTTGACCCGAGGATCTCAGGCCGAGAAAGGCGCCTTGCAGCCTCGCAGCGGATGCGGTTTGTATCTGCCGCGATGCAGTTCTCCTATGTCTATATCGTGACGAATAAGCCGCGTGGTGTGCTCTACATCGGTGTCACGAGCGATCTGGTCCGGCGCATCTCCGAGCACCGCGGGTCGTTGATTCCGGGCTTCTCCCAACGATACGGCTGCCCGAAGCTCGTTTGGTTCGAGGTATTCGAGGACATCACGCTTGCGATCCAGCGCGAGAAGAGCTTGAAGCGTTGGCTGCGCGACTGGAAAATTGCGCTGGTGGAAGAGGCCAATCCCACCTGGCGCGATCTGTTCTCTGAGATATCGGGCCTGTCCGCGTGAGACTGCCGTCATTGTCCGACGGAGCGCAGCGCTCCAGTCGTCATCCTCGGGCGAGCGCAGCGAGACCCGAGGATCGCGTGGAGGATCAAGCGCCCTTCTCGGCCTGAGATCCTCGGGTCAAGCCCGAGGATGACGCCTTCTCCAACCCCGTCATCCTCGGACGGAGCGGAGCGCAGATCCGAGGATCGTTATCAGGATCAAGCGCCCTTCTCGGCTTGAGATCCTCGGGTCAGGCCCGAGGATGACGCCTTCTCCAACCCCGTCATCCTCGGACGGAGCGGAGCGCAGATCCGAGGATCGGGTTGAGGTAAGGATGCCTTTCGCGGCCTGAGATCCCCGGGTCTCGCTGCGCTCGCCCGAGGATGACGCCCTTGACTAAGGATGACACTGCGCTCAGCGCAGCGATGACGCGCCACTCCCCCTCACATGTGAATGGCGCGCTTGTCCACCGCGAGGGCCGCTTCCTTCACGGCCTCGTTGAGGGTCGGGTGGGCGTGGCAGGAGCGGGCGATGTCTTCCGAGGAGCCGCCGAATTCCATCGCCAGGACCGCCTCGTGGATGATCGTTCCCGCGTCGGCGCCGACGATGTGCACGCCGTGCACCTTGTCGGTCCGCGCATCGGCCAGGATCTTCACGAAACCCTCGGTGATGTGGTTGGCCTTCGCGCGTCCGTTCGCCGTGAACGGGAACTTGCCCACGTTGTACGCGATGCCCTCCGCCTGGAGTTCCTCCTCGGTCTTGCCGACGGAGGCGACTTCCGGCGCGGTGTAGACCACGTTCGGGATCGCGTCGTAATTCACGTGACCGGCCTTTCCGGCCAGGATCTCGGCCACGGCGACGCCCTCGTCCTCGGCCTTGTGGGCCAGCATCGGGCCGGCGATCACGTCGCCGATGGCGTAGATGCCGGTGACGTTCGTGGCGAATTGCTCGTCCGTGAGGATGCGGCCCTTGTTGTCCTTCTGGACTCCGATGTGTTCGAGCCCGAGGCCTTCCGTGTAGGGGACGCGGCCGATGGCGACGAGCACCACGTCGGCCTCGATGGTCTCGGCCGTCCCGCCCGCCGCCGGTTCCACGAAGACGGCCGCGCCCTTGCCCTTCCGCTCCACCTTGGTGACCTTGGAGCAGAGCCTGAACTGAATGCCCTGCTTCGTCAGGATGCGCTGGAACTGCCGGCACACCTCGCCGTCCATGCCGGGCAGGATGCGGTCGAGATATTCCACCACCATCACCTCCGAGCCGAGGCGCCGCCACACGGAGCCGAGCTCGAGCCCGATCACGCCCGCGCCCACGACGACGAGGCGCTTCGGAACAGTGGCGAGATCGAGCGCGCCCGTCGAGGACACGACCACCTTCTCGTCGATCTCGACCCCCGGCAGGGGCGTGACGTCCGACCCGGTGGCGATGACGATGTTCTTCGTCTCGAGCATCCGGTTCGAGCCGTCGTCCGACTTCACCTCGACCTGACCGGGCGCCGCGATGTGCCCCGTGCCGAAGAAGGCCTCGACCTTGTTCTTCTTGAGCAGGAACTCGACCCCCTTCACGTTGCCGTCGACGCCCTCCTGCTTGAAGGCCTGCATCTTCTTGAGATCGAGCTTCGGCTCGCCGACCGCGATGCCCATGAGGGGGAAATGCGTCCTCACGCTCTCGAATTCCTCCGAGGCGTGCAGCAGCGCCTTCGAGGGAATGCAGCCGACGTTGAGGCACGTGCCGCCGTGCGTCTTGCGCTTCTCGACGACCGCCGTCCTGAGGCCGAGCTGCGCCGCGCGGATCGCGCAGACATAGCCGCCGGGGCCGGTTCCGATGACGACGAGATCGTAGGACATTCAAAGCCTCCACTCTTGCCGGCGTCCATCGCCGGCCCGACCCGGCCGTCGCCGGCCGGACGGGCGCGGTTCTGATAAGAGGCCGCGCTCCTCGATCGAGAATGGCCCGGGGGAACCCCGGGCAGACGACAAGCGATCCTCAAAGATCCAGCACGAGCCTTGCCGGATCCTCCAGCGCCTCCTTGACGCGCACCAGGAAGGTCACGGCTTCCTTGCCGTCGACGATGCGGTGGTCGTAGGAGAGCGCGAGATACATCATCGGCCGCGCGACGATCTGGCCGTTCTTCACCACCGGGCGCTCCTCGATGCGGTGCATGCCGAGGATGCCGGATTGCGGCGCATTGAGGATCGGCGTCGACATGAGCGAGCCGTAGATGCCGCCGTTGGTGATCGTGAAGGTGCCGCCCTGCATCTCCTCGATGGACAGCTTTCCGTCGCGGGCGCGCCGGCCGTAATCCGCGATGGTCTTCTCGATCTGGGCGATCGACATCCGGTCCGCGTCGCGCACGACGGGCACGACGAGTCCCTTCTCGGTGCCGACCGCGATGCCGATGTGGTAGTAGTTCTTGTAGACGATGTCGGTGCCGTCGATCTCGGCGTTGACCGCCGGAATTTCCTTGAGAGCCTGGATCACCGCCTTCGTGAAGAAGCCCATGAAGCCGAGCTTCACGCCGTGCTTCTTCTCGAAGACGTCCTTGTACTGCGAGCGGAGCTTCATCACCTCGCCCATGTCCACGTCGTTGAACGTGGTGAGCATGGCGGCGGTGTTCTGCGCATCCTTCAGGCGCCGCGCGATGGTCTGGCGCAGCTTCGTCATCTTCACCCGCTCTTCCCGCGTCGCATCGTCGGGCGCGGACGGCGCGCGCATCTGAACGGGCGCAGCGGGAGAAGGCGCGGCGAAGGACGGCGCCGCGGCGCCGCCGGCGATCACCGACAGCATGTCGCCCTTCGTGACGCGCCCGTCCTTGCCGGTGCCTCGGACCTGCGCCGGATCGATGCCGCTCTCGGCGGCGAGCCGCCCGACGGCGGGGCCGTTCTCCCGCAGGGCGGCGGAGGCAGGAGCGGGCCTCGGGGCGGCGGGCTTCGGCGCCTCCGCCTTCGCGGCGGAGGCAGGCGCCGCCCCGTGCGCCGCGGCACCGCCTTCGACGATCGAGCCCAGCACGGCGCCCGGCGCCACCGTCTCGCCGTCCTTCGCCAGGATGTCGCCGAGGGTGCCGCCCGCCGGCGCGTTCACTTCGAGGGTCACCTTGTCGGTTTCGAGCTCGACGACGGGCTCATCGGCCTTCACCGGGTCGCCCGGCTTCTTGAACCAGCGGCCGATGGTGGCCTCCGAGACGGATTCGCCGAGGGTCGGCACGCGGATTTCGGTTGCCATTGTGGTCTCTCACTTGCCCCCGCCGCCCCGGTTCGCCGGAGCGGCCGTGTTGATCGTCTTCTTCACCGTGTGGCCGCGCCGCGCCGGCCCGGAAAGGCCGAAGCCGCGCGGCAGATTTTCGTTCAGGCCGAGAACGCCTCGTCCAGGAAGGCCTGGAGCTGCGAGGTGTGCTTCGACATGAGGCCGGTCGCGGTGGCCGCGGAGGCGGCGCGGCCCACGTAATGCGGGCGCTCCACCTTGGAGCCGGCGGTCTTGAGCACCCATTCGAGATAGGGCTCGACGAACGTCCAGGAACCCATGTTCTTGGGCTCCTCCTGGCACCATACCACGTCGGCCTTCTTGAAGCGGGCGAGCTCCGTGGCGAGCGACTTCACCGGGAAGGGATAGAGCTGCTCGACGCGCAAGAGGTAGACGTCGTCGATGCCCCGCTTCTCGCGCTCCTCGTAGAGATCGTAATAGACCTTGCCGGAGCACAGGACGACGCGGCGGATCCGGTCGTCCCGGACGAGCCTGACGCCTTCGCCCGGCCGCTGCGCGTCGTCGAACAGCACCCGGTGGAACGAGGTGCCCTCCGCGATCTCCTCGAGCCGCGAGACCGTGCGCTTGTGGCGCAGGAGGCTCTTCGGCGTCATGAGGATCAGCGGCTTGCGGAAGTCGCGCTTGAGCTGCCGGCGCAGGATGTGGAAGTAGTTCGACGGGGTCGAGCAGTTCGCGACCTGCATGTTGTCTTCCGCGCACATCTGCAGGAAGCGCTCGAGCCGCGCCGAGGAATGCTCGGGACCCTGCCCCTCGTAGCCGTGCGGCAGGAGGCAGACGAGGCCCGACATGCGCAGCCACTTGCGCTCGCCCGACGAGATGAACTGGTCGAACACGACCTGCGCACCGTTGGCGAAATCGCCGAACTGCGCCTCCCAGAGGGTCAGCGCATTGGGTTCCGAGAGGGTGTAGCCGTATTCGAACCCGAGCACGGCCTCCTCGGAGAGCATCGAGTTGATGACCTCGAAGCGGGTCTGGCCTTCGCGGATATGGTTGAGGCCCGTATAGCGTTCCTCGTTCTCCTGGTCGATGAGGACCGCGTGGCGCTGCGAGAAGGTTCCGCGCTCCACGTCCTGGCCCGAGAGGCGGACGCGGTGCCCTTCGAGAAGGAGCGACCCGAAGGAGAGCGCCTCGGCCATGGCCCAGTCGATCCCCTCGCCGGTCTCCATCATCTTCCTGCGGTTGTCGAGGAAGCGCTGGATGGTGCGGTGGACGCGGAAGCCCCGCGGCACTTCCGTGAGGGGCTTGGCGATCTGCCTTAAGGTTTCGACGGCGACGCCGGTGCGTCCCCGGCGCGGGTCGTCAACGTCCTCGCGCACGGCCTTGAGCCCGGCCCAGCGTCCGTCGAGCCAGTCGGCCTTGTTGGGCTTGTAGCCCTGCGCGATCTCGAACTCGCCGTCGAGCTTGGCGCGCCAGGCCGCCTTCATGCCGTCCACGTCGGCCTCGGTGACGATGCCGTCCGCGATGAGCCTCTTCGAATAGAGTTCGAGGATCGACGCGTGGGACCGGATCTTCCGGTACATGAGCGGCTGCGTGAAGGCCGGCTCGTCGCCCTCGTTGTGGCCGAAGCGACGGTAGCAGAACATGTCGACCACCACCGGCTTCTGAAACTTCTGCCGGTATTCGGTCGCGACCTTCGCGGCGAAGACCACGGCCTCGGGATCGTCGCCGTTGCAGTGGAAGATCGGCGCCTCCACCATCTTGGCCACGTCCGACGGATAGGGCGAGGAGCGCGAGAAGCGCGGATCGGTCGTGAAGCCGATCTGGTTGTTGATGATGAAATGGAGCGAGCCGCCCGTGCGGTGACCTTTGAGGCCCGAGAGCCCGAAGCATTCGGCCACCACGCCCTGGCCCGCGAAGGCGGCGTCGCCGTGGATCAGGAGCGGCATCACGCAGATGCGGTTGTCCGGCGTGCAGCCGTGCTGGTCCTGCTTCGCGCGCGTCTTGCCCAGCACCACCGGGTCGACGATCTCGAGATGCGACGGGTTCGCGGTGAGCGAGAGGTGTACGTTGTTGCCGTCGAAGGAGCGGTCGCTCGAGGCGCCCAGATGATACTTCACGTCGCCCGAGCCCTCGACGTCGTCGGGCGCGAAGGAACCGCCCTTGAACTCGTGGAACAGCGCCCGGTGCGGCTTGCCCATCACCTGGGTGAGCACGTTGAGCCGCCCGCGATGGGCCATGCCGAATACGATCTCCTTCACGCCGAGATTGCCGCCGCGCTTGATGATCTGCTCCAGCGCCGGGATGAGCGACTCGCTGCCGTCGAGGCCGAAGCGCTTGGTACCCGTGTAGCGGATGTCCAGGAACTTCTCGAACCCTTCCGCCTCGATGAGCTTGTTGAGGATCGCGCGCTTGCCCTCGCGGGTGAAGGTGATCTCCTTGTCGGGACCCTCGATCCGCTCCTGGATCCAGGCCTTCTCGGCGGGGTCGGAGATGTGCATGAACTCGACGCCGAGCGTCTGGCAGTAGGTGCGCTCGACGATCGCGACGATCTCGCGGACCGTGGCGAACTCGAGGCCGAGCACGTTGTCGAGGAAGATCTTGCGGTCGAAATCGGCTTCCGTGAAGCCGTAATGGGTCGGGTGCAGTTCCTCGTCGCTCGGACGCGGGTTGATGCCGAGCGGGTCGAGCTTGGCATGCAGATGTCCGCGCACCCGATAGGCGCGGATGAGCATGAGCGCGCGCACCGCGTCGCGGGTCGCCTGCTGCACGGCGGCCTCGCTGATCTCGACGCCCTTCTGCTGCGCCTTGGCCTGGATCCTGTCGCCCACCGACCTCTCGACCGGGGCCCAGTTGCCGTCGAGCGCGGAGACGAGCTCGCCGTTGGCGTGGATCGGCCAGTCGGGCTTCTTCCAGGAGGCTCCCCGGGCGTTCTTCTCGACCGCCTGCCTGTCGTCCTTGAGGCCGCCGAAGAAGGCCTGCCACTGGGCGTCGACCGAGTTCGGGTCCTTCTGGTAGCGGGCGTGGAGATCCTCGATGTAGCCCGCATTCGCCCCATAGAGGAACGCGGTGTTGAGGAAGGCTTCGTTCAGGTCTTGACGGGCCATGGCTGTCGTCCGAGCTCCGTGTTTCAGGGCGTCATTCCCGGGGCTGCGGATCCGCGCTCCGGGACGACGGCGATGCTCATCCCTTGAGCACTTCGACGAGGGTCTTGCCGAGGCGGGCCGGCGAAGGCGAGACGCGGATGCCCGCCGCCTCCATGGCGGCGATCTTGTCTTCGGCGCCGCCCTTGCCCCCCGAGATGATGGCGCCCGCATGGCCCATGCGGCGGCCCGGAGGCGCCGTGCGGCCTGCGATGAAGCCGACCATCGGCTTCCTGCGGCCCTTCCCGGCCTCGCGGGCGATGAACTCCGCGGCCTCTTCCTCGGCCGAGCCGCCGATCTCGCCGATCATGACGATGGATTCCGTCTTCGGATCGGAGAGGAACATGTCGAGCACCTCGATGAATTCGGTGCCCTTCACCGGATCGCCGCCGATGCCCACCGCCGTCGTCTGGCCGAGACCCTCGTTGGTGGTCTGGAACACGGCCTCGTAGGTGAGCGTGCCGGAGCGCGACACGACGCCGACGGAGCCGGGCTTGAAGATGTTCGCCGGCATGATGCCGATCTTCGATTGGCCGGCCGTCACGATACCGGGGCAGTTCGGCCCGATGAGGCGCGACTTCGAGGCGTCGAGGGCGCGGCGCACGCGCACCATGTCGAGCACCGGGATCCCTTCGGTGATGCAGACGATGAGCGGGATCTCCGCCTGGATGGCCTCGCAGATCGCGTCCGCGGCGCCCGCCGGCGGCACGTAGACGACCGAGGCGTCGGCGCCCGTCTTGTCGCGCGCCTCCATCACGGTATCGAAGACCGGCAGGTTGAGATGCGTCGTGCCCCCTTTGCCCGGCGAGGTGCCGCCGACCATCTTGGTGCCGTAGGCGATCGCCTGCTCGGAATGGAAGGTGCCGTTCTTGCCGGTGAAGCCCTGGCAGATGACCTTCGTGTTCTTGTCGATGAGGATGGACATCGGCTGAAAACCCTACTTTCCGCCGCGCACGGCGCTGACGATCTTCTGGGCGGCGTCGTCGAGGTCGTCCGCCGGGATCACGTTGAGGCCGGATTCCCGGATGATCTTCTTGCCCTCCTCGACGTTGGTGCCTTCGAGGCGCACCACGAGCGGAACCTGGAGGCCGACGGTCTTCACGGCGGCGAGCACGCCGCGGGCGATGACGTCGCATTTCATGATGCCGCCGAAGATGTTGACGAGGATGCCCTTCACCTGCGGGTCGGCCGTGATGATCTTGAACGCCGCCGTGACCTTCTCCTCGGAAGCGCCGCCGCCGACGTCCAGGAAGTTCGCGGGCTCCTCGCCGTAGAGCTTGATGATGTCGAGGGTCGCCATCGCGAGGCCGGCGCCGTTCACCATGCAGCCGATCGTGCCGTCGAGCGCGATGTAGGCGAGGTCGTGCTTGGAGGCTTCGATCTCCTTCTCGTCCTCCTCGGTGATGTCGCGGAGCGCAACCACGTCCGGGTGGCGGTAGAGCGCGTTCGAGTCGAACGAGATCTTGGCGTCGAGGCACCTCAGGTGCCCGTCCTTCGTGACGATGAGCGGGTTGATCTCGAGCATGCTCATGTCCTTGGACGTGAAGGCCCTGTAGAGCTTCGCCGTCAGGTCCTCGGCCTCCTTGGCGAGACTGCCCGTGAGCCCGAGCGCCTTCGCGACCGTGCGGCCGTGGTGGGGCATGACGCCCGTGGCGGGATCGACCGAGAAGGTCAGGATCTTGTCGGGCGTGTCGTGGGCGACCTGCTCGATGTCCATGCCGCCTTCCGTCGAGACCACGAAGGCGACGCGTCCGGTGGAGCGGTCCACCAGCATCGAGAGATAGAACTCGCTCGCGATGTCCGAACCGTCCTCGATGTAGAGGCGGTTCACCTGCTTGCCGGCCTCGCCCGTCTGCACGGTGACGAGCGTCTTGCCGAGCATCTCGCGGGCGAACTGCTTCACCTCGGCGGCCGAGCGGGCGAGGCGCACGCCGCCCTTCTCGCCGGCTTCCGCTTCCTTGAACCGGCCCTTGCCGCGGCCGCCCGCATGGATCTGGGACTTCACGACAAAGAGCGGCCCGCCGAGTTCCTTCGCGGCCGCCTCGGCTTCGTCGGGCGAGAAGATCGCCTTGCCGCGCGACACGGGCAGGCCGAATTCCTTGAGGACCGCCTTGCCCTGGTATTCATGGATGTTCATGCGTTCTCTCGCCTTTCGCCGTCCTCGGCCGCTTCCTGCGCACGCGAGCGTCCGGTCCCGAATCCTTGAGGTCCGCGCCTCCCGCATTCCCCGGGGCCTGCGCTCCCGCGCAGCCCGAGGACGACGCCGTCAGGCGAGCGCCGGATTGATCTGCTTGCAGGCCTCCACGAGCCCCTGCACGGACTCCACCGATTTCTTGAACATCGCGCGCTCGTCGCCGGAGAACTCGACTTCGACGATCCGCTCGACGCCCTTTGCGCCGATGACGATCGGCACGCCCACGAACATGTCGTCGATGCCGTACTGGCCGGTGAGATGGGCGGCGCAGGGCAGGACCCGCTTCTTGTCCCTGAGATAGCTCTCGGCCATGGCGATGGCGGAGGCCGCGGGCGCGTAGAAGGCGGAGCCCGTCTTGAGGAGGTTGACGATCTCGCCGCCGCCCTTGCGGGTGCGCTCGACCATGGCGTCGAGCTTGGCCTTTGTCGTCCAGCCCATCTTCACGAGGTCGGGCAGCGGAATGCCGGCGACCGTCGAGTAGCGGACGAGCGGCACCATGTCGTCGCCGTGGCCGCCGAGCACGAAGGCCGTGACGTCTTCGACCGAGACGCCGAACTCCTCGGCGAGGAAGTGGCGGAAGCGGGCGGAATCGAGCACGCCGGCCATGCCGACGATCTTCTCGGGCCGGACCCCCGAGAACTTGTGCAGCGCCCAGACCATCGCGTCGAGCGGGTTGGTGATGCAGATCACGAAGGCGTCCGGGGCGTATTGCCGGATGCCGCCGCCGACCGCCTCCATGACCTTGAGGTTGATCCCGAGGAGGTCGTCGCGGCTCATGCCGGGCTTGCGCGGCACGCCGGCGGTGACGATCACCACGTCGGCGCCCTGGATCTCCGCATAATCGTTCGCGCCCTTGAACTTCGCGTCGAACCCGTCGACCGGGGCGGACTCGGCGATGTCGAGCGCCTTGCCCTGGGGAACGCCCTCCGCGATGTCGAAGAGGACGACGTCGCCGAGTTCCTTCAAGCCGGCGAGATGGGCGAGGGTGCCGCCGATCTGGCCGGCGCCGATGAGCGCGATCCTGCTGCGAGCCATGGGGTGTCCTTGGGTGTCCGTGGGTGACCTGGAGGGCGGCGCGAGGGATCGCGCGGATGGCCGTCCTTAAGGCACAGAGATGGTGGCGCTTCAAGGCGGGAAAAGGTTAAGACGCAAGGGGTTGCGGGTGACGGGCGGCGTTCCCGGAGCCACCCTCCCCAAGAAGCCTTTGAAATAGAGCGACTTAACCGGGCGAGACATCGCGCATGCGGTTAGTTACAAAACTCGATTTTTGTAACTCTCTTCAGACGCTCCCGTTCCCGAGGGCCCTCAGGACGACGCGGGTCATGGCGGCGAGGCGCTGGTCCAGGATGTCCGGCGGGATATCCGCGTCGAGCCGCACGGCCAGGGGATTGACGAACCGGTAGGCCGCGTCCCCGATGAATGCGAGGGCCCGGTCCCGGTCCCGGGGGTCGAACTTGCCGGTGGCGACGCCCTCGTCGAGCACCCGCTCCAGGAGCTGGCGCAGGCGCGCCCGGTGCTTGCGCACCAGAGCCCGGGAAGTCTCGGTCGCCGTGCAATAGACGTCGAACAGGTGGCGGTTCTCCGCAAGCAGGTCGCGGTGCGCCCGCGCCCAGGCCTGGATCAGGCGCTCGAGCTTGTCGTCCGCAGGATCGGGCGCATCGGCGATGTCGGCGATGAGGGTCTCGAGGCTCTTGAGCCAGCGTCCCGCGACGGCGTCGACCAGGGCGGCCTTCGAGGGAAAGTAGCGGTAGACGTTGGCGTGGGTCATGCCCGCCGCCTCGGCGATGCCGACCACCGTCACGGCCTTCGAGCCGAAGCGCTTGAGGTGATCGGCCGCGATGGCGAGGAGGCGGGCATCCGCGGGGATCTCCGCCGCCTTCGGCCGTAAGCCGACGGCCGCCGGCCTCATGTCTCCACGAGCCCCGTCGTGTCGCCGGCGCCCTGGTCCTCCCGGCCATGGGGCAGCGACAGGTATTCCTCCGAGCGCATCTCGATGAGGCGCGATGCCGTGCGGTGGAATTCGAAGGCCTCGCGCCCGGTCTCCGCCCCGTAGAGGTCCTGCGGCTCGGCCTCGGCAGAGGCCAGGAGCTTGACGCGGGTCTCGTAGAGCGCGTCGACGAGGATGATGAAGCGTTTCGCCTCGTTGCGACGCTCGAACCCCATGCGGGGGATGTCATCGAGGATGAGCGTGTGGAAATCCTGCGCGACGGCGAGGTAGTCGGCCGCGCCGAGGGGCTGGGCGCAGAGATCCGCGAAGGAGAACCGTGCGACGCCGCCGGCGGCGTCCGGCACCTCCACGATGCGGCCCTTGACGGTGAGCTGCGCCGGTTCCCCGCGGCGGCGGCCGGTGAGCTTGCGGAACGCCTCGTCGAGCGCCGCGCGGGCGCGCTCGTCGGCGGGAACGTGGTAGACCGGGCTGCCCGCCAGCTTCTCGAGCCGGAAGTCCGTTCGGGCGTCGAGGCGCACCACGTCCATGCGCTCCTGCAGGAGCTTGATGAAGGGCAGGAACAGCGTGCGGTTGAGCCCGCCCTCGTAGAGGTGCCGCGGCTCCACGTTCGAGGTCGCCACGACCACGACCCCGTGCTCGAACAGGGCCGTGAAGAGCCGCCCGAGGATCATCGCGTCGGCGATGTCGGAGACGGCGAATTCGTCGAAGCACAGGACCCAGGCTTCCTCCGCGAGGGCCTCGGCGACGGGGCGGATCGGATCGTCGCCCCTCGCCTCGCCGGCCTTGAGCGCCTGCCGCCAGGCATGGATCCGCTCGTGCACGTCGCTCATGAAGGCATGGAAATGGACCCGGCGCTTGCGGCGCACGGGCAGCGCCTCGAAGAACAGGTCCATCAGCATGGTCTTGCCGCGCCCGACCGAGCCCCAGACGTAGAGGCCCTTGATGGGGGAAGGCGGCGGGCGCCGGCCGAACATCCAGCCGAGCGCGCTCGACTTGCGTGCCAGCCGATGCTCGCCGAGGGAAAGCGCGAGGGCATCGAGGCGCCGCACGAGCGCCACCTGCGCCGGGTCGCGCTCGATCGAGCCGGACGCGACGAGCGCATCGTAGCGGGCGGCGATGGTTCCGGACGGGCGGGGGACGGTCACGGGGCGGACTTAAGGCCGGGAGCGGCGGAGCGCAATCGCCGCACCGGCTGGGCGGCGCCGCAAGGCGCTCCTCGGGCGGTGACGACAGGGCGTCCTTGGCGCGCGACGGCCGTCGGGAGCGTTGCGGCTTACCCTGAGAGTGCTTCAGCGCGACAGGGTCAGCGGGGCGCCCGATTTGGCGATGACGCCCGAGAGGCTGCCGCCGCCGCCGCGGAGGCGGGCGGCGACCGTTCCCCCGGATTGATAGAGGTAGACCTCCCCTTCCCGGTAGTCCCAGGCATTGACCCTGGCGAGGTCGCCGCTGGCGCAGCCGGAGGCCGAGGCGCGGTAGAGATCGAGCGCCGGCGCGCTCGAGAGCTGTATCCGGCAGGTCGCGCCCGCACCCGTCGCGGCGGTCCAGCCGCCGACGAGGGACGAGCGGCCGGCGGGCGACGGGGGCGGAGCCGCAGGCGGCAGGGCGGCGACGTCGGTGCCGCCGCTCATGACCGGCCCGCCGGCGATCGGCGGAAGCGGTTCGGCGGTGACGGGGCCGGACGGGACGGCCTCCACCGGATCCGGCTCCGGCATCGGGGTGGTGGCCTGCGCCGAGCCCATGGGCCCCGCCATGCTGCCCCCGAGGCGCGCCGAGGAGCAGCCCGCGAGCGCGAGCGCGGAAGCGAGGGATGCGGCGAGAGCGAGCACGGAACGGTTCATCATTTAGGTTCTCAAGCCTCCCGCGCGGCGATGTCCGGTCTGCCGCGCGATGCCACGCGGGCGCCTCCCTGTCCAGGCGGCAGCCGCAGCCCAAGGTGGACAAGGCATCCTGAACGGCAACGGAAAAGGCGCTGGAAGGGCGCCTTTCCCCAAGGGTGTTGCCGCGAAGCCTCAGAGGAACGGGAGGGTTTTCGGCCCGGCCTTCCGCTCAGACCTGCCGGGCGATCATCATCTTCTTGATCTCGGCGATCGCCTTCGCGGGGTTCAGGCTCTTCGGGCAGGTATTGGCGCAGTTCATGATCGTGTGGCAGCGGTAGAGCCGGAACGGATCGTGCAGCGCGTCGAGCCGCTCGCCCGTCGCCTCGTCGCGGGAATCGATGAGCCAGCGATAGGCCTGGAGGAGCGCCGCCGGGCCGAGGAACCGGTCCCCGTTCCACCAGTAGCTCGGGCACGAGGTCGTGCAGCAGGCGCAGAGGATGCACTCGTAGAGCCCGTCGAGCTTGGAGCGCTCCTCGGGCGTCTGGCGCCATTCGGTCTCCGGCTCGGCGTCTCGGTCTGGAGCCAGGGCTCGATCGCCGCGTGCTGCGCGAAGAAGCTCGTGAGGTCCGGCACCAGGTCCTTCAGCACCGGCATGTGCGGCAGCGGATAGATCCCGATCGCGTCGCCCTTGCAATCGTCGATGCCGAGCGTGCAGGCGAGCGTGTTGCCGCCCATGATGTTCATGGCGCAGGAGCCGCAGATGCCCTCGCGGCACGAGCGCCGGAAGGTCAGCGTCGAGTCGACCTTGTTCTTGATCCAGATGAGGGCGTCGAGCACCATCGGCCCGCAATCGTCCCGGTCGACGTAATAGGTGTCGATGCGCGGGTTGCTTCCGTCGTCCGGGTTCCAGCGATAGATCCGGAACGCCTGAAGGTTCGCGCCCGCCGGCTTCGGCCAGGTCTTGCCCTCGACGTATTTCGAGTTCTTCGGAAGAGTGAACTGGGCCATCGGTTCTTGCCTTGCGGGTCCTCGGTCGCGGTCGTCGGCGGAAAGGCGCGGGATCTCCTCTTCGCCGGGACCGGCTCTAATAGACGCGAGCCTTCGGCTCGATGTACTGGATCTCGTTCGACATCGTGTAGGTGTGCACCGGCCGGTAGTCGATCGTCACCTTGTGCGAGGTGTCGTCGAGCCAGGCCAGCGTGTGCTTCATCCACTCTCTGTCGTCGCGGTCGGGGAAATCCTCGCGCGCGTGGGCGCCGCGGGATTCGGTGCGGTTCGCCGCCGATTCCATCGTGACCACCGCCTGCGTGATCAGGTTGTCGAATTCGAGCGTCTCGATCAGGTCCGTGTTCCAGATGAGCGAGCGGTCGGTGATGCGGATGTCGCCGGCCCCGCGCCATACCTGGTGGATGAGGGTCTTGCCCTCCTGCAGGACATCGCCGGTGCGGAAGACCGCGCAGTTGTTCTGCATGGTCCTCTGCATGTCAAGGCGGAGATCCGCCGTCGGCGTGCCGCCGCTCGCGTGGCGGAAGCGATCGAGGCGCGCGAGCGCGAGCTCGTCCGCGCCCTTCGGCAGATCCGCGTGCTTGGCGTTCGGCTCCAGGATCTCGGCGCAGCGCAGGCCCGCCGCGCGGCCGAACACGACGAGGTCGATGAGCGAGTTCGAGCCGAGGCGGTTCGCGCCGTGAACGGACACGCAGGCCGCCTCTCCGAGCGCCATGAGGCCCGGCACCACGTGGTCGGGGTTGCCGTCCTTCAGGGTCACCAGCTCGCCGTGATAGTTCGTCGGGATGCCGCCCATGTTGTAGTGCACGGTCGGCAGGACCGGGATCGGCTCCTTGGTGACGTCGACGCCCGCGAAGATCTTGGCGCTTTCCGAGATGCCCGGCAGGCGCTGATGCAGGATCTTGGGGTCGAGGTGGTCGAGGTGGAGGAAGATGTGGTCCCGATCCCTGCCGACGCCGCGTCCGGCCCGGATCTCCATCGTCATGGAGCGGGAGACCACGTCGCGGGAGGCGAGGTCCTTCGCGGAGGGCGCGTAGCGCTCCATGAAGCGCTCGCCTTCCGCGTTCGTCAGGTAGCCGCCCTCGCCGCGCGCGCCCTCCGTGATGAGGCAGCCCGCGCCGTAGATGCCGGTCGGGTGGAACTGGACGAATTCCATGTCCTGGAGCGGCAGGCCGGCGCGGAGCACCATGGCGTTGCCGTCTCCCGTGCAGGTATGGGCCGAGGTCGCGGAGAAATAGGCCCTTCCGTACCCGCCCGTGGCGAGGATCGTCATGTGGGCGCGGAAGCGGTGGATCTCGCCCGTCGTCATGTCGAGCGCCACGACGCCGATGCAGCGGCCCTCGTTCATCATCAGATCGAGGGCGAAGTACTCGATGAAGAAGTTCGTCTGGTTCCTCACCGCCTGGCCGTACATCGTGTGCAGCATGGCATGGCCGGTGCGGTCGGCGGCCGCGCAGGTGCGCTGCGCGGTGCCCTTGCCGAACTCGGTGGTCATGCCCCCGAAGGGCCGCTGGTAGATCTTGCCCTCCTCGGTGCGCGAGAAGGGCACGCCCCAATGCTCGAGCTCGTAGACGGCGGCGGGCGCGTTGCGCACCAGATATTCGATGGCGTCCTGGTCGCCGAGCCAGTCCGATCCCTTCACGGTGTCGTACATGTGCCAGCGCCAGTCGTCCGGGCCCATGTTGCCGAGGGCGGCCGAGATGCCGCCCTGCGCCGCCACCGTGTGCGAGCGGGTCGGGAACACCTTGGTGATGCAGGCGGTGCGCAGCCCCGCCTGAGTGCAGCCGACCGTGGCGCGCAGGCCCGCGCCCCCCGCCCCCACCACCACTACGTCGAAGCTGTGGTCGACGATCGTGTAGGCCCTGCCGTTGACGGCGGCGCTGGTCCCGTTCGTGGCCATGAGTCTCTCCCTTAGAGGATCCGGCCGAGGCCGACCTTGAGGATCCCGTAGAGGCACGCGACCGCGACGATCACGGCGTAGAAGTTGTTCGCCATGACGGCCGCGATCTTCCAGCCTTTGTCGTGGACGTAATCCTCGATGATGATCTGCATCCCGAGGCGCATGTGGTTCGTCACCGAGAACACCGCGAGCATGAGCAGGATCGCGACGAACGGATGCGAGACGACGTCGACCACGTCCTCGTAGGGCCGTCCGGCGATGTTCGCGACGATGATCGTGAAGGCGATCACGAGCGGGATGTTGGACACCGCCGTCATGCGGTGGACCCACCAATGCTCGACCCCGTGACCGGCCGCGCCGAGGCCCTTCACGCGGGCGAGCGGGGTGCGCATGGAGATGCGGGTATCGGCCCTGGTGTCGACCATGGATTCCTCCTCAACCCAGCGTGAAGGCGGCGATCCAGATCACGAGCGTGAGCAGGATCGAGCCGACGAGGGTGAAGCGGGCCATGTTGACGCGCTGCGCCGGCTCCATGCCGTACCCGAAATCCCAGACGAGATGGCGGACGCCGCCGAGCATGTGGTGCATGAGCGCCCAGGTATACCCGAACAGGATCAGGATCCCGACCGGCGAGCCGAAGAACCGTTGCACCGCCTCGAAGGCGCGGGGCCCGGAGGCCAGGGCGACGAGCCAGATCGCCAGGAGTGCGATGCCGATGTAGAGCGCCGAGCCGGTGACGCGGTGGAAGATGGACATCGTCATGGTCCAGGACCACCGGTAGATCTGCAGATGCGGCGAGAGTGGCCGCGGGGCGGGGGCTTTCACCTCAGCCATGGATCGCTCCTGAAGCGGCGGCCCCTGCGGCCGCCGGACCTGATCGGATCGTTAGCGAATCGGACCTCGCCCGGCAACGCGGACGCGCCCCTTTTCCACCCGAATGAACTTCGTCATCGGCGAAACTTGCCGGAAACCGCTCCTTGAGACAATCTCTCATTTGTGGAGCCTGCCTTCTCGGTTCGCGAAGGCCGGGCCATCGGCCGGCCGCATGCAATTCGATCTTATCGACCTCAACCTCTTCCGCCACGTGGTGGAAGCCGGCAGCATCACCCGCGGCGCCGGGCGGGCGCATCTGGCGCTCGCCGCGGCGAGCACCCGGATCCGCAACATGGAGACGTCGCTCGGCGCGCCGCTGCTCCTGCGCGGCCGCCAGGGCGTCGTCCCAACGCCGGCGGGACGCACCCTGCTCCAGCATGCCCGCGCCGTCCTGAACGATGCGGAGCGCCTGCGGGAGGATCTCGCGGCCTTCGCGGGCGGGCTCGCCGGGCAGATCCGCATCCTCTCGAACACCAACGCACTGACCGAGTTCCTGCCCGAAGCCCTGGGCGCCTTCCTGGCGGGTCACCCGCAGGTGAGCATCGATCTCGAGGAACGGCTCTCGGACGAGATCGTCGGGCTCATCGCCGAAGGGGTGGGCGATATCGGCATCGTCGCCGGCACGGTGGATACGGGGCGGCTCGAGACCTATCCGTTCCGTTCGGACCGCTTCGTCCTCGCGGTGTCGGCGGACCATCCGCTCGCCCGCGCCGGCACCGTCGCCTTCGCGGAGGTGCTGGAGCACGATTTCGTCGGCCTCGACCGGGCGAGCGCCCTCCAGCGCTTTCTCGCCGACAAGGCCGCCCGCATCGGCCGCCCCTTGCGTCTCAGGGTGCAGCTCCGCAGCTTCGACGCGGTCTGCCGCATGGTGGAGGCGGGCGTCGGCCTCGGCATCGTGCCCGAGACGACCGCGAGCCGCGCGATCCGCACCATGGCGATCGTGAAGGTCGACCTGAAGGACCCCTGGGCGGTCCGCGACCTGACCATCTGCATCCGCGACCCCGCGACCCTCACGCCCTCGGCGCGGCAGCTCGTGGAGCACCTGCGGGGATAGCGGCGAGCCTCCGGGGAGCGTGTCTCGACGCCGTCATCCCCGGAGGGAGCACAGCGCCTCGCCCGTCCTCCTTGGACGAGCGGAGCGAGATCTTAAGGATCGCGTGCCCGATAAGGGCGCCCCTTTCGGCCTGGGATCCTCGTGTCTCGACGACGTTCGCCCGAGAATGACGTCCTGCATCGAGGGAGGACGCGCCCTCCTACGACGCGACTACCGCGGCAGCAGGGCCCAGTAGTCGAGGTCCAGGATCACGGCCGGATCGTAGGCTTCGCCGGCCTTGTGCGGGAAATCCGCGCACGGGCGGTTCTTCGTCGCGACGAGGCGAAGGCGGAGCGCGCCCACATCCGTCCGTCCGGGCAGGTCCGCCGTCGCCAGGACCTCGCTCCAGGCATAGACGGTGTCGCCGGCGAAGAGCGGCGCCACGTGGCGGCCGCCGTTGACGGCGGCGACGTGGAAGGCGTTGCCGAGGCCGTTGAAGGAGAGCGCGCGGGCGAGCGAGATCACGTGGCCGCCATAGACGAGCCGCCGCCCGAACCGCCCCTGGCCGGCCGCATGCTGGTCGAAATGCACCTTGGCGGTGTTCTGGTAGAGCCGCGTGGCGAGCTGGTGCTCGGCCTCCTCGACCGTCATGCCGTCCACATGGTCGATGGTCTCGCCGGCGCGGTAGTCGCCGAAGCGATGGGGGCTGCCGGCGAGTTCGGCGTCGTAGCGGGCGGCATCGAGGGGCGGACAGGCCGTGCCGAGCCGCGAGGGATCGACCGCCTTCGGCAGATCGGGCACCCGTTCCTCCGGCACCCCGGCGCCGGCGTCGCGCTTGTTCACCAGCACCCAGCGGCAATAGGCGACGACCGGCTCGCCCGTTTCGTCGAACCCGGTGGAGCGCACGTAGACCACGCCCGTCTTGCCGTTCGAGCTCTCCTTCAGGCCGATGACCTCCGAGACGGACGACAGGGTGGCGCCCGGAAAGACCGGCTTGAGGAAGCGCCCGTCCGCGTAGCCGAGATTGGCCACGGCGTTGAGGGAGATGTCCGGCACGGTCTTGCCGAACACGACATGGAAGACGAGCCAGTCGTCGAGGGGACTTCGGGGATAGCCGATGGCCCGCGCGAAGGCGTCCGACGACTGCACGGCGAAGCGCGAACCGTAGAGGGACGTGTAGAGGGCGGCGTCCGCTGCCGTGACGGTGCGCGGCGTGGCGTGGCGGATGGTTTGGCCGAGGCGGAAATCCTCGAAGAAGCGGCCGGGGCTGGTCTTCATCAAATCATCCTCCCCTTCATCGAATCGTCCTCAGAGGGCGGGCATGGGGATGCCGCGGCGACGACAGGCGGCTTCGAGGGTGTTGCGCAACAGGCACGCGATGGTCATGGGCCCGACACCGCCCGGGACCGGCGTGATGGCCGCGGCCTTGTCCTTCGCTTCCTCGAAGGCCACGTCGCCGACGAGCCGCGTCGCGCCGGGCTCCGCGCCGGGAATGCGGGTGATGCCCACATCGACCACGATGGCGCCGGGCTTCACCCAGTCGCCCCGGATCATCTCGGGCCGGCCCACCGCCGCGACCAGGATGTCGGCCCGCCGGCACAGGCCGGCGAGGTCGCGGGTCTTCGAATGGGCCGTGGTGACGGTGCAGTTCTCGGCGAGCAGGAGCTGCGCCATCGGCTTGCCGACGATGTTGGAGCGTCCGACCACGACCGCATCGAGGCCGGCGAGATCGGGCCGCACGGACTTGATGAGGATGAGACAGCCGAGCGGCGTGCAGGAGACGAAGCCCGGCACGCCGGTGACGAGGCGCCCGACATTGACCGGGTGGAACCCGTCCACGTCCTTGTCGGGGTCGATCGCCTCGATGATCGACTGGGCGTCGATCTGCGGCGGCAGCGGCAGCTGGACGAGGATGCCGTCGACCGCCGGATCCGTGTTGAGCGTGCGCACGAGGGACAGGAGCTCGGCTTGCGACGTCGACGCGGGCAGCACGTGGTCGAAGGAGCGCATGCCGGCCTCGACCGTCTGGCGCATCTTGTTGCGGACGTAGATCCGGCTCGCCGGATCCTCGCCGACGAGCACCACCGCGAGGCCCGGGACGACACCCTCCCGCGCGAGATCCGCCACCGCCCCGCGGATGCGGGCCCGCAGACCCTCCGCATGGGCCTTGCCGTCGATGAGACGCGCGCTCATGGCGCCCCCGCCCCGGGAGCCGCGATGCGGCCCGCCGGGCGCAGGCCCCCGGCGCGGGCCCGGGAGCAAACCCCGGCCCGGATTCGAAGCCCGCTCATGCATCCCCCGTCGAGAGTGCGGCGAGACGCCGGCCCAAGGCCGCCCCGTCGCCGTCGATCCGGAACACCTTCACCCGCGCCGTCGCTCCCGCCGCCAGGCTCACCGCGGAAGCCGGGCAGCCGAGCGCCCTGGCGAGGACCCGGCGCACGGCCTCGTTGGCGGCCCCGTCCTCGGGCGCGGCCCGCACCCGGACCTTGAGCACCGGGCGCCCATCCGCCAGGACCTCGACCCCCTCGAGGGCGTCGCGCCCGCCCCGTGGCGTCGCCCGGACGCGCAGCTCGAGCCCCGCGGGACCGGCGCGCCAGGGCGCCTCCTCGGGCGCCTTCTCCGCCATGGTCAAACCAGGCTGCCGAAAAACTCGAACAGCAGGTTGCGCAGGAAGAAGAGGGCCAGGATGAGGATGATGGGCGAGATGTCGATGCCGCCGAGACCGGGCAGGATTCTCCGGATCGGCCGCAGCGCCGGCTCGGTGATCCGGTAGAGGAACTCGCCGACCTGGGCGACGATCGGGTTTCGCGAGTTCACCACGTTGAACGCGACGAGCCAGCTCAGGATCGCGCTGGCGATCAGGATATAGACGTAGAGCGTGATGACGGTGTCGAGGAGCCACAGGACGGAGCGCATCGTTGAAAAACTCGCCGGGATCGAAGCTGAGCGTCACTTAACCTCCCGGGCGCCCGGGAACAACCCGAGGGCGTCAAAAGCGCGCCCCTTGTCCCGCAAAACCGCCGCCCGGCGCGATTGACAGACCCGCGCGGCGAAGCCTAAAAGGCCGCGACTTGGCCGACCGCGCCGCTCCACGGCGCCGTCCCTCCGACGGCCGGGGCTGTAGCTCAGATGGGAGAGCGCTGCAATCGCACTGCAGAGGTCAGGGGTTCGAATCCCCTCAGCTCCACCAAGCCTAAGTGTCTGACTTAGCAGAGACTTTAGGTTTAGGCCCACGCTTCCGAATCAGCACGACAGACCAGTCCGGCACACCCTTGGCACAACAAGATGGTGATCGGTCATGGCCACTCTTCGGAAGCGCGGTTCCTCCTGGCACGCTCAAGTCCGTCGGAAAGGGTATCCCGCCCTCACCCGCAGCTTCGAGTCCAAAGCGGACGCCCTGGCCTGGGCGCGCGACAAAGAGCGTGGGATCGACCGGGCGGACCTTCCATCAAACCCGCGCGATCTGAAGACACTCACGGTGGGCGACCTCCTGCGACGTTACGGGGAAACGGTCACGCCTGTGAAACGCGGTGCCGCCGTGGAGAGCTACCGCCTCCGGGTGCTGTTGCGCAGCGAGTTGGCGGCAGTCGCTCTCGACAAGCTCACGACGGCTGCGGTTGCTCGCTATCGAGACGAACGACTTGCTCAGGTTAGTCCCGGAACTGTTCGCCGCGAGTTGGCCATCCTGCAACACTGCTTCGAGATAGCTCGACGCGAATGGGATATCGTACTGGCGAGGAATCCACTCCGAGAGATTGGGTTGCCGGCCCCAGGAGCAGCACGTGTGCGTCGGGTCGTGGCATCGGAGCACCATAAGATCGCCGACGCCCTTCAACGCTCGGCGGTGTGGTATCTGGGACCGCTCATCACGCTCGCGATTGAAACCGCAATGCGCCGCGGAGAACTCCTGTCGCTTCGATGGGACAGCATCGACTTCGATTCACGTACGGCGCAGCTTGCTCAGACGAAGAACGGTCACCCTCGTACCGTGCCGCTCTCACCGACAGCGATAGCAGTCCTCCGAAATATCGCCCGAAACGTTGACCAACGGCCAGAACATGCAGTAGCCGCTGCTGCCAAACCTTCACCTCTCCACGGGGAGCGGCTCAGCTGTGACTGACTTTTGGGATGACCCTTTCGACAGCCTCGATCAGAAGGCGAGAAGGGAAGGGTTTGTGCAGAAACGCGACACAACCCGCTTCGAAGGCAGACTTGCGCGTGGCCTCGCTCTCGACGGCCGTGATAAAGATGACCGGCAGCGAATGGCCGGAACGCATTAACTGATGCCTCAGCTCGATTCCGGACTTGTGCTGCAAATGAACATCCAGCACCAGGCAGGTAGCCTCGCCCAAATGAGCACCCTCCAGAAACCCTTCGACACTGGTGAAGACCTCGGTGTCGAATCCATGGACCTGCAGCACCCGCTGCATTGCCCTGAGGATGCTCGGGTCATCGTCAACAACGATGACCAGATTGCGCTTGCCCATGGTTGAAGATCGCTCAGTCGAGCAAGTCGACGCCGCGGTGAACTCAGAGGAGAGCCAGTTCAAAGGTTCCGACCGCCATTGCTTCTCGCCGTCGATCTTGCAGGAACCAGGAACGATTCCTATTGTCCTTGAGGACAGTATCGGCTGGCCAGAACCTGTTGGGCTTTGCTGACTCGCGGTTATCGTCTCATTTCGGCGGCTGCTCGACCAGGATACCAAGGCGCTCCGCCATCAGCACGAGCTCGGCGACCGACGCGATTTCCAGCTTGTCCATGATGTGGCTGCGATGGGCCTTAATCGTCCGCTCGGTCGCCCCCAGCTCACGTGCGATTTCCTTGTTCATCTTTCCTCGAGCGACCCGTTCAAAAACCTGCCGTTCGCGCGGCGTCAGGCTGTCCACGAGCTTCTGCAGCGAAGAGAGCTGATCGTTCTTCTCCCGCCATGCGCGGCCACGGGCAAGCGCCCGCTCGATGGCGCCGATCAACTCGTCTTTCGCGACGGGCTTTGTCAGAAGATCGTCCGCACCCGCCTTCATGACCTTGACGGTGGTGCGGATGTCGGCATGGCCTGTCAGAAAGACGATGGGCAGGTGCGACCCGAGGGCGACCAAACGATCCTGCAATTCCGGCCCGCTCAGGCCAGGTATCCTGATGTCGAGCAGAATGCAGCACGGACCGGCATCATCAGGCAGCCGCTGCAGCAACTGTTCGGCCAATTCGTACGTCTCAACGGCGTAGCCCGAGGCGCGCAGAAGACGCTGGGTCGAGGTCCGGAATGACTCATCATCATCAACGATGTGCACGACGGCTGCCACGTGCGTCACTCCTGTTTCGTCTCACCAAGGCAGGCTCACGTGAGAACTGCGCCGTCCCCACGAGGGAAGGCGCTCAGTACCGTGCTCTATGGAACTCACCCAATGTACCTGAGGACAATGGCCTCAAGGCCAATGTGCCTCAGGACAATAGCGCGATCAATCTTGGGCGTTGTAGCGTTCGCACCGTCAAGCATCCCTGCTGGTATTGGGTGTCCCGCTTCGGACGATGCAACTGTGACCGCCGCTCTTACTTAGATCATGCATCGCCAATCCGCCGCTTCTCGCAAAGCCAGCAGGGACGAACAGTGGACAGAGGCACCCCATGCCAGTCTTCGACCGTTCCGCATCGCGACCCAGCCGCGCCGAAGCAGACCTCCTGCGAAGCGTGCTTGGCCCGGCAAAGCCGAGATCCACGTCCTTCCAACAGGCATCGCGTGAGTATCGCCGGCGGCAACGGCGCGCGCGCGCAACGCGCGCCTTCATCGTCTTCGCTTTGCTCGGATTGTTCTGCGGCTCGGCCGTCATGATGAGCGACAACCTCCGCCCTTCCCCTGGCGCTGCGGGGGCCTTGCCTCCTGCTGCGGCCCCAGCGCCCTTTCGCGCACACGCGCTGAAAATTCGTTCAACGCCTGGCCAGCTCTGTCGGCCCTGTGATCCCTCGACGACATGACGCGTCGCCTCCGGTCGGAGTACCTCGGCGAGGTTATCGCCGCCAACCTTCGGGTCGCCGACGCCTCTACTGGTTCAGGAGTGCTCCATGGCAAAAGCTGCTGACATTGCATCGTCCCTGAGCAACGGTCCGCATCTTCCCGCCACCCAGTCCCTTCTCACGGCGATACCGGCGCGTCCGCTGCCGGCCGGGTCCATGCACCTCGGCGTGGCCAAGGAGATCGCCCCGACCCTGTGCGAATTCGGCCTCGATCCCGATCCGATCATCAAGGAGGCGGGGCTCGACCCGTGTCTGTTCGAAGACGGGACCAGCGTGATCTCGCACTTGGCCCTAGGCCGGCTGTGCGCGTTGAGTGTGGCGCGCACGCACTGCCCGCATTTCGGGCTTCTGGTTGGCTGCCGGGCGACGATCCTGTCGCTCGGGGTGGTCGGCCGCCTGATGCTGCACTCGGAGACTGTCGGAGACGCGTTGCGCAGCCTGGTCTCGAAGCTGAGTGTGCAGGACCGTGTCGCGGTGCCGTCGCTGGCCGTGACCGGGGACATCGCCGTCTTCAGCTACGCGGTCTATCAGCCCGAAACCGAGAGCGTGGACCAGATCACCGACGGCGCCATCGCCTGCACGGTCAATGCCATGCGGGCGCTGCTCGGCGAGGCCTGGGCACCCACCGAGGTGCTGCTGCCGCGAGCCTGCCCGGCGGATGCGGAGCCGTACCGGCGGCATTTCCGGGCGCCGGTGCGGTTCGATCAGGAAATCGCCGCGCTGGTGTTTCCAGCCCGCTTCCTGCAGCGCCGGATCGCCGGCGCCGATCCGCTCCTGCGCGTCATGCTGGAGGAACGGATTGCGTCATTGAAGGGCGACCTCTTCACGGACGACGTTCGGCGGCTGCTGCGGACGCGTCTGGCAAACGACACCTGTTCGGCGGACGGACTGGCGAGCCTGCTCGCCATGCATCGTCGTACCTTGAACCGCCGCCTGGGCGTCGAAGGCACCCGATTCCGGACAATGGTGAACGAAGTCCGCTTCGAGATCGCGCGGCAATTGCTGGCGGATACTGGCCTGTCATTCGGGCAGATCGCGGCAGCGCTCGACTATGCGGAGGCGAGCGCCTTCACGCGGGCCTTCCGGCGCTGGTCCGGCCAGACCCCGAGCGCCTGGCGAGCCATGCACCGCCGCAACGTTCAGCAGAGCTCGCAGCAGTCGCCATGCGGCTCAACACGAGAACGAATCAGCAAGGGGAGAAAAGCTGATGAACGGGCGTCCGATTACGGTCACTCGAGCAAGCACGGACTTTGCGTTGCGTTACAACCTATTCCGACCCAAGGGGCAACCTGATCTGTGTTATGCGGTGCCGGAGGACCAGCCAGTTCCAAGCTTCATCACGGGTGAGAGCTGGGACTTTGGGGGGACCTGGGGGGGCGTGCTACCTCTTCGCGGGACACCGGCGGTCGCGGAGCCTCGTGTGTGCCGCAACGGCCTTCACCTGATGCAGATCGCCGGCCTCCCGACAGTCTGACGATGTCCGAGCATCCCGCGCAAGGTGCGGTCTGCGGCGCGTCGGAGCGAGGCAAAGAGCTCGAATGGCGGCTCGCTGACGAACGCAGCGGCGCTCCCGCTGTCTGATTGGTCTCCGCCGGGACGAGATTGGCGCGGCGAGCAGGGATTTGCCATCAATCCCTCTCGGTGGGCTGTTGCTGGATACAGGCCAGAAAGTAATGTGTGGCCGCCCCGGCCTCGTCCAGATCCTGGCAGCCTCGGCTGTCGATGCTTCCATCCGTCGTGAGATCAAAGAGCTCAACCCACAGCGAGCGCTGATCCGCGCGTCCAGGCAGCAGCAAGTCGATGAGGCGGAGTTCCCAAGTCGCGGTCGTGGTGATCGGGGTGAATCGCATGCCATCCGCTTGCCGGGGGAGCTGCACCAGGCGGCGGTATGCCGCGATCAACAAGTGCTGAGGGTGTTCGGCACCAAGGTCCCGAAGGTTATCATCGTCTTTGGAGGTTATCATTGCGCACCCTGCGGCGGTTGAGCTCCCGCGGCCAAATTCGCTGCGCCGATGCGCATGGGCCGCTGCGAAGAGACCCGAGAGCAGGACCTCACCCGAGAGGTGCAATGGGTAACCGCGACACTCCCAAGCCGTCCTGCTAGAGTCGGCCAACGCCTTGTGCATCGGGGCCAGCGACTATGGAAGCTTCCGCAGTCCAGCCTTCAAGAGAAGTACGACTTGCGCCAGTGGCTTCTCCCACGGCGACCGGCGGCATCGCCCGACTGGCGGCCGCTCGCGCTTTGGAGGCCGGCATCACCCTCGACCCTCTTCTGCGCCAAGCTGGTCTTACCGCGGCCGAGATGGCGGACACGAGCGTCCGCATTGCAGTCATGAAGCAGGTTACCTGGCTAAACTTAGTCGCGGCAGCGCTGGGCGACGATCTGCTCGGTCTCCATCTCGCTCAGGATTTCGATCTGCGATTGGTCGGGTTACTCTACTTCGTGCAAGCGTCAGCGCCGACGCTCGGTGACGCGTTGGCGCGAGCTGAACGGTACAGCACGATCACCAACGAGGGCATTACCATTCAGTGCATCCGGGGCGACCCTATTCTGGTGCGATTCACGCATGTCGGAGTGCCGCGCCATGCGGATCGCCACCAGATCGAGTTCTTTGCGATGACGCTGGTTCGGATCGCCCGGCAGCTGACCGGAACCAATCTCCGTCCGCTTTGTCTCAGCTTGGTTCAGCCGCACGGGGCTGCATCGAGCGCGCTTGAAGGCGCTTTCCGGTGCCAGATCAGGTTTGGCGAGTCCCGCGATGAGCTGGTCTTCGCGAGCGATGCCGCGAGACTGACGGTCACGGGAGCCGACCCCTATCTGCACGACCTTTTGGTGGGATACTGCGAACACGCGCTCGTGCACCGCGACCGGCCTGCGGAGGCGCTGAGGACGCGTGTAGAGAACGCGATTACGCCATTGCTGCCGCACGGACGAGCGCGCGTCGAAATCGTGGCCCGGGCGCTCAACATGAGCCAACGCACCCTCGCCCGGCGATTGGCCTCAGAGGGGCTAACCTTTACGATGGTTCTCGACGCGATGCGAACCGATCTTGCAACCCACTACCTGCGCGACGCAACGCTCTCGGTATCGCAGGTTGCGTGGCTGCTCGGCTTTCAGGAAATCAGCGCCTTTACGTATGCCTTCAAGCGGTGGATCGGCCGGACACCCACGCAATTCCGCTCGAGCCTCTGTTATCGATTCGGGTGCGAAGATTCCAGCGGGGCGGTTGTTAGGTGAACGGCCGGATGTGGCACGTTGCGGAGGTCGGGCCGATCACCGCTCACGGCGCCGATGCGGGTACCTCAGCCCATCGATGAGAGGATCGTGACGTGGTACTTGCCCTCATGTCCAAGGAACTCCGCGACCTCCTCCGGCGTGTCGCCAAGGCCATTCCAATTGTGCGTCTCTGAGGGAAGAAGATCGGCGAGGTGGGCGATTACTTACTGACGAAAGCGAGTGACTGGGCAGGGGATGGCGGCGAGGAAGTTGGTCGCGAGCCGGTCGTAACGTGTGCCGCCGCCTCAGTCATCGCGCAGAGGTAACTTGACTCGAAAAACCGCGCCGTTCGCGCCGTTCCGGTTCTCGAAATCGATCTGACCGCCGTGCGTGGTCACAATCGTACGCACGATAGAAAGACCCATGCCCATGCCGTGCTCCTTCGTGGAAAAAAATGGGTCGAATATCTTCTTTGCGACCTCCTCAGATACGCCGCGCCCAGTGTCTGAAACCGAGACCTCGGCGAACTCCCCATCTTGCGTCGCCACCATCACGGCTCGTTCGGCCAGTGTTGTGTCTGATGCGGCATCTACCGCATTCAGGATCAAATTCGACAACACCTGCTGCAACTGGATCGGATCGCCATTGATCCGAAGGGGAGCTAGAGTCAGCTTGCTTCGCAGCACGACTTGGTGCGATCTCGCCTGCGGCGCCAGAAAGCTGACGGTTTCAGCGACGAGATCGTTAAGATTAAAATCCTTCTTCTCGAAAGGAGCCTTCATCACGTAGCTGCGCAGGTGGCGTATAACTTCGCCGGCTCTGCGATTGTCGCGGCCTATGTCGCCGACAATTTCCTTCACCTCATTGAGGTTCGGAGATACCGATTCGAGGATTATCTTAGCAGTCTCGACGTTGTTGAGAATTGCTCCAAGCGGCTGATTGATCTCGTGGGCGATCGATGCAGCCATTTCGCCCGCAGTGGAAAAGCGGTTGACGTGCGCCAGCTCCACCATCCTTTGTCTCGCGTCCGTTTCCGCCGAATGACGGCGACGCCGCTCGTGGAGAAGCAGTGCAATGAAAACCGCTTGAATCAAAATAACGCCGGAAACAGTTAGGATCTGTGAGCGATAGGTTTTCCACATCGTGGGCGGTCTGAAGAGAACCGTACTTCCTGGCGGAAGGTCGCTCTCGCTGATTCCCCATCGCTGCATTTGCCGCCAGTCGAATTTCGGTAATGCGTATCTAGTGGGAGGCGTTTTGATTTCGCCGGCCTTTTCGCCGTTGAGGATACGAATCGCAACAGCCGCTGCCACCGTGCTCCCTTCCTCCACCGAATGCATCGGACCACCGATGGTCGTGTCCCCGAAAAAATTATCAATATACGAGAAAACTGGCGCGGTAGCGGTGGCAGAAAGCTTGCTCAGCGCGGCATTAGCCTCGTGGGCAACGCCTGCCGCATCGACGTTCATCAAATGCCAGAAGATGGCACTGTGAGGTGGAAGATTGGCTGCGTCCTTTAGAATGTCTTCGAACGACAGCTCGTTATAAAATTTGAGTTCGACCCGCCCGGCCAGTGGTGCGGTTTCCCGCTGCAGCTCCCCCAGCCAGTATGCTTCATTGGGTGAAGCCCCATTCACGATTGCGATCGTCTTTGTCAGGGGCAAGACGCGCAGGATGGTCTCGAACGAGGCAGGAAAGTTGTGAGCGACCGCCACAACCGTGTCGTACTCGGTCAGCTTATCGTATTGGACTCGGCGCGCCTCCACGGCTGTGAAGAGCATCGGCGTTCCTGGGAAAATTCGCTGGCGATATCGCTGGACGAAGTTCGCGGCTGGGGCGCCGATAGCGAGAATGAGGTCGGGTGGCTTCTCCGCATAGAGAGCGTGAAGATAATCGACAAAAGGACCGTCTGACGTGTCGTTAGACAGTCGAGCATTCAGAAGCGAATGATCATGGAAATCGATCGGCCTTTGCGCCCTCTGGCTTATCTCGGAGCGAATGAACTGAGCGTAATCGGTCCATGGCTTAAAGCGAAGGCCGAACGAATGCAGCATCAAAACCCGTTTTGGCTCTGCATCCGCTCGACTGCTCGTCGACGCCGCCAGAACGATTGCCGTGGCGAGCGAAACAACGACGGCTAACGCGACGAGACATCGTGATGGGAAGGCTATTCGCCACGAGTGCATCGAAAAATCCTACCCCTAAAGTCCAAGCACCATAACGGCTCAGCTAAAACGGCGCACCCCGGGTGGCGCGCCTGGATTCCCCCTCCTCGAGGGCTGATCTAAGGCTCGCCGGACCAATCGGCAGTCACCCTCACCCTGATCGAAGGCCGACCCGTTCCGGTGGATCAAACTCAGCACGAATGTAGCACAGGGCGCGGGTGCGGTAGAGCACCGGCGAGAAGCAGTTCTTCCAAACGCGGTTCGCTCGGGGCGGGATGTTGGGCAGCGTGCCATTGGCCTCGACTGCGGCTCCCCTGACCCAGAGATCAACGAGGTCATCGGCGACCGCTGCCAGGATCACAAGGGCAGGCCAATCATCGATGCGTCTCGGACGCATCGGATCCGGCCCGGCATCGTAACCTCGGGACGGCGTCGTCAATGCTCCATTGCGGAGAGGTCGTGGCTCGTCCAGGCAAACGATGAAGATGAGATCACCCGACGTTCGATGAGAGATGCAGATCGTCACGAGGCTTCCAGGTGCCGTCGACAGGCAAGCCTCCGGCGCGGTCATAGGCGAACAACAGGAGGAGGACGCCGAGAGCGTGCGTCATCCTCCTCATGTCGCGATCTGACCGGCCTCCCGTAGGCGGAGCCCCGACCCTGGAGCACGTGCATTTTGCGGAGTCAAACTGCACGCTCCATATTCTTGGTGACGCATCGCTTTGAACGAAGAACCGGTGCCCACTTTTCGGACGATGCTCCAGCCTACCTCAGCGCACTCATCCGCGCCGCAGCCATCGTGGGGCGAAAACCTCCTTTGGTGACTTCCCTCACAGATCCTGCATGGAGCACGTCATAAGCTCCTCGGGCCGTGAAAAGGAGCCCCCTATGAAACCTGTCATCACCACGTTGACTCGAGTTGCCGTTGCGCTCTCGGCCTGCGTCGCCGTTGCTGCCGCACCGCAAGGGGCGACGGCTCGTGACCGCGACCATCGGGAGCAACCAATCGTTCGCGATCATCGCTCGCCGGTGGTCGTCCGGGATCATCGAACGCAACCTGTCGTTCGCGACCATCGCTCGCCCGTGGTCGTCCGGGACCATCGGGAGCAACCTGTCGTTCGCGACCATCGCTCGCCGGTCGTCGTCCGGGATCATCGGGAGCAACCTGTCGTTCGCGACCATCGCTCGCCGGTGGTCGTCCGGGATCATCGGACGCAACCCATTGTCAGAGACCACCGCACGACTCCGATCGTTCGGGATCACCGAGCGCCGAGAGGGCCTCAGGGCGGCGTGATCGTCACGTCCTCGGGAACCAGGCGCGGTGGATCACCCTGTATTCGCTCGGTGTTCGGAGGTCCTTGCTTCGGTTGGTAACATCGCGGGGCAAACGGACCTGCAAAGGGGCGTGGCCGAGGCGGTGATCGTTTTTGGATCGTGGAACGGAGGCGAGCGCGGATGGACCGCCGCCTCCGTTGTCTTCGAGGTGCCGCGACTATGCGATTTATTCGAAGTTGCCGTTGCGTAATGAAACAGACCTAACTACAGTTCTAACCACCGTTAAAATCCGTTAGCGGGCTTGAGGGGGGCGCTCGATGAATGAGGCCGAATCCCTGAACCACACGATCGCCGCCGAATCCGTCCGCGAGCATGTCCGCAAGGTGCTCCGGCTGATCCCGCGAGCGAAAGCGGGCCTGTATCTCGCATCGGACGTGAAGCGCGTTACGGAGTTACAGGGGATCGCCGTCGAGATCAAGTAACAGGACGACCCTGCCACAAGGATCCGTGATCCTGAACGTCCAACCCGACCAGTCACGAGATGCCGGATCCTCGGCGCGAACCTCGGCGATGGTTCTCAGCGCCTCTCGTCGAGCATGATCGAGGGACGGGACTTCGATGCCTTGCTCGTCCCTTATGATCTCGCTGCCATTCGTGACGTGAAAGTAGAGGCGCACCGCTGATCCTTCCCGCGCCGCGATCCTAGCGTGAGTCGTGCGTTCATACCTGAGCAATTCGGCGTCATCCACGTGACTATACGGGGGCACATTCCCGACCGGATCCCGCGGCGGCGCGCCTAGTCGGCCCGGTGTGAGTTCTCACATGCGGCGCGCCTCTTTCGATGCCGCACTCGGACTGTCGGCCGAGCGAATGTCCGGCCAGCCCTGCGGCCTCGAGGCTCTCACCGAGGTGCCAGCTTCGGCGCTATGGCCGGAATGCCACACCAGCGGGCGCGTTTGCAGCGATGGAGGGCTGCCGGCTGCGGACGCTCTTGCCCAACGATTGGGCGGGTGGAATATCGCTAGCCCAGGACATTTCCGGAGCCGCGGGCGACCCGTTCCTCCGTTGCAAGACTCCGGTCCCTGCCACGAAGGCTGGGAGAAGTTCGATTGGGAGTTCGGCCTACGCGTCGGCCATGATCGGCGGCCGGATCGCGGGATGTTGTTGCGTTGCAGTTCAGAATGCACGTCCGATGCTTGTTTCTCGCTCAAGACTTCTTTCTCGCTCAAGACTTCTTTCTCGCTCAAGACTTCGATTGCTGAAAGGCTCCGATGACAGTTCCCGCAGCCATGCGCTCGCTAAGGCTCCGATGACAGTTCCCGCAGCCATCTGCGCTCGCTCGGATCCAGATCGTCGGTCACGTGCCGACCCAATGAATTCACGCCGCCGGGTGAACCGGCAAACGTTGTTCGCCGTCCTCGGGGTTGCGCTTCTCGCGTCTCAATGCGCGCCGGGAGGCCCGCTGCACCCGCTCGGAGCTCTGGCGCAGCCGGCCTCTCTGCCGGAGGCGTCCCCCGCACCCCGCAAGAAGGCCGGTTCAACGCCGGTCGAGACCGCCCCAGTCTGCTGCCCGTCATGAATCGGCCGACCCTGAGGTCGAGGGTCTCACGCCCGTTCCCCCGGCGTTCTATTCCTTTAACCTGCTGAGCGACCACGTGCTCTCCGTGCGCTGGGAACTGGCCCTGGTCGGCGGCGCCTTGATTGCGGTCGGCATTCGCGACTGGGACTGGGGCGGCTCCAATTTCGAGTTCATCGATGAAGGCTGGTTCGGAAGCAATACGCGCCACGGCGGTATGGACAAGATCGGGCACGCCTTCTCGACCTACGTCATCGCCGATATCCTCACGGATCGAATCCGGGCTAACGCATCCGATCCCACAGGCGCCCAGATCACCGGAGCGCTGCTCGCGTTCGGAATCATGGGAGCCGGCGAGGCCGTCGACGGATTTACCGGGAAGCATCGCTTCTCGCGGGAGGACATCATCGCAAACGCCGCCGGCGCCGCCTTCTCCATCCTCCGGAATTCCATTCCCGGGCTGCGTGAGAAACTCGATTTCCGCGTGATGTACACGCCGGCCAGCTACGAGCGGCCCGGCATCACGCCGTCGGAATTCAGCTTCATTCCTCACTACGAACGGCAACGCTACATCATGGCGCTGAAGGGCAGCGGCTTCGAGGCGCTCAAGAGCACGCCGCTGCGGTACCTGGAACTGCATGGCGGTTTCGATGCCCGCGGGTTCGGAGACAGGGAACGTCAACTCGGCTATCCGGTGGAGCGGACGTTCTACGCCGGGATCGGTCTCAACCTGAACGAGATCCTCTTCGGCGCCGGCCCCGTCCCTAACCTCGCGAAGTACAAGGACACCGCCCCGGGCTGGGCCGTCCGGAAGACGTTCGAATACATTCAGGTGCCTTACACGGCAGCCTATTACGGGAACACCTTTTCGACGGTGCGCAGGCCCGCTCCACCGTGACGCGTCCGGATGAGTCGACCGAGCATCGGACCCGAAAGTGGAATCCATTCGGATCCATCGATCTCTTCTTGAGCAGGCACAAGTGGAAAGGTCCACTTTCCGGGATCCGATCACAGGATCGCATCTCTTTCTCTTGAGCAGCGCATCGTTTAGTGCGGACAACCGGGTCCACTTGTTCGCACGATGCGCTAGTGGAAGCCGGCGCACGCGAAACTCCGAACACTGCGTCACGACACCAGATCCCCCGCGAGCGTCGGCTTCGGCGCTCGGCACTTTCATTCGATATTTTCGGAAATATGGATTGACAAGGCCATGGGGCGCCCGCATCATATTTCCATGAAGATCGAACAAGCGGTGAAGCAGCTCGAAGCCCTCGGCCACCCGGTCCGGCTCCAGGTCTATCGCACCCTCGTGCGCGCGGGCCGTTCCGGACTGCCGGTGAGCCGCGTGCAGCGGAAATTGCGCATTCCCGCCTCGACGCTCTCGCACCACTTGCAGCGCCTCGTGCTGACCGGATTGGTGACGCAGGAGCGCCAGGCGACGACCCTCATCTGCCGGGCCAACTACCCGGCCATGAGTTCGCTCATCGACTTCATGACCAGGGAGTGCTGCGCGGACGAGGCCTGCGCGTCGGGGGCGGGAGACCAGGCCGCCTGAGACGTGCTTCTTCGCCTGCTATTTCTATATTTCCGGTATTACGGCATCTGAAAAGCGAACAACCGATGAGTGATCTTGCCGCCGCAACCCGGGCGGCTCCGCGGCGTCCGCTGTCGCCGGCCCCCTGCCCTGCCGCCGAGACGATGACCAGGAGAGCGCCATGAGTGAATTTGCATCCCTGCCCGTCGTCGTCATCGGAGCCGGCCCGATCGGGCTCGCCGCTGCGGCCCACCTCACCGCGCGGGGCCTTCCCGCGAAGGTGTACGAGGCCGGCGCGACGGTCGCCGCCCATGTCCGCGATTGGGGCCATGTTCGTCTCTTCTCGCCGTGGGAGTACAACACCGACCCGACGGCTCGCTCGCTCCTCGAGCGCCATGGCTGGCGGGAACCGCCCCGCCGGGCGATGCCAACGGGCCTCGACCTCTACGAGGCCTATCTGAGACCCCTTGCCGAAACGCCCGCGATGTCCGCCGTCATCGAGACGGGCGTCACCGTGAAGGCGATCACCCGGCAGGGCGCCGACAAGGTCCTGAGCCGCGATCGCGGAGCGAGGCCCTTCGTGCTCGCGGTATCGGACGTCGACGGGGCAATCCGCCTGGACCTCGCGCGGGCCGTCATCGATGCTTCGGGCACCTGGAGCAACCCGAACCCGCTCGGCGCCGGCGGGATCCTCGCCGAGGGCGAGGCCGAGCATGCGGACCGGATCGCCTATGGGATACCCGACGTCATCGGGCGCGACCGGTCGACCTATGCGGACAGGGCGGTCCTCGTCGTCGGCGCCGGCCACTCCGCGGCGAACCTGCTGGTCGACCTCGCGCAGCTCGCAGAGCACGCGTCCCGAACCGCGATCGCGTGGGCGACCCGCGGCACCAACATGATGCGGGTCTACGGCGGCGGCCAGGCCGATCAACTCCCGGCCCGCGGCGAGCTCGGATCGAGACTCGAGGCCCTGGTCGCGGGCGGGCGTCTCACCCTGATCTCCGGCTTCGGCGCGACGCGGGTCCGGTCGGCTGGCGGCAAGGTCGCCGTTGCCGGCGAGACGGCGGACGGTGAACGCGAGCTCGGCCCGTTCGACCGTATCGTCGTCGCCACGGGCCAGCGGCCCGGCCTTGCGCTCACCCGCGAGCTCCGGCTCGATCTCGATCCGTGGCTGGAGAGCGCGAGAGCCCTCGGCCCCATGATCGACCCCAACCTGCATTCCTGCGGATCGGTGCCGCCCCACGGACACCGCGAGCTGTCTCACCCGGAGCCGGGCTTCTACACCGTCGGGATCAAGAGCTACGGGCGGGCGCCGACGTTCCTGATGATGACGGGCTACGAGCAGGTCCGCTCGGTCGTTGCGGCCATCGCGGGCGACCTCGAGGCTGCGGACGACGTCCGTCTCGTGCTGCCCGAGACCGGGGTGTGCTCGACCCACGCCGGCATCGCCGACGCAATCGGCACCGCCGACGCAATCGGCACCGCCGACAAGAAGGCGGCGTCCGGCTGCTGCGGCGGCCCTGCACCCGCCGGCGTGGACGCCTGCTGCGCCGCGGACGCACAGGCGAAGGCCTTCACCGGACAAGGTTGCGGCTGCGGGCTGGCGGCGGCGTCCATCCGGGGCGCTTCACGGGAGGCCGTCGCGGGCAAGGCTCTGGACAAGGCCGGCTGCTGCTGAGGCCGCGCCCGAGGCCCCGTCCTTCCGGAACCTCAAGCCGGGAGCCTTCGACGATCCCCGTCGTCAGTGCGGCAAATGCGCACCAGGCGCCGAGGTCCCCGCCGTTGAAGCGCATGCCTCCCGGAGCGACGTGCAGGAAGGCCGCCATGACGATGCTGGCGTTCGGGCGGTCATAGACCCACTCGTCTCGGGGCAGCCTGTCGATACGATGGGCGACGAGGCGATCGTTCGTCCAGCCGACGAGCTCCATGACGGCTGCGAGGTCGGCAGCAGTAGCCACCGTATCGAACAGGCCGATCGGCGGAAATTGCGACGGGATGAGGCGATGGGCCGGGACCGGAGCGGGAGAATGAACGTCGTTCAAGAGAAGGCGAGCTCCGCATCCGTATAGGGCGTGAACCCTCGGTCGATTTCGTTCGGCGTTATGTAAAGACCGCCCCGGGCCGCATCCACGAAGCGGCGGACCGTCAGCAGGGCGTCTTGCGAACCGCTTGCGACAAGGTCGAGCGATCTCCGATATGGGTTTCATCCAACAGCGCGGCTCGCGCCCTCACGACGCGTGCTCGAGATCGGCGAGGCGCTCGGTTCTCACGGCGATCACGTCGGCGAGCCGGTAGAGGAGCAATCCCCGGTCGCTGGGCGTCATCGATGCCCATGGTCCGCTCGTGAACGCCGCGTGTGCGGCCTGCACGGCGTCGCCGCGTCGCTGGAATCCGCCCTTGGAACTCTCGCCCAGACTTGTCCGGTGAATGGTTCCTGCTCTCGAACCATCGGCCTGAACGGGCCTCCGCGCCGCTCTCCGTCGACATACGTCCGAAAGGTCTCGATCTCCGCCGGATGGCCGTCATTCGCCGCTGACGCATTCCACGCGGCGGCGCGGGCCGTCACGACGCGACGGCCCGCTTCGGTCTCCCCCGAACCGTCGTCTCAGTGACGGGCGCCGCCGGTCTGGGAGTGCACTCCGCCCGGCCGCGAGATCCCGCTCACCGCCTCGCCGGCGGCGCGCGGCCCTTCCACGACCGCCAGATCGCCGAGGGCGATGATGCCCACGAGCCGCTTGTCGCGGTTCACGACCGGCAGCCGCCGCACCTTGATATCAGCCATGTTGCGGGCGACCGCATCCGTGTCGTCGTCCTCGAAGCAGTACATCACCTCCGGGCTCATGACCTCGCGCACCGGGGTCTGCGGGCCCTTGCCGAGGGCCACCGCCCGCACGGCGATGTCCCGGTCCGTGATCATGCCGACGAGCCGGTCTCCCTCGCGCACCGGCAGGACCCCGGCATCCATGTCGCCCATCATCTTGGCCGCATCCTGAATCGTCTGTTCGGGAAGAGCCACCCGCACGTCGCGGGTCATCGCTTCGGATACACGCATGTCTTTCCTCCATCCGCTGCAAGTCCATCCATCGCACGCCAACTCCGCTCGACCGCGGCAGGACGAGCGCCCCGGGGCCGAATGGGTCACCTCCGGAGTCCGCGACTGCCCGCAATGGGAACTCGGTCGAGTCCCCGACGTTCCGTCGTCCTTCCCCGGAATGGTCCAGCCCGCGGGATTAAGCTCGGCTTCGTGATTTCAATCAGGTCATCCTCGGTCGCGCGCAGCGAGACCCGAGGATCGGGTGTCGAAAGAAGCGCCGCCCGGAACATTGAAGGCAACGCTTGGTTCTTCCTGCATGTCGCCGCATCCGGCCGACGAACATCCAGGAGCAATGGCCATGAGCACGGGAGCGCAGCCCGGGGGAGCCGCACCGCCGACCCCCGGTTTCACCGACAAGGCAAAGTCCCTCGCGTCCGATCTGGCGGAGAGCGCCCGGGACACGGCCCTCGACGCGATCGGAGGGCGGAAGGCCGCGGCGGCGGAGCAGGCGGAGGCGGTCGCCCGCCTCCTCGACGATGTGGCGGGGGACGCCGAGAAGGGGATTCCCCTCGTCGCGCCCTATCTGCGAGACGCCGCATCGAGGGTTCATCGGGTCTCGTCCACGCTCCGCGAGCGCGGCATCGACGAGCTCTTCCGGGAGGTCGGCGACTTCGCGCGGCGCCGGCCGGCTTTCGTGATCGGCGCGTGCCTGGCCGGCGGGTTCGCGCTCGCTCGCTTCCTGAAGAGTTCGGCCGAAAGGAGCGAGGCGGCGGCACGGCCTTCCTTCCGCGCGCCTGCACCCGGCCGCGCCGGGATGTCGGAGAAGACGGGGGCCGAAAGGAGAGCGGCCGACCGATCGGTCCCATCGGGGCAGGACGAGGAGTCCGCGGCCGCGCTCGCCGGCCGCGTCTCCCCGGCCGGCGGAATGGCGTCGCTCGCGCAGGCGACGCCGCCATCGGGCGCCGGGAGGCCCGCTGCGCCGGCAGGAACCTCTGCCGCGGGCGGCGGATCGGAGGCGCCGGACCAGGGCACGACAGGGAGGATGTGAGATGGCCGACCGCTCTCGAACGAACCTTTCCGGAATGAGCGAACTGGAAGCGCGCGAGGCCGAGGCCGAGGAGGCCCGGGCCCGGCTGTCCAGGACGTTGGAGACGCTGACCGGTCCCGACACGCGGGAGGCCGTCAAGGCGGAGGTCCTCGGGCACGTGCAATCCTACAAGGACGAGCTCCTGAAGCAGGCCGACCGCTATAAGGACGAGCTGCTGCGGCGTGCCGACGAGTACAAGGGCGAGCTCCTCGCCCGCGCCGAGACCTACAAAGGCGAGATCATGGAGCGCGCCGAGCAATACAAGGGCGAATTCCTGCACCGCGCCGACGGCTACAAGAACGAGGCGCTGCAGCGCGCGGAGGAATACAAGAACGAGGTCATGGAGCGCGCCCGGGAGTCCGGCCGCCGGACCGTGCGCGACACGGCGGCCGACCTGAAGCTGCGGGCGAAGAACAACCCGGCGGCGGTGGCCCTCATCGGTGCCGGCATCGGCTGGCGCCTCTACAAGCACCCGCCCATCGCGACTCTTCTGGTCGCGGCCGGAGCTGCCATGCTCATCAACACGCCCGGCCGCGCCCGTCGGAGCGAGTCCGGCTCCGATCGGCATCTCGAACGCGAGACGCGGCCGCAGCGCTCCATGCCGGGCCAAGCGGCCGGATACGGCTCTCCCGTCGACACGGACGTCGCGGGATCCGGCACGAGCGGGCCGATGGCCGCGACGGCCACCCGTCTCGGCGAGGCGGCGCGGGATGCGGGTGCGCGGCTGCGAGAGGCGGCTCATGAAGCCGGGTCTCGGATATCCGGCGCCGCTCTGCGAACCGGGTCGTCCATGGCGGTCGCCGCGGAGGGCGCCGTCGACCGGACCGGCGCCCTCGTCGAGACCGCCGGACGGAACCCGCTGCTTCTCGGCGCCGCGGCGCTCGCGGCCGGCGCCGCGGTTGCGCACCTGGCTCGCAGGACGGAGACCGGAGATCGCGTCATCCGGGGCAGTCAGGCGCGGAGGGGCTCGGCCGGGGCGTCCGGCACATCGCCTCCCGGACGAACGAGGCGGCCCATCGGGCGGTCGAGGCGGTCGCCCATGGGGCCTCGGCGGCGGCCTCGCCCGCAAGCCGCCTTGCCTCGTCCATCAGCCCCGCTTCCTCCGAGTCCGCCCCGCCGGCACCGTCCCGCAGCAGGACGCGGGAACGGAGCGCGGCGGCGGCGTGGCGATCTCGCGGCATGGGGCAGCAGGCGAGCCGCGAGGTCGTTGCGTTCTCGCGACGTTACCCGCTCCTGCTTGGCTCCCTCGGTCTCGTCCTCGGAGCGGCCGCGGGCGTCGCGCTCCGCCCGACGGCCGTCGAGGACCGATCGGTCGGCCGGGTCAGCGACTCGGTGAAAGGGCGAGCGCGGCGGCATATGGAGGGGCAACTCGACACGGTCCTTTCCGCCGCCGACCGGGTGATGTCCTCGGTCGAGAGCCGTCTCGCGGCCCGGGCGGGGGCGCGTGGGGCCAGGCGGAGGACAAGGTCGACAAGACCGCCGTCGTCGTCGAGCGCGCGGAGGATGCGGCCGCGGCGCAGGCTTCGATGACCGGAAAACCCGCCTGAGGCGGGGTGCGTAGGTCCGGGACGTCGACACTCCACGCTTCCACGTCCGGGCCGTGCCGCGTTGCCCGGCCACGAAGCTTCCATGGCCGGTCCGCGGGGCGAAGCGGCTCGAGGCTCCGCCTCCGCCCCGCTGCAACCTTCATGCGTCAACGATCCACGCGTTTTCTGCCGCCGCGCTGAAACTCCTTCCGGGTTCAGCCATTCCACTCTTTAACTCATGTTAACGCGAAAGCCGGGAGTGCGGGACGCGCCGGCCGGGGATGATGAGATGATCAAGGCCGAAAACCTTCGCTTGCCGCGGGTGGACAAGCCCCCACCGAACCTGGTCCTGATGCTGATCGGCAAGGCGCTGGCCGAAACCTACCGGGACGCCATGAACCAGCCGCTGCCGGAGCCGCTGGCCCGCATCCTGCGGGAGATCGAGATCCGCGAGGGCCCCGATGAGACCGCAGGGTGATCCCTCGCCGAAGCGTCTCCCGCGTCCGGATCGGCGAGGGAGTGGCCGTGGCGCTGAAGGTTCTCGCTGAATCGGGCGTTGATCTCGTCGAACAGGCCCATGGAGCGCCTCTCGGATCGTCGTCGCGCGGCCGGATCCCGCGCGCCCCGAATTCGCGCATCCCGCTCGATCTCCCGAAAAGGAATGCCGGTTCCCGCTCCTCCGTTCCCGAGATCGAGAGAGTTCCGGATTCGTCGGCACGGCACGGGCGGCCATCCGGACGACACCGGGCGAAGCCGGCCGGACACGAGGACGGCGGCGGACCTGAACCTTCGCCGCCACGCGCCGTTGACTGGCCGTCAGCATGCCAAACAGGAGGAATGCGATGAGCAGCCGCGGATTTCCATCGATGACGGCCCTGCTGGGCCTCCTTGCCATCGCCGGATATCAGAACCGGGACAAGATCGCCGAAATGCTGAGCGGACTGAACCGGCAAGGCGGCCCAGGCCAGGTGCCGGGTCAGCAGCCTGGGGGGCTCGGAGGCCTCTTGGGCAACCTGGGCGGCGCGGGCGTCGGCGGCCTTCTCGGAGGGGGCCTCGGCGAACTCGTCGAGAGCTTCAGGCGGAGCGGCCAAGGCGACGTGGCGGATTCCTGGGTCGGCACCGGCCCCAACAAGGAGGTCGCTCCGCAGCAACTCGAACAGGCCGTCGGGCCGGACATCCTGGACGCTCTTGCCCAGCAGACCGGGCTGTCGCGGCAGGAGATCCTCAACCGGCTGTCGCGTGAACTGCCGACCGCCGTCGACAGGTATACGCCGGAGGGCCGGCTGCCGACGGAGAGCGACTTCCGAGGCGCTTGAGCCGGACGGCATCGAGCCTCGGAGCGCGCCGGGCGCGCTCTCGAGCCCGCGTGCCTGCTCCGTGTGGCCTCGGCGGAGGCGGTACTCGCCTCCGCCGCTTCTCCTCGGTTCGAGATGAAGTCCCGTCGCGCGGCGGGCTGCCCGGCCGCCGCAGATTTCGGAACGCCGCCTCCAACCGCGCGTTTTCCCCTAGAGCATCGGACAAAGTGGATCCCACTTTTGGGATGCATCCGATGCGCAATCACAGGGAGAGAACGGCAGCTCCGATTCCATCGGAGCGTCCGCCGCTCTAGGCCGCACGGCCCGCATGTTCGAGTTGTCCAATGACGGGATCGGAAAGACGCGCAAGGCGCTGGGTGTTGAGGGAGCTGGACCGAATGGTGGTCAGGGTCGCCTGCGGGCACGAGACGTCTGAGCTCGCCGGGAACCCTGCTCCAAGCGCCCGACGGGAACGTTCGTGAGGCGTCCGACGCGTTTTCAGTACGTGCTCGGCCGGTGACGGGCGGCGAAGCTCGCGAGCCTAGCCGATGTGAAAGGATGCCGGCGGCGTGAAGGCGCGTACGCATTCATCGCCGTCACTGCCGACCATGCCCCATACGAGTGGCCCGCAAGCTCCGGGCCGCTGAATCCACCGCTGTTTCGCAAGTGCTCGACCCTAGCGCATCGTGCGGACAAGTGGACCCGGTTTTCCGCACTAAGCGATGCGCTGTTCTCAAAGGGTGAGCATCGGATGGATCCCAAAAGTGGAGTCCACTTTTGGGTCCGATGCTTTAGGAGATTGCCATTTTTGCATCGTGGTCTTGGTTCGACTTGAGCGAGGCACGACCGCTGTCCACCGTCGCGCGAGAGCCGCTACGTATCGCCGTCGGCACCGAGATCGAGCCATTCCGGCTCGCAATAGCGGTCGAACCGCGCCTTCGCCTGGCGCAGGTCGCTGTCCCAGGCCTTCACGCGCGCCGTCACCTGCGTCCGTCCGTCGATGTCGAGGGCTTGCGGGCCGCTTTCCGTCAGCCGGCCCGTCACGCGATGGCCTCCGGCGAGAGCGACGATGGCGTGCTCGATCTCGATCAGCGAAAAGCCTTGCTCGGTGCGGACGACGATCACGTCGCAGTAGGAGGCTCGCTCCAGGACGATTTCGCCGGTCAGGGTCGGCGTCGGTTCGGCGGCGACGGCGGACGCTCCGAAACCGGCCGGCCAGACCCAACACGCCAGGAGCAGCGACGCTCTCATCTCCGCCACCTCGCTCGCGAGCGACGAAACGGTGAAGGATACGCCTGCCTGCGCCGTGCCGCAACGAACGTGAGAAACGAGACGAGCCGGGAGTGATGCGCTTCCCGGCTCCATCGATCCTGCAGCTCCAGCCTTTCCCGAGCGCCGGCTGCGCCTCAGGCGGCGAGCGGAACGGCCTCGATCGGTTCGGCGGCGGGCAGGCCGGTCGCCGCCTGAGGCGCGGCCGGCTCGTCCTCCGTCGCGAAGGACGCCAGCGGCTCCTCGACCCGCTCCGCCTGGCGGCGGATCTCGCGGGCGATGCGGCGCGCCGCCTTGGTGGGGGTGCCGGCGGCGGCCAGCAGCTCCTTCAGCCACAGCGCCGCCTCGGTCTCGACCGCCCCGGTGGGGCGCTCGCCCCAGACCACGAAGTCGGTGATCGCGGCGACGAGCCAGTCGATCCAGGCGCGGTCGACGCGGGCGACGGCGGCGTCGAGGCGCAGGAGCAGTTCGGCCTGCGGGCGGCTCGAGACGCCGTCGGGGAGCACGTCGCGCTGCAGGCGGCGCACGTCCCCGAAGGTGATGCGGTTCCTGGCGGTCGTCTTGACGACGAAATCCTGCAGAGTGGAGATGTTCATGGGGCGACGCCTTGTTGATGCCGAGCGGTTGCGTGCCGCGACTGTCGCGCCGGGCGGCTTTCCTGAGCCCTAACGCGAAGGTCTGAATCGTTGTTCAGGTTAAACGAACCTGAGAGACCCGATTCACCTTCCGTTGACTGCGCGTCGCTCACCCGGAGGCCGCGCCTCGCGTCGGTGTCCCGGATCCGAACTCCTCTGCAGCGTCCGTGTTGAAGGCGTCTCCGTTGAAAGCGTCTCCGTTAAACCTTGGCGGAGCGGCCGAGACATCACATATGCCTCGGGGCATCTGGGCGACGCGGGCCCGTACACCGCGCCGCACATGCATATCGCAACGCACTGGAGCCGGTTCCGCAACCGGAGCGGCTCCAGCCGCTTCGTCGAAGGAAGGATGATGGACAGCTTGCTGATATTGGCGGCGGACCCCGCCGCCTGGGCCGCGCTCGCGACGCTCATCGCCATGGAGGTCGTGCTCGGGATCGACAACCTGATCTTCATTTCGATCCTCACCAACAAGCTTGCCGAAGAGCACCGCACCAAGGCGCGCCGCATCGGCATCGGGCTTGCGCTCGTCATGCGCCTTGCGCTTCTCGGCACGGTCGCCTTCATCGTCACGCTGACGGAGCCGCTCTTCACCGCCTTCGGGCACGGCTTCTCGTGGCGCGACCTCATCCTCATCGCGGGCGGTCTGTTCCTGGTCTGGAAGGCCACGAAGGAGATCCATCACAACGTCGACGTGGATCACGGCGAGGACCTCTTCTCCACCACGCCGGCAGGCATGACCTTTTCGGCCGCGGTCGGCCAGATCCTGCTTCTCGATCTCGTCTTCTCCATCGACAGCATCATCACCGCCGTCGGTATGACGCCCCATATCCCGATCATGGTCATCGCCGTCGTCGTGACGGTGGCGGTGATGCTGTTCGCCGCCGACCCGCTCGCCCGCTTCATGGAAGCCAACCCGAGCGTGGTGATGCTGGCGCTCGGTTTCCTCCTGATGATCGGCATGACGCTCATCGCGGAGGGTTTCGGAGCGCATGTGCCGAAGGGCTACGTCTATGCCGCCATGACGTTCTCGGCCTTGGTCGAGATGCTGAACATGTTCTCGCGGCGCGCGCGGCGGAAGAAGGCCGAGGCCAAGGCGCGCTTTCCGGTGCACCGGTGAGGGCCGGCGCCGGCATCGCCTTCGGAGAGGCGTTTCGGGGAGGTCTGTCGAGAGGCGAGAATGGCTCGCCGCTTCTCAGGCCCGCGCGGAAGCGGGCTCCGCCTCGAGCCAATGATCGAGGAAACGGTCGAGCCAGCGCGAGACGTGCGGATCGTACATCAGGCGCCCCTCGATCTGCCGGACGCGATCCTGGGCGCCCGGCATGCTGAGGCGCTCGGCGGCACGCACGGTCCACCGGCACAGCATGGCGTGCGTCACTTCCGGGTGGAACTGCAGTCCGTAGGCCCGGCCGATCCTGATGGCCTGGGTGGGGAACTCGTCGCCGCTCGCCAGTGTCTCGGCACCCGGCGGACAATCGAAGCCCTCGCGGTGCCAATGATAGACGTGGCTCGGCCACGGGACGTTCCATTCGGCGGCCGCAGCTTCACCCGCCTGCGTGGGCACGAGGGGGTAGTAGCCGATCTCCGCCCGCCCCTCCGGATGCGCCCAGACGGGCGCGCCGAGATGCTTCGCCAGGAGCTGTGCGCCGAGGCAAAGGCCGAGAAGCGGCTTCCGCTCCGCCAGGGGCACGCCGATCCAGTCGATCTCCCGGCCGAGGAAGTCGTCCGGGTCGTTGGCGCTCATCGGCCCGCCGAAGATGACGGCCCCGGCGTGCCCGGCGAGAGTGTCGGGCAGCGGATCGCCGAACCGCGGATGCCTGATGTCGAGCGGATGGCCGCGCTCGCGCAGGAGCCGCCCGACCCGTCCCGGGTTCGAATGCTCCTGATGCAGGATGACGAGGACGGGCGCTCGCGAAGGCGCCACGAACGGCTCGGCCGGCGACGACCCGCTAGCCAAGGCCGCCCCGCTCCGGCGCCGGTCTCCGCAGGGCGTCCTCACGGACGGCGCCGATCTCCGTCTCGGCCAGCCCGAGGAGACGCCCGAGGCGCCAGACGAGGTCGTCCTCGAATTCGTGCACGTCGCCGTCGATCGCGGCGATGCGATACGCCATGGCGAGCAGGAGCGGCCGGCCCTCTTCGCCGATCCCCTGACGGATGCGGCCCGCCAGAGTGGTCGCCTGGTCGGCGCTCTCGTCGAGCGCGTCCACATCCTCGAAGAGGCGGTCCACGCTCTCCGCCGAGAGGCCGAAGCGGGAACCGATCATCGCCTTCAGGCCCTCCTCCTCCACCGGCAGGACCCGGCCGTCGACGCGCGCGACGAGAGCGAGGAGCGCCGCCATCGTGACCCGCATCTCATGATCGGGCGCCGCCTCGTCGGGATCGACGAGCCCGTGGATCAGGTCGCGAAGACGTGAAATCAGCGACATGGAGGCTCCCGACGGCCGGCGGATTATCCGGAGCGTGGGCCTTCTCCGCAAGGGAAATGCTGCTGGCGGCGGTCTTCGCGGCGGGAGCCCGCCCGGCGGGAGGTTCGCTTTTGGCGCCCCGGCGGGAGGAATGCTAGAGAGGCACCGAATCGACTCGCTTGGCGGTCCGCCCGGTTCCGCCATAGAGTACGGATCTCAAGCGTTGACGAGAGAGTCCGCCGGTGAGCGAAAGCGTGACGAGCGGTGACGATCTTCAGGGCGTCCGTGTCCTGGTGGTCGAAGACGAGGCAGCCATCTCTCTGCTGCTCGAGGACATGCTGCTCGATTTCGGTTGCGAGGTGATCGGTCCGGCCGCGCGGCTCGCCGCGGCCCTCGACGTGGTCGGCCGCGAGACCATCGACCTCGCCATTCTCGACGTGAACGTCGCCGGCGAGCCGATCTATCCGGTCGCGGAAGCGCTCGCGCAACAAGGCGTGCCTTTCGTGTTCTCCACCGGCTACGGCAGCGCCGGCATCAAGGACGTCTACCGCGACCGGCCGGTTCTGCAGAAGCCCTTCGCGCAACACGATCTCAAGCAGAAGCTGCTCCTGGCCCGCAGGAACGCCGCGGCCGCCTGACGCGGGGCGCGCGACCGATCCGGGGCCCGTGCACCTATGCGGAGGGCCTGGAGGCGGAGCGGATGAAGCCTGCTCGGGAGCCCCTGGGGTACGGCATCGGAGGGCAGCGGCGCCCCGCGGAGATCGTTCGACCCCGGCACCCGGGCGGAGCGGATCCGCGCCCGAAGCGGGACCATTGTCAGGCGAAGTGGACTCGCTTCGCCTGACGATGCGGCGCCCGCCGATCGAGGGCTGGTCCCGCGCCGGCGGTACGGCGCCGAGGCCGGGCGCCGCGTCAGCTCTCGCCGCCGCCCCTCTTCGACGAACCTCTTTCGCCCGACCGCCGCCGTTCCTCATCCTCGGCCTCGCCGCCCGGCATGACGGTGCGTGCCGCATCCGAGACCACATCGGCGAGAACGGATGCGGCGGTCTGGGCGAGCCCCACCGTGCCGGCCGCCATCTCGGTTGCCACGTCGGCGGCGCCTCCGGCGGCGGCGGACATCCGCTCGGCGCCGGCTTCGACGGCCCGCCCCACTTCCGCCCGCTGCTTTCTCAGCACTGCGGCGGCGGATTCGAGAACGTCGGCGATGATCTCGCGGCCGACCGCCGAGACGGCGAGCGTATTGAGCGCGCTGAGCCAGCTCTCCGCAGCGCCTTGCTGCCGCCGTGCGGTTCGTGCTCCGCGCTTGGCCGCAGCGCCCCCTTTGGCGGCGCGCCCTTTCGCTGCACCCGCCTTGGCGCTCCCCTTCTTGGTTGCCGGACGGGCCGCCGTCCTGGCGCCGCCCCGCCCCCTGCCCGCAGTCTTGGAAGCCGTCCTTGATGCCTTCTTCGCAGCTCTCGCCATGATGGTCCCTCCTCCATGGTCACGCTTCGAACAACCACGGGCCGCGGGAGACGTTCCATCTTAGGACGCAATTGGCTTTGAGCGAGCCTCGTCTCATGCAATCCGGCCGGCGCCTCGGCGGCCTCCAGAAAGGTTGCAGTTGCAGTTGCAGTATATAGCCGAGGGGTGTCTGCAACCCTTTCCGCAAAAAGTTGCAGGAGCGCTTGCAGGCGTTGCGTTGCCAGACGCTTCTCCGAAGGAATGGGGAGGTGAACGGCGGAGAGGCATGGCGCGTCTGCACCATTGCAGATGTTGCATGCTGCAGCGGCAATGTTGCAGGCTGCAACGACGAACGTAACCGAAGAGTTGCAGACGTTGCCGAAGTGGGAGTTCGCGACAACGTCCGTCTCGGGCGAGACGGCGGCCGATCCGCAGATGCCGCCTGCAGCGACAAGGGGGCGCTTGGATGCCATGACCATTAAAGGCCCATGTTGCCGGCGTTTGCCGGAATGATGTCTATCGCGTCCGCAGCCGGGTCCTTTCAGACCAAGGCTTCGGCTCGTCCGTCATGCATTATGAACGAAGCCTGGGGCGCATCGAAAGGGTCGCAATCGATGGCGTCCATTGCCGGGGTGCGACGGATTGCGCGTGCAATCGCCAAGAGTGTGCCGTCCGAAGGTTCTTACCGCATTGCACTTGGCTGCGCGCCAGACGGGAGCAGGAGCCTGTTCGAACTGAACGCGATCCAGATTGTTGCCGTCGGCCCTTCCCGCGAGCGATGACCCTGAATCTGGGTCCACCGGACCCGACACCCGCTTGGGTTCGTTTGGCCAAATTCGACACCGCAAGTGACCTGAACGGCGGACGGACTCTCCTCAGAGCCCGGGTCTGGGTGGATCTGCCGAAATGCTTTCCGATCCGGGTCGCGTGACGATACAGGCCTCCAACCGGTCTCCACACGGCCAGCATTGGAGGTCTCCTTCGGGATGCTAGCGTTCCTGGTCGCCGTGCTCGCGTTGCTCGTGGCGATCGTCAGGGCCGGGCGGCCGTTCGTCAGCGGGTACGGTGGCACGCCCTTGGTCGAGATTCCGAGCGGCCGTGACCCGGCGCGATTAGGCGCGGCGCTCGTAGCGGTGGACCCGCAAGCGCGCGATTTCGGCCAGACGCTGCGTCGCGCGCATCCGCGGCAGTATGAGCGTAGTGGCCGCGGCGAAGAGGCCCGCCAGAGGGTTTTGGCGATCGGCGGCGCTGCGCATCAGTTCTGGCTACGCGTCTGTTTTCTTCAACCGTACGCCAATGCCGCTGCCGTTTGCGGGCAGAAATTCGACCCCGGCCCTTTCGAAAGTGAACTGCAGCAACTTTTTGTTGCTGTCCCGCAAGTCTTCGCCTTTTTCGAATCTCGGATCGTTAATGCGCTCAGCCCACTGACGTTTGCCAAATCATTTTGTGTCCAATCGAGGAGGCCGCGAGCGGCGCGACATTGGGCAGGAGTGATCATCTGGCTCCCGTCCTCCACTCGCGTAGACGGTATTGATTCCGGCTTGATTTGTTCGAAAAACGAATTATTATGCGTTTTGCGAACACATTGAGGCGTACTCAACATGGTGGGTTGCATCGTAGGCCAATCACGCCGCACTTTCATTGGCGGCTCGGATGCTCGCGATGATCATGGGCACGGATGAAGCCGCTCTCGTCCGCCTTTGGCAAGAGAAGCGCGGCGAGATCGAGCCGGAGGACCTCTCCCGCAACCTGTTGGTCCAGTTCGGGCATGTGACCGAGGCTCTGAACCGGCGCTGGTTCGAGCAGGAGACCGGCCGCGCGTGGAGCAAATCCAGCGCTTCCTACGCCACCCGAAGGCCGAGTGGATGGGCGCCACCCTCGACGGGATGGTTTCGGCCGAGACGGCGGTGTTCGAGGCCAAGTTCATGCTGCCGTGGTCGTTCTCGGAAGAGAGCGCAGCGGAGAAGCACATGGCGCAGCTGCAGCACAACATGCTCGTGAGCGGCACCCGGCGGGCCTATCTCTCGATCCTGACCGGCGGCGCCAAGTGGGTGCTGATCGAGGTTGAAGCCGACCCGCTCTACCAGACCGTGCTGTTGCAGGTGGAGCGCCTCTTCTGGCGCTGCGTGCAAACCGGCGAGATCCCGCGGCCGATTGATGTCGAGCCGCCCAAGGCGAAGCTGCCGGTTGTCCGCATCGTCGACATGGCCGCCTCGAATGCCTGGGCGGAACACGCGGCGGTGTTCGTCCGCACCCGTGCCGCGCACGCGGCCCACGAAGCCGCCAAGGCCGACCTGAAAGCACTCATACCGGAGGACGCCAAGGCGGCCTTCGGGCATGGCGTGCGCGCCAAGCGCTCGAAGGCGGGCGCCATCAGTTTCGACGTGATCGCCAACGGAGGCGAATATGCCCACGTCCAGTGACTCCATCGGTCAGCTCGCGGGTGCGCTCGCGAAAGCCCAAGCCGAGCTTGTCAACCCACCCAAGAGCCTAACTGCGGTGATCGAGGCTTCTCCGGGCCGTGAGCCGCAGCGCTATCGCTATGCCGCGCTCTCGACGGGGCTCACGATCGTGCGCAAGACGCTGGGCCGGCATGAGCTGGCCGTGGTGCAGACCACGGCGCGAGATCCGGCTACTGGCGCGGTGGACCTGACGACCATGCTGGTGCACGGCTCCGGCGAATGGATCGCCACCTGCTGGCCGGTCTGTCCCGGCGAGACCTGCAGCGATCCGAAGCTCATGGGCGCTGCCCTCACCTATGCCCGCCGCTACAGCCTGTTCACCCTGGTCGGATTGGCCGGCGAGGATGATCTTGATGCGCCTGATCTCAAGCGCACGGGAACCAGCGCCGGGAATACAACGCGCGCCGATGCCAGCGAGGCGCGCGCACGGCCGGCCGTAGCGGTCTCACAAGTCGCTCCTCGGTTCCGGCCGCGGCGAGCTTTTCCACCCGCCCGCCCGAGTGAGCGCGTGCGCGGCAAGGTGGAGGGCGTCACGCGGTCCGCCCCCGCTCCCGCCGACCCGCTCGAAGAACTCACCCGCATGGACAGCGAGGACGCCCTTGTGCGCTGGGCCATCGCCGCCCTGCCCCACCGCAGTAACCTCGAGGACGAGCCACGCGCCGCCTTGGATCGGGCCTTTCGGGCTCGGGCTGAGGCGATCGGCGCCAGCCCCGACCTGGTCCTCGCCTTTGCGGACGAACGCACCCGCCGGGGAGGATCCCCGCCCCGTCGCTCCACCGAATTCAGGAGACGATCATGCGCCGTACGCTCCCGTTTGACCGCTGCCGCCGCCGGTATCTCCCGGCCCGGCTCAAAGCCGAAATCCTGCTGCGCCAGAACGGCAATTGTGCCGATTGCGGCACGCGCTTGATCCTCGGCTTTTTTGTCTTCGATCACCGCCCTGCCCTCGGTATCCGGTCGAAGGATGCGGATGCGAATGATCCCGAGCGTCTCGCCGCCATCTGCCAGCGCTGCGACGAACGCAAGACGCCGCAGGACCTGAAGGCGATCGCCCGCACCAAGCGGCTGGCCTTGGATCATCAAGACTTCCGAGCGCGGCAGCGCACCAAGGTACCCGGCCGCCGCGTCCCGTCGCGGAGCCAATTCGAGCGCTTGGAGCATAGCATCTCGCGCCCGCTGCGGCTGGCGCAGCCATCCAGCGTGCTCGCGGCGCCCCCCGGGCCGCGTCCGCTCCGACCGGCGCGGCCGCGGACGGCGCTCGACGCGCCGCCACGAAACCGTGCACTGCTGTCCCTCCCCTGCACCGAAGGGCAAGAAAGAGTAGAAGCCGGCATCGGCCGCTCCTGTCTCAGACCACTCTTACGGCTGATAGGGCTTGAGGGAGCAGCCAACGCCGCATCCGTGAGGCTGGTGGCCTGGGCGACATGGGTTTGCTGGCGCTGCGTTTGGGACGACCTCTCAGCGCAGCGGGAGACGAGCTGATGGTTACATGCATCCGACCATCAAGATGCACGGGGGTTCGGGCGCTGAGCAGAAGCGCCAGCCGGCCGTCCGGCAAATCGAGAGACGTGTTTTTGGGCTTACAGTTCAAATGCGAGGCTTTGGCGAGACGGTCTGTTCACCGGCCTTCGCTATCGACTTAGCGCAGAGTGAACGAGTCCGGAGGCAATGGTGGATTATAGACGGTCTGCGGAGCGTGTGACCACGTCCCTACTGGGTCTGATGGACTTCGGCGACAGCGTCTCCACATGCCTCGTGACGGACATGAGCGAGGGCGGCGCGCGCCTGCGGGTCTCACCCACGAAGCCGCTCCCCGCCCACTTCCAGCTTCGCCTCTCACGGGCGGGAACGACCCATATTGCAGATCTGCGGTGGCGCTCCGGCGAAGAGGTCGGCGTGGAATTCCGGGCGGCTGACCTCCTCCGCTTCCCGCAGCGCCCGATCTGAGTCGCGCGCAAGATCATCCGGTGCACGTCTGCGCCTCTTGCCCAAAGAGGATCCTTTCGGCCGCAACGAGTGATCCGCTGGGAGAAACAGGAGACTGATGACCGGTACGCTTGGATGGCGTAGTTCGACCGCCCTCGCGGCGCGCCGGGCAGCCGACGAGTACTGGGCCCGGTGGCGACAAGCGGCGGCACTGAAGCCGGAGGTCTGGCTGACTCGCAGCAAGCCTACCAGCCGCCGCAAAACGCAGTAGGTTCGGCAGATGCTCGGATATCTCCGGCAATCCCGGCACGCGCAAGTGCGTATTCGTGGTCAGATATGACGCGCGGCGAGAGTGCAGGTGGACAGGCCGGCCGCCCGGCCCTCTTCATAATTCCGGTGTGGAAGCGACATGTAACCATCAGACATATCGAGGTAGCAGTACCGCTGACACCTGATCTGTCGCTTGCTTGCGAAAATCGACGATCAGGGCAACGTTCACCATTAAGGACGGCCAACCCGCCCGCCCATAGCAGAGATTGAGGGGCGGACAAAGAGGCCCCCTCTCAGGCGACGGCGAGTGTCGGGATGGCGGCGAGTTCATCCGCCATTTCGACCTCGAGCGTTCGCAGATCGTAGTTGCGCTGCAGGTTGAGCCAGAGCTCAGGGCCATTGCCGAAGAACCGGCCCAGCCTGAGCGCCATGGCGGGCGTCACCGGCTGCTTCTCGTCGAGGATGTCGTAGAGCGTCTGCCGCGAAATCCCGAGCCGTCGGGCGACTTCAGCCTTCGAGATCTCCAGGGCGGGCAGGGTCACCTCCCGGAGAAGCTCGCCGGGGTGCATGGGCGCGAGGCCCTTCAGAAGCGGATTGCCGGTCATCAGTGGTAATCCTCCAGGTCAACGTCGATGGCGTCCTCGCCATCCCATCCGAATGTGATCCGATAGTTGCCGCTGGCGTCGTCTGTTCACCGGCCTTCGCTATCGACTTAGCGCAGAGTGAACGAGTCCGGAGGCAATGGTGGATTATAGACGGTCTGCGGAGCGTGTGACCACGTCCCTACTGGGTCTGATGGACTTCGGCGACAGCGTCTCCACGTGCCTCGTGACGGACATGAGCGAGGGCGGCGCGCGCCTGCGGGTCTCACCCACGAAGCCGCTCCCCGCCCACTTCCAGCTTCGCCTCTCACGGGCGGGAACGACCCATATTGCAGATCTGCGGTGGCGCTCCGGCGAAGAGGTCGGCGTGGAATTCCGGGCGGCTGACCTCTTCCGCTTCCCGCAGGCCGGATCTCAGTCGCTCGCAAAGTCATCCCGGTGCACTTCGCCAATAGAGGATCCTTTCGGCCGCAACGAGTGATCCGCTGGGACGCCGTCGCGCCGATTGCTGGCGTCCAGTTCCTCCGCACCTACTGAGTGGCGACATCGGCCTTGACGAGCGCGGCCCGGGATCGGCCCCTCGCAGCAGCGTCTATATATTTACGTTAAGTTAAGATTAGCGGTTCTTCTTCTGCTTACGTATGGTAGCCCTTTGGCGGAAAGGGGCGCAGCGATGGCGAAGGACGACCAATCAGGAGAACAGGTTCGGCAGCATATGCGCCAGATGCTCGTTCGCCTCGCGGCTCTCCAGCGGAACCGCTCAAAGGCGCAAAATCCCTCCACCGTTTCAGTGGACACCCGCGTCAAGGCCGAAGGAGAGGACGACCCGCCCGGAGCCGTCCGTGAGCCTCAGGGTCCAGCCTGACCAGTCCTGAGGGGCAGACGGATCTTCCTGCCGCATGTCGGCTAGGGCCCGTATGGCTTCCGACCGGGCCTGCTCCAGATCGGTCACCTCGACACCCTCCAAATCGTGGATCGTGTCTTGGCTATCCACGAGATGAAAGAAGAGTCGCATGGCGCGTCCGGGCTGCTAAAAAACCCTAGCGCAAACAGCCGATGAACTGAGTGCGCAAAGGCATAAAGCCTATTCACTTTCCGACATATGATTGGGACTTCCGGCGATTGATTTTGCGAGTAAGGGCCGCGCCCGATCCATCCCGGACCGTATTCTCGACCCCTAACCTCCGTGGCTGCCCCACGGGCAATGCGATTCTGGATAAGTGATTCGCTGCAGTGCAGCAACGGGAACAAAGTAGAACACTGCAGCCCTGTTGCGGCGAGCATGAACATGCCGAACATGGTCAAGCCCTGCCGGTGTCGAGGCACATGCCGACGCCAGCACGACGCCACACACAGAAGATCCGATATCGTCAGCCACATCCATGCAGAGCCTCCCATCGCGGGCGCGGAGCAGCAGATCCCCCGCACGGCTGAGCCCCGAGCGGGAATTTCAGAGTGGGGCGGGCCAATACGAGCGATGGAAGGCCCGCCAACCCATGATCGGCGAGGGTGGTTAAGGGTCGGTTGCCGCACCGAGGGGCTGGCGCTGCACCACTTCTATCGCGCCATGGCCTGGCTCGGCGAGGAACTGGACGCGGTGAACCAGAGCCACCGCACCCATGCCCCGCGCTGCGTCAGAAAGATCGAGGAGGCGCTGTTGCCGGACGGCGCGATCTGTTCAGCGATTTGTCGGTCGTGTTCATGGACACCACCTCGCTCTGCTTCACAGGCGCGGGCGGCGCGACACTGGGGGCTCGCGGCCATTCCAAGGATCACCGGCCCGATCTCCAGCAGATGATCTTAGGGGTGGTGAACGACGCCGCGGGGCGCCCCGTCTGCACCGAGATGTGGCCCGGCAACACCGCGGATGTCGGCGCCTTGTTGCCGATCATCGACCGCCTGCGCGGCCGCTTCAGCATCACGCCAATTGTCGATGAGGTGCACGGGAAGCTGCTCGGCGCGCTAAGCCCTTCCAGGAGCTGCGAACGGCGGATCGGTGGATGATCCGCTTAGCGGCATGTCAACCTTAAGCGAAGGTGACCTATTGCTTTCGACTGCCCTGACAATTTGAACTGAATTGGCAGGGGGACTGGCAATGGCCACGCGGACCGACTTCCCGGAATTCCGTTGCGACGATTGTGGCTCCGTCAGCATCGTTATCGAGGGGCCTTTGACCGACACTGCGCCAGTGAAGTGCTGCGGTTGTGACGCTGACCTCGGCCCCTGGGACCTCTTCCTCGACGACCTCCAGTGGCGGCTTGCGGAGCACGGCATACCGCACCTGTGGCATGATCCCAGAAAGCGGACGCGGGCTCGGAACTGACGGTAAGCGAGGTTAACCACCCTCGCGCACATTGAGCTGGATGGCCTGCTGGGGGGCAGCAATGGGGCGAACTTACAGGGTCGCCGGGCGCAAGCCCGGTCGGCCGACCAACCTGGCCAGGGCCGCCTTTGGCGAGCGCCTTCGCACTCTCATGGAGGAGCGCGGTTTATCGGTCGAGGAAACCGCCCGCCGCATCAAAGCGCGGCTGCCCAAGGAGCGCTTGTCGAGCTCTGACGTCGAGCAGTTCCGGCAAGGGCAAGCTTGGCCTCGCAAGAGACTTTTTGTTGCGCTCAGCGTGGCTCTCGGCGTCGAACCGCACGAGTTGCTCGGTCAACCGGCAGTGGGTCAGCAGTCTACGCCGGCCCGTGAACCACCTCACCCCGGGTCTGAGGCAAAGCCGCCCGGCAAGCTGCTGCTGGAGGATCGGGGAGAGACGGTCCGCCTCCACGTGGAGATGGTGATGACCTGGGAGATGGCGTTGCGGATCCTGGAGCTCGTCTGCGTGGAGCGGCAGGAGGAAGCGCCTAGCGGACCTGCTTCCCGCTCGTGACCCAGAGCTGGATGAACACGCAGCGCATAAAAGCGGAGCCGTCAGGCCAATGAGCCAGTCCGTAGCTCGCGCAAGAAGGTGGACTGAGAAAGCCCCGCTCCTGAAAGCTGCGCTGCAGGTCATTTCTGATTTCCTGCTCGGCATTTGAGGTCAACGAGGATCCCTGCAGACCGTGACCCCGGGCTGTTGCAGGGAGGCCTTTGCGCTCTCGGCCGACACACCACCTGAGACCGCGCTGGCGCCGGGCCGTGGCTTGTCGAGGGTCTGCAGGAAGGCGAGCAGGTCGGGCGATTGGATCCGGTCCAGGAGCAAGGCCGCGATGGTCCCGACTTCGAGGGCCTGCCGGAGGAAGTCCGTCGCCTCCTGAGAATTGCCGCACCGGAGGCGGACCTCGAGGTCCGCCAGGAACTGCCGGTTTCCACTGTCGGCGAGAAGCCTCCCCAGAAGAAGTTCGTAGTCGACTTCATCAACTGCCGCCGGGTTTTGCGTGTGCTTTCGGCTTTCGTCCGCTGTCGGTCCTCCGGCGTCACTTTGGCCCGAAGAGGCCGCCTGGGCGTTCGCATCGCCGGACAATCCGGCGGCGGCAGCGATCATCCCTCCTGCAACCACGAGGGCGCTGCCGGCCAGGCACCAGCGGGGCGTCGCCCGAACGGTTCGCGTGGACATCGTCTTCAAATGGCTCTTGAGCTTCGCAAGGACCGTGCGGACATGGTCCCGAACCGAATGGCTGGGCGTCAGGTTGCTCAAGACACTCTCCCACCAATGGATTGGAGAGGCGCCGCGTAACCTCGCCGTGCTCCAATCGAGCTCCCCAGCCCGCAATCAGTTGACGTTGCAGCAAGCGGGTTGAAGAACGCTGATAGGGATGTCGAAAATTGAGAGTATCGGGCGCGCCGCTGTTCAGTGTGGCCGTGGCGCAGTAGCGCGCGGACGCCACCGGTGTGCGCCGTGACACATCCGAGTGACGCACCCAGCCGTAGCGTGAGGTCACATCGGTTCGACCACCGGTGCCGCTAGAGGAGGTTTCCATGCGGCGCAAGCAGGAACTTTCCATCGATCAGTTCGAGGAACCGAAGGTCTCTCTCTTTCTGGTGTTCACCGGCGCGATGTGCGGGCTCAACGTGGCCGCTGTCGTGATCATGCTCATGATGGCGGGCTAGACCACGGCACCGACTGTGCCGGCTCTGGAGTGCGCGTCCGCCTGGGAGTGAAAGATTGAGGCAATGCTCTTTCGCTGTCAGCGACCGCGCCGCTTTCCGCCCGGCTTCGGCCGCTGGCCTCTGGGCGGATTGTGGGACCGAGTCGAATTCTTCTGCAGCATGCCCACGCACGGCGGGTGCTCATACTGCACGGAGCATCGCGAACGAGCGTTCAGCAGGCTCACCCCTGCAGCAAGCAAGAGGCAGGAGTTACGGCAGGTCCTGCATCTGGTTTAGCGCTAGGCGAGGCACTCTTTTCATTCCAGATGCCTCGGCGAATGCCGAGCGGATGTAAGTGCGCGCTGAATACTCCCTATTTGTGGCCTCGAATTTCCCCAGGTCTCGTGACCCATTTTTCCCGGGGCATGCCCCGGCGGCGCCGTTCTCATCGATGCTGGTTCCCTTGGCGGGACGGAGCGGCGCGCTGCTCACTCTTGGGGAACTCGTGATGAACTTGGGAACCTCAGTTGCGCGAGTGCACGCTATACCGGGCGGCTACACGGCGATCAAGCGGGTGCGGGGCGTGCGCGAGCTCCGTCCTGATCCTGTGAAGCCCTTCGTGCGCTGCACCTTCGGGTCGACCGAAGGGGTGAATTCCGGCTTGGTCTTCACCTTCGCGGGGCCGCATTCGTCCTCCAGGTATTCGCGAAACTCGTCGACTTTGGCGAGTGCGGGGTGGGTGCGGCTCAAGCGACGAAACGCGGCCATGGTTCCCTTGCAGTCGGCTTGGCTCACGACGGGGAAGTGTTTGCGCTGGCAATCATAGACATCTGACATCGAACCGGCGCCGAAGTTGTCTCGAAACTTGAATGTGTCCGGGATAATGCGGACGCAATCGATGAGGCTCCTGGAGCCAACCTGCTGCTCAATCGCGATGGGCCGGCCCCACCTCTCCCGTTCCTTGGGGAGGTTGTCATAGCCCTTCGCTCGTGCTGGCGCGGCGGCAAGGCCCGCAAGAGCCATAAGGGCCCAGGCTCCGCCCCATTTCTTCGCAAGACTTCCAAACATGACCGCCACCCCGCAACGAGGTGACGTTGCTTGCAAGATGGTTAACGGGTCCTTAACCGAACCGCATCATGGTCTTCATGACCTCAGAAGTAGGCTCTCTCCCGTCTGCGAGTGCTGCGCAGACGGGCTTTTTATGCTGCCTACAATGCAAGCGCACATATCCGAGGTTTGAGGAAGCGTTCAGCATGTGAGAGGGTCGGCCCTGCCCTCAAGGCATTCCCCCACCACTTCTCAATTATTGAACCAAGGCTTGGCGCTGTCGCTGGGGTTGATTAGTGACCAGGAGGGACGTTCCGAATTTTTCCGTCAATCCGGTGAACAAGATCGATGCGTATTTTCGGCTTCACGATTTGGTCTACTACGATCTGACCACAACCAAGTTGGGCGGGGCTTTGCTGGCGCAGAACCTCCTTACCTGCCCAATCATGAAATGTCGGGCGAGGACCACCTTCTTTTTGCGGGCGCGCTCGTGGCGATGAGCCATCTCGACCGGCGCGGCAGGCGCGAAGACATGGTCTTCACCAGCCGTGGGTCGCGAACGAGTAGGCTACGCCCAGCCCAACGCTGAACTGATTTTCCGAACCGAAGCGCTTCACGATGGGACTGTCCGCGGCGTCTCCGACAAGGTGGCTGTAAGAGGCCGATACCGTTGTCGACCATTGTGGTGACCAGTCGTAGGCCAAGGATGAGGCGATCCCGACCGAGGTGATGCCGCCGGATGGCCGGTAGGGCTCGACCAGGCCATTGATGGCGGCCTCGAAGGGTCGCACGCCAAAGTACGTGCGGCTGAAATCGCTGTCGCCCAGCGCCAGACGCGGGCCCGCCGCGAGCGTGATCGCCCCGAACCTCTGCACCCAATCCAAGCCGAAATCGGCGACAACGCCATGATGGCCGCCCAAGCCATGCCGGAATTCAGCCCGCGCGCGCAAGAACGCCACGGGCCAGAACTCTACGAAGACGCCAGGCTCGACGGCCCAGCGCACATCCTCAAGGCCGAACAGGCGCCGGTCGGAACCGAAATAGCGCCCGCCGCGGTACCGTCCGGCCAGACCGGCGCGGAACGTGGGCGTGTCGTAGAGGGCGAGACTGAACCCGTCATCGGGTGTGCTGAAGCGCTTGGGCTCGCCCGCTCGGCGAAAACTTATCCATGGATAGCCGAAGAAGCCGACCTCGTCGGCTCCGGGATAGCGCGAGCCGACCAGGCCATTAGCCTCGAGCGTCACAATCCAGCTTGCTGGCGCAACTGGTTCGATCGAATACACCGGATCTGCTGCTTCGGCTGGTTGGCTCATTGCAAGCGCGGTGAGCATCACGAGAGCAACGGGTGCTGCCCAGTTCATCGACGTGTCCTTCCGGATTTCGCAGGCAGCATGTCTGATCCGATCCCGATCGTATATGACGACGCTACTGGTGTAGATCGCGCTCCTGGGTCCGCTCCCTCGCCCGAAAGCTCGTAACCTGCCCGTGTTGTCAATCATTCGGCCCGCCGCAGATTCGTGACCGGACACAATGAGCCGCACTGCGTCACCCGACGAAAGAGAGCCGCACAAGTAAGCGCCCCGGCTACGCGCGCTGGAGCGCCTCAAGTTTATGGAAAAGCACCGCCCAACGGGCGACCCCGTCAGCGTTACAAATTGCTCATTCCGGCGCTGTAGCGGTTTGGCCACAGGACTGAAAAATCAGTGGGGCAATCAACTGCGAGGTGCAAGACAAGATTGCTACACTGTCGAACGCTCGCGCCGGTCTCCGTGGACGGGAGCGGGCAGTGGCAGCGTGGCGCAGGATGTCCGTTCCTGCCAATCATTGCCGACTAGGTGGAGATCACCTCACCGCCCAGACCCTGCTTTGACCCGAACCGGCTGGGCCTCAGTCCGCTACGCATTGGAGAAGGCTTGGTTTGCAATTGATTCGCGGGTAATGCGCTACCAAATGCGAGCATGGATGAGTTCGCGGACACCATTAAACGCCTTTTCGGGGCCCTACCGAAACTGAAGCAGCGGTGCACATTGGCCCCAGGATGCCTCACCCGACGAGAGACAACGGCACCGGTATTTTTTACCTTCGCGTTCGCGTCCCGAGCGACGTGGTGGCGGAAGTGAAGGGCCAGATGATCACCCTTCCTGTGGGCAACGACATGATCCCAACGAAGGCTGGTGAAGCGGTGAGACTGTCCCTCCGCACCCGTGATCCTCGGGAAGCTAAGAGGCGATTTGCGGCGGCTCAGGCTGCGTTGAACAGCGCTTGGGAGGCGATGAGGAATGGACCCATGGCTCTCTCTTAGAAACGCGGAACCGGCGTCCGGAGCCTGCCTCGAGATCTCTCACTCTGCTTGAAACAAGAACTTCGCCCGCTTGCCAGCGCTACCACGCGCGTCGATTTGTACGGCCAAGCCGCCGAAATCCTCGCCTCCAATCCCGATCCCGCCGGTGGAGATGCCGCTTCAAGATCTATGCCAAGTGACCTGACTTTCGGCCGGAGAAGCACAACGCTGGCGCTGAGGTCCCATAAGGGCATATGCGTGCTCGGCGCAGAAAACATGACTGTGCAAGTTGGCAATCCACTGGCGTCCGGCCGCCGTCACGTTCAGATGCGCCACGGCCTCTTCTAAATGCGGCGAGACGCAGCTCCAGTAGAAGTCGGGAAAGCGCTCCACCAAGTCGGCGGGCGACGTATATCCGAACTGGCGATTGAGCCCGATCTCCTCAAATTCATAGTAGAGCGCATTGGCCTTCTTAAGGTAAAGCGGATCACCCAGCTGGCCGATCAGGTCTGCCGCTTGGACAAGCCGCCCCTCCCGGTCCTCAGACCGATGCTCTGAGGTAGAGCTGGTAGGAAAGTGGGTGAACTCAATGGCTGTCGCCACGCGTCCGCATCAAGAGTCGACGAGGGTCCCAGACGCTCCATGACGAAGATCTTGGAGTCCACATGGTAGAGCGTGAGCGCCGCATCCGACGCCCCGCGCTCGAGCGTAACGGTCCCCCATTCGCATCCGCGACGAATTGGTCGCCCTTGTCACCCTTCAGGATACCACGGACATACCCGATGTCGTGGAGCAGGCAGGCGACAATCAGGTGTGAGTAGTCCTGCGGCTCGATGCGCTCTGTCAGCATCCGTCCGCGCATGATGTCCCGACCGACGAGGGTCACAAGAAACGTGTGCTCAAGATTGTGGTAGAGGGCATCGCTCTTTTCCAAGGCACTCCAGTGTCGCCCGAGCAATGCCTTCGAGACGCTCGGCTGCATCTCGGTGCGATGACCCGAACAGGCGCTGGAAGTCCGCGGCGAGGTGCTTGCCGAGTCCGTTCGCTGCCATCGAGGGCAATGTCATCATCGCCAC
>CAVRRI010000036.1:0-26282 GCA_963723525.1 uncultured Alphaproteobacteria bacterium
GTCTGGACCGCCACCGCCAGTGCTGTTCTCGAAAAGGTCGCGCGTGCGAAACAAGCGTTAGAGTCACAACACTAGCGCAACTGCAGCCTCGCTCCGCTCGTCGGCTTCGTCCGAAGCGGTCCTCCGGCCCGCTTGGACAATCGTCAGGTTCCCGGAATTCCACTCCCTCGAACGGACAATGTGAGCCCGCTCACGGAAGGCGGCACCGCGCTTCGGCAAGGTGCCGGCTGACACGAGCGCAGGGTGATCTCGCGTTCGGAGCAGCTTTCGCCGACGGCTGCAGGATCATCGAAGGAGAACGGTCATGTCCATGTCGACCGCATGCAGTGGAACGTGGAACCGTGTTCGCCGGCGGAGCCGCCGCAGGCGGCACCGGCGTCACGAGGCTCGCGACCCGCATCTACGCCTTGGTGGTGCGGGCAGGTCGCCGCGCGGCCCTGCGCCGCGCCCGCCGCGAGATGCTGGCGATGCCCGATCACCTGCTCAAGGATATCGGTCTCACCAGAGCGGAGATTCGTTTCTCGGTTGAACACGATCGGTTCGGCCGGACGGATCACTCGTAACGGACGGTCTCGCCTCGCTCGCATACGTGCCGTTCGTTCTGCGGCGGCAACGGACCAGTGAACGACTGCGCCTGGACCGCGCGGCGCAATCGCCGCGCGGTTTGATTTCCGCCAAGGACCGAAGCGGCGTGCCCCCTCGATAGGCCGTGCGGATCTATTCCCACGCCGTGCAGGACAGAGCGTCCAAGGGGATCTTCAGGTATCGCGTGCCGTTACCCTCGGCGGCGGGCAGCCGCCCGCCCGCCATGTTCACCTGCAGGGCGTGCAGGATGAGCTTCGGCATCGGCAGCTTCGCATCCCGCGCTGACGGAAGGCGACGAAATCCTCCTCGGTGGGCGCCTGGGGAGATGGGCGTTCTCGCTCTTCTGGTCGGCGACGGTGCTCTCCCAACGGGGGCGCGCCCGCCCGGCATGTAATCGTGCCGCAGAACAGGCGCGTGTCGTCCGGCAGGGCGAGGATGCGCTGGATCGTGTGCCAGAGCGCTCGCGTCGCCGCCGGGAAAATCGCAGCGCGCCGTGCCGAAATCGGGCATGAAAAGCGTGTCGTGGATGAAGGCGGCATCGCCGGCGACATAGGTGACCGATGCGAGCGTGTGACCCGGCGAGAACAGCGGCCTCACCTCCAGGGTCCCCGACGCGAAAGACTCGCCGTCGGCAAACAGCCGGTCCCATTGCGAGCCATCCGTCCGGAAGGTGTCCGGAAGATTGTAGATCGATCTTCCAGAGCGTCTGGACCTCGGTGACGTGCTCGCCGATCGCGGTCGGCGCCCCGGTCCTGTCCTTCAGGTAGTCCGCCGCCGAGAAATGGTCGGCATGGGGGTGGGTGTCGAGGATCCACTCGAGTGTGAGGTTCCTGTCCGCGACGAAGGCGAGCAGAGCGTCGGCCGAGGCGTCGTGACAGAGCCGGATTTCTCGTCATAGTCGAGAACGGGGTCGATGAGCGCGCAACGGCGGGTCGCCGGATCGGCGACGACATACTGGACGCTGCAGGTCCGGGGCTCGAAGAAGGCGTCGACCTGAGGGCTGCGGGGCACCGCGCGGACGCCGCGAGATAGGGCAGCCGTGCCCATCGTAACTGCTCCTAGTCCGACAGATACTCGTTGGAGGCACGGCTTGGCGGCGCGCCGCTAGTCCGTGGCTGCGGCACGATGCGGATGTAGGGCCGCGGCGACTTCCAGCCCTCCGGATAGATCTTGCGGGCCTCTTCGTCCGACACGGAGCCTGCGATGATCACGTCCTCGCCCTGCTTCCAGTTGACCGGCGTCGCGACGCGGTGCTTCGCCGTGAGCTGCAGGGAATCGATCACCCGTAGCACCTCGTCGAAGTTGCGGCCGGTGGTCATCGGATAGACGAGGATCAGCTTGATCTTCTTGTCGGGGCCGATGACGAAGACGTTGCGCACGGTCTGGTTGTCGGCCGGGGTCCGTCCCTCCGAGGTGCCGCCCGTCTCGCCGGGAGCATGCCATAGAGCTTCGAGACCTTCAGGTCCGGAATCGCCGATCATCGGGTAGTTCGGCGCATGGCCCTGGGTCTCGCGGATGTCCTCCGCCCACCGCGCATGGTTGTCGACCGGATCGACGCTGAACCCGATGATCTTCACGTTGCGCCGGTCGAATTCGGGCTTGATCCTGGCCATATAGCCGAGCTCGGTCGTGCAGACCGGGGTGAAGTCCTTGGGGTGGGAGAAGAGCACGCACCAGGAATCGCCGATCCAGTCGTGGAAGCGGATACGGCCTTCCGTGGTCTCGGCCTCGAAATCCGGTGCGACGTCGCCGATCTGGAGTGTCATGAGGTCCTCCTGCTGCAGTTTTGGCCTCTGCCGAGCATTCGGTCGTCGTCGGCAGGCGGCGAGCAATGAAGTTGCCGAACTCTGGGATTTCCCGCCGACATCTACTCTCACAGTCCGCGAGTACCCGTGATCAATATCACAGTCGGGGGAGACGACGAATGCCCCTGCCCCTTCCTGCTTCTTCCCGCAAGGGCCTCGCGCCGGCTGCCGGGCCTTGGACGCACGCTCCGGTGCCCGTACAATGACCCGGGCCGCCGGGACGTGAGGCCCGAGACATGGCGGATGGGGGCGGGAGAAAGGTGTCATGCCTGGGACGTCGCTCCGAACCCACCTCTCAGGGTTGCTCGCGGTTGCGCTCGTGCCCGTCCTGGCCTTCGGCGCCTATCTCGGCGTCCTCGCCTGAGGAAGGAGCAAGCCGCCGTGAAGATGGGGCTGAAGGAAACCGCGAGAGCCCTCTCCCTCGCGACCGACCGCAAGGTCGCCGAACTCGCGAGCGCCGTGTTGACGGAAAACAGGCATACTATCCGGGCAGCGAACGCAGCAGAGGCGCTCGAGCAATGCGGACGGCCGGGCGGCATAACGGGTGCTCCTCCATGCCCCCCGATAGCGCCACGGACCAGCGCCGTCGTGCATCCAACCCGGCCCTCCGGAGAACCTGGAGCGCACCTGGACGCGCTGGATGCACTCAGCTCGATCGGCCAGGACATCACGGCCAGTCTCGATTTCGGCGAGATCTTTGTCTCCATCGAGCGGCACGTCGGCGCCCTCCTCGACACCGCGACGCTCTATATCGGCATCCTGGATGAGCGCCGCGAGTGGATCGACGTGCCTCTGTTCGTGGACGGCGGAAAGCGGGGTCCGAGCCGCCGGATCCGCCTCGACGATCCGCTTCGGCCGGCTGCACGCGCCATCCGGGAGAACCGGGAGATCCTCCGCGAGAAGACCGAGGAACAGGCGCGGCGGGAGGACATGCCCGGCACGGCCCTGACGCTTTCGGCGCTGTTTCGACCGCTCTCCGTCCACGGCAACACGTTCGGGGTCATGTCGGTCCAGAGTCAGCATGCCCACGCCTACGGCGAGCGGGAGCGGCTGATCTTTCGGACGATCTGCTCCTACGCTGCCGTTGCGTTGGCCAATGCCGAGAGCCATCGTCGCCTCGCGGCGATCAAGCCGCTCGAAGCCCTGGTGGCGGTCTCCCGTGAGATCACGGCGAGCCTCGATCGCGACCGGATCTTCTCGGCCGTCGAGCGGCACGTCGGCGAGCTGTGCGAGGCAACCACCTTCTACATCGGGCTTCTCGACGAGTCCGCGCAATGGCTCTCCCTCGACTTCTGCATCAACGGGGGCCGGCGGACGTTCGGGCCGCGCATCCGGCTCGACGACCCGTCCCATCCAGCCGCGTCGGCGGTCCGCGAGTGCCGTGAGGTCCTCGCGGACGATGGGTCGTTCGCCGGCCTGGAGGGCGGCCCGGACCAGAGACGCCAACGCTGTTCCATCCTCTCGTCGCCGGATCCGGCCACTCGGCGTGATGGCCGTCCAGAGCGGGCGGGCAAGCGGTTTCGACGACAGGCAGATCCTGATCGTCAGGACCTTGTGTGCCTCGATCGCCGTCGCGCTGACGAATGCCGACGTCTTGCGGCAGGCCCAGATCGCGCGCGCCGAAGCCATGGCGGCGCTCGCTGAGCTGCGCGATGCGCAAGAGAGACTGATCAGGGCCGAGGCGATGGCATCGCTCGGGCGGCTCGTGGCAGGCGTAGCTCACGAGGTGAACACGCCCATCGGGACCGCGTACACGATCGCAAGCAGCTTGCGGGCCCAAGTCGAGGGGTTCCGGGAGCTTGCCACCGGCGCGGCGCTGAAGCGGTCCGACCTTGCGGCCTTCCTCGACATGGCCGGCGAGGCGGCCCGTCAGCTCGATGTCAATCTGGGCCGCGCCAGCGATCTGGTGAGGCTTTCAAGGACGTTGCCGCCGACCGCACGAACGACGAACGGCGTTCCTTCAACCTTGCCGGCCTGATGGAGACCGTCCTTGCGAACCTGCGCTCCGAACTCGGCCCCGTCTCGCCCGTTCTCGACGTCGAGCCGGACCTCGTTCTCGACAGCTTCCCGGGAGCATTGGGCCGGACCTCACCGACCTCGTGCTCAACGCCGCGGTCCACGCGTTCCCGAACGGGGACGCGGGAACCATCACGCTGCGGGCGAGGGCAATCACCGGCCGGGAGGTCGAAATCATCGTTGCCGACGACGGGGTCGGGATTGCGCTCTCCGACCAGCCGCGGATCTTCGATCCCTTCTTCACGACGCGCCGAGGCAAGGGCGGGACAGGGCTTGGACTGCACATCGCCTGGAACCTCGCGACGCAAACGCTCGGGGGCGACCTCCGGTGCAAATCCGTTCCCGGATCGGGAACGACGTTCTCGTTGATCGTGCCGGTCTCCGTCTGATCTCCGCCCGTCGCCACCCTCATGTCGGCCATTCCCTCACGGCGGAGACGGATTCGAGGGCAAGATGCTCGTTCAACGCATCCCGGTACGGCATTCCGGCTTGGGCGCCCGCCACGAGACAGGAGAGCGAGGCCGCCAGGCAGGCCCTGCGCATCGCTTCGCCGACCTTGTGCCCTTCGGCAAGGCCGACTGCGAGCACCCCCACGAAGGTGTCTCCCGCGCCCGTCGAGTCGACGGGCACGATGGCGCGGGCCGAGGCGTGGATCCTCGCTCCGTCCGGGATCATGGCGGTGGCGCCGCGGGCGCCCGCCGTTACCACGCAGACGACCCCGTGCTCCTGGGAGAGCCTGGCAGCGGCAGCCTCATGGTCGCTGACAGCGCCGCCGAACACGGAGCGGCCGTCGTGCTCGCCTCATGTTCGTTGACGATCAGGACGTCCGTGACCGCGAGGATCTCCTTCAGGAGGTCGCGATCCGCCTCGCCCGGCGCAGGTGCGAAGTTCCAGAGGACCTTGGCCTCCTGTTGCCGAGCCCTCCGGGCGACCGCAAGGCTCTCGGCGAGCGGCACTTCCATCTGCAGCACCAGGACGGAGGCTTTCGAGAGGAGGTCGTCCGGCAGATCGGCCGCGCGGACCGCCATGTTCGCGCCGCTCGCGACCGTGATGGCGTTTTCGCCTCTTTCGTCGACCGTGATGAAGGCGCAGCCCGTCGGCTCGGAGACGATGCGGACGGCCTGGGCGTCGACCCCGTTCTCCCGCAGGTTATCCAGGCACGCCCTGCCGAACGGAACGTTCCCGACCGCTCCCGCCATGGCGACGGGAACCGGTCCGCCGTGGGACGCGCGGGCGGCGGCAACCGCCTGGTTGGCGCCTTTCCCGCCAAAGAACGTGTCCGCCCTGCGCGACAGGACCGTCTCGCCCGGACGGGCGATCGCCCGCACGCGCGCGACGAGGTCCATGTTGATCGATCCGAATACCAAGATCATGCCGTCCTGCCTCTCCGGGTTCGCGACGGGTGGGTGTCCGGCCGGCTCCAGACCTCCGGCGTCGGACCGAGATCTGCGCCGCCGAGGATATCCCAAACCTCTGCGCGCGAGACCTTGGGCGCTCCGGCCACATGATGCGGCCTAACCCGCAAACCGGCGGAGGTCGTCGGTGAGCCTTCGGACGATGTGCTGGGCCGGCGGGCTCAGCGAGCGGGCGGAGGGAACGAGCACCCCAAGTTTCAGCGTGTTGATGGCCGGCGACTTGAACGGACGCCAGGCAAGCTCGCCTCGTTCGATCTCCTCGAGGAAGCCGAGGCGCGTGAAGAACGCGATCCCCTGGTTGAGCCGCAAGGCCACCTTCAGCATCTGGATGGAGTTCGAGACGAGTTTCGGCTGGAGCCCCGCCCTGAACTTCGCGAAGGCAGGGTCGATGTCCGCCGAGCGCGGCAGAGGATCCCCTTGCGCGAGCAGAGGAAAGCGGCGGGCCGCCTCGAAGTCGACGGCGGTGTCGAGGGCGAGCGGATGCTCCGCCGGCATGACGACGCCGATGGAGCGGAAATCTCCGCCAGGAAGCGGACCGTCGGAGGCACCTGGCTCACGAAGGTGAAGCCCACGTCGGCGACCCCGTCGGCCACCTGCTGGGGCACATCGGTGGGCTGGGTGCCCAGCACCGTGTACTGACCGCCGGAAAGTCGCCCCGAAAGCGGTCGATCGCACGCGGGAGGAAATCGACGAGGAGGGAATCGACTGCAGCGATGGACACGTGGCCCGACCGGGCGGCCTTGAGGTCGTCGATCTCGGCGCGCACGTGATCGAAGTCGTGGAGCGTCGCGGTGACATGGCGCAGCAGCAGCTCGCCGGCCAGCGTCAGTCGCATGCCGGTCGCCTGCCTGTCGAACAGGCGAGCCCCGAACTCGTCTTCGAGCTTCAGGATCTGCCGGTTCACGGCGCTCGACGCGACATTGGACCCCGGCCGCCTTGCGCACGGACCCGTTCGGACGACCTCGCGGAAGTAGTGCAGCGATGCAGCGTGCAAGGATTACTCGGCAGCCGCGGACCGGGGCGGCCAGGCGGTGACGACGGGATGGTCCATCGACGTGGTATACGCCGGTCGGCACCCCGTGGCGAGCCCCAGTCCGTCACGTCGGGCCCGAAAAACTCCCGGTTCACGGCAATGAACGGCTTGAGCTCCTCAGGGATTCGGTCGTCCGCATGGATGGCGGCGACGGGGCATACGGTCTCGCAGAGCCCGCAATCGATGCACTCGTCCGGCTGGATGTAGAGGGTGCGGCCCCCTTCGTAGATGCAGTCGACCGGACAGGCCATCAGGCAGCTCTTGTCCTTCACGTCGATGCAGGCGTCGGTGATCACGTAGGGCACGGCTCAGTTCCCCTGCCAGACGGGCCTGCGCTTCTCGAGGAAAGCCCGGACGCCCTCCTGCGCATCGGCCGAGCGCAGGGCTTCGACGACGGCCGGGAGGCGCAGCCTGGGCCTCCTTGGCGGTCAGATGAGCGGTGCGCCGGACGACCTGCTTGATCGCCCGGACCGAGAGAGGTGCACAGTTCAGGATGTCGGCGGCCCACCGGTCGACCGCCGCGTCGAGATCCGCGCGCGCCACGACCTCGTTCACGATGCCCAATTCCAGGGATTCCCGGGCTTTGACGCGGCGGCCGGTCAAGAACCCCCATGGCTTGCCGGAAAGGGATCTGGCGCTGCAGCAGCGTCATACCGCCGTCCAGCGGCATGCGTCCGACCCGAGGCTCCGGGAGGGCAAAGGTCGCCTCCTCGGCGGCGACGACGATGTCGCAGCCCAGCACCATCTCGAAACCGCCCCCGTGGGCGTGCCCGTTACGCGGGCGATCACGGGCACGTCGAGCGTGTCGCGCAGCGCAATCCCGCCGAACCCCCCGAGGCGCTCCGTGGCCAAGTACTCGAGCCCGGACGCTCCGCTGCCGCCCTTCATGTCGGCTCCCGCGCAGAAGGCCCTCTCGCCGGCTCCCGTGAGGATCACCAGCCGCACGGTCCGATCGGCCTCGATCGCCGCCCAGATCCGCAGCAGCTCGACTTCGGCGTCGCGGTCGATGGCGTTCATCACCTCGGCCGGTCGATCGTGACCCGGGCGACATGCTCCCTGACCTCGAACCGGACGGGCATCGGCGGCATGCTCCCGGTTCCGGATCCCGAGTTCGGCAAGCACCTCGTCGGTGTGCTGGCCGAGATCGGCGGGCGGGATCCGGATCGTCACGGGAGCATCCTCCAGATGGATCGGCGAGCCGACGACGCGCACGCGCTCCACGACCCCATCCGCCTCCAGGATCATGCCGTTGACCGCGGTCTGCTCGTCGGACAGCGCCTCCGCGAGGGTCCGCACGGGGGCGCACAGCAGATCCTGCTCCTCGAGCCGTCCGATCCAATAGGCCGTGGTGTTGCTTCCGAAGCGCTCCCGGAAGATGGCCTGCAGGGCCGGCTTGTTCTCCACCTGCAAGGCGAACAACTCGAACCGCGGATCGAGATGCAGGTCCGGGATTCCGAGGGCGACGCCGATATCCTGCAGGGGATTGGCCTTGAAGGCTCCCACCAGCACCAGCGCGCCGTCGGTCGTCTCGAGCACGCCCGTGAGCGGCATCGCGCCCCAGTTCACCTCACGCCCGCGCATCAGCGCCGATGCCGCTTCCTGCGTCTGCGCGGCGAGCATCGAGTTGAAGAGCGAGACGTTGATCATCTGTCCTTTGCCGGTCTTCTGCCGCTGCAGCGGCGCCAGGAGCACGCCCTGGACCAGGTGCATTCCCGCCGAATAGTCGGCGAACGTCGTCGAGTAGACGGACAGGGGCTCGTCCCTGTTGGCCTTGCGCGCCATGACGCCGCTCAGGGCCTGCGCGAGGACGTCCGCCCGCCCTTGTGGGAGTATGGGCCGGTGAGCCCGAACCCCGTCCCGACCGCGTAGATGATGCGCGGGTTGATGGCTCTGAGCTGATCGTAGCCGAAGCCCATCCTCTCCATCACGCCGGCACGGAAGTTGTTCACGACTACGTCGGAGCGGCGATCAGCCGGCGCACCGCGTCGCGCGCATCCTCGCGCCTCAGGTCGAGCACGATGGAGCGCTTGTTGCGGTTGAGCGAGCAATAGACCGGCCCGACGAGACCCGCCGGATCGTTCGGGAAGGACGTGCGCGACAGGTCGCCTGCCCCGGGTCTCTCGATCTTGATGACGTCGGCGCCGTAATCGGCGAGCACCTGCGTCGCAACGGGCCCCATCATCACCTGGGTGAAGTCGACGATGCGGATGCCGGAGAGCGGCAGATCGTTCGGTTGCTGGGCGCTCACGCGGCCTTCTCCATGATGGTTGCGTTCGACGAGGGGATGTCGCCCGGGTCGCCGCCCTGGGCCCGAACCCGCTCGCAGATGGAGCGGGCATCGACCTGGCGCGGTGCGACCCCGCGCGAGACGGCAAGCGCCGCAGCGACGCCGGCAGACTGTCCCATGGACATGCAGGGGGGAACTCGCGCGAGTTCTTCTGAGCGGCCTCGGTGGCCGAATAGTGGCGCCCGGCGACGATCAATCCGTCCACTTCCCGTGGGAGCATGGACCGGTACGGCGTGTAATAGTCCCGCCCGCGCGCGACGGTATCGGCGAAGTGGACGCGGTCCTGCACGTCGTCCTTCGTCACCACGTACTCGCCATCGAGGAGCCTCGTCTGGCGGACGCCCAATTGCGGCGCCACGTCGACCACGAAGCAGCGCTCGAAACCCGGAAGGTGCGCCCGCACATAATCCACCACCGCGTAGATCCGCTTCCGGCCTTCGAAGTCGGCACGGGTGATGTCCTCGACCTTGAGGCCGTCAAGACCCGTCATGTGCGGACAGTTGCACCACACGATGCCGGGCAGCGGCGTCTTCAGCCACCACAGGTCCCAGGACCCGCCCATGACGCGCTTGGCCTGACGGTCGATCTGCGCGAATTTCTCCGGCTCCTCGCGGCGAAAACGCTCGGCGGTTTCGGTATCAACTCCGCCGAGCCGGAAGACGGTCGTCAGGATGTAAGACCCCTCCGTGAACGCAGCGCCGGCGGCCGCGGCGACGTCGAGGTCGCCGGTCGTATCGATGATCACGTCGCCCATGATCGCCTGGCGGCCCGATTTCGTCTCGCACAGGACGCCCCGGATGCGCCCGTCCTGGACGATCGCTTCCGTGAACCAGGAATGAAGCCGGACGTCGACGCCGCTCTCGGCGATCATCTCGTTCGAGACCCGCTTCCAACCGTCGGGATCGAACGCCGCAGCCATGACGATGGGGGCCGGCTTGGTCTGGGCCCGGAAATCGAACACGCCCCATCGCGCCCACTTCCAATAGGCGTCCCATGTGGCGACGCGCTCCTCCGGGGCGGGTAGACGCAGGCTCCCACCCTGGCCATGCGCTCGATCATCTCCATGCAGATGCCTGTGACGGTGACCTCGTTGCCGTTGTGCATGTCGTCGAGGACGAGCACCATTCCGCCTGACGCGAGCCCGCCGAGATACGGATAGCGTTCGACGAGCGTCACCGACGCCCCTTCGCGCCGGGCCGCGACGGCTGCCGAAAAGCCGGCGGGTCCGCCGCCGACCACGACCACGTCCGACCGTGCCACGACGGCGGCCGAACCGGGGCTGTCCTCGATTCGCGGCGTTTGCATGAGATCTCCCAGAAAGCGTGCGGGCGTCGCGATCAGGCCGTCACCGGCGGATGCCAGCGGACGACGAGGCGCTCGACCATCGTGATGGAGAGGAAGAAGAGCACCGAGAAAGTCGACCCGACGATCACGGTCGCGTAGAGAAGCGCCGAATCGAACGCATAGGTCGCCTGGATGATCAGGGCACCGATCCCGACCGTCGAACCTATCCACTCGCCCACGATCGATCCGATAACGGCCGTCGAGGCTGCGATCTTCAGCGCCGAGAAGAGATACGGGATGGAGTTCTGCAGCCGCAGCTTGAAGTAGATCTCCCGCTGAGACGCGGACAGCACCCGCATCAGTTCCATGGCCTGCGGATTCACCGACTCCAGCCCGCGAACCATGTTGACCAGGGTCGGAAAGAAGCAGATCAGCGCCGCGATCGCGATCTTCGGCTCCATGCCGTTGCCGAGGAGGAGGACCAGGATCGGAGCCTTGGCGACGACCGGGATCGTGTTCACCAGGACCACGACCGGGAAGAACGCTTCCTCCACGGTCTTCTTGTGCACGAAGACGGTGGCGATCGCGATGGCCGCCATGTTGCCGAGCAGGAAGCCGAGGACGGCCTGCACCGCGGTGGGCCACAGGTTCGTCATGAGCAGCCCGAACTTGTCGTACAGCGTCCAGGCGACGAGTTGCGGAGACGGCGCCACGAAGGGCGGCACCTTGAAGATGTAGACGAGAGCCGCCCACACCAGCAGGGCGGCGGCGATCCCGAGGAACGGCAGCATGCGCCGGCGCCATCTCTGACGCTGCTGGGCCCGCAGGAACGCCGCTTCCGCGGCGTCGATGCCGCTCAGATCGAGCGGCTGAGCGAGAGTCGTCATGCGTGTCCTCCGAGAGCCGCGCGCAGGCGCACGGCGACCGAGGCGAAGGCGGGCGTCTCCCGGATCGCGAGGGTGCGGTCGGCGGGAAGCTCGATCGGGACGAGGCTGCTGACGCGTCCGGGATTGGCGGAGAGGACCAGAACCTGCTCGCCCAGGAAGATCGCCTCGTAGACCGAGTGGGTCACGAACAGGATCGTCGTGCGGGTCTCCTGCCAGATCCGCCGAAGCTCCTCGTTCAGCCGGTCGCGCGTAATCTCGTCCAGCGCACCGAAAGGCTCGTCCATGAGAAGGAGCCGCGGGCCGCCCAGCAGCGCTCTGGCGATCGCCACGCGCTGGCGCATGCCGCCCGAGAGTTCGTGGGGGTAGTTGTTCTCCCACCCCTCGAGGCCGACGAGCTTGAGCAGCTCCCGCGGGGTCGGGGATCCGGCCGGGAGGCTGCGCCGCCCGCCGACTTCAAGCGGCAGCTCGACGTTCTGGAGAGCCGTTCGCCACGGCAGCAGGGCCGAGTCCTGGAACACGAAGCCAAGAGCCCGGTCCCGGCGAGCCTCTTCCGGAGAGACCCCGAAGACCGATACCGCACCCGAGGACGGCGCGATGAGATCGGCGACGACGCGCAGGAGGGTTGATTTTCCGCAGCCCGAAGGGCCAAGCAAGGAGAGGAAGCCGCCCTCCTCCACGTAGAACGAGACATTCTCGAGTGCCGTGACGGCCCTCCGCTCGGTGATGAACCGGACGCCGACATTGCGGCACTCGACGGCGCGAGCCGCCGCATTCCGGGAAGATGCAGCGGATCGAGCCAGACGGCTCTCGGGCGTCGCCAGCACCGGGCGCACCCGTCAGCCGATCCGCGGCCGGGATTCGGCCGTCGCCTTCAGCACTTCCATGGTGATGACCTCCTCGAGCTTCGGCACCCGCTTCGAGAACTGGTTCAGCTGTGCATAGAGGGCGATCTGTTCCTGCCAGACGGCGGGATCCATCGTGCCCCATCCCTCCGCCGCCGTGCGGGGCGAGAATGCGAATTTCAGCATCACGTCGGCCGCCTCCCGCTCGTCCTGCGCGTTGAGGTTCGGGAACTCCTTGACGAGGAACCCGACCGCCTGATCGGGATTCGCCCGTGCGGCCGCCCACCCTTTGCCGGTCGCCCGCAGGAACTTGGCGAGGGCGTCGCCCTGTTTCTGGATCGTCTCGACGCGGGCGTAATAGGGAAGCGGATACAGCTTCACGCCCGCATCCCACAGCCGCATCTCGACGCGGTCGCCGAGCACCTTGAGGGCGGTCGTGTTCGTCAGCCACCCGGTCACGACGTCGACCTGGCCCGTCAGCAGGGGCGCCATGTCGGCCCCGATCGTGACGATCTGGACGTCCTTCTCGGGGATGTTGTTCTTGGCGAGCAGGGCGCGCAGAAGAATGACGCCGGTCGCCTGGATGCCGACCTTCTTGCCGACGAAGTCCTTCGGCTCCCGAACGGGATTCTTCTTCAGAGAGAAGAACGTGTAGGGATGCTCCTGGGCCCCCACCGCGAAACAGCGGATGGGAAGGTCCTGCGAGACGGCGAGCATCAAAGAAGGACTGGACGAGACCTGTCCGACCTCGTAGCGGCCGGACGCCACGACAGCGACGCCGTCGATGTTCGGGCCGCCCGCCTGAAACTTGAGATCGATCCCTTCGGCATCGTAATAGCCGAGGTGCTTCGCGCAAACTTCGCCGAGCTGATTGCCGGAGAGAAGCCATCCGAGCTGCAGATTGAGAACCGGCTTGGCCTGGCCGAATGCCTCGACGGTGACGAGGGATCCGACGGCTGATGTGCCTGCCAACGCTGCTCCGGTCTTCAGCAGTGTTCGACGGTCAATGGTCATGCGACGCTCCCCGTGTTGAGCGCTGACACTCGGCGACTGTCATCCTGACGATCGCCCGCCAGGCAGCCAAATACAGCACACACGGGGCGTTCTCGGTAGAACCAATTTTCGGACTAAGCGATGCCTTTTTTCGCTCACCGGCTCGGTATACGGTGGTGGTCATGGGGCGCGCCATTCGGCACCCGATCCTTAAGATCTCCGCTGCGCTTCATGCGACGATGACAGGGAACTCAAGGGCGGTTACGCCGCCCAGATGGAGACCGACCCGATCGATTCGGCGCATCCCGCCATCGGTCGCTTGCCGTGATCTCCGGTCCGCCCGTGGGCCGGATAGAATAGCCGCATCGTCCTCGCGACGTATTCTGCCAGGTGCGACGTTCCCTCGACTACTTCGCGGAGCGGGGTGTCGAATACGGGCGCCGTGACATGGGCCAGCAGGCTGAAGGCGGTCGCATCGACCGCCTTCGGCTGGTCGCCGAGCAGGAACGGCTTACCGTCGAGAAGCGCGTCGAGGGCCCAGATGGAGGTTGCGCCCAGCTGCGCGATCTCCTCGGATGAGAGCCGCCCCATTCCGTGCGCATAGATTCCTGCCGTGACCTGCTCCTGCACGTGACGGCGCAAGCCTGCGCGGACGGATACGGGTGCGCGATCGAACAGGCGGGCCGGCCCCCTTTCGAAGTTCTCCGGAACGGCCCAGTGGAAATATGCGGCAGCCCAGGCGAGGTGATCCTCCAACATTCTCTCGATGGCCCAGGCTTCAGCCCGCTGGCGGGCGCTCAGACCGTCATCCAGATCGACGCCGTAGGTCCGTTCGAGATGGAGGCGGATAAGGGTCGGATCGGACACGACCCTGCCCGAATCTTCGATCGTGGGAAGCCGAACCTCGGTCGACCGGGCGAACCCGGTCGGATCCTTCAGATAATCCAGTCCCGCCATCATGAGTTGGACCTCCGCCTTCATGACGGAGGGGCTTGCGTCGGGCAGACCGAAGGCCGGCCCGAAGGCGTAGAGCGTGATCATCAAGGGCTCCATGGAGGCACGCCCTGGTGTACCCTTTGCCTGCTGCCACCATCCTGTCAGCAGCGAGGATTCATGCGTCGCGCAGACCGGCTTTTCCACATCATCCAGGTGCTGCGGCGGGCCCGAAAGCCGGTCACGGCCGACGCCATCGCCATGGAACTCGAAACCTCCAAGCGGACGATCTATCGCGACGTCGCAACCCTCATCGGCCAGCGGATTCCGATTCGCGGAGAGGCGGGCACCGGATACGTGCTGGAACCCGGCTTCGACCTGCCCCCGCTGATGCTCACGCCCGACGAGATCGAGGCGGCCGTGCTCGGCGCCCAGTGGGTGGCGGGCCGTGGAGACCCGATCCTGACCCGGGCGGCCCAGGATCTGACGGCGAAGATCGCCGCCGCCGTGCCGAATCGGCTTCGGCCCTACGTTCTCGAGCCTGCGACGGGCACGCCGATCGGCCGTCCCGTCGTGCCGGACGGCCTCGACATGGCGCAAGTACGCGCCTCGATTCATGCCGGACGAAAGATCGCCCTGCGGTACCGCGATGAGAAAGGCCAGCTTACCGAGAGGATCGTCTGGCCGGTCACGGTCGCCTACCTCGATACCGTCCGGCTCCTGGCAGCCTGGTGCGAGCTGCGCCAGGCGTTCCGTCACTTCAGGACGGATCGGGTGGATCACGCCGATTTCCTCGACGAGCGATACCCGGTGCGACCGCCGGTCCTCAGGGCGCGGTGGCGCAGAACGCTCGACAACGCGTTGCAGGACAACTAGCGCATCGTGCGGACAAGTGGACCCGGTTTTCCGCGCAAAACGATGCGCTGCTCAAGAGAAAGAGCATCGGACGAGCCGTCAAAAGGCGTGGCGCCCCAGCCACAGCCGCTCACAACCGTCAAGCCGCGCGGCCGCGCTTAAACAGGGTTAACCGCTCTTGCCCAGAGTCTGCCGGATTGCTTGCTGGGGGCAGCAATGCGGCGAACGAACAAGGTCGACGGGCGCAAGCCCGGTCGGCCGAGCAACATGGCGAGGGCCGTCTTCGGCGAGCGCCTGCGCACGCTTATGGAGGAGAGAGGCTTGTCGGCTGAAGAGACTGCCCGCCGGATCAGGGAACGTCTCCCGAAGGAGCGTTTGTCGAGTTCCGACGTCGAGGAGTTCCGTCAAGGGCGGGCATTGCCGCACCTGCGCCACCTCGATGCGCTCAGCTTGGCGCTCGGCATCGTACCGCAAGACCGGCTCGGTCGGGCGGCGGATTCCGATACCGCCCCAAAATCACAGCCGCATTCCGAGCCGACCGGCAGGGTTCTCCTGGAGACCCATGGAGACGTTGCGCGGCTCGATCTCGAAATCGTCGTGACATGGGATGTGGCGCTCGCGATCCTGCAGCTCGTTCGCGGTCACGGCTAGCGCATCGTGCGGAAAAGTGGACCCGGTTGTCCGCGCAAAACGATGCGCTGCTTGCAAAAAGGGGAGACATCGGATCGAATCCCAAAAGTGGGGTCCACTTTTGGGTCCGATGCTCGCATCGTGCGAGATGTTCAACGGGCCTGCAAACGCGCTTCAGACCTCCTGCGCGAGCGGGTCGTAACTCGCTTTGACGAGGCTGGCCCGAGTGCCCGGGTTCTCAGCAATAATGATGCGTGTGGCGTGGCTCTTGAATTCCCGCCAGGTCGCGAGCGGCTTTCCGCAATCACGGCAGGACACCAAGGCGTCCGCCTTAAGCTCGCTGGGGAGCCTAACGGAAGGACAGCCGCAGGATGCGCAGGCAAATCGGGGAGACATGGACAAACTCCAACGCCGCGCTGCACCTTACTCTGCTGCACCGCACCATTGTCAACGAGTTGTTAAGATCTTCGTTCCGCCTGCCCTGGGGGCCGCAGGGCCTTGTCCGACCGATTGGCGACACATATCGGTCGCATGATGGGGCCTTCCCAGGGAGGACTCGGTCATGATTTCCGTTCTCCATCTGCCGCTTGCCATCTTCGCTTTGGCCGCCCTCGCGGCGCCGGTCCTGGGCCAGGAGACGCAAGTCTTCCCCCTGCCCCAGGGCGCCTACCCGCACGACGTGGCGCCGGCGACCGACGGGACGGTCTGGTACTCCGCCCAGCGCAAGGGGGCCCTCGGCATCCTGGACCCGGCCACCGGCCAGAGCCGGGAGATCAAGCTCGGGGCGAAATCGGCGCCGCATGGGGTCATCCAGGGCCCGGACGGGGCTGCCTGGCTCACGGACGCCGGTCAGAACGCCATCGTGCGCGTGAACCCCGACAGCGGGGACGTGAAGGTCTGGAAGCTGCCAGAGGATACCGGGTACGTGAACTTGAACACCGCCGTATTCGACAAGGAGGGCATTCACTGGTTCACGGGCCAGAACGGCTTTTATGGGCGGTTCAATCCGAGGACCGGCGAGATGAAGGTCTGGAAGGCCCCGCGAGGCCGGGGCCCTTACGGCATTACCGCCACTCCGGAGGGCGAGGTCTATTATGCCTCGCTCGCCGGCAACCACATCGCCCGGATCGACAGGACGACCGGAGAGGCGACCGTGATCGAGCCGCCCACCCCGGGGCAGGGCGCCCGCCGGGTATGGTCGGATTCGCAGGGCCGGATCTGGGTCTCTGAGTGGAATGCCGGCCAACTCGGCCTCTATGACCCCAAGACGAAGGCCTGGCGCGAATGGAAGCTGCCCGGCGACAAGCCCCAGGCCTACGCGGTCTATGTCGACGAGCGCGATACCGTCTGGATCTCGGACTGGGGCGCCGACGCAGTCCTTTCCTTCGATCCCGAAACCGAGACTTTCATGAGCTACCCGAACTCCGAACCCGACGCCAACGTGCGCCAGATCCTCGGCCGGCCCGGCGAAATCTGGCTGCCCGAATCCGGCGCAGAGAGGCTCATGGTGATCCGTAAGGCGCGTCCCTCGCAGTGAGTCTCGATCGTCCGGCGCTCCGTCTCGGCCTGATCGGCGCGATCGCCGCCTCGGCCGCTCACGCCGAGGATGCGGCGGTCCGCGGCGAGAATCTGTTCCAGTACTGCTTCGCATGCCATCCCGTGCAGTCGGACGAGCCGAACCTGCAGGGCCCCAACCTGCGCGGGATCGTTGGCCGCCCGATCGCCTCGCAGGAGGGCTTTTCGTACTCGCCGGCGATGCGGGCGCTGGCGGCGCGGGAGGGGCGCTGGAGCGAGGCCCTTCTTGACCGGTATCTCGCCGCCCCGCACGAGATGATCCCGAAGGCCAGCATGGCGTTTCCCGGGTTGGACGATGCCGACGCGCGGTACCTGATCGGCTATCTCCCTTCGACCGGCGGAGCTGATCCCGTCGAAGGCTCCGCGTCCGAGGCGCGGTGACGCAAGTCTTCATGCGCGGTTCGGGACCCTTCGAAATCCCGTGCCGCCTCGCTCAGGAAGCCGTGCACGTAGGCGGCGAACGAGCGGAAGCATTCGACCTGATAGCGGTCGGTCGCGCGGCGGATGAGCACGATTTCGGACTTGCCGAGCAAAGTGCGGGTCGCCGCCCCGACCGGGAACGACGCATCGGCGAGGTCGATCGGACAGCCCGCGTTCAGCACCTCGGCAGCGTGCTTCCCGCTCACCCGGAGGCCGGCATTGCGGTGGCCGATATCGACGAGCGAGAAGAACCGGCCCGAGAGTCCCGCCTGGATGTCGCGGGCGATCGTCTCCGCATCGGCCTCGGGACCGACGACGAGCCACTCGTCGGGCCCGAGCCGCGCCGACAGCCGATCACCCTCCATACCGGCGCGAAGGATCGGCTGGTCGAAACGGAAGCCTGCGACGGCGCCGATCTCGGCCGCGGCCTTCTCCTGCAGACGGAGGGAAAAGCGGGCCATCGGCTTCTCGGCCGCGATCAGGATCCCGGCTGCCGTTCGAGAGACTTGGTCGCTCAGGGCTATCCTGCGCGCAGCGAATTTCGTCTCAGGCATGGACGCGCTCCCCCCGAGCATCGAAGAACACCGGCTCCGTCACCCGCACCGTCGTGAAGCCAGAAGGCGTCGTCGCTTGCAGGGTCTCGCCGATCCGCGAACGGCCCCCGGCCACAAGGGCCAGGGCGATCGAGCGTTCGCAATTGGCGCTCCAGTAGCTCGACGTGACATGGCCGAGCATGCGCATGGGGATCGGCTGGTCCGCCGTTTCGACGATCTGCGCCCCCTCGTCCAGCACCTCCCGCGGATCCGCGGTCAAGAGGCCAACGAGCTGCTTGCGTCCCGGCGCGACGACGTCGGGCCGCGCGAGCGAGCGCTTGCCGACGAAATCGGGTTTCGCCTTCCCGACCAGGCCGCCAAGGCCGAGATCATCCGGCGTCACGGTTCCGTCCGTCTCCTGCCCGACGGCGATGAAGCCCCGCTCGGCGCGCAGGACATGCATGGCCTCCGTGCCGTAGGGCGTGATGCCGAAGGCTTGCCCGCGCTCGACGATGGCCTCCCAGACCGACCGGCCGTAGTCAGCAGGGACGTTGATCTCGTAGCCCGGTTCGCCCGTGAAGGAGACCCGGAACAGCCGGCACGGCACGCCGGCGACGAAGCCGCTGCGGACGGCCATGTGCGGGAAGGCCTCCCTCGACAGATCGATATCGGCGACGAGCGGCTCGAGAACCTCACGCGCCTTCGGTCCCTGCAGGGCGACGACCGCGAACTGCTCGGTGATCGAGGTGAGAAAGACCTTGAGGTCCGGCCACTCGGTCTGCAGGTAGTCCTCCATGTGGGCGAGAACCCGCGCGGCTCCGCCGGTAGTCGTCGTCACGTGGAAACGGTCGGGAGCGAGGCGTGCCACGACGCCGTCGTCCAGGATGAAGCCGTCCTCTTTCAGCATCAGCCCATAGCGGCAGCGTCCGGGTTCGAGTTTCGTCCAGGCATTGATGTAGAGGCGGTTCATGAACTCCGCCGCGTCGGGGCCGACGACCTCGATCTTGCCGAGCGTGGAGGCGTCGAAGATGCCGACGGTCCGGCGTACGGCCAGGCATTCCCGGGCGACGGCGGCGTGCCTGTCCTCGCCGGCTAGCGGGAAGTACCAGGCACGTTTCCAGAGCCCGACATTCTCGAATGCGGCGCCCTGTTCGACCGCCCACAAGTGAATGGGGGTGGTGCGGACCGGATCGAACAGCGCCTCGCGGGCGGGACCCACGAGCGCTCCGACCGTGACGGGCGTGTAGGGCGGCCGGAAGGTCGTGGTGCCGACCGACGGAATGCTCTTGTCGAGCGCCCGGGCGATGAGGCCGAGCGCATTCATGCTCGACGTCTTGCCCTGATCGGTCGCCATGCCGGTCGTCGTGTAGCGCTTCACATGCTCCACGGATTCGAAGCCTTCCCGGATGGCGAGGTCGATGTCCTTGGCGGTGACGTCGTGCTGGAAATCGACGAAGGCGCGGATCCGGGCGGGGTCCCGGTCGGTCGGCATGAGGCGCACCGGCTGGAAACCGCTCCAGGACGGCGTCGCCCGGAATCTGCGGGCTGCTCGGCCGCCGGCTGCTTCGTTTCCTGCTCGGAAGCCCTCTTCCAGGCAGGAGGCGAGGTCGTAGGTGCCCTTCGCGGCGCCGGCGGAGCGCTCAGCCTGCGCCGACCGCCCGGGCACGAAGGCGTCGAGGGCCGGATCGAAGCGTAGCGTGCCGCGCGACTGGGAGAACAGGTGGACGGCGGGCGTCCATCCGCCGGATAGGCCGACGGCGTCGCAGGGCAGCGTGCGGCGCGCGACGACGCGTCCGTCCCGGTCGACCGGAGCGACCACGAGGCCCGTCACGCGCCTGCGTCCCGTCGACCCGACGACGGTGTGGCCGGTCAAGACGGTCACGCCCTCGCTGCGGAGCGTCCCCAGCACGGGACCGATATCGGCTTCGGATCTGAGATCGAGCAGCGTGACGTCGATTCCGGCCGCTTTGGCGTCCCTCGCCGCCGCATAGGCCGAGTCCCCGCAGGTCGCGATGACGATCCGGCGGCCCGGCGCGACCGCATAGCGGTTGACGTAGGCGCGGATGCTGTCGGCCAGCATGATGCCAGGGTGATCGTTATCGGCGAAGACGAGGGGCCGCTCGTGCGAGCCCGTTGCGAGCACGACCTCCCCTGCCCTCACCTGCCACATTCTTTCCCGCGCCAGGTTCGGCGGCGGCGCCTCCAGATGGTCCGTGAGACGTTCCACGAGCACGATATGATTATGATTGTAGTAGCCGAAGGCCGTTATGCGCGGGAGAACGAGCACGTTCTCGCGCCCGTCGAGGGTCGCGACCGTCTGAGCCACCCAGTCCTGCGCCGGCACACCGTCGATTGAGGATGTCACGTCATGCAGGAGCGAGCCTCCGGGTTCCGCCTGCTCGTCGACGAGCATCACGCGCTTGCCGGCCTCCGACGCCGCGAGCGCGGCGGCGAGACCGGCCGGGCCCGCGCCCACCACGAGCACGTCGCAATGGGCATGACGGTTGGCATAGCGGTCCGCATCCGTTTCGGTCGGCGCCCTGCCGAGGCCGGCGGCGGCGCGGATGCAGGGCTCATAGACCTTGTCCCAGAAGGACCGCGGCCACATGAAGGTCTTGTAGTAGAAGCCCGCCACGACAATCGGGGAGAGCAGGTCGTTCACCGCGCCGAAATCGAAACGAAGCGACGGCCAGTGGTTCTGCGAAACCGCGACGAGCCCGGGCCGGGCCTCCGCCACCGTGGCACGGTTGTTCGGATCCCGCCGGCCCGGTCCGCGATCGATCCACAGGAGAGCGTTCGGCTCGTCGGACCCGTGAGTCACGACGCCCCTCGGCCGGTGGTACTTGAACGAGCGGGCGGCGAGGAGGACGCCGTTCGCAAGGAGCAGGGACGCGACGGTGTCGCCCGCGTAGCCCTGCAGCGACCGGCCGTCGAACGTCATGGAGAGCGGCCTCGACCGGTCGATGCGGCCGCCCCGGGGCAGTCGGTTCCGAGGGAGCATCACGGGTTCTCCCGCGTGAGCTCCGGCGGCGGCCCGCCGGCCTTGTAGGTTGAAAGGATGCGGTCGCTCACCGTGTCGCGGACCGCATTGAACCAGCGCTGGCAGCCATGGGAGTGGTACCACCGCTCCCGATGAAGCCCTTTCGGATTCGTGCGGAAGAAGAGGAACGCCGCCCAGGCCTCGTCGTCGACGGCGGAGGGGTCCGCCGGGCGGGCGATATGGGCCTCGCCGCCGTTGCGGAATTCCAGTTCGGGGCGCGGGCCGCAATACGGACAGGTCACGAGCAGCATGGAAGTTTCGCTAGAGCATCGGACCCAAAAGTGGAATCCACTTTCGGGATCCATCCGATGCTCCCCTTTTGCAAGCAGCGCATCGTTTAGCGCGGAAAACCGGGTCCACTTGTCCGCACGATGCGCGCATCGGACCCAAAAGTGGAATCCACTTTTGGGATCGATCCGATGCCCCCCTTTTGCAAGCAGCGCATCGTTTGCGCGGACAACCGGGTCCACTTGTCCGCACGATGCGCTAGTGCGCGACGGCCGCAGCTGCGGCTTCGTCGATCAGCCGGCCGGTGCGGAACCGATCGAGCGTGAAGGGAGCGTTGAGGGGATGCGGCTCGCCTTTGGCGATGGTGTGAGCGAAGACGTGGCCCGAGCCCGGCGTCGCCTTGAAGCCCCCGGTGCCCCAGCCGCAATTGACGAACAGGCCGGGAACCGGCGTCGTGCCGATGATCGGCGAGCGGTCCGGCGTCACGTCCACGATCCCGCCCCAGGAGCGCAGCATCCGAAGGCGTGAGAACTGCGGGAACAGCTCGCATATGGCGTCGAGCGTATGGGTCGTGATGTGGATGCCGCCTTGCTGGCTGTAGGACACGTACTGGTCCGTCCCGGCGCCGATGACGAGCTCGCCCTTGTCGGATTGGGAAATGTAGGCGTGGACCGCGTTCGACATCACTACGCACGGGAACACCGGCTTCACCGGCTCCGACACGAGCGCCTGGAGCGGGAAGCTCTCGATCGGCATCCTCAAGCCCGCCCGATCCATGACGACGCTCGTATGGCCCGCCGCCACCACGCCGACGCGCCCCGTACGGATCGGACCCTTCGTGGTCTCGACGCTCGCGACGGCGCCGTTGGCGCCGCGGCGGATCGCCGTCACCTCGCAATTCTGAACGATGTCGACGCCGAGCGCATCCGCCGCGCGAGCATAGCCCCACGCCACCGCATCGTGCCGCGCGACACCGCCGCGCCGCTGCAGGGCGGCTCCAAGGACAGGATAGCGCATCTCCCGCGCAAGGTTGAGCGGCGGACAGAAGGCCTTGGCCTCCTCCGGCGTCAGCCACTCGTTGTCGATGCCGTTCAGTCGGTTGGAGTAGACGTGACGCTTGAACACCTGGACGTCATGAAGGCTGTGGGCGAGCATCAGTACGCCCCTCGGCGAGTACATGACGTTGTAGTTGAGGTTCTGGGACAATCCCTCCCAGAGCTTCATCGCGTGTTCGTAGAGGGCCGCGCTCTCGTCATAGAGGTAGTTCGAGCGGATGATCGTGGTGTTCCGGCCGGTATTGCCGCCGCCGATCCATCCCTTCTCCAACACCGCGATGTTGCGCAGGCCGTGCTCCTTGGCGAGGTAATAGGCCGTCGCGAGGCCATGGCCGCCGCCCCCGACGATCACGGCATCGTAGGACAGTTTCGGCTCCGGAGCCCGCCATTGCCGCTTCCAGCCGCGATGGGCGTTGAACGCCTCCGCGATCAGCGACGTCAGGGAAAATTCACGCATTCCAGTCTTCCGGCACGCGCCGAAGCGTCGGCATTTTGATAAGACATCATAGAATGTTGGCGATCGTTCCTCGAGTAGTTTCGCCGCGCCGCTTTGCCCTACCGCATCGTGCGGAAAAGTGGACCCGGTTTTCCGCGCAAAACGATGCGCTGCTTAAGAGAAAGAGCATCGGACCCAAAAGTGGGGTCCACTTTTGGGTCCGATGCTCTAAACCAGTTTCCAGCGTCGTGAAAAGGGGTCCGGCCGCCACCGGCCCCCTGCCGACGATCGAGCCACATGCTGCCCTCGACCGGGTTCACGGTTCGTGAACCATACATCACTCAAGGTCGACCGGAGCCCGAACCAAACATGATCGGAAGCGTCTTCCCCATGAAATGGAAAGCCACGATGGAGACGCCCATGCCGATTTTCACGACGCGCGTCGGCCGGATCACGGCAGGTCTATGGTGCGGGCTCGGGCTCGCCGTGGCCGCACACGGGCTGCGCTGGGCTTACCTGCTCTCTTAGGCATCGTGCGGCAAGTGGCCCCGGTTGTCCGCGAACGATGCGCTGCTTTAAGAGAAAGAGCATCATGGATCCTAAAAGTGGGGTCCACTTTTGGGTCCGATGCGCGCATCGTGCGGACAAGTGGACCCGGTTGTCCGCGCAAAACGATGCGCCATCGCGACGGTGGTCACCGCGCCCTACATGGGAGATCCGGCGAGGCGGCCCGGCAGGGAACGACGCCGGCGATAGCCGATCCACCCTGCGCGCCTCGCCCGACGGAGGGGCGCGAGCGGTCCGGGACTCGCTTAAGGATCCGCTAACCACGTCTGCGCCATACTGGCCCCCAAGCCTCGAAAGCAGGCGTTCGCTCCTCGTCTTGCCGGAACCCCGCTCGTATCGCCGCCGAGCGGGGTTTGTCGTTTTACGCTGAACGCCGCGTCGCCGAGCCCACTCGAAAAACCAATCCGCCATCGAGAAAAGGGCCCAAGGGGATGCGCCCTCAAGCCCTTCTCCGGCTTACAGTTCAAGGAGTGGCGTCGATCCGATACGCCATTGTTCGAAGAGTGACCGTATCCCAAGGGAGTGTCTAATCACAGAAATGCGAGGCATAGGCAGCAAAGCCACTCGAACAGCTCATGAGCTTGGGCGTTGTGCTCTTGAGGGCTGATGTTTCCACGACGTGGGCTCGGCTCTCGATCGTCTTGTGCCGCATTTTCAACGGTGAAGGGGACCCTTTCGCCTGAAGATGTTCCAGGAGGGCAATATGCGCACGAATCTTGCCGGGATCTCCGGTTACTTGCTTGCCGCGTCATCGGCTCTTGCCACCACCACGGCGCCCACGACTCCAGCGCCCGACGCGACGGCGGGAGGCATCGCCGACTACTGGTGGCTGATCATCGTGCTGGTCCTCGTGGCCGTCGGCATCTGGTACTTCATGCGAGGCAGAACCGGCACGGGACTTTGAAGGCGAGGCATACCCTCTGACCAGACGCCCCAGCTCCACCGGGGCTTCGGTCGCCGCACGCACCGGCGGCTCATGGTCGAAAGGCAGGCCTACTGCCAGCCTCGCTCCTGTGCGCTGAAGGATGGCAAGAGGCGTCCCCGCCGGGGAATGGCGTAGCATTGCCCTTCTCGCCGGCCCCACGTGCGTCGCGCGGCAAGGGATCCGCAGCGGGCAAACAAATGCCCTCGCGTCTGAGGGGCGCGAGGGCCAGTCTGGAGGCGCACACAAGGGGTTCCGGGGCAGAAGCACCTCCGGCCATCCAAATGGGTGGCCGCCTTCGTCTTCGCAAGGCGCCTTCTCCTGCCACGGTTTTCGAATGACGAACTCGCATGCCGGCGGCATCCATGAGCTCCGGCCAAGGAGATCCAGGATCAATTCGCGACGGTTGCAATCAAGAATGAACAAAAAGCGGCTAGCATGCCCAGCGACGCGAACAATGCTTGGGAGCTCTCATGCGGGCGTGGACTTTGCTTTTTGCATCACTGTTTCCTCTGGCGGGATGCATCACCCCTTCCCCTCCCGCGGTCTCGCAAGCACCTCCGGCCGCCGTCGGGCCGCCCGCAAGCAAGCGCATCATCTACGACGGCGCAGGCAGCTTCACGCTGCCGGACGGAACGATTGTGGCCGCCGACCCGTCCGGCGGCTTCACGCTGCCGAACGGCGCCTATGTCGCGCCGGACGGCCGTGGAGGCTTGGTGCTGCCGAACGGTATGCGCTGCGTCTCGGATGGTGCTCAAGGCTATGTCTGCCCTTGAGCACCCTGCTTGAGGATTGCAACCAGCGGTCGGATCAGTCGTGAGGTGCAACGTTGCTCGAGCAGAGGGCCAACATCTTGGTGGCCTCGGTCGAATAATCGCGGAACATCTCCTGCACGAACCGCGACTGGACGGCCAGAATGTCGGGCCAACTCCGGCATGCCGTTGCTTCGCGGATGAAGTCGCTGTCCTTCTCCAGGCGCATCGCCACGAAACTCAACATTTCGCGCTGCCCCTCCGCAACGGTGGAGAGCATGGCCTCCGCCCCGGGCGCCACGAGAAACCCGTTTTCCTTGCTGCCCAGGTTCGAGGTGAGCTTGTTGTTCTGGTCACTGTACGTCGATCGAGCGCGTTGTACGGCCATGGTCTTGCTCCCGGGCTATGCCCTCTTCTGCGTTGTTCGGCAGTCATCGATGAGCGCGAGGTGGCCTGCTGCCGGCCTCGGCGGCATGGCAGCAGCTTGCGCGGATCGCCCAGGTCTCGGGCGTGGTCCAGGTCCTGCCGGTGCTCGCTTGGCCTTCTCTTTTGACTACCCGGCCTTGACTCCCCATCCGACCCACGCAGAAAACTAACTTGCGCTAGTCGGAGTTCAGTAAGGACTCGCCCTAACTAGCATGGATTTCGGCCGCGCGCGGGCTGATTCGTATCCGTAAGGAATGGCACCGATGGCAGCCGGGCGGAGCGAGCCTCCTCGACCATCGGTCTCCACCGGAAAGCGCGGAGCCTCTCGGCAGGACCACGTTCAACAAATGACCGAAGCTCCCAAGGGAGCCCCTTCGCTTGGGCTTCTATGCTGCCGGCGACGGGGTGCCAAATCCCGGACCCGCAACGGATTTTCCCAGATGGCCTGCGGGGAGACAGCTCTGCTCCGGTATCCCGCCGCCCTGTAGAACCGCTCGGCAGTCTTCGTGCTCTGCACAGTGCAGGCATCGCAACCGAGTTCCACGGCCTTGTCCTCCACCGTGCGTAGCAGCGCCTTGCTGACGCCCGTGAAGCGAGCCTCCGGAGCGACGTAATTGAGCGTGATGTGCCCTGAGCCGGTGAGCGCTGCGACGCCGATGATGCGGCTCCGCTCCTCTGCGACGAACACGTGACTGGTCGACATCCATTGTGCCACGTTCCCCGGAGTCTTGTTGGCCAGCCAGTCGGCGAGAAACGCCTCCTC
>CAVRRI010000037.1:0-25167 GCA_963723525.1 uncultured Alphaproteobacteria bacterium
GGCGTGACCGGAGTGTGACCGGAGTCCCGCTCCATTCGTCGGCTTTGCCCGAGCCGTCCTGAGGCCCGCCCCCACGCTCGATCGCCCGGATCGCCGAATTCCACTCCCTCGACCGGAGAATGTGAGCCCGCTCACGGAACGCAGCACCGCAATCCGGCACGGTGCCGGCTGACACGAGCGCAGGGTGTTCTCGCGTTCGGAGCAGCTTTCGCTGACGGCTGCAGGATCATCGAAGGAGAACGATCATGTCCATGACGAGCCATGCAGTGGAGCGTGGAACCGTGTTCGACGGCGAAGCCGCCGCAGGCGGTATCGGCGTCAAGCGGCTGACGGCCCGAATCTTCGCCTTTGTGACGGGAGCGGGTCGCCGCGCCGCTCATCGCCGCGCCCGTCGCGAGATGCTGGCGATGCCGGACCACCTGCTGAAGGATATCGGCCTCACCAGAGCGGAGATTCGTTTCTCGGTAGAACACGATCGGTTCGGCCGGACGGACGGTCTGTGACGGCCGGCCCGCTCGCATGCCCGCCGTCGGTTCTGCGGCGGCCCGAAAACCGAGAACGGCCACGACTTGATCACGCGGCGCGATCACGCCGCGCGATTTCGATGTTCGGCGAAGGCCGGATCGGCGCCCCTCTTCGATCAGCCTCGCCGACCTACTCCCGTGCCACGCCGGCGAGGGCGTCGAGGGGGATCTTCAGGTAGCGGACGCCGTTGTCCTCCGGCGCCGGCAGGCGCCCGCCCGCGATGTTCACCTGCAAGACCTGCAGGATCAGCCTCGGCATCGGAAGTGTGGCGTCCCGGGCCTTGCGGAGGACGATGAACTCCTCCTCCGAGCACGCCTGCCTGAGATGGGCGTTGTGGGTCTTCTGGCTTGCGACCGTGCTCTCCCAGGCGGGCGGACGGCCGCCCGGCATGTAGTCGTGCCCCGAGAACAGCCGAGTGCTGTCCGGCAGGCCGAGAATGCGCTGAATGCTCCGCCACAAGGCACCGGCGTCGCCCCCGGGGAAGTCGCACCGCGCCGTGCCGAAATCAGGCATGAAGAGGGTGTCGTGGATGAAGGCAGCGTCACCGACGACGTACGTCACGGACGCGAGCGTGTGACCCGGCGAGAAGAGAACGCTCGCCTCGAGCTCTCCGATCGTAAAGGCCTCGCCGTCGGCGAACAGGCGGTCCCATTGCGAGCCGTCGGGTCTGAAATCGTCCGGCAGATTGTAGATCTCCTTCCAGAGCCGCTGAACGTCGACCACGCGCTCGCCGATCGCGGTCTTCGCGCCGGTTCTGTCCTTCAGATACCCGGCCGCTGAAAAGTGATCCGCGTGCGGATGCGTGTCGAGAATCCACTCGACCGAGAGGTCGCGCTCGCAGACGAAGTCGAGCAGAGCGTCGGCGGACGATGTGGCGGTGCAGCCGGACTTCTCGTCGAAATCGAGAACCGGGTCGATCAACGCGCAACGGCGGGTGGCCGGGTCAGATACGACATATTGAACGCTGCAGGTGCGCCGCTCGAAGAAGGCATCGACCTGCGGCCTGCGACCGAGGGAGCCCGAACCCGGCCGGGAGAGGACCGCCGTGACCATCATGGCCGCTCCGATGAACCCGCCGGCTGCGTTGCTCTTGGGACAACGCAGCCGGCGGGGATGGACCGGTCAGGCCCGAGGCTGCGGCACGATGCGGATATAGGGCTTCGGCGCCTTCCAGCCTTGCGGATAGATCGTCCTCGCTTCGTCGTCCGAGACGGAGCCGGCAATGATCACGTCCTCGCCCTGCTTCCAGTTCACCGGCGTCGCCACCCTGTGCTTGGCCGTCAGCTGGAGCGAATCGATGACCCGCAGCACCTCGTCGAAATTGCGGCCCGTGGTCATCGGATAGACGAGGATCAGCTTGATCTTCTTGTCGGACCCGATCACGAACACGTTGCGCACGGTCTGATTGTCTGCCGGCGTCCGTCCCTCCGAAGTGCCGGCCGTGCTCGCCGGAAGCATTCCGTAGAGCTTCGAAATCGTGAGATCAGGGTCGCCGATCATCGGGTAATTCGGCGCATGGCCCTGGGTCTCACGGATGTCCTCCGCCCAGCGGGCGTGATTGCCGACCGGATCGACGCTGAACCCGACGATCTTCACGTTGCGGCGGTCGAACTCCGGCTTCACGCGGGCCATATAGCCGAGCTCGGTCGTGCAGACCGGCGTGAAGTCCTTCGGGTGGGAGAAGAGCACGCACCAGGAGTCGCCGATCCAGTCGTGAAACCGGATACGCCCTTCCGTGGTCTCGGCCTCGAAGTCTGGAGCGACATCGCCGATCTGGAGTGTCATGAAATCCTCCTGCTGCAAATGAGCCTCTGCCGGGCATTCGGTGGCGTCGGCCGGCGGTGAGCAATGAAGTTGCGGAGCTCTAGGACTCCCCGCCGACATCTACTCTCATCGTCTGCGAGTGTCCGTGATCAATATCACAGTATGGGAGGGACGACGAATGCCCCGCGGCCGCTATCGCCCTGATCTCGTACCGTCGTGCCCCTCATGGGGGCCACTCCTTCACGGTGGAGACGGATTCGAGGGAGAGGTGCTCGTTCAATTCATCCCGGAACGGCATTCCGGCCTGGGCTCCTGGAACGAGGCAGGAAAGCGAGGCCGCCAGGCATGCCCTGCGCATCGCTTCGCCGACCCGGTGCCCTTCGGCCAGCCCGGCCGCCAGCACCCCCACGAAGGTATCGCCCGCGCCCGTCGAGTCGACAGGCACGATGGCGCGGGCCGAGGCATGGATCCGTGCTCCGTCCGGGATCATGGCCGTGGCACCGCGGGCGCCTGCGGTCACGACGCAGACGACGCCACGCTCCTGCGAGAGTCCGGCGGCGGCCGCCTCATGGTCGCCGAAGTCGCCGCCGAAGACGAGAGCGGCCGTGGTGCTTGCCTCATGCTCGTTGACGATCAGGACATCCGTGACTGCGAGAGCCTCACCTAGGAGGACACGATCCGCCTCGCTCGGGGCGGGCGCGAAATTCCATAGGACCTTGCTCTCCTGCTGGCGGGCCCTACGGGCGACCGCGAGGCTCTCCGCGAGCGGCACCTCCATCTGCAGCACCAGCGCGGAGGCCTTCGAGAGGAGGTCGTCAGGCAGATCGGCCGAGTGGACGGCCATGTTGGCCCCGCTCGCGACCGTGATGGCGTTTTCGCCTCTTTCGTCGACCGTGATGAAGGCGCAGCCCGTCGGCTCGGCGACGATGCGGACGGCCTGGGCGTCGACCCCGTTCTCCCGCAGGTTATCCAGGCACGCTCTGCCGAACGGATCGTTCCCGACCGCTCCCGCCATGGCGACGGGGACCGGTCCGCCACGGGATGCGCGGGCGGCGGCAACCGCCTGGTTGGCCCCCTTCCCGCCGAAGAACGTGTCCGCCCTGCGCGACAGGACCGTCTCGCCCGGACGGGCGATCGTCCGCACGCGCGCGACGAGGTCCATGTTGATGGATCCGAATACCAGGATCATGCAAGCTTTCCTTTTGGGCCCGAGCAGAGAGAGGGCCGGCCGACGCAGAGCACGCTCCGTATGCATCGCGCAGATCCGCGCGCGGCCGCAAGCCCCTGCCCTCCCGGTCATTCCTCAGCTGCGTTCGCCGGCGCAGCGTCGGGGCCGACCTCTCCGAAGCCCTGGGGACCGTCGGCCCCGATCATCGCCCAAGGAAGCCTGGAAGGCGGTTCTTCCGGGAGTGCGACCTCGAACACCGAACGGATGATGGCAGCCGTGAGGACGTCCTCGGGCCGCCCATCCGCGACGCACCGGCCTTCGCGGAGAACCAGCAGGCGATCCGCGCATTGGGTTGCGAGCTGGAGGTCGTGCATGATCGCGATGACCGCAAGGCCGGAGCGCGCGAGCCGCATCGCCTCCTCGATCAACCCGAGCTGATGCTTCAGATCGAGGCTCGCGACCGGCTCGTCCAGGAAGACGATTTGGCTTTTGCCGCCGCACGCGGTCCGCCCGGCGTCGAGTTGCGCGAGGGTTCGCGCGTAATGGACGCGCTGCTGCTCTCCGCCCGACAAGTGCTGCAAGGATCTTCCGGCGAGGTGGGCGACATCTGCCCGCCGGAGAGCCCGCATCGCAATCCGCTCACGGTCCGCTCCGGACAACCCGCGCCCCACGCCTTCGAGCCCGAGCCGCGCGACTTCAAGGACGGTGAACGCAAATGAGACCATGGTCGCCTGAGACATCACGGCGCGGCGGCACGCGAGCTCCCAGGGCGCGTATTCGGGCAACGGACGGCCATCCAGCAGCACCTCGCCCGAGTGCGGTCTGATCTCCCCGGCAAGGAGCTTCAGCAGCGTCGACTTGCCGGCTCCGTTCGGCCCCACGACGACCGTAAAGGTTCCGGGCGCGACGTGCAGGTCGATGTCCCGTACCAGCGGGCGGCCACCGAACCGGTAGGTGACCCGCCGGGCTGTCAGCGTCATGCGAGCTTCCTCCCCCGTCCGCCGATGCGGATCGCCAGAAAGAAGGGAGCGCCGATACAAGCGGTGAGAATTCCGACCGGGATTTCGGCAGGAGCGACGAGCGTGCGTGCGAGCGAGTCCGCGGCAATGAGAATGGCGCCGCCCAGGAGCGCCGCAGCCGGCAGCAACAGGCGGTGATCCGGCCCGATGACCAGCCGAAGCACGTGCGGAAATAGGCCCTGGTTCCGTCGACCGCGAGCTGGCGCAGGAGCCCCGCTTCGGTGAACTGGTGCAGGGTGTTGTAGACGGTCGCGAGCGAAACCGGCACGCGCGCGCGGCCGGCTTCCTCGAACAGCATCTCCGCCGTGATGTGCCGGTCGCCCTTGCCGAACAGGAGCCAGCCCAGGGAAACCCGCTGGCGCGTCGGGCGCAGGCCGACGCGGCGCAGCTTGTCCCGCAGATCGGACAGGGGACATCCCCGGCGGGGCAAGTCCTGTCGACCGTGAAACCAGGATGCCAAGGCCGGCTCTTGTTGAACGTCACCCACTGCAATGGAACTGGAGGGCACGTTGGAAGTGGTAGCTAGCGTCCGGGGACGATCTCCGCAAGTCGAAGACAGTACATTAGAGGTCTTCTGAACTGGGACAGGAGCGATCTTCGCTTCCTGATCTTCGGGACGACGGGAAACTCATGAGAAATGCTTCCGCCTGCATGCCAGTTCGATCTACCCGGCAAACCGGCGCAGATCGTCGGTGAGCCTGCGGACGATGTGTTGCGCCGGCGGGCTCAAGGAGCGGCCGGAGGGAACGAGCACCCCGAGTTTCAGCGTGTTGATGGCCGGCGATTTGAAGGGACGCCAAGCAAGCTCGCCTCGTTCGATCTCCTCGAGGAAGCCGAGCCGCGTGAAGAAGGCGATCCCCTGGTTGAGCCGCAGGGCGACCTTCAGCATCTGGATGGAGTTCGAGACGAGTTTCGGCTGGAGCCCCGCTCTGAACTTGGCGAAGGCCGGGTCGATGTCCGCCGAGCGCGGAAGGGGATCCCCTTGTGCCAGCAGAGGAAAGCGGCGGGCCGCCTCGAATTCGACGGCGGTGTCGAGGGCGAGCGGATGCTCCGCCGGCATGACGACGCCGATGGGAGCGGAGATCTCCGCCAGGAAGCGGACCGTCGGAGGCACCTGGCTCACGAACGTGAAGCCCACGTCGGCGACCCCGTCGGCCACCTGCTCGGGCACATCGGTCGGCTGGGTGGCCAGCACCGTGTAGCTGACCGCCGGAAAGTCGCCCCGAAAGCGGTCGATCGCACGGGGCAGGAAATCCACCAGGAGGGAATCGACCGCCGTGATGGAAACATGGCCCGACCGGGCGGCCTTGAGGTCGTCGATCTCGGCGCGCACGCGGTCGAAGTCGTGGAGCGTCGCGGTGACATGGCGAAGCAGCAGCTCGCCGGCCAGCGTCAGCCGCATGCCGGTCGCCTGCCTGTCGAACAGGCGAGCGCCGAACTCGTCCTCGAGCTTCAGGATCTGGCGGTTCACGGCGCTCGACGCGACGTTGAGGACCCCGGCCGCCTTGCGCACCGACCCGGTTCGGACAACCTCTCGAAAGTAGTGCAGAGATGCAGCGTGCAAGGATTACTCGGCAGCCGCGGACCGGGGCGGCCAGGCGGTGACGACGGGATGGTCCTGTGGCGTGGTATAGCGCCGGTCGGCTCCCCGTGGCGAGCCCCAGCCGGTCACGTCCGGCCCGAAAAACTCGCGGTTTACGGCAATGAACGGCCTGAGTTCTTTGGGAATGCGATCGTCCGCGTGGATGGCGGCGACGGGGCACACGGTTTCGCAGAGCCCGCAATCGATGCATTCGTCCGGCTGGATGTAGAGGGTGCGGCCCCCTTCGTAGATGCAGTCGACCGGACAGGCCATCAGGCAGCTCTTGTCCTTCACGTCGATGCAGGCGTCGGTGATCACGTAGGGCACGGCTCAGTTCCCTTGCCAGACGGGTCTGCGCTTTTCGACGAAAGCGCGAACGCCCTCCTCCGCGTCGGCGGAGCGTAGAGCTTCCACCACGGCCGGGAGGCGTGCGGCCTGCGCCTCCCGGGCCGTCAGATGGGCGGTGCGCCGAACCACCTGCTTGATCGCCCGGACCGAGAGAGGCGCACAGCTCAGGATGTCGGCGGTCCAGCGGTCGACCGCGGCGTCGAGACTTGCTCGCGGCACGACCTCGTTCACGATGCCTAAATCCAGGGCTTCCCTGGCGGCGATGCGGCGGCCGGTCAGAAGAATCCCCATGGCCTGCCGGAAGGGGATCTGGCGCTGCAGCAGCGTCATTCCGCCATCCAGGGGCATGCGTCCGACCCGGGGCTCCGGGAGGGCAAAGGTCGCCTCCTCGGCGGCGACGACGATGTCGCAGCCCAGCACCATCTCGAAACCGCCCCCGTGGGCGTGGCCGTTGACGCGGGCGATCACGGGCACGTCGAGCGTGTCGCGCAGCGCGATCCCGCCGAACCCCCCGAGGCGCTCCGTGGCCCAGTACTCGAGCCCGGACGCTCCGCTGCCGGCCTTCATGTCGGCACCCGCCGAGAAGGCTCTCTCGCCGGCTCCGGTCAGGATCACCAGCCGCACGGTCCGGTCGGCCTCGATCGCCGCCCAGATCCGAAGCAGTTCGGCTTCGGCCTCGCGGTCGATGGCGTTCATCACCTCGGGCCGGTCGATCGTGACCCGAGCCACGTGCTCGCTGACCTCGAACCGGATGGGCATCAGGCGGCATGCTCCCTGTTCCGGATCCCGAGTTCCGCGAGCACCTCGTCCGTATGCTGGCCGAGATCGGCGGGCGGAATCCGGATGGTCACGGGAGCATCCTCCAGATGGATCGGCGAGCCGACGACGCGCACGCGCTCGACGACGCCGTCCGCCTCCAGGATCATGCCGTTGATCGCGGTCTGCTCGTCGGACAGCGCCTCCGCGAGGGTCCTCACGGGAGCGCACAGCAGATCCTGCTCCTCGAGCCGTTCGATCCAAAAGGCCGTGGTGTTGCTGCCGAAGCGCTTCCGGAAGATGGCCTGCAGGGCCGGCTTGTTCTCCACCTGCAAGGCGAACGACTCGAACCGCGGATCGAGATGCAGGTCCGGGATTCCGAGGGCGACGCCGATATCCTGCAGGGGATTGGCCTTGAAAGCTCCCACCAGAACGAGCGCGCCGTCCGTCGTCTCGAAAACTCCCGTGAGCGGCATCGCGCCCCAGTTCACCTCACGCCCGCGCATCAGCGCCGACGCCGCTTCCTGAGTCTGCGCGGCGAGCATCGAGTCGAAGAGCGAGACGTTGATCATCTGCCCTTTGCCGGTCTTCTGCCGCTGCAGCAGCGCCAGGAGCACGCCCTGGACCAGATGCATTCCCGCCGAATAGTCGGCGAAAGTCGTCGAATAGACGGACAGGGGCTCGTCCCTGTTGGCCTTGCGCGCCATGACGCCGCTCAGGGCCTGCGCGAGGACGTCCTGCCCGCCCTTGTGGGAGTATGGGCCGGTGAGCCCGAACCCCGTGCCGACCGCGTAGATGATGCGCGGGTTGATGGCTCTGAGCTGATCGTAGCCGAAGCCCATCCGCTCCATCACGCCGGCGCGGAAGTTGTTCACGACCACGTCGGAGACGGCGATCAGCCGGCGCACCGCGTCGCGCGCATCCTCGCGCCGCAGATCGAGCACGATGGAGCGCTTGTTGCGGTTGAGCGAGCAATAGACCGGCCCGACGAGACCCGCCGGATCGTTCGGGAAGGACGTGCGCGACAGGTCGCCTGCCCCGGGTCTTTCGATCTTGATGACGTCGGCGCCGTAATCGGCGAGCACCTGGGTCGCGACCGGCCCCATCATCACCTGGGTGAAATCGACGATACGGATGCCGGAGAGCGGCAGGTCACTCGGTTGTTGGGCGCTCACGCGGCCTTCTCCATGATGGTTGCGTTCGACGAGGGGATGTCGCCCGGGTCTCCGCCCTGGGCCCGCACCCGCTCGCAGATGGAGCGGGCATCGACCTGGCGCAGCGCGACCCCGCGCGAGACGGCGAGCGCCGCGGCGACGCCGGCTGATTGTCCCATGGACATGCAGGGAGGAATCTCGCGCGAGTTCTTCTGTGCGGCCTCGGTGGCCGAGTAGTGGCGCCCGGCGACGATCAATCCGTCCACTTCCCGGGGGAGCATGGACCGGTACGGCGTGTAATAGTCCCGCCCGCGGGCGACCGTGTCCGCGAAATGGACGCGGTCCTGCACGTCGTCCTTCGTCACCACGTACTCGCCCTCGAGGAGCCTCGTCTGGCGGACACCCAATTGCGGCGCCACGTCGACCACGAAGCAGCGCTCGAAACCCGGAAGGTGCGCCCGCACATAATCCACCACCGCGTAGATCCGCTTCCGGCCTTCGAAGTCGGCACGGGTGATGTCCTCGACCTTGAGACCGTCGAGACCCGTCATGTGCGGACAGTTGCACCAGACGATTCCGGGAAGCGGGGTCTTCAGCCACCAGAGGTCCCAGGACCCGCCCATGACGCGCTTGGCCTGACGGTCGATCTGCGCGAATTTCTCCGGCTCCTCGCGGCGAAAACGCTCGGCGGTTTCGGTATCGACTCCGCCGAGCCGGAAGACGGTCGTCAGGATGTAGGACCCCTCCGTGAACGCAGCGCCGGCGGCCGCGGCGACGTCGAGGTCGCCGCTCGTATCGATGATCACGTCGCCCATGATCGCCTGGCGGCCCGATTTCGTCTCGCACAGGACGCCCCGGATGCGTCCGTCCTGGACGATCGCTTCCGAGAACCAGGAATGAAGCCGGACGTCGACGCCGCTCTCGGCGATCATCTCGTTCGAGACCCGCTTCCAACCGTCGGGATCGAACGCCGCAGCCATGACGATGGGGGCCGGCTTGGTCTGGGCCCGGAAATCGAACACGCCCCATCGCGCCCACTTCCAATAGGCGTCCCATGCGGCGATGCGCTCCTCCGGCGGCGGGTAGACGCAGGCCCCCACCCGCGCCATGCGCTCGATCATCTCCATGCAGATGCCTGTGACGGTGACCTCGTCGCCGTTGTGCATGTCGTCGAGCACGAGCACCATTCCGCCGGATGCGAGCCCGCCGAGATACGGATAGCGTTCGACGAGCGTCACCGACGCCCCCTCCCGCCGGGCCGCGACGGCTGCCGAAAAGCCGGCGGGCCCGCCGCCGACGACGACCACGTCCGACCCTGCCACGACGGCGGCGGAACCGGAATTGTCCTGGATGCGCGGCGTTTGCATGAGATCTCCCAGAAGGGGTGCGGGCGTCGAGATCAGGCCGTCACCGGCGGATGCCAGCGGACGACGAGGCGCTCGATCATGGTGATGGACAGGAAGAAGAGAACCGAGAAGGTCGACCCGACGATCACGGTGGCATAGAGAAGCGCCAAGTCGAACGCATAGGTCGCCTGAATGATCAGGGCGCCGATCCCGACCGTCGACCCGATCCACTCGCCCACGATCGACCCGATGACGGCCGTCGAGGCCGCGATCTTCAGCGCCGAGAAGAGATACGGGATCGAGTTCTGCAACCGCAGCTTGAAGTAGATCTCCCATTGCGATGCGGACAGCACGCGCATCAGTTCCATGGCCTGCGGATTCACCGACTCGAGCCCGCGGACCATGTTCACCAGCGTCGGGAAGAAGCAGATCAGCGCCGCGATCGCGATCTTCGGTTCCATGCCGTTGCCGAGGAGCAGGACCAGGATCGGAGCCTTGGCGACGACCGGGATCGTGTTCACCAGGACCACGACCGGGAAGAAGGCTTCCTCCACGGTCTTCTTGTGCACGAAGACGGTGGCGATCGCGATGGCCGCCATGTTGCCGAGCAGGAAGCCGAGGACGGCCTGCACCGCGGTGGGCCACAGATTCGTCATGAGCAACCCGAACTTGTCGTACAGCGTCCAGGCGACGAGTTGCGGAGACGGCGCCACGAAGGGCGGCACCTTGAAGATGTAGACGAGAGCCGCCCACACCAGCAGGGCGGCGGCGATCCCGAGGAACGGCAGCATGCGCCGGCGCCATCTCTGACGCTGCTGGGCCCGCAGGAATGCCGCTTCCGCGGCGTCGATTCCGCTCAGATCGAGCGGCTGAGCGAGAGTCGTCATGCGTGTCCTCCGAGAGCCGCGCGCAGGCGCACGGCGACCGAGGCGAAGGCGGGCGTCTCCCGGATGACGAGAGTGCGGTCGGCAGGGAGCTCGATCGGAACGAGGCTGCTGACGCGTCCGGGATTGGCAGAGAGCACCAGAACCTGCTCACCCAGGAAGATCGCCTCGTAGACCGAGTGGGTCACGAACAGAATCGTCGTGCGGGTCTCCTGCCAGATCCGGCGAAGCTCCTCGTTCAGCCGGTCGCGCGTAATCTCGTCCAAGGCGCCGAAAGGCTCGTCCATGAGAAGGAGCCGCGGGCCGCCCAGCAGCGCTCTGGCGATCGCCACGCGCTGGCGCATGCCGCCCGAGAGTTCATGAGGATAGTTGTTCTCCCAGCCTTCGAGGCCCACGAGCTTGAGCAGCTCCCGCGGCGTCGGGGCTCCGGCCGGGAGGCTGCGCCGCCCGCCGACCTCGAGCGGCAGTTCGACGTTCTGAAGGGCCGTTCGCCACGGAAGCAGGGCCGAATCCTGGAACACGAAACCGAGGGCCCGCTCCCGGCGAGCCTGCTCGGGAGAAACCCCGAAGACCGACACCGCTCCCGAGGACGGCGCGATGAGATCGGCCACGACGCGGAGAAGGGTGGATTTTCCGCAGCCGGAAGGGCCGAGCAGAGCGAGAAAGCCGCCCTCATCCACATAGAACGAGACGTTCTCGAGCGCCGTGACGGCCCGCCGCTCCGTGATGAACCGGACGCCGACATTGCGGCAGTCGACGGCCCGAGCCGCTGCGGAACGGGGAGACGTGGTGGATCGAGCCAAATGGCTCTCGGGTGTCGCCAACATCGGGGGCACCCGTCAGCCGATCCGCGGCCGGGTTTCCGCGGTCGCCTTCAGCACCTCCATCGTGATGACCTCCTCGAGCTTCGGCACCCGCTTCGAGAACTGGTTCAGCTGTGCATAGAGGGCGATCTGTTCCTGCCAGACGGCGGGATCCATCGTGCCCCATCCTTCCGCCGCCGTGCGGGGCGAGAATGCGAACTTCAACATCACCTCGGCCGCCTCCCGTTCGTCCTGCGCGTTGAGGTTCGGGAACTCCTTGACGAGGAACCCGACCGCCTGATCGGGATTCGCCCGTGCGGCCGCCCACCCTTTGCCGGTCGCCCGCAGGAACTTGGCGAGGGCGTCGCCCTGTTTCTGGATCGTCTCGACGCGGGCGTAATAGGGAAGCGGATAGAGCTTGACGCCCGCATCCCACAGCCGCATCTCGACGCGGTCGCCGAGCACCTTGAGGGCGGTCGTGTTCGTCAGCCACCCGGTCACGACGTCGACCTGGCCCGTCAGCAGGGGCGCCATGTCGGCCCCGATGGTGACGATCTGGACGTCCTTCTCGGGGATGTTGTTCTTGGCCAGAAGGGCGCGCAGAAGAATGACGCCGGTCGCCTGGATGCCCACTTTCTTGCCGACGAAGTCCTTCGGCTCCCGAACGGGATTCTTCTTCAGGGAGAAGAACGTATAGGGATGCTCCTGGGCCCCCACCGCGAAACAGCGGATGGGAAGGTCCTGCGAGACGGCGAGCATCAGCGAAGGGCTGGACGAGACCTGTCCGACCTCGTAGCGGCCGGACGCGACGACGGCGACGCCGTCGATGTTGGGGCCGCCCGCCTGGAACTTGAGATCGATCCCTTCGGCATCGTAATAGCCGAGGTGCTTCGCGCAGACTTCGCCGAGCTGATTGCCGGAGAGAAGCCATCCGAGCTGCAGATTGAGAACCGGCTTGGCCTGGCCGAATGCCTCGACGGTGACGAGGGATCCGACGGCTGATGCCCCCGCCACCGCGGCTCCGGTCTTCAGCAGTGATCGACGGTCAATGGTCATGCGACTCTCCCCGTGTTGAGCGCTGACACTCGGCGACTGTCATCCTGACGATCGCCCCGCCAGGCATCCAACTACACCACACATGGGGCGTTCTCGGTAGAACCAATTTTCGGACTAAGTGATGCCTTTTTTCGTACACCAGCACGGCTGCTCGATTGGCGAGCGAATCCGCAGGCGTCATCCTCCGGGCGCGCGAAGCGCGCCCGGAGGATCTCAGGCCGACACGAGCGCCTCTGCGCTCGACTGTTCCGCCCCTATGCTGCCCAGATCGAGACCGGCGCGATCGGTTCGGCGCGGCCCCACACCGGATGCTTTCCGTGATGGTCTTCGGTCCGGCCGTGGGCCGGATAGAAGAGCCGCATCGTCCTCTCGACGTAATCGGTCAGGTGCGATGTTCCTTCGACCACTTCGCGGAGCGGAGTGTCGAACAGGGGCGCCATGACATGCGCCAATAGACTGAACGCTGTCGCGTCGACCGCGGTGGGCTCAGCGCCGAGCAGGAACGGCTTGCCGTCGAGAAGAGCGTCGAGCGCCCAGATGGACGTCGCGCCCAGCTGCGCGATCTCCTCGGTTGAGAGCCGTCCCATTCCGTGCGCGTAGATGCCGGCCGTGACCTGCTCCTGCACGTGACGGCGCAAGCCTGCGCGGACGGAAACGGGCGCGCGGTCGAAAAGGCGGGCCGGCCCCCTCTCGAAGTTCTCCGGAACGGCCCAGAGGAAGTACGCGGAAGCCCAGCCGAGGTGATCCTCCAGCATCCTTTCGATGGCCCAGGCTTCAGCCCGCTGGCGAGCGGTCAGACCGTGATCCAGATCGACGCCGTATGTCTGTTCGAGATGGAGGCGGATGAGGGTCGAGTCGGATACCACTGTGCCGGAATCTTCGATTGTGGGGAGCTTTGCCTCGGTCGTGCGGGCGAACCCGGTCGGATCCTTGAGATAATCCAATCCCGCCATCATGAGATGGACTTCCGTCTTCATGACGGAGGGACTTGCGTCGGGTAGACCGAAGGCCGGCCCGAAGGCGTAGAGCGTGATCATCTGGGGCTCCTTGGAGATGCGCTCTGGTGTACCCTTTCCCTGCTGCCACCATCCTGTCAGCAGCGAGGGATCCATGCGGCGCGCGGACCGGCTTTTCCACATCATCCAGGTGCTGCGGCGGGCCCGAAAGCCGGTCACCGCCGACGCCATCGCCGTGGAACTGGAAACCTCCAAGCGGACCATCTACCGCGACGTGGCGACCCTCATCGGTCAGCGGATCCCAATTCGCGGAGAGGCGGGCACCGGGTATGTGCTGGACCCCGGTTTCGACCTGCCCCCACTCATGCTCACGCCCGACGAGATCGAGGCGGCCGTGCTCGGCGCCCAGTGGGTGGCGGGCCGCGGCGATCCGATTCTGTCCCGGGCCGCTCAAGATCTGACGGCCAAGATCGCAGCCGCCGTGCCGGACCGGCTCCGGCCCTACGTCCTCGAGCCCGCCTCGGGAACGCCGATCGGCCCTCCCGTGGTGCCGGACGGGCTCGACATGGCTCAAGTCCGCGCCTGGATCCATGCCGGACGAAAGATCGCGCTCCGTTACCGAGACGAGAAGGCCCAGCTCACCGAGAGGGTCGTCTGGCCCGTCACGGTCGCCTACCTCGATACCGTTCGCCTCCTGGCGGCCTGGTGCGAGTTGCGCCAGGCGTTCCGTCACTTCAGGACGGATCGGGTGGCCCACGCCGATTTCCTCGACGAACGATACCCGGTGCGGCCGCCGGTCCTCAGGGCACGATGGCGAAGGACTCTCAGCAACGCCGTGCAGGACAGCTAGCCGGGGCGACACTGCCGTGCCGGACGTCCTTTCCCCAGGGCGCGCTCCTCCGGGTCGATGGGTCATCGGGTGATCAATCGCGCGGGATATCGGTCGCGTTCCGCGACTCTCAACGGGCTCGCTGGGCTGGCGTGGCGCTCCGGCCACAGCCCCTCATAACCGTGAGACCGCGCGGCCGTGCTTAATTAGGGTTAACCGCTCTTGCGCACATTCTGCCGGATTGCCTGCTGGGGGCAGCAATGGGGCGAGCGAACGAGGACGACAGGCGCAAGCCCGGTCGTCCGACCAACAGGGCAAGGGCCGCCTTCGGCGAGCGCCTCCGCACACTCATGGAGGAGAGAGGTTTGTCGGCAGAAGAAACAGCCCGCCGGATCAAGGAGCGTCTCCCGAAGGAGCGCTTGTCGAGTCCGACGTCGAGGAGTTCCGGCAAGGACGGGCGTTGCCGCACCTGCGCCATCTCGACGCGCTCAGCCTGGCACTTGGAATCGTGCCGCAGGGCCTGCTCGGTCCCGCGACGGGAGCCGATTCCGCCCCGGAACCGCCGCCGCAACCCACCGGCAGGGTGCTGCTGGAGGCCCGTGGAGAGGTGGCGCGGCTCGATCTCGAAGTCGTCGTGACATGGGACGTGGCGCTCGCGATCCTGCAGCTCGTGCGCGGCCACGGATAGGCGTTCAACGGCCCTCGAACGCGCCTCAAACCTCCTGTGCGAGCGGGTCGTAACTGGCTTTGACAAGGCTGGACCGAGCGCCTGGGTTCTCCGCAATTATGATGCGCGTGGCGTGACTCTTGAATTCTTGCCAGGTCGCAACGGGCTTACCGCAATCACGACAGGACACGAGGGCGTCTGCCCTGAGCTCGTTGGGGAGCCTGACAGAGGGGCAGCCGCAGGAGGCGCAGGCAAATCGGGGAGACATGACAAACTCCAATGCCGCGCTGCACCTTACTCTGCTGCACCGCACCATTGTCAACGAATTGTTAAGACCTTCGTTCCGCCGGCCGCGGCACCGCACGACCTTGTCCGACTGATTGGCGACACATATCGGTTGCATGATCGGGACCTGTCCAGGGAGGATCCGGCCATGATCTCCATTCGCCAGCTGCCGCTTGCCCTCTTCGCGTTGGCCGCATTCGCGGCGCCGGTCTCGGGCCAGGAGACGCAGGTCTTCCCACTGCCGCAGGGCGCCTATCCGCACGACGTGGCGCCGGCCCCTGACGGGACGGTCTGGTACTCGGCCCAGCGCAACGGGCGCCCTCGGCATCCTCGACCCGGCCACCGGCCAGAGCCGGGAGGTCAAGCTCGGGCCGAAATCGGCGCCGCACGGGGTCATCCAGGGCCCGGACGGGGCTGCCTGGCTCACCGACAGCGGCCAGAACGCGATCGTGCGCGTGGACCCGAGAGACCAAGAGGTGAAGGTCTGGAAGCTGCCGCAGGATACCGGCTACGCCAACCTGAACACCGCCGTCTTCGACAAGGACGGAATCCACTGGTTCACGGGCCAGAACGGCTTCTATGGTCGGCTCGATCCAAGGACCGGCGAGATCAAGGTCTGGAAGGCTCCGCGAGGCCGGGGCCCATACGGCATCACGGCAACTCCCGAGGGCGACGTCTATTACGCCTCGCTCGCCGGCAACCACATCGCCCGGATCGACAAGACGACCGGCGAAGCGACCGTGATCGAGCCGCCGACGCAGGGCCAGGGCGCCCGCCGGGTGTGGTCGGACTCGAAGGGCCGCATCTGGGTGCTCGGAGTGGAATGCCGGTCAGCTCGGGCTCTACGATCCGAAGACGAACGCCTGGCGCGAATGGAAACTGCCCGGCGACAGGCCCCAGGCCTACGCGGTCTACGTCGACGAGCGCGACATCGTCTGGGTCTCGGACTGGGGCGCGGACGCGATCCTCGCCTTCGATCCCGAGACGGAGACAGTTCAAGAGCTATCCGAAGTCCGAAGCCGACGCCAACGTGCGCCAGATCCTCGGCCGGCCCGGCGAGGTCTGGCTGCCGGAATCCGGCGCGCGAGAGGCTCATGGTGATCCGCACGGCGCGCCACTCGCAGTGAGTTTCCGTCATCCGGCGCTCCATCTCGGCCTGATCTTCGCGATCTCCGCTTCGGCCGCTCGCGCCGAGGACGCGGCGGAGCGTGGCGAGAAGCTGTTTCAGTACTGCTTCGCGTGCCATTCCGTGCAGCCGGACGAGACGAACCTGCAAGGCCCGAACCTGCGCGGGATCGTCGGCCGTCCGATCGCGGCGCAGGAAGGCTTCACGTATTCCCCTGCGATGCGTGCCCTCGCCGAACGCGAGGGGCACTGGAGCGAGGCGCTTCTCGATCGCTATCTCGCCGCCCCGTACGAGATGGTCCCGAAGACCAGCATGGCGTTTCCCGGATTGGACGAGGCCGATGCGCGTTCCGACCTGATCGCCTATCTCCGGTCGACCGGCGGACCTGCCCCAGTCAGGGGCTCCGCATCGCAGGCGCGCTAGCGCATCGTGCGGAAAAGTGGACCCGGTTTTCCGCACCGAACGATGCGCCGCTTCAAACAAAGAGCATCGGATGGATCTTAAGAAGGGGTGTCCACTTTTGGGTCCGATGCTTAGCGCATCGTGCGGAAAAGTGGACCCGGTTTTCCGCACCGAACGATGCGCCGCTTCAAACAAAGAGCATCGGATGGATCTTAAGAAGGGGTGTCCACTTTTGGGTCCGATGCTCTAATGGATGAGTCGAAGCCCGGCTCAGGACATTCGAAATCACGTGCCGCCTCGCACAGGAAGCCGTGCACGTAGGCGGCGAACGAGCGGAAGCATTCGACCTGGTAGCGCTCGGTCCCGCAGCGGATGAGCACGATTTCGGCCTTGCCGAACAAGGTGCGGGTTGCCGCCCCGACCGGGAACGACGCGTCGGCGAGGTCGATCGGACAGCCCGCGTTCAGCACGTCCGCGGCATATTTCCCGCACACGCGGATGCCGACATTGCGGTGGCCGATATCGACGAGCGAGAAGAACCGGCTCGACAGCCCCGCCTGGATCTCGCGCGCGATCGCATCCGCTTCGGCCTCGGGGCCCACGACCAGCCACTCGTCCGGCCCGAGCCGCGCCGCCAGACGATCGCCCTCAATGCCGGCGCGAAGGATCGGCTGATCGAGGCGGAAGCCCGAGAGTGCGGCAATCTCGGCCGCGACTTTCTCCTTCATGCGCAGGCAGAAGCGGGCCATCGGCTTCTCGGTCTCGATCGCGATTCCGCCTGCCGTCGGAGAGACCTGGTCGCTCAAGGCCACCCTGCGGGCGGCGCGTTTCGCCTCAAGCATGGACGCGTCCCCCCGGGCGTCGAAGAATACCGGCTCCGTCACCCGCACTGTCGTGAAGCCCGAAGGCGTCGTCACGTGCAAGCTCTTGCCGATCCGGGACCGCCCTCCCGCCACCAGGGCCAGGGCGATCGACCGTTCGCAATTGGCGCTCCAATAGCTCGAGGTCACATGGCCGAGCATGCGCATCGGGACCGGCTGGTCCGGCGTCTCGACGATCTGCGCCCCCTCCTCCAGCGCCTCCCGCGGATCCGCGGTCAGAAGGCCGACGAGCTGCTTGCGTCCCGGCGCGACGAGGTCGGGCCGCGCGAGCGAGCGCCTGCCGACGAAGTCGGGCTTCGCTTTCCCGACCAGGCCGGCAAGGCCGAGATCGTCCGGCGTCACGGTTCCGTCCGTCTCCTGCCCGACGACGATGAAGCCCCGCTCGGCGCGAAGGACATGCATGGTTGCGGTGCCGTAGGGCGTGATGCCGAAGGCTTGCCCCCGCTCGACGACGGCCTCCCAGACCGACCGACCGTAATCCGAAGGCACGTTGATCTCGTAGCCCGGCTCGCCCGTGAAGGAGACCCGGAACAGCCGGCACGGCACGCCGGCGATGAGGCCGCTGCGGACGGCCATGTGCGGAAAGGCCTCCCTCGACAGATCGATTTCGGCGACGAGCGGATCGAGAACCTCGCGCGCCTTCGGTCCCTGCAGGGCGACGACCGCGAACTGCTCGGTGATCGAGGTGAGATGGACTTTGAGATCCGGCCACTCGGTCTGCAGATAGTCCTCCATGTGGGCGAGAACCCGCGCGGCTCCGCCGGTGGTCGTCGTCACGTGGAAACGGTCGGGGGCGAGGCGCGCCACGACGCCGTCGTCCATGATGTAACCGTCGTCCTTCAGCATCAGCCCATAACGGCAGCGACCGGGTTCGAGCTTCGTCCAGGTGCCGGTGTAGATGCGGTTCATGAACTCCGCCGCATCGGGGCCCACGACCTCGATCTTGCCGAGGGTCGAGGCGTCGAAGATGCCGACGGCCCGGCGGACGGCCAGGCATTCCCGGGCAACGGCGGCGTGCCGGTCCTCACCGGCCCGCGGGAAATACAAGGCGCGCTTCCAAAGTCCGACATTCTCGAACGCGGCGCCCTGCTCCACCGCCCAATCGTGAATCGGGGTGGTGCGGACCGGGTCGAAGAGCGCATCGCGGGCGGGGCCGACGAGCGCCCCGAACGTGACGGGCGTATAAGGTGGCCGGAAGGTCGTCGTGCCCACCGATGGAATGCTCTTGTCGAGGCCCCGGCGATGAGGCCGAGCGTATTCATGTTCGACGTCTTGCCCTGATCGGTCGCCATGCCGGTCGTCGTGTAGCGCTTTACGTGCTCGACCGATTCGAAGCCTTCCCGGATGGCGAGGTCGATGTCTCTCGCAGTGACGTCGTGCTGGAAGTCGACGAAAGCGCGGATCCTGGCGGAGTCCCGTCGGTCGGCATGAGGCGGACCGGCTGGAACCCGGCCCACGAGGGCGTCGCCCGGAAGCTCCGGGCCGATCGGCCGCCGGCCGCTTCGTTTCCTGCCTTGAAGCCCTCGTCCAGGCAGGATGCAAGGTCGTAGGAGCCGTTCGCCGCGCCGGCGGAGCGCTCGGCCTGCGCCGACCGCCCGGGCACGAAGGCGTCGAGGGCCGGATCGAAGCGCAGCGTGCCGCGCGACTGGGAGAACAGGTGGACGGCGGGCGTCCATCCGCCGGACATTCCGACGGCGTCGCAGGGCAACGTCCGGCGCGCGCCGACGCGTCCGTCCCGGTCCACCGGAGCGACCACCAGACCCGTCACGCGCCTGCGCCCCGTCGATCCGACGACCGTGTGGCCTGTCAGGACGGTCACGCCGTCGCCGCGGACCGCCCCAGCCCAGGGCCGATGTCGGCTTCGCGCCTGAAATCGACCAGAGTGACGTCGATTCCCGCCGCTTTGACGTCCCTCGCCGCCGCATAGGCCGAGTCCCCGCAGGTCGCGATGACCACCCGGCGGCCCGGCGCGACCGCATAGCGGTTGACGTAGGCGCGGACGCTGTCGGCCAGCATGATGCCGGGCCGGTCGTTGTCGGCGAAGACGAGCGGCCGCTCGTGCGAGCCCGTTGCGAGCACCACCTCCCCTGCTCGCACCTGCCACAGCCGTTCCCGCGCCAGGTTCGGCGGCGGCGCCTCCAGGTGGTCCGTGAGGCGCTCCACGAGCACGATGTGATTATGATTGTAATAGCCGAAGGCCGTGGTGCGCGGGAGAATGAGCACGTTCTCCCGCCCGTCGAGGGTCGCGACCGCCTGAGCCGCCCAGTCCTGCGCCGGCGCGCCGTCGATCGAGGACGTCACGTCGTGCAGGAGCGAGCCTCCGGGCTCCGCCTGCTCGTCGACGAGCATCACGCGCTTGCCGGCCTGCGACGCCGCAAGCGCGGCGGCGAGACCGGCCGGGCCCGCGCCCACCACGAGCACGTCGCAATGGGCATGACGGTTGGCATAGCGGTCCGCATCCATTTCGGTCGGCGCCCTGCCCGAGCCGGCCGCGGCGCGGATGCAGGGCTCGTAGACCTTGTCCCAGAAAGACCGCGGCCACATGAAGGTCTTGTAGTAGAAGCCCGCTACGAAGATCGGAGAGAAGAGGTCGTTCACCGCGCCGATATCGAAACGAAGCGACGGCCAGTTGTTCTGCGATCCCGTGACGAGCCCGGGCCGTGCCTCCGCCACCGTGGCTCGGTTGTTCGGATCGCGCCGGCCCGGCCCGCGGTCGATCGACAGCAGGGCGTTCGGTTCGTCGGATCCGTGAGTCATGACGCCCCTCGGCCGGTGGTACTTGAACGAGCGCGCGGCGAGATGGACGCCGTTCGCAAGGAGCAGGGATGCGACGGTGTCGCCCGCGTAGCCCTGCAGCGACCGGCCGTCGAACGTCATGGAGAGCGGCCTCGACCGGTCGATGCGGCCGCCCCGGGGCAGTCGGTTCCGAGGGAGCATCACGGGTTCTCCCGCGTGAGCCCGGCGGCGGCTCGCCGGCCTTGTAGGTTGAAAGGATGCGGTCGCTTACCGTGTCGCGGACCGCATTGAACCAGACCTGGCAGCCATGGGAGTGGTGCCACCGCTCCCATGAAGCCCCTTCGGATTCGTGCGGAAGAAGAGGAACGCCGCCCAGGCCTCGTCGTCGAGAGCCGAGGGGTCCGCCGGGCGGGCGATATGGGCCTCGCCGCCGTTGCGGAATTCCAGTTCCGGGCGCGGGCCGCAATACGGACAGGTCACGAGCAGCATGGGAGTTTCGTCAGTGCGCGACGGCCGCAGCTGCGGCTTCGTCGATCAGCCGGCCGGTGCGGAACCGGTCGAGCGTGAAGGGGGCGTTGATGGGGTGCGGCTCACCTTTCGCGACGGTGTACGCGAAGACGTGGCCCGAGCCCGGCGTCGCCTTGAAGCCCCCGGTGCCCCAGCCGCAATTGACGAACAGGCCGGGGACCGGAGTCTTGCCGATGATGGGCGAGCGGTCCGGCGTCACGTCCACGATGCCGCCCCAGGAGCGCAGCATCCGCAGGCGCGAGAACTGAGGGAACAACTCGCAGATGGCGTCGAGCGTATGGCTCGTGACGTGAATGCCGCCCTGCTGGCTGTAGGAGACGTATTGGTCCGTCCCTGCGCCGACGACGAGTTCGCCTTTGTCGGATTGGGAGATGTACGCGTGGACTGCGTTCGACATCACCACGCACGGAAAGACCGGCTTCACCGGCTCCGACACGAGCGCCTGGAGCGGGAAGCTCTCGATCGGCATGCGCAAGCCCGCCCTCTCCATCACAACGCTCGTATGGCCCGCCGCAACGACTCCGACGCGCCCGGTGCGGATCGTGCCCTTCGCGGTGTCGACGCTCGCGACCGCGCCGTTCGTGCCGCGACGGATCGCCGTCACCTCGCAGTTCTGGATGATGTCGACGCCGAGTGCGTCAGCCGCGCGAGCATAGCCCCACGCCACCGCATCGTGCCGCGCGACGCCGCCGCGCCGCTGCAGGGCGGCACCGAGAACCGGATACCGCATCTCGCGCGAGATATTCAGCGGCGGGCAGAAGGCCTTGGCTTCATCGGGCGTCAGCCACTCGTTGTCGATGCCGTTGAGGCGGTTGGAGTAGACGTGCCGTTTGAAGACCTGGACGTCATGAAGGCTGTGGGCGAGCATGAGCACGCCCCTCGGCGAGTACATCACGTTGTAGTTGAGTTCCTGGGACAATCCCTCCCAGAGCTTCATCGCATGTTCGTAAAGGGCGGCGCTCTCGTCATAGAGATAGTTCGAGCGGATGATCGTGGTGTTCCGGCCGGTATTGCCGCCGCCGATCCATCCCTTCTCCAGCACCGCGACGCTGCGCATGCCGTGCTCTTTTGCGAGGTAATAGGCCGCCGCGAGCCCGTGGCCGCCGCCGCCGACGATGACGGCATCGTAGGACGGCTTCGGCTCCGGTGCCCGCCATTGCCGCTCCCAGCCGCGATGGGCATTGAACGCCTCCGCGATCAGCGACGTGAGGGAAAATCCGCGCATTACAGTCCTCCGGGCGCGCGCCGAAGCATCGGCATTTTGATGAGAGATCATAGAATGTTGACGACCGTTCTTCGAGCAATTCCGCCGCCCCCGAGCCGGGACGTCCGGGCGTGTAGACTTAGCGCATCGTGCGGAAAAGTGGACCCGGTTTTCCGCACCGAACGATGCGCCGCTTCGGACAAAGAGCATCGGATGGATCCCAAAATTGGGATCCATCCGATGCTCTAGACCGGTTTCAAGCGACGTGGAAACCGGTCCGGGGACCGGTTCGAGGACGTTGTTTCTACAAAGCGGACGAGCGATATGCGGCCCTCGCTCGACCGGGTTCACGGTTCATGAACCATACATGACTCAAGGTCGCTCGGAGCCCGAACCAAACGAGAGCTGAAGCGTCTTCCCCGTGAATTGGAAAGTCAGAATGGGGTCGCCCATGCCGATCTTCACGACACGCGCCGGCCGGATCACGGCGGGTCTCTGGTGCGGGCTCGGTCTCGCCGTGACCGCACAGGCGCTGCGCTGGGCCTACCTGCTTTCATAGCGTCGCCGGGCTGCTGCAGTTACCGGCGTTCTTCCGCTCACGCCGAGCGAGTTGCAGACGTCTCGCCACGGCAGGCCGGGGCCGATGCACAACAGCCTCACCGACACTCCGTATGAAACCAAGGCAGCTTCTTGCGTGTTGCTTCTTCGAAGGAGCGTGCAATGAACACTCTCGTCGATGCGTACCTCAGAACTGCAGTCGCTTTGTTCGCCATGCCCGTGACCATCGCGAAAGTGGTCACGGCACCCTTCATGGGAGACCCGGCGACGTGGCCCGGCAGGGAACGACGCTCGCGATAGCTGCGCGGCCCAAGGCTCTTTCCACTCCTAAACGACTTGAAGCCATCACGCCGACGGCGGGTCACGCCGGAGCGTTTCCTCGCCGGATGGTAGACGGCGCGAGCGGTCCGCGGCTCGGACGCGCTTAACCATCCGCTAACCACGTCCACGCCAGACTGTCACCAAGCCTCGAAAGCAGGCGCCCGCTCCTCAAACGACCGGGACCCCGCTCGCATCGCCTGCCGAGCGGGGTTTCTCGTACTGCATCGCCTTGAAATGCTCGGACCCGGGCGAATCCGGCCGCATCGCCCGGCATGGCCGGGAAACGAGCCTGCCATGGAAAAAGGGCTCGAGGAACGGTGCACGTCCTCGAGCCCTTTCAGGCCTACGGTTCAAGGAGTGGCGTTGATCCAATACGCCATCCATTTAAAGTGACCGCGTCCAAAGTGAGTGTCTAATCACAGAAATGCGAGCCATCGGCGAGCGAACTCGCCTTGAACGGCACCGGAGCTTGGGCGTTGATGCTCTGAGGGCCGATCGCTCCACGAGACGTTTCCGCCACGTGGGCTCGCGCTCTCGATCATCTTGTGCCGCATTTTCAACGGCGAAGTGGACCCATTTCGCCTGAAGATGTTCCAGGAGGGCAACATGCGCACGAAACTTGCCGGTATCTCCGGTTACTTGCTTGCCGCGTCATCGGCTCTTGCAACCACCACGGCCCCGACGAGTCCGGCGCCGGGAGCGACGTCGGGAGGCATCGCTGACTACTGGTGGCTGATCATCGTGTTGGTCCTGGTGGCCGTTGCCGTCTGGTACTTCATGCGGGGCAGAACCGGCACAGGACTCTGAAGGCAATCCACGCCTCCATCCCGCCAGAAGGAGACCGCAGCTTTGCCGTTCCGCGGGACCCGAGCGCATCGTGCGGAAGCGGATCCGCGACGGGAGAACAAATGCCCTCGCGTCTCGGGGGCGCGAGGGCCAGTCTGGAGGCGCGCACAAGGGGTTCCGGGGTAGAAGCGCCTCCAGCCATCCAAATGGGTGGCTGTCCCCGTTTTCGCAAGGCGACCCTCTCCTGCCTCGGTTTCCATATGACGAGCCGAGCTCGGGCGCCGGTGGCAACCGCAAACATCGGCCGCGGGAGCGCGATCCCGGACCGGTCAACGACGGCTGCAATCAAGAACGAACGAAAAGCGGGTAGCATACCGAGCGACGCGAACGAAGCTTGGGAGCTCTCATGCGGGCATGGACCTTACTTGCTGCATTGCTGTTTCCATTGGCGGGGTGCATGACCTCTCCGCCTCCCGAGGTCTCGCGAGCACCTCCGGCAGCCGTCGGGCCCCCCGCCAGCAAGCGCATCACCTACGATGGGGTGGGCAGCTTCACGCTGCCCGACGGAACGAACGTCGCTGCCGACCCGTCCGGCGGCTTCACGCTGCCGAACGGCGCCTACGTTGCGCCCGACGGCCGCGGAGGCGTGGTGCTGCCGAACGGAACGCGCTGCGTTTCGGACGGTGCTCAGGGCTATGTCTGCCCCTGAGAACCTTCCGGCGGCGCCAGGACGGCCAAGCCGGCACTCGGCCTGGCTGTTCTCGTCGGGCGGCGCCTCGATCCCGAGGGGCAGCTTCCTGGGACCGGCCCGAGGGTCAGTCGTGCCGTGCGACGACGTTGTTCGAACAGATGGCCAGCATCTTGGTAGCCTCGCTCGAGTAGTCGCGAAGCATCTCCTGCACAAACCGCGATTGTACGGCCAGAATGTCGGGCCAATTCCGGCATGCCGTGGCTTGGCGGATGAAGTCGCTGTCCTTCTCCAGGCGCATCGCAACGAAGCTCAACATCTCGCGCTGCCCCTCCACGACGGTGGAGAGCATAATCTCCGCCCCGGGCGCTACAAGGAACTCGGATTCCCTGCTGGCGAGGTTCGAGGTGAGCTTGTTGCTCTGGTCACTGTATGTCGATCGAGCGCGTTGTACGGCCATGGTCTTGCTCCCGGGTCTATGCCCTTTTCTGCGTTGTTCGGCTGTCATCGATGAACGCGAGGTGGCTTGCTGCCGGTCTTGGCGATTGCGGCAGCAGATTGCGCGGATCGGCCCAGGTCTTGGGCGTGGTCCAGGTCCCTGTTGGTGCTTTGGCCTTCTCTTCCCTGATTGCTTGGCCTTGCTTCCCCGATCCGACCCCATCCGGAAAACTAACTTGCGTTAATCGGGTTCACTAAGGACTCGCCCTAACTAGCACGGTTTTCGACTGGGCGCGGGCTGATTCGTACACGTAAGGAATGGCACCAATGGGTCGCCCCCGCGGCCGACCCTCTCGA
>CAVRRI010000038.1:0-192660 GCA_963723525.1 uncultured Alphaproteobacteria bacterium
CCGTCGCGCTCATGACCGAGTTGGGTCAAACGGAGAAGAAGCTCTGCCTGAGCATATCTCGTCCGCTTTACCTCCGACAGCGGCAGTTGAGCAGACATCCCGGATCGACAGCTTCGTGGCCAGCAGCAGAAGTACATGCGGATGGTCCGCCGCGTTTCAGGGCATCACCGCAAAGAACAAGACGTGATCAACAAAATCACCCAGGCCAATAGAGGCCACATCCATGTCCACGACGGCGTCCGTGCCGCGACCATGCCATTGCCCTGGATGAACTGCTAAGCGGCTAATATTACCACGAATAGGAACTGGCGACTTCAACTTCCGCCTTGCATCAATTGCAGACGTTGCGCGTCCGCAGCGTTAGGTCACAACTCGGCGCGCGAAGAACAGTGTGCCCTCGATAGGCGTTTGGTAATAGGGCTCTATCGGCCTGAACCCTGCTTGCCTGTAAAGGGAATCGCCTCCGCCATAGTCGGCAAGGTGTCCAGCCGCATTTCCTTGTATCCAATTCGCTCCGCCTCCCCAATGATGGCAACAATCAACGCCTTGCCGAGACCAAGGCCACGAGCTTCAGGCGAGACGTAAAGCCTCTTCATCTCACAGCACCCGTCAGGCTCTATCGGCCTAAGGCCGACGCATCCCAGCGGCGCTCCATTGCGATCACGCGCGAGGAGCAGTTCACCACCCGGCGTCGCGTATTTGCCGGGCAGGGCCGCCAGTTCCTTGTCAAAATCCTGATACCCAAGATCGATCCCGATCGAGGATGCGTATGCGTTGAACAACTGCACCACGGCTTCGAGATCGACAGCCGATCTGACTGCTCTAATCTGGAATGACCTTTCAGGCATCGAGCATCATGGTGTTAAGCATCGCCCTGACATTGGCATGGCATTCCGACGACCGCTTCGGGCCGCGCCGAGCAATGTCGGCATAACCAGCCGTGAGCAGGTGCACAAAAATTCTCGATCTTTAGAATTCGAATTTTTCGTATGCTCGGCCCCTACCGCTCACGTGCATTGGTGGCGTAAGTTTCTGATGGACATCCTCAACACAGATTGCCTTCGCGGCCCGTAAGACCAGCCCACGGAGGACGCGCCATGCACCGACTCGCAGGCCTAATGCTGACGATTTTTCTGGTCGCCCTGCCGCAGATGGCAGCAGCACAACTGGACGACAAATGGGTTGTGAGTTGGGTCGCCTCGGCGCACGGCCCCTATCCGGTCGGTAATCCGTCGGCCCAACCAGATCAGAAGTTCGCCTTCCCTTCGGCGCCAGCAGGGGCAAACGACCAGACCTTCCGACTTATTGTGCGGCCAAGTCTGTGGGGACGACAGATGCGGCTGCGCCTGACCAATGCCTTTGGGACCAAGCCGGTGACCTTCGAAGGCGTCCACGTAGGCCTGCAGATGGGCGGCCCGGCGCTGGTGAAGGCGACGAACCGTGCGGTCAAGTTCGGCGACAAGGACAGTGTGACGGTGCCTCCCGGAACATCGGTCTGGAGTGATCCGGTTGGGCTCCCCTTTGTGCGGGACTCCTCAGCGGCGGAACTGACGGGCCGCAAGCTTGCCGTGAGTTTCCATGTCGCTGGCGAAAGCGGCCCGATGACTTGGCATGCCAAGGCATTGCAGACCTCCTACGTCAGCTCGCCTGGCTCCGGCTCAAAGGGTGCATCGGAGGACGAGGCGGCATTCCCCTACAGCACAGCTTCGTGGTTCTTCCTCGACGCACTCGAGATGACGGCGCCCGCCGACAGCTTTGCGGTCGTCGCCTTCGGCGATTTGATTACTGATGGTACGGCGTCAACCATGAACGGTGACGATCGCTGGCCGGACGTGCTCTCGCGCCTTCCACCTAGTCGGCGAGCGCGCGGGTGATCGCGTCGAGATAACTAAGGTGGCTGCTCAAGTCGCGCAACACGCCGCAGACGGCGTTGCTGTAATCGTCGGAGCCGTTCTTGCCGTGGTCGACGGTGTCTCGGCCGCTGCGGTGCGTGTGTCGCTCGAGCAGGCGGAGTTCACGGAGAAGACGCTTGTGATCGGGCAGCGCGACCAAGCCGCGCGCGAACAGCGGCAAGCATTCCAAGTAAATTTGCGACCTGGGCAGCTCGCTGCGAACGTAGCGCACGCCGCACCTGCTCCAGGCGCCCGCGACCCACTCCTGTGCAAAGTTGTCGCCAGCCACGCTCAAACAACGGTACTCCTTGGCGAGCTTGGCGTACTGTTCGGTCGCTTCCTGCGGATCGAACGGCGGCGGAACGCCGCGGCAAACGTCGATGACGATGCGCTCGGCCTCCTTGTGTCCGATGGCGAGCGTGTAATGATCGTGACGACCACCGCTCGCATCGACGAAAGCCTTATAGAAAATATGCGGCTGCGGCGGCAGCTCGATGGGCCGGCCGTAGTTGACGGCAGCCTCGATCGTGGCGTCGTCAATGAATGAAGAAATGTCGGTGCGAAAGCCACCACCCCACTCGCTCTCCGCCGCCTCCGGATCGGAGGCCGAGGCACGCGCGATCATGTTGGGATCGAGGCTTCGATTGAACGCCGAGGATGCACCCTGCACCACCAGCACATCGTCACTGTCATGGCCGAAGTGATCGCGCCACCTTTGATACAGCAGACCAAGCTTGCGGTAGCCGGTACTGATGCCAACCCAGATGCCCCCACTGGCGGCGAGCGCGGGCATGCAAGCGCGAAAGATCTCTACGTCGGGCTGCGCTGTCGATGTCACGCCAGAATGAGGTCTCGTCCCCGACGACAGCCAGCAGCGTGCGGCCCCGGATGGTGCGATAGCTGCCCGCATGCACGCCGATGACGATGTTGCCCTTGAGCCTGATCTCTTCGGCGGTCTCGATTCAATCTGCTGGCGCAGGATCGGCGAGCATTCGAGGAAACCCAGACATACGAGAACGCGACCGACACCTGAGAACGCGAAGCGGCCAACAACAAGACGTAGCCGACTTCGCCGGCGCGAGCTATGCTGCACGATCGCACCAATGAACACGAAATGGCCGCTGCAATTCTGGTCTTGCCAGATCTTCTTCCGCAGATGCACCAAAACTCGTTGACCGGCCGGGTGGCCCGCGATCGCCAGCGACTTCGGCAAAAATGATGTAGTCTGCATCCGACATCGGCAACGCAAACGCCGCGCGCAACACCGACAGCCACGCACCATGAACCAGCGTCGCCGAGTGCAGCGCCGAGCAAATTGCGGTCGAGCAGTGCCCGATCGATGCCGATGCGCGCTCTCACTCGGCTGCCTCCTCTTGCGGCTTGGCGAGGTATTCTCTCAATACGGCAGCATCACGTCGCGTGCCACGCGCTCAAGGCCCAGCGCTGCCAACATGCGCTTCTGAGTGTTGGCCATCTCTAAATATTCGCTGAGTTGCACTTGCTGGCCGAGCAGCAGACGCGCCTCGCAATTCTCAAGCAATGTACCGAGCACACTTGCTCGTAGCACGAGCTGCTCCTGCGCAGCGCTCAGGTCATCGCCGAGATCACGCTTCAGCGCGCGGCCGAGCGCCCGCGCTTTGCGCACTGGAATGCGCCGACAGTCGCAGTCAGCCAGAGTGAGGAGGTGCTCGACATGAGCGGTGTAGGAGGCTTCGGTTGCCGTGACATCTTGGGCCATCGCGGTGGCCTACTCCCGTCCTAGTTGTGCGCTTGCTAAGGGGTGCGAAACGGCCTTGTTTGCGGCACCGCTAGTAGCCTAACGTTAGCCCAGCGCCGCACAACCTGTCCAGCGATACGAAGACAGGCCCGTGCTACAGGCACGTCTCGCATCCGCCCATCTGATGGATTAGCAGCTCGCGCAACGCGCAAGCGAATCGTTCGAGCGCCGCCGCGAGGTGGGCATTGCAACCTCTAGGTTGAGTATTGCAGCGATCGTTCGCGCGCGCTGGGAATTGCGGGGTATGGCGGCCCGCGCCCATCAAATGTCGCCACCGTCTGCTGGCACTGCGTTATTTACACAGGTGACGCCGCGTCGACGCCATTGCTCGATCGGGACGACGTTGGGCGACCTGAACCAGCGATAGCCTTTCCCCTCCCAAGGCGTGCTCCTGTCCTCTTGCGGGAGAACCAGCTTGCGCCAAAAGGCATCCTCATCCCAAACAGACGGTTCCTTACTCATGACCTCATCTCCTATCTCTAGGATTTACTATTTAAGAGTAGAAAAGAGAGTGAAAGTACAGAGAGACCTGATGTCTCACAGCTTGACACATACCCATGTCTCACAGCTTGACACATGTGTTGCGGCCATTACCACAGCAACCGAACTTGTAGGGCATGCTTGCCATCGCGGATGAGGGCGATGGCTCCCGCCTCTTCGAGGTGCTGAAGCGCCCCGTATTTGACCTTTCGGCTCAGGCCAAGGTCTTCCTGAAGCCTTCGTTCGGAACAGTGAACAGCTCATTGCGGCAGACGGCGCGTCGCCGGTGCAGCCAGATTGCAACGGCTAGCTGCTCTTTGGTATTCACCAGCGGCAGTACACGCTTCAGCCATTCAACGGGACAGCCAATATGATGGTCGGCACGTCGCCGTTTCGGTGCCACGCGGCTCGGGAGCGTCTCCACCTCGATACGCCGGCCGTCCCGGATGACGTACTCCGTCGCCATCACGCCACCTCACGCTCCGGGAGGGCGCCGACGGCCTTCAGCGCGTTCATGATGGTCGCCCACATCTTCTTCGCCATCGGCCGCTTGTCGTAGTAGCGGGCGCCGCCCTTGAGCAGCTGGTCGATGTCGACCCCGATCTCGAAGCCGTCGCAGACGTCGCGCCCGGCCTGCAGCATGATTTCCTTGGCGTGCTCGATCCGCTCGGGGTCGGTCTCCTCCAACAGGATGCCGTCGTGGATGAGCATGATGGGGACGATGCCGGCCTCGCACATGCGCCACGCCGCCAGCCGCAGCATTTCGGCGCCGCCGGACTGCATCGGGAAATTGTACAGCGTGCGGATGTTCGGGCTGGTGCTGATGCGCAGCGGCCAACCGAACTATGCTCTCGATCTTGCGCTCCAGCATGGCCGCCTCGACCATGTTCTCGCGCCACTGCCAGAAGCGCGGATATTCCTGGCGATGTCGCTCGATGATGGCGCTGGCGATCAGCGGATGGCGGTCGAGCCCGCGTGCGAGCGACGGCACGCCCATTCCGTAATTGATCCCGAGCTGCAGCGGCTTCATGCGGGCGCGGACGTCCGGGTGCTGCTCTCTTCCAACGTACGCGGTCTGGGTCGTTGGTGAGGCCGCACAGTCGCGCGAGCGCGTGATAGACATCGCCGCCGGCGATAAGCGGCCTTCAATGCGGCGTCGTCGGAGGCGACAGCGGCGATGCCGATTTCTTGGGTGCGCCAATCGAGGTAGGCCCCGATCGTGTCGGGCGAGAACAGCATGAATGAGCGCAGTCCGGCGTGCGCGTTGAATGGGCTCTTGGCGTGTGCGTTTCGTCCGGTTGCCGTGGCGAACGGAAACAGCGAGGGCCGGTTGCGCCCGTCAGGCCCGATCGGCAATCGCGCCCTGACAATGAAGCCGATGCTGTCGCGCAGCGCGTGTATCCCTTCGACACCGGGAATGTGGCTCATCATGCGAAAGGCGTCGCTGTCGATGTCGAGCCTGCCACTCTCAAGGCGCGGCCAATAAGGGACGCCGGAATTGACGAGCCAGCGCTCGAACCGGGCGTAGCTCCATTCGCCGTCGGGCGTGTAGATCGGATCTTCGCTGCCGTAGCTCGGGTCGAACTGCCGTAGCAATTCGCCAATAACGGCTCGCTTGTTCTCCTGCACCAGGTTCCACAACGGCACGTCGATCGGCATGCCGCGGGCTTGGATCAATGCGACCGCCTTCGCGCTGTAGTTCGACCAATGCAGGACGCGCGGAACGTCGGCGGCGGGCAGTAGCGTGCGGCCGCGTTGGTCGCAGTAACGGCGCAGCTGTGCGCGCAGCAGCTTCACCGAGTTCTTCACGTCCTCTTCGCAGTAATCGAGAACGGTTTCTTTGCCATATTCGCGCCAGCGACCTTCGGCGATGGCCTTGGCAATCGCCGGCTTGTCGATGTTTTCCCAGCCTTCGATCCCGTAGGCGCGACAGGCGTCGGAGAGGCCCTTGCGTTCCCGCTTCCGAACTTCGTCGGGATTGTAGGGCCGTAGGATATTGCTGGCGGCGAGGTAGGCAGTGTGCAGGTCGAAGACATGTACTGGAAACGGCCAGCCCAGAACTATGAAACAGGTCAGCTCGGCCCACGCACTATAGGCGACGAACAGCGCGTCGGGGCCGATGTCGAAAGGCGGGGTCGAGCCAAACTCTCCGCGCCACATGCTGATGGTGCGCACGTGCTGAAGAAACTCATTCAGCACGTACACGACCATGCAGAGCACGTTAGGAAGTCCGCCGGCTTCGATTTCGTATTCGAAGTCGACGACGTTGATGGTGGTGAAGTTCTTGCTCACGACAGCGACTGCTTCGCGCCGATCTTCCGCAGCAGCGCCGGGTGGTCCTCTGTCTCGATCATGCGTCCGGCGAAGGCGCGCGCGATGAGTTCGGCGAGTGACTGCTTCGGCCAGTTGGGCTCGGGAAAGGCGTCCGGGTCGCGGGCAAAGGTGATTTTGTAGCTCTCGACGCCCTCGCTTTTGCGGCTAGTCGCCTTCGTCCACAGCGTCTTGGCCTTCTCGCATGCCTCCAAATTCGTGTCGTTCCAGCTGTTGTCCAGATTTTCCGTCGGCACTTCGCAGAGAAAGAATACGTCATAAGGCTTGGTTGCGAGCGCGAGACGAAAGCGTTTGATATCGCCAGCTTCGAGAAACTGAAGTGCCAAGTCTTCGTCGATCAGGTGCAGCGTGTTGTGCTTCTGACCCTTGATCGGCACTTCCACGAAGCAAAGCTCATCCGACCAGTAGCTCTGTCTCATCGGGATGTAGGCGACGAAATCCTTCGCCGCCGCCATGTTATGCACGGGCAGCGCCGCTGAAGCGTTTCCACGTTGGCAACTGTCGCGGTTAGCTTCGACTTGAACTTGCTCAGATCGAACTCACCGCTCGGCTTGGCGATGGCCAATGGCGTGCCGTTTTCTTCCGGCGCCGGATTGCCGACCGTGATCGGCGGTGTGATGATCGATGCAGCGGTCTTCTCAGTCTCTTCAGTCTCGGTCACTTTAGTTATTTTCGACTTGGCCATTTCAGCCTCCTTGTTGATGATGACGGGCGACTTTTCCCGGCTCACCTCAAACCGGTGTTGGTGCTCGGCACGTTGATCCCACAGCATGCCAAGGCCGGAAGCTTGCAGAGGCGTCCGTGTACACGGCGCCGATCCACTCGCGTTCGATGGTCAGGTAGTGCACGTCGCGGAGATCGCCGCGGCGATCGAGAAGCTCGACCAACTCTCGGGCGAGGCGTTTCGCCTCTTCAAGCTGAGTTTGACGCTGCCGTGCTTTACGGCTATGGGAGGTGCGCATCGATGTTTGCCCCATCGTTGCATCAAAATGTTAGAGCGCGTCGGTTCGCCCGCCGACGCGCTCTTTTGTTAAGATGCTCGTACTCGCCGATCGCCGCCCCAACGTGTGGGGACGGGCTTGCGCTCGACCGGCCGGGTTGCGAGCCAGGCTTCAATCTCGTCGGCCGCCACGCCCTGATGTTCGGCGACAACATCACGCCGCGCGGGAAGCCCTCTTCCTCGATCAGCCGCGTCAGTGTCGGCCAGTTTCGCGCGATACCGGCGTCCCTGATGTCGCGGGCTCGCACGTAGATCGGCAGCCGTCTGGCGCGGTCACCATCATCGTCGCCATCATCGTCGCCATCATCGTCGCCGCGGTCGCCGAAGCGCTGATGGATGGTGCCCGTCTCGGGCGGCGCCTTCGACGCGGCGTCTCCGAGCTTGCGTTCGTGCGGGGAGCACTGCGCGGCGGGTTTACGGGGCATGGTCGGCCTCACGCCATTGAACCTGGGTGAGGTTACCAGACGGTTCTAGGCCATATTCAATGTGGCCTAGCGGGGCCTAACGAATTTTTTTGCGTCCCATTTTCGCGATTTTGTCGTAACTTTCCTTCATCGTGCGAGGCTTGCTGGCCTCGGGCTGGTCCTTAAGCCGCTTGCTGGCAGCGACATAGGCTTGCGGCCAATACAGGTTGTCGCTGTAGTGAGCCTTGTGCACGGCAGCCCAGCGCCTCAAGTGCACGCATGCGAGCGGGGTCTCCAGCAATAAATCCGCGACCCAGTTCCGGCACCGGGGATGCCGAATGGGATCATCTCGCCACACAAGATTTCCGCCGCCTGCACCAACCGATCGCGCGCGTAGTCGCTGCGTGCTCGCTTCCAAGCGTAATTCAGCGCTTCGAGCACGTCGCGTTTAATCGCCGCCCCCTTCGTGCCCCCGGCCACGACGGCCTCGTTCAGCAGCAGGCGCTCGATGCGGGAAGGGCCCACTGTGAGCGAGAGCGCTGTGAGATTATGGACAGTGCGCGTCGCAGTCTTGCTCGGCGGCTTCGACTTGCCGGGCATTGGCTTCAGCGCCGCTTGAGCTGGCGGACGTTGTCGGCCGGCGGATTGACGATGGTCCCGACCAGGTTGGCCAGCCGCTGCAGCGCGTCGGCTTTTTCAGCATCGTAGCGATGCCGATCGTAAATGCCCTCGACGCCCTTGATCGCGTGGCCGAGCACGCGCTCGGCGATGTCCGGTCTTACGTCGGCGCGCGACATGAGCGAGCGCGCGCTGCGACGCAAATCGTGTAGCGTCCATCGCGGCATCGGTGGGAGCTTGGCGTCGAGCGCGGCCTTGGCCACCGACAGGTTGTTGAAATGGCCGGCGCCACGCCCGGCAAAGAAGACGTACGGATTCGACGCAAGTCGTGGCTGCGCCCGGATGACGTCGAGTGCGAGCTTCGGCAGCTTCAAGGATCCGCCGTGCCCTTCTCACGTGGCGCGCTGGGGATGGTCCAGACACCGTCATCGCTGATGTCGCTCTGCTTCATGGCCATGGTCTTGCTGAGCCGCTGCGCGGACAGCAACAAGATGCGCACGAGCGCGCCGAAGGTGCCGCTCGCCTCGGCTGCTCTCCAAACCTTGCGCAACTCGTCGTCGTCGAAAACGCGTGCGCGCCGCCCAGCTCCGGGATCGGCGCGGCGCATGCCGCGCACGAACGGGGAGACGAACTGATCGTCGCGGCTGGCGTGCCAGTTGCCGATCGCCCGCACGACCGAGAGAACGACATCGGCCTGCCGGGCGCCGTGGTTATCCTCGACGTGGTCGAGCAGGCGGGCGACGTCGCTGCGCCGGAATGTTCGAACTCGCGCTCGCGCCAGTGCGGGAGGACGTAAACTCGCAACACACGCTCGATCTCGTAGCGCGTGCGCAAACCCTTGGCCTCGACGTGACGCTTGAACCAGTTGGCGGCGACGGCCTCGAATGAGTCCGGCTTCGCCGGAGGGGCCTCGAACGGAGGCAGGCCGGCCTTGATGCGCTTGATCGCGGTACGCGCCTTGTCCCGGGCCTCCTCGACCGTCCCCACGTCGGCGCTGCCGAGCGTGCACCAAATCTGTTTGTGATAGGGATCGCGTGCGACGGCGCAGAAGACGTTCGCGCCCTGCGGCATCACGCGAACGTAGTGGCCGCGCAGCCCTGGATCGGCCACGATATAGCGCTTGGCCTTCTTGCGCAGCGCCGCGACCTGGCGGTCGCTCAGGCCGCGCCGACGTGCTGGTCTGGTCATTCACTCTCCATGGGCTACCCGTAGGCTAACCCAGCGGCCACTTTAACACCCGCTAACGTGGGTTCGCTATGCGCTAAGATTACGCCCGTATTTAGGGGCCTTCCGGGGTGGCGGCAAGGGAAAATGTAACCGGGTGTTAGCGGGCATTGAGGTGGCGGAGCCGCTCTCCCGTCAGTTGCGCGAAGGCAGCGCTGGTGCCGTTGCTGAGCGAGATTTGCAGACCGTCGGGCGGTGCAACGTACAGGCGATTGAGTGCAATCAGTCCGCCGGCGCCAGGCTGGTTCTCGACGATGACCGTCGTCCCCAGCGTCTTGGCCAGGTAGGGCGCGATCAGCCGCGAGAAGATGTCGTAGCCGCCGCCGGTGCCGGAGCCCACGATCATCCGCACGGTTTTGCCGGCGTAGAAGGCTCTTTCGGCTTCCTGCGCGTGCCCCGGCGATGCCGATACGGTCCAGCAGACCGCGAGCGACAGAATGACAACCCGACGCGGCGTGATCATTGTTTGCACCGTCCGATCTCTCCGCGTGTCTTATCACATCCGCGGTCTGATCCGCACGAGCCGCGTGGGACAGCCTGCCGGCTCGCCATCTTTCAGGACGCACCGCGCACCCTGATTAGAACGATTCAGGTCTGCCCCAAGGACAGCTGGCGTTTTCAGCGGCAAACGCGCCCGCTGCGGTGTTCTCTTGCTGCCATTATGACCGATGGCGGCATTGTGTGAGGAAGCCATGCCCGGAATGGGGCGGCGCGAATTCATCAGGTTGCTCGGCGGCGCGGCGGCGGCATGGCCGCGCGCGGCGCGGGCGCAGCAGCGCTTCAGGATTGGGCTGCTCGATAGACTTCCCGGCGGCTCCGCGCCCGGCGGCCACAACCCGATCGCCGGCTGTCCGGCGGCGGGCTTCAAGCGGCGCGCAAGCGGATGGTCGATCCAGGCCGACGCCTTACCTTTCAGCACGGGCTCGCCGCTCGGTTTCGTGCCGACCTGGGCCTTCACCGCGTCGTGGAACAGCTTGAACGTCCGCTCCTGCTCGGCGGCGATCAGCCGCTCGCCGTGCCCCCAATCGCCGTCCCGGTGTCGACCCGGCGCAAGATCCGCGACCCGGAAGATGCCGGGCAGGCCCGCGATGATGACGTATTCCGCGTTCAGCTCACGGACCCAGCCGTGCGGCACGCTCCTCCACAGCACGCGCGGCATCGTCGTCGATCGGGTCGAACCCGCGGCAGGCGTCCGCGTAAAGGGCAGCGGCGGCTCCTTCCGGATCCCCAGCCCACGAGAGGGCCTTGAGATGACGCCAGCCGGCGCGGACGCTTTTCAATTTGAGGGTGTCCCAGACCCGGTGCTCCTCAACCGGATCCCCGCCTCCCCACCGCAGGCACCAATCGAGCCAGATCTCGCGCCCCCAGGCCGACCCGCCGGAGGCGCCATAGAGCGCGTGAGCCATCTCGATCCAGTTCGCGCGCTGATCGAAGAAACGGCCGTCATTCCGGATGTGGGTCATCCAGGCGCGAACCTGCTCCTCGCCATCCGGCGCCAGAAGTGACCCCTCCCGCCCGTCCGCTCTCAACTCCTCAGTCGCCTGCGTAACGGAGGCGCCCGGTTCCGCATGGAGATTAGTCGCCGGCGTAACGGAGGCGGCGGGTTCCGCCCGGAAGATCCCGAGGGCCGACGAGGCGGCCCGAAGGTCGCCGCGGAGCTCTTCCGGCTCATGCGTGATCGTCGGATCCCACGGGACGATTCGCGAGTGGCATCGCGAAGCGATCTCCCGCCCCTTTTGCGCGTTGCCGTCGCTGGGAAATTCACCGTGAACGGAGGGCGGAGGACCGAGCGGCGCCCTCAGACACCTGCGGGATCCGCCCCGAGGTCTCGGCGCGAGCGCTTTCCCGAGCGCCTCCACTTCGCGCATGGCCTCCTCGGTTCGGGCAGGCGGGATCCGATAGACAAGCTACGCGCCGCCGGTCGAGACGGCCATTGCCGGCGGCAGGCCCGATTTCTCTACCAAGAGGCGCGCCCGCTCCTCGAAGACGGACGCGCTCCGCCAGCGGGTCGCCATCCCCCGCCGGGTCGGAATCGAGCGCCAGGAACTCGATCCGCTCGATATGATTACCTGACGCTCGCGAGCCCGTAAATCCGACCCTGACGGGGTTCACGTGGTAATAGAGCGATCCCCGCCCAACCTGACCGATCAGCCGAGTCGAGCGCGCGATCATCGTGCTTTCCGTCACGGATCACGACTGTGTGGGAATTCGCGACGAACGGCCCTTTGCCGGGGCCGGGGTGCAGCGCACCAGGGGCCAAGCGCGGCTTCTCTCGTGGCTAAGCGCCTCGAGCTGGCGAACATGGCTTCGCTTACGGGCGTGCCGCCGCCGACAAACAGGCCGCGTAAAACCGGCCCGCAGGCGGTCGGAGGGCGTGCCGTTGCTCAACGCGAGCACGTGATCGACGAGCGGGCGAAGCGTGATCCCAAGGTCCGCCTGATCGAGACGGTCGATCCCGTCCAACAGGGCCGCCTGGCTTGGGGCCGGAAGAGCCCCCAGCTGTTCCGCGCCTTTGGACTCCGGGAATTCCAGCAGCTCCGGAACATGGTGATCCCGCGCGGGGCCGCCGGTGATGTCCCGCACGGCTTCGGCGCCGTAGGCATGCTCGACGAGCTGAGCCAGCGACAGAACGCGGACCAGGGAGGGCCGGTGATGCAATTGATCGGTTGTGGTCGAATCAAAGCACTGCGATAAACTTTCAGTCCCCGCCGCGGATGCCGCGCGGGGCTTTTTGGTTCGGAGACGGTGCGGTCCATGGCGTGACGTTCAGCTCGATCCAGGCTTCGACATCAGCGCGGCGGTAGCAACAACTCGGCGCCCAAGTTTCCGGCGAACATCGGGTCCCCCACCCTGCGCGCGCCACGCGGCAAGGGTACGGATATCGACGCCGATCAGCTCGGCGAGATCGCCAGGCGACAGCAGACCGAACTGATCGCGAAGCTGTTCGGCACGGCCCGATGCCGAAACCTGCGTTGGTTCGAGTGCGCTGTGGGTCAGGCTCATGACGCGCGGTTCCCGAACGCACGCGCTCGCAATGACCCGCTCGATCTCCTCGAGCGGAACGAGCGTGCGGCGGCCGAGTTTGATGGCCGCGATGCGGCCGTCTTTGATGAGCTGAAACAACAAGGTCTGACCATCCCCAGCGCCTGCGCGGCGCCGACGACGGACACGAGGCGGGGTTGCGGGTCTCGAGAAAACGTTTCGTTGGGCATGCCGGCTCTTGTTGTGGGCGGCACGGCAGAAACCGCGCCGGGGAGAATATCGCATCGTCGCCGTCGCCCGGGCCGCTCCGCTGGATACGGGCGAACGACGACGGGCATCGGCGGTGTTCTCCGATCCGTAGCGGTTTTCCGCGTGTTGTTAAGAACTCTTGGGAATTTTTCGCGGGCGACCCAACGCCCGCGTTAGCGGCGAAATGCCACGACTTTTTCCGCGGCGTCGTCGGATGTTGGATCGAACCCAATCGCGGTGCAGGTCTTCGGCCCGGAGCTGCGTATAACGCCGCAGCATGTTCCAATCCCGGTGGCCCGTAACGAGTGCCACCCGCTCAATCGGGAAACCCGCCTCGAAAAGCCGCGATGCACCGTCGTGACGGAGGTCGTGGAAGTGCAGGTCCGGGATGTTCAGTTCCTCGGTTGCCCGCTGGAACGCCCTGGAGATGCTTTGCGGGGCGTGCGGGAAAATACGGCCCTCACGGCGCCACGCCGACGGTTGGCGAAGCATGAGCTGCAGCGGGTCGATCGGCTGGCCCGCCAACGTGCAGACGCCCTGTAACAGCGGCACTTTTTGGTCGTTTGACGCTTTCTTGGTCGGGTGCTTGCGTTCCCGAATGACGACCGTCCGCGATGCCTCGTCCAAATCCTCCCATCGCAAGCTGACGATTTCACCAAGGCGCATGGCGGTGGCCACGGCGAACAAAGTGAGGTCAATCATGGGAATGGACTGACGCGGGTTCGCCGCCCAATGCTGAACAAGGGCGCTCAGCTCGGTATCGGTCGGCCGGCGGTCCCGTTCTTCAGGTTTGGCCACGCGCCCGGCATGGCGGAGTGTGCGGCGGGCCGCATCCAAGCCCGTAACAGCCGTTGCCGCGGCTTGCTCGCATCCCGTCAACGCGCCGCCATGGCGCAGTACAGTGCCGATATATGAGAAATCCTGAAGGATGGTCGGGGCTCCGGCGCCCTCCGACTCGCGGGTTTTGCAGAAATCCAGGAACGTCTTGGTCTTGAGCTCCGCCAGGCGGTAGCGGCCCAGCAGCTTCTCGAGCTTGCTTAGGGCTTGTTCCTTTGAACGGCTCATGCCTTTGGATTGCGTCACGTGCTCTCGGTAGGCCGCCAGCAGGTCCGCCAGCGTAGTTCGGCGCCCCGGGTCGACCGATTGGCCCCGGTCGATCTTGTGCTCAATTTCGCGCGCCCAAGCGGTAGCTTCAGCCTTGCTGCCGAATGTCTTAGAGAGGGGCGACTGCCCAAGGCGCCGCACTTGTGCGCGCCAGCGGTTGCCGCGTTTGGAAATCGTCGCCATGTGTGGTGCACCCCGTGGCACAATCTTGGCACACTCGACATGCACCGGGCGTGCATTGAGTATGTATTGGAACTGCACCAGAATTGCACCAACGCCCGTTAGAAGCAAGCCGTAGAGAGGAAAAAGAGTTGGATACCAGGGCCTTGAGACTTTGTGTCGCGCCGATGATGGACTGGACGGACCGGCATTGCCGGTTCTTCCACCGCCTCATGTCGCGCCGGACGCGCCTCTACACCGAGATGGTGACAACCGGGGCCGTGATCCACGGCCCGCGGGAGCGGCTGCTCGGCTTCTCGGACGAGGAGCACCCGGTCGCGGTCCAGCTCGGCGGGTCGGATCCGCGGGACCTGGCCGAGGCCGCCCGGATCTGCGCCGGGTTCGGCTACGATGAGATCAACCTCAATGTCGGCTGTCCGTCCGACCGGGTGCAGGACGGGCGCTTCGGCGCCTGCCTGATGCGCGAGCCCGATCTCGTGGGCGATTGCGTCGCCGCCATGAAGGCGGCGGTGCGGGTCCCGGTGACCGTGAAATGCCGCATCGGCGTCGACGACCAGGACGCGGAGGAGGCGTTGGACCGCATGGCCGCGAGCGTGATCGCGGCCGGCGCGGATGCGCTCGTCGTCCACGCCCGCAAGGCCTGGCTCCAGGGCTTGTCGCCGAAGGAGAACCGGGACGTGCCGCCCCTCGATTACGGGCGCGTGTATCGCCTCAAGGAGGCGTGGCCCACATTCCCGGTCGTGGTCAACGGCGGCGTGCGCACGCTCGACGAGGCGAAGGCCCATCTCGCCCATGTGGACGGCGTGATGATCGGGCGCGCCGCCTATCAGTCGCCGGAGATCCTGCTCGCCGTGGACCGGGAGTTCTTCGGCGAGGAGCCGCCGTTCGCCGATGCCTTCGAGGCGGCCGAGGCCTTTGCGCCCTATGTGGCGGCTCGCCTTTCCGAAGGCGTGCGTCTCCACGCCATGACCCGGCATCTGCTGGGTCTGTTCAACGGCCGCCCCGGCGCCCGGGCCTACCGGCGGCATCTCGCCACCGAGGCGACGAAGCCCGGCGCCGGCCTCGACACCTTTCGCGAAGCCGTCGCCCACGTGGGGCGCGGCGCGTTCCTCCTCGACGAAGCAGCCTGATGCTTTCCCCAAAAATCCACGACCTGGACTATGCCGGCCGCGTGGCGCGCAGCTTCGCCAAGCAAGGCATCATGACGACCATCGGGGCGACCCTGGAGCGCGTGGCACCCGGCGAAGTCGACATCGCCTTGCCGATCGGCCCGGGCATCATGCAGCAGCACGGTTTCGCCCATGCGGGCGCCGTGGCGACGATCGCCGATTCCGCGGCCGGTTATGCAGCCCTGACGCTCATGCCGGCTTCGGCCGGCGTGCTGACGGCGGAGTTCAAGATCAACCTCATGGCGCCCGCCGCCGGCGAGCGCCTCGTCGCCAGCGGCCGGGTCGTGAAATCGGGGCGGTTGCTGACGGTCGCGCAGAGCGAGGTCCATGCGGAGGCCGCCGGACAACGCCGCCTCGTCGCAGTGCTGACGGCGACGCTTGTCGCGCTCGAAGGGCGCGAGGGCGTTTCGGACTGAGGCCGGATCGCCCGCGTCATCGCTATCGGAGCGGTGCCAAGTCTCCCGGGAGGGGCCAGGCGCCTTGCCCCGGACCGATTATTCCCGCAGAGATCCGATCCTTCTCGCAGGGTCAGGTCCTTCATGCTCGGCATCCCCGTCTTCGATCTCGTCTGGCTCGCGGCCGCGCTTCTGGTCGCGGGGGCCGTGACCGGCGTCCTCGCCGGGGTCTTCGGCGTCGGGGGAGGGGCCGTGGTGGTGCCGGTGCTGTACGAGCTGTTCAGGCTCGTCGGCGTGCCGGACGAGGTCCGGATGCCCCTCTGCGTCGGCACGTCCCTCGCCATCATCATCCCGACCTCGATCCGTTCCTTCAACGCGCACCGGGCCAGGGGCGCGGTGGACATGTCGATCCTCAGGACCTGGGCGGTGCCGGTGGTGATCGGCGTCGTCATGGGCAGCTTCATCGCACGCTTCGCTCCGGCCGATCTGTTCAAGGCCGTGTTTGTCGGCGTCGCCGGCGTCTCGGCGGCCCGGCTCCTTCTCGGCAAGGACACGTGGCGGCTCGGCACCGACATGCCTTCGGGCCCGGTCATGACGATCTACGGCTGGCTGATCGGCGTCCTCTCCGCGCTCATGGGAATCGGCGGCGGGCAACTCTCCAACCTGTTCATGACCTTCTACAGCCGCCCCATCCACCAGGCGGTCGCGACTTCGTCGGGCCTCGGCGTGCTCATCTCGATCCCGGGCGCGATCGGCTACATCTATGCAGGCTGGCCGCGCGCGGCGGAATTTCCCGACGTCGCCGCCCTCCAGTTTCCGCTGGCCGTCGGCTATGTCTCGCTCGTCGGGTTCGTCCTGTTCGTGCCGACGAGCATCTGGACGGCGCCCATCGGCGCGCGGCTGGCCCATGCCCTCTCGAAGCGGCGGCTCGAGGTGGCGTTCGGGATTTTCCTTCTCCTTGTCTGTGCCCGATTCGCAGCGAGCTTGATCAGTTAGGAACGAGAGGGGCTCCGCCGGTTGCGACCCGCGCTCGTCATCCCTCCCTCACTCGTCATTCTCGGCTCGGGTCGCGCTGCGCGCGCTCGAGAACGACGCCTCATGAGGCCCCTCATCCGCTACGAAGCGCTCGGCCTCAGGATCAGGCGGTTGCCGCGCACCTCGTAGGAGGCGAGGCGCTCAAGGAACGTCATTCCGAGCAGGTTCTCGCTCAGCACGCCCGGACGCGCCACGAGGGCGCGGACGCGGTGTTGCACGATCGGGCCGATGCTGAGCCTATCGATAGTGACGGGGGCCGCCATCGTGCGTCCGTTCGCGGTCGCGACGGGCACCGAGTAGTTCAGCGCGTCGATCCTGAAGCCGGCCGCCGATGCGCTTTCGGGGGTGAGCACGACGGTGCTCGCGCCCGTGTCGAACAGAAAACGCGCCTCGCGCTCGTTCACGCGGCCCGTCAGCGTGAAGCTGCCGCTGGCGCGCCGCGCCACGACGACTTCGCCCGCCGCATTCACCGCCGGGCGTCCGGGCGAGACCTCTGCGATGGCCCGATCGAGAAGAACCTCGAGCTGTTCGCGCTGGGCATAGGCTGCGACGACCCCCGCATAGACGGCGGCCCAGAGGACGAGGGCCTGAAGGCCCCCGCTCCAGCGGAACCGGAACTCCTCGACGATCCACCCCGCGAGCACGACCCCGATGCCGACGAGGACGAGGAGAATGCCGAGTTCTTCCGGCGGCAGGCCGACGACGGAGCGCGTTCCGAACACGGCGATCGCGCCGGCCGCAGCGAAGATCAGGAAGCTCAATCCGAGGGACGGCATGGCGCCTCACGCATCGTCCCGCTCGGCCAGGAAGGCCTTGCGGATCCGTTCGGGCAGCTCGGCCATGATGCGCAGCCGCTCTTCCTCCGAGAGGCGGAACCACGTTCCGATCTCCTCGCGCGTGCGGCCGCAACCCTCGCAAAGTCCCGTTTCGGGATCGAGGACGCAGACGCGGATGCAGGGTGTCGAGGCGCGGGTCATGACGCTTGGTCAAAGCACTGAAGTCGTCAAGGTTCAACCGTGGTCAAGAGCCCCAGGAGGCCCAGAATCTCGGCCGTCTGCTGGGCGGCGCCGGCGACATCCCCGGTCTGGCCGCCGATGAGGCGATCCGCGAGCCGGGTCAGCGCGAAGCCGCCCGCGGCGGAGAAGCCCATCATCAGAAGGAGTCCGGAAACCGGGAGTGCCGCGAACCAGCCGAGCAGCGCGGCCAATCCGGCCGCAAGGGCAGCAGCCCGCCAGAAGGTCCCGCGTCCCGGCCGGCCGACCGCATGGGACGCGCCTTCGAGGCGCGCCGCGGGCAGGAACGTCAGCGGGATCAAGCCCGCCGTCCGTGACAAGGCGGCGGCGATCACGACCACGACCGCAGCCTGGACGGGTTCGAGGCGATCCGCGAGGGTCGCAAGGGCGCCGATGCGCAGCGCGAACGCGATCACGAGGGCGCAGGCTCCGAACGAGCCGATGAGGCTGTCCTTCATGATGGCGAGCCGCCGTTCGGGCGTGGCGCCGCCGAACCCGTCCGCCGTGTCCGCCAGCCCGTCCTCGTGGAAGGCTCCGGTGGAGATCGTCATGGTCGCGACCGAGAGAGCGGCGGCGAGCCAGGGGCCGAGATCGAGTCTCAGCGCGAGCACCATGGCCAGGGCCGGCGGAAAGCCGATGATCGCGCCGGCGAAGGGGAGGACCCGCGCGAGGCTCCGGAAATCGGGGAGGCCGTGCGGCTCGGCCTCGAAGGGAAGGGCCGGAACGGGCAGGCGGGAATAGAACCGAACCGCCTGGACCAGATCGGCGAGGAATTCCCGCCAGCGGTTCGTAGCCCGCGCGTCACCGCCCATGTCTTTCCCCCCGTGACTCCGCCCGTTATAGGGTCACGCGCCACCTTAACCGATTCACCATGGCCCGTTAGGGCCGGAGCTCCCCGATGACCGACGCCGCCGGCGCCCCCTTCGACGACATCCGCCGCCTGATCGCCATGATGCCGGGGCCGGACGAGGCTGCCGTCGCGGCGGTGCGCGAGCGCGACCGCCGGCTCACCAAGCCGGAAGGCAGTCTGGGACGTCTCGAACATTTCGCCGAGTGGCTCGCGGCCTGGCAAGGCAAGGCCATGCCGGCTATCGACCGTCCGCTTGTCTGCGTCTTTGCCGGAAGCCATGGCGTGGCGGCGCGCGGCGTATCGGCGTTTCCGAGCGACGTCAACCGGCAGATGCTGGAGAACTTTGCCGCCGGCGGCGCCGCGATCAACCAGATCTGCGCCAGCCTCGGCCTTGGATTCAAGGTGTTCGATCTCGCTCTCGACATGCCGACCGGCGACATCGTCGAAGAGCCGGCGATGGACGAGAAGGCCTGCGTCGCCACGATGGCCTTCGGCATGGAAGCGATCGCGGGCGGCACCGATCTCCTCTGCGTCGGAGAACTCGGCATCGGCAATACGACGATCGCGGCGGCGATCTACACGGCGCTCTTCGGCGGCCCGGCGGAGCGGTGGGTCGGGCGCGGCACGGGCGTCGACGAGGAAGGGCTCGCGCGCAAGATCGCCGCCGTGGAGGCGGCCGTCGAGCGGCATCGGCATCATCTGAACGATCCCCTCGAGGTGCTGGCCCGTCTCGGCGGGCGGGACGTCGCGGCCATCGCGGGGGCGATCCTCGCCGCCCGGCTGCAGCGCATCCCGGTCATCCTCGACGGCTACGTGACGACGGCCGCGGCAGCCGTGCTCCACGCGATCCATCCGGCAGCGATCGACCATTGCATTGCCGGCCACGTCTCGGCCGAAGGCGCGCACCAGGAGGTGCTGGAGAGACTCGGCAAGATCCCGATCCTGGCCCTCGGCATGCGTCTCGGCGAAGGGACCGGGGCGGCCCTGGCGGCCGGCATCGTGAAGGCCGCCGCCGCGACCCATCGGGACATGGCCACCTTCGCGCAGGCGCAGGTGTCGGAAAAGCTGAGCTAGGCTCGTCTCGGCGGAGCGGTCCGGTCAGGCAGCCGCTGCGGCGGATCTGGGTGCGCTCGACGGTCGGGCCGCCTCGGCGCGGCTCGCCGGAAAGACCACGACCGCTTCGGTGCCGGCGCGTGGCTTCGATCTCAGGACGAGGCGCCCCCCGAGAAGATCCGCAAGCCCCTTGGCGATGGGCAAGCCGAGACCGGCGCCGTTCGCCGCCATCGAGACGGCCAGCGATCCGCGCCCGAACGACGAGAGAGCGATGGGGATCTCCTCTTCCGGGATGCCGGGGCCGTCGTCTGCGATCGAAATGTACTGCCCGCCGCGAGAGGTCCAGCCTGCCTTCACGGCGATATGCCCGCCCGCAGGGGTGAACTTGACGGCGTTGGACAGGAGGTTGAGGACGATCTGCCTGACGGCGCGGGGATCCGCCCACAGCCCGGTCAGCTCGGGATCGACGGCCGACGTGATGGTCTGGCCCTTGGCGTCGGCCTGCTCGGCCATGAGATCGGCCGCGGCGCCGACGATGTCCCCGAGGCGAAGCCATTCCTCGTTCAGTTCGTAGCGGCCCGACTCGATCCGCGAGAGTTCGAGGATTTCGTTGATCAGGGCGAGGAGCTGCTGCCCGCTGCCATGGATGTCGCTCGAATATTCCCGGTAGGACGGAGTGGAGTGGGAGCCCAGCACTTCGTTCTTCATCACCTCGGAGAAACCGAGAATGGCATTGAGCGGCGTGCGGAGTTCATGACTGACGGTCGCGAGAAACTGCGCCTTGGCGCGCTCGGCCTCCTCGGCCCTCTGGCGCGCGTGGCTCGTGTTCGCCTTGATCTGCTCGAGCTCGGCGAAGCTCGCGCGGAGCTCCGCGCGGGAGCGGGCATTCGCCGCCGCCGCCTGGTGCAGGCGATGGACGAAATAGAGGACGAAGAGCTGAGCGCTCAGCACCAGGAGCGCGAAGGCGACATCCTCGCGACTCCTGCCTTGGAATGCGATGAACAACACCACTAGAGCGAGCGGGACCATCCCTGCATGGACGGCGGCCGGGACCGGCACCCGAAAGATCGCCGCCGTTCCCATCACGATCAGCGCGGCGAACAGCACGAAGGTGCTCCCGGGCGCAGCATGCGGCTCCGGCGAGGGCGTCAGAAGGGGCAGGAGGAGCGCCAGCCATGCGGCGCCGAGCGCGAACTCCGCGATCACGAATGCCGCGCGCCAGGCGCGCAGCGAGGAGCCGGGCTCGACCAGGCGGCAGAAACGGTGGCAGGCGATGCCGACGGCCGTCGTCATGGCGACGACGAGAAGCGCGCCCGGCAGGAGCGCGCCCGGGGGCTGCCAGAGCGTGGCGGCGGAAATGATCGCCAGCGCGAGCAGTCCGTAATAGGGCCATGCCCGCACGACGTTCTTGGCGTAGGCGCGGGTGAGATCGAGCTCGAGGGGCCGCGCAATTCCCGTTGCCGCTGCGAGATGGTGCCGCGCCTCGCGCATGTCGTGCGCGAGCTGCCGCTTGTAGGCTGCATCGGGCGGGCGTGCATCGACCTCACGCAGGGAACCTGCCGACTCCGACATGAGGGTTCAACGACGCATGGCACCGACCACTTGGCGGTAGTCACAATCGCCGAGAATCCTTAATGGCTTACCTATGTTTCGGTGGATATTCGCACGGCCGAGGCGGGGCAGGGGACTCGGCTCGCTCGTCATTGCCTTGGGCCTCGCCCTCAGCACCCTGTTCGTTCTCGAGCCTACCGAGCGCGGTCCGGCCGGCTTTCCGCAGGTGATCGACGGCGATTCGCTCCGGCTCTCCGGCCTCGCCATCCGCCTCAAGGGGGTGGACGCCCCCGAAATGCAGCAGACCTGCGAGCGGGGAGGGCGATCCTACCGCTGCGGAGAAGCGGCGAAGGAGGCCCTGGTCCGAAAGATCGCCGGCGGTCCCGTCGAATGCCGGCTGTCGGGCCGCGACCGCTACGGCCGTTCGCTCGCCTTCTGCCGGGTCGGCGACGTGGACGTCGGCGCCTGGCTCGTCGAAGAGGGATTCGCCGTCGGGTACGGTGCCTACGAGCGCGAGGAGGCGCGTGCCCGTGCGCGGCGGGCCGGCCTGTGGGCGGGATCCTTCGAGCGTCCGAACGCGTGGCGGCAGAATCACTGCGGCATCCCGGTCAATCCGGACGTGATCGCGGCGCAGGTCGAGGGCGCCGTGGGGTTCACGCTCTCCTCGGTGCTGCGCAACCGGATCACCCTTGACGGCGGCAGGGTGCAGCAGGCGAATTTCGACAGCTTCGAACCGACGCGCATGAGCGAGATGCCGAAGGTCGAAGTCTACATCGTGCCTTCGACGGAACCGCCGACCGGCATCGGCGAACCGGGCGTGCCGACGGTTGCGCCTGCCGTCGCGAATGCGGTCTTTGCGGCGACCGGGAAACGCCTGCGCTCACTGCCGCTCGATATGGCCTCCCTGCGCGGAGTGTGACGCCGCACATCGCGCACCGGGAAGGAGCTCTAATATTTTTGGTGCGTTTCCTCCCAGAGACCCTTCCTTCGAGCGCGGCGCGAGCCGCGCTTCTCTTGTGACCGGTTCCTTTCGCGACGCATGCAAGAGTGCCGGCGCAAGCGGACGGGATTCTGCGTTGATGCGGTCGACGACCGCCGCCGGGGTCCTCGCCGGAGCGAACAAGGCGTTCCGCGTGCAGGTCTCGTACCCCGACAGGGTCTCCGGACCATGTCGGGGAAGGAGGGAGCCCGCTCCCGCTTCGTCACGGCGATACCGCGGAGCGTGGCGGCCTTGATGAACTCCGAGGCGGAAGGCAGGTAGTCGAACATGGTCGGGCCTGCCCGGCCACTCGGGCCACGCCGTTCGGCACCGTACCGAAGCGTGCAGCGAACGCGACCGTCGCCGCTCCGATCCCTTTCCGGCGCTCCCGCTCACGGGTCCTTGCGCGGCGGACCGAGATCGAGACCCGGGAGGCCCGGCAGTCCGCCGATCCCGGGAGCATCGGCGGCCGGGGCGAACAGCGAGTCGAGCTTGCGCTGCACCTCCGCCGGGTCGATCTGCTTCTGACCGGCGAGCCAATAAGTCACCGACCCCGGCCAGGCGATCACCACCCCGACCAGGATGAGCTGCAGGACGATCCATGGGATCGAGCCCCAGTAGATATCTGAGCTCTTCACCTCCTTCGGCGCGATGCCGCGCAGATAGAACAGCGCAAAGCCGAAGGGCGGGTGCATGAAGCTCGTCTGCATGTTCACGCACAAAAGGACGCCGAACCAGACGAGGTTGATGTCGAGCGCCTTCGCGACCGGCACCAGCATCGGGCACGACAATGAAGGCGATCTCGAAGAAATCGAGGAAGAAGGCCAGGAAGAACACGAATATATTGACGAAGATGAGGAAGCCGGCCCGCCCGCCCGGCAGGCTCGACAGGATGTGCTCGATCCACTTGCCGCCGTTGACGCCCTGGAACACGAGGCTGAAGACCGTCGCGCCGATCAGGATGAAGATCACCATGGCGGTGATCCGCATGGTGGAGTCCATGGCGTCCCAGATCAGCTCGCAGGCTGAGGCGCCGGTGCATCGCGGCGAGCGCCATCGCTCCGACCGCTCCCATGGCGCCCGGCTTCCGTCGGGAGTGGCAAGGCCCATGAAGATCGTGCCGAGAACGAGGAAGATCAGGACGATCGAAGGCACCATGCCCCAGAGCACCTTGCCGATCAAGCGCCCAGCCCCTCAGAGTGCGCGCTTCCTCGCGGCAGCGGCGGCACCTTGTGCGGCCGCAGGATCGACACGCCCGGCGATGAAGACGACGAACAGGAGGACCTGGAGGATCGAGGGCCCGATCGGCCCCGAGATACATGTCGCCGACCGACACGCCGAGCTGGTCGGCGAGCACGACGAGGACCAGCGAGGGCGGGATCAGCTGCGTGATGGTGCCGGAGGCCGCGATCACGCCGGTCGCGATGCGCATGTCGTAGCCGTATCTCATCATCACCGGCAGCGAGATCATGCCCATGGCGATGACGGAGGCGGCGACCGTGCCGGTGATGGCGCCGAGGACGGCGCCGACAAAGATCACCGCGTAGGCGAGGCCGCCCGGCATCGGTCCGAAGAGCTGGCCCGTGCCGTCGAGGAGGTCTTCCGCGAGGCCGGAGCGCTCGAGGATCACGCCCATGAAGGTGAAGAACGGGATCGCGAGCAGGAGCTCGTTCGACATGATGCCGAAGATCCGGTACGGCAGGGCCTGGAGGAAACTGACCGTGAAATAGCCGATCTCGATGGCGACCACGCCGAAGAACAGGCCGAGGGCCGCGAGCGAGAAGGCGACCGGGAAGCCGACGAGCATGAACAGGATCAGCCCGACGAACATCGCTGGCGCGGTGAGGCCGTAGGTCGAGCATTGTCCTTTGGCTCTTTCGACCTCGAGAGCGCAGGTGTGGTGGTTCGGACCGGGCCGATCTATTGCAGGGGCTTCTCGTAGGCGGCGAGCTCGCTGGCGGGCATGCGTCCCCGCAAGGCCGCAATGCGTTTGACGAACTCCGACACGCCCTGGAGGGCGAGCAGCGCGAAGCCCGAGCGGGAGGAGCAGCTTCGACGGGCCAAAGGATAAGACCGCCCGGCGTTCGAGGAGATCTCCCCCGAGCGGAAGCTCGAAGAGGAAGAAGGGCCACGCCGAGGTAGAGGATGAAGATGACTGCCGGGAAAGAAGAAGAAGATGAACCCGACGACATCGATCCAAAGCTTCGCCCGTTCCGAGCGCGAACCGTAGAAAAGATCCACCCGCACGTGCTCGTTGAGCTTCAGGACGTAAGCCGTCGCCGAGGAGGAAGATGCCGGCGAACATCTGCCACTGGATTTCGAGCCAGGCGTTCGAAGAGGCGCTGAACAGGTAGCGGGAGACGGCATTGGTGGCGCTGATCAGGCAGGCGAAGAGAACGAGCCAGCTTGCCGCAATCCCTGCCCAGTGGCTGAGCCGATCGATCCCACGGCTCACAGCCAGTGCCGCCGTCATACTCGCTCCCCGAATGCTGCTGTGCTAACGTTGCATGGAGGCTTTGCATACGGCGCAGTTCTTCGCAAGGCCCTTGGATACCCGCGCCACCCTGCAGTTCGATGTGCCGCAACGTCATAGTCTCGGTCGGGAATTGGCGCGCCATCGCGGCGGCGAACGAGCGGCCGAGTCGTCGGACGAATCGGCAGGGAAATGAGCTTGGAGTGCTCCGTGGCGCTGCGACTTTGTCTAGCACGGAGGCAGGGGTGTCGAGCTGGGGTGTCGAGCAAGACTAGCGGGGTGTAGCGGCCGCTGTTAAGGTCGATGCCGCGCGGCCCTTTCGGGGAGAAAGCCGATGCGTTCCGCGGATCTTTCCCGAGCCGGTACGATCGTGCTCGCCGCGCCCTGGTGCTCGCTGCCGTCGCGGCTTCCGCTGAAACCTTGGTCCCGGCGAAGGGGCCGATCGGCGTGCAAGGTGTAGCCAAGCGGGCGCGCAAGGCGCCTGAACCTCCGAAGGTCGCCGAGACTCCGGAGATGGTGCCCCTTAAGCCGAGCGGCGACGGCGACTTCACCTATGCGCTGAAGAATGTCGTCAAGGCCAAGAGCTCCGAGTTCTGCGAGCGCTACAATGCCGGTGCCGATTGCATCCAGGACATCGAGATCTGCCTCAGCATGCTCGATAGGGACGAGGATTCGGTACGGGTCTGCGTCACGGTGGTTCCGGCGGACGAGAACAAGCCCCGCGCGGCAAGCGCAAAGCGTTAGCGGTCGCAAGACCCGAGGATCGGGGGTTAGGGTTCAGGCGCCTTTCGGGTCTGAGATCCTCGGCGCGCGCCAGCCGGATCCGAGGATCGGGTCGAAGTTCAAAAACGCGGGCGCGCCATCCCGGCCGGCCCACTTTGCTCGTGCCCTTTGCAAAGCTTCGAACTATGGTGCGGCTCGACCGAAGGATGCCGCCGTATGACGTTCTCCACCCTGCGCCTGACCATCGACGGGCCCGTTGCGACCATCGCGCTCGCGCGGCCGGACAAGCTCAACGCCATCGATTCCACCATGCATGCGGACCTGCGCCAGGCGCTCGACCGGTGCGCGGACGACGAGGCCATCCGCGTCGTGGTGCTGACCGGCGAGGGGAGAGCGTTTTCCTCGGGTCAGGACCTCACGGTCGATCTGCTGCAGGCTTCGCAGGGCCCCATCGAGCTCGGCCCGACCCTCGAGCGGGACTACAATCCGCTGATCCGGCGACTCGCTGGATTTCCGAAAGTCACGATCGCTGCGCTCAACGGGCCGGCCGTGGGCGCTTCGATGAACATCGCGCTCGCCTGCGATCTGGTCGTTGCCGCGCGTTCTGCCTATCTCCAGGAAGCATTCGCCAGGATCGCTCTCGTTCCCGATGCCGGCGGCACGTGGATCCTTCCCCGCCTCGTCGGCCTGAAGCGCGCCCTGGCGCTCATGCTCGCCGCAGAACCGATCCCTGCGGAGGAGGCGCAGCGAATGGGGATCGTCTACAAGATCTTCGAGGACGCGTCATTCGCGGCCGACGTGGCGGCCTTCGCCGGTCAGTTCGCCCAAGGGCCGGCACTGGCCTATCGCCTCACGAAGGAGGCGGTGGCCAAGAGCCTCGAGAACACTCTCGAGGAGCAGCTCGCACTCGAAGCGCGCCTGCAGAGCAAGGCCGGCTTCAGCCGCGACTTCGCCGAGGGCATTGCGGCTTTCCGCGAGAAGCGCACGCCGCGCTTCGAGGGCCGGTGACGCCTGTTCGGCAGCCGACCCGGTATCGGAGGAACGGGATCAGGACATGTCGCGCATGAACTGGCTTCTGCTCGGGCTCGTCACGCTTCTGGCCGTGATCGGGCTCACCATGTCGAGCGACCCGGACCAGGCTGGCCGGCTCGACCAGATGCGGCGCGATGCGGCGTTCACCGGCGAAGCCCGGGACATGATCCTCCTCGCCCTTGCGGTCGGATTGGGCGGGTTCATCGTCTATCTCACCATGACTCGTCGATGAGCCGCGCCCCCACGTATCCTTCGGGCGTGCGAACGGGCGGCCGTCAGCGTTCGAGCCGGGCGATCAGGCTGGACGTATCCCAGCGGCACCCGCCCATCGTCTGGATATCCGCGTAGAACTGATCGACGAGAGCAGTCACCGGCAGTTGCGCGCCGTTCTTGCGCGCCTCCCCCAGGACGATCGCCAGATCCTTGCGCATCCAATCGACGGCGAAGCCGAAATCGAACTTGCCCTGGTTCATCGTGCGGCCGCGGTTCTCCATCTGCCAGGATCCGGCTGCGCCCTTCGAGATCACGTCGAGAACCGACTCGATGTCGAGACCGGCTCGCTTCCCGAAATGGATGCCTTCGGCGAGGCCCTGGACGAGACCGGCGATGCAGATCTGGTTGATCATCTTGGTGAGCTGGCCGGATCCGGCCGGGCCCATGAGGCGGCACGCGCGCGCAAAGCTCATGATGACCGACTCGACCTTCCCGTAAGCCGCCTGCTCGCCGCCGCACATGACGGTCAGGACGCCGTTCTCGGCTCCGGCCTGGCCGCCGGAGACGGGCGCGTCGACGAAGCCGACGCCTTTCTCCTTCGCGGCCTTGTCGAGCTCCCGCGCCACCTCGGCGGAAGCGGTCGTGTGGTCGACGAAGACGCTGCCGCTGCGCATTCCGGCGAAAGCGCCGTCCGGACCGAGCGTCACCTGACGCAGATCGTCGTCGTTGCCGACGCAGGCGAAGACGATTTCCTGATCCTCGGCCGCCTCGCGCGGGGTCGCGCGCCGCGCGGCCGCCGTTCTCGGACACCCATTTGTCCGCCTTGGCGGCCGTCCGGTTGTAGACCGTCACCTCGTGTCCCTTCGCCTTGAGGTGACGCGCCATCGGATAGCCCATGACGCCGAGCCCCAGGAAAGCAACCTTCGCCATCGTCTCGCCCTTTCGTTGGTCCGTCGGGTTCTAGGCATCGGACCCAAAAGTGGACCCCACTTCCGGGGTCCATCCGATGCTCTTTTTCTTGGGAGGCGCATCGTTCAAGGCGTAAACGTGGAAACCCATCCTTGCTCTCCGGGACGCCTCCCGGGACGCAGCCGGCGCCGGTCCGACGGCATTGCTCACTTCAGGTCGAACGGAAAGTACTTCCTCGCGGATGCGGTCGTAGGTGCCGTCGGCCATCACCTTGGCGATGGCGCGGTCGAACTGGACCTTCAGGACCTCGTCCTCCCGGCGCAGACCGATGCCGAAGCCATGGCCGAAATAGGCCGGGTCAGCCGGAACGTCGGCGACGAGGCGGCAGCAGGAGCCCTCGCGGCTGCTCAGGAAGCGCGTGAGGGCGAGCTTGTCGCCGATGACGTAGTCGAGCCGCCCGGTGAGAAGATCGAGATTGGCCTCGTCGAGCTTCCCGTAGGTCCGGAGCTCCGCTCGCTTGTGTAAGGACTGGATGTAGCTCGCGTATTCGCTGCGGTCGACGGCGCCGATCCGCTTGCCCGCGAGAGCCTCCGCACGGAGATGCCCCAGGTCGGCGTCTTTCGGCCCGATGAGCGCCGGCGGGACCCGGTAATAGCGGCGGGAGAAGGCGATGCGGCGCTTGCGCCGCTCCGTGATCTCGAGCGACGACATGATGGCGTCGTAATCGTGATCGAGGAGCCCGCGGATGATCCCGTCCCAATCGTGCGGGACGAGGCTGCAGCGGGCCTTCATGACGTCGCACAGGGCCTTGAGCAGATCGACCTCGAAGCCCTGCAGCTCGTTGTTGTGGTCGATGAAATTGAAGGGCGGATAGGCGCCCTCGACGGCGACGCGGATCGTCTGCGGATCGGCCGGCGCCGCGTCCTGCGCCGGCGCGCGCGAGCCGACGAGGAGGAGCGCATGAGCGCGGCCGCGAACCGGCGAAGCCGCCCGGACGCGGCCAAGGCGTGATACCCCTCTGGTCGGGACATGGACTCAGGCCTGGTTTCGAAACAATGTTCAAACCCCGTTTACCATTGTCTTACAAGAGGTTTTTCAGCCTCCGCGACGAAATTGTGCGGGACGACGAAACAATAATGCTTGCGCCGAACTTCGAAGTCGGGACTCTAGCGTGGCCGTTCGCCAAAAGGGGGCGGGCGGCGAACGGACCCTGTGGGAGGACTTTATGAAACGTCGTCAGTTCATTCAGGCGGCAGGCGCAGGCCTTGCCGTCGGGGCGGTCGCCAAGCCGGCGATCGCCCAATCTTCGCCGGAGGTGCGGTGGCGCCTGACCTCGGCCTTCCCGAAATCGCTCGACACCATCTTCGGCGGCGCGGAAACCTTTTCGAAATACGTGTGCGAGGCGACGGACGGCAAGTTTCAGGTCCAGCCCTTCGCGGCCGGCGAGATCGTCGGAACGTTCCAGGCCGTCGACGCGGTCGGCACCGGCACGGTCGAGATGGCGCATACTGCATCCTATTACTATATCGGCAAGGACCCGACCTTCGCGCTCGGCACGGCCGTTCCGTTCGGCCTCAACTCGCGCCAGATGAACGCCTGGCTGTATCAGGGCGGCGGCAACGAACTGCTCAACGAGTTCTACGCCAAGCACAACATCTACGGTCTGCCGGGCGGCAACACGGGCTGCCCAGATGGGCGGCTGGTTCCGTAAGGAGATCAAGACCGTCGCCGACCTTCAGGGCCTCAAGATGCGCATCGGCGGCTTCGCCGGGCAGGTCCTGCAGAAGCTCGGCGCCGTGCCGCAGCAGATCGCGGGCGGCGACATCTATCCGGCCCTCGAGCGCGGCACGATCGACGCCGCCGAGTGGGTCGGCCCCTACGACGACGAGAAGCTCGGCTTCAACAAGGTCGCGCCGCTTCTACTACTACCCGGGCTTGTGGGAGGGCGGTCCGACCCTGCACCTCTTCGTCAAACTGCGAAGTGGAACGAGCTGCCGAAGACAGTACAAGGCGGTCGCGACGGCCGCCGCGGGCTACGCGAATATCGACATGCAGGCGAAGTACGACGCAAGAACCCGGCGGCGCTGCGCCGCCTCGTGTCCGCCGGCGCCCAGCTGCGTCCCTTCCCGCAGGAAATGATGGAGGCCTGCTACAAGGCCTCGAACGAACTCTAGGAGGAGCTGGCCACGAAGAACGCCGGATTGGAAGAAGGTGTACGAATCCTACACGAACTTCCGGAACGAGGAATATCTCTGGTTCCAGGTGGCCGAATACACCTTCGACAACTTCATGATCCGCGCCCGCGCCCGCGGGTAGTCGATCTCCGAGCTCGACCAGAGAGGCCCCGGACGTTCCGGGGCCATTCTTTTGCCAGTCCACGGCAGCCGGAGCGCCGTGGGGGCCGGCGGCCTACTGGATCTTCGGCGGCTGGCTGAGGTCGAGCGGGGGAAGGCCCGGGAGTCCTCCGCCGCCGGGCGCGTCGAGGCCCGGGATGAGGTTGTCGAGCTTCTGCTGCACGGCGGCCGGGTCGATCTGTCGTTCCGGAGCTCTTGTAGTGCATCACCATCCGCGGGAACAGGATGACGAGGGCCACCATGATGCACTGGATGACCACGAACGGCACCGCGCCCCAGTAGATCTGGCCGGTCGTCACGGGCTCCATGCGCTTGCCGGTGACGCGGTCGATATAGGGCTCTTTCGCGGCGACCGAGCGCAGGTAGAAGAGCGCGAAGCCGAAGGGCGGGTGCATGAACGACGTCTGCATGTTCACGCCGAGCATCACGCCGAACCAGATGAGGTCGATCCCGAGCTTTTCCGCGGCGGGCCCGAGCAGCGGGATGACGATGAAGGCGAGCTCGAAGAAGTCGAGGAAGAAGGCGAGCAGGAACACGAAGATGTTGACGAAGATCAGGAAGCCGACCTGGCCGCCGGGCAGCGACGTCAGCAGATGCTCGACCCAGACATGGCCGTTCACGCCGTAGAAGGTGAGCGAGAACACGCGCGCGCCGAGCAGGATGAAGAGCACGAAGGCCGAGAGCTTCGCAGTCGCCTCGGTGGCTTGGCGAATGATCGCGAAATTGAAGCGGGCCGGGTTGTTGTCGAGACGGCGCTTGATCGGCCGCGAGGATGAGGGAGCCGAGCGCCCCCATGGCGCCGCCTTCGGTCGGCGTCGCGAGGCCGATGAAGATCGTGCCGAGCACGAGGAAGATCAGAAGCAGCGGCGGCACCATCACGAAGGTGACCTGCTCGGCCATGCGCGACATCAGGCGGAAGCCGGTGAAGCGCTCGAGGACGCCGACGACCGAGGCATAGAGCGCGCCGGCCGCCACCATTTCCATGATCAGGCCGAGCGTCGTGTAACCGGCCCGCAGGAGGATAACGTAGAGGGCGATCAGCGCCGCCGTGACGACGAGGGAGAGGATCACGCGCTGCGCGCCGAAGACACGGTTCATCAGCGCGCAGATCAGCGCCACGACCGTGCCGACGCAGATGGTCAGGATGACGAAGTCGGCGCCGGCCCGGGTCGCCGTCTGCGACAGCACGTAATAGCCGACGAGGCCGGAGAAGAGGACGAGGACGCCGAGCTGCCAGACGCCGCGGGCGCCGTTCGGCTCGCGGTAGCCGATCGCATCCGGCGGCAGGCCCGGTCCCGCTTTCGGAAAGATCAGGGTGACCAGGAGAACGTAGCCCGCATAGAGCGCCGAAAGCACCAGGCCGGGGACGAACGCGCCCTCGTACATGTCGCCGACCGAGCGGCCGAGCTGGTCGGCCATGACGATGAGCACGAGGGACGGCGGGATGATCTGCGCGAGCGTGCCCGAGGCCGCGATGACGCCGGAGGCGAGACGCCGGTCGTAGCCGTAGCGCAGCATGATCGGCAGCGAGATCAGGCCCATGGAGATCACCGAGGCGGCGACCACGCCCGTCGTGGCGGCCAGCAGCGCGCCGACGAAGATGACCGCATAGGCGAGGCCGCCGCGGACCGTGCCGAAGAGCTGGCCGATCGTGTCGAGCAGGTCCTCGGCCATGCCGGAGCGTTCGAGGATGAGCCCCATGAAGGTGAAGAAGGGCACTGCGAGGAGCACCTCGTTGCCCATGGTCTGGTAGATGCGTTCGGGCAGCGCCTGCAGCAGCGGCCAGTCGAGGCGGATGACGTCCGGCGCGAAGGGGGCGAGCTCGACGGCGATGACGAAGAAGAGCAGGCCGTTGGCGGCGAGCGCGAAGGCGACCGGGTATCCGAGGAGCAGAAAGATCACCAGCGCCGCGAACATGATCGGCGCCAGGTTCTGGGCGATCAAATGTGACATGGGCGAGAACTCCGAGAGGGCAGAATGGGAAAGCGGACGGGACTAGCGCATACCGTCGCCCGGCATCTCGCCCGCCTTGTTGGCGGCGGCAAGTTCGGCCAGCAGACGTTCGGCCTCCGCCTCCGCCGCCGCGCCATGGCCGCCGGAGGTGTCGTGCTCGTCGACGAGCTCGCCGCGCATGATGGCGATGCGCTTGATGAGCTCGCTCATCCATTGAAAGCCGAGCAGGATGAAGCCGAGGAGGATCAGGCCCTTCGCCGGCCAGATCAGCAGGCCGCCCGCGTTGGTCGAGACCTCGCCCGACTGATAGGAGCGGATGAAGAAGGGCAACGAGAGATAGATCATCACCGCCACGAAAGGCAGCAGGAAGAACAGATGCCCGAAGATGTCGATCCGGTCGCGTCCGCGCTTCGAGAGCCTGCTGGAGAAGATGTCGATGCGGATGTGTTCGTTGGCCTTGAGGGTCCACGAGGCGCAGAGCATGAACACCGCCCCGAACAGGTACCATTGCAGCTCGAGCCAGGCGTTCGACGAAGTTCCGAACACCTTGCGGATGATCGCGTTGATGGCCGAAACGAGGACAGCGACGACGATCGCCCACGCCGCGATCTTGCCGATGCGCTCGTTGAGGAAATCGATAACCCTGCTCAGTCCGAGAAGTCCCGACACGCTCCCACCCCTCTTTCTGGGACCAGCGCGGCGACAGGCGCACGGCTGGCATTTGCTGCGTGAGTATCGCAGCAAGTTGCTTTCTTGCCCATAGGTCAGGCCCGTACAAGCCCTCCTTAGTCGAAGAATGCTTACCGGCGTCGGCGCGTCCGCTTCCGAGGGCGGCGAGCGACGCCCGACGAGACGCGCACCGACACCTCGCGCCGAGGAGCGTCAGTCGCGTCTGCCGACGAAACCGGCGAGCGACGCCCAGCCGAGAAGGACAAAGAGAAAGAAGTTCCAGGCGAGCGACTGAGGCCAGATCGTCACGAAGTGCCCGATGAGAATGGTGGCAGCGGCACCGATTCCGAGTTGCGTTGCGCCGACGAGTCCGGCGGCCGTGCCGGCAAGCTCGGGGCGGACGGACAACGCGGCCGCCGTGCCGCCGGGGATCGTCATGCCGTTGCCGAGCCCGTTGAGCATCAGCGGGATGAACAGGGTGGCCGGGGTCCAGGGCAGGACGGCGAGAACGAGCAGTTCCGCCGTCACCGACACCATGGAGAGGTAGAGCCCGATCCGGGCAAGCCGTTCGCTGCCGAGCGTCATGCCGAAGCGCCCCGACAGGTAATTGCCGACCATGTAGGTGACGGCGCTGACGAGGAACCAGAACGCGTACACGTCCGGCGACCGCCCCATCACCTCCACGACCACATAGGGAGCCCCGGCGATGAAGCCGAAGAAGGTGGCGGACGTGGAGGACAGGGCGAGGGTGTATCCGAGGAACCGACGGTCCCGGATAAGATCGGGATACCCCCTGAACAGGGACGCGATGGAGCTGTCCGGATCCCGAAACGCCGTTTCGTGAAGACTGCGCAGGGCTGCGACGGCCACGCAGGCGGTCATGGCCAGGATCGCCAGGAAGATCGACCGCCATCCGAACCGGGCGTCGAGGAAACCTCCGACCAGGGGCGCGATCATGGGCGAGACCACCATCGCCATCGTGATGTAGCCGATGAGACTGGCGGACTCGTCCTTGGAGGCGGTGTCGCGCACCACGGCCCTGGCGAGCGCGAAGCAGGTGCCTCCGCCGGCCGCCTGGACGATCCGCGCCAGGAGCAGCATGCCGATCCCGTCCGCGAGGGCTCCGAGGAGCGAGCCGATCCCGAACAGGGCAAGTCCGGCGAGGATGCAGGGTCGCCGACCGATTCGGTCGGAAATCGGGCCGACGACGAGTTGCGTCACCGCGACGGTGACCAGGTAGAGAGTCAGCGTAAGCTGGATGGTGGCGTAATCCGTCCCGAGCGTCCGGGCGAGGCCCGGAGTCGCCGGTGCGAGCACGTTGAGGGCGAAGGGCTGGAGCGCCGATACGGCGACGAGCACGGCGAGTGGTGGACGCGTCCGGCCGATCGGCGCGAGAGAATGGTTCATCTGCGTGCTCTGGCGACCAATTGGGCCTTGCTGCTCCGGCGGGCGGGCGCGCCTGCGCAAAGCCGAGATTGTAGACGCCGTTCTCGGCGATGGCGCGATCCCCAGGACCGAACAGCCGTTCGGCCATTCGTCGAAGAGGATCGGTCCGAAGTCGAGCGAGGCGAGGATCACGGCATAGCGGAAGGGCGGCACGGCCGCCAGTTCGGCGATCCGGAACGCCTTCACGACCGCGAGACGGCCGAGGGTGACGGGCCCCGCCGCGTGATCCGGGACCGACAGCCGCTAGCGCATCGTGCGGAAAAGTGGACCCGGTTTTCCGCGCCGAACGATGCGCTGCTTGCAAAAGGTGAGCATCGGATGGATCCCAAAAGTGGATTCCACTTTTGGGTCCGATGCTCTAGCCGGAGCCTTAAGGCATTGTTAACGCTGACGCATCAATATAACGGCACTTCGTTGACCATTCCCTAAGGGCGACCGTATCCGTGCTGTCGGCAATCCGTCGTAGGTCCCCCACGGGTGATGCCTCGGCCATCCCGCCGCAAAGCCAGGCCCAGCCATCCGCCGAGGACGTTGCGACGTCCCGCCTCGATGGCGAATTGGTGGACGTCCTCGAGGCCGACGTGCTCAGGGCGATCGGCGGCGTGACCCAGGCCATCGCCTCGGCCAGCAGCGACGTCGGCGCGACCCGGGACGACATCGATCACATCCGCGCGCACATGAGCGAGCTCGTGTCCGCCGGCAAAGGGGCCGCGTCCCAGACCGTCGCGCTCGCCGCCTCGACCGAGGAACTCGCCGCCACCTCGGGCGAGATCAACGGCGCCATGGATCAGGCGGATCTCGAATCGGCGAGGCGGTCACGACGGCGGGGGCGCCAACCGGCTCATTGCCGAGCTTGCCCAGGCCACGGAGGAGATCGTCGGGATCATCGACACGATCTCCGCGGTCGCCCGGCAGACGAATCTCCTCGCCCTCAATGCCACCATCGAGGCGGCTCGCGCGGGCACTGCCGGGAGGGGCTTCGCGGTCGTCGCGTCCGAGGTCAAATCCCTCTCGGTCGAGACCGGCAATGCGGCAAACGACATCCGCGCCCGCATCGCGCGCCTGCGCGACAGCGCCAGCTCCTCGATGGCGGCCGTCGAGCGGGTCATGGGCGTCATTCAAGCGTGCAGCCTGTCTTCGGCACCGTCCGCTCGGCGGTCGGCGAGCAGAACGCCTCGATCTCGGAACTCGCCCAGCGCGCCACGGAAGCGTCCGGCTTCGTCGAGCGCGTGAGCGAGCGGGCCCAGAGCATCGACGAAGTGGCGCAGCACGCGACGGATCGGATCACCCAGGCCGATCAGGCAGCGGCGAGCGCGGCGAACCTGGCCAACGCCCTCGGTCAGCGCTTCGTCGCGGTGATGCGTCAGAACGAGGTCGGGGACCGTCGGCGGGTCGACCGACTTCCGGTCGAGTTGCGGGCCCTGGTCCGCAGCGGCAACAGCCTGGCGAAGACCAGGACCATCGACATCAGCCTCGGCGGCGTCCTCATCGAGTGCCCTCAAGGTCTCGCGACCGAGACCGGGGCTGCCATCGATCTCGATATCGAGCGTCTCGGACCGGTCTCGGCGCGCGTGGTCGAGACGAGCCCGTTGGGCCTCCACTGCGCCTTCGCCGGGCTCGATGCCGACGCCGAGACCGCTGTGCACCGACTTGTGGCCGAGGTCGAGGCCGAGTATCGGCCGCTCATCGAAACGGCTCAGAATGCGGCGCGCCAGGTGGAATTCGTGCTCGAGCAGGCGGTCGCCGACGGGCGCCTCACGCGCGAGCAGATCTTCGACTCCAACTATCGGCCGATCAGGGGCACGAACCCGCAGCAATACGAGACAAGCTATCTCAATGTCTTCGAGGATCTCTTGCCGGCGATTCAGGAACCGCTGCTCGTGTCCGACAACAGCATGGTGTTCTGCCTCGTCATCGATCGGAACGGATACATCCCGGTTCATAACCGCAAGTATTCCCTGCCCCAGCGTCCCAACGACCTCGTCTGGAATACGGCAAACTGCCGCAACAAGCGCATTTTCGACGATCGCGCCGGCATCACCGCTGCCCGCTCGTCGCGGCCCTTCACGGTTCAGGTCTACGCCCGCGACATGGGAGGAGGCACGATGGTGATGATGCGCGAGGTGGACGCTCCGATCCGCCTCTTCGGACGCCACTGGGGCGGGTTCCGGACGGCCTATCGCCTGTAGGGCGCCTGTAGGACCGCACCCATTCCGGCGATCGAGGGGGGCCGGCAGCCGCGCGGTCAGCCGCCCGTGACGCTCATATGGCGGCCCACCGCGGGGGTATTGTGGCGGCGGTCGATAATGAAGTCGTGACCCTTCGGCTTGCGGGAAATGGCATCATCGATCGCCTGCATCAGCCGCTCGTTGCTTTCCGACTGACGCACGGGAGTCCTGAGATCGGCCGCATCCTCCTGCCCGAGGCACATATAGAGCTTGCCCGTACAGGTGAGTCTGACCCGATTGCAGCTCTCGCAGAAATTGTGCGTCAACGGGGTGATGAAGCCGAGCTTGCCCCCGGTCTCCTTCACCCGGACATAGCGGGCCGGCCCACCGGTCCGCTCCGCAAGGTCCTCGAGCGCATAGCGTTCCATGAGCCGTGCCCGCACGACGGAGAGCGGCAGGAACTGGTCGACCCGATGGGTCTGGATCTCACCCAGCGGCATGACCTCGATGAGCGTGAGATCCATGCCACGCCCGTGCGCCCACATCAGCAGGGTCTCGATCTCGTCCTCGTTGACCCCCTTCAGGGCCACCGCGTTGACCTTCACCCTGAGACCCGCCGCTTGCGCGGCATCGATGCCGGCCAACACCTTGCCGAGGTCGCCCCAGCGGGTGGTCGCCTTGAACTTCACCGGATCGAGAGTGTCCAACGACACGTTGATGCGCCGCACGCCGCAGGCCGCGAGCTCCGAGGCGTAGCGGGAGAGTTGCGACCCGTTCGTGGTGACGGTGAGTTCGTCCAGCGCACCGCTGTCCAGGTGCCGCGAAAGGGATTCGAACAGGGTCATGATGTCCCGCCGCACCAGCGGTTCGCCACCGGTGATGCGGAGCTTGCGCACGCCGCGCTCCACGAAGGCCGTGCAGACCCGGTCGAGTTCCTCGAGGGTCAGCAGATCCCGTTTGGGCAGGAATGTCATGTCCTCCGACATGCAGTATACGCAGCGGAAGTCGCACCGGTCCGTCACCGAAACCCGGAGATACGTGATCGCCCGCCCGAACGGGTCGACGAGCGGCAAGGCGTCGGCAGGGGGCGTCGGCGATCCCCACATGGTGGGAACGATCCTATCGATTGGTGGCTCTTGTCTTGCTCCGACCTTAGATCATAGGCAAGTGGCGTCAATTCACGAGGACCCGACCGGACAATACCATGACCTCAGCCCGTTGGCCGACCGAACTCCGCCTTTCGAAGGACCGGCGCACGCTCAAGATCGCGTTCGACGACGGCACGGCCTTCGAGCTTCCGGCGGAATATCTGCGGATCGCGAGCCCCTCCGCCGAGGTGCAGGGCCATAGCCCGTCGGAGCGCAAGACGGTCCCGGGCAAGCGGAACGTGGAGATCATCGAAGTCCAGCCCGTGGGCAACTATGCCGTGAAGCTCGTCTTCGACGACATGCACGACACCGGCATCTACGGTTGGGACTACCTGCACACCCTCGGCGACAGGCAATCGGAGCGTTGGGCCGATTACCTGGCCGAACTCGATGCCAAGGGCCTTTCCCGCGACCCCCCAGGCCGCGACGTCAAGCGGACTTGAGAGCGCCCCGCGATCGATCGACAATTCGGGCCTGGGTATTTATGATTATTGAGCGGTGTTGGAGGGATGTTTGCACTGTTGAACAAGGCCAGCTAGGTACTCTTCATCTTAGAGATATCGAGATTACCAGCGTCCCAAGCTAGATCGGCTGCTTTCAACGCTGCGTAGTATGGCTTGCGATCGTCGCGAATGCGCTCCGGTACCGTGCGTCGTCCACCAAGCAAGCCGCCGCTGCGAACGCAAAGGAGATAATAGCACGCAGCCCGCGCGGTGCGGCCATTCCCTTCAATAAAGGGGTAAATCCAATTCATGCGCCATAGAGCGTAGGCAGCCAGCTCTGTGTAGGTCCAGTTATACCAATTCTCATGGACCGTTGAGATGAACTGATCCATCAGATGAGGCACTTCGCGGAAGTGCGGCGGGATGTGATTGCTTACATATATCGGCTCCTCTCGGAACCGGCCGCCGAACTGGGATATATTTGCAACGGCAATGTGATTGAGATCCCATAGCATGTACTTGTCGAACGCTCGTGGGCTCTATTTAAGGCCAATCTCAATACAATTGGTGAGAAGATCGTATTGCCGGAGAAGGTTCTTCTCCTGGATACGATCATACAGCTCTTTGTCTTCTTCCTCTAGAATCAGCATGTAAAAAGCCCGATCAAAGTCGGGCTCCTCTGACTAGCGCGCGCCAACCCTGATGCTTTGTGAAGCCATGCGAACCGAGTCCTTTGTGATCCTCGACCCTTCGGGCGCATTGCCGTAGGCAAAGCTTACCCGCTGTTCGGCAAGCTGCTCATCAGTCACCCCGGCCTTGATAGAGGCCGCCACCAGATGATCCAACTCAGGGCGCTTGGGGGCCGGCTTGAGCACTGATTTCCGCGCGACCATAATATCTCTCCCTCTTAGATTGCATCACAATACCACAATGGCTTGCCGGCCACGGCGCTCCGAGGTCTATCGACCGTCCACAGCCAAGCTAGGCTCGAATCGGTTCACGGGCTATGACCCGGAAGTCTCATTCGCGCGAGAACGCGTGCATATATGCCAAGCTTTCAGTTTTTCAGGGAGCTCGTCGGCATGCCACCCGGGCCGACGCGGCGTCATGCTGCGCGCTTCTTGTAGGGCTTGCGCCTGGCTGGCGCCGGGGCGGCGGCGCCAATCAGCGCCACAAGGTCGTCCATCGACCGCAGCCGATCCGTGAGACCGGCGGCTATGGCAGGCGTCACATGCAGCGTCTTGTGCATCCGCACGAAGTTGTACCAGACAAAGGAGAGCGACAGCGAGTGGCAGTAGTTCTCGAGCTTCTTTGAGAAGGCGTTCGTCAGGCGGGTAAAGCGGCGCATCTTCGTTCGCATGGTGAGGTTCTGGCGCCTCGGCGCGGGACGTGGTGACGCGCGCCGGATCGGGGTTACCGAACACCACGACAGAACTTGTCGCCCGCTCGGGTGGTTTGGGACGCTGGCCGCGAACAAGGCCGGGTCGAGGCCGGCCTCGACCCGACCCGGCGGTGCCGGGGTCAGCGCGTAACGACGACGCGAGTCCCGACCCGAACGCGATTGTAGAGATCGATCACGTCCTCGTTCGTCATCCGGATGCAGCCCGACGAAACCGCCTGGCCGATGGTTTCCGGCTCGTTCGAGCCATGGATGCGGTAGAGCGTGCCGCCGAGATACATGGCGCGGGCGCCGAGCGGGTTGTCGGGACCGCCGCGCATGTGGCGAGGCAAGTCCGGGCGGCGGCGGAGCATCTGGGCCGGCGGACGCCAATCCGGCCATTCGCGCTTCATCGTGACGGTTCGGCTGCCCGACCACTCGAACCCGGGCCGGCCGACACCGACCCCGTACCGGATGGCCTGCCCGTTCCCGAGCACATAATAGAGGCGTCGCTCCTCCGTCGCGATCACGATCGTGCCGGGGGCGAACCGGCTGCCGAACTGGACCACCTGCCGCGGATCGGGCGTCGCCTGCGCACGGAACGTATCGTCCGTGCCGTAGCCGTAGAGCGGCTGGCGGGTGAGCGGATCGATCTCGAAAAACGCTGCGGCCGGCGTCGCCAGAGCGACGACGGCGCAAGCGAGCCCGTACAGGGCAGCGCGAGTGCGTCCCATGTTCTGCCTCGATTTTGTCCCAAGTGTGCCGGTTCGGTGAAAGCTTAACGCAACAGCCCCGTTTCGGATCCGCCGAGCTCCGCCCGTCTAACGGCAAAGATCATACCCGAGCTTCGGTTCTGGCGGGAGAGCGCGGCGTCCCCTGACCGGCCCGAGAGGCGGCCTCGTTCGGGAAGTCCGGGCGCAACGTCATTGCCATGGCGACGCTCAAGCTCTCCCATTGTCTCCTTGACGCCGGGGCGCCGGGACCCTTAGAAGGCGCGGATCAAGGGCGCGTAGCTCAGCGGGAGAGCATTCGCTTCACACGCGAAGGGTCACAGGTTCAATCCCTGTCGCGCCCACCATTCCCCTCGTTCAAAACATCGTGAAGCTTCGCGGTGCGGTCGTCCGCTCAGGCGGCCGCTCCTTTCACGAGCGATCGAACGGCCGGGAAGAGGTCGTCGAAATGATCGATGATCCTCTCGGGATCGAGCTCCGCGACCGGGACGTCCGAGTAGCCGAAGGTCGCTGCCACGACCGGGATGCCCGCGGCCTTCGCAGCCGCCACGTCCGACCGCGAGTCGCCGACCATCACGGCCCGCGCCGGATCGCCCCCCGCCATCTCGACGGTCAGGGTGAGATGGCGCGGATCGGGTTTGAAATAGGCGAAGGTGTCCCGGCCGCAGATGGCTGCGAACCGATCGGCCACTCCCAACGCTTGCAGCAGCGCGACCGAGAAGTCCTCGTACTTGTTCGTGCAGACGGCGAGCCGGAAACCCGCAGCCGCCAGCCGGTCCAGGGCCTCTTCGGCGCCCGGGAACAGCCTGGTCAGGACGCAGATGTTCTCGTTGTAATGGGCGAGGAACAGCCGGTGCAGCTGGTCGAGCCGGGCCGGCGCGACCTCCCGCCCGGCGGCGGACAGCCCGCGCTCGATGAGCGCCCGCGCCCCGGCCCCTATCATGGGGCGGGCCGCGTCGAGGGAGAGCGGCGGCAGCCCCTCGCTGTCGAGGACGACGTTCAGGGTCGCGATCAGGTCGTGGATCGTATCGGCGAGCGTGCCATCGAGGTCGAAGACGGCAATCGGGGGGCGAAGCGTCAGCATGACTCTGGCTAGCGGCTACGGTCCACCGGATCAACCCGGTGCTATGCTGCCGCTGATTCGATCGTTCCGGAGTGACCGATGTTGCCGCGCGGGCTGAGCCGCTTGAGCCTCGATGCCGCACCGGCCTTGGCCGCCGTCCTGGTCCTCGGCATGGGGCGCCCGCTGCTGGCCGCTCCCTACGACTTCGTCCCGGCCCCGCAGACCGATCTCAACCGAATCTACCGCATCGACCGGGTCACCGGCGAAGTCACCTCCTGCCAGTACGGGCTTCAGGAGGGGACCGTGGGCGTGACGCTGTGCTTCGGGGCCGGGGAGGGCGCCGGCGCCCAGACGCCGGGCGAATACGGCCTCGTCGCCTCCCGCCACGAGCGCGAGGGCGGCGTCTTCCGGGTGAACTACCGCACCGGAGACATGAGCATCTGCTACGTCTTCGACGAGAAGGTCGTCTGCACGCCGCAGACGAGCCCCACGGCGGCCCCGGCGCAGACCCAGGGACCTCCGGGTCGACCCCGGCCGCCCGCGGCAGCGGGACGGGCGCGTCGCCGCTCCAGCGGCCCTGATCGACCCGGTTTTTCCGCCCCGTCGGCGTGATAGAGGCGGGCAGCCATTTCCGCCGCTTCTACAGCCACGCCCGGAGCGCTGCCCCATGGACACACCCCGTCATTCAGACCCTGAAGCTCAACGACCCGACCCTTCTCATGGACCGCTGCCTGATCGGCGGCGAGTGGGTCGGCCAGCCGGTCGATCCGGTCGACAACCCGGCAACCGGCGAGATTCTGAGCCGCGTGCCGCGTTTCGGCGCCGCAGGAGGCGGCTGAGGCCGTCGAGAAGGCCGAAGCGGCCTTCAAGTCCTGGTCGAAGAAGCTCGCCAAGGAGCGGTCGCAGATCATGCGCCGCTGGTTCGACCTGATGATCGCGAACAAGGAAGACCTCGCGCTCATCATGACGAGCGAGCAGGGCAAGCCGCTCGCCGAGGCCCGCGGCGAAGTCGAGTACGCCGCCTCCTTCGTCGAGTTCTATGCCGAGGAGGCGAAGCGCGTCTACGGCGAGACGATCCCGAGCCATCGCGCGGACGCGCGCATCGTCGTGATCCGTCAGCCGATCGGCGTGATCGCCGCGATCACGCCCTGGAACTTCCCGGCCGCCATGATCACCCGCAAGGTCGCGCCGGCGCTCGCCGCCGGCTGCACGGCGGTGATCAAGCCGGCCCCCGAGACGCCGCTCACCGCGCTGGCCCTCGGTGTGCTCGCGGAGCGTGCCGGCATTCCGGCAGGCGTGCTCAACATCATCACCGGCGACGCGCCGGCGATCGGCGGCGTGCTCACCTCGCACCCGGCCGTGAAGTTCGTCGGCTTCACCGGCTCGACCGAGGTCGGCAAGCTCCTCATGCAACAGGCTTCCTCGACGGTGAAGAAGGTCGGCCTCGAACTCGGCGGCAACGCGCCCTTCATCGTCTTCGACGATGCGGATCGTCGATGCCGCGGTCGAGGGCGCGATCGTCTCGAAGTTCCGCAACATGGGCCAGACCTGCGTCTGCGCGAACCGCATCTACGCGCAGGAGGGCATCTACGACGCGTTCGTGGAGCGCCTCGCGAAGAAGGTGAGCGAGATGAAGGTCGGCAGTCGGCATCGAAGCTCGGCGTCGTGCAGGGGCCGCTCATCACCATGGAGGCCATCGACAAGGTCGAGCGCCACATCGCCGATGCGGTGGGGCAGGGCGCCAAGATCGTGGTCGGCGGCAAGCGCCACGCGCTCGGGCGCTCCTTCTTCGAGCCGACCGTGCTCGCCGGCGTCACGACCAGGATGCTCGTGACCCGCGAGGAGACCTTCGGCCCGCTCGCGCCGGTCTACCGCTTCAAGGACGAGGCGGACGTGGTCGAGCAGGCCAACGCCACCGAGTTCGGGCTCGCGGCCTACTTCTACGCCCGCGATCTCGGCCGCGTCTTCCGCGTCGCCGAGGCGCTGGAATACGGCATGGTCGGCGTCAACACCGGTCTCCTCGCCACCGAAGTGGCGCCATTCGGCGGCGTGAAGGAAAGCGGGATCGGCCGCGAGGGCTCACGACACGGCATGGAGGAGTTCACCGAAATCAAATACATGCTGCTCGGCGGACTCGACCGGTGAGCGACGCCCTGAAGCGCGCCGCGGCGGAACGAGCCGCGGCGCTCGTGACGGACGGCATGCGTCTCGGCCTCGGCACCGGGTCGACCGCCGCCCATTTCGTCTCGCTTCCTCGGCGAGCGCGTGCGCGGCGGACTGAAGGTCGTCGGCGTGCCGACGTCCGAGGCGACGCGCGCGCAGGCCGAGCGGGAGGGCATCCCGCTCACCACGCTCGACGAATCGCCCGAGCTCGACCTCACGGTGGACGGAGCGGACGAGCTCGACGACGCCTTGAGGCTCATCAAGGGCGGCGGCGCGGCGCTTCTGCGCGAGAAGATCGTCGCTTTCGCAAGCCGGCGCATGATCGTGATCGCCGACGGCTCCAAGCGCGTCGACGTCCTGGGCCGCTACCCGCTGCCCGATCGAGGTGATGCCGTTCGGTCTCGAAGCGACCCGGCGCGCCGTCGAGGCGCGTCCTGCGGAAGGGCGGCATGTCCGGCGCCGTGCGATTGAGGGCCGCCCCCGACGGCAAACCCGTCGTCACCGATGGCGGCCACTTCATCCTCGATGCCCATCTGCGGCAGGATCGAACAGCCGGAAGCGCTCGCCGCCGCCCTCGATGCCATTCCGGGGGTCGCCGAGCACGGTTTGTTCCTGGGCCTCGCCACCGGTGCCGTGCTTGCGACCGAAAAGGGCCTTGTCGAATTGGGTTCCGTTCGCCCATAAGCCCCGCATGATTGGAGCCTACCCGATGACCCGTTTCGCTTCCCGTTGCGCCACTTCGGCGGCCGCGCTCGTTCTGCTTGCCGGCCCGGCCCTGGCCCAGGCGCCCGCTCAGCCGAGCGCCAGTCATCTCGCCATCGCCCGCGAAGCCGTCGTGAATTCCGGCATGAGCCGATCGTTCGACACCATCACCGAACCGCTGCTGGCCCAGCTCCAGCAGATGAACGTCACGCGTCCCGAGATCAAGAAGGACCTCGACCAGGTTGTCGAGGTCCTGAAGCCCGAGATGGAACTGCAGAAGCAGCAGATGGTCGCCGCCGCCGCCAAGGTCTACGCCGGGATCATGACCGAGGCGGAGCTCAAGGAGCTGAATGCGTTCTTCAAGTCGCCGGTCGGCCTGAAATACGTGCAGACGCAGCCGCAGGCTCTCGACGACATCGTGAAGGAAATGGCGACCTGGTCGCAGACCCTCTCGGAGTACATCATGATCCGCGCTCGCGCCGAGATGTCGAAGCGCGGCCATCAGTTGCAGTGAGGCGCGAACGCCGCCGTCAGTCTTCGGCGGTCTTGAAGCGGCTCATGCCCTTCATCACGAAGGGCGCCACGAGCGCCACGAGGGAGATGGCGAGAAGCGTCGCCGCGATCGGGCTCTGGACCAGCACCCATGGGTCGCCCAGGCTGATCTGGAGCGCGCGCCGCAACTGGCTCTCCGCGACCGGCCCGAGGATCAGGCCGACCACGACAGGGGCGATCGGGTAGTCGTACCGGCGCATCAGGAAGCCGAGCACGCCGAAAACGGCGAGCATCATGAGCTCCACGACGGACGGGTTCGCGGCGATCGTGCCCATGGCCGCGAAGACAAGGATGCCCGCATAGAGCCAGGGCTGCGGAATGGCGAGGAGCCGCACCCAGAGCCCGACGAGCGGCAGGTTGAGCACCAGCAGCATCACGTTGGCGATGAACAGGCTGGCGATCAGGCCCCAGACGAGGTCCGGCTTCTCGGCGAAGAGGAGCGGGCCGGGATTGAGCCCGTATTGCTGGAAACCCGCCAGCATCATCGCGGCGGTAGCCGAGGTCGGCAGTCCAAGCGTCAGGAGCGGCACGAGCGTGCCGGCGGCGGACGCATTGTTCGCCGCTTCCGGGCCGGCGACGCCTTCGATCGCGCCACGGCCGAACTCCTCGGGGTGCTTCGTGAGCCGCTTCTCGGTGGAATAGGACATGAAGGTCGGAATCTCCGCGCCACCCGCCGGCAGGGCGCCGATGGGAAACCGAAGGCGGCGCCGCGCAGCCAAGGCTTCCATGACCGCCTCCAATCTTCCTTGGTCATCCAGAGCGAGCCGCGCACCGGCTCTATCTTTTCCTCCCCGTGGTGGCGGCGCGAAGCGACGTAGAGCGCTTCGCCGAGGGCGAAGACGCCGACCGCCAGCGTCGTGATCTCCACGCCGTCGAGCAGTTCGGGCACACCGTACGTCAGACGGGCCTGCCCGGTCAGGAGGTCGATGCCGACAAGGCCCAGCATCAAACCGAGAAACAGGCTCGTGAGGCCCCTGACCGGCGAATCGCCGAAGGTGGCCGACACGGTGATGAAGGCGAGGCACATGAGGGCGAAGTAATCCTCCGGCCCGAACCTCACGGCGAGTTCGACGAGGATCGGCGCCAGAAAGGCGATGCCGAGGGTCGCAAGGGTCCCGGCTACGAAGGAGCCGATGGCGGAGGTCGCAAGCGCCGGCCCGCCTCGCCCGGCCTTCGCCATCCTGTTGCCTTCGAGCGCCGTCGCCAGCGACGCGCTTTCGCCCGGCGTATTCAGGAGGATGGCGGTCGTCGACCCGCCGTACATGCCGCCGTAGTAGATGCCGGCGAACATGATGATGGACCCCGCCGGGTCGAGCTTGAACGTGATGGGCAGGAGGAGCGCCACGGTGAGCGCCGGTCCGATACCGGGCAGGACGCCCACGGCGGTGCCGAGAAGCACGCCGACGAGCGCGAAGAGCAGGTTCATCGGCTGCACGGCGACGGCAAGACCGTGGGCGAGCGAAGCGAAGGTATCCATGGACGTTCCTCTAGAGGAGTTGCTCGAGAGGGCCGGCCGGCAGGGTCAGCGCCAGGAGCTTGGCGAAGAGCAGATAGGCGACGACGCTGAGCGCGAACCCGATGGCGAGGTTCAGGGCGCCACGGCGCGAGAACAGCAGAAGCGCCAGGACGGCGAGGTTGACGAGGACCAGAAAGCCGGTCACGGCGGCCGGGATGGAATAGCCGAGAAGCGCAAGGCCGAGGAGCCGCAGGACGACCGCGACGACGAGCAGGCCAACCGTGATCGTCAGGCCGAACCGGACCATACGCGGGACCGGCTCCTCCTCGAAGGCCCGGGTGACGGCGGCAAAGAGGAACGTCGAGGCGAGAATGAAGCCCATTCCGACGGCCGATGATGCCGATGAGCGCCACGAGCCCGCCGAGGATCACGAAGACGCGCCCCACGTCGAGGGACTCCCGCGCCGGAAATCCCCCCACGGCGGCGAGCGCCAGATTCCCGAGCCCGAGGAGCGCAAGGCCGCCGCTGACGACGTAGGGCATCGCCTTCGGGCCGACGCCGTAGAACGAGCGCGATCTGGAGCCTGTCCATGTCCCAGACGATCAGCCCGGCGAAGAGGAGAAGCAGGATTCCCGCGACCAGTCCGGCGGGATCGAAGCGGCGGAAGGACATCATGCGGGTACCCCTTCGGGACGTCGAAGATGAGGTCTCCGGCCGACGGCGTGCAACCGAAAAAGAAAGCGCCGCCCGTGAGGCGGCGCTTCCGTCAACATCATTCCCGACCTCGGGTCTTCGCGAGCCCGGCCGCGAGCAGATTCTCGTCGCCGACCTTCCCCTCCGTCAGGACTTCACGAGCCCGACCGAGGTGAGGATTTCCCTGGTGCGGGCGATGTCGTCGGCGAGCTGCTTGGCGAAGGCGTCGCCCGAAAGATAGGCGTCATCCCACCCTTTCTGCTTCAGGATGTCCTGCCATTCCTTGGACTTGACCATCTTGTCGATCGTGTCGACGAGCGCCTTCTTCTGGTCCGCCGAGATACCGGGAGGAGCGACGACCGAACGCCAGTTGGCGATTTCGAGGTCCACGCCCTGCTCCTTGAGGGTCGGGCCGTCTACGTTCGGCAGGCGGTTCGGCGACGGTCACGCCGATGAGGCGGAGCTTTCCGGCCTTGACCTGGCCTTCGAACTCTCCCCAGCCGGAAATTCCGGCCGTCACCTTGCCGCCGAGGATTGCCGCCAGCGCTTCGCCGCCGCCGGAGAACGGCACGTAGTTGATCTTCGTCGGATCGGCGCCCGCGGCCTTGGCGAAGAGCGCCGCCGCGATATGGTCGACACCGCCAGCCGAGCCGCCGGCCCAGGTTACCTTGGCCGGATCGGCCTTGATGGCCGCGGCGAGGTCTTTCGCGTCCTTGATCGGCGAATTCGCGGGCACGACGATCGCCTCGTATTCCGCCGTGAGGCGGGCGATCGGCGTCGTCTGGTCGAGTCCGACCGGCGATTTGTTCGTCAGGATGGCGCCGACCATCACGTAGCCGTTGACCATCAGCTGGGAGCCGTCGCCCTTGCCGGCGTTGACGAACTGCGCGATGCCGATCGTGCCGCCGGCGCCAGGAACGTTGGTGACCTGCACGCTCTTCACGAGGCCCGATTGCGTGAGCGCCTGCTGCATGGAGCGGGCGGTCTGGTCCCAGCCGCCGCCGGGCGCCGCCGGGGCCATGATCTTGAGCTCCGCGACCTGGGCCGAGGCCGCGCCTGCCAGGCCAAGAGCGATCGCGGTCAGCGCGCCGCGCCAAAGACCATGATGGTGTTTCATCCTATTCCTCCGTCGACGCCGCCGCTCTCGTGGGGAGCGTTCGGTCCTACGCTACTGGGGACCTGGCGACGCGGCAAGCGCCCGGTCCCGGTCCGCGCCATCGGGGTGAGGCTTTTCTTCGGCCACGGACGCGCTTAAACGAGGGCCCATCTTGAGCATCGGCATGAGCAGTCCCCTCTCTTCCGCAACGGAGCCCGGCGCCCGTGCCGCCGCATGGCTGTGGCGCGCGGCGGCGATCGTTCTGGCGATGATGCCGGTCGGGATGGCCGTCGCGCACCGGTCGAGCCCCGTTTTTCTCATCACGGCCGCCGTTCTGGCCCTGGGGGCGACCGTTCTGGAGGGGCGCTCGGCCGACCTCATCGGCAAGGTGCGGGCAGCTCTCTTCGCTCCGCTCGGCCGGGCAGGCCTCGCCTTCTTCGGCTGGACGCTGGTTTCGATCGGCTGGAGCGCCTTTCCGGGCGTCTCCGTCGCCGCCTTCGGCGAATTCTGGTTCCCGGTCATCGCGGCCGTGACCCTGGGCCTGGCGCTTCCGGGCCGCGCACCGCGCTGGGCAGGGTGGCTCCTCTCGGCAACTCTCGCCCTGGCGTGCGTCATGATCCTCTACGAGCTGAGCACCGGCCTTGCCCTGCGGCGGGAACTCGGGGCGAGGTCGGTCAGCTTCATCTTCAACCGGCCCGTCCTGACGATTCTCGTTTGCCTCGCCCCATTGCTCTCGTTCCTTGCGGCGCAAGGCGCAACGGGACGGCTCACCGGCTGTGCGGCGGCTGCGCTCGCGCTCGCCGCCGCATCGGCGTCGGAGAGCGGTGCCGCCGCCTTCGGACTCGCCACCGGAAGCTTGGTTTTCGCGCTCGCCTGCATGGTCCCGCGGGCCGTTCGGCACGCGGCGATAGCAACCACGATCGTGGTCTTCGCGTTCGCGCCCGTCCTGGGCGCCCTTGGCGACCGCCTCATTCCCGCGTCCGTCCACAAGGACCTGTCGAGCAGCCATTCCCGCGACCGTATCGACATCTGGACGAGCTTCGGTTCCGCCATTCGGGAGCAGCCGATCCTCGGGGGTGGGTTCGGCGCCAGTCCGCGCATGGCGGAGACGCCGGTGGCCGCGGCGGTGCCGCCGCCGCACCGTATTCTTCTCGGCGCCGGCCATCCGCACAGTGCCGCCATTCAGATCTGGGCCGAACTCGGCGTCGTCGGCGCGCTCCTGGGTGCAACGGTCCTCGGTCTTGCGCTTCGTTCGCTGAGTGCTGTGCGGGGCCGGCGGGTGGCGCCCATGCTGGCTCTCTTGGCCGGCGTCGCGGCCGTATCGCTCGTCGGACACGGCGCCTGGCAGGGATGGTGGGCCGCCGCGGTCGGCGCCGCGATCGTCTGGTTCCGTTCTCTTCTCCCCGGCAAGGACGAGGCTTCCCCGATGAGCACCTTCCCATGAGCACCTTCGACGTCGACCTCTTCGTGATCGGCGGAGGGTCGGGCGGTGTCCGCGCGGCACGCGTCGCGGCGGGCTACGGCGCGAGGGTCATGGTGGCCGAGGAATACCGGGTCGGCGGCACCTGCGTGATTCGCGGCTGCGTCCCGAAGAAGCTGATGGTGTATGCCAGCCGCTTCGCCGACGATTTCGAGGAGGCGGCCGGTTTCGGCTGGACATGACGGGGCCGCGCTTCGACTGGGCGACGCTCATCGCCAACAAGGACAAGGAGATCGCGCGCCTCGAGGGCGTCTATCGCTCGAACCTCGAAAAGGCCGGCGTCGAGATCGTCGACAGCCGCGCCGTGATCGAGGACGCCCATACGAGTCCGCATCCTCAAGACGAACGAGGTCATCCGCGCCCGCTACATTCTCGTGGCCGTGGGCGCGCACCCGGTCCTCGAACCGCCGATCCCGGGCGGCGAACTCGGCATCACGTCGAACGAGGTGTTCCACCTCGAGACCTGCCCGAGCGGATCCTCGTCGTCGGCGCCGGCTATATCGCGGTGGAATTCGCCGGGATCTTCAACGGTCTCGGCAGCGATGTCACGCTGCTGCACCGCGGCGACCGGCTGCTCCGCGGCTTCGACGAGGATGTGCGCGAGGCGTTGGGCGAGGCCTATGCGATGCGCGGCATCGAACTCGCGCTGGGGCGGACGGTCGACCGCCTCGACCGGACGTCCGACGGCATCGCGGCGACTTTGTCCGACGGGTCGGCGCGCATCGTCGACCAGGTGCTGGTTGCGACGGGCCGTCGCCCGAACACGGCACGTCTGGGCCTGGAGAACGCCGGCGTCGTCACCGATGCCGTGGGCGCCATCATGGTCGATGCCTATTCGCAGACCCTTATCCCGTCGATCTATGCGGTCGGCGACGTGACGAACCGGGCCGCGCTCACGCCGGTCGCCATTCGGGAGGGCCACGCGTTCGCCGATACGGTGTTCGGCGGACGGCCGACCATGGTGGACCACTCGATCATCCCGACGGCGGTCTTCTCCACGCCCGAGATCGGCGTGGTCGGCTGCACGCGAGGCGACGGCGCGGGCGCGCTACGGCGAATCGACGTCTACAAGACGAGCTTCCGCCCCATGCGCGCGACCCTGTCGGGCGGCTCCGACCGGGTGCTCATGAAGCTCCTCGTCGACAAGGCGAGCGACAAGGTGGTCGGCGTCCACATCGTCGGCCACGACGCGGGCGAGATGATCCAGGCGATCGGCATCGCGGTCACCATGGGCGCCACGAAGGCGGATTTCGACCGGACCATCGCGGTCCATCCGACGGCCGCCGAGGAACTGGTGACCATGCGCACGCCCTTCGTGGTGAAAAAGCCTGTCGCTGTCGGATAGGGCAGCGGCCGACCTTTCCGCGCTCTCTGTCCGCGCCCATCCGGTGTCCGGGAGGCGAAATCCGGCATAACCTGTGATCTGCCGCGCTCGCCTTTTTCGCCGAACCTCGTGTATACGACCCGTTCGCGCCGCATTGCGGGAGACGAGAGGACAAGCGCGACACGAGGGAGAGTGTCATGAGCGAGCGGTGGACACCCGACGGCTGGAGGGCAGAAGCCCGTTCAGCAGGTGCCCGACTATCCGGATCCGGCGGCCCTTGCGGCCGTCGAGGAGCAGCTCGCCGGCTTTCCGCCCCTCGTTTTTGCAGGCGAGGCCCGCAAGCTGAAGCGCGCCCTCGCGAAGGTTGCCGCCGGCGAGGCGTTCCTGCTCCAGGGCGGCGATTGCGCCGAGAGCTTCGCGGAGCATTCCGCCGACAACATCCGGGATTTCTTCCGCGTGTTCCTGCAGATGTCGGTCGTTCTCACGTTCGCCGGCGGTTCCCCGGTCGTGAAGGTCGGCCGTATCGCCGGCCAGTTCGCCAAGCCCCGCTCGGCCGCCACCGAAACGGTCGACGGCGTGGAACTGCCGAGCTACCGGGGCGACATCGTCAACGACATCGCCTTCACGTCCGAGGCCCGTACTCCCGATCCCGACCGGCAACTCAGCGCCTACCGTCAATCGGCGGCCACGCTCAACCTGATCCGCGCGTTCGCCACCGGCGGCTACGCCAATCTGGAGAATGCGCACCGCTGGATGCTCGGCTTCGTGAAGGATTCGCCGCAATCCTCCCGATACCGCGAGATCGCGGAAAGGATCACGGAGAGTCTCGACTTCATGCGGGCCATCGGCATCGATCCGGAAACCCATCCGGAGATGCGGACGACCGATTTCTACACCAGCCACGAAGCGCTGCTGCTCGGCTTCGAGCAGGCGATGACGCGCGTCGATTCGACGACCGGGAGACTGGTACGCCACCTCCGGCCACATGCTCTGGATCGGCGACCGCACGCGCCAGCCCGACCACGCTCATGTGGAGTACATGCGGGGCATCAAGAACCCGTCGGGCTGAAATGCGGCCCGTCGCTGACGCCGGACGGCCTGATCAGGCTCATCGACCAACTCAACCCCGAGAACGAGCCGGGCCGCCTGACCCTGATCTGCCGTTTCGGGTCCGACAAGGTGTTCGATCATCTGCCGGCGCTCGTGCGCGCGGTGAAGCGGGAGGGCCGTATCGTCGTGTGGTCGTGCGATCCCATGCACGGCAACACCATCAAGGCGGGCTCAGGCTACAAGACCCGGCCGTTCGAGGCGATCATGGGCGAGGTCCGCAACTTCTTCGCGGTGCATCAGGCCGAGGGGACCCATGCGGGCGGCGTGCACCTGGAGATGACGGGCAAGAACGTCACCGAATGCACGGGCGGCGCCCGCGGCTCTCACGGATGCCGATCTCCGGGACCGCTATCACACCTATTGCGATCCGCGTCTCAATGCCGAACAGGCCCTCGAGATCGCCTTCCTGACGGCGGAGCTGATCAAGCGGGAGCGCCACTCCCGCGAGCGGCCGCGCGTGGCCGCAGCAGAATAGACGTATTGGGCGGCCCCTGGGCCGCCCTTGTCAATCCGCTCAGAGTCGATCGCGGTTCAGCTCAGGTAGCCGAGGAAGAAGAGGATCAGAATAATCGGCAGCGGGATGCCGATCAGCCAAAGTAGACCGCCGCGAAGCATGACCAACCTCCGGTTCATTGTCGGAGGAACAACGAACGGGGAAATAGGGGGTTCCGTTCTGCTTTGTCGTTGCCGGCGCGTCGTGCTGAGCCGCTGACGTGACGGTCTTGCTCCGTCGTCCGGCGCAGCCGGAATGATGGGCGGCTCGGCCGAGGCGCCTCGTGGGGACCCGCATCGCCCGCGCAAAAAATCGTACAGCGTTCACGCATCCGGTGCCAGCTCGCTCGGCGCTGAGACTGCGGCGGCAACAAATCGGCTTTGAGCCCTAATGTCGCGAGCGTGTCAGTGACGATCCTAGCCCTCTCGGAGAGTTCATCGACCCGCGCCCTGGCCGAGCTCATGACCGGCGCGGGCGTGGCGCCCGGGCATCAACGATGCGGCAGGCGAGGTCCCGCCGCGGGGCGGCAGTCGCCGCCGGCATCATCGGCGGCCTTGCACTCGGCGCCATTGCCGCCTCGGCGGCTCGACCGGCCTATGCGTATCCATCCTACGGCTACGGCTCGTCCCGGCGGCTATTATCCGTCGAGCAATGGGTATTCGTCGAGCTACGGGTACTATTACGGCTCGAACTATTACGGCTCCAACTATTACGGCGGCGGCTATGGGCCGGCTGGCCGGCTATGGGGACGCCTATTACGACGCTCCGGTCTGCTACTGGCAGCGACGCCGAGTCGCCATCGATCCCTATACCTTCGTCGTTCGCCGCGTCCGCGTCTGCAACTAGGGATGCTGCCTCAGACCATCCAGGCAGGGGACGCAAGGCCGCCTGTCGGGCCGCTCCGTTGCGGCCCGACCCTGTGCGCGTTACATCGGCGTCATGACCGGACCGCGCACCTTCAAGATCGCTCTCGCCCAGCTCAATCCGACCCTCGGCGACGTCGAGGGCAATGCCGCGAAGGCATTGGAGGCCTGGAAGGGGGCCGGTGAGCTCGGCGCCGACGTGGTGATGTTCACCGAGCTCTTCCTGTCGGGCTATCCGCCGGAAGATCTCGTCCTGAAGCCCGCGTTCCAGGATTCCTGTCGCAGGGCCTGCGAGAGGCTGGCACGGGAAACGTCGGGCGGACCGGCCATCCTGATCGGTCTGCCTTGGGCGGAGGGCGGTGCCCTCTACAACGCCTTTGCGCTCCTCGAGGGCGGCGCCGTTGCGGGCGTCCGGTTCAAGGTCGACCTTCCCAATTACGGCGTGTTCGACGAAAAGCGCGTCTTCGAGCCCGGACCGCTTCCGGGCCCGATGATGATCCGCGGGAGTGCGCGTGGGCGTTCCCATCTGCGAGGACATCTGGAAAGAGGACGTCGTCGAGTGCCTCGCCGAGACCGGCTCCGAACTCCTGCTGGTTCCGAACGGTTCTCCCTATTGGCGCGGCAAGACGGACGAGCGTTTCAACATCGTCGCCGGCCGCGTGACGGAAAGCGGTCTGCCGATGATCTATCTCAATCAGCTCGGCGGCCAGGACGAACTGGTCTTCGACGGCGCCTCCTTCGGCCTCAACGCGGATTCCTCGCTCGCCTTCCAGATGCCGGCCTTCCTTGAGGATGTGGCGTTGACCGTCTGGGAGAAGGGGGAGGAGGGCTGGCGCTGCGTCGACGGGCCGATGGCCGTGGTCGAGGATGGGCCCGAAGCCGATTACGCCGCCTGCATGCTCGGGCTCCGCGACTATGTGGAGAAGAACCGTTTCCCGGGCGTCGTGCTGGGGCTCTCCGGCGGCATCGACTCGGCGCTTTGCGCGGCTCTTTCCGTCGATGCGCTCGGAGCAGGCCGGGTTCACTGCGTGATGCTGCCCTACCGCTACACCTCGAACGAGTCTCTCGCGGATGCGGCCGCCTGCGCCGAGACCCTGGGCGTGCGCTACGACATCCTGCCGATCGCGCCGGCCGTCGACGGCTTCGAGAAGGTTCTGCAACCGCTCTTCGACGGTCGCCCCAGGGACATCACCGAGGAGAACATGCAGAGCCGCGCGCGCGGCACCATCCTGATGTCGATCTCGAACAAGTTCGGACCGATGGTGGTGACGACCGGCAACAAGTCGGAAATGTCGGTCGGCTACGCCACCCTGTACGGCGACATGAACGGCGGCTTCAACCCTATCAAGGACCTCTACAAGATGGAGGTCTACGGGCTCTCGGCTCTCCGGAACCGGTGGAAGCCTGCGGGCGCGCTCGGACCGGACGGCGTGGTCATTCCGGAGAACATCCTGCACAAGGCGCCGACGGCCGAACTGCGCGAGAACCAGAAAGACCAGGATTCGCTGCCGCCCTACGAGAGTCTCGACGATATCCTCGAATGTCTCGTCGAACACGAGATGCGCATCTCCGAGATCGTCGCGAAGGGACACGATCCGGAGACGGTGAAGAAAGTGGAGCGCCTGCTCTACCTCGCCGAATACAAGCGGCGTCAATCGGCGCCGGGCGTGAAGGTGACGCGCAAGTATTTCGGCCGCGACCGGCGGTATCCGATCGTCAATCGTTTTCGCGACACGGGCGATGCGGCCTTCAAGGCCGACGAGGCCATGGCGCGCGCGGTGGGTAAACCCCGGACCGAAGCCTACGATATTTGAGAGGCATCCATGTATCAGCCGCCGCATTTCCGCGAGGAGCGCCTTGATGTGCAACATGCCTTCATGCGCGCGAACCCGCTCGCGATCCTGGTGACGACGGGGGCCGGCGGCCTCGCGGCCAATCCCATCCCGCTCGTCCTGGAGGCGCGGCGAGGGACCGCACGGAGTGCTGCGCGGACACCTCGCCAGGGCGAACCCGCAATGGTCGTCCTACGACCCGTCCGTCGAGTGCCTCGCCATCTTCCAGGGGCCCGACAGCTACATCACGCCCTCCTGGTACGAGACCAAGAAGGATACCGGGAAGGTGGTCCCGACCTGGAACTACGCCATCGTGCAAGCTTCCGGTCGGCTGAAGGTGATCGACGATCCGGCTTGGCTTCGCCGAGACACCTGGAAACCCTGACGGCCGAGCACGAGAGCAGCCGCGCGACGCCTTGGTCGGTGACCGAGGCGCCCGACGATTTCATCGCCGCTCAGATCAGGGGCATCGTCGGAATCGAGGTCGCCATCACGCGGATCGAGGGCAAATGGAAAGTGAGCCAGAACCGCAGGGCCGCCGACATCGAGGGGGTCATCAAGGGCCTGCGGGCCGACGCCACGCCCGGGACGCAGGCCATGGCGGATCTCGTGTCGGCCCGCAGGCCGTAAAGGAGACATTCACTGCTGCTCGATCCCTGCCGGGTGGCCGGGTCGCATCCCGGAACGGGCGCCGAGGGCTTCGTTGCTTTCCGCAGGCCGCTTCGCCATAAGCCAGCGCCATGACAAGACCCATCGTTCGCTTCGCCCCGTCGCCCACCGGGCTCCTCCATATCGGAAATGCCCGGCCGGCGCTGCTCAATGCGCTGTTCGCCCGGCGCGAGGTCGGCACCTTCATCCTGCGCTTCGACGACACGGATCTCGAACGGTCGAAACGGCAATTCGCCGATGCGATCGAGGCCGATCTCGCATGGCTCGGAATTCCGCCCGACATGGTCGTGCGGCAGTCGGAGCGTTTTGCCATCTATGACGAGGTTGCGGAGCGTTTGAGGACGAGCGGGCGGCTCTATGCCTGCTACGAGACGCCGGACGAGCTCGAGTTCCGCCGGAAGCGCCAGCTCGCCCGCGGCCTGCCCCCGATCTACGACCGAGCGGCCCTCGATCTCTCCCCGGACGATCGAGCGCGGCTGGAAGGGCAGGGGCGTCGGCCCCATTGGCGCTTCAAGCTCGACCATCGCACCGTGACCTGGACCGATCTCGTGCGCGGCGAGTGCCACGTGGATTGCGGATCGCTGTCCGACCCGGTCCTCGTGCGCGAGGACGGGACCTATCTCTATACGCTGCCCTCGGTCGCCGACGACATCGATCTTGGCATCACGCATGTGATCCGCGGCGAGGACCACGTCACCAACACGGCGGTTCAGATCCAGATCTTCGAAGCCCTCGGAGGCGCGGTTCCGATTTTCGCACACCACAATCTGCTCACCACGACGAGCGGCGAGGGGCTCTCGAAGCGCCTCGGTCATCTTTCTCTGCAGGGCCTGCGCGAGGCAGGGTTCGAGCCCGCTTCGGTCACGTCCCTCGCGGTGCTCGTGGGCTCCTCCGAGGCCGTCCGACCGGTCGCATCCATCGACGAACTTTCAAGGCTCGTCGACTTCACCCATATCTCCCGGGCGCCGGCCAAGTTCGACGAGCACGAGCTCGATCAGCTCAATGCCCGGCTGGTGCACGACATGAGCTACGATCAGGTGAAGGATCGGCTGGCCGCCATGGGCGTGGGCGGCGGCGAGGCGTTCTGGCTCGCCGTCCGCACGAACCTGACCAAGGTCACGGGAAGCTGCCGCCTGGTGGCGGGTCGTGCAGGGACCGGTCACGCCGGTCATCGAGGATAAGGTCTTCGCCGCGAAAGCAGCCGCCGTGCTGCCGCCTGCGCCCTGGGATCAGTCGACATGGAAGGCTTGGACCAAGGCGATCAAGGAGGCGACCGGCGCGAAAGGCCGCGCACTCTTCATGCCCCTTCGGTTGGCGCTGACGGGGCTCGACCATGGGCCCGAACTCGCAGCGCTGCTGCCGCTGATCGGACCCGACAAGGCGAGAGCGCGCCTTTCCGGGACTGCGGCATAGAAAGCCGATGGCCCAAGCCACGTCATCCTGATGAGAAACGAACGTGGCCGTTCCATCCGCTGCGGGTCGGCGCCGCCGGGAATCACTCGGACTGAGCACAACTCATCATTCGTCCTCCTCGGGCGGAGCGAAGCGGAGACGCGGATCGGGTGCCGCCGAGGGCACCGTTCTCGGCGTGACTCCACGGCACCTTGGCTCCGGTGCCGGACGGGGATCAGGTTCGGAGCGACCACGCGCACGGCGCGCTTCGTTCCGTCCGCCGTTACGATCTCGCGCTGGGGGCCTTCGCCGCGGGCGACGACATGGCCGGTCTCGATCGATTTCGGCCCGATGCCCGACGATTCCTGGCTCGCCGTCGGCGCTGCGGCACCGGCTTCGGCTGCTGCCTGGGCCTCCGCGGCATCGTTCGGCTTCTTCGGGTCAGGCTTGCGGGCAGGCGCCGGCGCGGCGGCCGCCTTCGGTCGGGATAACTCCTCGGCCTTCTGGGCCGTGACGATGATGTCGCCCCGCTGCTGCGCCAGCATGCTCTCGGCCCGAGCGAGGATCTGGGCCCAACTCTCGCCGTCCTTCTTGCAGGTGCAGGAGCCGTCGAAGCTCTTTTGAAACTTGAAGGCCGTCGGCAGGGAACGGTAGGGCGTGCCCTTGAGGGAAATCGCCCGGTCGAGCGCGTCGTCGCCGCCGGGTGTGGCGAAGGCCGCGGTCTCGGCGCCCGGGCACAGGGCCTGACACATTTCGTCCGCGCCTTCGCGTCCTGCGCTCGGCGGGTTGCTCAAGGGAAACGAAAAGCCGTCGCAGGTCCTGACGCAGACGAGACGCCGGCCGCCGAGCGCCCCATCCTCTCCCGGCATGCCCTCGGCCGAATCGGTCGGGGCCTCCCGGCGGAGCACTCTCGGGGGCCCGAAGAGGGACTCGAAGAAGCTGCGTGGGCCCGCGAAGGCTTCCTGGGGGTTGCAAGCCTGTTCGATGGCCGCCACGAGCTGCCGGCGGCGCGCGGCGCTTCCGCCGACTTCCTCGATTTGGGCTCGCAGCCGTTCGTAATTCGCCTCCATCTGGCGGATTCGCTGGTTGATCGAGCCGCATTCGGCGGGGACGGCGCCGCCGCCGAACAAGCCTCCGCTGAAGAGGCCGCCTCGTTCGCAGCCGATCGACCTGTAGTAGCTGACGAGGCGGCCGATCTCGGCCCGCTGGCGCTCCGCAGAGGCCGCCGCCTGGTTCCCCGCGCCCTGATCGAGGGCCGCGAGTTCGGCGCGGTAGCGCTGACACTGGGCGGGTTGGGCCAGGGCAGCGTCGCCGGCGGCGATCGCCGCGAGGGCGATGAAGGAGCGCAGGATGAAGGATCGGGTCATGGCTCTCGCAAGGCTGGCGGGACGGAGGCGTCACTCTCCCGGGTTCCATGGAGAATTGATGCCGCGAACGGGGCCGCATTGTGGTGTACCCGGTCCGGCAGCCCGGCGGAAGCGGCCAGATCGCACCAGGCCGTAGTTCCGAAGCCGCCCGGCAACCGGCCCCTCGTCAAACGCGGCCCGGATCCCCACATCGTGGCCAATGGCGAAAGGACATGCTCGCATGCGAAGAATGGCGGCGGTCGCAGCAGTGGGGCTTGCAGCCGCACTGAGCCCGGCCCAGGCGCAGGATCCGGACCCGATCTTCAAGAAATCCACCGTTTGGCGGGCCCTGACGCCGAACGACAAGCTTGCCGTCTACGGTCTAGACGATCCCGTGGTGGAAGGAGTCGCCTGTCACTACACCACACCGGAGCGAGGCGGCGTTTCCGGCACCTTGGGGATGGCCGAAGAGGTCTCGGACATTTCGCTCGCCTGCCGGCAGGTCGGCCCAGTCAGGTTCAAGGAGAAATTCGAGCAGGGCGCGGTCGTGTTCTCGGAACGGCGCTCGTTGGTCTTCAAGCGCATGCGCATCGTCCGCGGCTGCGACGCGAAGCGCAACACGCTTGTCTATCTCGTCTATTCGGACCGTCCCATCGAAGGTTCGCCCAAGAACTCGACATCCACGGTGCCGCTCATGCCCTGGGGCAACGAGCCGGCGCCTCGGTGTGGCGATTGGGTGACGGGGTAAGGCCTACTTCGTGCAGGTGATGGCGACGGGACGGCTCGGCGCCGCGGTCGAAGCCGGCTGAACGCCGCCGGTCAGGTCTTCAGAGGTGGTCTGACCGAACAGGGTGGCACGCCTGAACCCCTGCGTCTCGCACCAGGCATTGGCGATCACCCGGCCGCATTCGCCGCCGGCAGCAAGGCATTCACCCACGCCATAGCCGTCGTTCGCCGGGACGAGAAAGGTCGCGTCCGTGGACTCGGCCGCGGCGGTGATCTCGGACAAAACCGTGAAGGACACGCCCGCGGAAGCAAGGACGGCGGTGATCCCGAGCACGGCGATCGTGCGGCGCATGGTTAAAACCTCATTAATCCAAAGATCGCCTTCGATCTTCGGCAGTTAGGAATCAACAAAGCTCTAATCGTCGACGGGCGTCGATCAGCGCGATTAACGGTTCTCTAACGCGACATCCGGCCAAGCGTTTCATGCCGGGCCGCAAAGAAGGCGCGTCTTGACGGATTCGGGGCGGCAAGGCAATGATCCCGGCCATGACGACGGCGATTGCCATTCGCGGGAACATTTGCAGCTAGCGCACAACGCTGGCTGGAGCCGTCTCGTTCTCATGTCACAGATCGAAACCGTCCTCCGGCCCGCGGTCATGAGAGGATATCGGTTTCATGCGCCCGACGTTGAGGCTCTACAACACGCTCACCCGGTCGAAGGATGTTTTCGTCCCGATCGACCCTGAGAACGTGCGCCTCTATGTCTGCGGCCCCACGGTCTACGATTACGCCCATATAGGGAACGCACGTCCGGTCATCGTCTTCGATCTCCTCTTCAGACTCTTGCGCCATCTGTACGGAGAGGCGGCCGTGACGTACGTGCGCAACATCACGGACGTGGACGACAAGATCAACAAGCGCGCCTTCGAGCGCGGGATCTCCATTCGCGAGCTGACGGAGGAGACCGGTCGCCAGTTCCACGCCGATATCCGCGCGTTGGGCGTCCTCATGCCGGACGACGTGAACCAGCCGGGCGAAGCTCCGCGATTCCTCGAGCCGCGGGCGACCGAGCACATCGCCGAGATGAGGATGATCATCGAGCGTCTGATCGAACGGGACGTCGCCTATGTGGCGGAGGAGCACGTGCTCTTCAGCGTCGCCGCCATGGACCGGCTGCCGAATGTCCCGAAATACGGTTCCCTGTCCCGCCGCGCCGTGGACGACCTGATCGCCGGCGCACGCGTCGATGTCGCGCCCTACAAGCGCGACCCGATGGACTTCGTCCTATGGAAGCCCTCGGGTCCGGACGAGCCCGGCTGGCCGTCGCCCGCCGGCATCGCGACAGACGGCCGCCCGGGATGGCATATCGAGTGCTCCGCCATGTCCTGGCGCCATCTCGTGAAAGCGTTCGAGACGCGGCTCACGTGCAAGGATCCGTCCGACCGCGAGGTGTTCGACATCCACGGCGGCGGCATCGACCTCGTCTTTCCGCATCACGAGAACGAAATCGCGCAGAGCTGCTGCGCCTTCGGCGTGGACCGGATGGCAAATGTATGGATGCACAATGGATTCCTGCAGATGGAGGGCGAGAAGATGTCGAAGTCTCTCGGCAACTTCACGACCATTCACGACCTGCTGAAGGACTGGCCCGGGGAAGTGCTGCGCCTCGCCATGCTGAAGACGCATTACCGCCAGCCGATCGATTGGACGCTGCGCGGCATCGAGGAGAGCCAAAGGACGCTCGACCGCTGGTACGGCCTCTCGGAGCAGGGCGGGGAAAGCGCGCTCCACGAGAGCGCCCTGGAGGCGCTGGCCGACGATCTCAACACGCCCAAGATGATCGCGGAGCTTCATGGCCTCGATGGGAGCGGAGCTCACGCGGAACTGACCTCCACGCTGAGCGCGCTCGGCTTCCTCACCGAGGGCCCGCAGGCTTGGGAGGCCCGCAAGCGCGCTTCGGTCGCCGTCGATCCGGCGCGGATCGACGCCCTGATCGCCGCGCGCAGGGAGGCGAGAGCGGCGAAGAACTTCGCCGAATCCGACCGTATCCGCGATGAACTCGCCGGCCTCGGCGTCGTATTGAAGGACAACAAGGACGGCACGACGACCTGGGAGGCCGCACGGTGACGGCCCGCTCCCAATCCCGACCCGCGCTGCGGCCCTTCCTTCCGGCCGATGTTCCGATGCTCGCGGAGATCTTCCAGGCGAGCATCGAGGAACTGACCGGGGACGATTACAGCGAGGCGCAGCAATCTGCCTGGGCCTCCGCGGCCGACGACGAGGAGGCGTTCGGCGCGCGCCTGGCGCAGCACCTGACGCTGGTCGCAACCCTGGACGGCTCGCCCGCCGGTTTCGCATCGCTGAAAGGGAACGACCATATCGAGATGCTCTATGTGCATCCCGCCGCGGCAGGGCAGGGGATCGGCGCGATGCTCTACGATGCGCTGGAGAAGCTCGCCGCCGCGCGGGACGCGAAGCGTCTCACGGCCGATGTGAGCGACACCGCCGAAGAGTTCTTCCGTCGCCGGGGATTTCAGCCGCAACGCCGCAACACGATGCCGTTCGGCGGAGAATGGCTCGCCAACACGACCATGGAAAAGACGCTCGCGAACGAGGAAGGACGAACCCGATGAGTGCACGCGAGCGTCTCTATCTCTTCGACACGACCCTCCGCGACGGTGCGCAGACGACGGGCGTCGATTTTTCGCTCGAGGACAAGCGCGCGGTGACGGCGCTTCTCGACGGTCTCGGCGTCGACTACGTCGAGGGCGGCTATCCGGGAGCCAATCCGCTCGACACGGAATTCTTCTCGAAGAAACGCACGAACGCCGCGAAGTTCACGGCTTTCGGCATGACGAAGCGGGCCGGGCGCTCGGCATCGAACGATCCCGGCATCGCGGCGCTCCTCGATGCCGATGCCGACGCCGTCTGCTTCGTCGCGAAATCGTGGGATTACCATGTGCGCGTCGCGCTGGAGACGTCCCCTGAGGAAAACCTCGAGGGTATTCGGGAAAGCGTCGCCGCCGCGCTCGTGCGCGGCCGCGAGGTGCTCGTCGATTGCGAGCACTTCTTCGACGGCTTCAAGGCGAACCCCGATTACGCGCTCGCCTGCGCCAGGACGGCCTACGAGGCCGGCGCGCGCTGGGTCGTGCTCTGCGACACCAACGGCGGCACGCTCCCGCATGAAGTGGCCGCCATCGTGCGGGAGGTGGCCCGCACCGTACCGGGCCCGAACCTCGGAATCCACGCGCATGACGATTGCGGCTGCGCGGTCGCCAATTCGCTCGCTGCCGTGGAGGCCGGCGCGCGGCAGATCCAGGGCACGCTGAACGGCCTGGGCGAGCGCTGCGGGAACGCCAATCTCGTCACGCTCATCGGTGCGCTCAAGCTGAAGGACGGCTACGCGAGCCGTTTCGATCTCGGCGTGACCGACGCGGGTCTCGGCGAGCTCACCCACCTCTCCCGCCAAGTGGACGAGATCCTCAACCGCACGCCCAACCGCCACGCACCCTTCGTCGGCGCGAGCGCTTTCGCGACGAAGGCCGGCATCCACGCGTCCGCCGTCGGCAAGGACCCTCGAACCTACGAGCACGTGGACCCTGAGATCGTCGGCAACCGGCGAAGGGTCCTGGTCTCCGACCAGGGCGGGCGCTCCAACGTCCTGGCCGAGCTGAAGCGCGTCGGCATCGTCCTCGACAGGGACGATGCCCGTGTCGGGCGCGTCCTCGACGAGGTCAAGCGGAAGGAGGCGGAAGGCTATGCCTTCGAAGGCGCGGATGCTTCCTTCTACGTGCTCGTTCGGCGGCTCCTCGGCGAGGTGCCGGCCTTCTTCGACGTCGAGCGGTTCTCGGTGAAGGTCGAGCGGCGCTACAACGCCGTCGGCGAGCTGGTCTCCGTCTCCGAAGCGATCGTCAAGGTGCGGGTCGGCGACGAACGTCTCATCTCCGCCGCCGAGGGGAACGGCCCGGTCAATGCGCTCGACGTCGCCCTACGCAAGGATCTGGGCAAGTACCAGGACCTCATCCAGGATCTGGAACTCCTGGACTACAAGGTCCGCATCTACCAGGGCGGCACCGATGCGGTGACCCGTGTCCTGATCGAGTCCGGCGACGGCACGGGCGAGCGCTGGTCGACCATCGGCGTGTCGGCCAACATCATCGACGCGTCCTTCCAGGCGCTCACCGACTCGATCACCTACAAGCTGCTGCGGAGCGGGGCGCAGCTCTGAGGCCGATGACTCACAAGGCGTCATCCCCCGGCGCGCGCAGCGCGACCGCAGCATCTCACGCTGAAAAGGCTGCTTGATCCTCGAACCGATCCTCGGGTCTCGCTGGCGCTTGCCCAAGGATGATGGGGTAAGCTGCTACTCGTCCGTGAAGCGGACCGTCTTGTCCTTGCAGACGTCGAACTCGTCGAGCTGGACCGTGAAATCGTCCTCGAAGGCTGCCGCCACCGACACCATGCAGCCCGCCATCTTGGGCAGCTTCAGGGTCGTGCGGCCCTTGGGTGCTAGCGGCCTGGCGAGCTTCACCGTCTCGTCCCCGGCGCTGATCTCGACATCCGTAGCGGGCGCGCCGCGGGCGTTGGTGATGAGCAGGGCCGTCGCGGGCTTTGGTTTGGCCGGAGCGGCAATGGCGGCAGCGGAACCCAGGAGAAGGGCCGCCGCGGCAAGACTGCGAATGATCATGTCGTCCCCTCGCGAAGAGCGGACGTTCCTGGCCATTATGATTCCGCCCGCGGGGGAAGCCTATGATCGCCGCCGGAGCGGGCGCCAGGGCAGCGGAGACACACCGGGCTAGAAACGACGTTCGATCAGGTCCGCATCGGCGGAGAGTCCGACGCGCCGGGCGGCGGCTTCCAGCATCGGCAGCACCTCTTCGACGCGCTCGGCCACGAGGTAGTTCAGCTCGAGGCCGGGGCGGATGAAGCCCTGATCGCGCATGTGGGCGAGCAGCGTGAGAAGCGGTTTCCAGAAGCTCCGTACTGAAAGCATGAGAATCGGCTTCGTATGCCGCCCGAGCTGGGCCCAGGTCATCTGCTCGACGAGTTCCTCGAGGGTGCCGATCCCGCCGGGCAGCGCCACGAAGGCATCCGCCTTCTCGAACATCATGCGCTTGCGGGTGTGCATGTCCGAGACCACGATGGTCTCCTGGACCTGTTCCAGCATCTTCTCGCGCGATTTCAGGAAGTCCGGGATGATGCCTGTCACGTGACCGCCGTGATCCAGCACGGAACGGGCGACGGTGCCCATCAATCCCACATTTCCGCCGCCATAGACGAGGCCGATTCCCCGATCCGCCATGCCCCGACCCAATTCGGCCGCACTTTCGACGAAGACGGGGTCCGAGCCGTAGCCGGAGCCGCAATATACGCAGATTGACCGAATCGCTGCCATTGGGGCCTGGGAGTGGGAAACTTGCCACGCTGAGTCGTAAAGCATTCGTGTTATCCTTATGGCCGTAGCTTTTCCCAAGATAAACGGCTTAGATCAGGTAAAGTGCCAGGCTTAAGAGTGGAGCGTCATGGCTAGCCTTCAGCAGGGCAGGGGGGCCCTAGCTTTCTACGCCGCGGTTGCGATCGCGGCGGCTTTGGGGTTGTTCGGCCTTCAGCAATGGAATGCGCACAAGGCCAGTGTCGCCTCTCCGGACACGGCCCGAACAGCCGGGCAACTCGCCGCGGGTCGAGACGTCGCGCAGCCTGCGGGCCAGGCCCAGCAGGCCCCTGCGCCAGCCCTCGCCCGGGCACCGGATCCTGCGCCCGAGGCGCCGCTGGTTCCGTCCTTCGACGTCGTTCGCGTGGAGCCGAACGGCGAAAGCGTGATTGCGGGCCGCGGCGCTCCGGGAGCCACCATCGAGATGCTCCGCAACGGGCAAGTGCATGCCCGGGCCGCCGCCGACCAGGCCGGCCTCTTCGCCTTCGTGCCCCCGGCCCTGCCGCCGGGCTCCCATCGGGTGACACTCCAGTCCATCGCGCCGGATGGAACCCGCCAACGCTCCAATGAGAGCGTGACCATCATCGTCGGCGAGGGCCGCAACACCCGGCCGCTCGTCGCGCTGACGGCGCCGGACAAGCCGACCGTCCTGCTTTCCAACCCCGAAGTTCCGGAACCCAAGGTCGCCGAAACCCCGGCTCAGCCGCCGGCTCCCGTCCAGCAGCAGGCCGGCATTCAGCCGCCGGCTCCACCGGCTCCGGCTGCGCCCGCACCGGCCCAGGCACGTTCCGAAGTCAAGATCCTAGCCGTCGATGCCGAGCAGGGCGGGCGGTTGTTCGTGTCGGGGCAGGGGGCGCCCGGTGCCTCGGTTCGCCTCTATCTGAACGACACTTTCATTGCCCCCGGCAACGTGGGCGGCGACGGAAAGGTGTCTTTCGCCATCGGCCGGGGCGTCCGCCCGGGGGACTATCAGGTGCGGATCGACGACGTCGATCCGGTCACGGGCTCCGTGAAGTCCCGCTCCGAAGTCGCCTTCAACGTTCCATTGCCGCCCGAACGGCAGACGACGGCCGTCGCCTCGGCGTCGCCCACTGCGCCGGGCGCCGTGCCGGAGCCTTCCTCGACCGCGGCGGCCCCGCAATCCGGGACGGCACCCTTCTCCGCCCCGTCGGCCGGAACGGCTGCGGCCTCGCAGGTGGCCTCGGCGGGTCCCGACCCGGCCCTGCGGTCCGGCGCGATTGTGATCCCGGACGTCAATACGGCCATCGTCTCGCGGGGCGATAACCTCTGGCGTATCAGCCAACGGATCTACGGGAGCGGCTACCGCTACACGGTGATCTATGGGGCGAACCAGCAGCAGATCCGCAATCCGGACCTGATTTATCCGGGTCAGGTCTTCGTCCTGCCGGCCGACCCGCCCAAAGCTCAGTAGGTCAGGTACGGGTTCGGTCCCGCCTGCCCGAACGGCGGATGCATTCTGCCGCCCTATCGCCTATATGCAGGTCCGACCTACCGACCGGACCATAACGTCTCATGCCCGCCGCTTTTGCCGCGGTTTCGGTTCAGCCGAAGCGCCCCGGCCTCCTCGCCACGATCCGCAAGCTCTGGCCCTATCTCTGGCCCCATGGGCGGCTCGACCTTCAGCGGCGCGTCTTTCTGGCCTTCGCCCTGCTGCTGGTCGCGAAAGTCGTCACCATGGCGACCCCTTTCACGTTCAAGTGGGCGACCGACGCCCTCGTCGCGGTGACGGGCGGCACGCAGACGGGCACCGAGACGGCCGGCTCGTGGATCTGGCGCGCGCCTCTCCTGCTCACGGTCCTCTACGGCCTTTCGCGCGTGGCGATGGCACTGCTGACGCAGGTGCGCGACGGGCTCTTCGCGAAGGTGGCGATGCATGCGGTGCGGAAGCTCGCGCTGCAGACATTCGAACACATGCACCGGCTGTCCCTGCGTTTCCACCTCGAGCGCAAGACGGGCGGCCTGACCCGCATCCTCGAACGGGGCCGCAACGGCATCGAGGACCTGTCGCGCCTTGCGGTGCTGACTCTCATCCCGACCGTGGTCGAGTTCATGCTCGTGCTCGGCATTCTGGCCTGGGAGTTCGACTGGCTCTATTCGGTCGTCGTCCTTGCGATGGTGATCGTCTACCTCGTCTACACCTACAAGGCGACGGAATGGCGGATGTCCATCCGCAAGCGGATGAACGATTCCGATACCGACGCCAACACCAAGGCGGTGGACTCGCTGCTCAACTACGAAACGGTCAAATATTTCGGAGCCGAGGCGCGCGAGACGGAGCGGTACGACCGTTCCATGGCGCGCTACGAGCGGGCCTCCACCCAGACCTACACGTCGCTGGCGGTGCTCAATTCGGGGCAGGCGGTCATCTTCACGATCGGCATGACGATCGTCATGGCGCTCGCCGCCCGCGACATCATGCACGGCGAGGGGACCATCGGCGACTTCGTCCTCGTCAACGCCATGCTGGTCCAGCTCTACATTCCGCTGAATTTCATGGGCATGCTCTATCGCGAGATCAAGCAGGCGCTGATCGATATCGACGACATGTTCCAGATTCTGGAGCGCAACCCCGAGATCGAGGACAGGCCCGGCGCGAAGCCGCTCGTCGTGACCGACGGCCACCTGCGCTTCGAGGACGTGCATTTCGCCTATGTGCCCGAGCGGCCGATCCTCAGGGGCGTCACCTTCGACGTGCCCGCCGGCAAGACCGTCGCCATCGTCGGTCCTTCGGGCGCCGGCAAGTCGACGATCTCGCGCCTGCTGTTCCGGTTCTACGAGCCGCAGAAGGGCCGGATCCTCATCGACGGCCAGGACATCGCCGAGGTCCAGCAGACGTCGCTTCGCGCCGCCATCGGCATGGTCCCGCAGGACACGGTGCTCTTCAACGACACGATCGGCTACAACGTGCAGTACGGGCGCTGGGATGCCGGGCTCGAGGCCGTGCGCGAAGCGGCGCGGCTTGCGCAGATCGACCGTTTCATCTCGACCTTGCCGGAGGGCTACGAGACCTCCGTGGGAGAGCGCGGCCTCAAGCTCTCGGGCGGCGAGAAGCAGCGGGTGGCCATCGCTCGGACGATCCTCAAGGGGCCGCCCATCCTGGTGCTCGACGAAGCGACTTCGGCCCTCGACAGCTTCACCGAGAAGGAGATCCAGGACGCGCTCGATCGCGTCAGCCGCGGCCGCACGACCCTCGTCATCGCCCATCGGCTCTCGACGGTGATCGGTGCCGACGAGATCATCGTCCTCGACAAGGGCGTCATCGTCGAGCGCGGCACGCACGACGAACTCCTCGGCCAGGACGGCCTCTACGCGGCCATGTGGAACCGCCAGCGCGAAGCCGATCAGGCCCGAGAGACCTTGAAACGCGCCGCGGAGGCGGAAGGGCGGTCCGTCAGGGAAAGCCTGACGGGCTGATGCCCGGCACGTGTCTTCTCCTGCGGGACGGCACGAGGCTTCCTCCTTCGCTTCCCCTTATCCCTCCGCCCCGCTAAAAGCCCCGCCATGACCGACATTCTCGAATCCGTCCGCCGCATCCTCGTGCCCATCCATAAGGAGGGCTACCCATTCATTCTCATCGCGGCGGTCCTGGCATTTCTGCTCGGCAGCTTGTGGTCGCCGCTCGGCTGGATCGGCGCAATGATCACGGCCTGGATCTGCTACTTCTTTCGCGATCCGCCGCGGGTGACGCCGGTCCGCGACGGGCTCGTCGTCTCGCCGGCCGACGGGCGCATCAGCCTCATCACCACCGCCGTCCCGCCGGCGGAACTCGATCTCCCGCAGGAGCCGATGAGGCGGGTCTCGGTCTTCATGAACGTGTTCGACTGCCACGTGAACCGCGCACCGGTTTCGGGAAAGATCACGCAGATCGTCTATACGCCGGGGCTCTTCCTCAACGCCGAACTGGACAAGGCGAGCGAAGACAACGAGCGCAGTGCGCTCGTGCTCGACACCGACGGCACAAGAATCGGAGTCGTGCAGATCGCCGGGCTGGTGGCCCGGCGCATCGTGTCGTTCGTAAAGGAGGGGGATACCCTGGGCGCCGGCGAACGCTTCGGACTGATCCGCTTCGGCTCCCGGGTCGACGTGTTCCTGCCCCTCGACACCCAGGTCCTGGTCGGACCGGGGCAGGTGGCGGTGGCGGGTGAGACGGTGCTCGCGGATCTCAGGGCGAAGGAGCCGGCCCGCCAGTTCAGGACGCAGTAGCGCGGGCGGCTCCGGCGCGTTCGGGGCGCTCCCGCGTGCGGGATCCGGTGGCGCCAGCCCCGGCGGACGCGGCTCTCCGGGAGCGCCTTGCCGCTCCCTTCAGGCGCCCCTAATGTCGCGCCCTATGAGCGACCTGTTTCCTCCCTTTGCGCCGGATGCGGACGAGCCGCGCAAGCGCATGTTCAAGCCGGTGCCGTTCCGCGTCATCGCGCCGAACCTCATCACCCTGATCGCGCTCTGCCTCGGCCTGACGGCCATCCGGCTGGCCTATGAGGGCAGGCTGGAACCCGCCGTCTACGCGATCCTCGTCGCGGCCTTCCTCGACGGAGTCGACGGGCGCCTGGCGCGGCTCCTGAAGGGGACCTCCCGCTTCGGCGCCGAACTCGACTCGCTCTCGGACTTCCTGAACTTCGGAGCGGCTCCGGCCCTCGTGCTCCACACCTTCGTGCTGCACCATATCCCGGCCTTCGGCTGGACGGCCGCGCTGATCTTCGCGATGGCGATGGCCCTGCGCCTCGCGCGGTTCAACGTCATGCTGGACGATCCGAACCGTCCGGAATGGACCAAGAACTTCTTCACCGGCATGGCGGCGCCGGCAGGTGCGATCACGTCCCTGCTGCCGATCTATCTCCATTTCCTCGGCCTCCCCGTCGGGCCGGCGCTTGCGCCCTTCGTGCTGGTCTACGTTCTCGGCCTCGCTTTCCTCACCGTGTCGACCATTCCGACCTACTCGGGGAAGACCATGGGCAAGCACGTGCCGCGCCATTGGGTGCTGCCGATCTTCATCCTCACCGTCGCGGCCTTCGGGCTTCTCGTCAGTTTCCCCTTTGCGAGCCTGACTGTCGGAACGGTCCTGTTCCTGGCCTCCATCCCCATCAGCGTCGCCCGATACCGCAAGCTCCAGCGGGCCGATCGAGCCGGGGGCCCGCCGGCCCAGACGGGCGCCGAAGCTCCGCCTCCGGCTTGATGAGCCGGCGCACCTTCCACCTTGCCGCACCGAAGGGCCGTTCGGTTCACAAGGCCACCGCCTTCGTCTAGATCACTTCCGGCCAGACCATTTCCAGGCGAAGTCGGCCCGCTTCGCCGTCGAGAATGCGGCAAGGACATCGAGATCTGCCTCCTTCGGAGGAGCAGCTCTCGGGAGACACTTCGGCCCATCCCGGGCTCATCGACCGGCAAGCGTGGAGAACAGCGTGGCGTCAGCGTCCGAGACCTCACCCCCCGGCTGGCGTCCGAAGCTCATTCTGGCGTCCGGATCGCCGCGCCGGCTGGGCCTGCTGCAGCAGGCCGGCATCGAGCCCGATGCGCTCCTGCCGGCCGACGTGGACGAAACCCCACTCAAATCGGAGTCTCCCCGCGAACTCGCCAGGCGTCTTGCCCGCACCAAAGCCGAGGTGGCGCGCCGGATCGCGCGTAAACGCGAGGAGCTCGCGGGCTCCTACATCCTCTCGGCCGATACCGTCGTCGTCGCGAACGGCCGGGTCCTGCCGAAGGCCGAGGTGGTGGACGAGGCGGCGGCGTGCCTGCGGCTCCTCTCCGGCCGTACTCACCGGGTCTACTCGTCGGTCTGTCTCGTCACTCCGAAGGATGCCCTCCGCGAGCGTCTCGTCGAGACCCGCGTCCGGTTCAAGCGCCTGTCGCGCGACGAGATGGAGCGTTACCTCGCCTCCGGCGAATGGCGTGGCAAGGCCGGCGGCTACGCCATTCAGGGTCTCGCCGGCACTTTCGTGGTGAAACTGGTCGGCTCGTATACGAACGTGGTCGGCCTGCCGCTCTACGAGACGGTCTCGCTTCTGGACGGGGAGGGCTATCCCGTCCGCTTCACCTGGCTCAACGCGGCCTGAGGCCCCATATCGGCGCCATGGCACCAGTGAAGGACAACCCGCCCAAGGCGTCCGCCCCAGCCTGCCCGATCTGCGGCAAGCTGGCGGCTACCCCCTACAAGCCGTTCTGTTCCAAGCGCTGCGCGCACGTCGACCTCCAGCGCTGGCTCACGGGCCGCTATGCCATCCCGGTGGTGGAGGAGGACCGGGGGCTCGAGGGCGGCGAGAGCGAAGACGAGCGCTGACCGGCGTCAGGGAGTGCCCTGTGGGGCGAACTCGGCTGGCGTTCCGCTGGAAGGCGTGGCCGGGCTCCTGCCGAAGAGCCCGGCGACGCGCACGTTCAAACCTTAATCGCCGGGACCGGGAGAGCTGGTTATTTCCCAAGCGCCTTCATCATTTCAGCGGCGCTTTCCTCACCGAATTCCTTCCGGAACTTGGCCCATACGGGCTCCGTCATCGTGCGCAGCTTCGCCATCTCCGCCTCGGGCAGCGTGGTCACCTGCATGCCGTTGCCCTTGAGCTCCTCGAGCGCCTTGCCGTCGAAGCCGCGGATCGTCGTGCGCTCGAAGAGCTTCGCCTCGTTTGCGGCCTCGGTGATGAGCTTCTGTTCGTCTGCGGAGAGCCGATCCCAGAACCGCTTGCTCATCAGGAACGCCCAGACGCTGTAGATGTGGCTCGACAGGACGGTGTGCTTCTGAACCTCGTAGAACTTCGAAGCCAGGATGGTGGCGAGAGGGTTCTCCTGCCCGTCGACGACTTTCTGTTCGAGCGCGGTGTAGACCTCGGGGAACGGCATGGGTTGGGGAGCCGCACCCAATGCCGAGAACGTTTCGATGAAGAGCGGGTTCTGGATCACGCGCAGCTTGAGACCCGCGAAATCCTCGGCCTTCGCGATCGGCCTTCGGCTGTTGCTCACGTGCCGGAAGCCGTTTTCCCAGAAGCCCAAGCCGATGAGGCCTTTCTCCGGGAGCTTCGCCATGAGGTTCTGGCCCCACTGGCCGTCGAGGAGCGCGTCCGCCTCCTCGCCCTTCGTGAGCAGGAACGGGAGATTGATGAGGCCGAATTCCTTCAGTCCCGAGATCCCCACGAGGGTCGACGTGTCGGGCACCGTCATCTCCAAAGTCCCGCCTTGCAAGGCCGAGATCATGGTGACGTCGTTGCCGAGCGCCCCGCCCGCGAAGAGCCTGACCTTGATCTTCCCGTTGCTCTTCTGCGAGACGAGTTCGCCGAACTTGGTGACCGACTGGCCCTGCGGGTGATCCGCCGTCAGGCCGATGCCGACCTTTATGGTCCGGTCGCTGATATTTTGCGCTGCGGCGGGCCAGGCGGCCACAAGGCCAGCCATCATCCCACCCGCAAGTTTCAAGAGCCTCATGATTTCCTCCTCTCTTGGACGTTCCGCCGGCGCCGTTCGGGCTGTTCGCCTTCCGGAGATAGATCAGGGATGGAGCAAGGGCAGGGGACAGGGCGGCCGAATCGAGACGCACGGAGCGGGACGCGCTGATGGGAGGCGGTGAACCGGGCCGTAAAAAAAGGGCAGCCTAGCTGCCCTTTTGCTCTTGAATCCGTTCACGCCCAAACTATTTTGTGCATCGCAGCAGGGCGATTGGCGTCGCTCTGTTGTTGCCCTTCTTGGGCGTTTCCTCCCTAAACTTCGGGCCGCTGGCGACAGCGGCCTTTTTTCTTGCTCGGGTTTGTAGGTGCCGGCCGATCGCGAACTATCGGCACGATTACGTAGATGCTCGCCTGGACCGGGCGGCTGCCCTCGCCTGCCGGACTTTCGCCGCGATGCCTATCCGGTCGATGCGTTCGCGCCGGGGGAAATTCCGCCGCCGAGCGCGCGCAGATAGCTCGCCAGCCCGTCGACGAAGATGCGGACTTTCAGGGGAATGTATCGGTTGGATGGATAGACGGCATGAATGTGCTGGGGCTCGTAGCGCCAGTCCGGCAGGACGTATTCGAGCTTTCCCGCCTCGGCCAGCGGATCGAGGAGAAGCTTGTGCATGAGGCCGATGCCGAGTCCGGCCGATATCGCCTCGCCGGTCAGCAAGGAATTGTCCGAGCGAAAGACCGGATCCACGCGGACCTCGGCCGTCTCGCCTTGAGCGCTCGTCATCCGAAACTTCTCACCGCCGGCGACCTGGGAATGGAGAACGTAGTCATGGTTCGACAGATCGTCCGGATGGCGCGGCCGGGCTTTGCGGTCGAGATAGCCGGGCGTCGCCGCAAGGCAACGCTCGATCGTGCCGATCTTGCGGGCGATGAGGCGCTCGTCCATGGTCCCTCCCATGCGGATCGAGACGTCCAGCCGCTCCGCGATGACATCGACGAACCTGTCGGTCAGCGACACGTCGAGCAGGAGTTCGGGAAAAGCTTTCTTGAACTCGAGGAGATAGGAGCCGAGCAAGCTGGTTCCGAATCCGACCGGGGCGCCGATCGAAAGCCGGCCGACCATCGAGCTTTCGAGTCGACTGACGCTGCGGTCCGCTTCGTCGAGGCGGCCCAGAATGGCCCGGGCATGATCCAGATATCTCGCGCCAGCTTCCGTTAGGGCCACCTTCCGCGTCGTCCGATCGAACAGACGCACGCCCAGCCGCGCCTCGAGGGCGCGAATGTGCTGACTGATCGCGGGTTGCGTCAGTCCGAGCACCTCCGCGGCGGCCGAGAAGCTGCCGGATTCGGCGACGCTCACGAAGCTCGAGAGAGTGGCGAGGCGATCCATGGGAGCAGGCGATTGATAATGGCTCGTGATAAATCCTATCAGTACCTGGCGAGTTTAAAAACTACCGGTTATTCGACAATCTCTGCTTCCGGTCATCGGACCACCCCGCAAGCGGAGCCACTTCCCGTGCACTTTTCTCGACGCAGCTTTCATGGCGGAACGGCCGGCTCGGCCTTCGCCGGCGCCGTCTCCAGCCCATCGCTCGACGGAGCCCCTCTGGGCCGGGGCCCTTATCCCGGCGCGGTCCGCCGCAAGATCGGTTCGATCGAAGTGACGGCCTTGCTGGACGGCTACCTCGAGATGCCGCTGGAACTCTTTCCCGCCGCCGATCCCAAGGAGGCAGAAAAGCTCGTCGCCGATCAGTTCCAGGCGTTCTCTCCGCGTCTGAGCCCGGTCAATGCCTTTCTCGTCAATCTCGGCACCCGGCTGGTGCTCATCGATACGGGAACGGCCAATTCACTTGGGCCCACGGCCGGTAAACTTCCGGCGGCGCTCGCGGCGGCGGGCGTCGCGCCCTCTCAAGTCGACGCCGTCCTGGTCTCCCACATGCACCCCGACCATATTTCCGGAGCCTTGGATTCGAAGGGGGAGGCCTTCTTCCCGAAGGCCGAGATGCTCGTGTCGGAAGTCGAGTATGCATTCTGGCACGACGACGCAGCGTTCAATCAGGCCCCCGACGCCGTGAAGCCCTTCTTCATCGGCGCCCGGGCCGCCGCTGCAAAGTACGCGAGCCGCCTGACGAAGCTTCCGATCGAGGCCGACGTTTTCGGGGCGATCCGCACCGTTCCGCTCCACGGCCATACGCCGGGCCATCAGGGTTTCATGATTCAGTCGGGGAACGAGAGCCTCTTCATCTGGACGGACGCGATCCACCACGCATCATTCCAGGTCGCCCGGCCCGATTGGAGCCCGGTCTACGACGTCGACCCTCAGAAGGCAGCCCAGACGCGCAAGCGGGTGCTCGACCGCGCTTCCACCGATCGCCTCCTCGTCGCGGGCATGCACCTTCCGTTTCCCGCATTCGGACACGTGGCGCGTGCGGGCGACGGGTACCGCTTCATCCTGGCCGAGTGGCCCTACGCTCACTAGCGTCGGCGCGCCGTGGCTGAGGGGATGGCGGTGTAGCATGACCGCCATCCAACAACGGACGTGGAGCAGGGCGTCATCCTGGGCGAGCGAAGCGAGTCCGCACGAGGATCTCAGGCCGGAAGATGCGCCTCATTCGGCACCCCATCCTTAAGGTCTCGCTTGCGCTCGCCCAAGTGAGTCACCGGCGGCGCCGACCCGCAGCGGATGAAACGGCCACGGTCGTTTCTCATGAGCATGACGCTGGGGGCGCTCCGCTCCGTCCGACCGTCTTACTCGCCCTGTGCTACCACTCCGCTTCGGCCTTCATCCCGATCACACCTTCGCCCGTCGCGCTCCAGCATTCCGCGCCGGCGGGCGTGCGAGCGCCGAGGACGCGAAACGCCTTTCCGCCGAAGACCGGGGAGACGCCGCGGTAGCGGAACAGACGCGGTGTTCCTCCCCCGAGAACGGCGGCGAGGTTGAGGAGGAGGGTGGCCTGCAGGGGTCCATGGACGACGAGGCCTGGATAGCCTTCGACCTCCGTCGCGTAGGGCTGGTCGTAGTGGATCCGGTGGCTATTGAAGGACAGGGCCGAATAGCGGAACAGAAGCGCAGAGGAGGCGTCGACCGTCCAGGCGAGATCGGCGGAGGGCTGCTCTTCACGCGCCGCGCTCGCCGGCGCGGGCTGCCGGTTCTGCCCCTGCGGAGCATCCCGGTAGACGATGTCCTGGCGCTCGCGGATGGCGAGGCCTCGTTCCGTCGAGACCTCGTGCCGAACGGCGACGAAGCACAACGGACCCGACCGTCCTTCCGTAAGGCGCAACTCCGCGATGCTGGAGCGCCGCTCCACATGATCCCCGATGCGGAGAGCGTCGAAAAACCCGATCTCGCCGCCCGCCCACATGCGGCGGGGCAGGGGGATCGGCGGCAGGAAACCGCCGCGCGCGGGATGGCCGTCGATGCCGAGATCCCCGGTCGATACCAAGGGCGGCGCAAGGCACCAGTGAACGCCGTGCGGGGCATCTTCGCCTGTCGGAGCGAGATGGGGCTCAAGGGTGGCCCGGAAGAGGGCGGCAAGCCGCGGCGTGACCGTGTCGTCGAGCGTCTCCGTGCGACCGATCCAGCCCTTCAGCGGCTCGATGTCGATGGCGGTCAACTTGCGTCCCCTCGGAATTCCGCCCGGATCGCCGCGGTGTGCTGCCCGAGCGCCGGGACGATTCCGGCATCGAGCCGGCTGCGCCCGGCGGGCCGGGGCACGCCGATCGTCTCGCCGTTCGGCAGCGGCACGTCGACCCGCCGCAGGGCCGGATGCGCCGCGAGGTCTCGCACGGTCGAGACCCGCGACCAGGCGATCTGAAGAGCCTCCAGCCGCGCAACCGCCTCGTCGCGGGTCAGCCCCGCGAAGAAGGGGCGCAGTTCGGCGTCGAGGCTTTCGCGGTTCTTCACCCGTGAGGGGTTGTCGGCAAAGCGCGGGTCGTCGCAGAGATCCGGGCGCTCGAGCACGCCGTCGCAGAAGCGCCGCCACTCGATCGGGCTCTGGATCGCGATCACCACTTCGCCGTCGCGGCAGGCGTAGGGCGCATAGGGGTAGATCGAAGCATGGGAAAGCCCGTGGCGCGCCGTCTCCCGTCCTTCGTGCTCGAGATGCAGGAGGGGCACCGCCATCCAGTCGGCCATGCCGTCGAACATGGCGACCTCGATCGCCCGGCCGCGCCCTGTCTTGTCCCGGGCAATGAGTGCTTCGAGGACCGCCGCATGCGCGTTCATGCCGGTCGCGATGTCGGCCACCGACACGCCCACCTTCGAGGGCGTGTCGGGCGTGCCCGTGACGGCGCAGATCCCGCTCTCCGACTGGACGAGCATGTCGTAGGCGCGCATCTCGCGATAGGGCGTATCCTGCCCGTACCCGACGATGTCGACCACGATGAGCCGGGGATGCCGCGCGAGGAGCGCGCGCGCGCCGAGGCCGAGGCGGGCGGAAGCGCCGGGCGCGAGGTTCTGAACGAAGACGTCGGCCCGCGCCACCATGCGGTGCGCGACGGCGAGATCGCCGGCATCCTTGAGGTCCAGGACGGCGCTTTCCTTGCCGCGGTTCAGCCACGCGAAATAGGCCGAAACGCCCTTCACGGACCGGTCGTAATGGCGCGCCGTATCGCCTTCGGGCCGTTCGATCTTCACGACGCGCGCGCCCGCATCCGCAAGGCGCAAGGTGCACATCGGCGCGGCGACGGCCTGCTCGATGGTGACGACGAAGAGGCCCGAGAGGGCGCTGCTCGGGGGACTGTCGGACATGCTAGTAGGACCGGGGTAGGCCGAGCCGATGCTCGGCGAGGTAGGAGAGGACGAGATTGGTCGAGATCGGCGCGACTTGATAGAGGCGGGTCTCGCGGAACTTGCGCTCGATGTCGTACTCCTCCGCGAAGGCGAAGCCGCCATGGGTCTGCATGCAGGCATTCGCGGCTTCCCACGATGCGTCGGCCGCCAGCATCTTGGCCATGTTGGCCTCCGCGCCGCAATCGGCGCCGGCCTCGTAGAGGCGCGCCGCCTCCTTCACCATCAGCTCGGCCGCCCGCATCGCCGCATAGGCCTTGGCGAGGGGGAACTGGATGCCCTGGTTCCGGCCGATGGGGCGGCCGAACACCTGCCGTTCGCGGGCGTAGGCCGAGCCCTTCTCGAGGAACCATTTGGCGTCCCCGATGCACTCGGCGGCGATCAGGATGCGCTCCGCGTTCATGCCGGACAGGATATAGCCGAACCCCTTGCCTTCCTGGCCGATGAGGTTTTCGACCGGCACCCGCACATCATCGAAGAAGACCTCGGTGGTGGAGTGGTTCATCATGGTGCGGATCGGGCGGATGGTCAGCCCCGCCTCCCCGGCCTCACGCATGTCGACCAGAAAGACGGAGAGGCCGTCCGTGCGCTTCGCGGCCGCCTCCTTCGGCGTGGTGCGCGCGAGGAGCAGCATCAGGTCGGAATGTTCGGCGCGGCTCGTCCAGACCTTCTGACCGTTCACCACGTAGGCGTCGCCCTCGCGCCGGGCGAAGGTCTTGATGGAAGTGGTGTCCGTTCCGCTCGTCGGCTCGGTCACGCCGAAAGCCTGGAGGCGCAGTTCGCCGGAAGCGATCTTCGGCAGGTAGGCGGCCTTCTGCGCATCGCTGCCGTGACGCAGCACGGTGCCCATCACGTACATCTGCGCATGGCATGCGGCTCCGTTGCAGCCGGCCCGCTGGATCTCCTCCAGAATGGCCGCGGCGGCCGGGAGCGCGAGGCCGGCGCCGCCGTACGATTCCGGGATGAGCGCGGCGAGAAAGCCGGATCGGGTGAGAGCGGCGACGAATTCCGTCGGATAGGCCATCTCGCGATCGAGCTTGCGCCAGTACTCGCCGGGGAATTGCACACAGAGCTTGCGGACGGCCTCGCGGATTTCCGGATAGTCAGGTTCGTGGGTCATTGTGGGGTCATGATCCGGCTGCGCCGCGCCTCGCCGGAGTTGCGCCTCGGCGGTGAACCCACCACAGTTTCCCATTCTCGATTGACTCTTTGCAAGGTGGGTTCCCGGAACAGTGGATACCTGGTTGACGCCGAGTTCACAACACGCGCGGCTCCTCGCAGGCGGAGAGGGGGTGAGACAATCCCACTCCCTCTCCGCCGGAGCCAGCGACTGAGAGGAGGCAGCCCGTCCGTCGCAAGGCGAAGTTACGGCGTATCCACGGTCACGGACCACCGACACAGCCGGCCTGCGCCACCAGCATGATCATCGGACGGGTGACCGGATCGAAACGCTTCGACGCGCCGGGGGCAATCCGACATTTGCGAAATGTCAGACGCAATAGAGGCGAAACATGCGTTGACTAACAATTCCTGCTCGAGTGGGTGGGGAACATTTCATGCGAGGAACGCAGGACGCTCGCATTGCCGGCGTGAGGACATCGGCCGAGGTCGCATCGCTTGTGCCCTGGCTTCATCAGCAGGCGCTCAGAGGAGTGGCTGGCGGCACAGTCCTGAAAGCGCTTTGTGAGAGGCTCATCCGAGCAGGATTCGAGATTCAGCGGGCTGTCGTGGGCAGCCTCGTTTTTCATCCACAGTACGATGCGATCAACTTCACTTGGACGCCTGATACGGTCGAAGTCGAACGCCACCCGATCAGGCGGACCGATATCCTGCAGTGCCCCACGCCATTTTTCCATCTGCACAGCACTGGGAACACTGAATTGAGGCAGCGGCTGGACGAGACGAACAAGCCGCTCCCCTTCTCCTTTTTCGAACGTCTGCAGAATCTCGGTTTCACGGACTACATCGCCTTCTTCGAGTCTTTCGGCACCTCGGCAGATCCGGCGCTCTGGCAGGATCTCCCATGTGGAACCACGATGCATGAAGGGGTCACCAGCTCATTCGCGACGATCCGCCCTGGCGGATTCACCGAAGATGAGATCGACGTGCTGCGCGCCCTGGCCACCCCTCTCGCCGTTGCAGTCAAAGGCGCGTCTCTGCTGGAAATGGCGGAGACCCTCCTGACCACGTATCTAGGCACCGCTTCCGGCCGAAGCGTCATGCGCGGGCAGGTACGACGGGGGCAGGGGCGGGTCGTTCATGCCATTGTCTGGCATAGCGACCTGCGGGACTCGACGATCTTGGCAGCGAGCGTGCCCCTCGAGACCTACCTGGCGGTGCTGAATACATACTACGACTGCATTGTGGATGCCGTGACAGGGCAGGGGGGCGAGGTCCTCAAGTTTACTGGGGACGGCGTACTGGCGATGTTTCCGTTCGATGTTGGCACACAAGCTGGAGTGGAGGCTTGCGAGCGGGCGCTTGCGGCGGCGCGCGACGTCGTGGAACGGCTCGAGAAGGTGAACGCCGAGCGTTCCGAGAAAGGATTGGGCAAGATCCGCTGCGGCATCGCCCTCCACGCGGGGGACGTGATGTATGGCAACGTCGGTTCGGCACACCGGCTCGACTTCACGGTGACCGGGCCCACCGTCAACGAGGTTGTCCGCTTGGAGTCGGTTTGCAAAACGCTCGATCGACCGCTCGTGGTGTCCGACGTCGTCGCCTCGTTGTCTGGAAAGCCGCTCGAGTACCTCGATCTGTATCTGCTCCAGGGTGTCGCTCGGCCGATGCCGGTTTTCTGCCTGCCCGAGCAGAACGACCAGCAGCCGTCGCGAACAGAGCCCAGCGCTCGCGCTCCTCTTCCCGGCGGTGTTCGTCAAACCGCTCAAGACCCGCCGCGCCGACGCGTCTTCGCCATGCCAGAACCGATGACTTGGAACGAGCGCGAACGAACCGTGGCGGTCCTTCCGCCACGAGCGGCTTGCCCGCTTGCCGCACTGCGATCCGATTCAGGTGCCACCGAGTCCGGCTCTGGATCATATCATCCGACCGAAGCGGCAGCTGTATGACCGTCGCGACCCATGCGAAACTTGGCGGGGCACCGGTCCTCCGCCACAGACGCAGCCCGCCACGCCAATTGATTTAATCTGCGCTTCGGCTTAGCCTGGCTAAACGATCCGATGCACCTGCCGCTGCGCGCCATTACTGTCTTTCACACCGCCGCCCGGGCCGGGAGTGTTTCGCGAGCGGCTCAGGAACTAGGCGTCACGCCCTCGGCCGTCAGCCAGCAGATCGCCTCCTTGGAGGTTCATCTTGGCACGTCGCTGATGGTGAAGTCTGGGCGCCGCGTGGTGCTGACGGAAGCCGGCGAGCGCTATTTCGAGATGATCGCCGAGAACATCGACCGGATTGCCGACGCCACACAAAGCGTTCGGGGGTACTTGTCCTCGAAGTCCCTGAGCGTGCGCGCCACCCCGAGCCTGTCGACGAAGTGGCTTTTGCCGCGCCTCAACCGATTTCTCGATGCGAACCCGGGGCTTGACGTTCGCATCGATGCCACCAACGAGCCGACCGATTTTGCGCGCGAGGGCGTCGATATCGAAATCCGCCATGGCGAGGGAAACTGGTACGGGCTTTTCGTCGAAGGCCTCGCCGAGGAACGGTTCCTGCCGGTGTGTGCGCCGACCCTCTGCGCGCCGGGCGCGCTCGAACCGTCCGATCTGCCGAGCTACCGTCTGATCCACTCGGTGAAATCGCAGATGCAGTGGGGACGCTGGTTCGCGGCCGCCGGAGTCGCCACCACGGCCGCGTGGCGCCGCGTTTTGTTCGACCGCAGCCACATGGCGATCGACGCCGCCGTGAACGGGATCGGCATCGCCCTGGAGAGCGATCTCATGATGTGGCGCGAATTGCAGGACGGCACTCTCGTCTGTCCGCTCCGGCTTCCTCCGCCAGCTTCGCGCGTGACCCAGTGGCTCGTCTGCCCGCATGATCGCCTGCGCCGGCGCCGGATCCGCACCTTCCTCGATTGGGTGCGCGCGGAGCGCGATCTGTGGCTCGCCGCGCGTGACGGTCAGAACCGCGCGACCGTTTAGACAGGCTTACAAGTCCTCCTGAAAATCTCGATTGTGCTCACCGGACCACGTCTCCTAATGGGTGGCCACGACGGAGATGGACCGCAGGAGATCACCGCTGCGGCCTCAGGTAAGCACCAGCGCCCCGCCGCGAGCTCGGGCGTCCCATGACCAGGGAGGACTTTATGAACCTTTCAGCCATGCTCCAGCAGCGGGCAGCCGGCGGCCGCCCGATCCGAGTCGGCCTTATCGGCGCCGGCAAATTCGGCTCGATGCTGCTGGCACAGGCCCAGCGCATTCCAGGGTTCCACGTCGTGGGAGTCGCCGATCTCGATGTCGGTAAGGCGCGCGCCTCGCTCGCCCGCGTCGGCTGGCCGGCCGAGCGCTACAGCGCCACAAGCCTGGGCGACGCCGTCAAGACCGGCAAGACCTGCGTCCTTGACGATGCGAGTGCGCTCGCCGCATGCGACGAGATCGAATGCATCGTCGAAGCGACCGGTCATCCTATCGCGGGTGTCCGGCATGCGCTCGCAGCCATCGACGGCGGCAAGCACCTCATCATGGTCAATGTCGAAGCCGACGTGCTCTGCGGCCCGCTTCTAGCGGCCCGGGCCCGGGCCAGGAACCTCGTCTACAGCATGGCCTACGGCGACCAGCCGGCCATCATCTGCGAACTGGTGGATTGGGTGCGCTCCTGCGGCTTCGAACTGACCTCAGCCGGTAAGGGAATGAATTTCGAGCCGCGCTACCGGTACTCCACGCCGGACACGGTCTGGAGCTTTTTCGGTTGGACGGAGGAAGAGGTCGCCAAGGGCGACTTCAACCCGAAAATGTACAACTCGTTTACGGACGGGACCAAGGCGGCGATCGAGATGGCGGCGGTCGCCAACGGGACCGGCCTCGATTGCCCGGACGACGGCCTTGCGTTCCCACCGACCGGTCTTCACGATCTGGCCGGCGTTTTCAAACCCGTGTCGGATGGCGGGCGCCTGCCGCGGAGCGGTTTGGTCGATATCGCGGCCAGCCAGGAGCCGGACGGCCGCGAAGTCTTCAACAATATCCGCTACGGCGTCTTCGTCACGTTCAAGGCCAACAACGAATACACGCGCGATTGCTTCAAGCAGTACGGTCTGCTCGTCGACAAGTCCGGCTGGTACGGGTCGATGTGGCGACCCTTTCACTTGATCGGCCTCGAGACCAGCGTGAGCGTGCTTTCGGCGGTGCTTCGCAACGAGCCGACAGGAACTCCGGCGGAATTCCGCGGGGACGCGGTTGCGACGGCCAAACGGAACCTCAAGGTTGGCGAAATGCTCGATGGTGAAGGAGGCTACACCGTGTGGGCCAACGCCATTCCGGCGACGAAGAGCCTCGCAGCACGGGCGCTACCGATCGGCTTGGCCCACAATGTCAAGCTGAAGCGACCCGTGGCGAAGGATACCGCGGTATCGTTCGACGACGTCGAACTGGACCGTGACCTCGACGTGGTTGAGCTGCGACGCGAGATGGAACGGGCCGGAGCCCCGCTAGCTGCCAGGACGGCGTGACCCTGAGGAGGATCCATCATCATGTCCCAGCCTGGAAAGCCGGCCGCCTTCGTGGTCATCCCGGAGTTCGTGGTCAAACCCGACTGCATTGACGCCTTCCTCACCCTTGCACAGGACGATGCCAGCCATTCCCTGGCCGACGAGCCGGGCTGTCGACAGTTCGACGTCGTCCAGATGGAAGGGGCGCCTCACCACGTCCTTTTCTACGAAGTGTACGACAGCCGGGGGGCGTTTGACGCTCATCTGCAAACACCGCATCTGGCCCGGTTTCGGGAGGGCTTCCCCGCGTTGGTGTCGGAAGAGCGCCCCGTCCGCTTCGCAAGCCGTCATCATGGCTAAGCGTCCCGCATCCGTCGGCGAGAAAGGGGCCGCTCGCCGGCTGGCAGTCGGCTTCCTGGGCACCGGGATCATGGGGGCTCACATGGCCCGCCGTGTCGCCCAGGCGGGGCACAAAGCAACAGCCTGGAACCGGACGGCGGCCAAGGCTGAAGCGCTCGCCGCGTTTGGGGTCGAACAGGCACGCGACGCGGCAGCGGCCGCCCGGGGCGCCGACGCTGTGATCTGCATGCTGAGCTCCGGCCCGGTTTGCGACGAGACCCTCATCGGGGGCGGCGTCCTTGGCGCCATGCATTCCGGCAGCCTTCTCATCGTGATGAGCTCGATCCCTGTCGCGACAGCGCAGCGTCAAGCGAAGCTGGCTGACGAGAGGGGGATCGACTACCTCGACGCCCCGGTCTCCGGGGGCGAGACGGGTGCACGCGAAGGAACTCTGGCTATCATGGCCGGCGGTGCCCAGGATGTATTCGAGCGCGCCCGGCCCCTCTTGGAGGTGATGGGCCGCCCCACGCACGTCGGTCCGGCCGGCACTGGTCAGCTCTCGAAACTCGTCAACCAGATGATCGTGGCGTGTACCATTGCCACGGTCGGGGAGGCAGTGTTGCTGGCTGAACGCGGCGGTGCCGACCCGGCCCAAGTGCGTGAAGCCTTGCTGGGCGGCTTTGCCGACTCGACCGTTCTGCGTCAACACGCGCTTCGGATGATTGCACGCGATTTCCAGCCAGGCGGTCCAGCCAAGTATCAGGTCAAGGACACGACGACCGCCATAGAGTTCGGGCGAACGGTTGGCCTCGAGCTGCCGGTCCTGCAAGTCGTCGATAGGCTGTTTGGGGACATGGTCGAGCATGGGGATGGCGACCTGGACCACAGCGCGATTGTTCGCGAGATCGCCCGGCGGAATGGGCTCAGGATCGACTAGCGCATCGTGCGGACAAGTGGACCCGGTTTTCCGCACTGAGCGATGCGCTGCTCAAGAGAAAGAGCATCGGATGGATCCCAAAAGTGGGGTCCACTTTTGGGTCCGATGCTCGCATCGTGCGGACAAGTGGACCCGGTTTTCCGCGCCGAACGATGCGCTGTTTTCAAAGGGTGAGCATCGGATGGATCCCAAAAGTGGGGTCCACTTTTGGGTCCGATGCTCGAGCAGAATTATGCCGAAGCGGAGGCTCGCGCATGCAAACAAAAACTCTCGCCTGTCGCGGGCGGTCCGCCTTCGCGTCGCAGTCGTTCGCCAAAGCCCTGCCGAACACAAAGCGCGCCAACTCAGCTTCCGCCAAGCGGGATTTGCGCCTTGAGCCCGAGTTCCGTCACAAGCCACTCGGCAAAGACTCGCAGCGGATGCCGTTGCCGGACGTAACGGGGGAAGACCAGGTTGTGGCCGACATAATGGATCGGAATAGCCTTCTGATCCAATGGCATGACCAGCCGGCCCAATGCGAGCTCCCGCTCCGCAAGGCGCGTCGATTCCAGGGCCACCCCGAGTCCTTCGCCGGCGGCTGCAATAGCGAGAAAGCTGCGGTCGAACCGGCTTCCGTTCGGAGGTGGCGCGATCAGGCCGTTGGCGGCAAACCAGTCCGCCCATTGGATCTGCTTGCTGTCGCTCTGGATCAGAACATGGTCGAGCAAGTCCGATGGGGTGGCGATCGTCGCGGCGAGATCGGGCGCGCACAAAGGCGTGATCGTCTCCTCGCCGAGGGGCACGACGACCAGTCCTTCGACTCGCGGCGGGCCATAGACGATGTCTGCATCGAACTCGTCGGCATTGAACCGTGTGTAATCGGTTCCGGCTGCGAGACGGACCTCGATGTCGGGGTGCTTCCTCAAAAATTCGGCGAGACGGGGGGTCAACCATTGCGCCGCGAAGCTCGGCGCGCAGTGGAGACGCAGGAGCTTGAGGCCGCGCGTCGAGACGACCTCCAAGCCGCGGCGCAGCTCATCGAACGCACGGCTCACATGGCGCATCAGCACCTCGCCTTCGTAGGTCAGGTGGGTATGGCGAGTGTTGCGTTCGAAGAGAGGGATGCCGAGAACCTGCTCCAATTTCCGGATCGCATGGCTGACCGCGCTCGGCGTCAGATTCAGCACCAGGGCGGCTGCCCGAAAGGACCCTGTCCGGCCGGCAGCTTCAAAGACCCTGAGAAATGAAAGGGGCACCTGCTGAAGCATCCGATTATTGAATCAGATTCAACAGGGAGTGTAAACATCGCGTTTGTCGGAAAGCAGAGTCCGGCCAATACTTTCTCGGTCAAAGACAAGAAACAACAAAATTCATCTTGGAGGAAACGATGCTTCTTGAAGGCAAAGCTGCCGTCATTTCCGGCGCGGCGAGCCCGCGCGGGATTGGGCTGACGACCGCCCGCCTGTTTGCGCAACACGGCGCCAAGGTCGCCATTCTCGATCTCGACGAGCAAGGCGCAAAGGAAGCCGCCTCGTCGCTCGGGCCCGGTCATATCGGCATCGGTTGCAACGTGACCGATCTCGATGCGTGCAAGCGTGCCGCCGAGGTGGCGATCGGGACGTTCGGACAGATCGACATCCTTCTCAATAATGCCGGCATTACGCAGCCCGTAAAGACCATGGAGATCGACGAGGCGAGCTGGCGCCGCATCGTCGACGTCAACCTTACGGGCGTTCTTTATCTAAGCCAGGCCTTCATCCCGCACATGCGCTCGCGCGGCCGGGGCTCGATCGCCTGCATGTCGTCGGTGTCGGCGCAGCGTGGCGGCGGAATCTTCGGCGGCCCCCATTACTCGGCCGCCAAGGCTGGGGTGCTGGGGCTGGCGAAAGCCATGGCGCGGGAGCTCGGCCCGGACGGCATCCGCGTCAACTGCATCACGCCCGGCCTGATCCAGACGGATATCACGGGTGGCAAGCTCACCGACGAGATGCGGAAGGACATCCTGAAAGGAATTCCGCTCAACCGTCTCGGCAACGCCGAGGATGTCGCGGGCGCCTACCTGTTCCTCGCCTCCGATCTGTCAGCCTACATCACGGGCGCCGTGATCGACGTGAACGGCGGCATGCTGATCCACTAGCGCATCGTGCGCTCCACGATCCGGAGAGAACGACCATGAGCAGCATCGAAGCTGTGTCGGAGGCCGCCAAGCCTCCATTGTCCAACGTGTCCCTGGCGGACCGCGCCTATCGGATCCGCCGCAACGCCCTTCGCATGGGCGAAGTGCAGGGCCAAGGCTACATCGCCCAGGCCCTTGGCGTCGCCGACGTCCTGGCGGTGTCCTATTTCCACGCCCTCCGGTATCGTCCCGAGGATCCGGCCTGGGAAGGACGCGACCGCTTTCTGCTGTCGATCGGGCATTATGCGATCGCGCTCTACGCGGCACTGATCGAGGCCCGGATCCTGCCCGAGGACGAACTCGAGAGCTACGGCTCCGACGACAGCCGTCTGCCGATGTCCGGCATGGCGGCCTACACGCCGGGCATGGAGATCACGGGCGGCTCGCTCGGCCACGGGCTGGCGCTCGCCGTCGGCTTCTGCCTCGGGCTGAAGCGCAAGAAATCGGATGCGTTCGTCTATTGCCTGTTCTCCGACGGGGAGCTGGGCGAGGGGTCGATCTGGGAAGGCGCCTGGTCGGCGAGCCACTGGAAGCTCGACAACCTGATCGGCATCGTCGACGTCAACAACCAGCAGGCCGACGGTCCCGCTTCCCAGGTCACCGGCTTCGAGCCGTTGAAGGCGCGGTTCGAGGCTTTCGGCTGGCACGTCCAGCGTGTGAACGGCAACGACATCGACGCTCTCGTGCAAGCGTTCGACGCGGCGCGCGCGACCAAGGAGGCCAAACCCCGGATCGTGATCTGCGACACCAAGATGGCCAAGGGTGTCCCGTTCCTCGAGGAGCGCGAGCGCAATCACTTTCTCCGCGTCGAACCGCACGAGTGGCGGGAAGCGCTTCAAATTCTCGATGCCGGGAGGACCGCATGAAACGCTCGAAATATACACGGCCGGCCTGGTTGAGAGAGCAGGGCGAGGGCGGCCAGGGCACGGCCGACAAGCCGCGCCTCACCACCTCGGCGATGATCGCTTCGCTCGCCGGCGCAGACCAGCGCACCAAGCCCGCACCCTTCGGTCATGCGTTGGCGGCCCTGGCCGAGACCCGGCCCGACATCGTCGGCCTGACGGCGGACCTCGGCAAGTACACCGATCTGCACATCTTCGCGCGGGCGCATCCCGACCGCTTCTATCAGATGGGCATGGCGGAGCAGCTTCTGATGAGCGCCGCGGCCGGCATGGCGCGCGAGGGCTTCATGCCCTTTGCCACCACCTACGCGGTGTTCGCGGCGCGGCGTGCGTACGACTTCATCTGCATGGCGATCGCCGAAGAGAATCTGAACGTGAAGATCGTATGCGCCTTGCCGGGTCTCACCACCGGCTACGGACCGAGCCACCAGGCGACCGAGGACATCGCGATCTTCCGCGGCATGCCGAACATGACGATCGTCGACCCGTGCGATGCGCACGAAATCGAGCAGGTCGTGCCTGCCATCGCCGCCCACGCCGGTCCGGTCTACATGCGCCTGCTGCGCGGCAACGTGCCCCTGGTTCTCGACGAGTACGACTACACCTTCGAACTCGGCAAGGCGAAACTCCTGCGCGACGGCAACGACGTGCTCATCGTCTCGTCGGGTTTCATGACCATGCGGGCGCTCGAAGCCGTCGAAGCGCTGCGGGGAGACCGCATCGACGCCGGCGTGCTGCACGTGCCGACGATCAAGCCGCTCGACGAGGCGACGGTCCTGAAGGAAGCCGCGCGCAAGGGCAGGATGGTGGTCGTCGCCGAGAACCACACCGTCATGGGCGGACTCGGCGAGGCGATCGCGGGCTTGCTGCTTCGTTCCGACGTGAGGCCTCCGGCCTTCCGACAGATCGCCTTGCCGGACGAGTTCCTCGACGCCGGGGCACTCCCGACGCTCCACGAGCGCTACGGCATTTCCGCGGCCGCGATGTCGCGGCGGATCAAGGCCTGGCTCTGATCGGGCCGCATAGCAAGCGCACTCGCACTTCCGGGGCGGGTCGCACGTCGCAAGAGCAGGGCTCCGTCGACCGGCCCGCCGAGACATCACGCTCGAAGAGCGTGCAAAGACAAAACACGGTCGACGTCATGAATGGAGAGGAGACACCATGATTACGCACACAAACCGCCGGACCTTCCTGAAGGGCGCCAGCCTGCTGATTGCGGCCCCGGCCGTGATCGTCTCCCCCCGTGAAGCTCGGGCTGCGGTGACGCTCACCCTCGGGCACGGGACGGCACCGGGCAACCCGCGCACCGTCGCCGCCGACGCCTTCGCGAAGATGGTTTCGGAGCGCACCGGCGGCAACGTCGCCATCAAGATCGCCGGTTCCGAGCAGCTCGGAAACGACGTCTCCATGCTGACCAGCCTGCGCACGGGCGTGCTCGACCTGACGGCAAACAGTCAGGGCCCTGCGTCCGGCTTGGTGCCGGAGCTCTCCGCCCTCGGGTTGCCCTACCTGTTCCCGGATGTCGAGACCGCCTACAAGGTGCTCTCAGGGCCCATTGGTGAGGAACTGTCCAAGAAGTTCGCCGCTGTCAACATGGTCGTACTGGACTGGTGGGACAACGGGATCCGGCACACCACGAACTCGAAGAGGTCGATCAAGACGCCGGCCGACCTCAGCGGGCTCAAAATCCGCACACCAGCCGATCCCGCGACCGTTGACATTTTCCAGGCGCTCGGGGCGGCGACCCAGCAGATCGCCTTCGGCGAGCTCTACATTGCCCTGCAGCAGGGCGTCGTGGACGGGCAGGAGAATCCTCTCGCCAATATTCACAGTGCCAAGCTTTACGAAGTGAACAAGTACATCAGCCTGACGGGCCACAAGTGGGAATCGACGCCGTTCCTCATGTCGCAGCTCTCAACCCGGAAGGTGAAGCCAAACGAGCTCGACATCATCAAGGCGGCCGCAAAGGAGGCCGGTGCCCTTCAGCGCAAGCTCATGGCCGAGACGGATGTCAAGCTCCTCAGCGAGTACAAGGCGAACCCGAACATCGTCGTCAACGAGCCCGATCGCGCGGCCTTCCAGGCTGCTACCGCCAGCGTGATCGAGAAGTGGAAGGCAAAACCATTCGGCGAGTTCGTCGGCAAGATCGCCGCAGCTGCGAAAGGTTGAGCGATGGAAACGGATCGCATCGGGAACCTGGCATTGCCAGGTTCCTCGACCAGTCGTGCGGCGCTCGCCGCAGCGAACGGCCTCGACCGCCTCATCACGATCGTCTGCCGCTTCGTCGTTCTCGTGACGGGCATCGCGCTGACGGCAATCCTCACCGGCAGCGTCGCGGCGCGCTACGTGTTCGCGGCCGGGGGAATCGATGCAGCCCAGGAGTTGCCGGAGCGCCTGTTCCCCTGGTTCATCGTCGCGGGCGCCGTGCTCGCCGCGCAGGCCGGCGGACACATGGCGGTCGAGTGGCTGCTCGAGAAGCTCGACACGTCCGGCAAGCGCTGGCTCCTGCTGTTCGGCAACGCGATCGTCATCGTCTCCTACCTCGTCCTCTGCCAGCAGGCGCTGGAGGTGGCGGAGATCGCGAAGCTGGAGCGCAGCCCCGTGCTCGGCCTGCCGGGCAGCCATGGATACTGGGCCGTGGCGCTCGGCTGTGTGCTCCTCGCCGTCGCGACTCTCTGCTCCTCGGTGCGGATCGCACTGACGGGGCCCGATACCCGCTTCTCGATCGAATACAAGGAGCTCTGATCATGAGCCTCGTCCTTGTCCTCGCATTCGTCGTGCTGATGGTCCTCGCCATCCCGGTCGGGCACGGGCTGATCATCGCGGCGGCGGCGGCCGTCCTGTGGGACGGCGGCGTGCCCCTGATGGTCGTCGTCCAGCAGATGTTCGATCAGACGCAGTCCTTTCCGATGCTGGCGCTGCCTTTCTTCATGCTCGCGGGCGCCCTGATGATGGGCGGCCGTTTGGGGCGTGAACTCCTGGAGTTCGCATCCGAGGGCATGAAGCGCTGGACCGGAGGCGAGTTGTCGACCACGGTCGTCGCTTCGGTGGCGTTCGGCGGTGTGTCGGGCAGCGCGGTCGCCAACGCTTCGGCTCTCGGCTCGGTGCTCATTCCCTGGCAAAGGAGCCGTGGCTACCCTGCAGGGCTCTGCGCCGCGAACAACGCCACGTCCTCCGTCATCGACATTCTGATCCCGCCGTCGATCCCGATGATCCTCTACGCGCTCGTGAGCAACACGAGCGTGGCGGATCTGTTCGTTGCCGGGCTGCTACCCGGCTTGCTCATGGCAGCGAGTTTGCTCGCCACCTGCTGGTGGATCTCGAAGCGGCGCGGCTACAAGGCATCCGACGAGCCAGCCAATCGCCGCGCGCTCCTCAGGCTCGCTCTCAAGTCGAGCCCGGCCATCGCCCTGCCCATCCTGATCATGGTCGGCCTGCGCTTTGGATTCGCGACCCCGACCGAAATGGCGGTTTTGTCGGTCGTGTACTCGCTCCTGCTGAGTTTCTTTCTGTACCACGACCTCACCTGGGCACGGTTCCGGGAGTCTATGTACGAGGCCGGCATCGCCACCGGGGTGGTCATGCTGGTGATCATGGGCAGTGCCGTGGTCGGCTGGATTCTCACCTTCGACCAGGTGCCGACGCGCTTTGCCGAGTGGGTGGCCGCTACGATCCAGAACAAGTACCTCGTGATCCTGGCCTTGAACATCCTCATGCTGCTCATCGGCATGCCGCTTGACCTGGCGCCCGCCATCCTTCTCCTCGGACCGATCTTCGTGCCGCTCGCGGCCCAGATCGGGCTCGATCCCGTGCAGCTCGGCCTCATAATGATCCTCAATCTCGGCATCGGCCTCTATACACCACCGATCGGAACGACGCTGTTCATCTCGTCCTCGATCGCCAAGACGACGCTCAGCGAGACAACTCGGGAGCTCTGGCCATTCTTGGGGGTCACACTGCTATTGCTTCTGGCGATCAGCTACATCCCGGCACTCACGATTTACTGACGGGGAGGAAGCCGTCAGCCCATGAAACGATCACCGACCAACCGGAGGACATCATGCTGACCGCCGCCGACGTCATGACAGCCGATGTGATCAGCGTCCGGCCGGACGCGCCGGTCCGCGACATCGCAGCGCTTCTCTATACCCGCCGGATCAGCGGCGTCCCGGTGATCGACGAGACCGGAGGCGTGATCGGCATCGTGAGCGAGGGGGATCTGATCGGACACGCGACGATCGTCGGCGAGCGGCGCCGCTCATGGTGGCTCAGCCTGTTCGAGGACGAGAGCGTGTCGGCGCGGGACTACGTGAAGACGCACGGCCGCACCGCCCGGGACGTAATGACCACCGATGTGGTCACCGTCGAGGAAACCGCGACCCTCGCCGACCTCGCGGAGACTTTCGAGCGCCACCGGATCAAGCGCGTTCCAGTCGTTCGCGGCGGCAAGCTCGTCGGCATCGTCACGCGGGGCAACCTGCTGCGGGGCTTTACGATGCCGGCAGCGGAACCACCCAGCAGCGTGGACGATCAAACCATTCGTGGGAAGCTCATCGCCGCACTCGAGGACCAGCCCTGGGCTCATCTATTGGACATCATCGTCGAGAACGGCGTTGTTCATCTCCACGGAACCGTTCAGACCGACGACGAGCGAGAGGCATTTCGGGTCGCGGCAGAAAACGTGCCAGGCGTAAAGAAAGTTGAATTCCATCTGACACCTTGGTCCTCGGCACCCATCCGATACTCCGGGGAGGGGTAGAACAGGGGCTTGCCTGAACCACGAAGTTTCGGTTGCCAAGCACAAGCAGGCGTCGTTGTCCGCTCGGTCCGCATGGTCGACCCTCGCACAAGAGACGCGGGAACAGTTGCTCCTGCCCGAGTGCTCTGGTTCCAAAAGCTTGGCTATCTGCCTTCTGAACACCGCCCCTCGGGGCACGTGTCCTTACGTCACAAGCACCTCGCGAGAATGGCGGGGGCAGCGGTGGGGTGCGTCTCGAATGAGTGCTAGAAAAACTTTAAATTTCAGCTATTTGACAAGTGGTTGGTGCACAGGGGCGGGGTGCTGCACGGCTGGATCAGCCTGACTCAGGCGAAAAACCGCAAGCGCAAACCTGTGACGCTCTCGGTCCCGGTGCTGCTGGAGCTGGAGGCGATCCTTGCCGTCTCGCCTTCCTCGTCACGGAATTAGGGAAGCCTTTCCAAGTCCTTGAAAGACTGAGAGTGGGGAATGGGAATGGTGCCCAGGGGCGGAATCGAACCACCGACACTGCGATTTTCAGTCGCATGCTCTACCAACTGAGCTACCTGGGCGTCCGACGTCGGTGCGAGAGCCCTTCGTCAGAGGCCGGGTGTATAGCCCACCGGATTTGTCCGTGTCCAGATCCTGGGGCCGGTTTTTGAAGGACCCGCGTCCCGCCGATTCGCCCTTGTCGCGCCGGCGCGGGACGGGCGCTTGCCGGGGGCCACGGATCGGACATATTCCATACCTAGCCAGCCGGCCGGGGTGGCAACATGGTGCGGAGCAGATTCGCTCGACCGGCGACCGGTTATCCCACGGTCGGCCCTAAGTTCAAAAGAGGATCGGGGCGCTTGCACGGCACCGCATCGAAAGGACCGACCGCGCGCGTCCTGACCTACAATGTCCATCGTTGGCTCGGCACCGACCGGCAGATCGCCCCCGGGCGTATCGCCGAAGTCATCGCGTCGTGCGAGCCCGACATCGTGGCGCTCCAGGAGGTTCGCGTCGGCCGGTCCCGGACAGGGGCCGTCGATCAGGCCGCGGCGGTTGCGGCGAGCCTCGGAATGGAGCTCCATTTCCAGCCGACCATCCGGGTCTTCGGCGAGCAGTTCGGCATCGCTATCCTCACGCGCCATCGGTCGCGATGCGTGCGCTCGAGCCGGCTGCCGAGCCTCTCCGCCGGGCCTTCCATCGAAAAGCGGAGCGCCCTGTGGGTTTCGGTCGAGATTTTCGGGCGCGAGCTTCAGATCGTGAACGCCCATCTCTCGCTCCGGTCCCGGGAGCGCCTCTACCAGGCTGAGGCCCTGATCGGGTCCGACTGGATCGGCCATCCGGAATGCGGCGATCCGGCGGTACTGTTGGGCGACTTCAACGCACCGCCTCATTCGCGCTCCTACCGCCTTTTCGCCTCGAGGCTTCGCGACGCCCAGCTCTCCCATGCGAACGGCGAGCCGCAGGCCACCTTCCATACGCGAGCCCCCGTCCTTCGGCTGGACCACGTCTTCGTCACCCCTTCGGTCGAAGTCGTGACCGCCGCCCCCGTGCGGACGCCGCTCGCGCGGATCGCCTCCGATCACTTCCCGCTCCTCGCCGAGCTGCGCGTCGCCGACGGCTTGAGCGCCGGTCGCGCGGCACCCATTCGGGACACCATTCCGGCCGCGCCCATCTAGGCGGCTGCGCTGCCGGGCGAGCGCAGATCGGCGCTCGGCCGCCGCGGCTCGCCAAGGCACCATCGACTTGCCTCGGTCGCCGTCTGCGGCTAGGCAAGCGGCCGATTGGCGCCTCGGATGCTTCCCCTTTCCATCTTCATCATCGTCAAGAACGAAGCCGACCGGCTTGGCGAGACCCTTCGGGCCGTTCAGGGCCTGAGCGACGATGTGGTGGTGGTGGATTCGGGCTCGACCGACGGCACCCAGGGGATGGCGACCGAACTCGGCGCCCGGGTGATCTTCAACCCGTGGCCGGGCTACGGTCCGCAGAAGCGGTTCGCCGAGGATCAGTGCCACGGCCCCTGGCTGCTCAATCTCGACGCCGACGAGGTCGTGCCGTCCGATCTCAAGGCGGAGATCGCGGGACTCTTCAAGAAGGGCGAGCCGGCGCGGGAAGCCTATCGAATTCGCATCGCCGAAATGTTCCCAGGCGAAGAGGCTCCGCATCCACTCGCCTACGCGCTCTCCCCGGTCCGGCTCTACCGGAAGGACAAGGGCCGCTATTCCGCCTCGCTGGTGCACGACCGCGTGGAACTTCTCCCGGACACGCAGGTGGGAACCCTCAAGGGCATCATCCATCACAAGTCCGTCCGGTCCCTCGGCGATCAGATCGACAAGCTCAACCGCTACTCGGATCAGCAGGCGTTCGACCTCGACGAGCGCGGTGTAAGGATTCCCACCTGGCGCCTCTTCGTCGAGTTTCCGGCGGCCTTCCTGAAGGCCTATCTCGGCCGCCGACACGCGGTGCGGGGCGCTTATGGTTTTCTCACCGCCATGAATTACGCGATCTCCCGGCACCTGCGCGTGGCGAAGCATTTCGAGCGCCGGCGCCGGGACGAAGCGCGGAAACGCCCGGCGGGCCAGCGGTGAAGGAAGAGATCGGAACTCCCGCGCGCCCTTGCGGCGCCGCGCAATGCATTATGAACTGAACCGGCAAACAGCGCATCGTGCGGAAAAGGGGACCCGGTTTTCCGCGCCGAACGATGCGCTGCTCAAGAGAAAGAGCATCGGATGGATCCCAAAAGTGGATTCCACTTTTGGGTCCGATGCGCGCATCGTGCGGAAAAGTGGACCCGGTTTTCCGCGCCGAACGATGCGCTGCTCAAGAAAGAGAGCATCGGATGGATCCCAAAAGTGGATTCCACTTTTGGGTCCGATGCTCTAGACCTTCGGTGGCCGCTCGTCGGCTGGTATCGGCCTGCGGGGGCTGCGGCCAGTGATCGAACAGCAAGCATCGGATCGGTGCCATGGCTTCCTCTCCAGCGCGGCCCCACAGGGGCGTGTTTCCCGTCGCTCCCACCCCGTTCACCGAGACCGGCGATCTCGACCTCGAAGGCCAGCGCCGCGTGCTCGACTGCATGATCGACCAGGGAGTCGACGGCATCTGCATCCTGGCCAACTACTCGGAACAGTTCGTCCTCACGGACGACGAGCGCGACACGCTCGCCGATCTCTGCCTCGCGCACGTGGGCGGGCGCGTGCCCGTCATCGTCACGACGAGCCATTTCAGCACGCGCATTGCGACCGAGCGCGCCCGCAAGGCCGCCCGCGCGGGCGCCGCCATGCTGATGCTCATGCCGCCCTATCACGGGGTGGGACTGCGGGCGGAGGAGAAGGGCATGATCGAGCATTTCGCCGCCGTCGCCGAGGCGGCCGGGATTCCGATCATGGTGCAGGACGCACCCTTGAGCGGGGTGGCCCTATCGGTGCCGTTCCTCACGCGCCTCGCGCGGGAAGTGCCGCTCGTCCGCTCCTTCAAGATCGAGGTCGCCGGCGCGGCGGCCAAGCTCCGCGGCCTGATCGAGGCAGGTGGCGACGCGATCGAAGGGCCGTTCGACGGCGAGGAGTCGATCACCCTCATGGCGGACCTCGATGCCGGCGCCACCGGCACCATGTGCAGCGCGCTCCTTCCCGACCTGATCAAGCCGGTGGTGGAGCACCATCGGGCCGGACGCCGCCGGGACGCGGCGGATACCTATGAGCGCATTCTGCCGCTCATCAACTACGAGAACCGGCAATGCGGCCTGCGGGCGGCGAAGACCGTGATGATGGAGGGCGGCGTGATCGGGAGCGACGCCGTCCGCCATCCCCTGGAACCGCTTCACCCCGCCACGCGGGCGGGGCTCCTCGAACTCGCCCGCGAGCGTGCGCCGCTCGCTCTCCGCTGGGGGCGGTGAGGGTTCAGGGAAGCGCGATCCTCGAACCGGCTACTTGATGGCGCCCGCCGTGAGGCCGCGCACGAGGTAGCGGGAGAACAGGAGATAGAGCACGAGCACGGGGGCGATGGCGAGCGACAGGGCCGCGAGAACCGCGTTCCAGTCGGTGACGTATTGCCCGATGAACTGCTGAACGCCGAGGGTCACGGTCTGCTTGCCGTCGCCCGGGGCCAGGATGAGCGGGAACCAGAGGTCGTTCCAGATCGGCACCATCGTGAACACCGCCACCGTCGCGATGGCGGGCCGGATCAGGGGCAGGATGATGCTGCCGAAGATCCGGTACTCGCTGACCCCATCGCAGCGGGCGGCATCCCGCAGGTCGCGCGGGATCTGCTGGATGAATTCGCCGAGGATCAGGATGGCCATGGGCAGGCCCTGGGCGACGTAGACCAGCACGAGGGCGGTCAGCGTGTTGACGAGGTTCAGCTCGACCATCATCCGCAGGATGCTGACGCTGCCGAGCCGGATGGGCACCATGATGCCGAGGGCGAGATAGAGCGCGAGGATCGTGTTGCCCGGGAACCGGTATTCCGTGAGGGCCCAGGCGGCCATGGCTCCGATGAGGACGATAAGCGCGAGCGACACGACCGTCACGGTGATGCTGTTGAAGAAGTAGAGCCCGAACTCGGATTTTGCGAAGACCTGGTCGAAGCCGATCGTCGTGAAGGTGCGCCCGTCCGGGAAGCCCAGCGGATCGGCGAAGATCGCGCGCCGCGTCTTGAAGGCGTTGAGCAGCACCAGCAGGATCGGCCCGATGGCCAATGCCGTGTAGAGGAGAAGGACTCCGTGGACGGCCATGCGGCCGGGGCGAAGCGGAGGGAGGGTCACGCGGACCTCAGAAAGCGTGGCGCTGCAGCCGCCGCTGCACGCCGAACAGATAGACCAGCACGCCGAGGAGAATGATGATCAGCATCGCCGTGGCGACCGTCGCGCCCATGGTCGGGCTGCCCACCTGGAGCTGGTAGCCGAAGAAGGTCCGGTAGAAGAACGTCCCGAGGATGTCGGTCGAGAAATTCGGTCCGGCGAGGGCGCCCTTCACCGCGTAGATGAGGTCGAAGGCGTTGAAGTTCGCCACGAACGTGAGGATCGAGACGACGCCCAGCGTCGGCAGGATGAGCGGCAGCTTGATGAACCAGAAGATGCTGAACGGACCCGCTCCGTCGACGGTCGCCGCGTCCACGAGATCGTCCGGGATGTTCAGAAGCGCCGCGTAGATGAGCATCATCGGGATGCCCACGAACTGCCAGACCGAAATGAGCGAGATGGTGATGAGGGCCGATCCCTCCTGCCCGAGGAAGGGCGCGAAATAGCGCCCGAGCCCCACCGCGCTCATGATGGTCTCGGCGATGCCCCAGAGGGGGTTGAGCATCAGCTGCCAGACGAAGCCGATGATGACGACGGACAGCATCGTCGGGAGGAAAAGGAGCGTCCGGTAGAGGCTGCGGCCGGCAAGATGGGGAAGGCTCAGCAGCATGGCGAGCCCGAGCCCGATGCCGTTCTGCACCACCATGTGGATCAGGAAGAACGCGACGTTGTTGCGCAGCGCGTTCCAGAACTGGCTCGACCATCGGGGATCGGCCAGCAGCAGGCGGAAATTCTCGAGTCCGACGAAGGACCGGACGCCGGATTCGTCGCCCGCGTAGAGGCTCAGCCGGATCGTGTCGACGAGCGGGTAGATGGAGAAGGCCGTATAGATGACGAGCGCCGGCGCCAGAAACACCGCGACGTGGAGCGGGAAGCGCGACCGTTCCGCGGCGCTCGCCACGCTCCCGGCCGGTATGGCGGCACTGGTCGACATTCGATCCCGCCCCATGCGGTGGAAGGCAGGGGGCCGGAGCGGCCGCCTGCGCATGTCCGTGTCGACCTATTTTGCGGGCGGGTACCAGCTGGCGAGCCCGTCCTGCACTTTCTTGGCCGCCTCCTCGGGCTTCATGGTGCCGTTCAGAATCTGTGCGCTCACGTTCCAGAGCTCGTTCTCGAGATTGGGCGTTCCGCGCGAGAGGATCTGATAGGAGTTGCGGATCGAGCTTTCGCAGGTGCCGCGCCAGCTGGCGAACTTCGCCGCCACCGGATCCTTCAGGGATACCTTCGCGTTCGAGAGCGGGAAGAAGCCCGGGAGCGCATTGGCGTAGATCTCGGCGAATTCCGGCGACGCCACCCAGGACAGGAAGGTCTTGGCCGCGTCCACGTTCTTCGACTTGGCGTTGATGCCGATCGCGATATCCGTGTGGTCGCTGATGTAGCACTTGTCCACGCCCTCCGGCAGCGGGGGCGGGAAGGCGTCGAAGTCGAAATCGGCCTGCTGGCGGAAGATCGGGATGTCCCAGGAGCCGGCCGGATAGATCGCCGCCCGGCCGAGCGCGAAGAGGTTCTGCGTGTCGGGATATTTCTGTGCCTGGTAGCCGCGGCCGAGGTAGGGCGACCAGCTTGCGAGTTCCGCGAAGGCCTTCACGTAGGGCTCGTCCGTGAACTTCTGCTTGCCCTCGATGAGGGCCTTGCGGCCTTCCTCGCCCTTCCAATAGTTCACGCCGATGTTCTGGAAGCCCATGGTGGCGGCTTCCCACTGGTCCGCCGTTCCCATGGCAAGGGGCGTGTACTTGCCGTCCGCCTTGATCTTGTCGAGGACGGCCTTGAATTCGGCCGTCGTCTTCGGCGGCGTCAGCTTGAGATCCTCGAAGACTTTCTTGTTGTAGATGAAGCCGTGGATCACCGAGGCCATCGGAACGCAGAAGGTCGTCTTGCCGTCGTCGGTCGACCACGCGGCCTTCGCGACTTCGGGGAAGTTTTCGAGACCCTTGACGTCGTTCACGGGCAGAAGGTTCCCCTTCTTGAAAAGGTCGAGGGACGCGTCGAAGGGACGGCACGTGATCAGATCCCCTGCCGTTCCGCCGGCAAGCCGGGCGTTCAGGGCGGCGTTGTACTCGGTCGGCGGATCGGCCTTGAATTGGACCTTGATGTTCGGATGCTGCTTGTTGAAGGCCGGGATGATCTGGCTGTTCCAGACGTCGGCGTCGTCGTTGCGCCAGCTCTCGATCGTGAGCGTCTGGGCCGATGCCGCGCCGATCGCGGCCGCCAGCATCAGGGATGCGCCTGCAACGAAGCGCCCCGCCTTGCGGAGCAGTCGTCTCGACGGTTGGCCGTTCATCGTTTTCCTCCTCCTGGATCGGGCGCCGGCTGCGGCGCGTTCTCCTTGTTGAATCTCCGAAGACCCGGCCGGACGTCGGCCTCGCGGGGCGGGCGAACGGACGTGATCACGAACCCCCGGTTGAAGGACCTTCCGCGCCCGACGACTCGCGTCTTTTTTCGGACCGAGGACCTATCTTCCCCAACGGTATCGGCGATCGGAAGGGTCGACAAGCCGAGTTGCAGGCGGCTCGCTGGACGATCGCCCGGATCGAGGCCGGCCGACCGCGTGGGGCGGCCCTTCACGGGAGGATGAGGCCTTGGCATGGTGAACGGCGATCCCGAAGGCGGACCCATCGAGCATGGCTGAGCCCATCTTCATCGGCATCGACGGCGGGGGAACGCATTGCCGGGCGCGGATCCGGGACCCAAGCGGGCGGCTCGTCGGGGAGGGCGCCGGCGGCTCCGCCAACATCCGCCTCGACCTCGATCTCGTGTGGAGTTCGATCCTGACGGCGTGCCGCCAAGCCTTGCGGCGGGGCGGGCTGGAGGCGCGAGAGCTGGCGAGGGCCCATGTGGGGCTTGGCCTCGCCGGCTCCGCGCAGCCGAGCGCCGTCGCGCGGATGCTCGCCTATCAGCATCCCTTCCGCGCCGTCGCGGTCGAGACGGACGCCCATATCGCCTGGCTCGGCGCATTCGGCGGCGGCGAAGGGGCGATCCTGATCGTGGGCACCGGCTCCTGCGGCTACGGCTGCCTCCAGGGGCGCCGGTTCACCATCGGCGGTCGCGGCTTCCAGATCTCCGACGAGGGAAGCGGCGCGGCCATCGGGCGGGAGGTCCTGCGCCGCACGATCTGGGCCTATGATGGCCGCGCCGCGCCGTCCGCGCTCGCGAGCGCCGTCCTCGACCGCTTCGGCGGCGCCCCGGAAGCGATGGTCGATTGGGCGAACCAGGCCCGCCCGAGCGCGTATGCGAGCTTCGCCCCTTTGATCTTCGATCATGCGAGGCGGGGCGATCCGCTCGGCATCGAACTCGTGACCGGTGCAGCGGCGGCGATCACGCAGATCGCCCGGCGGCTCATGGAACTCGGCGCCGGCCGTCTGTGCCTTTTCGGCGGCATGGCGGAGCCCTTGAAGCCTTGGCTCTCGCCCGACGTGCTCGCCGCCGTCGTCGAGCCGGCGGCCGACCCTCTCGAGGGAGCCATCATGCTGGCGCGGAGCGCCAAGCCTCCGCCGTGAAGCCGGCCGGACCGCCGGCTGGACGGGAGCGGGAAGTGCGCCAGTTCTGAAGCCGAGCGGACGGGGAACGAGCGGGAACGGGCGATGGCGGCAAGGACGGTTCTGGTGGTCGGGCTCGGGACCATGGGCATGTCCCATGCCCTCGCCTATGCGCGGATCGAGGGTTTCGAGGTCGCCGGCCTGTGCGAGCGCAGGATCGCCGAGAGGCGGCTCCCCCCGGCTCTCGCCCGTGCGCGCCGGTTCTCGGCTTTCGCGGAAGCGCTCGACGCGCTCGCGCCCGATGTCGTATCGATCAACACCTGGTCGGATACCCACGCCGATTATGCGATCCGGGCCATGGAAGCCGGCGCTCACGTCTTCGTCGAGAAGCCCCTGGCCGACAATGTGGCCGACGCCGAGAGGGTGGTCGAGACCGCGCGGCGCACCGGCCGCAAGCTCGTCGTGGGCTATATCCTGCGGCACCATCCGTCATGGATGCGCTTCATCGAGATCGCCAGGACCCTCGGGGCGCCGCTCGTGTTCCGCATGAACCTGAACCAGCAATCGAGCGGCCCAGCCTGGGAGGCGCACAAGCGCCTGCTGCAATCCCTCTCGCCGATCGTCGATTGCGGCGTGCACTACGTGGACGTCATGTGCCAGATCACCCCGGCGAAGCCCGTGCGGGTGAACGCCGTCGGGGCGCGTCTGACCGAGGACATGCCGGAAGGCATGTACAATTACGGCCATCTCCACGTGACTTTCGACGACGGATCCGTCGGCTGGTACGAGGCGGGCTGGGGGCCGATGATGAGCGAGACGGCGTATTTCGTGAAGGACGTGATCGGACCGCGAGGCAGCGTCAGCATCGTCATGGCCGAGACCGCGGACAGCAGCCTGAAATCGTCGGACGTGAACGCCCACACCAAGACCAACCAGATCCTCGTCCATCACGCCGCGCTCGCGCCGGACGGGTCGCTCGCCGAGGCCGACGAGCGGATCGACACCGTGGACGAGCCCGATCACGACGCCCTCTGCGAACGGGAGCAGCGCTACCTGCTCCGCGCCATCGACGAGGACCTCGACCTCTCAGATCACATGAACGACGCGGTGAAGAGCCTGCGGATCGTGCTGGCGGCCGATCACGCGGTCCGGACCGGCGAGGTCGTGCGCATCGAGAGATAGGTTTGCGCCGGCCGGGGAAGCAGGCTTCCGCGCTCAGGCGGACCGCAACTCGAGCACCGCACCCCACCTGTCGACGGCAGCCGGTTCAAGCCCCGACACGGCGTTGCGCTGCAGTTCGGCATGAGGGCCGATCCGCTTCTCGAGCCTCAGAACCCCTGGCTCGTCGGGATCCGGTGCGATCTCGAATCCCGCCTTACGCGCGACAGCTTGCATGGCGCCGTTGGCAGGCAGCGTCTGGCCGTGGATCATGGCGATCCCCTCTGCGGCCGCACGCTGCTGGAGAACGTTCAGAAGCATCCGGCCAATGCCTTTGCCGTGCCACTCGTCCGCGACCGCGACGGCGAACTCGGCACGCGAATCGTCTCCGCGAACATAGCGCGCTTCTCCGACGACCACTTCGGCACCGTCCACGAACACTTCGGCCAAGAGGGCGAGGTGCGTCTCGTAGTCCACGTTCGTGAATCGAGTCAGGAGATCCTTGGGAAGCTCCCTCAGCGCACGGAAGAACCGGTTCCGCCGAGACTCCTCCGAAAGGGTTCGTACGAACGACTGCATGATGTCCGCGTCCTGCGGCAGGACCGGCCGCAGGGTGACCTTGCTTCCATCGACAAGGCGCACGACGTCGATGAGTTCGGCCGGATAGCGATGGATCGTATAGGTCATGGTTGCCGTTCCGGGGCCGGATGGGATCCGCCAAGTGGACGATCACATACGAAGCACGGGCCCTCCTGCATCTCCGTGCGCTCGGTCACACACGGAGAGCCGGCGGCATCTCGAAGCCGCGGCGCCTCTCGCCGCTCGCATCATGGGAAATCGACGCGATCTCGCTCCGGTCCACGCCAAGGTCCTTGAGCGCGGGATCGTCCAGGCCGGCGAGCGCCCACCGCGTGGCCCGCTGAGCCGACCGGATGCGCAGGGTCGCCAGCCGCTCGCGCATCCACCTGCCGACCTCGAGCAGCAGGGCTTCCCACCCTGCATGGGCCGGGTCGGGAAGGGGAGTGAAGGACATTGCGACCTCCTTCAGTGCCCCCGGTGGATGAGTGTTCTTCATGCGTGTCTCGTCCGTTGTGAAAGAATACGCTTGCGGACGTCGCATCGACGAACGATCTTATCTCCCTCGATGAATGAGAAATCCTAAGGCATGATATGCCTCGCCCGTTACCCCCGCTGAACGCGCTGAGAGCTTTCGAGGCCACGGCGCGGCACCTCAGCTTCGCCAAGGCCGCCGGGGAGCTGCATGTCACGCCGGCAGCGTTGAGCCATCAGGTTCGCGGACTCGAAGACCGGCTCGGCTTGCCGTTGTTTCACCGTCGCACGCGGGCCATCGAACTGACCGAAGCGGCCCGCCTGATCTATCCCGGCATTCATGCGGCCTTCGAAACCATGCGGGAGGCTATCCAGCGCCTGGATCGCGTCGGGCAAGACAACGTTCTGGTCGTCAGCGCGACACCCGGCTTCACCGTCAAATGGCTCGTGCCCCGCCTCTATCGTTTCATGGAGCTCTATCCGGAGATCGACATCAGGATCTCCGCATCGATGCAGCCGGCCAATTTCGAAACGGACGGCATCGACGTTGCCGTCCGTTTCGTTCTGGGGGCTCTTCCCGATCTCCACGCCGAGAAACTCCTGGACGACACGGTGCTTCCGCTCTGCAGCCCACGCCTGCTCCACGGTCCCGAGCCTCTACGGACGCCAAGGGATCTGGCGCGGCATACGCTGATCCATGTCGACCAGCCGGCACCCTTTCCGCCCGCGCCGACGTGGGCCGATTGGCTCGGGATCGTGGGAGTCGAAGGGGTGGATGCGTCACGCGGCCTACGGTTCAACGCAGCGGACCACGCGATCGATGCGGCCGCCGAGGGCGTGGGAATCGCTCTCGGCTACAAGGTGATCGCGCTGGGTGATCTGCAGGCCGGGCGGCTTGTCGTTCCCTTCGGCCCGGAACTGCCGCTCAGGGCTCGCGGCTATCACTTCGTTTGTCCAAGGAGGAGGGCGGCTCAGCCGAAAGTACGCGTCTTCCGCGACTGGCTGTTTGCCGAGATGGCGCAGGCCGTCGCCGATCTCGGACAGGATTTCGCCGCCCGGCGCCGGCACGGGGCCGAGGGCGAATAGCCGGCAGCCGCTCGCCGGTGCGCGGCGGCCCCGACCGACTGGATTCCACGTTGCGCCCGATGCTAAGCTTACGCTGCGGCACATCGGAGGGACACGGGAACCCCGGAGAGGACAAGATGCCGCGCTATTATCTGCATGTTCGTTGCGGGCGCGAGTTCGAGCTGGATCGCGACGGAGTCGACTTTCCGGATGTCGAAACTCTGAAGCGCGAAACGGTTGTCGCCGCGGCGAACGTTTGGCGGGATTTCCCGAATCTCGGGCTCGACCCGGCCCACTTCGCGGTGGAGGTTACCGACGAGTTCGGCACTCCGGTCCTTTCGATCCCGTTCGTCGAAGCGCTTACCGCCGACCCACCGCAAGGGCAGATGAGCTATCTGTAAGGTCGACCCGCAGGGCTGGTGCTCGGAACAAGCATCGAGCACAGCGGCGCCCGCACACATGGCCGTCGACCCGGCCCGATGCGCATTTAACCGAACTTGTCCGACACTCCCTCCGCCAGCAGCCTCGCTGCAATGAGAGCCGAGGCGATCGTTTCGAGTCGTTCGGAGTTCGCGTCGAGGTGCCGTCTCACGTGCCTGCGTAGCCGAGCCTTCCCGCCAGAACCATCGGTTCGTTCGGAACCGAGAGCGAGGCGGGCCTGACAGCAAACCACCGCGTGGGTTTAAGCCACGCCGATCCGCTGTGAACCGTTCCGCCGGGGGGCAAGGGAATGGACGAGATTGCGATCAATTTCGGCTGGGCGTTTTGCACAACCCTGCTGATAGCACCTTCCGACGCCTGCAACGTGCCCGACCACGCACGCTTCCTCGGCACTGTTCTGCTCGGTACCGGGATGTTCGGGATTTCGATCGCGACCGTCCTGCAGATCGGCCGGCTGCTGGCGGCGCCTCGAGAACGAGACCGGCGCCGGACCATTTAGGCATTGCCACGCCGCGGGACGGGTATCGCCCGGTCGGCGCGGTCGCGTCGCGCGGTTCGGAAGAGAGGTTCACGCGCCTTTCCCGATCGGACATTCTCTGCGATCGCAGACGATCATCACCGCAAGGGGCGACTTCTCACCGGGCGAATCGGGATCCTCTCATAGATGGCGATCCCTTCGGAGTATAAGCCGAGCGTGCAGGAATGCCGGGCCGAGTAGCGGAGTCGGATCAGCTCGAAAAACTCCTCCTCGTTGAACTCGTCGGTTGTCCGATGCTGATCGAGGAGTTCGTCGATGTGCGTGTCCAAGGCTATGCACGCGGACACCAATGAGGGACGAACGTACGAAAATCCCTCGTCCGCCTGGGCCGGGGAACCGGCGGCCAGCACACAAGCAATTGACGCCGGAACGGACAAGCGAGGACCATGATGGTGAGCGTTCGGCATGACGGTGCCCCCTCCACGAACAGAGCCGGCGCGAATGGGCGTACGCGGATGAACTGTGATGAGGAACGATGAGGCTCGGACGAACGCCGCCGGCCCGGGGTCAGGGAATCACGGCGAGGCTGACGATGCCGGAGCAGACGGTCGCCGAAACGCTGAACGCCACCAGGATCAATGCGATTCCGACAGAGGTCTCGGTCTTCGAGCCTTGATGATCTGCGGCGCTTCCTGAGCGGTGCATCGGAGCCTCCCATTGGGTGGACCATGATGACGTTACGGCAGATATGCGGGTCCGGGCGTGTTCCCGCGCACACGAAAAGGCGGGGCGCGACCCGGCGGCCCCGTCGGTGGCCGGCGTCCGACGCGTTTGGAGACGCGCGACCGCACGGCTGGACACGCCCTTCAGCGGAGGGGCGCCGGGGAGTGACCGGCGCCCGATCCGCCGGCTATTGGGTGACGGTCGCCGGCGCCGTGATCGTCCCGGACGCCGTCGTGGTGCCTTCGACGGGTGCATCGGCTGTGTCGGCCGGCGTTGGATCCGACTCGTCGGTCGGCGTCGTTTCCGCCGAATCGGTCGGCGGAGTTTGGCTGCCGTCATCCGTCGGCGAAGTTTCGACCGTGTCGGTGGGCGATTCCTCGGGGTTGCGGGCCTTTTCGAGGGCGGACAGCACAGCCGCGGCGTCAATTTCCTTGAGACCCAGCATCGCGTTCAATGCCTCGATGGTCTCCTCCGTCAATTCCTTGCTCGTGAGGCCGGCGAGCGCTTCGGCGGCCTTGTCCAAATCGGGCTCAAAGTCCGGCTCCTCACCCTTGAGGGCTCTCTCGTAGGCTGCAATCTTGCCCACCGTGGAATGGGGGGCCGCATTCATGCGGGCAGTCGCCGACGCGTGAGCCGCATTGAGCTTGCCCGGCAGCTTCGAGGCGGTTGCCGTGGTGGTCGTCCGGGTCGTCGTCGGAGCGGTCGTCGGACTCACGGCCGCATTCTTCGCCTCCCTCGACTTCGTGCCTTTATCGGCAGTCGCTGCCTTGGACTTCTCGCCGGCAGCGCGAGAGACGCTGCCTGAGGAGCGCCCGGCCTTTCTGTCGCCGCGGATATCGGACAGGAAGCCCTCCAGGATGCCCATGGGCTCGCCGCGGCCGCGGCCGCTCGCGGTGCCCGAATGACTGCCGCCCGCATTCGCCGATGGCCGGTCGCCATGACCCCGTCCGCCGCGGTCGGTCTGCGAGCCGCCCCGATCGGCCTTGTCACTGCCGCCGCCGCGGCTCTCGCCACCGCCGCGACCACCGCCACCGCCGCCGCCGCGGTCGCCGCCGGCGCCGTTGCCGCCGCCATTTCCTCCGCCATGACCTCCCCCGTTGCCGCCGCCGTTTCCACCGCCGTTACCATTGCCTTCCCCGCCCTTGGCGAAGGCTGATGCGGCACCGATTTCGAGCGAGGAGAGCGAGAGTGACAGGGGCTGCAGGGCGAGCGCGGTACCGAGCGCAATGGCGGATGCGGTGAGAACGATGCGAGTGGAATGGTTCATCGAAATGCTCCGAATGGCCGACTCTGAAACCGGGACTCGGACGCTAGCTCTCAGTCGTGAAGCTTGATTTAGAGGGGACGCGGCAAAGCGATTAAAATGAACGGTGCGCATCACGGCAGTTCCGGCTCGAGGCCGGCCGCACTCCAAGATGCAGTCACGCGATGAGCGGGACGGGTCCGCGGGACGAGTTCGACGCAGGTGCGGATCGAATGGGCGAGGGCTAACGAGCGGGCCCTCCCGCTCCCGGGAGCGCGTGATCTTGTCGCCGCTCGGATGGTGTTGTCGACAATGACTTAACGCATCGTGCGGAAAAGTGGACCCGGTTTTCCGCGTAAAAGGGGAGCATCGGATGGATCCCAAAAGTGGATTCCACTTTTGGGTCCGATGCTCTAGGTACCACGCTCGAAGCAGCGCGGCATTCTGCCGAAACCGCTCGCCGTGCAGATGTACTGAGCACGACCGATGGCCGGAAGGGCTGCGTACTGGGCGGTCACGAGCGTCGACGCGACGTCCATCGACCTCCGGGCCGCGAGGCTCGTCCCTGGCTGAAGTGCAGGCTCGCCCGCCAGGTCCTGGGTCACGCACCCTGAGAGAAGGACGCAAAGCGCCGGCAGGGTACAGCGGGCGACAAAACCCGATCCGCGGCCATCATTCGCCATTTGATCCGTCTCCCGCTCTGAAGCGAGAGACAAGATGCGCAAAACAATGTGGCGATCGGGTGAACGCGCCGACTACAATTGAGTCCAACGATCGAACGGGTGCCGAGGCGGAGGGCGATGCGAGCGCATCGTCGCCCTCCGCCTCGGATCACCACGGCGCGGACGGTTCACGGCGTCCGGGCCGTGCCGCCGCGGCCGGATCGGTCGCCTCAATTCACCCGCGCGAAGCCCGGACGTTGCTTGGCGACTCGCCAATTCGGCAACCCGTAATTCTCCGGCCAGGGATAGACCTCCTTGTCGTTGAAGTACACGACGGCGACGAGATCCGGGAATTCGGGCCGGGCCCGTGTCGCGTCGTCGGCCCATTTGGATACGTACTGGTCGTTGCCTTGGTAACCGAGTTCCGCCACGACGATCGGCTTTCTGAAGCGCTTCGCTGCCTCGTATCTGGGTTGAAGGATATCGGCGAACGACTGGTCCCGCCCGAACTTGTCGTTGTCGTAACGCTGCAGCCCGAAGACCGAGAGGCCGACGAGATCGACGTACGTGTCACCGGGATAATAGGTCCCGAGGTTCGCTTGCCCGAGCGGAGACCACATGTACTTGGCGCTTTTCACCGACGACCGGCAGCGGTCGACGAAGTAGCGGTAGACGCCGACGTATTCACCCGGACGCCACTGCGACCAGGGGAACTGACCGGAAAGGTCGTCCATCTCGTGCGCAAAGCGGATCGTCACCGGCGCCCGCACTCGAGCGAGGTGGCCACAGACGGCGTCGATGTTGCCGTCGTAGCGCCCGGCCACAATGCCGTCCCGCAGCTCGTTCGGGGTGGTGCTCCAATCGTCCGACCAGGACCAAGGTTCGACGGTCACGAGCAACTCCCGACCGCGCGCCCGCGCGTATGCATCGGCCTCCGCGAGGGAGCTCAGATCAACGTCCTGCCAGGGCAGGAAGAGGTGCTCGATCGCTGCTTTCGTGACATTGCCGAAGTCGCCGTGAGGATCATAGGCACCGAGCTTCGGGCCGCCCTCGTGCACGACCGGGGTTTTGCTGGACCCGGCGGAACCGACATCGGACGGCAACCGCTTCGGCTGGGCGGCCACGTCCCAGGCACCCACCACGGCAAGTGTCAGAACAACCGCGGCTCCGAGACTCCCCTTCAGATCGATCATCTCTCAACTCCTTACTTTGGCGGCATCTGCCGGCGGAGGTGCCGCGAGTCCGTCGCTCATCGCGCGGCGACCGCCGCCGCGGCTTTCCTAAGGTGGCCCTCGACGTCCACGTTGCGGACCAGTTTCGCGTGCTCGTTGCCGGGCTTGGCCGGAGCGCTTCGAAACACGTACCAGCGGCCCGCGGGCTCCTTGCGCTGGTAGATCGCTCCGCCCGACTTGCGGTGGCCAAAGCATGTCACGTCCGGCTTCTCGCCGCCGCGATAGTGCCAGTACGCACTGAAGCACATGCGGCCGTCATTGGTGACGAGCCAGCGGCCTTCCGCGTAGCTTGCGGAGGATCCCTCGCCCGACCAGGCAACGAAGGTGCGGTCGGATGCGAAGTGACCGGCGCCCGTGGGCCATAGCCAGCTCCTGTTCACGTAGATGCCGAAGACCTCGCTTGCGGTGATGCTTTCCGGCCCTTGCGGATCGACCTTCTCGGCGGCGCGGCTGCCGCTCGCCAGGAGGCAAGCGGCCAGCCCGGCGAGCAGGTGTAGAGAACGAGTATTCACGATGGCTCTCCTCCATCTTGGTGCACGGCGTGCGTTTCGGTTGGTGCGGGCTGCCTCGATCATCAGGACACCTGCGCAAACAGCGGCCAGCGACGGAAGCGTACGGTCTTGAGAGTCGTGCCTCCTTGACCTGCCCCTGCGACCCTGAACTCCGTCCGGGTGAGCTTCAGCCCGGGGGCGCCCCAGGTGAGTGCTTCGACCCCTCGTGCGCCGTTGACCGCGGTCCCGGCCGCGGGAAGGGCGAGAAGGAGCGCTCCCATCGCAATCTGCACGCGAAAACCCCGCGGAGGTGAATGGAGCCTCAGTCCATTCTCTCCGGCATGAAGGCCCAGGATCGCGAAGAACAGTCCCGCATAGAGAAAGGCGTTGACGATCGCGAACCCGTAGAACCCCTGCGCCGCCTCGGCGTCCTGTTCGAAAAATGCAGTGAGGGCCGACGCCAGCGCCAGTCCGGCGTACGGAAGAACGGCTCTCCAGGGGAGGGCGCCGACCTCGCCGCGACCCTTTGGCGTGACGCGAAAATCGACGAACGAGCCGGTGAGCCAGTCGCGTAGAGCCATGACGCAGCCCCACAGAGACCAGGGCCACCGCGCAAACAGAAACAGCGTGCCCTCCCAACTCAGGACGCGAGCATCGTGCGGTCGGAAATGGCCGGCGGCCCGCCACCTGAAGGCCATCAGGATTAGTGCCGCCGAGCATGGCACGAAATGCAGGAGGAACGCCGGATAGGCGACGTTCACATAGTTGATGCCCGTCAGGAGAGCGACGATCGGCAGGGCGAACATGACGGCCATCGACAGCGAGAAAAGCGGGTACCAGAGCTGGGAAAACAGGAACTGGAACCGGAGCCTCGCGGGCAGATGCCGGATCAGGGCGGGCGAGTACTGGAGCAGGATGGTGACGAGGCTTCTCGACCACTGAAATTCCTGCGTCGCCAGATCGGAGAACGTGCGCGGGCCATCGCCATGGGCGATCGCGTCGATGGCGTGAACGCCGCGCCAGCCGTTCGCATTCATCATCAACGTGGTCGAGTGGTCTTCCGCGAGCTCGGGCCCGAGCCCGCCGATGCACTGCAGGGCTCGCGTGCGCACGGCATAGTGCGAGCCGATGCAGAGCGGAGCCCACCCGCCGTTGTAGCCTGCCTGAAGAGCACCATGCAGGCTCGCCTCGAGGTACAGGCGGCCTCTCGCCGACCAGCTCTGCCGGGCGTTGGCGTCGCAGATGCTGGGCGCCGATACGTAACCGACGCTCGGATCGGCGAAAGGCTTCAGCATCTCGCGGAGATAGCCCTCGACCGGAATGTGATCGGCATCGAGCTGCACCACGAAATCGTACCCGTCGTAGCCGTAATGATCGTAGAAGAAAGCCAGGTTGCCTTCCTTGCACCGCGTTCTCCGCGGCCATGTCGGGCGGTGGTAGTCCGGACGTCCCCGGCGGGTAGAGACCCGGACGCCATGGCGGGCGCACCAGGCGAGTGTCTCCGGTGTCGGGTCTTCATCGGCGAGCCAGGTGTCGTGGGTAACATCCTGCGCGAGCATCGCCTCGAGCGTCCTGCGCACGATATCGAACGGCTCGGATGGAGCCTTCGTGACCACCATCGCGACTCTGCTGCCGCTCGGGAGACGTAGCGGGCCGACCTGACGGCGGGCACCCGCGAACACGACCAGGAAATAGAGCGGAAGCAGCATCACCCATGCCAGCAATAGGCTGATCAAGAGAAAGCCGCCGAGGCTCTCGACGTGAGCCGGGTCGAACCACCAGCTCCAGAACCAGCTCAAGGACGCCGCCCAGACGGCGCCCCAGAACAGATGCTCCAGCCGCCGTGCAGGCGTGTGCAGGGGTGCCAGTCCGACGCCGTCGCCGGCATCCGCCAGGGGCCTGATCGCGCAGGCGCCGCTCCGAATTGAGCCTCCTGCGACGGGAATAGTCGTGCCGGTCGAAACAAGTCCGCTCATGACCGCGCCTCGAGCCCGAAATGGGGTGCCGCGGTCCGAACGATCGCTTCGATGCTGGAGAGCGACGGAATGAACCCGAGACGGGCTCGGGCTTGTCCGGCGTCCGCGACGAGGACGGGCGGATCGCCGCTCCTTCGCGGCTCCACGAAGATGGGGACCCCCCGGCCGGTCAGCCGTTCGATCGCGTTCAGGACGCCCAGGATCGAAGTGCCCTGGCCGCCGCCGAGGTTCAGCGCGACGCTCTCGCCGCCGGCCAAGAGGTACCGGACTGCCTCGATGTGGCCCCTGGCGAGATCGCAGACGTGTACGTAGTCGCGGATGCAGGTTCCGTCGGCGGTGTCGTAGTCGTTTCCGAAGACCGACAGGAACGGAAGTCGGCCGGCTGCGGCCATGAGCGCCCGCGGAATGAGGTGTGTCTCGGGGTCATGCCACTCGCCGAGCTCGCCGTCGGGGTCGGCGCCGCATGCGTTGAAGTAGCGAAGGATCACGAACCTCGATCCGTAAGCGGCTGCGAAATCCCGCAGCATATGCTCGCACATGAGCTTGCTGCGACCGTAGGTATTGATGGGTACTTGCGGCGTGCTCTCCTCGATCGGCAGCGCCTCGGGAACTCCGTAAGTGGCGCAGGTGCTCGAGAAGATGACGTCCCGAACTCCGGCCGCCCGGCAAGCTTCGAGGAGCGACAGCGACCCGGCCACATTGTTCCGGTAGTATTTGCCCGGGTCGGTCACGCTTTCACCGACGTAGGCAGATGCTGCGAAATGGATGACGGCCGCAGGCTCGTAGGACTCCAGGGCGGCCGTGAGCCGATCCCGATCGAGGAGGTCGCCCTCGACCAACGGTCCCCAGCGGACGGACGTGCGGTGCCCGGTCGACAGATTGTCGTACACCACGGGCTCGAAGCCGGAAGCGGCCAGGGCCTTGCACGTATGGCTGCCGATATAGCCGGCGCCTCCAGTCACGAATACGCGCCTCGTCGCTCACGCGACAGCCTCCGTCGGCACCCTGCTGCGCGAGAGCTCGGCGTCGAAGTGGGCGATGGTTCTCGCGAGACCCTCCCTCAACTGCACCTGCGGCCTCCAGCCCAGAAGAGAGCTCGCCTTGATGATGTCGGGCCGGCGCTGCCGGGGATCGTCGACGGGCAGCGGCAGGTGGACGATGCGGGAGCGGGAGTTCGTGAGCTGGACCACGAGATCGGCGAGCTCGCGAACGGTGAACTCGCCTGGATTGCCCAGGTTGATCGGCCCCGTGACATGCGGCGGAGCCCGCATGAGGCGCACGAAGCCGTCGATCAGGTCGTCCACGTAGCAGAAGGACCGGGTCTGGCTCCCGTCCCCATAGATGGTGATGTCTCTTCCCTCCAGCGCCTGAACGATGAAGTTCGATACGACGCGACCGTCGTCCGCCCTCATGCGCGGACCATAGGTGTTGAAGATGCGAGCGACCTTGATCTTCGTGGCGTACCGCCGCGCGTAGTCGAAGAACAGCGTCTCGGCACTTCGCTTGCCCTCGTCGTAACAGGCCCTGGGTCCGATCGGATTGACGTTGCCCCAATAGGACTCGGGCTGAGGGTGCACGGCCGGGTCGCCGTAGATCTCGGATGTCGAAGCTTGGAACACCGGAATTTGGCGCAGACGGGCGAGTTCCAGGACATTGAGGGCGCCGAGAACGCTCGTCTTCATCGTGTGGACGGGGTCGGCCTGGTAGTGGGGCGGCGAGGCCGGGCACGCCAGATTGTAGATCTCGTCGACCTCCGCGAGGACGGGTTCGCAAATATCGCCGCGAAGCACCGTCAGGCGATCCGAGCCGGCAATGTGCCGGAGGTTGTCTTCTCGGCCGGTTTGGAAATTATCCAGGCAGATGACGTGGTAACCATCCGCGACCAGTCGGTCGGCAAGATGTGAGCCGAGGAAGCCTGCCCCGCCGGTGATGAGCGCCGTTCTACTGGCGCGTCTCGCAAAACGTCGAGTCCCGAATGCATCCGGTGCCGGCTGCCGAGAGAAGTCGCGGATATGATGGTTCATAGGAACGCCCCGCACTGTCGTTGCGCTGCCGGCTCGCAGTCGAAGGGCGCTACGAAGCAGCGGCAGCTCCAGTTTTTACTTGCGGCGCTGTCGGATGTAGATCGCAGTTCATGCGAACAACGATGCGACAGTTGCCTTAGTCGATCTCAATCCTTCCTGTCGGCAAATGACGCAAAGTTAATGCCGAAATCAGGACAAAGATCTTGCACTAAGACTTCAATAACTTTAGGCGAGTTGTCGACAGTAACTTTCGTAATGTGCGTAGAAATCATTTGGTAAGGTTAAGCTGCCGTACTGGGACCTGCGGGACGCTTTTCCTCGCGATCCGGCCGCTTCAATCGAGAGTCTGGCGGAAGCGTGCCACTGCGATGCCCATGGCGGCGAAGGCGAAAGCCGCCATGGCGAGCACGTCGTACTGCAATTCCCCGAACGTCGCGCCCTTCAGCATGATGGCCCGCACGATGCGCAGGAAGTGGGTCAGAGGGAGGATTTCGCCGATCGCTTGAGCCCATTCGGGCATGCCGCGGAACGGGAACATGAAGCCCGAAAGGAGCATGTTGGGCAGGAAGAAGAAGAACGACATCTGCATCGCCTGAAGCTGGTTCGAGGCGATGGTCGAGAAGGTGTAGCCGACCGACAGGTTCGCGAGAATGAACAGCAGGGTCAGCGACATCAGCAGGGTGAGGCTCCCCACCACCGGGACGTCGAACAGAAGCCGTGCGGCGCCGAGGATCAACGCCATCTGCAGGGCGCCGACCGCGAGATAGGGCGCGATCTTGCCCAGCATGATTTCCACGGGCCGGATCGGCATGGCGAGCAGGCTCTCCATCGTGCCGCGCTCGATCTCCCGCGTGACCGATAGGGCCGTGAAGATGAGCATCGTGAGCGTCAGGATCGTGCCCATGAGCCCCGGCACGATATTGAGACTCGTCTCTCCGGTCGGATTGTAGCGCCGGTGGATCCGCAGCTCGAACGGGGGAGGGCGGGCCGCCAGGTTCGACCCCGCCCCGATCAGGTCGCGGGAGAACACCGAGGCCGAAAGGTTCTGGAGCGCGCTGATCGCGCCACCCGTGGCCGAGGGATCCGTCGCGTCGGCGACGACGAGGATGGCCGGATTTTCGCCGCGCATCAGGTCACGGCCGAAATGGGCCGGTATCTGCACCCCGAACTGGACGCGTCCCGACAGGATGAGACTGTCAAGTTCCGCCTCGCTCCGGGCGACGCTCGTCACCTCGAAGTAGCCGCTCTCGCGCATGGCGCCGAGGTACGACCGGGCGAAGGCGCTGCCGTCCTGGATCAGGACCGCGGTCGGCAGCCGGCGCGGGTCGGTATTGATCGCGTAGCCGAAAAGCAGGAGCTGGGCGAGGGGCACCGCGATCATCATCGCGAAGGTGATGCGGTCCCGCCGCAACTGGATCAACTCCTTGGTGAAGGTGGCGCGGATCCGCGCCAGGGAGGCGGCAAGACCTCGCGTGCGGCGGTCGGCGCTGTCGTGAGCGGCGCTCATGCGAAATTGTCCCGGGCTCGCCCCATCAGGTCGATGAAGACGTCCTCGAGGGTCGCCTGATCGGGCTGCCACGCCTGGGGTCCGTGGTCCCGCAGCGGCCGCGTAGCCTCGTCGAGCGCGCGCGCATCGCGTCCCGATACGTGCAGGGCCGCGCCGAACGGAGCCACCATGTCGACGCCCTCGAGCTCCTTGAGGCGATGCGCCAGGGCGGGAAGATCCGGGCCGGTCACCGTGTAGGTGGCGAGGTGCGCGTTCTCGATCACCTCGCCGACGGTGCCCTGCGTGAGGAGCTCGCCATAGGCGATGTAGGCGATCTCGTGGCAGCGTTCCGCCTCGTCCATGTAGTGCGTCGAGACGAGCACGGTGAGGCCTTCGCTGGCCAGCGCATGGATCTCGTCCCAGAAGTCTCGCCGGGCTTTCGGATCGACGCCGGCCGTCGGCTCGTCCAGCAGCAGGAGCTTCGGTTCGGGCAGGATGCAGGCCCCGAGGGCCAGGCGCTGCTTCCATCCTCCCGACAGCTCGCCGGCGAGCTGATCGGCCCGGTTCGCCAGGCCGAGACGGTCGATCGCGGCGTCCGCCGCGCGGCGCGGCTTCGGGAGGTTGTAGATGCGGGCGACGAATTCGAGGTTCTCGCGAACGGACAGGTCGGCATAAAGCGAGAACTTCTGCGTCATGTAGCCGACATGGCGCTTGATGCGGTCGGCCTCGGTGAGAATGTCGTAGCCGAGGCAGGTCCCGCGTCCCGCGTCCGGCGTCAGGAGCCCGCAGAGCATGCGGATCGTCGTCGTCTTGCCCGAGCCGTTCGGACCGAGAAAGCCGTAGATGAGGCCGCGCCGCACCTGCATGGTGAGTCCCTTCACGACGGTCCGGCCGCTGAAGGATTTCGTGAGGCCCTCCACGTCGATGACGATATCGGGGCCGCGATCGTCGGTGGAGGGGAGGGCGGTGGTCGTCATCGTCCCGTACTCGCGACCGCATTCGCTTCTGCGGGGCGCACCGTCACGGGCAGGCCGGTCGGCAATGCGACCTCGCCGATCGGCCGCGCCTCCGCCCTGAAGACGAGCTTCGACCGCTCCTGCTCGCTGAAGATCACGGGGGGCGTGAACTCGGCCTCCTGCGAAAGATAGGTCACACGGGCACGCAGGTCCGCCGGACAGCTGTCGCAGAAGACGGCGACGATCTGTCCGAGCGCGAGCGTGGCGAGGACCGGCTCAGGCACGTAGAAGCGGATCTTCAGGTTGGCGGGCGGGAGCAGGGCCAGGACCGGTTGGCCCGCGAGGACGACCTCGCCGGCACGAAAGTAGATGTCCTGCACGCGGGCGGAGGCCGGCGCCTCGACGTGGCGTTTGTCGAGCCGGGTCTGCGCCTGCTGGAGCGCCGCTTCCGCGGCCTTGACGGCCGCTTCCGCGGCCAGGATCTCGCTGCCGCGGCCGGAGAGCTGCGCCGCCGTGATCTGCCGTTCCACCTCGTCGAGAGCCGCCTTGTCCCGTTCGAAGGCCGCCTCCGCCTGATCGAGACGGGCCTTCGACGAATAGCCTCGATCGAAGAGGATGCGCTGCCGCTGAACATCGCCCGCGGAGAATTCGAGCGCTGCCTGTGCCCGGCTGCGTGCGGCTTCCAGGATGGCGATCTGCTCCGGTCTCTGTCCGGCGTCGCGCAGGTTCTCGAGCTGCGCCTTCGCCTGCCCCAGCTTCGCCTTCGCTTCCTCGACCTGCGCGATCTGGGCGGAGGCCTCGAGCGCAAAGAGCATCTGACCCTCGGCGACCTGATCGCCCGCTTCGACCGCCAGCCGCGCGATGCGTCCGCTCTCCTCGGGGGCCATCAGGACGAGGTCTCCCTCGACGTAGCCCTGGAAGCCGGCGGGAGCGGCTTCCTTCTGGCGGACATACCAGATTGCCGCGCCGAAGCCGGCCAGCAGCAGGACGATCAGGATCGCAAGCCGCTTCATGACGGCCTCTTGGCGAGCGCCCGCACGAGAAGATCGACGTGCGCGTCGAGCATCGCCTTCACGTCGAGCGGTTCGTATTGCTGAAAGAGATTCGTCCAGAGCAGCGCGACAAGGAAGGGCGCGACCACGAGCTGGGGAAAGCGCAGTACATGTTCGGCCTCGATCTCGCCCCGTTCGGCGGCTCGCTTCAGGACCGTCCGCAACAGGCCCATTCCGCGGCCGATGACCTCGCGGTGATAGAGCTCGGCCAATTCGGGGAAACGGCCCGCCTCCGACAGGATCAGCCGGATGACCTCGCGACGGCGGGTCTCCAGCACCTCTTCGCGCATGCGCGTGAACATGAGCCGGAGAATCGCGTCGAGCGGCAAATCCATGGCGGCGACCTGCGCGCCGATCCCGTCGATCGGCGAGCGGATCGTCGAGCGGACGAGCTCTTCGAACAAGGCCGTCTTCGACGGCACGTAGAGATAGATCGTCCCTTTCGCGACGCCCGCCCGGGCTGCGACCTCGTCGAGGCGCGTGTCGGCAAAGCCGTTCTCGACGAAGACGTCCAGGGCGGCCGAAAGGATGGCCTGCAGCTTGTCCTGGCGGCCGCCCTCGCGTCGCTGAAGGTTCGGTTTCGGCATCGCTCAATCCAAATGACTGACCAGTCAGTCATAGACCTTAGAGGCGATAATGGCAACAGGTTTCTGTCCGGCGCAGCGGAACTTCCGCCGCGGTCGACGGCCAAGCTGGACGACCGTAGCCGTCCTGGGCGGTGACCGAATCGCCTGGCGAGTCCGGGCTTCCGCCTTTGAGATCAAGGGGCGGACAGCCGCCGGCCTTTGTCCGCGCCCAGGGCCGCCGGCGGTACCGCGCGGTTGATGATCTCGCGCAGGGCGAAGCTCGATTGAATCCTCGCGACTCGGGGCAGGCGGGACAACTGCGTGCGATGGATCGTCTCGAAGTCCTCGATGTCCTTGGCGAGGACCGTGACCAGATAATCGTCGCTGCCCGACATCAGGAAGCACCGTATGACCGATGGGCAGGCAACCACCGCCTGTTCGAACGCGTACAGGGCCTCCTCGCTTTGGCTTTCGAGGGATATCCGCACCAGGACGGTCGTCGAGAGCCCCAGCCGCTTGAGATCGAGAACGGCCTGGTAGCCGAGGATGATGGCTTCCTCCTCGAGCGCCTTCTGGCGTCGCGCGCAAGCCGTGCTCGACAGCCCGATTCGCTCCGACAGGTCGACATGGCTCGCCCGGGCGTTCGAAACCAGGGCGCTCAGAAGGGCGAAGTCGATACGGTCGAGGTCCATGGAGCCGATTTCCTGCGCAAAGAGGGCCCGCAACGCAGTTGTCGGGCGCGAACTTAGCCTTTGGAACCAGGTTTGCAAGAAATCGAACGAAGGTTTGTGGTATGATGTTGCGGTATGATGAAGCGTTATCAGCAGGGGCCTGTCTTCATGCGCGTCGGCGTTCCGAGGGAGATCAAACCGCACGAGTACAGGGTCGGGCTCACGCCCGGCAGCGTGCGAGAATATGGGGCGGCCGGTCATCAGGTCGTCGTGGAAGCCGGCGCCGGAGCTGGAATCGGCGCGGACGACGAGGCCTACCGTCGTGCGGGCGCGACGGTCGTCGGCACGGCCGCGGAAGTCTTCGCCTCATGCGAGATGATCGTGAAGGTCAAGGAACCGCAGGCCACCGAGTGGGTGCAGTTGCGGGAAGGGCAGATCCTCTTCGCCTACCTCCACTTGGCTCCGGACCCGGATCAGGCGCGAGGGCTTCTCGCATCGGGCTGCACGGCTATCGCGTACGAGACCGTCACCGATGTGAAGGGCGGCCTGCCTCTGCTGGCTCCGATGAGCGAAGTGGCAGGGCGGCTCTCCATCGAGGCTGCAGGCGCGGCGCTGCAGCGGCATGCAGGCGGGCGCGGGATCCTGCTCGGCGGCGTTCCCGGCGTGCCGCCGGCGCGAGTGGTCGTCCTCGGCGGCGGAGTGGTCGGCACGCACGCGGCGCGCATGGCGGCGGGCCTCGGCGCGGAGGTCACGATCCTCGACCGGTCGATCCCGCGGCTGAGAGAACTCGACGAACTCTTCGCGGGGCGGGTGCGCACGCGTTTCTCGACGATCGACGCGATCGAGCAGGAGGTGTTCGAAGCGGATGCGGTGATCGGCGCCGTTCTGATCCCCGGCGCCAGCGCACCGAAGCTCGTGACCCGCGAAATGCTGCGATCGATGAGACGCGGCGCCGTCATCGTGGATGTCGCCATCGATCAGGGCGGTTGCTTCGAAACCTCCAGGGCAACCACGCACGCCAACCCGACCTACGAGGTCGATGGCATCATCCACTACTGCGTCGCGAACATGCCCGGGGCCGTGCCTCTGACCTCGAGCCACGCGCTCAACAACGCGACGCTGCCCTTCGGACTTGCCCTCGCCAATAAGGGTCTTGCGGCGATCGTGGAGAACCCGCACCTCCGGGCTGGCCTCAACATTCATCGCGGGCGCATCACCAACAGGGCCGTCGCGGACAGTCTCGGCCTCTCCTTCGTCGAGCCCGAACAGGCCCTCGCCGCCTGAGGCGGGTGGCGGGGCGGAAACCCCCCACCGACCGAAGACCGCCCCTTCCTACGCAGTCGCGGATCGGCGTGCCGCCGCGGCTGTCTTAACGAGACCGCCGCGCAATTCACTGAGCCGACGTGACGAGAACAAAACCTCGGGTTCGGTTCTGATTGTCCGCGTCGGGTGTGTTCATCGCGGCAAAAAGGTCGGCGGCCCCCACCCAAATCGGCGGATACTTGTAGCGAGACACATCAAGCACCAGGAACCGATCTGAATCGGCGAACTCCGCTCTCGAAACGCTGAGGTTTGAACAAGACAGCGACACAGGTTGAACGATGACACATGAGCGCGCGGCGCTCGACAATACCACGCCGAGCAATGTTAGGCCCGGGGCGCAGCGCTCTCCAAGTCATCCCCGGCGAGCCGAAGGCGAGGGAAGGGGATCCAGATTCCCGAGCGCACTGGAGGTGGATCCCGCTTCCCGGCGCTGCGCGCCGCCGGGGATGACACGTAGGCCTGCGGCTCGCCGGGAATGACACCGAAAGCGCTGCGCGCCGCCGCGGAGGAAAGGGACGCGGCCCCAGCCGCCGTAAACTGACGGCATCGGTCCGCTGTTCGGTCAAGCCGAGCTCGAGGTCGCACCGGATCCGTTCGACCCTCGATTTCGCGCAGCCCAGAGCATGCCGCGCCTCAGGATCGTGCGCATTTCCGGGACCTCGAACTCCTTCGCCACGTGGCCGAGCGAGCTGTAGAACACGCGGCCGAGGCCATGGCGGCGCTTCCACACGACCGGCATGACGACGCCTTCGATCCACGGCGCGTGCTCGCCCGAGAAGGTCGTGGTCGCAAGCACCTCGTTCGATGGGTCGACGTGCATGTAGTACTGCTCCGAATGGTAATCGAAATCGCCGATATCCTGCATGATCGGATCGTCGGGCCGGGCAACGTTGACGCGGTAATGGATGATGTTGCCCGGGTGGGCGACCCATTGGCCGCCGCACATGAACTGATATTCGACCGCTTCGCGAAAGGCGTCGCACATCCCGCCGTGATAGCCCGCAAGGCCGACGCCTTCGCGAACCGCCCGGGAGAGGTTCGCGACCTCCTCCTTCTCGATCTTCGCCATCGTGTAGATCGGCACGATGAGGCTCAGGTCGGAGAGTGCGGGATCCGCGAAGGCCTTGGTGGAGTTCTCCAGGCGAACGTTGAATCCGTCTTCCTCCAGCATTCCGGCGACGATGCCGGCGCATTGTTCCGGTTCGTGTCCGCTCCAGCCGCCCCAGACGATGAGGGCGTCGCGCTTGTCCGAATGGTTCATGGGATCACCTTTTCGCTTCGTCGAGGGAAGGCAAGCCGTATTCCGCTCCGGTTTTCACGGAAGCGGAGCTCGTGCGGTCGTGTCGCGGTGGAGCAGCGACAGGGGGAGCCGGACGTCCCAGTCCTCGGGCTTCATTTCGTCCCGGATGAGCTTGAGAACCACACCTGCACCCACCCGCCCGAGATCGACGAGCGGCTGCTGGAAGGTCGTGAGCGTCGGCTCGACATAATCCGCGAACTCGATCCCGTCGAAACCGATGACCGAGACATCCTCGGGGACGCGGACGCCGGCGGTGCGAACCGTCTTGATGAACCCGATCGCGCTCTCGTCGGACGAGGCGAAGACTCCCGTAGGGCGGTCCTTCATCCGAAGGAAGGACTCTGCCGCCGAAACGCCCGCGGAGAAAACGAAGAGCCCTTCCCACCGTACGACCGCGCTGGCGGCGAGGCCCGCCTCGGCGGTGCCGTCGAGGAAGCCCGCGAAGCGTTCCGCTTCGATGACGTTCCCGGGCGGGCCCGAGATGTATCCGAGCCGGCGATGACCGAGCCGGGTCAGATGCTCGACTGCCGTTCGCGAGGCCTCCCGATCCTGCACGACGACGCTCGGGATCTTCATGCCCGGAATGGCCGCGCAAATGGCGACCATCGGCAGACCTGCCTCGGTCAGCGTGCGCTTGCCGCTTCGAGGAATCCGACCGTTGAGGAGCAGGACGCCGTCAACCTGGCGGGAAAGGGCAAGATCGACGTAGCGCGGCTCCCGCTCGACGCAATTGTCGAGATTGCCGATCACGAGACCGTAGCCGGACTGCGTCAGTTCGTCGTCGATTCCACGCAGAATCTGAGCGAATACCGGATTGGCCAGATTCGGCACGACGGCCAGCACCATCATCGTGCGCCGCGTGCGCAGGTTGCGGGCGACGCGGTTCGGGGTATAGCCGCTGCGGCGTACGGCCTCCATGACGGCGGCGCGCGTCTTGGGCCTGACTTTTTCCGGACTTGCGAGAACGCGGCTGACCGTTGCGGTCGAGACCCCGGCAAGTCGAGCGACATCGGCAATGCGCAGCTTGCTCGCCGCGCGCCTGCGGTTTCGGCTCATGCAGGATAGCCCCCGACGTCCCCAAGACCTGATCCATTGACCTGATCCATTCCGCTGCGTCCCATCACGTTGGGTCACTTTCTCGCTTGACAGACTTGAAAGCCGAATCCAACCTGCCATGAAAGATGTAATCGATTACAAAATTCGATCAAGACGCTCTTGGGAGGGAAGTCATGCGCTTGCAACCTCGCGTTTCCGCGTTTGCCCTGGCGGCTGCGCTCGTCTGGAGTCCCGGTGCCTTCGCGCAGGCGATGAAGGCCGAAGTCCTCCACTGGTGGACCTCCGCGGGTGAGTCCGCAGCAATCAAAGTCTTTGCCGACCGGTTCATGAAAGCCGGCGGAACATGGGTCGACAATGCGATCGCAGGTGGCCCCAGCGCCCGCGCCGCCGCCGTCAACCGGATGGTGGGCGGCAATCCGCCGACCATGACGCAGTTCAATACCGGCAAGCAGTTCGACGAGCTCGTCAGCGCCGGCCTGCTGCGCGATCTCGAAAGCCAGGCAAAGGCGGGCAAGTGGCGTGAGATCATGCCGAAGTCGATCGTCGACGCGGTCGTGCGGGAAGGGAAGATCTACGCCGTGCCGGTGAATATCCACGGTCAGAACTGGCTCTTCTACAACACCAAGATCTTCGCCGATGCCGGGCTCCAGCCGCCGAAAACTTTCGGCGAATTGATCTCGACCGGCGAGAAACTGAAGGCCAAGGGAGTCATTCCGCTGGCTTTAGGTGGCCAGCCGAACTGGGAACACGCCCTGTTCCGCGCCGTGCTCGTCGGGCACGGCGGCGCCGATCTGTTCCGCAAGGTCTACGGCGATCGCGACGTGAATGCCGCGAAGAGCGCCAAGTTCAAGGAGACGGCCGAGGTCTTCGTGAAGCTCCGCGGTCTCGTCGATCCCGGCAGTCCGGGAAGGAACTGGAACGATGCGACCTCGCTCGTGATCACCAACAAGGCCGCCATGCAGTTCATGGGCGATTGGGCGAAGGGCGAGTTCACGGCTGCCGGGCAAACGGCCGGCAAGGAATTCGGCTGCACCCTCGTCGGCGAGAACGGGGGCAAGCTCGTGATCGGCGGCGACGTCTTCGTCTTCCCGGTAACGAAGGAAAAGGCTCAGCTCGCGACGCAGGACAAGCTCGTTGAGATCGTCCTCGACCCCGAAAGCCAGGTCGAGTTCAACAAGCGCAAGGGCTCCATTCCGGTCCGCATGGATGTCGACGTCTCCTCGATGGACACCTGCGCCCAGAAGGCCCACGCCGTCCTGAAGGACCCGGAGAACCAGGTCGAGGCCATGGAGTTGCTCAGCACTCCGAACTACACGGGCGCGATGCAGGATGCGGTCACCCAGTACTGGAACAATCCGGGCATGTCGGCCGACGCCTTCGTCGAGAAGGTCACCGCCGCGATGCGCAACGCCACCTAGTCCCGCTGACCGTCCCGGGCTCGGCGGAGTGCCGGGCCCGGCCGTCCCATCGGGAGGGCCGCCTGATGACCACCGTCTCGATCGAGGCTCCCGCCGTCGGCGCATCCGCTCGGCGCAGCCGGCGTCGCCTCAGGACCCGCCTTCCGCCCGCCCTGGCGCTGCTCCCCACCGCCTTGGTCGTGCTCGTGGTCTATGTCGGCTGCATGCTCTGGACGGTGCGCCTCTCGTTCACGAGCTCGACGCTCCTTCCCAGACTCGATTGGATCGGGTTCGCCCAGTACAGCCGCCTTATCGTCAACGACCGCTTCGTCATCTCGGCCGAGAACATCGCCATCTTCGGCATCCTGTTCATCTCCGGATGCCTCATCCTCGGCTTCCTGCTTGCCGTGTTCATCGACCAGAACGTGCGCTCGGAGGGGCTTTTCCGGACCGTCTTCCTTTATCCGTACGCCATGTCGTTCGTCGTCACGGGCGTCGTCTGGCAGTGGTTCCTCAACCCCGGCCTCGGTCTTCAGAAACTCGTCCGCGACCTGGGCTTCGAGACCTTCACGTTCGACTGGATCGTCAGTCAGGACATGGCGATCTACACCATCGTCATCGCGGGCATCTGGCACGGGTCGGGACTGACCATGGCGATCCTGCTCGCCGGGTTGCGCGGAGTCGACGAGGACCTGTGGAAGGCCGCCCGCGTCGATGGAGTCCCGGCCTGGCGCTACTACGTCTCGGTCGTGCTGCCGCTTCTCCGGCCCATGATCATCACCGCCACCGTCCTGCTCGCGACCGGGGTCGTGAGGCTCTACGACCTCGTCGTCGCCATGACGCTGGGCGGCCCCGGCATCGCCACCGAAGTGCCGGCAAAGTTCGTGATGGACCACCTGTTCGAGCGGAACAACATCGCGCTCGGCACTGCCGCCGCGACGCTCATGCTGATCACGGTCGTCATCATTCTGGCGCCCTGGGTCTACTCCACCTATGTGCGGCCTCAGGGGAGGCGGGCATGATCGCCGCCGAGCCCCAGGGCCGCCGCCCGCGTCGCCTCACAGCCGGCCGTATCGGCGTCTACGTCTTCCTGGCGACGGCCGCCCTGTTCTTCCTGCTGCCGCTCTGGATCATGGTCCTGACGTCGCTCAAGCCCATGGAAGAGATCCGACTCGGCAACATCCTGGCGCTCCCGTCGGCACCGACGATCGATGCCTGGGTCAAGGCCTGGTCGTCGGCGTGCACGGGTCTCGAGTGCAACGGCATCAGCGTCGGGTTCTGGAACTCCGTGCGCATCCTGATCCCGTCCGTGATCCTTTCGATCGCGGTCGGCGCCGTGAACGGCTACGCGTTGTCCATGTGGCGGGTCAGGGGCGCGAACCTCATGTTCGGCATCCTGCTGCTCGGCGCCTTCATCCCCTACCAGGTGTTTCTCTACCCGCTGGTGCGGATCTTCTCGCAGGCGGGCATCTACAACTCGCTGCTCTGCATCGTGCTGGTCCACGTGATCTTCGGCCTGCCCACCATGACGCTGATGTTCCGCAACTATTACGCGGGCATTCCGATCGAGCTGTTCAAGGCGGCGCGCATCGACGGCGGCGGCTTCTGGTCGATCTTCTTCCGGGTGATGCTGCCGATGTCGACGCCGATGCTGGTCGTCGCGACGATCCTGCAGGTAACCGGCATCTGGAACGATTTCATTTTCGGATTGACCTTCGCGGGGCGGGAGAACCTGCCGATGACGGTGCAGCTCAACAACATCGTTCACTCCACGCAGGGCGAGCGCGCCTACAACGTCGACATGGCTGCGACCATGCTGGCGGCGCTGGTGCCGCTGGTCGTCTATTTCGTCTCGGGGCGTTGGTTCGTCCGCGGCATCGCCGCCGGCGCCGTGAAAGGATAGAGCATGGCGGCCGTTTCCATACGCGACGTATCGGTCGCTTTCGAGGCCGTCCGGGTCTTCGACGGCCTCTCGCTCGACATCGAACAGGGCGAGTTCGTGGTCCTCCTCGGACCTTCTGGCTGCGGCAAGTCGACCCTGCTCAACGCCGTGGCCGGGTTGCTCGACGTGGCATCCGGGCAGATCTGGATCGGCGGCAGGAACGTCACCTGGGAGGAGCCCAAGGACCGTGGCATCGCGATGGTGTTCCAGTCCTATGCGCTCTACCCGCGAATGAGCGTGCGCGAGAACATGTCGTTCGGCCTGAGGATGGCGAAGACGCCGAAGCCCGAGATCGAAAGGCGGGTCAAGCATGCCGCCGAACTCCTCCAGATCACGCACCTGCTCGACCGCAGGCCGGACCAGCTCTCCGGCGGGCAGCGCCAGCGCGTCGCGATCGGCCGCGCGCTCGTACGGGACGCCGCGGTGTTCCTGTTCGACGAGCCGCTCTCCAACCTCGACGCCATGCTCAGGAACGAGCTGCGGGTCGAGATCAAACGGCTCCACGCGAGGCTCGGCCAGGCGACGATGATCTACGTGACGCACGATCAGATCGAGGCGATGACGCTGGCCGACCGGATCGTCGTCATGCAGGACCAGAAGGTGCAGCAGATCGGCAGCCCCGACGAGGTCTATCGGCGCCCGTCCAATCTGTTCGTTGCGGGCTTCATCGGCTCGCCGCAGATGAACTTCATCAGGGGCCGGCTGGAAGTTGACGGTGGCTTCGCCTTCACGGCGCGGAACCGGCGCCTGCCCCTCGACGGCTATGAGTTCACGGGCCGCCCGACGCCCGGGCAGGAAGTCGTCCTCGGGGTCCGTCCGGAGCATCTGGAGCCCGGCGAGGCAGACGGTTGGCAGGGTTTCAAGATCGACATCGTGGAGCCGATGGGAGCCGACACCGTGATTTGGTGCAGCGACGGCGACGATACGCTTCAGGTGCGCACGAGCGGGAACAGGAAGGCCGCGCCGGGCGAGCGGCTGGCCCTCGGACTCGACCCTGCGCAAGTCTCGCTGTTCGCAACCGAAACCGGCCATCGCCTTTAGCGCATCGTGCGGAAAAGTGGACCCGGTTTTCCGCGTTGAACGATGCGCTGCTGAAGAGCATCGTGCGGAAAAGTGGACCCGGTTTTCCGCGTTGAACGATGCGCTGCTGAAGTGAAAGAGCATCGGATGGGTCCCAAAAGTGGGGTCCACTTTTGGGTCCGATGCTCTAGGGCAACAGTACTTTCATCGTGCGCCCGCGCCTGGCCGGACGCGCCCATCCGTCTTCAGCGAACGAGGAAAGCATGAGTGCCGCGGACAGATTATCGATACAGCTCTACACCTTGCGTTCGCTCGACGATCTCGACCGCATTCTCGATGCGGTGGCGGAGGCCGGGTTCCGCCATGTCGAGACGGTCGGATCGCATCTCGACGACGCGGCGAACGTTCGGGCGAAGCTCGACGCGAGAGGGCTGAAGGCGTCCTCGAGCCATGTCGGCATGGCGGCCTTGCGCGAAAGACCCGATGCCGTCCTGGAGGCGTGCCGCACGCTCGCATTCACCGACCTCTTCATGCCGGCCGTTCCGCCGGAGCAACGCGACATGGATGCCGAGGGATGGCGCTCGCTCGGACGCGAACTCGGCGCGATGGCCGAGCACTTTCGGGGTCAAGGGGTCCGCCTCGGCTATCACAACCATCATTGGGAGCTGAAGCCCAAGGAGGGCGGCAAGACCGCACTCGAGTTGATCTTCGAGGCCGCGGAGGGAAGCCCGCTCGCCTGGCAGGTCGACGTGGCGTGGCTCGTTCGCGGCGGTGCCGATCCGAAAGAGTGGATGAACCGCTATCGCAGCCGCGTCGCGGCCGCGCACGTCAAGGACATCGCGCCGGCAGGTCAGAACGAGGATCAGGACGGCTGGGCCGATGTCGGCACCGGCGTGCTCGACTGGCGCGATCTCTGGCGCGCCTGCCGTGAAGCCGGCGCCGAATGGATGGTGGTCGAGCACGACAAGCCGGCCGATCCCGTGCAGACCGCTCGGGTCAGCTTCGCGTATCTGCGCAACATCGAGGATTGACTGATCATGGATTCGCTGAACGTCGGCATCATCGGATGCGGCAACATTTCGAGCATCTATCTGAAGAACATCCCGGCCTATCGCGGGCTCTCGCTGCGGGCCTGTGCCGATGCGCGCCCGGAGGCCGCTCAAGCCCAGGCCGGCCGGATCGGCGTCGAGGCCGTGACGGTCGATGAAATGCTGGCCCGGAAGGACATCGACCTGATCGTCAACCTCACGGTGCCGAGCGCGCATTTCGGCGTGTCGCTCGCGGCGCTCCAGGCCGGCAAGCACGTCTTCTCGGAGAAGCCCCTCGCGGTCGACTTCGAGCAGGGCCGCAAGCTGGTCGACGAGGCGGAGGCCCGTGGCCGCCTCCTCGGCTGCGCGCCCGACACGTTCCTGGGCGCGGGCGGGCGCCTCGCAAGGTCGCTCGTCGACGACGGGTCGGTCGGACGCATCCTGTCGGGAACGGCCTTCCTGATGACGCACGGCATGGAGCACTGGCATCCGGATCCGGAATTCTTCTTCAAGCCGGGCGGAGGGCCGATCCTCGACATGGCGCCTTACTATCTGAGCGCTCTCGTCAATCTCATCGGTCCCGTGAAGCGCGTGTTTGCGATGGCCAGCATGGGATTCCCGGAGCGTGTGGTGACCGCCGACTCGCCCCGCAAGGGCCACCGGATCGTGGTCGAGACGCCCACCACCGTGACGGCGCTTCTGGAGTTCGCCTCCGGGGCGCAGGTCACGTTCTGCATGAGCTGGGATGTGTGGAAGCATACCCACCCCGCCATCGAGCTCTACGGCACGGAGGGCTCGCTGCACGTGCCGGATCCCAACTTCTTCGGCGGCCACGTGGAGATCACGGAACGGGCAAAGGATTGGCGCGCCCTGGATTCCGGCGGCATGCCGCTCGGAGCGCCCAATTGGCGCTCGCCGAATTGGCCGCCCGAGGCACCGTCCAAGGCCAATTACCGTGCGCTGGGTCTCGCCGATCTCGCGTCTGCCGTGCTCCGCGGCTCGCCGCACCGCTCGACAGGGCGCCTCGCGCTCCATGTCCTCGAAGTGATGCACGCCATTCTCGAAGGAGCCGCCGCCGGACGTTCGGTGACGATCGGGACGATGCTGGAACGGCCGCCGGCCCTCGACGAGCAGGAGGCGGGCAGGCTTTGGAAGGGTGAGCCCCGCAGCGTCTCCGCAGCCTGACGCGCCGGCGTGACCCGATCGAGCCGATCGGGTCACGGCCGATGTGTCGGCTGGCCGTGCGTGTCAGTTTCGCGGGCCCACGATCGCGAACATGACACCTTCCGGATCGGTCGCCTGCACGATCCAGGTGCCGCCGGGCACCTGCATGGGACCGTTCAGGATCCGGCCGCCCCCTGCAGATACGCGGTCCGCCGCCTGGTCGATCGAGGCGACATTGGCATAGTAGAGCCAGGACGGAGCCGGCATGGAAGGCGGCTTGTTGAACATGCCGCCGACCGGCGGCCCGCCGGCGCTGAAGAGCTGGTAGGTGCCCATGTCGCCCATGTCGATCGCATCGGCCTTCTGCCAGCCGAACAACTCCGCGTAGAACGCGAACGCCTTCTCCCAGTCCTGCGCATACAATTCATGCCAGCCGATATGGCCGGGCGTTCCGGGCTCGGGCGTTTGCTCCGGGCCCGGGCTCGAAGCCTTGAAGAGAGCGAACGCCGCCCCCTGCGGATCGGCGACGATCGCGAAGCGGCCCACGCCGGGAATGTCGGTCGGCGGGACGTGCACTTGTCCTCCGAGGCGCGTCACCTTCGCGGCGGCTGCATCCACGTCTTCGGCGGCGACGAAGCCTCTCCAGCTTGGGGGGACCCCCATCCGCCGCATCTCCTCCGGCTGCTCCATCAATCCGGCAGTGGCCGTCTCGCCGGCCATGAGCAGGGTATAGGTCCCGCCCGGCATCGGCATCTCCTGCGTCGTCCAGCCCACCACGTCGCCGTAGAAGGTCTTCGCGGCTTCCGGGGCATTTGTCATCAATTCGTACCAGACATGGCGGCCATGTGCGGACATTTTTCTCTCTCCCTTTGACGAGCCTCGTGCGGCTGTGCGGCTGCTGTCGGGCTCCCGGACAGCGGCGCATCGCCGGTCATATCCCCCCGCCATCCGGGCGGGTCATCGCCCGCTGGATAAAGAAACGCTGCGCAGAGAGTCACGCGAACCGCACGGCGTAGACCGGCGGCAATCGGGCCGTCGACTGCGTCCAGCGTTCCCCGGCATCGTCGCTGAACCAAAGGCCGCCCGTGGTCGAGCCCATGGCGAGCCTCTCTCCGCTCTCGTCCACCTCCAGTCCGTGGCGATAGACGAGGTCGTAGGCGTCGGTCTGCGGCAGGCCCTCGGTCAGGACCTCGAAGCTCGAGCCTCCATCCCGCGTGCGGGTCACCACGAGGCGGCCGTCGGCCGGGTAGCGGAATTCGTCCTTCACGCCGGGAACGAACCAGGCAGTATCGGGATCTCGGGGATGGACGGCGACGGCGAACCCGAACCCGGATTGGGGCGTGGCGATCTCGGTCCAGCGGTCGATTCCGTCGACGGCGCGGAACACGCCGTTATGGTGCTGAATCCAGAATGAATCCGGCGAAGCCTCACACCGGACCAACCGATGCGGATCCTGGATCTCCGGGTCTCCGGCCTGTTCGGGCGGCATGTAGGCGGCTCGAAGCCCGTGACCGCCGAGGCGCCAGCTCCCTCCTCCGTCGGTCGTCTCCCAGACCCCGCCGCACGAGACGGCGACGGCAACGCGCCGCGGGTCGCGCGGATCGACCGAGATCGAGTGCACGCCGGGCTTGTCGTAGCCGCCGCCGAACCACCGGCGCCGGCGCGGGTCGTCCCAGAGCGGGCGCACCAGCGACCAGCTTTCCCCGCGGTCCTCGCTGTGGAACAGACCGCCCGGGATCGTGCCCGCCCACAGCCTCCCGGGCTCGTCGGCATGCCCGGTCTCCAACGTCCAGATCAGAGCGAGGCTGGGCGGATCGTCCGCCTCCCCATCGACGCCCGCATAGGACGGCGTGACGATCTCGGTCCAGGCGCCGCCGCCATCTTCGCTCCGATGCAGCTTCACGCCGAAATGACCGAGGTCCAGTGCGGCGTAGAGTGCGCCGTCTCTCGGATCCGGCAGCACCATGCTGACGGGAGAACCGAGGAACGAGGTCCGGGTGATGGCCCATGAACCGGAGCCGTTCCGGCGGAACTCGAAGAGACCCTTGCGCGTGGCGGCGAACAGGCGGTCCGACATGGGTTCCCCCTTGCTTGGGCGCGGCGGTTCAACCGCCGGAGAGCGCTTGGAGCACGTAGACGGTGCTCGCGCGGGTCAGCGGGATGTCGAGTGCCGAATCCCGCGGCTGCATCGTGCCGTCGATGAAGATCGTGATGTGCTTCCTCAAACGGCCTTGGTCGTCGAGGACATACCCCTTCAGGAGAGGATAATCGGCCGCAACCCCATCCAGCACCTCGGCGAGGGTCGTACCATCATAGGAAGTGGGGGTGCAGGGCCCGACGGCCCGCAGATGCGAGGTGAACGTAATCCTGGCCACGCTGCTCTCCAGCGCCGGCGCCGCACGGGAAGGATGCACCGAGCGGCCCGACTTGAAAAGAGCCGGCGGCAGGGGCAGCGACCCGCTTATCGGGTGCGGCGTTCGGTCCAAAGATCCTGGGCCTCGCGCACATGCTGGGCGGGATCGCTTTCGGAGACGGTCGCCAATGCGACGGCGGCCGTCGCGATCACGATGGCCTCGGCCGCAGCATCGCGGCGGTGGCCATTCCAGACCGCGACCAGTTCGTCCAGCGTGCCGCGCGTCGGCCGTTCTCCGCGGGTATCTGCGATCAGTTCAGCCATCGCATGGTCTCTGCTCTCGCCGGCAACGATTCGATGGACCGACGTCGTCTTCAGCGGGTTCAGTTCGAACTCGCCTCCGCCGCCTTTCACGACCGCGAGATTGCGCCAGCCGAGCAGCTTTGCCGCATCACGGTGGAGATCCCGGTAAGCCGGATGAAACACACCGACGGTGCTTGCAAGCGAACCGAGGGGATTCAGGAGACGCACCATCGAGTTCACGGGCGAACGCAGCCCGAGAAGGCTTCGCAGGCCGACCAGCTCGAACAGGTCCGGCGCAATGAATTCGAGAGGCAGATAGACGATCCCGCCCGACCTCAACGCGCTTTCCGCTACCGAGAGGTCCGCGCAGATCGGGATGCCGAGTTCACGGGCAGCACGCTCGGTGCCCGTGCCTTGCAGGAAGGCGCTGTTGTGGCCATGGACGACCACCTTGAAACCGGCCCCTGCGACGAGGAGAGCGGAAAGAAGAAACCACGGTGCACCCCGCGAACGGCCTGCTGCGTAGGACGGCCAGTCGAGATCGGCGATGCCGCTGCCGAGCGGAGGTGCACCGACGTGGGCGCGGGCCGCTTCGACGAACCCTGCGAGCTCCGGTGCACTCTCGCCGCGGTAGCGCAAGAGGAGAAGGAGGGCGCCGACCTGCATCGGATCGGCATCGCCCGAAAGCACGATGCGGAATGCATCGCGCGCTTCGTCCAGGCTCAGCGGCCGCGAGCGGCCGGGACCTCGTCCGATCGCGCCGAGGTATGATGCCAACCGGTCCCGCGGCGGTGCGGCCTCGGAAGCAGCGAAGACTTCGACGGCGCTCATGCGGCCGCACGGAGGCCCGACTCGGCGAGGCCGTCGAAGACCTGCCCTAGCGGATCGGCATGGGCGGGCAGAGGCCAGTCGGGCGCCCGGCGCACGACGGAGCCGACGATCACGAGCACGGGTCCCTCCGTGAGGTCGTGCGCCGCTTCGGGAAGATCGGCGAGCGGCGCGAAGAGCCGCCGCTCGTTCGCCAGCGTCCCATTCTCGATCGCCACCGCCGGCGTGTCGGCCGGCAGACCATGGGCCATGAGATTGCCGGCAAGCGACCGCAGGCTGCCGCGGCCCATGTAGAGGGCTATGGTGCCCTTCGGATCCGCGAGGCGGGTCCAGTCGAGGTCGAGCTCGTCGCCGGCACGGCAGTGGCCGGTGGCCACGTGCAGGACCCGGGCCTCGCCGCGATGGGTGAGCGGAAAGCCCGCCGAGGCCGAGCAGCCGAGCGCCGCGGTGATGCCCGGAACGCAATGAACCTCGATGCCGTGCGCCCGCAGATGGGCCGCTTCCTCGCCCGCGCGTCCGAAGATGCCTGGGTCGCCGCCCTTGAGCCGCACAACCGTGCGGCCGAGGCGTGCGTGGTGCAGGATCGTCTCGTTGATCTCGTCCTGCGGCATGAAATGCCGGCCGGCTCGCTTGCCGGTGCAGATCTTCAAGGCCTCGCGTCGCGCCATGTCGAGCACGGCGGGGCCGACGAGGAGATCGTGCAGGATCACGTCGGCGGACTGGATCAGCCGGAGGGCCCGCACGGTCAGGAGATCCGGATCGCCGGGGCCCGCGCCCACGAGGAAGACGCTGCCGCTGCGGCGACGGTCGCTCGCGAGTTCTTCGATCAGGTGCTCCGCCGCAGCCGCGGCCTTATCGGCGCGCCCCGCGAGCGCCAGCTCGCCGGGGGAGCCTTCGAAGAAGCGGTCCCAGAAGGCGGCCCGAAGCCGGGGCGCGACCAAGCGCTCGGAGACGGCATGGCGCAGACGTGCGGCGAGTTCGACGATGCGGGCGAAACCGGGAGGAATGGCCCGCTCGAGCCGCTGCCGGATGAGGCGGGCGATGGCCGGTGCGAGGCCGCCCGTCGAGATCGCGACGACGATCGGGCTGCGGTCGAGAATGGCCGGGAGGATGAAATCGCAGAGATGGGTCCGGTCGGCGATGTTGATCGGCACCCCAGCCGCTTTGGCGAGGGCGGCGCTCACGGCATTGGTCGCCTCGCAGCCGGATGCATCGATGGCAATGGCGGCATCCTCGAAATGCTCGCGGCGGAGCGGGCCGTCGGCGCACATCACCATGGGATCGGCGAGAGCCGGAGCGAGGATGGGCTGCGGGTTCGTCGCAACGAGCCTCACGCGTGCGCCGGCCCTGCGCAGGAGCGCGAGCTTGACCGAAGCAAGCTCGCCGTCGCCGATCAGAAGACAGACGCGCCCCTGAAGATCCATGAAGATCGGGAGGTAGGGCAGGGCGCCTTCAGGCGCGGCATCACTCGGCTGCGATGAGACTTCCATGAGCGAGAATCTCCTTCAGTTCGGGGAGGCAGGATCCGCAATTGGTGCCGCACTGAAGGACGCGGCCGAGACCGGCCGCGTCGTGGATACCGTGCTGGCGTACCGCGCGCTCGATACGGTTCACGCCCACGCCGAAACAGGCGCAGACGATCCGGCCTTCCGGCGCTACCGCGACCGGGGGACGTCCGCTCAGGAGGGCGCGGCGGGCGTCCGCGTCGAGGGGCTTGCGGTCGGCGAGAAGCGTGCGCAGCCACTCGTTCTCCGGCAGCGCTCCCGCGGGGGCGACGAAGAGGCAGTCGGTCAGGGTGTCCTGCACGTCCAGGACCGCGGCGCGATAAAGGTCTCGGCGAAGGTCCGTGAATTCGAGGCTCGCGGTCGTGTACTCCATGAGACGACGTCCGAGGAGAATCCCCTGGCGGGCCGGTTCGGGGCCGGCGAGAATGTAGAGATAGCCCCCTGGGATCGTGGTGCGTGTCCAGTAGACGAACCCCGTCGGCCGGAAGCTGCGGCGGGACACGAGGAAGCCCTCCCACTGCGCGGGGATGCGCTCGATGGCCACCGGCGTATGCTTCAGTTCCGGCTGCCCGGACCAGGGGTCCACGGCGGGGTTGGCGAGCCGGCCGGCCGAGCCGTTCGCGGTGAACCGGTCACTCCAATGCATCGGCAGGAATGCCGCGCCGCGCGGCTGCTCCGCGGCAAGGCGGGCGCGCACGACCGCGCCGCCCCAGCGGCTCGCGATCCTGACGAGATCGCCCGCGTGAATTCCCTTCGAGGCGGCGTCCCCGGGATGGAGGTCGACCACGGGCTCCGGCGTGTGGGTCGTGAGCCGCGGGACATGGCCCGTGCGGGTCATGGTGTGCCATTGGTCGCGCAGGCGCCCGGTGTTCAGGACCAGGGGCCGCTCGGCCGAGACGGCGTGGGCCGGCCCGTCCTGGCGGACGGCAACGAAGCGGGCGCATCCATTCGCGGTCGGATATCGGCCGTCGCCGAGGAGGCGCGCCGTCCCGCCCCGATCCCCTCGAGTCACGGGCCATTGGACCGGCTCGAGCGCGTCGTAATCCGCGTCCGTGAGCCCGGCGAGGCCCCCGATGTCGAAGATGCGCGTGCCGCCGTTCTCGAAGGCGGACAGGGCCGCATGTTCGCGGAAGATTTCGGCGGGCCTCGTGTACGGAAAAGCCGCACCGAAACCCATGCGACGGGCGACTTCCGTGATGATCCACCAATCGGGCCGCGCCCCACCGGCCAGCGGGAGAAACGCCCTTTGGCGCGAGATGCGCCGCTCCGAGTTGGTGACGGTGCCGTCCTTCTCGCCCCAGCCCGCCGCGGGCAGGAGCACGTGAGCGTAGGTCGCGGTATCGGTATCGGGTGTGCAATCGGACACTGCGACGAAGTCGCAGGCACGCAGGGCGTCGCGCACGCGGCCGGCATTCGGCAGGCTGACAGCCGGGTTGGTCCCCATGATCCAGAGCGCCTTGACGCGCCGGTCCGCGACCGCCTCGAACATCTCGACGGCCTTGAGCCCCGGGCGGGCCGCCATCCGCGGCGCATTCCAGAACCGGGCCACGCGCTCGACCGCCTGCGGCTCGAAGTCCATATGGGCGGCGAGCTGGTTGGCGAGACCGCCGACCTCGCGGCCCCCCATGGCGTTCGGCTGGCCTGTGAGCGAGAACGGCCCCATGCCGGGCCGTCCGATGCGGCCCGTGGCCAGATGGGCATTGACGATCCCGTTGACCTTGTCGGTGCCGTGCGCCGACTGGTTCACGCCTTGGGAGTAGACGGTCACGGTGCGCGGCGTGGCGGCGAACCACTCGTAGAAGGTCGCAAGATCGGCCTCGCGCAGGCCGCAGCCGCGGGCCACCGTCGCGACGTTCGGCGCCTCGGCCGAGGCGAGGTCGAGAGCCTCTTCGAAGCCGGCCGTGCATTCGGCGACGAAGATCGGATCGATCCTATCCGACGCATGAAGGAAGGCGAGCAGGCCGTTGAAGAGGAGAACGTCCGTCCCCGAATCGAGGGCGAGGTGCAGATCGGCCTCCGCCGCGGTCGCCGTACGCCGAGGGTCGACGACGACGAGACGCGTCCCCCGCTTCTGCCTCGCGTCGAGCAAACGGCGGAACAGGATCGGATGGCACCAGGCGGTGTTCGAGCCGACGAGCACAACGAGGTCAGCCTCGTCGAGATCCTCGTAGCAGCCGGGCACGAGGTCCTCGCCGAAGGCGCGACGGTGACCGGCGACCGAGGACGCCATGCAGAGACGCGAATTGGTGTCGATGTTGCCCGAGCCGATGAAGCCCTTCATCAGCTTGTTGGCGACGTAGTAGTCCTCCGTGAGGAGCTGGCCGGAAACGTAAAATGCCACCGAGTCGGGGCCGTGACGCTCGATCGTCTCGGCGAAGCGCTCGGCGACGAGATCGAGCGCCTCATTCCAACCGGTGGTCCTGCTCCCGATCGTCGGCGCAAGCAGGCGGCCCTTAAGGCCGAGGGTCTCCCCGAGAGCCGAACCCTTGGAGCAGAGCCGGCCGGCATTGGCCGGGTGGTCCGGGTCCCCCTCCACATTCGCCCGGGCGTCGACCACCACCCCGCAGCCGACGCCGCAATACGGGCAGGTGCTGCGGACCGCATCAGGCATTGGCGACCCGCGCCGCGCTCGGCACGCCGAGCCAGACCTGCGAGGCTCGCAGCTCGACCGAAATGCGGCCGACGCAGCCTTCGTCCGGGCCCTGGACCTCGCCCGTCTCCAGACTGATCACCCAGTTGTGCAGCGGGCAGGTGACGGATGCGCCGTGCACGAGCCCCTGCGAGAGCGGTCCGCCCTTGTGGGGACAGCGGTCGTAGAGCGCGAAGAGCCGGTCGTCGGCGGTGCGGAAGATGGCGATGTCGCCCTCCGGGCTCTTCACCACGCGGGCGCCCTTCACCGGAATGTCGTCGAGGGCCCCGACCTTGATCCAGACGCGCATCAATCGACCTCCGCCAAGGGTTGGAATTCATGGCCCTCGTGGCCCTTCACGCGCTCAGCCCAGGGGTCGACCTGGGCGGAGGCCTGGGCGTGCCGGAAGCGGGACGCCAGCTCGCGGCGGCTCCCGGGATCGTCGACGATGCGGCTCTTCACGTGATCGAGCCCGACGCGCCCGATCCAGGGAGCAGCCCGTTCGAGGTAGCGGGCCTCCTCCCGGTAGAGCTGCAGGAAGGCGAGGCAATGTTCGATCACCCCCTGCTCGGTCGCGACCTTGCAGAGGAGGTCGGTGGGACGGACGTGGAGGCCGGCCGCTCCGCCCACATGCAGCTCCCAGCCGGACTCGACGGCCACCACGCCGAAATCCTTCACGGTCGCTTCGGCACAGTTCCGCGGGCAGCCGGAGACCCCCATCTTCACCTTGTGGGGAGTCCAGGCACCCCAGGTCGCCTTTTCGATCGCGATCCCCATGGCGGTGGAATCCTGCGTCCCGAAGCGGCACCACTCGGAGCCGACGCAGGTCTTCACGGTGCGCAGGGACTTGCCGTAGGCGTAGCCGGAGATCATCCCGGCCCTGTTCAGATCGGCCCACACGAGCGGCAGCTGCTCCTTCTTGACGCCGAGGAGATCGATGCGCTGCCCGCCCGTCACCTTCACGCTCGGAATGGCGTAGCGTTCGACCACGTCCGCGATGGCCCGCAGTTCCTTGGCGGTGGTGACGCCGCCCCACATGCGCGGCACGACCGAGTAGGTGCCGTCCTTCTGGATGTTGGCGTGGGCGCGCTCGTTGATGAGACGCGATTGCGGATCGTCGCGATATTCTCCCGGCCAGGCGCAGACGAGGTAGTAGTTGAGCGCAGGCCGGCACTTGCTGCAGCCGTCGGGGCTTGACCATCCGAGCTCCTGCATGACCTCCGGGATGCTTCGCAATTCCTTCGCCACGATCAGGCGCCGCACGTCGTCGTGCCCGTAGCTCGTGCAGGAGCACATCGGCTTGACCGCCGGGCCGGCGGCGAACGCCTCGCCGAGGGCATGATTGAGCAGCTTCTCGACGAGGCCCGTGCACGAGCCGCAGGAGGCGGAGGCCTTGGTGTGGGCCCGGACATCGTCGACGCGTGGTCAGCCCCTTGGCGGAAACCACGTCGAGGATCCTGCCCTTGCATACGCCGTTGCAGCCGCAGATCTCGGCGTCTGCGGGCAGAGCCGCAACGGCGTCATGAGGGTTTGCACCGCCTCCCGTGAGGGCCGGACCGAAGATGAGCGTATCGCGCCTGTCCGAGACGTCGGCACTCTCCCGCATGAGCTGAAAGAACCAGGCCCCGTCGGCGGTATCGCCGTAGAGGACCGCGCCCGCGACCCGGTTGTCCTTGAGGACGACTCGCTTGTAGACGCCCCGTGCGGCGTCCCGGAACACGATGTCCTCGCATTGCGTGCCGCCCGCAAAATCGCCGGCGGAGAAGAGGTCGATGCCGGTCACCTTCAGCTTCGTGCTTGTGACGGAGGGGACGTAGATGCTTTCCCTCCCCGCGAGCGTGTCGGCGGCGACCTTCGCCATTTCGTAGAGTGGCGCTACGAGGCCGTAGGTCTGGCCGCGGTGCTGCACGCACTCGCCGACGGCGAGGATGTCGGGATCGGAGGTCACCATCCGGTCGTCGACGATGACGCCGCGCTCGACCGCAAGGCCGGCCGCCCGCGCGAGGTCGGCGTTGGGCCGGATACCCACGGCCATGACCACGATGTCGGCCGGAATCACCCGTCCGTCCTTGAGGCGCACCGCCTCGACCTTGCCGTCGCCGACGATCGCCTCCGTGTTCGCCTCCGTGAGCACGGCGAGGCCGCGGCTCTCCAGCTCGCGCTTGAGGAGGTAACCAGCCGATTCGTCGAGCTGTCGCTCCATCACGGTCGGCATGAGATGCACGACCGTCACCGTCATCCCGCGGGACATAAGGCCGTTCGCCGCCTCGAGCCCCAGGAGCCCGCCGCCGACGACTACGGCGCGCTTCCCCGTCCCGCAGGCGCCCAGCATGGCATCTACGTCTGCCATGTCCCGGAAGGTGACGACCCCGGGGAGATCCTTGCCGGGGACCGGGACGATGAATGGGTGGGAGCCGGTGGCGAGCAGGAGCTTGTCGTAGGCGAAGCTCCGGCCGTCCGCCGTGTCGACCCGTTTTCCCGCCGGATCGAGTCCGACAACCGTGGCGCCTGTATGGAGCGCAATTCCGGTCCCGGCGTACCACGCACGGTCGTGGGTGACGATGTCCTCGAAGGATTTCTCCCCGGCGAGGACCGGCGACAGCATGATGCGGTTGTAGGTCGGGTGCGGCTCGGAGCCGAACACGGTAATTGCGTAGCGATCCGGAGCGCGGGCAAGCAGTTCTTCGACGGCCCGCACCCCGGCCATCCCGTTGCCGACAACGATGAGACGTTCCTTCATGGCGCTCGTCCTCACGCGGCTTCCACGAAGCGGTGGCGCTCGTAGAGGAACTTCAGCACCGCCGAGCGGCAGCGCAGATAGGTGGGGTCGCTGACGAGTTCGAGGCGGCGGCGCGGTCGGGCGAGCGGCACGTCCAGGATCTCGCCGATCCGCGCGGAGGGGCCGTTCGTCATCATCACGATCCGGTCGGAAAGGAGTACGGCCTCGTCGACGTCGTGGGTGATCATCAGGACGGTGTTCCCCAGCTTCTCGTGGATCTGCATGACCGAGTCCTGCAGATGGGCTCGCGTGAGGGCGTCGAGGGCGCCGAAAGGTTCGTCGAGGAGGAGCACCTTCGGCTCCATGGCGAGAGCGCGGGCAATGCCGACGCGCTGCTTCATGCCGCCGGAGATCTCCGACGGGCGCTTGTCCTTCGCGTGCGCCATCTGGACGAGTTCGAGGTTGTGCATCGTCCAGGCGTGGCGCTCCCCACGGGACTTGTCGCGCCCGAACACCTTGTCGACGGCAAGCCGCACGTTGTCGTAGACGGTGAGCCACGGCAGCAGCGAGTGGTTCTGGAACACGACCGCGCGATCGGGTCCCGGCTGATCGACGACCTTCCCCTCCAGGAAGACAACTCCGCTCGTCGCCTCGGTCAGGCCCGCCACGATGTTGAGCAGGGTGGACTTGCCGCACCCCGAATGGCCGATGATGGAGATGAACTCGCCGCGGTCCACCTGGAGGCTGATGTCCTTGAGAACGTCGGTCGACGCGGTTCCACGGCGGAAGGACTTTTCGACGAGTTCGAGGCGCAGATAGGATTGACTCATGCTCGGCTCTCCTCAGGCGCTGGCGGTGCCGCGGGTCACGACGGACCCGATCAGGGCGACGATGCGGTCGAGGACGAAGCCGACGAGGCCGACATAGACGAGCGCCACGATGATGTCGCTGATGAGGGACGAGTTCCACGCATCCCAGATGAAGAAGCCGATGCCGACGCCGCCGATCAGCATCTCGGCGGCCACGATCGCAAGCCAGGACAGCCCGATGCCGATGCGAAGGCCCGTGAAGATGAAGGGCGCCGCGGAGGGGAGCATGATCTTGGCGAAATACTCGAAGCCGTTCAGCCGCAGCACCTGCGCCACGTTGCGGTAGTCCTGCGGGATGTTGCGGATGCCGACGGCCGTGTTGATGATGATCGGCCATACCGCCGTGATGAAGATGACGAAGATCGCCGAAGGCTGTCCGTCGCGGAACGCCGCCAGCGCCAGCGGCAGCCAGGCGAGCGGCGGCACCGTGCGCAGAACTTGGAAGATCGGGTCGAGACCGCGCATGGCCCAGACGGACTGGCCGACGAGCACGCCCAAGGCAACGCCCGCGACGGCGGCGAGCGCATAGCCCAAAGACACGCGCTGCAGGCTCGCCAGAAGGTGCCAGAACAGGCCCTTGTCGAGACCGCCGCGGTCGTAGAACGGATCGCTGATCAGCTCCCAGGTATCGGCGAGGATCTTGGAAGGCGGAGGCAGCGAGGCGGTGGGGCGGCTGCACAGGAGCTCCCATGCGATCACGATGAGGGCGATCGTGATGAGCGGAGGAAGGACGGAGGCGGCAATTCCGTCGAGCCACGGTTTAACGCGGCTCTTCCAGAGATTCGGGGCCTGGGGTTGGAAGGCGACCACTTCGCCGGGGGCGTGAAGTCGGATGGCGGGTTTCGTCGCGACAGCTGGCAGAGTCATCGAGGCTCTCCGGAGATCGGGGATCAGGGGCGGACGTCAGACTTCCACACGCTTGATGGAGAGGCTGGCGAGATACTCGTTCGGCTTCTCCGGATCGAAGACCTTCCCGTCGAAGAACGTCTCCCTGCCGCGCGAGGTGGACTGCGGAATCTGACTCGCCGGAACTCCCAGTTCTCGTGCCGCTTCGCGCCAGAGATCCTCGCGGTTCACCTTCGCGATCAGGGCCATCGAATCCAGGGTCGGCTCGAATTTGCCCCAGCGGATGTCTTCCGTGAGGAACCAGAGATCGTGACTCCGGAACGGATAGGAGGCGTGATCGCGCCAGAACTTCATGAAGTGCGGGCTGTCCTTAACGATCCGCCCGGTGCCGTAGTCGAACTGGCCCTTGATCCGGTCGATGATGTCCTTCGTCGGCACGTTGAACCAGGCGCGCCGCCCGACGATCTCGGCCATTTCATCCTTGTTGGCCATGTCGTCGCACCACATCTGCGCTTCCTGAACGGCCTTGAGTAGAGCCTTCGTGGCGTTGGGATACTTGTCGACGAAGGAGGCCCGCATGGCGAAGGATTTCTCGGGGTGCTTCGCCCAGAGTTCTCCGGTGGTGACAGCGGTGTAGCCGATGCCCTGGTGGACGAGCTGTTCGTTCCACGGCTCGCCGACGCAGAAGGCGTCCATGGTGCCGACCTTCATGTTCGCCACCATTTGGGGCGGCGGCACCACGATGGTTTCCACGTCCTTGTCGGGATCGATCCCGCCCGCGGCGAGCCAATAGCGGATCCACAGGTCGTGCGTGCCGCCCGGGAACGTCATCGCCACCTTCGCGGTTTTACCCTCGGCCTTCTTCTTGGCGAATGCCGCCTTGAGCACGCCCGCGTCCGTGCCGACCTTGAGATCCTTGTACTCGTTCGCGACCGAGATGCATTGGCTATCGAGATTGAGGCGCGCCAGGAGGTACATCGGCAGAGGCACGTTGTTCTGGGTCACCTTGCCGGTGGACATCAGGTAAGGCATCGGCGTGAGGATGTGCGCGCCGTCGATGCCGTTGCCTTCCGAGCCGAGCACGAGGTTGTCGCGGGTCGTGCCCCAGGAAGCCTGCTTCACGACTTCGACGTTCGGCATTCCGTGCTTGGCGAAGAGGCCCTTCTCCTTGGCGATGATGAGCGCCGACGCATCGGTGAGCGCGATGTAGCCGAGCACCGCCTTCGGCACTTCGGGCGCAGCCGCGTGGGCGACGTGGGCGCCGAAGGGGAGGGCCGTCTTGGCCGCTGCCAGCAGGGCCGCCGTCGATGCGCTTCCGGCCGTCGTCTTGAGAAAGGCGCGGCGCGTCAGGCTCCGGCTTGGAGATGTCTCGGAAGTGCGTTTGTCGGTCATGTGCCTGTTCCTCAAGGTGCGAAGGCCTGGTGGTGGCGCCTTGGGGCTCCCCCCTTACGCCGGAACGAAAAAAAGCCGCCGTCCGGCCACGCTCGGCGGCGTGGCGGATACAGCGGCTGTGCTGGGAACGTCCGGCGCTGGACGATGCAAACCGGCATCGTGGCCGGCGTGTCGGAAAGCTCTATTCAAGAGCCGTGCCAACGAGCCGATCGCCGCTCTTTCCCTCGGTACCGCATCCCTCGGGCGGAATCCGTACGCGGCCGCAGCGCGCACGGAGCGTGCTGCAATGCACAAAGTTTGGGCGTCAATCGCCTCGGGCGCCGATGGACCAGGCCTGCAGGTGGCCGGCGATGTCGTCGGGGTCGAAGGGCGGGCCCGCGAAGGCTCCCAAGCCGTCCTGAACGACCGGAGGGGCGGTCATGGAGCGGAGAGCGGCGTCGAATACATCCGCGCGATAGGTCGCGGCAGCCGCGGCGGCTTGCGCAGGATCGTGGTTCGTCTGTCCCCAGCGCACCATCTGCGCATAGAGCCAGAGCGCGTGACGGGGATCGGGCCGGGACGCGGTGCGGGACTCGACGATCATGTAGCGGGCGTTCTCCCGAACCCGTCCGCTCGCGTCGACCCGCAGGCGGCCTTCGAGGATGCGCAGGATGATCTCGGGCGCGACGTCGACCCTCGCCGCGGCCGACAGGAGATAGGCCATCTCCACGCGGTTCTCGGGCGTGGCACACCAGGCCGCGGCTCGGATGAGAGAGCGCGTCAGGCGAAGGACGAGATCCGGGTGTGCATCGGCCCAATCCGAGCGCACAGCCAGCACTTTCTCCGGGCAGGTCGCGATGATGTCAGTGCCGAAATGGAGAATCTGTCCGAGCCCCGCCTCGACGGCGACGCTCGGCCACGGCGCCCCGACGCAGAAGCCCTGCACGTGTCCGCTGCGGAGGGAATCCACCATGTAGGGCGGCGGCAGCACCACGAGTCGCACGTCACGGTCCGGGTCGATCCCGGCGGCCGCCATCCAGAATCGGAGGAGATAATTGTGGGTGGAGACCGGGAAGGTCATGCCGAAAGTGAGGGGATCGAGCGATGCCTGCCGGCGGGCGCCGATGAGGCGCTTCAAGGACGCGCCCGACACCGCCGGATCGGTGAGATCCCCGTCCGCCCACGACGCCAGGGCCTCGGCCGTCTCGGTGTTCACGATGATCGAATTGCCGTTCAGGTTCAGGGCGAACGGCACCGTCATGGGCACGCGGGCATAGTCGACGCCGAGCGTCTCGGCGATCGGAAGCGGCGCGAGAACATGGGCTGCATCGAAGTGACCGAGCTTCAGCTTGTCTCGGACGTTCGACCAGGAGACCTCCCGCACCAGGTCGAGCGCCAAGCCCTCCTCGGCCGCAAAGCCCCGATCGGCCGCAACGATGAGGACGGCCGCGTCGACGAGCGGGATGAAACCGGCACGCAGCCGAACGAGGTCGCCGCTCATTTCAGGAGCTCTGCCGCCGTGATGACGGATTGTGCGATCTCGACCACCTTCTTCTGCTCGTTCATCGCCTTTCGGCGCAGGAGCGCGTAGACCTCATCCTCGCTCAACCCCCTGGCTCGCATGAGGATTCCTTTGGCGCGGTCGATGAGCTTGCGCTCCGCCAGGGAGGTCTTCGCCAGTTCCAGCTCGCGGCGCAGCGTGTCGAATTCCTGGAACCGCGCGACCGCCACGTCGATGATCGGCTTCACCCGCTTGGCCTGAAGCCCGTCGACCACGTAGGCGCTGACCCCGGCGCTCACCGCGGCACGCATCGCGTCCGTGTCGCTCTGATCGACGAACATCACGATCGGACGCGGCATTTCGGCCGTTGCGACCCGCAACTGTTCGATCGTGTCCCGGTCCGGCAGGTCGAGGTCGACGATCAGCACGTCCGGCTGCATCAGGCGGAGAAGGTCGAGCAGATGGCCGGTGCCGGACGAAACCTCGACGAGATGGTCCCCCGATTCCTTCAGGGCCCGTTCGACGATGCCCGCCCGCTCCGGATTTCGATCGATCACCAGGATATGCAATGTGCGCGTGGCCCCGTGCCTTTTCGAGGTCTACGAGCAAAATCCAGGCCAGGGCGCGCGCCGCTCCCCGCGAGGAAAGAAACCCTCTGCGGACCGCGTTCAGCCTCGCACCGCCGGAGCGTAGTCCGCCAGGTCGATGCGGCGAGGACGGCCTTCGATGGAGAGTTCCGCGACCCGCGGGCCCGTCTCCGCGATGACCCTCCCGCGACGGATGACCGCAAGCCGGGTGGCCTTGAGGCGGATGGCCTCGATCGGGTCGTTCGCCTGCAGCAGCACGAGGTCGCCGTTGCAGCCGGGTTCCAGGCCGTAGGCTTCTAGTCCCATGATGCGGGCCGCATTCGTCGTCACGGCATCGAAGCAGAAGCGCATCGCCTCGCGGCTCGTCATATGTCCGAGATGCAGCGCCATATGGGCGACGTCGAGCATGTCGCCGGAACCGAGCGAGTACCACGGGTCCATCGTGCAATCCTGTCCGAACGCGCAGAGGATCCCGTGGGACCGCATCTCCGGAATCCGAGTCATGCCGCGGCGCTTCGGATAGGTATCGTGCCGGCCTTGGATCACCGCGTTGACGAGCGGGTTCGCGATGGCGGCCACCTCCGCCTCGGCCATGAGGGGCAGGAGCTTCGAGACGTAGTAATTGTCCATCGAATGCATCGACGTGAGATGCGAGCCCGCGACGCGGCCGTGAAGGCCGAGGCGCCGGCTCTCATAGGCCAACGTCTCGATATGCCGGGAGAGGGGGTCGTCGGTCTCGTCGCAATGCATGTCGATGCGAAGCCCGCGTTCGGCCGCGATCTCGCACAAGGCCCGGACCGACGCCGCTCCGTCCGTCATGGTGCGTTCGAAGTGCGGGATCCCGCCCACGACGTCCACGCCCTTGTCGAGCGCGCGCGCGAGGTTCTCGACTGCCCCGGGAGAACGGTAGTAGCCGTCCTGCGGGAAGGCGACGAGTTGCAGGTCGAGATAGGGAGCGACCTGCTTCTTGACGTCGAGGAGGGCGTCGACGGCGAGCAGCCTGTCGTCGCACACATCCACGTGGGTGCGGATCGCGAGAAGGCCCTGCGACACGGCGAGGTCGCAATAGCGCAGCGCGCGCTCCATCACCGCCTCGGCCGTGAGAAGCGGCTTCAGCTCGCCCCAGAGGGCGATGCCTTCGAGCAGGGTGCCGGATTGGTTGAGCCGGGGCAGCCCGAGCGAGAGTGTCGCGTCCATGTGGAAATGCACGTCGACGAAAGGCGGGCTGACCAGGCGGCCGCCGGCCTCGACGATACGCCCCGCTTCGCCCCGGATGCCGCGTTCGATGGCTGCGATCCGTCCATCCCGGATGGCGATGTCGAGGCCGGTGCGCCCATCGGGAAGCGTGGCGTCGCGAACGATCAGGTCGAAGCTCATGGGGTGTCCCTGCTTACCGCTGACCCTTGATGTAGGGGACCATCAGGGCCTTCGGATAGTCGGCGCGGCGCGCGATGATGCACAGGGCCGCGATGGAGAGGAGGTAGGGCAGCATCAGGAAGACCTGGCTCGGCACGGCGCCGCCGATCTGCGTCTGGAGTCGAAGCTGAAGGGCGTCGAAGGCGCCGAAGAGGAGAGCGCCGGCCAGCGCCTTGCCGGGCCGCCAGGAGGCGAAGACCGTGAGCGCGATGCAGATCCACCCGCGCCCTCCCGTCATCTCGAAGAAGAAGGCGTTGAAGGCCGACATGGTCAGGAAGGCCCCGCCGAGAGCCATCAGGGCCGAGCCGGCAACCACGGCGCCGATGCGGATGCGGTGCACGTCGAGGCCCTGTGCCTCGACGGCTGCCGGGTTCTCCCCGACCGCGCGCACGGCGAGCCCCAGGGGCGTGCGGTAAAGAACGAAGGCCGCGACGGCGAAAAGCGCGAGCGCCAGGATCGTGAGCGGAGTTTGCTGTGCCACGACGGGGCCTACGAACGGGAGGTCCGCAAGGCCCGGCCAGTTCAACGGCTGGAAGGGCACGATCCGTGGCGGCGTCGAGACGTTCGGCAGCGCGAGGCGATAGGTGAAGTAGGACGCGCTCGTGGCGAAGAGCGTCACGCCGATCCCGGTCACGTGCTGCGAGAGGCCGAGCGGCACCGTGAGCAGCGCGTGCAGGAGGCCGAAGGCGGCGCCCGTCAGGGCCGCCACGGCGACGCCGGTCCACAATCCGCCTCCGAGATACACGGTCAGCCACCCCGCCATGGCGCCGGCCGTGAAGATCCCCTCGATGCCGAGATTGAGGACGCCCGCGCGCTCGCAGAGGAGCGCGCCCAGGACCCCGAACATGAGAGGGGTCGCGATGCGAACGGCCGCAGCCCAGAAACTCGCCGAGAGGAGGATGTCGACGACGCCGTCCATTCCTATCTCCAGCGGATCCGGTATCGGGTGAAGAGGCCGCTGACGAGCACGCACAGGAGCGCGAGCGCGACGATGAGGTCGGCGATGTAGTTCGAGACTCCGATCGTCCGGCTCATCGTGTCGGCGCCGACGAAGATGCCGGCGATGAAGAGCGCGGAGGGGACGACCCAGAGCGGCCGCAGGCCAGCCACCATAGCGACCACGATCCCGGCGTAGCCGAAGCCTCGGGAGAGATCGGCCGTCAGATAGCCCTTGAGGCCCGCCACCTCCGACGCGCCCGCCAGGCCCGCGAGGGCCCCCGACAGAAAGCCGACCGCAAGCATCAGGCCGGTGACGCCGATTCCCGCATAGCGGGCGGCAGAGACGTTGTCGCCGACCGCCCGCATCTTGAGCCCGAACACCGTCCGGGTCATCACGATGTGGAGTGCCGCTGCGAGGGCGACCGCAATGAGGAAGCCGCCGTGAAGGCGCATCCGCTCCACGAGGGGAGGCAGGGCGCCGGCGTCGAGGATCGGCTCGCTTTGCGGCCAGCCGCCGCCCATCGGGTCCTTGAAGGGGCCTTCGAGCATCATCTGGACGAAGAGCAGCACGACGAAGTTCAACAGGAGCGTGGTGACGACCTCGTCGACTCCGAGCCGCACTTTCAGAAAGGTCGGTCCGAGCATCAAAAGGCCGCCCGCAAGCGCCGCAGCGCCGAGGACCATCGGCACGAGGACGATGGAAGGTGCGTCGAACGCGCCGGTCCCGACCGCGACCGAGGCGAGAGCACCGGCATAGAGCTGCCCCTCCGCGCCGATATTGTAGAGCCGCGCCCGGAATGCGAAAGCCGCCGCGAGGCCCGTGAAGATCAACGGCGTCGCGCGCGTCAAGGTCTCGGTCAGGGCGAAGACCGAGCCCGCCGCGCCCGCCGCCATGAGCGCGAAGGCCCGCCAGAGGGGAGCGCCCGCAAAGGCGAGCGGCAGTGCGCAGAGCGCAAGGGCCGCCACGAGGGCCCCGACCGGCGCTGCGGCCGTGACGAAAGGACCGATCCGTTCCCGCGGCTCGAAACGGATCATGCGGCGTCGCTCCGGTGGGCGTGGCCCGCCATCTTCAATCCCAGATCCTCGAGCGTCACGCTCTCCACGGGCTCCGCCGGCAGGAGCCGGCCCCGCGTCATCACGGCGATGCGGTCCGACAAGGCCAGGAGTTCGTCGAGGTCCTCCGAGATCAGCACGACGGCAACCCCGCGCGCGCGGGCCTCCAGCAGGCGACGATGCACGTCCGCGGCGGCGCCCACGTCGAGCCCACGGGTCGGCTGGCACGCGATGACGAGTTTGGGATCGCGGCCGAGGCCGCGGGCGAGGATGACCTTCTGGATGTTGCCGCCGGAGAGCAGCCGGATCGGCGCATCCGGGCCCGGGCAGCGGATGTCGAAGGACGCGATGGCGTCCTGGGCCAGCGCCCGCAACGCGGCAAAGCGCAGGAAACCGAGGCGCTGAATTCGATTGTCCCGAAGGGTTTCAAGGAACAGGTTCTCGCCGACGCTGAGCGTGCCCACGATCCCCTCGTGATGGCGGTCCTCCGGTACGCGCGCGACGCCGGCGCGCACCGCGCCGGCCGGATCGCGGTAGAGCGGAACGCCGAACAGGCTGGCGGATCCAGCCTCGGCCCGCACGGTCCCGGCGAGCATCCCGGCGAGCGATGTCTGGCCGTTGCCGGAAACGCCGGCAATACCGACGATCTCGCCCTCGTGCACCGTCAGTGAAACGTCCTTGAGACCGACCCGGCCGGCCTGACCTTGGACGCGCACCTCATCGAGGACGAGCGCGACCCGGCCGGGCGGGCGGGGCTCGCGGCGGCTCTCCGGCACCGTGCGTCCGACCATCAGGGCGGCGAGCTCAACTCGGTTCGTCCCGGCAACCGGCCTCTCCGCAACCTTCCGGCCGCCGCGCAGCACTGCGACGCGGTCGGCGAGCGCGATGACCTCGCGCAGCTTGTGGGAAATGAAGATCACGCCGAGCCCCGATCGCCTGAGGTGCCGCAGCACATCGAACAACCGTTCCACCTCCTGCGGCGTGAGCACGGCGGTCGGCTCGTCGAGAACGAGAATCCTGGCACCGCGGTAGAGGACCTTCAGGATCTCGACCCGCTGGCGTTCGCCGACCGCCAGTCGCTCCACCGGCTGATCCAGCGGCACGACGAGGCCGCTGTCGCGCATCAGGGCCACCAGGCGGGCCCGAGCGTCCCTCAGGCCGAGGCTCGGGGCCGCGAGCGGCCGTGTCCCGAGCACGATGTTCTCGAGCACGGTCAGGCTCTCGGCGAGCGCGAAGTGCTGGTGCACCATGCCGATGCCCGCTTCCAGTGCGGCATGCGGCGCTCCGCCCGGCAGCGGCACGAGCGCCCCGTCGGCCTGCGCGACCAAGATCGATCCCGCATCGGCGACGTAATGGCCGAAGAGGATGTTCATCAAAGTCGTCTTGCCGGCGCCGTTCTCGCCGAGGAGGGCGAGAATTTCGCCGCGCCGCAAGTCGAGGTCGATGGCGTCGTTCGCGACGAGGGGGCCGAAGCGCTTCGTCACGCCCCTGAGCGAGAGGACGATCGGGGAGGTGGGATCCATGGGGTTGCGAGCCGGCCGCCTCCACGCGGATGCGGCCGGCCTTCCGTCAGGAGGAACGGATCAGCTCGACTTCGGCTCCGCGTCGTTCACGTTCACGCGGAACAGACCGTCCGTGATCTCCTTCTCCTTCTCCTTGACCAGTTTGGCAACATCGGCGGGGACGAGCTTCTCGTCCATCGCGAAGCTCGCGCCGCCGTAGGACATGTAACTGTACTGGCCGTAATCCGCCGCCTCGAACCGGCCCTCGAGGACCGCCTTGATCGCGCGGTCGACGGTCGGCTCCATATGCCACAAGGCGCTCGCCAGGACGGTACCGGGATACTGGCTCGAGGTGTCGATCACGTTGCCGATCACCTTGACGTTCCGCTCCTTCGCGGCGTCGGAGACGCCGAAGCGTTCCGCGTACATGATGTCCGCACCGCGATCGATCATCGCAAAGGCGGCCTCTTTGGCCTTGGGCGGATCGTACCAGGAGTTGATGAAGCTCACGAGGAACTTGACGTTCGGGTTCATCTCCCGGGCGCCGTCCATGAAGGCGTTCATGAGGCGGTTGACCTCGGGGATCGCATAGCCGCCGACCATGCCGATCGTGTTCGACTTCGTCACCTTCCCGGCGATGAGGCCGGTCAGATAAGAGGGCTCGTGGATGAAGTTGTCGAAGACCGCAAGGTTGGGCTTCGAGGGGCCGAAGGACGATCCCATCAGGAAGGCGACCTTGGGGTAGCTCGCGGCGACCCGCCGGGCCGCCCGCTCCACGCCGAAGATCTCGCCGATGACGAGATCCGATCCTTCCTCGGCATACTGGCGCATGATGCGCTCGTAATCGTTGTTGGCGACGTTCTCGGACCACTTGTAGGTGACGTCGCCGCGATCCTTCGCAGCGTTGAGCGCCTTGTGGATGCGCGACACCCATTGCTGCTCGACAGGCACCGTGTAGATCGATGCGACCTTGATGGGCTTAGACTTCGCCTGCGCGAAAGCCGGGGCGGTCCCGATTGCTGCAGAACTCAGGAAGCCGGCTCCGATCCCGAGCATGGAGCGGCGCGTGATTGTGCTGGAAGACATCTGGTATCCCTTCGGACCATGGGGTCGGCGTCACACTGTAAGCACAAAGCATGCCGGGTGGAACGGCTCGGAACCGGGGCTGTCCGGCTTCCCGCAGGGGCATCTCCGGCAGTGCGACCCTGCGAGCGCCCGCATCGCGATACATCATGCCCGACCGCGCGACTACGTTGAGCCGCACGATCAGGTGCGCGGGCGCAGTGTCCGGTCCACCTCCTCGACGAGCCAGGATCTGAAGGCTCGCACGGTTCTCAGGCGCAGCTTCGCCGGAGTGGCCAGGAGCCAGTAGGATACGGGGGTCTTGGAGATGGTCGGAAAGGGCCGGATGAGCCGGCCGTCGGCGATGGCGTCGGCCACGATCATCTCCCACGCAAGGACGACACCCTGGCCTGCAAGGGCCGCTTCGAGGGCGAGAACGGGGTCGCTGAAGGTCGGCCCGGCGAGGCGCGGGACTCGTGCGATCCCGGCACTCCTGAACCAGTCGGCCCATGGAAAGATGGTACCCTCGTCGTGGATGACGGGCACGCGGGCCAAGTCCGCGGGACGGCGAAGACGATCACGGAAGGCTGGTGCGCAGACCGGAAACACGTCGTGGGGCGCCAGTTTCTCCGCATGGACGTCCGGCCACCCGCCCCGTCCCATGCGCACCGCGACGTCGGCTGGCGAGCGCGTAAGATCGACGACCTTGGTGGTCGCGTCCACGCGGATTTCGATGTTCGGGTGAGCGGCGCTGAACCGCGACAGGCGCGGCACGAGCCACCGGGACGCGAAGGCCGGCGCCGCCGTGATCGTCAGGACCGGCTGACATGTCCGGACCACGCTCTCGACGGCTTCGTCGAGGGCCCGGAAGCCGGGGCGCAGCCTGGCGAGCATCCTCTGCCCGTCCTTCGTCGGCACGAGACCTGCCGGCGTGCGGTCGAACAGGGCGAGACCCAACCGCTCTTCCGCCTTGCGGATATGCTGACCGACCGCACCCACCGAGACGTTGAGCTCCTGCGCAGCCCTGCCGAGAGAGCCGGTTCGTCCGACAACCTCGATGGCCCGCAGCGCGTTGAGCGGAATACGCATGCAGTTTTTCTACAGGGGACATCAGTTCATGTCCATTTCGGCCGCAGGGGAGGATGGCGGCATGAAAGCAGCATGGCGTTGGAATGGCTCAGAGGGATGTCCCGGCGATCGTCCGATGGACGGAGGATCGCTCCCTTGTGCCCATTTACCGACGACCCTTATTGGCCGAGGGACCTGGACTCGATGAGTCTTCTCGAACTTGCGGACCTCCCGCTCGGACCCGAGCCGAAGTTCCTCGATCACGATACCCTCGATTCCGCCGGCCGCCGGAAGGACCCGGCGGACGACGGAGCATCCCGGTTGAGCAGCATCGAGCGCCGGCTGGATCGGTTCCTCGAAGCTGTCGTTGCGCGTTCAACTTCTTTCGCAAAACCGGTGGCGCGGGTCCCGCAGACCGGCAGAAACGCAGCACGACGGGACGCGATCCGATTCCACGGCGGTCGGAACGGCCTCAGTTGCGGACGATGCGTCCCGGCGGCACACGCATTCCGGCAGCCCGCGCCCTTGCGTATAGCTCGTCCGCTCGCGCCGCGTCGCCCGGCAAGCCGACGACCGCCCACAGCTTCAGCATGCGCGGATCGTAGGTCTGAGCGAGGAGGTGCGTGGCCTCGACGCTGCCCTCCGACACCGCCCGCTCCAGGACCAGGCGCGCACCGCTGATGTCGTGGGCCTTGATGAGTGCCGTGGCCCGATCGAGGAGGCGCTGGTGGCCGGAGGGAGCGGGTGCATGCGGCTGCAGCGCAGGTGCGGGGGCCGCTCGCACCGTTTCCGGGAGCGGTGGGGCAGCGATCGCGACCGGAGGCCCTGCCGCCGATGGAACCGGCGGCGCGGCTTGCGCGACCGTAGCTGTTGCCGAGTCGGCGGGCGGCGGCATTTTGGGGCGAGTGTGCACCTCGGCGGTGGGCGCGAAGGTCTGGGCCGGTGACTCCGGTCGTTGGAATGATGGCTGGACGATCTTGCTCGCTTCGTGGGACGCCGCCGGTGGCGCCGGATCGACGGGAGCCAACAAGGGAAGGGGCAGGGCAGGGAAGCTGGTCCAGCCGTGCCGGGAGCGGTTTCGGAGAGCGCTCACCTCCTCCCTGATCTGCGCCAACTCGCGTGCCAGGCTGTCGGCCCGCTCCATTTCTCTTTCGAGGGCTTGCTTGCGCTCGGCCGCAAGAGCCTCGGCCAATTCGGCTGCTCGCATCGTTGAAGCGGAGAACGGCTCCGTGAGCGAGTCGGTCGCTCTGTTTCGACGAGGTGGGGGACGGCCCGGTGAGAGCGGACGTCGTCGACGGGTCGGGAGCAATGGAGGTGAGTTCCGACGCGAGCGGCGCCGGAGGAGGCATCGGCGCGTCGCCGCTCGCGCCGGCTTCCTCCGCCTCCAGGGGAGACTCGACCGAACGGTTTGCCGCCATCGAAGGGGTCGAGTCGTCCGGGTGGGACGCGACGTCTGAAACCGGCGGAGCAGGAGACGCGGCATCGTCGATGGGAATCGGCCGTCCCGCCTCCGGGGCCGCGCCTGACGGGCCGCCTGCGACCTCCCATGATGGTTCGGGTTCGGATGACCCGGGTGCGACCGGCTCCGGTATTGCCGCCTCCCGGGCGGGAGATTGTTGCGGCGGGGGTTCCGGAGCAGGAGGCCCGGGCGATTGCTCGAGTCGAATGACGGGAGATGCGGTTTTGTCGGTTTCGGCTCGCGCCGATGAAGAGGGCTCGACGGCCACGTGGGCGACGATGGGTTCCTCGTCCTCCGGGAGGGCGAGAGCAGACTGCACCTTCCCTGCAGACGGCACCTCGAAACGAACGGTTTCGATCGGCGGGAGAGATGGCGCCGGTACGTCCGCGCTCTCCTCACGCATCACGGCCGGCGTCGCCGCAAGGGCGACCGAGCGCACGGTGGAAGGAGGTTGTTCGAAGGGTGGGTGAGTGATCGTGTCTCGGCGCGCGGATGCGGGTTGGGCAGCGGGTTGCGCCGCGGCGTTCGGGAGCAATCTTGTCAGAGGCTCGACGATGCGGCCGTAGGGGTCGTTAAGCAGCGACGGCGCGAGAAGGAACACCAGGACTGCGGCAACGCTGATCTCGCCGGCAAGGACGATCCACCCCATCGGTCGCAGCGAAGGCAGATCGTCCTCCGACATCTCCGCCGATACCGCGGGAGCAGCCCTCTCGGCGCGCGCCAGCCGCCGGGGGAGTCCCTCATTGGAGGTGTCCGCACCGGGAGAATCCCGGGCGGCGCCTGCCTCCCCGGCTCGGAGCTCGAAGGAACGGAGAAGCTTGGCGAGGTCGATGCCGTCTCCGTCGCCGAATAGGCTGGCGATCTCTTCCGGCGTCGGATCGCGTCCCTCCGCGGCCAGTCGCCGGACGGCATCGACGGCTTCGTCGAACGCGGTCTGCGTGGCATCGGGGGAACGCGATGGGTCGTTCATCGGGCGGCTCCGGTTTGGGGTTCTGCCGCGGGTGCGGTGCCAGGCGAGGAAGTCCTGGAACAGGCGTTCGCGGTCGGCCGGCGCGGGGGTCAGGCCGCGGCTGGTCATGAAGGCGGTGAGGTCGCCGGTGGTGGCGGTGGTGGCCGGCCCGTCGGCGGCGCCGGCGTCGATCCAGTCCTGGGCCGGCTTGCTGCGCTGCCAGCCGGGCACCTCGGCGGTGAGGCTGACCTCCTTCCATTTCGGATGCCGGCCGGGCTGCAGGAACTCGTCGAAGCGCGAGAAGAAGGCGTTGACGAAGCGCTCGACGCGCTTGTAGCGCTCGCTGCGCTCGGGCCAGTTGAACACCGCCAGGATGCTGCCCACCGCCAGCGTGTGCACCTCCTCGCCCTCGGCGAGCAGGCGCGGATAATCGGCGCGGGTGAACTTGGCCGGGAAATAGGCCTCGGCGATCTCGCCCTCGAAGGGGATCGGCAGGAGATGGAAGCGGCCCTCGGCCTGGAACTCCGAGATCGCCCGCACCGGCCGCCCGGCCACGTAGATCGCCGCCTTGAGCTCGCCCGAGCGCAGCCGCTCGTACGAGGAGGCCTGGTCGTAGGTGGTCAGCTCGGGCTTGATGCCGAGCTTCTCGAAGATCAGCCGCGCCGTCAGGTTGGTGCCGCTGCCGGCCTTGTCGATGTTCACCTTCTGGCCCTCGAGCTGGCGGAGGTCGCCGATCTCGCGGCTGGCCAGGACGTGGATCTCCTCGTTGTACAGCCGCGTGATGTAGCGCAGCCGCGCCAGCGCCTGCTCCTGCAGGCCCTCCGCCTTGAGCCCGTCGCGGGCGTCCATCTGCACGATGCCGATGTCGATCCCGCGCAGGAACATGATGTCGCGCAGGTTCTGCAGCGAGCCCCGCCCGATCGTCGGCAGAATGCGCAGGCTCTCGCCGTCGAGCACGTTCGCCAGATCCGCCGCTATCCGGATGTAGGTCCCGTCCGCACCCCCGGAAATGATCCCCAGCGTCCCGGAATTGGCCCGCACCGCGTCGGTGGCCGGGACCGTCGATGCCGCCGGGGAAGAGGGCTTCTCTCAGGGAGCCGGTTCTGGGCTCCGGCGCCGCCCGCAAACATGATCGGCAGCGCGACAGCCAAGGCCGTCCCCGCCTGTTTGAGGCGCGAGACGCGGGCGTCGCACATGATCGAAGCAAATTGATTCATGATCTCTCCCCGGAAATGATTGACGAGGCCATCTGAGGATGCCGTGGACGAGCGGCGTGGGCGGTACTGCTCGGCACCAAAGTTGCTCTTATTTCAGCACTTTAGCGAACCTTAGCCCTGGCAGGTCGGATCCACAATTAACCCATTCGAATTAGGGTGCGCGGGAAGGAACGCGCGGCCCCGGTTCAAGTCGACGGAATGCGGCGTGAGGACAGATGCGTCCCTCCGTCGGGCGCCGTCCTGATCCGCCGCAGAGATCTCAGCCGAAACAGGAGAGACGGGAGAGCCGATGCTCCCCGTCGCGTCACTCGAACGAATAAGCCCTCGGGGGCCGAACACCAGGCACCCGACGATCTAATGCGGACGGCTGATCCGCAGCGTCCGTATGCTTCGCCCGACTTGGCAGCTATCGCCCACGCTTCGAATTCGGAATGCTGTGACTCGGGTGGCCGGCGCACTCGCGCGGAGGACGGACGATGGACGAGCTCAACGATCTCCAGCGCGGCGCATTCGAAGTGGATCAGGATGCGGACGCCGCGCAAGATGTCGAGCTCGACTTCGATGCGGACAGCGCGTTTGAGAGTTCGATCATCACCGAAGTCGAATCGGATGAGGATCTCGACCAGGATATCGACTCGAATGTCTCCGGGGCGGATGATTTCGATCTGAACGCCGAGCAAAGCGCGATCGTAGAGGACAACATCGATGTCGATGTCGAAATCATCGGCTCCCGTCCGGTTGTCGTGAATCTCGACATCGATGCCGAGCAGGACCTCGATCTCGAGCAGGATATCGACATCGAGCACGATGATGGCGACGCAGGGGAGGACGAACCCTCGGAACTCTACCTCAGAACCGATCAGGAAATCGAAATCGCCACGCGGCTTCGGGTGGATGTGGACATCGAGGAAGAAGACGGCGTCATCGTTGCCGACATCAAGGTGCGGTTCGACAGCGCCATCGACATCGATAGCGACCTGGACATCGACGTGGACGAGGCGGAGGATACCGCAGTCTACGTCGACGCCGACCAGACAGCCGACTCGAACGACGATGTCGAGGTCGATATCGACATCGACGACGATCTCGATGTCGATGTGGATGTCGACGTCGCCATCATTCTACGCGCAGTTCAACTGGCGCTCACGGACATCGACGGCGATGCCGGTGGATGGGAACTCGACACGTTGATGCTGGACAGCGCCGACGTGGAAGGTGCGGTCACGATCACGATCGATGCCGGCGACCTGCCGGAAGTCTGAGCACGAAGCGTAGGAGAATGCCGGGAGCATGCTCTCGGCTCGCGCTGTTTTCATTGAGCCTGACGGATCTCGTTCGCCCCGGATGCCGATGCGGATCGGACGTGCCGTCTCCGGTCGCTGCAGGCGAGACGTGGAGGCACTACAACCTCGCATCCTCACCCGGAATGAGTGGTCGACCTCCGGCAAACGGCTGATATCGGCGGTTTGGGCGACGCCTCACCAGTTCGGGTGACACGAAGCGGCCACCAGACCCTTTCGGACCGAACCAGAATTGGCAGCTTTTTCGCAGAGCAGAGACCGTCGACCTTCTTCGCTGCCGATGCCTGTTCCGGCCGTAGGACGGAAGGCCTCTCGGACCGTTCCGGGTGCCGACCGGCACGGCTCGTCCATTCGATGGGAGAGTTCTCCATGGCCGACGACAATGACTTCTACGCCTATATTGAAAGCGAAGTCGAGGATCAGGACCAAGAATCCGACGTCTTCCAAGATGCGAATTACAATTTCGCCACGGAAGTTGATCAGGAAGCCGACGAGGTCGAGCAGTCGCAAGCGGCCCAACAGACCACGGCCGCAGATATCGAGATCGATGAGGGCGGCGGCAGCGGAGGTGACGACAACGAGGTCTATCTCGTATGTCGATCAGGAGGTCGAAGAGCAGGACCAAGAGTCGGAGGTCGATCAGGAGGCGAACTGGAACGTCTACTCCGATATCGATCAAGAGGGGGAGGTGAAGCAGGATCAGGACGCGATTCAGCACGCCGATCTGACGACCACGATCGACAGCTCGGACAACGACGTGTACTTCTACGTCGAGCAGGATGCCGATCAGGATCAGGATTTCGAGATCGAGCAGGAGGCGATCTGGAACTTCTTCACCGAGGTCGACCAGGAGGCGGACGTCGAGCAGGATCAGCTCTCCAACCAGAAAGCTTTCCTTGACGTCGATATCGACGACGGCAGCGACGACAACGACGTCTATGTCGATGTCGATCAGGACACCGATCAGTTCCAGGACTCCGACATCGATCAGGACGCCAACTGGAATGCGTTCTCCGATATCGACCAGGAAGCCGACGTCACCCAGGAGCAAGTCTCGATTCAAACCGTCGATATCGAGGTCGATATCGGCTAGCGGCCGGCGCTCTCCCAGTCAGTCGAAGGCTGTAGTCAAACCAACCCTGACGGAGGACTATCCCGGCGGTGACCAATCGCCGCCGGGATCCGCGTCGATCAAAGGAGGCCGATCGGATGGCATTCTCCTGGGTGAAGGCTCGCCCGCAGACCGCGATCGAATCCGCGTTCAAGGCCTGCCGGGCTTCGTTGCTGTTGGTTCTCGCCCTCAGCTTCTTCATCAATGTCCTGGCGCTCACGGTCCCGCTCTATCTCCTCAATGTCTACGATCACGTCTTGTCGAGCCAGAGTCTCGACACGCTCGTCATGCTTACGGCCATCGTGGTGGTCGCCCTCGCGGTTCACGCCGTCCTGGAGGCGTTGCGGCGTGAGATACTGGCCCGTGTGGGCACCTGGATCGACGATCGGCTTCAGGGTTCGGTCTTGACGACCGCCGTTCAGACCGCGGCCCGGAACGATCTGGCGGGGGCTGCACAAAGCTGGCGCGACCTGAGCTCCATACGCTCCTTCTTCGGCGGAAGCGCCTGCACGGCGTTGTTCGACCTGCCATGGACTCCGATTTTCATCCTCGCGATGATCCTGGTTCATCCCCTCCTCGGCATTATCGGCCTTGTCGCATCCGTCGTTCTGTTCGGCTTGGCTCTCTTGAACGAGGTCGTTACGCGCAAGCCGATCGCTCGGGCAAGCGTGGGTTGGTCCAACAGCCAGCACCGCTTCGAGTCGCTGCTCCGAAACGTGGAGGCGATCACCGCCATGGGGATGCTTCCGGGTGTCGCCCGCATCCTCCATGACGAGCAGACCGAAGCCAAGGCGGCGCAGCTCAGCGCGGGCGTGCGAGCGTCCGGAATCCAGGCGCTGGCCCGCTTCGTGCGGTTGCTGACCCAAGTGGGGGTCATGGCGTGTGCGGCGACGCTCGTCATCCTGCACGACCTGAGCCCCGCGGCGATCTTCGCCGCCTCGCTCCTGCTGGGCCGGTCGCTCGGCCCAATCGAAGGATCGATCGGGACGTGGAAGGCAGTTACAGGCGTGAGGCTGAGCTACAGCCGCCTTCATAAGCACATGAGCGCGAGCCCACCCGCCAAGCCGGGCATGCGGCTGCCGCGGCCGCGGGGAGAACTCTCGGTCGAGCAGGTCACCTTCGTTCCTCCCGGCGCGGATAGCATGGCGTTGCGGCGGATTACGTTCGCCTTGGAGCCCGGCGAGATCCTCGGGGTCGTCGGACCGTCCGGCGCCGGCAAGTCGACGCTCGGAAGGCTCATTGCCGGGACGATCACGCCCACCTCCGGCCACGTGCGGCTCGACGGAGCCGACATCAGGACCTGGATGGGGGCAGGCGCCTCCCGCCATTTCGGGTACCTGCCGCAGGACGTCGAACTGTTCGGTGGCAGCATTCGAGACAACATCGCCAGGCTGCAGGAAACATCGGCCGAGGAAGTGATCGCCGCGGCGACGCGTGTCGGTCTGCACGAAACCATCATGCGGCTGCCGCAGGCCTACGACACGGATATCGGAGAGAGCGGCGTGCGGCTCTCAGGAGGTCAGCGCCAGCGTCTGGGCCTCGCACGCGCTTTTTCGGCGCCCCCGACTGGTTGTCCTCGACGAGCCGAATGCCAGCCTGGATACCGAGGGCGAGGAAGCGTTGCGGCAGGCCATCATGGAGATGCGGGAGCGCGGTGCTACGGTCGTCATCATTGCGCAGCGCCTCGGGATCCTCAGCGTGTCGGATAAGATCCTGGTGCTCGACAACGGAGTTGCCAATGCGTTCGGTTCGCGCCGCGACGTAATCGAAAAGATCAAGAGCGGACAGACGGCGATCCCGGTCCGGACGGCGCAGGTTTCGGATGCCCGCCGGAATATACGCCGTCCGGGCGGCGAGAGCGGGGCTTCACCGGGCCTGAGACGCCGGTGATCGAGGCGGGTAGAGCAGAAAGGGTCGCATCATGAAGGCCTATCCACGTTCGGCGATGGTCGATTTGGCGGATGTCCTTCCGACCCTCCGGCAAGCCCGTTCCGTCGCCTGCGGCTGCTCATGGCCGTGGCATTCGCCATCGTCGGGGTGTTCCTCGTCGGCTTCGGCGTTTGGGCCGTGCAGGCGCCGCTCGAGAGTGCGGCGATCGCGGGAGGCGTGATCGAAGCCGAGTCGAGCCGCAAGACAATTCAGCACCTGGAGGGTGGCATCGTCGGCCGCATCCTCGTCAAGGACGGTGACGAGGTCGGTGCGGGCCAGCCGCTGATGAGGCTGGACGACACGAAGGCGCGCACGACGCTTCAGTCGCTCCAAGGTCAGCTCTGGGACGCACAGGCCCGAGAGGCGCGCCTTTTGGCCGAACGCGACGCACGCTCCTCGATTCAGTTTCCATTGCCGCTTCGTCAGATGGCGAGGAACGATTCATCCATTGCGGAGATCCTGTCCGGACAGACGAAGATCTTCGATACGCGTCGCAAGCTGCACGCCTCGCGCCTCGAAGTGATCACGCAGCGGAAGGCCCAGACCCTACGGGAGATCGAGGGGCTGCGGTTCCTGCAGGCCGCCGCGTCAAAGCGTGCTTCGATCATCGTCGAGGAGTTGGCCGTCATCACTCCGCTCGTTGAGAAGGGCTTGCAGACCCGTCCGCGCCTCCTCCAGCTCCAGCGCGAGCAGGCGGAGATCGATGGGCGCCGGGGAGATACCTTGGCTCAGATTTCCCGTGCCGAACAGGCGGTCGGCGAATCGGACGCCCAGATCCTGAAGCTGGGAATTGGATGTCCACTCCGAGATCGCACAAAGCCTTCGCGACAGCCAGAACCAGATCTTTCAGCTTCTCGAGCGCATTCAGGCCGCGAGCGATGTGCTCGCGCGTACCGAGGTTCGCGCGCCGGAGGCCGGCGTCGTGACCGATCTGCGCATTCACACCACAGGGGGTGTCGTCGCGGCCGGCGAACCGCTCATGGACCTTGTCCCGCGGCAGGATCGCCTGATCGTGCGGGCGCAGGTCAAGCCCGACGACATCGACCTCGTTCGCCCGGGCCTCATGGCCCGTATCCGGCTCCTGCCCTACAAGCAGCGGCGAGTGCCTCCGTTCGATGGGCACCTGATCCACGTCTCGGCCGACCGCTTGATCGATAAGGCGACGGAACAGCATTACTATCTGGCCCGCATTCAGATCGACGAGGAATCGCTCCGCCAGATCCCGAACGTGGAAATCATGCCCGGGATGCCGGTCGAGGTGCTCATCAGGACCGGAGAGTTCACGGTTGCGCGCTACGCTCTCGGGCCCGTCCTCGACAGCTTCCGGCGAGCCTTCCGCGAGAATTAGACGTCAGAGTCGTCATCGGGAAGCGTGGCACCGGGTCTTCGAACCGGACCGACCCGTGCGAGCATCGGATCGACCGGAGTGCACCAGACGTGCCTGGGAACCTCGATGTGGGCCTCGGGCCGTCCCCGATTAGACGACTTTGGCGCTTTTCGTACGTCCGCCTGCCATCTCCTGGTGGATCCTGCCGAACAGCGAAACATAATGCTCGAGGCTGTATCGCGGCAGGCCGGGGCATCTTCCGGCACGTCCCCGGGAGAGAACATCCGGCTCGCAGAGCTCTCCGATGGCGCTCAAGAGCTCTGCCCGCATGGCGTTTCCGATCGGCCAACTTTCGGCCTCCCGTTCTGCGTCGGCCATGCAATCGCGCAGAGCCTGCTGCCAACAGGGCAGCACGGTTCCGAAATCTCCGGCCCACTTCGTCGGCACCAACTCCGGGTGGTGCGACTGGAGCACGCCCAGCATGCTGGGTGTCAGCATCCGCCTCGCCAGGAAAAAGAACGCCATGCTTCCGAGAGCATACAGATCGGCTGCCGTACGTCGTTCGAATTCGACTTTCTTTCGCGCGGGACCGTTCATCGAATAAAGCAGTTCCGGTGCAGCGTATCGCTTGTCCCCCGCGCACGCGATCGCATCGTAAGGCCCGACGAAGTAATCGCTCGTAGCACGCCCGAGGTCGGCCAGCTTGTAGCGGCCGCCGCCGAAGATCAGAAGATTGGCAGGCTTGATGTCGTTGTGCGTGATCTTGGCCGAATGCAATTGCTGTAGACTGGTCGCGAGTTGGCGGAGGGCACGCGCCGCCCGGACGATACCTGTCTCGCCGGAGAGGATCTTGGCACGTGCGTCTCCCTTGGCGAGTTCGAACACCAGGTAGAGGACCACGCCTCCACTCCCTTCGTCGTCGACCACGATCTCGCCTTCATCGATGCAGGGGACAATGCAATCGAGTCCGTTGCCACGACAGATCGTCAGGATGTCCCGTTCGTAGGTGTGAAGCTTCATGATCCGTTGGAGCTTCTTGGAGACGGACTCCCCGTCCTTAGGGCGCGAGAACGCAATGTCGGTAGCTTTCAGGAACGCCCTGGTCCCCTTGCTGTTCTGAACGACATAGCCCACCGAGAATCCGGACCGGCGCGAGCACTTGCCCACCACAGACCATGTCAGTCCCGACCGCCGGCCCGGCAAGCTCCACCCTTCGAGTTTCTCTGCTGCGCGCGTCTCCGCCGAACGCGGAGGATCGGCTTGGCCGGCTCCCGAGCGAACGGCTGTACCTTCGGTGATCTCGCTACCCGCCAGAAGCTGATCCATCCCAGGCTCCTCGTCAAAACCAAGCAACCATCACGAGCGCGCGTTGAGGACGTCCGTCGGGTTCGAACTCTACGTGGTGCCCGCCGGGAGCGGACCGGCATCCGGATGGCTCGCCGACCACGCCCCCTGCCACGCTCCCTGGCTTTGCGAGTAGATCACCGCTTGAGTGCGGTTCGTGGCCTTTAGCTTGCGCATGATGTGTCTGATGTGAACCTTGACCGTATTCTCCGAGAGGTTGAGCTGGCTCGCGATCCACTTGTTCATCGGCCCCTCTGCAACGCGGCAAGGACGTCCAGCTCTCGGGCTGTGAAATGGGCGGTCTGGTCACCGGTTGCGGCGGCTCCGTTCACGGGCTGACTCGGGCCGGGACCGGGGTCGAGCGCCTGGGGTCGCGGAAGCGCGGCCGGCGACCGGCGCCGTCCATCCAAGATGGCATCTCCGACGGGCGTGAACTCGGGCGGGAAGCGCAGCGGATAATAGATCCCGCCGGCAAGCACGAGGCGGACTGCCGCTATGGCGATCCGGAGCGGATCGGTGACCGGGAGGAATCCCCGCGCACCCGCATTGATGGCCTCGATGGCAAAGCACTCGCTGCCGCAGCCGATGACGATAACCGGCGTACCCGGCAGATGCTGCTCGAAGTTCCTGACGCGCTGGGCGATCGTGCCCGGCGCATAGGGGCTGACGACCTTGAGCAATCCCAGCCCGACCGGAATGCCCATCTCCGGGTTGATTTCACCGACATCTGCAACTGCGATCACCAGCGTTCTTGAGAATGCCGATCGCAAGACCTCGGCCAGACACTCGCGAGGTAGCGGCTCCGGGTCGACGAGAGCCAAAACCTGATCATGAATTTGAGCTTGATCGGCTGAACCTTGACTGAGCACTGACGGCGAATTCATTGCAAGTTCCTCCCTGCCGCGAAGACCCGCGCGTCTTCCCGGCGGCTGTTGTTCTCGCAGTTGAATTTTTTTGACCGCTGGGACGGACGGTTCAGGGTGCTTGCAGGGGGGACCGTCCCAACGTCTTTTAGACTCAACAATTTCATTATTAGGCCACACTTGCTGCGATTTGGGTATCACCCATTTTCATTAAGTCACGACTGAGAACGCTGAATACCGGGCTATGATGCGAAGGAAGTCATTTCCGCCTGCCGCCTGTCGGATCAGATACTTACGGGATCTCCCGGATCGTTGCGAAGTGACAGCAGTCACACGGGCGGCACCCCTCTCCATGAACAGGATTCTTTAGTTCGGCTGCGGATCACTCGATTGGTTTAATCAATGGCGATCGACGGCACCCGATCAGGTATCTGGCCTCCTCGAACACGGCTGGCATGCTAGGCGGGAGGTAAGCTCGGAGGGCAGAGGAATGTTGCCGTTCGACCGAGCCACCCGGGACCTTCTGCCGCAGTTCGAGGCGGATCCGGATGAGCTCATCGCGGCGGATGATCCGCTGCTCGGCGGGCCGCAGGCGTCGGCCGGCTTCGCCGCTCCCGACACCTCATCCGTGCGCCATTCGGTGCCGGACGCTGCCTCGCCCGCCTTCGAGGCCACTGCCTATCACGGCGCCGTGCCCTCGCCCGGAGCGGCAAAATCGGGAGCTTCGTTCACGAGCGTGGACGAGGTCGAACTGTCGGAGCGCGTGCAGGTCGATGGTGCCTCAGGGCTGGCTGCCAAGTTCACCCCTCCAGAACCGCCTGATGGGCCGGCTCGGACCGTCACGCAACAGACCGCGGTGGGTGATCAAGGTGGTAGTGACCCTAAGTCCGCCGACGGTGGAGACCCAGCGCCTTCTGCCGAGCCGCCCGTCGAGGAGGACGATAGCACGCAGCTCGTGACTGTCGAGCAGGACGCCAGCGTTTTCGTCCGCGGCTATCAGGGATCCGTAGTGACGCGCCTCCGGTTCGATCAAGACGTCGACCTCGACCAGGACTTCAACCTGGAATTCGACACCGATGGCGATATACTCCTCGTCTTTATCGATCAAGATATGCGGATCGACGAGGACTTGTGGATCGACCTCGACATCTTCAATGAAAACAACGTGTTGTACGTGGACCTCTTCATGCGGGATTCGGTGGAAGTCGATCAGACGACATCGGTGAGAATTGGAACCTCCGACAATGGACAGGGCGGTTCCGTTGTCGTCGAGCAGAGTGTCGACGCTGATCAGTCCTTCGGCTTGGACATCGACATCGAGGACAAGCTCGAAGAACGGTACCGGATCAGCGTCGACGTTGCGGTGCTCGAGCAGTTGTACACCGATCAGGATGTCGACCTCGATATCGTCGGGCAGAACCGCGAGTTCGACGTGGATTATGATGCGGATCAAACGGTCGTCGTCGACCACGAGGCGGTCATTCGCATCGATTTCGCGGTGGCATGAGGCGGCTCACGTTCTTGCCGCTGAACCGCCGGTGCCGCGACCGGACGACCCCTGATAGGATTTGGGCCGATCTTGTGCCCTACTCATGCAAGCTCGAACGGATGCTCACGTTGGGCTGGTCCGCACGCCCCGCAAGGCTGACCCGACCACTTCGGTCGATGCGGCACTCGATCATCGCCTGGCGAGCCTCCGGCCCGCTGGGACGCGAATAGACGAGTCCGACTTCCACCGGGGCCGTCTGTCGACCCTCGCCGAACGCATCGCTCCGGCGCTCGTGGCGTCGACTCTGACCAGTTCGGCATTCATCTCGGAAGCATGTGCTCTCCCGCCGCGATGACGGCCTCACGGCATTTCGCGACGATCTCGATGGGCGTGCCCGGGCGGTGCTGGAGCCGCGGTACGACCGCTTCCTGCGCCGCGTACTTCGCAGTGACACCCACCGCCGCGGAGGCCACGACAAACACAACTAACCAGACCATGTTACGCTCGCCGACGGCGTCCCTCATTCAAGCCGAGCAACAGCATCGAGGCAGGGGCCTCCGAACATGTGTTACTGCCGGCTATCCATGAGAATTCGCGAACACATCGGCGGTTCCGGCGGGTTGGTGCAAGTCATTGCTCAGCTCGTCGGCCCTGATGCGATCGAATCAGGGCCGCCTGTCGCGAGACCAGAGGTTCATCGACCGGAATAGCGCGTACTCCTTCCGGGCGGCTGCTCCCGGTTCGCGCAGAGGGGTGTAGACTTTTGAAGAAGGCGGCATCCCCACGCCGTCCTCTCTGTCGACCGCCTGTCCATGTCCGATGCGGAGGGGTGCATTGGGTCCGGCGCCGGATCCAGTTCGGCCGCGATCATTCGACGACCCGACCAAGGTCGATCGAGAGGACTACATTTCCGCCGGGAGCCGTGATGCTGAGCGTCCAACCGAACCAGTCCCGAGCGGCACCGGGACGTTCCTGCTTGAGCTCGTCCAGGGCACGACGTGCTTCGAAGAGCGCCTGGGTCATGCAGTCGACCTCGATGCCCTCCGTGTCTTGAATGGTGTGCCGGTCGCTCACCAGGTGAAAATAGAGGCGCACAATGAGCCTTCAGTCTTGAGTTCGTCGAAACACGCCTTTTGCAATCCAGGATCTCAGTTTGAGCGCCGCCGTCACCTTCGTGACGTATCCCGAGTTTGAGCCGCCCGTCCCGGTCGCCGCTCCTCCTTCTTGCCACTTCGGGGCCCTGGATGTCTTCAGCCACGAAGGCTGTAATCCCTCCGGGCATACTCCACCAATCTAGGATCGGACGCATCCATCGCGCATCGCTGGCGTAACGCCCGCGAGGATGACTGCTCGCGCCGTCCGAAGGCGCTTTCGCGGTTCGCAAGAGCAGTGCCGCAACCGTATTGCTAATGAAAAGACAAAACTTAGAACTCAAAATAAAAATCAGTCCATCATCTTACTAATAGTTGATTAACGCACGCTATCCTTTGGAAAGAAATCCCGGGCAACAATGGGGCCACTTCTTCCCTTGCAACTTGCTCTCCTGTCGCCCTCCAGGAGGTGTCCGCGTGTCAAGCCTTCCGGTCTCGACATTCTTCGTCGGGGTGAGCATCGGGCTTGCCGTTGCGGCGCCTCTCGGGCCGATGGGACTCCTCTGCATCCAGAGAACCATAGCTTCCGGCGTGGCATCGGGCCTCGCCATAGGTCTTGCTGCAGCGACCGTACAGGTCACCTACGGCACGATCGGAGTTCTTGGATGGACCGCGGCGCCGGTTTCGATCTGGGGGAGGGGGGCCGAACTCCTGTCGCTCGGGTCGGCAGCCATCCTTCTATGGTTCGCCTTCCGGGTTCTTCAGCAAAAGCTTCAGATCGGTTCACCTCGCTGCGGGGCGCCTCGGCAAATGGCTCGGTGCTATGCGGACGCACTGACGGTCGGTGTTTTCAACCCGCTCACCGTGCCGTTGTTCTTCGCGACCTTGCCGGCTCTCGCCAGCGCTGCGGATCTGTCCGAAGGACCCGCCCTGGTCGCCGGCATTTTCGCGGGTTCCTCCGGCTGGTATCTCGTCCTAAGCAGCGCAGTCGCGTTTCTTCGGCATCGGCTTTCCGAAAGGACCATTCAAATCACCAACACGATTTCCGGGGTCGTACTGGCAGCTCTCGGAGGCCTCATGCTGGCAACCGCCCTGGGTCTCCCGTCCGGATGAACGATGGTCGCCTGGACGGAGAGGTTCGAAAGAAGCGGCCAAAGGCCTCTGATCCTTGTGGATGCGTGCAGGCGTGGTTTGCCGGGCAGTTTTCGCGCTCTCGCGTGTGACCATTCCGCTACAGCAATGACAGGCCAAATCTGAAAGGCTGAAGCGCGTGGGCACCGGCGGGAGGGCGGCGATGATCGCGAGCCGCGAGGATATCAGGGTGAGAGTTCGGGAACATCTGGGGCGCGTCCTCGCCCGGTTGTCGACCCTGATATAACCGTCCGACTCGCAATCCGGTCGTTCGGAGTCACTGGATGGTTCGGACGAGGTCGATCGACAGAACGAACCCGCCGCTCGCGTCCGCCACGTGAAGAGATCAACCTGACAACTCCAGGTTGTCGTCAGGTCCTCCCTCCCGCGCCGCTTCGACGGCCGACAGCATTTCGGCGAGCGTCTGGTCGATAGAGCTCTTGCGGCGAAGACGGCGATGCCTCACGCGGCCCTCACGATCCTCTTGTCGGCACGAATCCGGCAACCGGCTCTCTACACATAAGCCGAATGAGCGTATCGGCAGCGGTTCCGGTCGAGTGCGATGCGAAGGGTCGCTTCCGGCCTGGGTGGGACGAGGAGGGGAGTCGAGGTCAAGGGTTCATGCTGTGTTCAAGACCGCGATGCCACCTTGGAGGCCGTGGGGGTTCGTGAAACGAGTATCGGGAGCGCGTGCGGATTTCGGAAGAGCGTCCTCCTTTCGGCCCGCCAAAGGCTCCTCCTGAGTGGCTGGGGGCGAGGAGACTTCCATGACCGCAGGAAAACTCATTCTGTCGGCCGTCGTGGCGGCGAGCGCCCTCATGGTTTCGGCTCCACCGGCCGACGCCCAGTACTACGGCTGGGGCCATGGTTATCGCCCACATTATCGGCCCTATATAGGCTATCGGCCGATCTACCGTCACCGGGCGCGTTATGCCTACAGGCCCTATCGGTACCGGCCCTATTACGGCAACTACAGACCCTATCGGTCCTACAGCTACTACAGACCTTATCGGTCCTACAGCTACTACAGACCTTATCGAAATCGCCGGGCCTATTACGGAAATCCGTACGGCTATTACGGCAGACCGCGCGTCACCATCAGCTTCGGCGTCGGCCGCTACTGGTGAAGCTGCCTGTGAAGCCAAGCATCCGTGCTGATCCGATCAGGCGGGATGCCCCGGATCCGCTCCGGATAGCCCTCAAAGGCGGGTGATCCTCCCAACCGGAGCCCGGCCGCTTCGGGCTCCGGGCATCGTCGCTCGTACGCCTCGCCGCGGATCACGCTCTGATCAGCACCGGAACTGCGACGGCGTCATGCAGGGCCAGGGTTCGGAACCTCTCTGGACCTCGCCCGTGCGGGGCGCCTGACGACCAGAACGGCGATCAGAAACGTCCCCCCGCTCGAAACGAAGGGCGCCACGGCAATGGCCAACCAGGGGCTGGTGGACCATAAGGCGGCGACCGTCAGTGCCGCCAACGCAATCGTGACGAGCGCATATACGACAGGCACGACGGGCACCTCCGCGTCGAATCAGGATCAAGCGTTCCGAATTTGACCATGCGGAAGTCAACGGTCGCCTAACAATATGGCAGAACAGGCGGAGCATCTTCAGTATCATGCAGCTGGATCGGCAGGCGGTTCCGACTGCCGTGCGGTCGAGGCCGGCGCCCCGGCAGTCGAAGGGCCGATGCCGAATGGATACTGTCCATCCCACCGATGTGGCATGCTGACCCGGATTTCGCGGCGTGGTCTGGAGGGATTGATGTACCTTGTCATCCGGAGGTTCAGGCGGCTGCGCTCGATATCCGATGCTGCCCGCCGCGCGGAGAGCGGTATCGGGCAACTCATGAAACAATCACCCGGGTTCCGGGGCTATTACGTGTTCGATGCCGGCGACGGCGGCGGCGGGTCCGTCACGCTGTTCGACACCCGGGACGATGCCCTTGTGGCGAACGAGAAGGCGCTGGCGTGGATCCAGGCAAGTCTGTCCGATCTCATCGATGGCGAGCCGGAAATCACGGCGGGCGAGGTGCTGGCCGTCGTCCAGCCATAGTTGCCCGGCACCTGGTCGTCCATCGTCGGGTCGACCTGGCCATGGAGGTGATGCAAATGGTCGAAATTGTCCGCCTCAAACCCGGCGAGGCCCCGCCGGAGCCGAACTACGTCCTGGTCGAGCCCATCGGGTGCGGGGCGTGCGAGATGATCCAGGATGCGCGGGGCGTCACCTACCGGGTGCGGGAGAAATACCTGGAATACGAGGTGGAATGTCTCAGGCAGAGGCTGGACGAGGCGGGACTCGACAAGATTTATGTCCGGCAACCTCAGAAGCCAAACGGGGTTAGAACGTGGACTCGGGAACGCGCAGTCACAGCTTGACCGCAGCGAGTTCGATGAAGGCGGGGACGTTGGCGGCCGGGTCGTGGCCTCATCGGTGCGGAAAGGAGTTAGTCTGTCATTCGGCACATGACGTCGTAAGGAAGCTCCTCATCTCAGGCGCGTGTTCAATTCATCGAGCGCCTGCCGGCCCGGGCAAAGCTCGGATTCCGAAAGAGCATTCAGCGGGGCGGCGACGGTATTCAGCCGGCCGTGCAGATCCTCGCTCTCCTGGTCGATGAACAGGAGGCCGGTCACGATCTCGCCGGCCGCCTGACGTTCCTGGAGATACGAGATGGCAGCCGATTTGTTCGTCGGATCGTAGCCGTCCTCCAGCTTCCGAAGCTTGAGAAGCGAGCCGTCGTGCAGGGGCACGACTTCGACGCTGCCGGGGAGATAATCGGCCGTGATCTCGTCCCGGCCCTCGATCACGTCGAGAAAGTTCACGGCCTCGTTGTGAGCCCGCACGTAGTCGTAGCTCTTCGTCGAGTCGGGATGGTTGTTGAAGGCGACGCAAGGGCTGACGCAGTCGATGAAGGCGGCGCCCCGGTGCTCGAGGGCCGCCTTGATCAGCGGCACGAGCTGGCCCTTGTCGCCGGAAAAGCTCCGCGCCACGAAGGTGGCGCCCAGCAGGATCGCCATGCTGACGAGGTCGATTGGAGAATCCTGGTTGCCGACTCCTCTCTTCGACTTGGATCCGACGTCGGCGGTCGCGGAGAACTGGCCCTTGGTGAGGCCGTACACGCCGTTGTTCTCGACGATGTACGTCATGTTGACGCCTCGGCGGAGGCAGTGAGCGAACTGCCCCAAGCCGATCGATGCCGAGTCGCCATCTCCCGATACGCCGAGATAGATGAGGTCGCGATTGGCGAGCGCGGCGCCCGTCAGAACGGAGGGCATCCGTCCGTGCACCGAGTTGAAGCCGTGGCTCGCGCCGAGGAAATAGGTCGGCGTCTTCGAGGAACAGCCGATCCCGGAAAGCTTGGCGACCTTGTGCGGCGGAATCGAGAGCTCGAAGCACGCCTGGATGATGGCGGCGGAAATGGAATCGTGCCCGCACCCCGCGCAGAGCGTGGAGACGGCCCCTTCGTAGTCCCGACGCGTATAGCCGAGCGTGTTCGTCGGGAGCTTCGGATGATGCAGCTTGGGCTTCGCGAGATAGGTCATTCGGCAGCCTCCCGGCTGGTCTTGTCTTTCGGGAGCACCGATCGGCGGGCGATCTCGTCGCTGATGAAACGCGCCGTGATCGGGGTCCCGTCATAGTGCAGGATCGGGATCAGCCGCGCCGGATCGAGAGTTCCCTCGGCGATCAGCAGAGTACGCAGCTGCCCGTCCCGGTTCTGCTCGACGACGAAGACCTGGTCATGGTCGAGCACGAAGTCGATCACCTCCTCCGTGAACGGGAAGGCCCGCACACGGAGGAGATCGAGTTCGATGCCCTGCGCCCGCAGCATTGCGTTGGCTTCGCGAATGGCGGCGGACGGTCGAACCGAAATAGATCGCTCCGACGCGGGTCGGAATGCTTGCACGAGTCGAGGACGGGTTTCGGAACCAGGCTCTTTGCCGTTTCGAATTTGCGGAGGAGGCGCTGCATGTTCTCGACATAGGCCTCGCCTCGTTCCGTATACCGGGCATAACGATCCCGGGACGTGCCGCGCGTGAAGAACGCCCCCATGGTCGGGTGGGTCCCCGGGTAGGTCCGAAACGGAATGCCGTCGCCGTCGACGTCGAGATAGCGGCCGAACTCTCGGCCGGCCTCCAGATCCTCGGCGCGGAGGACCTTGCCGCGATCGAACCGGCGGCCGTCGTCCCAGGTCAGCGGCTCGCACAGCCACTCGTTCATGCCGATGTCGAGATCGAGCAGGACGAAGACGGGTGTCTGAAGCCGGTCTGCCAGATCGAACGCGAGCGCCCCGAACTCGAAGCACTCGCGGGGATCCTCAGGAAACAGCAGCACATGCTTCGTGTCGCCATGGGAGGCATAAGCGGAGATCAGGATGTCCGATTGCTGCGTGCGGGTCGGCATCCCGGTGGAAGGGCCACCTCGCTGGACGTCGAAGATGACAGCCGGAACCTCCGCGAAATAGGCGAGCCCGAGGAACTCCTGCATCAGGGAAATGCCGGGTCCCGAAGTGGCCGTGAAGGCGCGCGCGCCGTTCCAGGCGGCGCCGATGACCATCCCGATCGCGGCGAGTTCGTCTTCGGCCTGGACGATGGCGTAGCGGGTGGCGCCGGTTTCCGGCTCCCCGCGATAGCGGCGGCAATGCTGGGCGAAAGCCTCGGCCAGAGACGTCGAGGGCGTGATGGGGTACCAGGCGGCGACGGTCGCGCCGCCGTAGACGGCCCCGAGCGCGGCGGCATCGTTGCCTTCCAGATAGATGCGGTCGCCGACCGCCTGCGCTCGCCTGACCCGCAGGCCGATCCGGTCCCGGAGATGCGCTGCGGCATAGTCGCTTCCGAGATGAAGAGCCTCCACGTTCGGCGGAATGAGCTTGTCCTTGCCGCGGAACTGCTCGGCGATCAGACGCTCGACTTCGTCGAGCTCGATGCCCAAGAGCGACGCGAGGCCGCCGACATAGATGATGTTCTTGAAGAGTTGCCGCTGGCGCGGATCGGCGTAGCGCTCGTTGCAGAGCGCGGTGAGCGGCATCCCGACCACGTTGACGTCGTCCCGGAACTTCGAGGGGGGCAGCGGGCGCGTCGAATCGTAGAAGAGGTAGCCCCCCGGCTCGATTTCATGGAGGTCCATGTCCCAGGTCTGCGGGTTCATGGCGACCATCAGATCGACCCCGCCGCGCCGGCCGAGCTGTCCGGCCTCCGTCACCCTCACTTCGTACCAGGTGGGCAGCCCCTGGATATTGGACGGGAAGATGTTGCGGGAAGCGATCGGCACGCCCATGCGCAGGACGGACCGGGCAAAGAGCCTGTTCGCGCTGGCGGACCCTGACCCGTTGACGTTCGCAAACTTGATGACGAAGTCGTTTGTCGCCTCTAGGCGCGGCTTTGGCATGTCTTCGTCTCGTATGCATGCGCCATGTCGAGCAGGAACTTCTGCATGTCCCAGGCGCCGGTCGGGCAGCGCTCGGCGCAGAGGCCGCAATGGAGGCAGACGTCCTCGTCCTTCACCATCACGCGCCCGGTCTTGAGGGTGCCCGACACATAAAGGTCCTGACTGAGGTTCACCGCCGACGCGGTCAGGCGCGACCGAAGATCCTCCTCCGGCCCGTTCGTCGTGAAGGTGATGCAGTCCATCGGGCAGATATCGGTGCACGCATCGCATTCGATGCACAGATCGCGCGCGAAGACCGTCTGCACATCGCAGTTCAAGCAGCGCTGCGTTTCCGCGTAGGCCAGCGCCCGATCGAAACCGAGTTCGACCTCCGCCTTCACATCCTTGAGCGCGATCGCCTGCTCGCGCAACGGCACTTTGTAGCGCAGGTCGAGCGAGATCTCGTTGTCGTAGGACCACTCATGGATCCCCATCTTCTGCGAGACGAGGTTGACGGTCGGGGGTGGACGGTCGAGGAGGCTTTCGCTGCGGCAGTACCGATCGATGGAGATCGCCGCCTCATGTCCGTGAGCCACGGCCCAGATGATGTTCTTCGGACCGAACGCCGCATCGCCTCCGAAGAACACGTTCGGCAGCGTCGACTGGAAGGTCGTCTTGTCCACCTTCGGAAGATCCCAGCGGTCGAACTCGAGGCCGAGGTCCCGCTCGATCCACGGAAAGGCATTCTCCTGCCCGATCGCGACGAGCACGTCGTCGCACTCCACATGAAGATCGGGCTCTCCGACGGGAATGAGGTGCCGTCGACCGTTTTCGTCGACCGCAGCCGCGACTTTCTCGAAGAGGACTCCGGTGAGCTTCCCGTTCTCGTGCGTGAATTCCTTCGGAACGAGATAGTTGAGGATTGGGATGCCCTCGTGCATGGCATCCTCCTTTTCCCAAGGCGAGGCCTTCATTTCGTCGAAACCCGACCGGACGATGACCTTGACGTCTTCCCCGCCCAGGCGCCGGGCCGTCCGGCAGCAATCCATGGCGGTATTGCCCCCGCCGAGCACGACGACCCGCCGGCCGATCCGGTCGACATGGCCGAAGGAGACGTTGGACAGCCAATCGATTCCGATATGGATGTTCGAGGCAGCCTCCAGGCGACCCGTGATCTCGAGATCGCGGCCGCGCGGCGCGCCGGTGCCGACGAACACGGCATCGAAGTCTTGGGCCAGGAGGGCCTTGAGACTGCCGATCCGCTCGCCGTAGCGGGTCTCGATGTTTCCCATCCGGACGATATAGCCGACCTCCTCGTCGATGACCTCCTCGGGGAGCCGGAACCGCGGGATTTGGCTGCGGATCATGCCGCCGCCCTTCCGCTCGGCATCGAAGACGACGATCTCGTAGCCGAGCGGCGCCAGGTCTCTCGCGACCGTCAGGGAGGCCGGTCCCGCCCCGATCAACGCGACCCGTTTGCCGTTCTTCTCGAGCGGGGCCACCGGGAGCAGCGAAGCCACGTCGTCCTTGTTGTCGGCCGCCACGCGCTTGAGACGGCAGATGGCAACGGGCTCGGCCTCGACTCGGCCGCGGCGGCAGGCCGGCTCGCACGGGCGGTCGCAGGTCCGTCCCAAAATGCCTGGGAACACGTTGGAGCGCCAATTCACCAGATAGGCATCGGTGTAGCGGCCGGCCGCGATGAGGTCGGATGTATTCGGGAACCGGCGTATGCGCCGGGCAGGCCCACTGGCAGTCGACCACCTTATGAAAATAGTCTGGATTTCGGATATCGGTGGGGGGCAGACCCGGCGGCGGCTGCGGTTTGTCCGCAACGGCGAAAGCCTCGCGGGGACCCTGCTGACTTAACATTTCGTCTCGCCTCTTCGGGCGTCTGAGCGTTTCCGAACCCATCGTGACGTACTTGACCGATGAAATAAAGGGGCAGGTCGGCTCGGCAAGGGGTGCCGATCGGGCGGAAGGTCTTCTCATCGTGCGCGTTGCGGACGCGTGGCGCCAGGGGCGGCTGGCGCCGCTGCCGAAGGCCGATTCGATCGATTTGAGGGAACAGTTCGGGGAAAGAGGGTGTTGCAAGGCTTAGTTGCTCGGGTCGGGGAAGGAGAGGGTGCCGCCCCAAGGCCGAGTACGAGCGGACGGGTGAGACAGGTGGCAGACAACGGCAGGAGAGTGCTCAGGCAGGCTTTCAGGCATCTCGAGCAGGAAGTGCCGCAGAGCGTCGCCCGCTACATTCGGATGCTGCGACATCCGGATGCGCGCTGGGTGCGCGTGCCGGCCGGGTTGCTGCTTGTCGTCGGCGGGATTTTCTCGATTCTCCCGGTCCTTGGAGTCTGGATGATCCCGCTGGGCCTGCTGCTGTTGGCCTACGACGTGCCGTTTCTCCGGGAGCCTGTCGGACGCTTCACGATCTGGTGTGCACGGAAATGGGCCGTGTTCCGGGAATGGCTGAAACGAAAGTGGGATCCCTGACGACAGGGCTCCGACGGGCCAGGGCTGCCCATCCGCGATCCGGACGCCTCAAAACCTCGGCTGAAAGAAAGCTGTGGATCGGCACCCGCAGATTCGAGAGCAAGGACCGGAGTTACAGCACCGGGCGCGCGCCGTACAACGACCGGCATCACGGCTTATCTTGCCGGATTGGGAGAGTTCGGATGTCGAGCGGCACGGTTATCGGAGCCAAACCAGCCACCTTCGTCGGCGATTCCGCGCGGTGGGAAGCCGTCCGGCGGCGCGATGCGCTCGCCGACGGCCAGTTCGTCTATTCGGTGGCAAGCACCGGCGTCTATTGTCGTCCATCCTGCCCGTCACGGCCGGCGCGGCGCGCGAACGTCGCTTTTCACGCCGATGCCGCTGCGGCCGAGGCCGCGGGCTTCCGCGCGTGCCTGCGGTGCAGGCCGAACGGCCCCTCGCATGCCGAGCGACGCGCCGAAGCGGTGGCCGCGGCTTGCCGCCTGATCGAGGCGGCCGAAGAATTGCCGGGCCTCGATGCGCTTGCCGCAGCCGCCGGAATGAGCCGCTTCCATTTTCACCGGGTTTTCAAGGACGTGACCGGCGTCACGCCGAAGGACTATGCGAGCGCACGCCGGGCCGAGCGGGTGCGCAGTGCGCTGGCGAGCCAGTCGAGCGTGACGGAGGCGATCTACGACGCGGGGTACAACGCCAACAGCCGCTTCTACGAGGAAGCGCCGCATCAGCTTGGCATGCGGCCCGGCCAATATCGCGACGGCGGGCAGGGGACCTCGATCCGGTTCGCCGTGGGCGAGTGTTCGCTCGGCGCCATTCTGGTCGCCGCGACCGCCAAGGGCGTCTGCGCGATTTCCCTCGGCAACGATCCCGATAAGCTCGCCCGCGACCTTCAGGACCAGTTTCCGAAGGCCGAGCTGGTCGGCGCCGATCCGGAGTTCGAGGCGACCATCGCGCAGGTGGTCGGGCTTGTCGACGATCCCGGGCACGCGATCGACCTGCCTCTCGACATCCGCGGCACCGTCTTCCAGCGCCGGGTGTGGGATGCCCTCCGCAGGATTCCAGCCGGCAAGACCATGAGCTACGCCGAAATCGCAGCGGCCATCGGCGAGCCGGGAGCCGCGCGCGCGGTCGCTCGGGCCTGCGGCGCGAACCGGCTCGCCGTGGCCATCCCATGCCATCGGGTCGTGCGCTCCGACGGTGCATTGTCGGGCTATCGCTGGGGCGTCGAGCGCAAGCGCACGCTTCTCGATCGCGAGCGCGAGGCGGCCTGACGGCCCACTCTGATTGCACCGCAAGAAACGGAGTGCGGGGCCCGCGCTTCTGCCGATAACCGAGCGGCCAGAAGGCAACAGGAGACCGCGATGTCCTTCCGTATCACCGGCCTCAGCGCCGCACCGTTCCGGCACCTCTACGGCCTGCTGGATCATGAGCTTGCTGCTCAAGGCGTGAAGCGCTATGTCGCCGACTCGAAGCCCGGCTTTCCGGACCGTGTCGAGATGCGCGACATCGAGCCCGGCGAGACCGCGCTTCTGCTCAACTACACTCACCAGCCTGCCGGCACGCCCTATCGTGCCAGCCACGCCATTTTTGTGCGGGAGGGTGCCACGGCGGTCTACGAGGCGGTCGACGAAGTTCCCGAGATGCTCCGTGTACGGCAGCTTTCGCTGCGCGCGTTCGACCGCGACCACATGATGGTGGACGCCGATCTGATCGACGGCCGCGATGTGGAACGCCTGATCGAGCGCCTCTTGTGCGACGGTCGGGTCGCCTACGTCCAGGCGCACTTCGCCAAGCGCGGCTGCTACGCCGCTCGCATCGAACGGGTGTGACGCATCTATCCGATCACGGCTTCGGCCTCGATCTCGACCGCATAATCGCCCACTAGGCGCGAGACCTCGAGAAGCGTGTTCGCCGGGCGAACCGCGCCGAAGTACCGGCCATGGACACGGGAGACGGGTTCCCAATCTTCGGCGCTGCGCAGGTACACGCGGGTGCGGACCACGTCCGCAAGGGTGCCTCCGAGAGAAGAGACGCTCGCCGCAATCTTGTCGAGGATGTAGACCGTCTGGCCGTGCACGTCGTCCGGACACACCGCCTCGCCGGAACCGTGGGTCGCGGTCGTCCCACTGACGAGAATGCGGTTCCCGATGCGGACCGCGCGGCTGTAGCCGCAGATCGGCTCCCACACGCTGCCGGAATCGATCCGCAGGCGATCCGGGAGCCCGTCGACCGGGACGGCGGCGTAGACGGGCGGGAATCCCTCCAGGTGATGGCTGAGGTCGCCGGAAGCCGTGAGGAAGGGCGGTCGCCGGTATTCGTCGCCGCAATCGCCCGGGATCCGTCGGGTGCTGCCGAGCGCCTCGTCGATGAGCGTCTTGTCGCCCTCGTCGAGGGCGAAGGAAAAGAGGGCCGCGTTGTCGGTCCGGTGCTCGCGCTCGCCGAGCCGCGCGCCGACGATGACCGCCGCGACGGCTGGCTGCTCGAGCACCCAGCGGGTCGCCACGTTGGCGGCGGAGACGCCGTGCTTCCGCGCGATCGTCGAGAGGGCCCCGAGAAGACCCTGCAGGACGGGCCAGCCGCCGATCGCATCGATGAAGCGCTTGTATTTCGACTTGCTCCAGTCCTCGACGGAAGCCGGCTCCTCACGGCCGACCCAGCGATCGGTGAGAAAGCCGCCGCCGAGCGTGCCGTAGGCGAGGAGGCGCACGCCGTGCGTCAGGCAGAAGGCGCTCATGTCCTCGGCGGCGCGCCGGTCGAGGAGCGAGAAGCAGACCTGGTTCGAAGCGATCGGGAAGCCGTGTTTCACCAGGAGGCGCAGGTGGTCGGTGTCGAAATTCGTCAGCCCGAGATGACGGATGCTGCCTTCTTTCTGAAGAGCGGTGAGCTCCTTCATGGCGTCGATATAGCCCGGGTGCTCGAACATCCACCAATGGAGCTGCAGGAGGTCGATCGTGTCGATGCCGAGGCGCTCCAGGCGCTCGGCGATGCCGGCCCGCACCACCTCCGGGGTCATCCGCCCGGGCGCGGGGCACCATTTCGTGAAGACGGATGGACGGTCGTTTCCCGTTCGCGTCGCGTCAATGCACAGGAAACGCCCCGCGATCAGTTCGGCGCTGCCGTAGTGATCCGCCATGTCGAAGCTGTCGAAGCCCTCGCGGGCGTAGTCGGCCATCGCCTCGGCCGCCGCGTCGCGGTCGAGGAGCTGTCCGCCCCGCTCCATATCGGCCACCTGCCACAGGCCCGTGACCACGCGGCTGATCTCGAGCCCGGGGGCGAGCTGGGTTCGGTCGGGGCGGAGGGACATGGCGAGCTCCCAGCAAAGGAAAGGCTCCGCGCGAGGCGCGGAGCCTATGGGCGTGACGTCATTCCCGGCGAGCCGCGGTCCGGCGCCATCGGAACGCACAATGCTCTAACGCGAAGGCACCTTCGATTTCACCGCATTCACCTCGTCCACCGACATCTGTCCGACGGTCGTCACCTCGCCGTTCTGGATGCGCCAGAGCCGGAACGGGCCGGTGATGTCGCCGTTCTGGTCGAAGCTCACCGGGCCGATGACGCCCTCGTAGCGGATCGACTTGCCGTCCTTGATGAGCTGCAGGGCCTTCTTGAATCCGTCCGGGCCGGCGTGGACGACCTCCCCGTCGCCCGCCGTGACCTTCCGGATCGCATCGCGGATCCCCGCCGATTCGGCTCTGCCGGCCTGTGCGATCGCGAGGCCCAGGATCGCCGCCGCGTCATAGGCCCGGTCCGCCGCCGGCGCGTTGGCGTCGAAGCCGCCCGACATGGCCGGGTAGGCCTTGGCGAAATGCTCCGTCGACGGCGTCTTCGTGGTGCCCGAGGAGGTGCCGAAAGCATCGTTCAGGTAGCGCGGCCCGACATCGCGGATGAAGTCCGCGCTGTTCATGCCGTCGTTGAGGAGGAACTTCGCCGCGCCGCCCTGGGAGATCCAGGTGCGCGCGATGGAGGTGCCGTCGCCCGGATAGGCCACGAGGTAAAGCGCCGGCGGCTCTCCTTCGAGAGCGCGGGTGACCTCCGGCGCATAGGAAGCCTGGCCCTGGTTGTAGGGCGTCGTCGAGGTGATCTGACCGCCGAGCGCCTCATAGGCCCGCTTGAACTCCGCCACCATGTTCACGCCGAAATCGTTGTTGACGTGAATGATCGCGACCTTCTTCAGGCCCTGATCCATGGCGTATTTCGCCGCCGCCGTGCCCTGGAGGGCGTCGGACGTGATGGTGCGGAAGAAGATGCCGTTCGCCTTGCCCTCCTGCGCGATGCGGGTGAGCGTCGGCGACGAGGAAGCGGGCGAGATCTGCACGACGCCCGCGGGCGCGGTCACCGAGGTCAGGATCGGCAGCGACACCGATGAGATGATGCCGCCGATGATGGCCGGCACGCGCTTGAGGTCGACGAGCTGGCGCGCCTGGTCGACCGCAACGGAGCCCTGGCTCTGCGAGTCCCTGAGGTCCATGGCGAGCTGGCAAGCCGCGGCCCCGCCCGCCTCGTTGATCTCCTTGAACGCGAGCTCGACGGATTTCGCTGCGGCCTGGCCGAAGCGTCCGGCCGGGCCGGTGAGTTCGACGACGACTCCGACCGTATGGCTGCAAGGCTGTTGCGCGAAGGCCGGGGGCACGAGCCCGGCTGCGAGGACGGCGGCGGAAAGGAGCGATGAGAGGCGCACGGTGAACACTCTCCCTGTTCGTCGGGTCCACGGGCGATCGGGTCCGGAGACCCTGGCCGCACCCGAGGCCGGACCTGTTTCTGCTGACGGGAATCGGCTCTCGATTCCTCGTGCCGGATTTCCGACGGTGAGGCGGATCCCCTGCACCCGAAAATGCCGTAACGTAAGTGTTCAGCCTTCGGGAGCTTTTGGCAAGCGCCGCCCAGCGCGCTCCTCAGGATCCGGAGCCCGTCCAGGTCTCGTGCAGCGCGAGCCACCGCACCCGGCTCGGATCGTCCGGCAAAGCCTCGAAGAGAGCGGTGGAGCGACGGCGGGTGATCGTGTCCGGCGCGGATTGCTCCTCCACATATCGAACGGCGATCAGCGGGGTCTGCACATGCAGAATCTCGGGTTCGACGATGAAGATCCGGAAGGGCCCCGCCCTTCCCCTCAAGCCATGGGCCTTTCGCAATGATCCCGTCACGTCGGCGCGGCTCAGCCGGCGTCCGTCCGGCGATACCATGGTGAAGCTTTCGGCCAGGACGGCGTCGAGCCGAGCGAATTCCGCATCGGTGTTCGGCGCCGTCCCGCCGAGCCACGCCTCGAAGAAGGCGTGCAGATCGACCACCTCCCGCAGGGCCGCCCGGGCGAGGGGATGATCGGGGCCGGCCAAGGCTCAGGCCTTGTTGAGGTTGTAGTGCATGATGCGTCCGTGCCGGCCTTCGCGGTCACGCTCGAGCGTATAGGGTATCGCCCACGGGGCCCGTCCGGCGGGCGAGGACGCGGGCGATGGCCGCCCGGTCGTCGTCGTCGAGGGCGAACCGGAAGACGTTCAGATTGTCGGGCAGGTGTTCCGCATAGCGCGCGCCGATGATCGCCCCCGCGACGCCTGGCCGGTCGAGCACCCACCGGGTCGCCACCGCGGTGATGCTGACGGCGTGCTTGAGGGCGGCTGCTTTCAGGGTCGCCAGCAAGTCCTGGAAGAGAGGCCAGCCGCCGAAATCGTCGATGATCAGCTTGTACTTGACGAGGGAGCGGTTGGCCTGCGGCTCCAGCGGCTCGGGGGCGCCGAGCCATCTCCCCGACAGGAACCCGCCCGCGACCGTGCCGTAGCACAAGAGCTTCATGCCGCGTTCCTCGCATAGTGCGGTGAGCCCGTTCTCCGGACGCGCATCGAGAAGAGAGTACTGCACCTGCATCGAGACCAGGGGCACCCCCGCATCGAGGAGCGCGCGGGTGTGGGCCGTATCGAAATTCGTTCCCCCGATCCGGTCGATCTTGCCCTCGTCCTGCAGCTCCTTGAGCATGAGCGCGGTCTCGACGGCGCCCGGCACGGCATAGTCCCACCAGTGGAACTGCACGAGATCGAGACGTTCCATGCGAAGCCGCTTGAGGGAACGATCGATGATCCCCCGCACATAGGAGCGATCGATCCGGGGCAGGGCATCCCGGTCCGGCACGAACTTCGTGTGGACCTTGAGCGTCTTCAAAGCCTCCGCGCCGCGAGCCGCGAGCATGCGCTCCCGGAAGCGGCCGATCATCTCCTCGACGCCGTTGTAGATATCCGCGCAGTCGAAGGTCGAGACGCCCGCATCCACGAAGGCCGCCATGTCGGCGATGGCCCGCTCGGCCTCGATGGCGCCGTGCCCGCCGGCGAGCTGCCAGCCGCCGCGGAGCATGCGCGAGATCCGGTAGCTCGGCGCGAGTTCGGCGGTTTCCACGATCATGTCAGCCCTCGCGGCCGGGGAGGGGGACGGCCGTCGTCTCCTGATGGCGGAAAACGCGCTTCGCCATGCGGGTGATGCGGAGCCGGGTCGGGCAGTTCGGATCCGGGCAGGCGACCTCGGCATCGGTCGACATCCAGTCGTTCGGATCCGTCGCACGCTGCTTGGCCGGCAGGAGCGGCAACACGGCCGCCAGCGAATAGATCGAGAAGCCCTGGCCCGGCGGCAGGTGCAGCATCTCGCCCCTCAATTCGAAGAAGTCGCCGGGCTTGGCGCCGCAATAGATCGTGGCGCCTTCCGGTGCGACGACCTCCACGCGGAGATCGTAGAGCTCGAAGGAATCGTCCGACACAGGGTTACGTCCAATGCCTGTTGCAGCCCCGCGCTCTCATGACGCAAACTTGCCGCTCTCGCAACACGGCCCCCGCTGCCTCTCTCCCCATGCTGACGGCCCGATCGATCACCAAGGATTTCGGCGGCATCCGCGCCGTCGACGGCGTGTCGTTCACCATCGAGGAGGGCACGATCACGGGCCTCATCGGGCCGAACGGGGCCGGCAAGACGACCCTCTTCAACTGCCTGGCCGGCCTCTATCCTCCGACCGCGGGGTCCCTCGTCCTCGATGGCGAGCGGGTCGACGGGCTCGCGCCGGACCGCATCTTCGCCAAGGGTCTGGCCCGCACCTTCCAGATCCCCCGGCCGTTTCCGGAAATGACCGTGCTCGAGAACGTCATGGTGGCGCCGCTCGGGCAGCGGGGCGAACTGTTCTGGACCAATTGGCTGACGCCGCGCCGCGTCGCGGCGGAGGAGCGGGCGCTCGCCGCGGCCGCGCGGCACTGGATCGACTTCATGGGGCTGTCGCATCTCGCGGACCGGCCGGCGCGCATCCTCTCGGGCGGGCAGCGAAAGCTCCTGGAACTCGCCCGCGTGCTCGTGGCGCAGCCGCGCCTGATCCTGCTCGACGAGCCCGGCGCCGGCGTGAACCCGACGCTGCTGGAAGCGATCGTCGACAGGATCGTGGCGCTCAACCGGCAGGGCATCACGTTCCTGATCATCGAGCACAACATGGACCTGGTGATGAGCCTGTGCAGCCCCATCATGGTCATGGCGCAGGGGCGGCTTCTCACGACCGGAACGGCGCACGAGGTCAGCGTGGATCCCCGCGTGGTCGAGGCGTACCTTGGCGGAGCTCTGGCGTGACGGCGTTGCGGGTCGAGTCTCTAGAAGCGGGCTACGAGCCGGGTCTTCCCATCGTGCGCGGCGCGTCGCTGGCCGTCGAGCCGAACGAGATCCTCGCCGTCCTCGGGCCGAACGGCGCCGGGAAGTCGACCCTGGTCAAGGCGATCGCGGGGCTCGTGCCGGTCGCCGGCGGCCGGGTCGTTCTGCACGGGCGCGAGATCACCGGACGCGCGGCCCATCGGCTTGCGCACGAAGGGCTCGGCTTCGTGCCTCAGACGGACAACGTGTTCGTCAACCTCTCGATCGAAGACAATCTCGATCTCGCTGCCGCCATCCTGAAAGTGCCGAGAAGGCAGCGGCTGGGCGATCTTTATGCGCTGTTCCCGGATCTCGCCCGTCAGCGCCGACTCCTCGCGGGGCGGCTTTCGGGCGGCCAGCGCCAGATGCTGGCCCTCGCGCGGGCGCTGGTGGGCGCGCCGAAGGTCCTCATGCTGGACGAGCCTTCGGCCGGCCTTTCGCCGAAGCTCGTCGGCGTCGTCTTCGAGAAGCTGGTCGAGGTGCGGAGCAGCGGCGTCACCATCCTCCTGGTGGAGCAGAACGTGAAGGCCGCCCTCGCCATCGCCGACCGGGCCGCGGTCCTGGTCGAAGGGCGAGAGCGAATCGTGGGCCCGGCGGGCGACCTCGCGCGCGATCCGCAGGTCGCGGCGCTCTATCTCGGCCGTCGCGAGGGAGGGCCGTAGTGCTGCAGCTCGTCGCCGACGGCGTCGTGATCGGCTCCGTCATCGCGCTCGGCGCGATCGGCGTCACGCTCGTCTATTCCATCCTGCGGTTCGCCAATTTCGCCCACGGCGAACTCCTGACCTGGGGCGCCTATTCCGCCTGGACGGCGCTCCTCGGCATCGCGGCGGTGCTGGGCCCCATGGCGCCGATCGGCCCGTTCTCCTTCGGCTGGCCGCTGATGGCCGCGCTCGTGGCGGCGGCGCTCGTGACGGCGATCCTGGCCCTCGCCGTCGACGGCCTCCTGTTCCGGCGGCTCCGCCTGCGCGGCAACGCGATCACGCTCATCATGGCGAGCTTCGGCGCGGCCTTGGTGCTGCGCAACCTGCTCCAGTTCATCTACGGAGCGGTGCCCGAATATTACAGCCGCGAGATCCAGATTGCGATCCGGCTCGTGGAGCGCGACGTGCTCGGCGGCCTTCGCATCACGCCGGACCAGCTCTTCGTGCTCGGTCTCACGGCGGTTCTGGTCGCGGCGCTCCATCTCTTCCTCGCGCGCACGACCCTCGGCAAGGCCATGCGGGCGACGTCGCTCAACCCGCAGCTCGCCCGCGTCACCGGCATCGATGTCGACGGGGTGATCCGGGCGACCTGGGTCATCGGTGCCGTTCTCGCCGCCGTCGCCGGAGTATTCTCGGGGCTGACGGTGCAACTGCGGCCGCAGCTCGGCCTCGACCTTCTGCTCCCGCTCTTCGCCGCCGCCATTCTGGGCGGGATCGGAAGCGTCTATGGCGCCGTCGCCGGGGGGCTCATCGTCGGCCTTGCGGAGAGTCTTCTCGGTCCCGCTCATCGGCGCCCAATATCGGGCCGCCACGGCCTTCATGGTGCTCATCGCCATCCTGCTGATCCGCCCGACCGGCCTCTTCGGCGAGAAGACCTGATGCCCGATCTCGTCGGCCTTCTCTCATACGGAACCTTTTTCCTGGTTTTCGCTGCGATCTTCGCGATCATCGCGCTCGGCCTCAATCTTCAATGGGGCTTCACCGGCCTCTTCAACGTGGGCGTGGCGGGCTTCGTCGGCATCGGCGCCTATACGTCGGCGCTCCTCACGGCGCCCGACTATCCCGACCAGATCGGCGGCCTCGGCCTGCCGGTCCCGGTTGGTTGGGTCGGCTCCATGGTCGCCTCGGGTCTCGCCGCCCTGGTCGTCGGCGTGGCGGCCCTGAGGCTGCGGCACGACTATCTCGCCATCGCCACCTTCGGCATCGCCGTCACCCTGCAGCTCGTGGCCCTCAACGCACAGCGGCTCACGGGCGGGCCGTTCGGCCTCCAGTTCATCCCGAAGCCGCTGGCCGCCGTCACCGACAACCTCGCCTGGAATGCGACCTATCTGACGATCGTCGCGACCCTGCTGGGCCTCATCTACCTGGCGCTGGAACGGCTCGTGCGGAGCCCCTGGGGGCGGGTGCTGCGAGCCATCCGGGAGGACGAGATAGCCGCTGCGTCTCTCGGCAAGCGCGCCTTCCGGTTCCGCCTGCAGGCCTTCGTGATCGGTTGCATGCTGATGGGCCTCGGCGGTGCGCTCTACGCGCATTTCGTCGGATACATCGCACCCGAAGACTTCCTGCCGATCCTCACCTTCCAGCTCTGGACCATGCTGATCGTCGGCGGCTCGGGCAACAACCGGGGCGCCGTCGTCGGCGCATTCGTCGTCTGGGCCCTTTGGACCCTCTCGGGCGGCGTGCTGCGCGAGATCATCCCGGCGCAGCATCAGGCGAGGGCCGCGAGCCTCCAGGTCGTCCTCATCGGAATCCTGCTGATGGCGATCCTGCTGCTGCGCCCGCGGGGCCTGCTCGGCGAGGAAGCAGTCGTGTCCCGCCACACGCGTCCTCCATCATGAGCGCGTTTCACGAGGGAGCGCGGCTTTCGCGGACAGGTTCGCAGACAGGTTCGACAGAGCCATAGGATCGCGCGGCAGCGGCACCTTGATACCACAACCCCGGTCTGGCAAAGTCGGACAAAGGCAACATGTCTGCACACAGGCGGCTAGCTAAAGCTACGCCTAGAGCGGGTGACAGCCGAGCAGCTGACTCTTAATCAGCGGGTCCAAGGTCGAATCCTTGCACACCCACCAAAGATTCCCCTTAAATTATAAAAACTTAAACGTTGTCCAGCAGTTTCGCCCCTAGGGCATCGGGCGTCGCTGAGGGTAACGCCGAGGGTGACATTTTGCGGCGGTCAGTGATCTCGAGTAAGTCCTCTGTCCCTTAATCAGAGGGGTTCGAATCTGAGCACCCACCAATGAAATCAAGGTCCATTCCGGACACATAGGTGACGGTTTTGTACAAGGCCTGTCACCTAATCAGTGTCTCGCCTGAAGGGTGCACTACAATGTCACCCTCTCTCGGGAAGGGGCACAATGGCTTAGAGAAATAGGGCAGTTTCAGTCAACGCTTGTGGTACCACGCTGGGACCGCCCTGGCGGCGAAGCTGTGGGCGGCGATTTAGAAAGACAGGAGCTGCTCCTCCAGTTTGTCGCTCTACCGTTTTCGGATGCCTGCCGAAGTCCAGGATCCGCGTGAGCTCGAGCCGTTTAGCGCCGACCGAGCGCCAAATCGATATGATGATCCAGAGGCTATTGACGAATGCGACGAGGTAGCCGGCCAGCCCCAACAGGGTGAGCAGCGGCAGGCCGAACAGGGTCGGCCCGCCGGGCACTGTCATGACGATCGAGGAGCCGATCACCAGCGAGGCCATCATGACCCCGACGGTCACGCGATCGATTGCGCTGTCGAGCCGGTCGCCGAAGCTGTCGAGGCGCTTGAGGTCAAGTTCAACCCGCAGGCGGCCCTGGCGGGCGTCCTTGACCAGCCGCGCGATATCGCGCGGCAGTGACGAAACAGACCCAGGAAGTCGCCGAACGTTGACTGGCTGCGCCGCGCCACTTCCACTGGCTGATAGCGCTCCTGCATGGCGCGGTCGAGGAACGGCTTGGCGCGTTCGATCAACTGGAACCGGGTCGTACTGACGACCGAGCCCTTCAAGGCTGATGAGCGCCTTGAACAGGAGCGTGAGATCGGCGGGCATCACGATCGCGTGCTCGCGCACGATGGCTGACACGCGGTGCAGCAGCACCCCAATCTTCAGATCCTTCAACGGCAGGTCGGCAACATCGAAGGCGAGCTCGCCCAGATCGGCGGCGAGACGAGCCTCGTCCACCGTGTCATTGCCGCGCCAGTCAGCAGCACCTCGAGCATGGCCTGCTCGTCATGGCGCGCGAGCCCCGCCAGCAGGTCGACAATTTGGTTCGACGCGCCGGCGATAGCCGTCCCACCATGCCGAAGTCGATCAGCGCGATGCGGTTGCCGTGCAGATACATCACGTTGCCCGGGTGCGGTCGGCATGAAGAAGCCGTCCATCAGATCATTTTGAGCACCGCATCCGCTCCCCGCGCGGCGAGCGCCGTTCGGTCGAGGCCGGCCGCATCGATGGCCGCCGATCGTTGCCGCGGATGCCTACGATCTGCTCCTGCACATTCATCACGCTGCTCGTCCAAGTCCAATACACGTGGGGGACGAGGATGTCGGGGTCGTCGGCGAAGTTGCGCGCGAACCGGTCCTGTCGCGGGCCTCAACCGCGAGGTCCAACTCGCGCCGGAGCGAGCGCCGCAGTTGGTCCACCAACTGAATGGGTCGGTAGCACCGCGCCTCCGGGAGGCTCCGAGGGCGCGCTCGGCTCCGGCATCGGCGGCTCCATGCTTTGCTGTAATCGACAGCTTAGCGCGAAATGCACTCGCATCACAGGACGACGGCGGTCTGTCAGGGCGCGCCAGCTGCTGTGGCGTGAAGGCGTTGAGCAGGAACCGCCTTGAGGGGCGCCCCGCTACGGCGCCGGCGAAGATCCTTGCGGGGATACGGCGCCAAGATCGACGTTTACTATAGGACCGCCGCGACGGCCTGAGCTGCTAGTTCCGGATCACCTGGATCACTTTGCGGCTGTCCGGATCGACGACTGCGATCGTGCGACCGACGTGGAAGAACTTGTAGCTCGACACGGTCGGCACCTCGGTCATGCTGTCCTGGGGCAAGCCCCAGAGCTCGATGCCCTCCGGGACAGTCATGCCGATGGCGACCTGCCCCTCGACCTTCGCCTCCGGCACCTTCGCCCGTTTCACGTGCTCCTTCAGCAGAGCGTGCTTGTCGGCCGGCAACGGCATCGACGAGGGCTCGACCGTCTTGGGCGCATTCTGGGCTGCGGCTGGCGCGGCGCCGAGCAGGGCGAGGAGAACGATGCGGGCGAGGGGGGTCACGGGCCGTGCCTCTCATCCTCGCGCAGGCAGTCCTTGAGCCCGCCGACCGTGTTCTGGATGCCTTCGGGCTGGTCCATCTTGCCTTCGGCCTGCTCCGCCTCCGATCCGATCATGATCCAGATCCATAGCATGTCTTCAGTCGAAAAGCCCCTGACGCGGGAACGCTTTAGCGGCTGGGCCGTTCCGGATGGAGGAACACACGGTTCCTTGATCCACACTCCTGCCGCACTGCCAGGCTACCAAGGCCGGCCGACAGCGTAAGAGCCAGGAGGTTCACCCATGCGCACTTACAACCTGTTCCGGCGCAAGCACGCGGCCGACCTGTACTGCGCCGTACCCGAGGATATCGCCGTCCCGTCGTTCGTTACGGACGAGACCTGGGAGTATGCCCAATCCCTCGACGTCGGAACGCTCTCGGGCTTTGACGCTGCGGCGGCTGAGATCTCCGCCAGGGCGAACGGCTTCTACCTCTTCCATTCTGCCGACTAAGGCGTGCGGTCCCGCTTCTCCACGCGGGCGGGTGTCCACCTAGCGGCTAACAGAAGGCCCAACCGAATGGCGGGGCCCATCAGCATGCTTATTGATGATCTGGACCACCTTATGGGTGGCCCGGTCGACGATAGGCTTGGATGCGGACGCAAAGCTTCATTCTGCCAACCGCACCATGGCCCGCAAGCCCTCGACGCGGAACGCCCGCTGCTCCTCCGGCAGGAAGGCTTTGCAGGTTGCGTCGAGGCGCTGCCGGCATAGACTCTTGCTCGCCAAGATGAGCTTCAGTCGACCGGTGTAGCCCGCAGCCACATGACGATCCTCGCCGTCCGTCACGTCACGACCTACCGCTACAGGCGACCGGTGTCGTTCGGTGAGCACCGCATGATGTTCCGCCCGCGCGACAGCTACGACCAGAAGCTGATCAAGGCGAAGCTCGACATCGCGCCCGAGGCCGCCCATCTCCGCTGGATCCACGACGCGTTCGGGAACTGCGTCGCCATCGCCAGTTTCGGAGGGCCGGCCTCGCGAGCTGCGGTTTGAAAGCCGGATCCGGCTGGATCACGCTCCGACCAACACACCAGACTTCCAGATGGAGGAATACGCCAAGACGTATCCGTTCGCCTATCCCCCAGACGAGCTGCTGGACCTCCTGCCCTCGATCGAGCGGCGCTACCCCGATCCGGAGCGGCAGCTCGAGCGCTGGGTGCGCCGGTTCCTCCGGCAAGGCCGGCCAACGGCGACGGGCGAACTTCTCAAGACGCTCACCTATGGCATCAAGGAGAGCTTCGCCTACTCCCGCCGCTCGGAAGGGGGCACCCACGCCCCACTGACCACACTGAACCTCGGCCAAGGCAGTTGCCGTGATCTGGCCCTCCTGATGATGGAGGCCGTGCGGTGCCTCGGCCTCGCGGCCCGTTTCGTGTCCGGCTACATCTACGTGCCCAAGCGTGATGAGGCGACCTATCTCGGAGGTGGCTCCACGCACGCGTGGTGCCAAGTCTATCTCCCCGGCGCCGGCTGGGTCGAGTTCGATCCGACCAACGGCATCATCGGCAATCGCGATCTGATCCGGGTCGCGGTCGCGCGGGATCCAGCCCAGGCCATTCCGCTCACGGGCACCTTTTTCGGGAACGCGGAGGATGAACTCGGCATGTCGGTCGAGGTCCAGGTGACGAGGCCGCCGCCTTTACCCTCCGACACTCGCCGTCGCGCCAGCGTGGAGGAATAGATGAGGATCCAAGCGGGGTATGAGATCGCCTATGACTGTGCTCGGCCGACGCCGATGCTGCTGATGCTAAGAGTTCATCCCTCCCGGCAGACCGATCTCGAGACGCCGGAGCGCATCACCTTCGATCCGCCGGTGCGAGCGACGGAGTACAAGGACGGCTTCGGCAACCTGTGCACGCGGATCACGGCGCCTCCGGGCCGCCTTACCATCGCCAACGCGTTCGTGATCCGGGATGGCGGCGAGCCCGATCTGGTGGTTCCCGAAGCCGAGCAGCACGCGCTCGAGGAGCTGCCGGATCACGTCTTGGTGTTCCTGCTCGGCAGCCGCTATTGCGATACGGATCGCCTCATGGACGAGGCCTGGGCGCTGTTTGGCCAGTCCGCTCCGGGGTGGGCGCGGGTGCAGGCCATCTGCGACTACGTCCATGAGCGGCTCGAATTCGGGTACGAGCACGCGAGTGCCCTCCGGACCGCCTGGGACGGTCACAGGGAGGGCCGCGGCGTGTGTCGCGACTTCGCGCACCTCGCGATCGCCTTTTGCCGCTGCATGAACATCCCCGCGCGCTATTGCACGGGCTATCTCGGCGACATCGGCGTGCCCGCCGACCCGGCGCCGATGGACTTCAGCGCCTGGTTCGAGGTCTACCTGTCGGGCCAGTGGTACACCTTCGACGCCCGCCACAATCTGCCGCGCATCGGCCGCATCCTGATGGGCCGCGGCCGGGACGCCACCGATGTCGCGCTCTCGACGAGCTTCGGTCGGTGCACCCTTGCGGAATTCAAGGTCACCACCGACGAGGTGATCTGAGCGTGGTCCCGAGCGCGCACTGCATCCCGGCTGACGCTGAACCCGCCGGGAGGAGCATCCCCGAACGGGAGCCCGCCCGGTCCGATGGACCGGCGGCTCACGCCTCGTACGAGGCGATCCTGAATCGGCTTTCACTTACCTGCAGCTTTCCGGAGAGCCATATTGATCCGCTCCTGCCAGCCTGGCCCCGTCTGCTGAAAGTATTCCAGCACGTCACGATCGATGCGGAGCGACACGAGTTCTTTCCCGGCCGGAACAGCGGGCTTGCTCGTCGACGTCGGTGGCACAGGCTCGGCGGGCTTGGTCGTTGCCTTCTTGAACACGGCTTCCGCTGCACTGCGCGGATCGCTCGTCCGGCGAGTAGGGGGCTTGGACATCGGCGTGCTCGGTCAGAGGTCAATCGGATATGGAACGGCGCTTGGCAGCGCTTTTCGGCGGTTTCCTCTTGAACAACGAGGGTCATCGATTCAGGGTGGGCGCGCAAGGCACCAGGGCAAGGCAACTGCCCTCCTCAGCCGCTGTGTGCTCGCCGCCGCGCCGAGGACATGAGGCAGATCGAACAGGATGCCGCGGCTGCCCGGTGCATCGGTAGGATGGCGGCAAGCTGCGAACCGCGGCCGCCGCTGACATCGACAATAATCCCTAGGGCCAGTCATAGGAGGCTGGGACCGCGGCCGATCTGACCCGAGCCCCGATCCTGTTTGGGACAGGGCTGCAGTCGAATCCAGCGGTTGGTGCGCCGACTCAGGAGCACTCGCGGGTGCCACACTCGGCGTCAGATCAAGTTTGCTCCATTTCACCGAAAGCTGGCGGACGTGCGATCTCTGCCGCTGAGCGAATGGCATTGTCGAAGATGGCCTTGAGCTCCGTCTCGCCTTGCGCATGCCCAAGCGACGTCTGTCGCCAGCATGCGCCCTTAATCAGAGGGCCCGTCATCACGAGATCAGCGGCGACCGGCTTGTCGCGAAGCGACATCATATAGACGCCGCTGTCGAACCCCACGTCGATCCGACCGGCGCTCAAGTCGAGGTCACGGTCGGGCGAGCTCTTATAGTCCGGATGTCAACGTCATCCCAAAATACGCTCGAATGAGCTGTCTTGGCTCGTCGCTTCGACGACCCCGACCGTCTTGCCTTCAAGATCCGCCGATTTCCGCCATGACCGGATCGGCCTTCTGCGCCTTGTCGTTGAGATCGAGCCGCTCGCCCGTCATCGGCATTTTCCCATCGAGGCATCCTTGCGGACCGCGAAGGTGGCGACGCCGCTGGCATAGGGACGTAAAATCGACGACCTGCTTGCGCTTCTCGTCGATCCCGAGCGTCAGGACGAGATCGAACTTGCCGGCATTGAGGGCGGAACAGCTGGCCCAGTCCTGGACGATCAGCTCGCACTCGACCTTGGCGCGCGTGCACAATTCGGCGTGAGATCGATGTCATAGCCCGCGAGCTTCCGTCTGGATCGTCATGTTCCAGGGCGGAAGGCACCTTCGACGCCGATCCGGACTTGCTCCACTCCTTCGCAGGGCAGCCGCTGTACCAAGCGATAATGCGGCGGCGGACACGGTGGAGAAAAGTTTCGTCCTGTATTGCATGTGCCACTCCTCTTTTACTTCGGCTGCTCGCGACCTCGTTTATGCTCGTGAAAAGCCTTTGCTGCTTCGATGGCCCGCGATCGCCCTGTTCCAGGTCTAGTGTTCCAAGAGGCTCTCCAAGACGTCGTTGGCCTCTCTCAAGGCATGCGCGATTCGGTTTCGGGTCTGCCGCGCATGAACGACATAAAACGGCAGCTCGGTCGATCCGGCGTCCTGCGCGCAAGCTCGCGCAGCCCGTCGAGCGAGGGCCAGGCCGGGTGCGGAGAGCACTGTCATGCCGAAGCGATCGCCGGCGGTGTAGTTCACCGGAACGAGTGCACGTGACGCCCGCATCAAGGCGCGGTCGATCCGACGTGCCTCAGCATCAGTAGCGGCGCTGCGCGAGCGGCCAGCGGCGGTCCGCATTCTCCCGCAGCTGCGACGCAGAGCGCGCGCAGGACGTGGAGATCGAGCCTGTCCCCGAGTGCGCCGCCGAGACGATCGAGTTCTACAATGAGAGCGTCCGCATACTCCGCATAGTCCAACGGCAGAATGATCGGTGAGAAGGCGCCGCATTTGTGCAGAACGATCGTCGTATCGCGGACAAGGTTTTACGGGTCGATGTGCTCGATCAGGTCATGCGGCGTGTGCCACCACCAGCCGAGCGCAGTCAGCATCTTGACGGGACCGGGCGGCTGATGACTGAGGCTGCCGAACATCGACGGGAATACCGATACCCCAGAAGGATTGGTCGGCGGCTCGGCCGTGGCGGCGGCCGGCGTGACTGCCCGGTACCGCCTTCGACAGCTTCAGCGCGACCGCCTTCAGTTCGTCCACAACGGCGGAATTGGTCAGTACGTCGCCCCGGCCGCCGGTCGAGTCGACATTGACATGGGCGACGCAGCGGCGCTCGAGCTCGTCCCAGTATTCGTCGGCGTACCATGCCGAGCCGGAATAGCGGCCGTGCGAATGGCCGGACCAGAAGCAGATACGCAGACCTCGCCGCCACTTGCTGCGCTCTTCGGCAAGGACCCGCGCGGCCTCCAGCATCGTCGCATTGGCGCCGCCATTGTCCATGACACCGTAGTGCCAGGTGTCGTGATGGCCGGAGAACAGCACGAAGGGGGCATCGTACTGCTGTCCGTTGCTCCGAGTTCGGCGACCAATAACGGCGTCTTGCGCCAGCCCGTATCGACTTCCGCTTGCATCGTCACACTGACGGTCTCGCCAGGCAGGCAGCGCCGGCGCAGAGCTGCTCCCTCGGCATGCGGCGATGGAGCAAACACGGTAGTCGGGCAGCTTTGCCGCGTATGCTGCGAGGGACTTCCCCAGACCGGCGACACGCACATTTCGTAAAGATGCTCGTTCGGGCTGATATGCAGCTGGCCGATCGCCCCGGCGCGCACTGGCAAGCGCGGCGACCTCCTCGTGGCTATGCCGTCGACAAGAACGATTTTCCCAGCGACATCGGTGGCGGCAAGATCGCCTCGCCGTACCCTCGCCCTACATACACGAGCTGCGCCCTGATCCCCGGCACGCGGCGGAAATTGACATCGAATGCGTGATGCACCGCAGCGTCTTTGCCATCCACGTCGACACGTGTGCCCGGCAAGCTGATATAGGCGTCGTGGTGGAGAAGGCTCGTCCGAAAGCCGTAACGCTCCATCACGGTTTGGAAATAGCGGAAGCTTTCCAGTTCTTCGGGCGTACCGGACAGTTTTACTCTCCGCGCGAATTCGCGCGATGTGGGCCATCAGAATGTCGGCATCGACAGCACGAGCATGGTTTCGGACGCACTCGTTTCACGGGTTGCCCTTCCGAGGCTGCGGACTGCAACTCTCGCTCCGGTAGCGCAAGACTGTCTCGCCTAGTCTCCGCGGCAAGTGAATGGCGGCTGTACATCGTCCGGGATCGGATTGACAAACGGCGTTCCCTCGAGGCGCCGCCGGTGATCGGCCTTGGCCACCGCAATGAGATCAGGATCGGCGATCAGATCGATGGCCGTGGCGGCCATCACCTTTGCTGCGTGCTCCATGCCCTTGTGCGCGGCCGGCAGTTTGCCCTGGGCGACCAGCTGCCAGGAATGCCCGGGCGTGCCGATAGCATAGGTCGCGCCGCGCATTTGCACGGTCGGAACGACCCAGCTCACCGTTCCGACATCGGTCGAGCCAACGATCGTTCCGTCGCCGCTCTCAGGCGGGAAAATGGCGTCGCAAAGCGCCTGCCCCTTTGTCGGAGCGATGTCGAAGCGCCGGTAAGAGGCAGCGATATCTTCCTGGCAGAAGGTTTGTCTGGAACTGTCCGTGAAGTCTCGTGTCGGCCTCACTGAAATCCGGCGGGCCGAGACGCTCGCGATGCGATCATGCATCAGCCTCTCAAGCGGCGTGTTGCCGACGAGATTGGCATCGCCGCTGAGGATCCGGCTGCGCACAGTGGTTCGGTCATCAAGCGCGGCACCCTCGGCGACCTTTTTGACCCGCGCTCGACAAGCTGTTGAGCTCGGGCAAGTCTCGCGCGCGCACCAGATAACGCACGGTCGCGCGCGCCTGGACGACGTTTGGGGCAGATCCGCCGGTGTCTGTCACCGCATAATGGATGCGTGCGGTGCGATGGCATGTGTTCGCGCATGTAGTTGACACCGACATTCATCAGTTCGACGGCGTCCAGGGCGCTTCGTCCGAGATGCGGCGTCGCCGACGCATGCGAGGCTCGCCCGCTGAAATGGAAATCGATCTCGTTGCAGGCGAGGGAGACCGGATTGTTCACGCCAGCGAATGCGGCCGGATGCCAGGAAATCGCAATGTCGACATCGTCGAAGACGCCGGCGCGAACCATGAAGCCCTTGGACGACCCGCCTTCCTCGGCCGGGCAGCCGTAATAGCGCACGCGCCCCTTCAGCCCGTTTGCCGCCAGATAGTCCTTGACTGCCGCGGCCGCCAGCATCGAGCCGGCACCGAGCAGGTTGTGGCCGCAGCCATGGCCGTTGCCGCCGGATCGATCGGCCGGTCTCTTCGGCCACCCCTGCCACCTGGCTCAGGCCCGGCAGCGCATCGAACTCGCCCAGGATGGCGATCACCGGCCCACCCCACCCGCCTCGCCCACGACGGCGGTTGAAATTCCAGCGACGGATCGCCTCACGCGAAAACCCTCGGCTCCAAGAGAGCAGCGTGTTCGGCGGCCGCGAAATGCTCCTGATAATACAGCTCCGGGTAGTCCCAGATGCGATCACTCAGGGCAAAGGCTCCGCGCCTAGTCTCGGCCAACCGGTCGATCTCGTCGTCGCGTATCATCGAAACGACACCGTATGTGCCCTTCCCGCTGTAGTCACGCTGCGCTCCGTCGAAATTGGTACCAAAATTGGTGACACATCTGCACGCTCGTGTCAACCGAGAAGGCGCGACAGCGGCCATAGAGACAGCGTACAGGGAGCTCCGGCGGGCTCTTGATGGC
>CAVRRI010000039.1:0-47425 GCA_963723525.1 uncultured Alphaproteobacteria bacterium
TGCTCTCTTAGGCGGGAGAAAATCTCGTCGAACTCTGGCTCGCTCACCAGAAAAGCGTAGTGCTGCGTCGTCCTTATCTCCCCTTCCTTGTCCATGAAATCGACGTTGACGCCGTTCGCCGTGGGCACCACCTGAAACGGACCCCACTTCCTGGGGGCCGGCAGGCCCAGCATGTCGGCGAGAAATGCCGCCGAAGCCTTGCTGTCGCGCGACCAGACGATGGTATGGTTGAACTCGACGCTCATCGCCACCCTCTCACTTCTCAACGATTGGCACGAAGCCACCGAAGATCATGCGCTTGCCATCGAACGGCATCGGATTGGTGTCAGGCTGCATGCGCGGATCGGCCATGAGTGCCTTCATGCCCTTGTCGCGCACTTCCCGCGAGGGCCAGATGACCCATGAGAAAACGACGGTCTCGTCCGGCTTGCGCTTGACGGCCATTGGGAACGACGTGACCTGACCCTCGGGGACATCATCGCCCCAGCACTCGACAACCTTGAGAGCGCCGTTCTCCGTGAAGACATTGGCCGCCACTTCGGCGTGCTTCTTGAACTTCTCGCGGTTAGCGGTCGGCACCGCAGCGACCATTCCGTCGACGTAGGTCATATCGTTGCTCCTGGGTTATGCGATAGCCGACCCGCCGCGGGCCTTCGTGCGCGGTCGGGCAACGTCAGCTCGATTGGGTCTCAGTTGGTGTCCCCGCCTTGAGACGGCAAGCTTGGCTGACTCAAACTCAAGGCGATTAGCGTTGGCTTGGGTATTCGAGCTGCATGGCCACGAAATCGGCTGTGGGGGCGCCGTATCTACCCGCGATGCCCTGTAGTGCCTCGTCTAAAGTCGCGGGGCAGGACTCTTCCGAGCGCTCCCGAAAGCGGCCGTTCACGCGAACCGCCGCTCCTGACCCCCACTTCCGCCGTTCCAGACTTTTGTTGCGCCACCTCAAAGCGGGCCAGAGCAGCCACACGCTCAGGCTGCCTGATCGCTGCCGGCGGTCACTACCGGACGCTTATGCGGGGAAAAACGGTATCGAGTTCGATTGGCCGCCGATTGATCCAGCCCCGCTTCGAGTGCACGCGCCGCGGCTGCAATCAGCGACTTCATCGGAATACCGCCACACTTGTTACTCCCACCGTTCGATTTCCGGTGCCAAAACTATCTCACGACCAACAACGAGCGATGAGCAGCGAATGGAATCGCGCTTCAGCCTCGAGGCGCGGGAATTCGCCCAAATGAGGAGGTTTCAAAAGCCATGACTACATCAGCCGAGAACGGACGGAAAGGCGGACAGCCTGCCATGCACACACCACCGGTCGTGTCGCCGCAGGCGTGGGAGGCGGCCCGCCAGCAGCTGCTCGTGAAGGAAAAGGCCCACACCCGCGCCCGTGACGCCCTGGCCGCCGAGCGCCGGCGAATGCCGTGGATGGCCGTGGAGACGGCGTATGCGTTCGAGGGGCCTGCGGGCAAGGCCAGTCTGCTCGACCTGTTCGACGGCCGGCGTCAGCTGATCGTCTACCGCGCCTTCTTCGAGCCGGGGGTGTTCGGCTGGCCCGAGCACGCCTGCCGGGGCTGCTCCATGGTGGCCGACCAGGTCGCCCACGTCGCCCACCTGAACGCCCGTGACACCACCCTCGTCTTCGTCTCGCGTGCGCCTCAGGCGGACATCGCACGGCTGAAGGCGCGGATGGGCTGGGAGATGCCGTGGTTCACCATCACGGACAGCTTCGACGCCGACTTCGGCGTGGACGAATGGCACGGCACGAACGTGTTCTACCGCGACGGCGATCGCGTGTTCCGCACCTACTTCATCAACAACCGCGGCGACGAGCAGATGGGGAGCACCTGGAACTACCTCGACATCACGCCGCTCGGCCGCCAGGAGGTCTGGGAGGACTCGCCCGAGGGCTATCCTCAGACCCCGACCTACAAGTGGTGGAACTGGCACGACAGCTACGTCGCAGACGCAGCGCCCGACAAGAAGTGGGTCGAGGTGTCGGACGCCGGAGAGGCGGCGTTCCGGAACCAACACGCGAGCACGAAGCCATGAGCCAGGCCTGTTCCGGCGGATCCGACGGGCAGGCGACCCGCCGGAACGCCGGCGCGCTCTGGGCGGCCGACGGGCTGGCCCTCGCGGCGTCGCCGACTTTCGCCATCATGGCGCTGCTGACCGGTGTCCTGGGCGGTGGCCCGGCGGAGATGCTCTGCTCGGCCGCGCACGTATCGCCGCTGAGCGGAATGGTCACGATGTACCTGCTGATGAGCGCCTTCCACGCGGCCCCATGGCTGAAGCTGATCCGCGCGAGCGCCGCGGTGGTCTGAGGGGTCCGCGATCGGCCGCAGCGCGAAGGTCCGCTATGAAGAGCGGTCGCGAATGTCCGGAACTGGACTCTGTTGCGGTCGTGCTCCCGAACCGACCCGAACGTCAGCAGAGGGTGGAAGCGGACATTAGCTCTCGTTAGCTCTCCGGTCGGTGCTAGTCCGCTTCCGCCCAGATTTCATCGGACTGTGATGTCCATAGGAACTCAGGCGGCAGAAGACGTCCGTTCGACAACGCTCCAGTCGAAGTCGCGTGCCCAGTCCGTGAAGCTGTGCCAGCGGACCTCCGGAAAATCCCTCTGCAATGCGGCGATATCGACATCGTAACCGACGCGGTCGAACCATTCGAACATGAGCGCCGTATCCTCACTTTGCTGGCGCATCGCGGTGATCGGGATTTCCTGATAGTTGATCGGGCGGCCGATGGCTTGTGACAGGATTTTCGCCTGCTCCTCGCCGGACAACTCGTCCCCGGCGATATCGAAACGCTTGCCGAACACCTGCTCGCGCCGCTCAATCAAGGCTGCGACGAAGGCCCCGATGTCCGCTAAGGCTATCAATTGGAGGACGCGTTTGGCAGGCATCGCCAAGGCGTGCGTACCCTGGCGCAGCCCATCGATCGACCACGGCGCGACGGTATTCTCCATGAAGGCAACCGGCGCGCTGATTGTGTAGGGGATGCCGAGCCCGGCGAGATGGTTCTCGACGAGATACTTGCTTTCGAAATGCGGAATGCCTGTGTTCTTGTTGGCATCGGCGACGGACGAATAGATCAAATGCCCCACGTCGGCAGCCTTCGCTGCATCGGCGGCCACCATCCCCTGACGGGTTTCCTCTTCCGTCCCGGCCTCGTAGCTGTTGCCCATCAGGAACATGGTGTCGATGCCACTTGCCGCCTGCAGAACGGACGCTGCGTCACCGAGATCACCGGTCACGACTTCAGCACCTGTCGACGCCAGCCGCCGCGCAGTGTCGCTGTCCGGCTTGCGGGTCAGCGCCTTGACGCGATGTCCCCTGGACAGCAGTGCACGCGCGACCGCACCTCCTTGCTGGCCAGTAGCGCCGGTCACCAGAACGCTACGTTTGATGGTCATGTGTCTGCTCCTTTGTTTCCAATGGAGCGAAGTTAGGGCCTGCCACATTGATCCATAACGGGCTATAATTGGAAAACTCTGTCGCAAACTTGGATACAATGCTCGATCTCAACGATATCGTGGTATTCGCTCGGGTCGTCGAGGCTGGCAGTTTCACGGCAGCGGCGCGCCTGCTCGGCATGCCCAAGACGACGGTCAGCCGCCGCATTGCCGCGCTCGAGCGTGAGGTCGGGGTGCGGCTGCTTCAGCGCACGACACGCAGCCTCAACATGACGGACGCTGGACGTCTCTACTACGAGCAGAGCAGCCAGGCACTGCGGACAATCGAAGATGCGAATCTCCAGCTCGCGGAAGCGAGAGCGGAGCCGTCGGGCACGATTCGCATTTCGGCTCCTGTCGGCTTCGGCGCCTATTTCCTGACCAGCACGGTGTTCGATTTTCTTGCGATTTATCCGAAAACCAAAGTCGAACTGCGCCTGACCGACGACAAGCTCAATCTGGTCGAGAACGGTATCGACCTCGCGTTCCGGACTGGGATTCTGCCAGACTCCACGCTGATCGCCCGCAAGCTCGGCTCCACGCATAGAATTCTGTGCGCCAGCCCGGACTATCTCGCGCGCCGCGGCGTGCCGGCAGTGCCGGCGGACCTTGCTCGCCATCATTGTGTCATCTCAGGCCAGTCGACAACCAGCGCTCACTGGGTGCTGGACGGGCCGCAGGGCGAAGAAACGGTCACGGTGGCTGGACGCTTCGCCGCCAATGAGATGCAGGCGGTGATTGGCGCTACAATTGCAGGCTACGGCATCGCCCAATTGCCCCAAGGGATCGCCGAGGCGTCTGTCAAGGACGGGCGGTTGCGCCGTGTTCTCGAGGATTACACGACGCCGGCTGGCGGCCTCTATGTCGTATATCCGAGCAGCCAACACCTTTCGCCCCTCGTCAAAGCCTTCATCGAGCTTGCAGCTAAGCGAATGAGCGCCGCCGGGACCCGCGAGACTGACCAAGCCGTGGCCGTATCGAAACAAAGCAATCCGGCTGATAAGTTGGCTGTGAACAGGTCACTACACAGGTGACGTTGGATGACTGCTTCTGTCTGCTTTGAGTGGGAATGAGCCGTTCGCTACCCAGTCCGCTAATGACAGCTCCTGGCACGAAGCAGACCAAGCGTTGGTGATCGTCACGCTAGCGTGCCCTGGCTGGGTTGCCTATGACGGTTGCGACCGGTCGGAACGTCGCGCATGACCACACTGCCAGCACCGACGATGGCGTCATCGCCCACGGTCACGCCTGGTAGGATGATCGCGCCGCCGCCAATCCAGACGTTCTGGCCGATCCGCACGGGCTTGCCGCTCTCAAACCCCTGACGGCGAAGCGCTGGATCACTGGGATGATCCGCTGTCAGCACCTGCACTGCCGTGCCGATTGACAGCCGTCGCCCTCGATCCCGACCACATCGAGGAAGATGCAGCCGAAGTTGATAAAAACACCGGCCCCAAGGCGGATGTACGTCTGCCGCAGCGGTGAGCGCGAGGCCGCGTAGCCAGAGCGCGTACTCAGCCGGCTCGGAGAGTTTGAGGTAGAGGTCGAGTGGGTCCGCCTGCTGCTTCGGCAATGTTCCCCCGTGCAGTTGCCGTGGGGTACACCCGGCGGACGGGGTTACCTGGAGCTCACGGGAAATGCCGGATCGCTTGGTCTTTGAGGTGCGCTCGGACGAGGCGGGCTGCCAGAAAGCGGGCGCTGCGCGCTCGCGCACCTTGCAACGTTGAGCCAGGTGGCTCGGATCGGCTTCATCGGTTGCGAGTTCATCGAATTCGCTTTGTCAGACGCATGGCGTCAAGCTCGTCTGCGCGGTCGCGGCCGGCACGGAGCCCGCCCCCCATCTTATCGATCTCCGGCAGGTCAGGCCTCGCGTCACCGCCCAGGCTCTCACCGTGCCTGATGTTATTTTTCGTTCCTTGCGTCCTTTGCGTCCGCAACGTCCGCGCAAGGCCGCACGGAGGAATCAACTCGGACGCACCGGACGCAAAGGACGCAAGTTCGCTATTTGAAACACTTGAGACCCGGCCCCGAACATGACCGGGGAGCTGGCGGCAGTCAGTTCAGAGCCCGCGCAACAGGACGCTCCCGAATATCGACGCAAGTTGCCGACGCATCGTCAGGGTGTAGGAGGGCGTAGCGGTCGCCGGCAGCGTAGTCCGGCAGGGAAGGAGGGAAGACGGGCCGCGCCTGGCTCGATCGCGAATGGTCGTCGAGCTACCTCCCTCCTGACGCCGTCGGCTGGGACTGGAGGGGCGTCAATTTCGATGACGGCGCCGCCTTGATGGCCTTTCAGATCTGGGGGCGCGACGGGCAGGCCCTTCATGCCGGCGGCACGCTCCGCCGCGCCGACGAGACACAGGTAGTGCTCGCGCTCGAGGACGTACGCTTCGTGCCCCGACGTCACTGGCACTCGCCTGAGCGGCCGACCGGCCCGGGGTGAACGGGGCTCCACGCGGAGCGAGCCCCGTTCCATGGCGTAAGTTGCCGGAAGGCGAACTGCGCATAGGTTTTCATCAGGTTCCCGACCGCCTCGTTCATCGTCACGCCGCGCCCGGGGTGACTTCGTCCTCGGTGAAGTAGAACCAGGACATGCGTGGCGACTTGCCCGTGCCGAACAGAACCGGCGAGACGTCGTAGCTGTCGAAGATGATGGGCTGGCATTCCCGGTCCCGGACCATATGGAGTTGAAGCTCGGGCTGGCTGCTTATTCTGACGCCGTTCGGCTGGCCGTTGGTTCTCGCCGGCTCGATGAGGGCGGCCTACGAACTTGCCCTGTGAAAAAGTTCTCGAAAATCAAGCCGCCGGAAAAGCGCAGACATCGAAGTCGGCACTGCTTCGACGCTCGTCGAGAGTCACGTGCTCGGGTCCATGAGCGCGGATCGGCGCCGTGACACCTCGTCGAACGACAAACGCCTTGTCACGTGTCGTTGCGAAGTGCTGAACGCTCGGGCGTGCCGATCCGGTTGTCGCCGATGCTGGGCAGAAGATCCTGTCCGCGTCCGGTCACGACAACCAGACGCTTCACTTCGCCTCTCAGAAAGGCCTGAAGGAACTTGTCGTACTGCTTGAACGACACACAACCATTCGAGTCCCCGTTCGGCCCGAGCATATAGGTATGAGCCAGTAGGCCAGCCCGGCCATAGACGGACGCGCCGCCGCCCACCGGATTGAGGCGCAAGGCGCGCACGCCGTGAAAGAGCTGTTCGCGTTCGGTGAGATCGTAGGCGCCCGGCGGCGTCGCCCCGCTCATGCGCACATGCACGTAGCGGGGGTCGTCGAGCTTGTCTCCGAGGCCGGAATGCGCCTCCAGCCGTTCGCCGTTCGGCATGTAGACGACCCGTGCGCTGATGTCATAGACGGCGGTTGCCGCGTCCGCTGCCGGATTGGGGGCCGGTCTGAACGGGTTGCTTGGCGCCACGTTGCCGGCATTGCGTTCGAGCGCAGCATAACCGAGCGCGGAGCCGGGGGCCGGTTGCACGCCAAAGAGCTTCTCGAGAAGCGAGCGATTGTCCGCCGGGGCGGCGGGAAGAGCCGCAGTTCCACTTCGTCGCGAGGCTGGTACGCTCGCCGTCTGCGGGAGGTCGGCCGCCCTTGGAGACCGGAGTTCAGACGGGCGCCGCACCGGCAGAGGCGCGGCCCCAAGGGGCTGAATCGTCTGCTGCTCCAACGATGGCAGCGGCTGCGCGCCCTCCTGTGGCGGTGACGGCATCACCGGCGCGGCAGCGGCTTCAGGCGTGACGGAGGGGGACTTGAACGCCGCTCCGAGGGGCGCGGTCTGTTCAGAGCCGAGCAAAGAGGGCGTAGGATCGAGGACCCAATCATAGGCCTCGCGCGAAGCGACAACGACTGGTTCTTGTTCCGGCGCGAGGCTCCCGGTGTGGCCCGGGGACGCAGCGACAGGTGCACCGATCCGAATTGAAAGCCCGGCCAGGGTGAGAGGACACAAGACCGCGGCGAGAGCGGCCGTAGTCACAACGGGGTCGAGATGATTTCGTCGCCGGGAGCGGAGGGCGGGGCCGCCCGAGGGAAGGGAGTTGTGCAGCATGCGAACTCTATGCAGGGACTCGACCGGGCACGACGCATCCTCGCCAAACACTCGCTCGCCCCCGGCCCCCCGGAGCTAAGGGCGAACCCCCGACTGATTGAAGCCGCCGTGCAGAACGAGACACTTTCGATCCTCCCTGATTGGGCGACTTTTTGGTTAATTTATGATCAACCGGCAACGCGCCAGCGTCAGAGACCGAGGGACCGCTCTTCGGCTCCAAATAAAGTCCGGCAGCGGTAGTGCGCCCTGAAGACGCGGATCAGAGAGTTGTCGATTGATCTGGTAGCTGACGAGCGGTTCGGCCGGGTAACCGGACGGGCTGGAGCCTCGTGACAAAGGTTGCCTTGGGCGGCTGAGCAATCCGACGGGCCGCAACGTGAGTGAAGCCGAGCAGGCCTCGAAGTGACAATGCGGATGCCGACCCTCCGCCATTTGGGAAGGCCCGCGTGAGTGGGGAAGCAATGCTTCTGCCCGTCGAGGTCGAGTGCGCCGTCCTTGTCAAGCACGGTGGGCGCAACCGGGAAGACGCCTTTGTAGATCATGGAAGCCTCGGTTGCTCTTAGGACGGGACGCCGAAATCGGTCCGGAAGCCGCGAACGCCGGGGCGCAGCGCGAACAGGCCACCGGACAGTGGGAAGCGGCGTAGCTGATCCTCGTCCAGGTCGATCCGAGCGGAGGTGATGTAGAGCGTGTCGAGCCCGTCGCCGCCGAAGCAGCAGGCGGTGGGACGCAGACCGGTAGGTTGATGACGCGCTCGATCTGCCCGTTGGGGGCGCAAAACGCGTCACCCGCGCGCCGTCGAAATGCGTGACCCAGAGGGCAACCTTCCGGGTCAAGTCCCACCGCGCCGTCCGGCACACCAGGTTCCGCGACCTCGGCAAAAAGGCGGCCGCGGCCGATCGCACCGGTCGCCGTGTCCAGGTCGAACGCCGGGAGCCGACGGGTCGGCGAGCTCCAGAAATACAAACGGTGGTGCCCTCAGGGCTGAATGCGAGACCGCCGTCGGGAATCCCGATGCCTTCGAACTGACAGTGCAGCGCGCCATCGGGGTCATAGCGGTATAGGGAGCCACGCGATGGAGCCGACGTCGAGCGGCTGGTCCATCCGAGCCTAGCGAGAAGCGGCCCTGGGCCGGTCACACCGGCCGTCATTCCTAGCCGGTTATTTGCTATATCGGCTTCGATCGGATGTTCCGACGTCAGCGTCCCAGCCTGCGGGTCAAAGCGGAATAGGCCGGAGGCGAGCGCCACTAGCAGCCCACCGCCCAGCCGGGTCACATCCGTCTCTCGGCCGATTATCAGGCGCGGCGCTGGGCTGCAGACCGGCCGCTGCCGCGCCTCGTCGCGGTCGAGAGCACGCCGAGCCTCGTCTGGCGCCCGCGCCGACGAGCGGATTGCCCTGCGTCGCCGCGAGATGGAGGGCTTCGCCCAAGGGCTCGCATCCGGCGCTGGGCGATCGAGTTCGTCGACATCTCGGCTCGGTTAACCCCGAGAACGCTTCGACTCGGCCGCTCGTTCAGGTCGGAGCAGCTCAGCGATGGCCTCGTTGAGCGCGGGCAGCGAGAAGAAGCGGCGGTTGCGCAGGCGGGCCAGGATCCAGCGCCCGACCACCTGAACGCCGACCTCGACCTTCGCCTTGTCGCGCGGCTTGTAGGGCCGGGCCGGCACGATGGCGGTGCCGTAGTGGCGCGCCGCGTCGGCATAGGTGCGATTGACCATCGGCTCGTGGAAGCAGGCCTTGGTGATCCCGGCCTTGAGATTGTCGCTGACCGTCTGGCGGGTGGCGCCGCCCAGGAAGGCAAAGGTGCGCACATGCGAGCCGATCCAGTCCGGCAGGCTCTGGGTGAAGGTGGCCTCGGCATAGGTGTAGTTCGAGGCCCCGAGCACGGCGACGAAGATCTGGACCGGGCGGACCTCGCCGGTGAGCCCGTCGATCACCTCCATGGTGTGGCCGGAATAGTCGACGAAGAGCCTCTCGCCGGCGACATGGACCTGGCGCAGGGTCGGCTTGAGCCGGCCCGCCCAGTCCTTGTAGTGCTCGCAGAACCAGGAATAGCTGAAGGCCTCGGGCGTGCTGTCGCAGTATTCCTCCCACAGCAGCATCAGCGTCACGCCCGGCCGGCGCAGTTCGCGATGGACCAGGGTCCAATCGGGCTGGCTGCGTTGCTCGGCAGGGCAGATCGGAGGGCGGCGGATAGAGCCGGTTCTCGAGCAGGACATCGTCATCGAGCTCGGGCGGCAGGGGCCAGGTCAGGCCGGCAGCCGCAGCCCGTTCGAGAGAGAGGGCGATGGTGGAGCGCGCGACGCCGACGGAACGGGCGATCGCCCGGTCGGTGGCCCCACAGGCGTGCTTGAGGCGCAGGATCTCTCGGAGACGTCGCATCGACACTCTCTTGGCTGGCATCGGGTCCTCCTCGTCAAAGCGAGAAGGTCCGCGGTGCAGCCCAGCAGTCGAGCGATCGCCACCCACAAAGCGGCCGGCTTCATCTTGGAAGCGGTGGCCGACATCAAATCGGAATCAATGGCCGGCTTCAGCTCGGAATCCCTGGCCGAAATCGCCCGGAATCAGCTGATGCATGGAGCAGGTGGCGGAGCGCCTCAAGGGCCTCGTAATGGCCGTTTCGGACCGGCGTCTACGCGGAGAAATTATTCTGGCAACCCGTCTTGTTCGAGCGCTCGTGCGGCAGGCGAGAGAATCGGAGTAGCCGAGATAAGGTGCTCGTCCGTTGTTGCATTGCGTGAAATTGGGCGTGGATCAGGGGTTCGATCTCGGACGCGCCGCATGGCACTGATCGCATGCTGCTCGATGCCAAAAAGGCACCCACGGCATGAGCACATCATCCCGATGATGGCCGAGAAGGCCGCTAGGGGACTGACCCGCCCGTCCCAGGGCGGCTCACCAAGCCAGGAAACAGCCAAGTCCGCCTTTTAGTTCCTCCTACTCGGAACGAGCATGAGCCCCATAGCCACATCTGTATATACCTCAAAAGGTAAGGGTGATTCGCGCCGAACTTGGCTGAAGAATCGGCATTCGTAGAGACGAAAAGACGCTCTTTCCCAAAACGTGGGATGTAGTTGTTTGTCGCCATCAACCGGGCGAGTCGGTCCATGAGCATGTCTCCTGCTTGCGGCGATCGGCTGCTGTTGCGCGCAAAGGGCCTCAGATGAACAGCAGAGATAGGGGTCGCTACCTTGCTAAGCAGTTCGTTGAAGCGTTGGCGGACCAATGTGGCACCACACTCTGACGCCTCTCGCGTCGGGATCGTGGTTGCGCATCCTGATGATGAAACCGTTGGGATTGGAGGTCAGCTGGCGCGACTCCCGGGGCATCACCTTGGTTCATGTGACGGATGCAGCTCCGCGTACCGGGTTTGACCTTTACGGGCTCGCTACAGTCGAGCAGTATGCTGTCGCTCGAAGCGAGAGCTCGAGACAGCGATCGGCTTGGCTGGCCGATCTCGTGTGGATCTTATTTCGCTCGCAATTGCGCGATCAAAGATGCAGCTTCCGAGCTTGATAGAACTGACGCTGAAATTAGCTGAGCTGTTTCGAGACCGTCGACTGAGAGGTCGTCCCAACTGATCGATACGAGGGCGGACACCCGGACTACGATGCGACAGCGTTCGCGGTGCACCGCGCCGGCGAGCTTCCTTAACGCGCACGGATGCAACACGCCAGCGCTGGTCGAAATGGCGTTCTACTTCGCGGGTCCGGAGCGTCGCGTGCATCAGCGCTTCGCTGCCGCCGATGAAGAACAACAGTCATTGTGCTCGATGAGCCGCGTCGGGCAATGAAGCAGCGTATGTTGCACGCGCACGTGAGCCAGCTTAGTTCGCTCTGGGTCTTCAGAACGGGGAGGAGCAATTTTCCGGCCTGCGCCTTCTTACGACTTTTTGGCGTTGCCGAAAATACGGTCGACTAAATTACGAGCCAGTCTCCCTTGGGTCCTCGACGGCGCGCGCGGCTGCAGCTATCTGGCGCGGCATCCGCACTGATCGACAGAGCAGTTCTCGACCTCCCCATCGGCCGTCCTACAGCAACTCCGCGCTTTCTAGAAGGGTGTGCCGCCTGCCTGTGAGGCATTCTAGCTAGCAGGTTGCGGGAAAAAGGCGCGTCCTCGAGGATGGCAGTTCTGCGCGGGGCCGCGCGTTCGTAGAACGACGTCGCCAGTCGGTCTGCGCGCCGGCTTGTGCGGCGTGCTGCCGCGGGTCTGTGGCTCGGAGCGCCCGGTTCGCGCGCGGCGGGTGTAGACGCGGCCTCGATGCCGGCGCTCCTAACCGCTTCGGCAGACGGATCAGGTTGGTGGCCGCCGTGAAGCAACCGCCAGCCAGCCGCCTGGCTGCTATGGCGGGTCTTGCGCAGCGGCGCCACCGCTTCGTCGATCCGAACATTCCCCTTGATTCTTGCTCCCGATCCGCTGGCTCCGGGCATAGCCTGGATGGTCCGTGCGCCCGTCAATCGCCGAGCGTCTGGCGGCCGTGGCCGAGCGATCCACGCTCCCTCCCGGTCCTCGCAGCTCATCCCGTCCGCCGGCGGCCCGCAAAGCGCCGCCGCCGTTTCTGCGACGCGGCTCTATGGCGGCGGTCCTGAACCTCAAGAGTTGCCATTCGCTGCGATCACCAGAACGTCCACCATGGGTGACGTGGCACAGCGCGGACATTCGCACTGCGTGCGGTCGGATAACCAAGCCAGCCGCTTTTTCAGTTCGATCAACTCTGCTTCGAGTTCTCGAACGCGTTGGGTGAGACCTTGTCGCTCACTCACTGGATCATGGCCCGAAATCGAGAAGCTGCCCCCGGCAATGGGGCCAAAGCTTAACCGAAAACGCGCGCGCGCGAGGACCGTAATTCGCCGAACTCCAACCCCCTCTGAGCCAGACCCACACCTTGAGGCCGCCCTGGAGCGGTGAAGAGGGTTTTCGGCGAAGCCGGGGCGCGAACCGGCCATGACGGTGCCGAGATGGACGCCCCGCAAACAAAAAAGAGGCCCTGCGCGCTGTGTCGGAAGGGGATTGCCGCAGGGCCCCGCCTCGTGGAGCGCATCGGTCTTGAGGGGCGAGTGGATCCACGAGGCGAGGATCATCGTACGCCGCGTCAACGCGAGCCGATGTGATGCAGATCACGTTCGGCCGCGCCGAGTGTCGGACCCATGCGGGGTTTCGGGCGAGAGACCGCGGGGGCTCGCTCATAGCCCGTAGACCACGATGACCGCGACCAGGGCCATGATGATCACGCCCGGCAGGAGCACCACCATGAGGATGTCGCGGATCGGGGAGAAGGGCTCGTCTTTGCGTTCAGCGCGCGAAGCCTCGCTCATCGCCGGACGATCCCGTTCAAGATCGTGTGCCGGCAACCCCTGTGCAGCCGAGCTAACGGGCGCTTCGCCGATCAGGATCCCGGCTTCCCGCGCCGCCTCGATGAACGCCTGCCGCGCCGCTTCGGGTGGGATCTCGCCGGCGTGGGCCCGAAGGCAGGCTTCCTCCGCCGCGCGATGCCGGGCGCCACGCGGCCGCGGCCAGTGGATGCCGATGAGGCACTCGGCCGCCTCGCGGACAGAGCCCACGTTTCGCTGCGACCCGACCCGGCGGCGGTCCTCGATGACGACGAGCTTGTCGAAGCGATCCATGCTCCCCTCCCGGTCCCCGCGCGCGTGAGGACCGCGAATTCGCACAATGGCCGATCATGGAACCGGAGAGAGCGTTTTGCGAGCGCTGATCCGGCCGCCTGACGGCGCCGGCGCTCTTCGTGGCCATCCTTGTGCTCGAAAGCAGGCGGGGATCCGCCGCCTGACGATACCAAGGAATGCATGAGCCGCGGGGAGATCGTTCACCTCAGCCGCCACGGCGGAGGACGTCCGGCAAGCTGAAAGGTTCTGCGCGCGTCGCGCGAATGGAGGGACCGCGAACGACGGACTTCGGGCGAGGCGGGCGCCTGAGACGGGTCGCACCTGTCGTCTCCCGATCACCCGTCTCCGAGACGCTACGGGACGGCGCGCGCCGGGCGAATACGGCGCGCTGGCGCTGCTCGGGCGCATACGGGCTCACTCGCGCGGGCTCCGCCGCCTCGTCTTGCGGGACTGCCACCATCCCAGCGACGGCCGGTGTCTCAGCCGCTGCTGCCGTGGCTGGGACAATGCCGGGTGCGGACTCGAGATCCTCCGGAACGGAACCCTTTTCAGGTGGCACACCCTCCTCCTGCGCCGCCAGATGAGCGAGGGCGGGTAAAGGTGCCAGATTGGAACGCACGGGTTCGGCGGGCGTGGGCTCAGGCGGAGCTGGCTCGGACGCCCGAGCTACCGCCGCCGCGCGGGGATTCGAAGGAGCTGCACGCGAGAGTTCCGGCGACGCCGCATTCAACCCGGCTTCGGGAGCCGTGACGCCGATCGTCGAGCCCCACGGCAATGCCACGAACAAAGCCAAGGCCGCGAACGCGGAGGCAAGCCTTGCGAACGTGGTCCGCCATCGCTGCACCCGAGCGATCCCAGGCGCGGATTCTCAGAGCATCGGACCCAAAAGTGGATGCCACTTTTGGGATCCACCCGATGCTCTTTCTCTTAAGCAGCGCATCGTTCAACGCGGAAAACCGGGTCCACTTTTCCGCACGATGCGCTAGCGGACCGGCGGTGAGCGCGACCGTCCGTGCCGACTGACGAGCGGACGAACGGGCCGGCGGGAAGGACGGCGGGCGGCGAGCGGACATCGAAAAACGATTCGAAAGGATCGGCGTCTTTAGGAATCGAGTGAGGCGATGGTGTGGCGGCGGCGCCTGCTCGGGAGCGAAGATGCGGTGCCATGCGGCTTTCGGAGCGAGGCTCGACTCACTCACATTTTAACCAAATTGTAAGGACCTCGCCCGCGCCGCCCCATCAGCCTGTAGGATGCCGCTGGGGAACAGGGCTGACGAAAATGCGCGCATCAATCGCGGCAGCATTGCTGGCCGCGGCGACTGGCTGTGCCGAGTTGCGGCACCGTGACGGCGGGGCGTCGCCAAGCCCCGCGCCGGTCACCTCGACGGCTCCGCGCCAGGACGACGTAGAGACCATCGTGGAGGAATGGGGACGAGTTCGAGCAGCGCCACAGGCGCTGGCAAATTTCCCGCAGCCTCTCTGGGCGGCTAAAGATCCAAACCGGACCGTTGAGCCATGTCGACGCGCTATCGAGGCAGCGAGTGCGCAGGAGGGGCCGGCCATCGTGCAGGCGGCCGGGCGGGGGCCGGAGTTGCGGACCAGTCGTGGGCTTTACGTGGGCGCCGTTGAGGTCCGGATCATCTATGCGGTCGAGAGCATGCACGTGGTTCGGCAGGCCACCATGCGGTGTATGACCCGAGCAGACGGCACCTTCATCGATGCTGAACTGTTCCCAACAGAAGAGCCGGCGGCCGTGCGCATCAACGGGCCCAGGTGAGCCATCGGCGACGCCGACCCGCAGCGGATGAAACGGCCACGGTCAGGCAACCGCAAGGGTGAGCTACCCGAAGCTCACTCGAGAAAGCGCCCCGGCTCAAGAGGGACGGATCGCAGCCGCACGATCTCATGGCGACGCTGAAACGGACAAGACAGTTGCACGTTCTGCTGAAAGGTTGCTGAGTCGAGTTGCGGATCATGCGTGCGTCGGTCCCTGTCGTGTGGTCGGCCGTGTTGGTGATGGCCACCGCATTTGTTCCAGCGCCGGCGGCCGGTCAGCCGGCAACTCCGCCGGAACTGGACATGACCCCTCCCGTCGCCCCGGAGATGGTTATGCCGCCTTCGGCGGAGGCGCCCCCAGCCCCGGCTCCGGTGCCCGCGCGACCTCCCGAAGCGGCAGACCCTTCAGCTAGGCCGTCCGCGCAACCACCTGCGGCTTCCCGCGCCGACAGTGCCCCACGCCGGCCGGCCGTGAACGCGCCCGGGGAGAAACGGTCCGTTCAGCGGAGCAGGAGGGTACGGCCCGTCGTGCTCCGACCGGCGAGGAGCCCCGTCAGGTTGGCATGCGTGATGACCGGCCGCTGCCTGGTGCGCCGACAGTTCGCCGGAACGGCCATTGGAGCGGTTGCCGGCGGTCTTGCGGGAGGTCCCCGGGGTGCAATCCTCGGCGGGATTGCCGGCGCATTGGTAATGGCGCCAGGCTCGCCCTTCCTGCGCCGACGCTGAAGCTCTCTTGGCGAGTGCCGCCTGTTGGACGAGCTACGGTGCTGCGCCGAAGCGCGGCTCAGCGGCCCGCGCATACAACTCTCGCGCTTTGGCTTCATCACCGGAAATCCCGAACACCTGCAGTTCCTCGAGTACGCGCGGATCGTAGCTTCGCGCCAGGAGGAACAGGGCGCGACGGCTGCCGGATTCCGCCGCTCGTTCGAGGATGAGACGAGCTGCACTGATGTCCCGCCGCGCCAGAAGGGCTTCAGCGCGCTCCAGCAGCCGCATCTCGCCGGCCGAAGATCCGAATGCCGGCGCGCGCTCGCGCGAGGCGGCGGCCACGGGCGAGGCGGCGCCCAGCAGTGACGGTGCGCGGGGCGTCACGACCGAACTCGTCTGCTCGGCAGCCTGAGTGCTCGCAAGAATGCCCCCCGCACGCTTCCCCTCGGGGCGAGGGCCGAGCCGCGGCAGAGCGGCGACCTCTCCCCACCATCGAACATGCGTCGGAAAGCGAGGGTACCAGAAGGTTCTCCGCGGGGCGGCATGGACGCCGGTCGACAAGGCGGTTCGCGCGCGCTTGTCCGACTGGGCGTAAGCGTCGGCTCCCGGCGCGAGCCCGAGAGCGGCTGGCAAGAGAACACTCAGCAAAGAGGAAGCCAGCAGGACCCTGGCCGGCCCAAGGCACGCGGTCCGGCCGGCGTTGCTCGGCCGGGTTTCGGCCGGCATCAGCCTGCGATGAGGCATAGCCATCTTGCCCTCCTGGAGGTGCGGCAGTCATCGGCTGAGGACCATATTCCCCACAGAGCTAAGTTGCCTCCATCCGTACAAACGCCGACATCTGCCAACCCGCCCGTCAGTCGGACAGTGCGGGGCAAGAAGCCTGGTTTGTCTCAGGCCGGGAACCCAGACTCATCAGGAGAGCCCGCCACGACGTTGAGAGCGGGGGCCGGCGCGCAAAACTCCAACCCGGAACGATCCGCCAGCTCCTCGGTGCCGCGAATCGATCGATCCGCCCGTTTTGCCCTCCGCAACCCGACGCAAGTGGAGTAGGGTGTGTCGGGTCGAGCCGATTGGCGGCTGTGGAGCAATCTTCGTGAAGACATTGATTTCAGCAACACTCCTGATCGCTTTCCTGCTGCCCGTGACCGCTCAAGCGCAAGCGCAACCGCGGCCGAAGGCCGACCCTTCGACCGAAAGCTCGATTCAGAGGCCTCCGCTCGACCCGGCGATATCCGGGACCCAGGACGGAACAGCGGCCCGCAAGAGGACCGAAGAGCGTGAACGCGCCTGGGACCGGAGGATGCGCGATGTGATGCGCGGCATCTGCACGGGGTGCTGACCCTGCGCTCGAGCGCCATCGTTTCAGGGCGCGGAAAACCTTTGTCCACTTTTCCGCACGATGCGCTAGACGCTCCTGATCTCGCTCTCTCGGACAGCCCGCTCGACCGTTCCGGACTTGATGCGATAGGCGGGCTCACCCGTTTGATCGCTGGGGAGAAGGCGAACGACCTCGTAGACGTTCGACGCCCCCGCGCGTGCGTCGGAGTAGCCGGGATTGTTCAAGCGCACGTTCTGCCGGATCTTGAACTTGTGAGACACTGCTTTTCTCCGCTGTGGTATGCCGCTCCCTGACGCTCATGCGACCGGCTGCGACAGCATAGGCTCGGGCGCTTCGGCTCCGAAATGCGAAAGCCGCCCAGGCGGGCGGCTCTCGTTCTCAGTCGTGCGAGGCGGATCGCGCTCGCTCATCCTCAGGCGGTCTGGATATTGTTGACCGCCAGCTTGCCGGTGCGGCGGTCCGCAGCGGTGTCGAAGGAGACCTTCTGGCCTTCTGCAAGACCGCGAATCCCGGCGCGCTCGAGCGCGCTCGCGTGGACGAAGACATCGGCGCCGCCGTTGTCCGGCTGGATGAAACCAAAGCCCTTTTGGCTGTTGTAGAACTTGACAGTGCCCGTATTCATCGGGGAACCTTTCGAAAATGCCGTAGATGCACGTGAGCAAAAGCGTGCGACTGCACGCCTGCGCTCGGTTGTCGATGCTTGGAAAGAGAGTCCGAACGTGCGCTCGGCAATGCCGAAAGCGAAACGGCCCGATTGTCCGGCCAAAGGTCGATGCGGTTCCTATAGGCTGCCTCAGCGACAATAACAACTGCCGCCGGGCAAGAAACTGCCAGGTGTTTGCGGGCGCCTCCTCTTGCGCTCCCGTCCGGCGCGTCGTGCAACGAGGCGCCGCTCAAGACAAAGAGCATCGGATGGATCCCAAAAGGGGTGTCCTCTTCTGGGTCCGATGCTTTAGCCCTTCGGCTTCATGCGCCAGAGCTGGAACCCTGTCGTGCTGACGGCCTGCTCGATGACGCGCCGCGAGAATTTGTGGGGCGGGGATTGGCGCGCCGCCAGCGTGCCGGTCAGGCCCCATGGACCGTATTTCTGCGGGAGCCTGCTGCCGGCCTCGTCGCCCGCGAACGCGTGCAGGTCGGCGACGGCCCCGGAGGTAAACATGAAAATGCGCATGGATAAGGCTTTCTAAGGGGGAGCGTCCTCCCGTGAGATATAGGGTGCCTGGCGTCCGATATCAGCACCTTCGCCTTGACCGGCGCAGAACTCCGGTAAGCCGCCGGCAAAATCAGGTCGCGCAAGAGCATCGGAAGGATCCCAAAAGGGGGGTCCACTTCTGGGTCCGATGCTCTAGAAGGCGAGCTGAACCTTCATCGCCCGTGAGCGGTCCGTGGCGAGATCGAAAGCGTCCGAGGCACGCTCGAAGGGGATCGTGTCCGTGAGCAACGGCTTCACGTCGATGAGGCCCTTGCCCATGAGGTCGACGGCAAGCCGAAACTCCTCATCGAACCGGAACGAGCCCCGCAGCTGAAGCTCCTTCGTCACGATGGCGTTCATCGTCAGCTTCATGTCCCCGCCGAGGCCAAGCTGGACGATGATCCCGCCAGGCCGCAGGGCCTCCAGCGCCCCGCGGAGGGCCGCCTCGTTGCCCGAAGCTTCGAAGAGAACGTCGAACGTTCCCTTCTCCCGCGTGTGGGGCGCCAGTCCCTGCGGATCCTCCACGACGTTGATCGTGGTCGAGGCTCCGACCTGCCGGGCGATCGACAGCGGATAGGCGCTCACGTCGGTCGCCACGATCTCGGACGCACCGCCGTATCGCGCCGCCGCGACGGCGAGCGATCCGATCGGGCCGCAACCCGTCACGAGCACCTTCGCTCCCAAGAGCGGACCGGCGAGCCGGGCGGCATGGAGGCAGACCGCGAGAGGCTCTGCGGCGGCGGCTTCGGACATCGTCATCGTGGGTGCGATCGGGATCGCCTGGCCCTCATCGACGATCACGGCCTGCCGAAAGCCACCCTGTTCATGGGGAAACCGCATCGCGCTCCCCATGAACCGCATGTCCAGGCATTGGTTGTGCCGGCCGGCGCGGCAATAGCGGCACCCGTTGCATGGCCGGCTCGGATCGACGGCGACCCGCATGCCTCTCGAAACCAGCGAGACCTCCGCGCCGATCTCATCGACCGTGCCGGAGATTTCATGCCCAAGAGCCATCGGCTCCCGCAGCCGAACGGTTCCGAAGCCGCCATGATGATAATAGTGCAGGTCGGAGCCGCAGATGCCGCCGGCCTCGATCCGAACCCGGACATCGCGCGGCCCGATCGGGCCGGCCGCGACCTCCTCGATCCGAAGGTCCCTAGGAGCATGAATGATGACGCCGCGCATGGAACGGTTCCTTCCGCAGAACGTGAGTTGAGGTCCAGCTCATCGAGGATGCGCCCCGTCGGCATCCCGGCTCAGAGCACCGCCAGCAAGCCGCCGTCGACATAGATGATCTGGCCGTTGACGTAATCCGACGCCGCCGAAGCCAGGAACACCGAGGCGCCGACGAGCTCCTCGGGTTTCCCCCAGCGCCGGGACGGCGTCCGTCCCTTGACCCAGGCATCGAACGCCGGGTTCTCGATCAGCGCCTGGTTCATGTCCGTCAGCATGTAGCCGGGCCCGATGGCGTTCGCCTGGATTCCATGGGCCGCCCACTCGGCCGCCATGGCGCGGGTCAGCATCTTGATGCCGCCCTTTGCGACCGTGTAGGGCGCCACGGTGGCGCGGGCGAGCTCGCTCGTGAGCGACCCGATGTTGATGATCTTGCCCCGGCCGCGCGGGATCATCCGCTTGGCGGCTTCACGCCCGACGACGAAGGCGCTGGTCAGGTTGGCTTCGATCACTTTGCGCCATTCGTCCGTGGCGAGCTCGACCATGGGCTTGCGGAACTGGATGCCGGCATTGTTGACCAGGATGTCGATCTCCATGTCTTCGCCGTCGAGCCGCTCGAAGGCTGCCTTCACGGCAGCCTCATCGGTGACGTCGAAGCGCGCGACCTCGACCGCGTATCCGCGCGCCTTCATCTCGGAAGCAGCCGCCGCCAGGCGCTGCTCGTCGGAGCCGTTGATCACGACCCTGGCGCCAGCCGCGGCGAGCCCCTCGGCCATGGCCCTTCCGAGCCCACGGGAGGATCCCGTGACGAGGGCCGTATGTCCATCGAGAGAGAACAGGTTCGTCGACATCGGGAAAACCTCAAAGTTCGGAGCGGCGCACGCTCAGATCGGGGCGGCCGAAGACCGCCGGCAGGAGGTCGATCCCCAGGCCGGGCCCTTCCATCGGGAAGACATATCCGCCCTTGATCGTCGGAACGGCGGTGACCAGTTCCTTGTACCAGCCCGTGTAGAAGGCGCGCACGGATTCCTGGATCAGGGTGTTCGGTTGGCTGAAGGAGGCGTGCACCGCTGCGGCAAACCCGACCGGCCCGATGCAGTCATGGGGTGCGAAGGGGCGGTGCCATGTCTCGGCGAGAGCGGCGATCTTGCGGCCCTCCGTCAAGCCGCCGGTCCAGCACAGGTCGACCATGACGACGTGCGCGGCATCGCGCTCCAGCATCTCCTTGTAGGGCCAACGGGAGCCCAGGGTCTCGCTGGCACAGACCCAGACGTCCGTCGATCGCGCATACTCGGCGAGCGCCTGAGGCGAATTCATGCGGATCGGGTCCTCGAACCAGGTGGGGGCATAGGGTTCGAGCGCCCTGGCGATCTTCTTTGCAGTCGGCAGGTTCCACAGCGAGTGGAACTCGACCATGATCTCCATCCTGTCGCCGACCGCCTTCCTGATCTTTTCGAACGGCTCGATCGCCGTCTTCATCTGCTCCGCCGTGATGAAGAGCCCATTGTTTTCGATCGCCGCAGGATCGAACGGCCAGATCTTCATGGCCGTGATCCCGCTCTCCAAGAGGCTTTCCGCGAGCCGATCCGCGTTGTTCATGAAGCCGTCGAGATCCTCGAACGGGCCGCCGGCCTCGCCGAGGTTCCAGTTCGAGACGGGCTTGATGTTCGTGGACCGGACGTACTTGTAGCCGGCGCAGGTGTTGTAGATCCGCACTTTGTCGCGGCAGAGTCCGCCGAGCATCTGGTGCACGGGCAGCCCGCAGACCTTGCCGAAGAGGTCCCACAAGGCGATGTCGATCGCCGACGCGGCCCGATACTCGGCTCCCGTGGACGACTGCGCCATCGGCAGGTTCACCATGTCGCGGTGAATGGCCTCGATATGCAGCGGATTGCGTCCCAAGAGGCGTCCCGCAAGAGTGTCATGGATGTGCGCCTCGACAGCACCCGCGCCGTAGAAGGTTTCGCCGAGACCGACGATCCCGCTGTCGGTGTGAACGCGGACCCAGAGGACGTTCGCAAACTCCTCGGTCCGAAGGGTCTCGATGGAGGTGATTTTCATCTGCTGTCTCTCCGGCTATGAATTGCGTCTTGCATCCGTGCACGGATGCGGAAGCGACTCCGCTGCATCTCGGCGGGGCCATCCGTCCGCCGACGCGCTGAGGACGCCGAACCTTCGCGTGCTTTGAAAGTTCGCGGACCAACTGCCGTGCCATGTACATGAGGGACTCCGGCGCCGGATGAAACCCGCATTCGGCGCTGGAGGGCCGGTTCACTTGCCGGCGCGCACCTTCTGAAGCTCTGCGTTCACCTCTTGGACGAGGGCTTCGTCGATCGTCTTGAAGTGCTTCTCGATCACGGGCTTCAATTTCTCGCGCATGCGGACGCGTTCCTCCGGCGAGATTTCGGTCACGGTCATGCCCTTGCTTTTCAACTCCTCGGCGGCCTTCGCGTCGAGACTGCGCGACACCTCTCGCTCGTAGGGCTTCGTCTCCTCGGCCGCCTCGAGAAGGATTTTGCGCTCGTCGGCCGAGAGCTGATCCCAGAACCGCTTGCTGGTGAGCACGAGAAGCGGCGAGTAGGCATGCCGGGTGTTCGAAGCGTACTTCTGCACCTCGTAGAACTTGGTCACTTCGACCGAGACGAACGGATTCTCCTGACCGTCGACCGTCTTGGTTTCGAGAGCGGTATAGAGCTCGGTGAAGGGCATCGGCACGGGATTGGCGCCGAGAGCCGCAAACGTTTCGATGAAGACGGGAATCTGCTGCACCCGGATCTTCAGTCCCTGGATGTCCTCCATCTTGGACACCGGCCTGCGGCTGTTGGTCAGGATGCGAAAGCCGTGATCCCAATAGGAAAGTCCGATCAGTCCCTTCGCCGGAAGCTTGTCGAGCAGCTTCCTGCCCACCGGGCCGTCGAGGACGGCGTCGGCTTCCTTGGGGCTGTCGAACATGAACGGGGTGTCGAACACGCCGAAGTCCCTGTCCATTCCTGTGAGCAGCCCGGGCCCCATCATCGACATCTCGATCGTACCGCCTTGCATGGCGGACGCAACGACCGCCTCGCCGCCCAGCGAACCGCCCGCATAGATCCTGACCTTGAGCTTCCCGCCGCTCTTTTGTCCCACGATGTCGGCAAATCGCTTGGCGCCCAATCCGTGTGCCGAGTCGGCCGTATTGGCGAGCGCCAGCTTGATGCTGCGGTCCTTGATCTCCTGCGCCGACGCGAACGAGGCGGACGCAATCGAGGATGCAAGCAGGACAGTTCCCAGGATCGTTCTGAAACAAGCGTTCATCTCTGTCTCCTCTCGATGGTTCAGGTTGGCCCGCCTTCTTCACGAGGCGGTTGGCCGGCGGCAGCGATGGCGGTGTGCAGCGAGGTCCCTCGGCTGCCGCACCGGCGACGAGGCGCACTATAGGCAATCGGTAAAATATCACAACATATTTTAAAGCTTCACCGGATGGTTTATGAGTCCGGAGGCGCACACGCGGAGGGACTCATGGCGGCTCGGGGGCAGGGGAGGTCGAAATTGGCGAAGGTGGAGGCCGCCGTCGCTGCTCCGCCCCGCAGCAATCGCGTGAATCTCTTCGAATTGGCCTACGAGCAGATCGAGGCCCTCATCATCAGGTGCGAGCTGAAGCCTGGCCGTTTCCTGGCCATACAGGATCTACAGCAGATGACCGGCTTCAGCCGCACACCTGTGCATCAAGCCGTCAGCCGGCTCGCGGACGATACCCTGATCCTCGTCCGGCCGCGGCACGGAGTTCAGATTGCTCCGATCGATCTCGCCCGGGAGCGAGTGTTGCTCCAGCTCAGGCGCGACATCGAACGCTTCGTGATCCGCCTGGCGGCGGAGCGGTCCGGACCTTCGCACCGCAACCACTTCCTGCACATGGAGCGTCTCCTGCGTGAGCGGCGGGAGACCTTGACCGTGGAGGAATTCAACGTTCTCGACCGGCGCATCGACAAGCTGATCCTGGCCGTCGCCGGAGAGCCGTTCCTCGAGCACACGGTGAGGCCGCTTCACACGATCTTTCGCCGTATCGGATGGCTTTATCACCATCACATCAGGCGCGACGCGAGCTTGCTCGAAACGATCGATTGTCACCTTGCGGTCCTCAATGCCGTTGCCAATCGCCACATCGAGGGGGCCATGGCCGCATCCGACCGCCTGATCGACTTCGTCGACAGCATGTTCGATCTCATCGAGCGCGAGATCGATCCGTCCCTCCTCGATTGCAGTCTCGAGCCGCTCATCGTTCGACGTCCGGCGTGAGGGTCGAGCCGAAACCCGATCGGCACCCACTGCCCCGCACGATGCCCTATCCGGCATTGACGGCGGGCCAGATTTCGAGGGCGCCGCGGTAGATCATCTCGACGGCGACGTAGAGGATGACGGCGAGGCCGACATAGGCGATCCAGTGGTGGCGCTGCAGCAGGCGGGCGATGAAGGAGGCGGCGATGCCCATCAGGGCGATCGAGAGCCCGAGCCCGAAGACCAGCACGACCGGGTGCTCGCGGGCGGCGCCGGCCACCGCCAGCACGTTGTCGAGCGACATCGAGATGTCGGCCACGACGATCTGCCAGGCGGCCTGGGCGAAGGTCTTGCGCGGGGCGTGCTCGGCGATCAGCCCGTCCTGGTCGAGGTCGCGGTCCTCGAGCGCCTCCTCGGCCTCGAGATCCCTCTCGGCATGGCCGGCGCGCAGCTCGCGCCACATCTTCCAGCACACCCACAACAGCAGGATGCCGCCGGCGAGCAGCAGCCCGACGATCTCCAACAGCTGGGTGGTCAGCCCGGCGAACACGATGCGCAGCACGGTGGCGGCGATGATCCCGATCAGGATCGCCTTGTTGCGCTGCTCCTTGGGCAGGCCGGCGGCGGCGAGGCCGATCACCACGGCGTTGTCGCCCGCCAGCACCAGGTCGATCATGATCACCTGCAGGAAGGCCGACAGGGCCTCCGCCGTCAACAGCTCGCTCATCCCGGCCATCCCCCTCGTCGGCTGAACCCGATCACGACACGTATGCGCATTTGGAGGCCGCCGTGCGCGTGTCCATGTTGCGGCCCCGGTTGAGGTGGTCGTCGATCTCGGCCGCGCAGCCGAGCATGCGCGCCTGCAGGAAGAGCGCGAACGCGCTCGTCTCGAGCGTCTCCTTGGGCAGGCGCCCGTCCCGATAGGGCTGCCAGAGCATCTTCAGGAGCAGCGCCGCGATCACCGCATCGATGTTGACGCAGTAGACGTTGCGCGACACCCCGGCCTCGTGGAGCGCCCGCACGAGCTCGTGATAGTAGGCGTGGAAGACGTTGTACTCGCCCCGCTCCGCGAACAGCGTCCGCACGAAGACCTCGCGCGGGTCGTGGTTCACGGGCTTATCCTTGAACACCGGATGGTTCACGCCCGGGATCTTGCGGATGTCGAGCTGGCCCGCCGTCTTGCGGCCGCTCTTGTAGGCGGCGTATTCGGCCGCGAACCGCCGCGCCAGACGGCCGAGGTCGATGCCGTGGTCAGGGTCGGCGGGATCTTCAAGACCGCTGCCGTCGAACTGCTCGAGCAGGAAGGCGACGCCCTCGTAGCCGTTGCCGCCGTGTGCGAAGCCCGAATGGGTCAGGAAGCCGATCAGCGCCTTGTTGAGCTGCACGCGCTCGGGCGTCTCGGGGCCGTCGGCCGATACCGCGCCCTTGGCCCCTTGCGCCGAGATCGTGCCGGGCCCGTTCGAGAGCAGGAGCCCGACCAGGGTCTGGAAGGCGAACAGGGCGTCGGGCGCGGGCGGCGTGCCGGTGAGAGCCGCGAACGCGACTTCGCCGAGCGTGCGCGAGCCGATGATCTCCTCGTCGGGCATGCCGCAGAAGATGCCGTCCTCATGCCGGTCCGCCTCCGCCACGGCTCCCAGCAGCACCCCGAACAGCCGCAGCCACCAGGGCAGGGTCTCGACGGTGAGCCGCGAGATGCGCCGGCGCATGAGAGGATCCCAGGCGAGCGTGGCGGCGACCGCGGCCAGGACCGCGTCCGCGGTCGGATAGCCGTTGAGGCTGCGCAGGTAGCGCACGAACACCGATCGCGCGCCCCGCGCCTCGAGCCCCTTGAGCAGCCCCTCGGCCTTGCGGTCCGGCGCCTCGGAGACGAAGAGATCGCCGTCGGCCCCGTCGAAGCCGACCCGGCCCAGGTCGAAGGCCTCGTCGTCGGCGCTCTTCATGCCGGCGGCGGCGAACTGCTCCACCAGCACGCGCACGGCCCGCCGCGCCTTCTCCCCATGGCGCGGCCCCAGGATGCTGCAGGCCGCGGCGAGCACCGTGTTGGGCGCGTTGCCGCCCTCCCGGGCCGCCTGGGCGGCGGCGAGCGCCGGGGTGCCGAACAGGTTGATCTCGGATCCGACCGCCGCGTTGACGAGGGCGTGCTCGTTCGGCCCGCCCGCCTCGCGCAGGAGCGACAGGCAGATGTTCGACTCGATCGGGAACTGCGCCGCGTCCAGCATCGAGGTGCCGTGCAGGGCCGTGATCTGGGTCGCCGGATCCATCTGCGAGGCGCCGGAGGCGTCCTTCATGGCCTGGCGCGGAAACACCGCCCCGATCTGCCGGTTGAGCTGCTCGATCTGGCTGTCGTAGGGGTTCGCCGCCGGGACCACGGGGATATCGAGCTCCGGCGGGAGCGCCAGACCCTGGCTCGAGCCGAACCAGGGCTTGAGGGCGAGGCTGCCCTCGGGCTCGAAGTCCGGCCGGGCCGCGTTGGCCTGCATCACGGCTGTCAGCGCCAGAGGGATGTGGGCGATGTTGGCGACGACCGCCCCGCGCGGCGAGAACACCGGGTTCTCCGGCGTGAAGAGGTCGTCGACGCCGAACTTGGCCATGAACCATTGTTCCTTCGCCACGGCATCGTCGTTGCCGCCCGCCATGGCGCCGGCATGGCCGACCGCGCGGGTCAGCTTCGATTTCCAGCGGCCGACCACGCAGGCGACGACCGGCTTGGTGAAGGCGGCGTCCATTTCGTAGTAGCCGCCGGGCTCCGCGTAGAGCACGGCCGCCTTGCTGCGGGCGTCGTTGGCGAGCGCGAAGGCGAATTCCGGGGCGGCGTAGTGGATGTAGACGTCCTTGCCGCTCGAGATCAGGGTCGTGGTGCCCCACCCGGCCATGCGCAGATAGGTGGCGATGGTGGTGGTGAAGTTACCCGAGTTGGAGAAGATCGCGATCGAGCCCTTGCGCAGCGCCTCGGACGGGTTGTCGCCGCCGAGCGCGCCGCCGATCCGGACCTGGTGCCAGGCATCGGCAACGCCGAGGCTGTTGCCGCCGAAGATGTCGATGCCGTTCTGCTGGCCCATGGCGCGGATCTCGCGCGAGTCGTGCACGGACAGTTTCTCGGTGACGATGAAGATCTTCTTGAGGTCGGGATTGACCCGGATCAGCTCCGCGACCCCGTCCCGGGCTCCGGACGGCGGCAGATAGACGACGCCGCAGTTGAAGCGATGCCCGGCCTCGAGGCCTTCGCGCACGTTGTTGTAGACCGGCACCGGGCCGAGCGCCGTCTCCAGGATCTGGCCGCGCCGCCCCGGGGAGGTGCCGAAGACCACGTTGCCGCCCGAATAGGCGTGCCCGACCGGGGTCACGTCGCTCGACTCGCCCCCGAGGATGTTGAGCACGCAGACCCGGTCCGCCCGGGTGGCGACCTGGTCGAGGGAAGAGATGCCCACATGGTACTTGAAGCTGCCGACCCCTGGCCTGAACATGGCCGCCTCCCGTTTCTGGATCCTGGTTTGGTGGTGAGCGCGGCCCTCAGGCCGCCGCCCTCGTCGGCGCCCGCAGCTTCGCCGCGACCGCCTCGCGCCCGCCGGCCTTCATCCAGGCATCGGCGGCGCGGGCGTAGGCGATGACCTCGCTCATGTCGGAGTCGAAGCCGAACAGGCGGTAGGGCAGGCCCAGCGCCTCGAGGGTGTCGCGCAGCGCCCCCATGCCGCGCACGAGGTTGGGGCCGCCGCGGCCGGCCACGACGTAGAGCGGGGTCGGGCCATGCTTGCCGAAGTGCTCCCGGAGCGCATCCGCCATCGCCCGGAAGGTCTCGAAGATGTCGGTGTTGTTGGACTTGCCGCCGATGATGAAGAGCACGTTCGCCTGCTTGAGCCAGTGCTTGAAGCAGATGCGGGCGACCTCCTTCATCTTGGCGTAGGGCGGGTTGCCGCCGAAGTCGGACGAGATGATGGCGTCGTCGCCGAGCATCTGGGTGACCAGCGAGTTGGCGCCGCCGCCGAAGGTCGGGGCCAGGATGGTGCCCTGCGGGTTGATCACGTAGACGTCGCTCTGGCCCTGGTACGTGCGGAGCTGGTTGATCTCCTGCTCGAAATCCGAGTAGTCGACCGCGAACAGGTGGCCGGGCAGGCCGAGGCGCTCCCAGCGCGGGTCGTCCCGGTCGAAGCCGCACTTGAAATCGCAGGCGACGGGCGTGAGGCGGCCGTTGCGCTCGGGGCGCATGCGGATCGGGTTCAGTTCCAGGGTGGTCATGCCGAAGTTGTGGTAGAGCTCCCAGAGCTTGGGCAGGTGCTGGACGAGCGGCGAGATGATCTCCTTCGGCGCGCTCAGCTCCGAGAGCGCGTTGGCGACCACGAAGGCCTTCAGGCCGGTGAGCGCGTCGAAGGGGATCTGGGCCACCATGCTCTTTTCGAGCTCTTCGATGTCCATGCCGCCGTGGTGGGTCAGGGTCATGGTCGGGGCGCGGAAGCGGGTCGAATCGGTGATCGAGAAATAGACCTCGTGCTCGGCCGGCACCGCGCCCTCGAAGGTCACCCCGTTGGCCTTGGCGAAGGTTGTCCCCACCTGGTGCTCGACGAAGTAGAGCCGCTCCTTCTCCTTCAGGGCCGATTTGAGATCCGAGGCCCGGCCGAGGAGGCCCGCCTTGCCCTTCTTGCCGACCCCGCCCTTGAACACCGGCTTGACGAAGACCGTGCCGGACCGATCGAGCAGCGCCTTGATCTCCTCCTCGCTGGCGTCGGGCCCGAGAACCTCCGCGGTCGGGAAGCCCGCGAACCGCAGGAGCCTGGCCCCATGAAGCATGCCCGTGATCTGCATCGTATCCTCCGGTCGAAGGGGCGCCGCCGCCCGACGTCGAACGCCGACTCTGACGCCCGCCCGCCTGCCGCGCCGCGTGTCCCGCGGGGGCGGGAGCCGCCCGGATGGCCTGGGCCGAGCCGAGCGGCCCGCCTGGAGAGCAACTTGGGTCGACAGCGACTTCCGTCGAGGGCGACCGAGGGTGACTTGGCCGGTTCGGAGCGACTTGTCAGAGCGACTTGCCAGGCGCCTGGTCAGGCGACTTGGCGGGTTCACGGAAGCTGCTTACCGTGCGAACCTGTCGTCAACCTGACGGGCGGACCGGCAGGAAGCAGGACGATCGACGGGAGGCAGGCATGCGCATCCTGCTCGTTGAGGACACGGCGGACGTCGGGGAGGCAATCGTCGCCCGGTTCGAGCGGATCGGCCACACGGTCGATTGGGAGACGGACGGCCAAGTCGCCGACGAAGTCCTCGAGGTCCAGAGCTACGACCTTCTCATTCTCGACGTGAACCTCCCCGCTCTCGACGGCTTCTCGATCCTGAAGCGTCTCAGGCAGCGCAAGTCGAAGATGCCCGTGCTCGTCCTGACCGCCCGTTCCCAGGTCGACGACCGGGTCGATGCTCTCGACCAGGGGGCGGACGACTATCTCGTGAAGCCGTTCGATTATCGGGAGCTCGAGGCCCGGGCGAGGGTCCTGTTCCGGCGCAGCGCCGGCGAGCCGACGAATCTTCTCACCTGCGCGCGCATCGCCATCGATCGCGGCACGAGGGTGGTGACGATCGATGGGACTCCGGTCGATCTCACGCGCCGCGAACTGACGCTGCTCGAGATCATGGCGGCGAGACCCGGCCGCATCTTCGGAAAGGACGAACTCGTCGACCAGCTCTTCGGGTTCGATGACGATCCGAGCCCGAACGCCATCGAGCAATACGTTGCCCGGTTGAGAAAGAAGCTTGCCGGATCCGGCGCCGAAATCCGGACCCTTCGGGGGCTTGGATACCAGATCGTGTGTCGATGATCGGCCGTGGTCGATCCCTCTACTCGCGCATCATCTTCGTTCTTGCCGTGATCTTCGGGGCGGGGACCGTCGCGCTCGGCCTGGCCGCCCGTTTCTACGCTCGGATCGCCGCGGACGAAGCCTATGACCGTCTGCTCGTCGGAGCCGCTCTACAGATCGCCGAAACCGTCCGCGCCCAGGAGGGGACCGTCTCGGTCGATCCACCGGTCTCCGCCTTCGAGACCCTCTCCCTGTCGAGCAACGACCGGATCTTCTACAAGGTGACCGATTCCCGCGGCGGCGTCCTGACGGGGTACGAAGACCTCGATCCGGTCGATCCGTCCCGCGCCTCGGACCAGCCGGTGATCTCGGACGGGGCCTATCGCGGCTTCCCGGTCCGGATCGCGGTCGTCGGGCGGTTCATCTCCGATTCCACCGCCGGAGGGTGGGCGCAGGTCACCCTGGCTCAGACCCGCGAGGCTCGCGTCGCGCTGGCCCGTGATCTGACGCAGAAGGCGCTCCTGCTCATCCTGGGAATGACCGGGCTCGCCTTTGCGGGGGCTCTGTTCGCCGTCCGACGGGCCCTGCAGCCGTTGCTGCGCATCGAACGGGAAATCCGATCGCGCGATCCCAAGGACTTGAGGCCGCTCGATGTCGAGACCCCCCGGGAGATCCAGGTCCTCGTCTCGACGATCAACCGTTTCATGGACCGGTTGAACGGCCGGATCGCCTTGATGCAGCGGTTCATCGCCGATGCCGCGCACCAGATCAGGACGCCCCTCGCGGGCCTCGCCTCGCAGGTGGACCTGCTCTCCACGGACTCGAATCCCGCACGCCGCGAGCAGCAGCTCGAGCGGGTCAAGGAGCGCACCTCCGAACTCGGCCGCCTGGCGAACCAGCTTCTGAACCATGCGATGATCATCCATCGGGCGGAGGTCGCCGAATTCGAGACCATCGATCTCGTGGGCCTCGCGCGTCAGACGCTGATCAATGCCGTTCCGCTGTCGCTCGACCGGGAGGTGGAGATCTCGTTCGATGCCCCGTCAGGCCCGGTGTGCATGAAAGGGGATGCCGTGAGCCTCCGGGAAGCGCTGTCGAACCTCGTCCACAACGCCCTGAAGCACGGGGCCGACACGCGGCTCGAGGTCCGGGTCCTTGCCGACGGAGATGCCGCGGTCATCGAGGTGGTCGACGATGGACCGGGCATTCCGCCCTCCGAATGGCAGCGGGTCCGGGAGCCCTTTCACACGAAGAGCGATTCCGGCTCCGGCCTCGGGCTCGCCATCGCGGGCGACGTCGTCAGGGCTCACGGGGGCGAGCTTCGCTTCCGCGAACGTTCTGAAACGGGATTCGCCGTCGTCCTTCGTTTCGCAAGGCTGCCGGACTTACCCGAGGCGGCGCTTCTCGATAGCCCTTCCTGATCGCCCCTCAAGCCGGCGGAATGGGCCGGGGGCGGGAACCGCTGTCGATCGCCACGAAGGTGAAGACCGCTTCGGTCACCTTGGTCTGCTCGTCGCCGTCGCGCGAGCGGCGCCAAGCCTCGACCTTGAACTTCATCGACGTGCGGCCGACCGCGATCAGGTCCGCGTACACCGACACTTCGTCGCCGACGTGCACAGGGCTGTGAAACACCATGCCGTCCACGGCGGCCGTCACGCATCGTCCGCGCGCGCGCCGGGCCGCCGCGTTGCCGGCGGCCAGATCCATCTGGGAGATGAGCCAGCCGCCGAAGATGTCGCCGGCGGGATTCGTGTCGGCCGGCATGGCGATGGTCCGTATCACGGCCTCGCGGGCGATGGATGTTGCCTCGCTCAACGCTTCGCTCCCCAATTCACGCCGGATTCCCTTCCGGCGTGACCGTTGCATGTATCTCAATCCTCGACGGCCTGGAACCGGGCGAGCCCGCGCAGCGCGAACGGCGCGGCAAGGGCAATGAGCGCGATCACCAGGAGGGTTGCCGAAATGGGGCTTTGCAGGAGCACCATCGGGTCGCCGAGGCTGATGGACAGAGCGCGGCGGAGCTGGCTTTCCGCAACCGGGCCCAGGATGAGGCCGACGACGACCGGAGCGATCGGGAAGTCGTAGCGCCGCATCAGGTAGCCGAGCAGCCCGAACGCCGTCAGCATGCCGAGTTCGACGACGGACGGATTGGCGGCGATCGTGCCCATCGTGGCGAACACCAGGATCCCGGCGTAAAGCCAAGGCTGCGGGATGGCGAGCAGGCGAACCCAGAGCCCGACCAGCGGCAGGTTGAGCACCAGCAGCATCACGTTGGCGATGAACAGGCTGGCGATCAGGCCCCAGACCAGGTCCGGCTTTTCGGCGAAGAGCAGCGGACCGGGGTTGAGACCGTATTGCTGGAAGCCGGCGAGCATCATGGCGGCCGTGGCGGAGGTCGGAAGCCCAAGGGTCAGAAGAGGAACGAGGGTTCCGGCCGCGGAGGCATTGTTGGCGGCCTCGGGACCGGCGACACCCTCGATGGCGCCCTTGCCGAATTCCTCGGGGTACTTGGTCAGGCGCTTCTCGGTGGAATAGGACAGGAAGGTCGGAATCTCGGCACCGCCAGCCGGCAGAGCGCCGATCGGGAATCCGAAGCCGAAGCCGCGCAGCCAGGGCTTCCAGGACCGCTTCCAGTCCTCCTTCGTCATCCACAGCGACCCGCGGACCGGCTCCAAGGTCTCCTGGTGGATGTGCCGCCGGGACGCCACGTAGAGGGCCTCGCCGACCGCAAACAACCCGACGGCGAGGGTCGTGATCTCGACGCCGTCGAGCAGTTCCGGCACCCCGAAGGTCAGGCGGGCCTGGCCGGTGAGCAAGTCGATGCCGACGAGTCCGAGCACGAGACCGACGAACAAGCTGGTCAGGCCCCGGACCGGCGAGTCGCCGAAGGTGGCCGAAACGGTCACGAAGGCCACGCACATGAGGGCGAAGTAGTCCTCGGGTCCGAACTGCACGGCCATTTCGACCAGGTAGGGGGCCAGGAACGCGAGCCCCAAGGTGGCGAGCGTGCCGGCCACGAAGGAGCCGATGGCGGCGGTTGCGAGCGCCGGGCCGCCGCGGCCGGCCTTGGCCATCTTGTTGCCCTCCAGCGCGGTCGCCATGGAGGCGCTTTCGCCCGGAGTGTTGATGAGGATCGCGGTGGTGGAGCCTCCATACATGCCGCCGTAGTAGATGCCGGCGAACATGATGAGCGATCCGCCCGGGTCGAGCTTGTACGTGACCGGGAGGAGCAGGGCGACCGTGAGCGCCGGCCCGATCCCCGGGAGGACGCCGACGGCGGTGCCGAGGAGCACGCCGACGAGGGCGAAGAGCAGGCTCGTGGGCTGGATGGCGATACTCAGGCCGTGAGCGAGGGAGATGAAGGATTCCAGCACGGGATGTCTCCGTCAGAACAGGCGCTCGAGAGGGCCCATGGGCAGCGACAGGGCGAGGAGCTTGGCGAAGAGAAGGTAGACCACGACGGCAAGGCCGAGCCCGATCGCCAGATCGGTCAGGAGGGCGTTTCGACCGAATGCGGTGGAAGTCGCGGCAAACAGGATCGCGGTGCCCAGGATGAACCCGCCGCCGATGCCGATCAGCGCCATCAACGCCACGAGACCGCCGAGGATGAGAAGGATCGGCCTGAGGTTGCCGACTTCACGATGGGGAAGGTCCCCGTGGAGCGCCTGATACAGGTTGGCGGCGGCGAGCACGGCGAGGCCGGCGCTGACGAGCCCGGGCATCGCCTTTGGGCCGATGCCGTAGGTCGCCGTTAGGCCGAGGCTGTTCATGTCCCACCACACGATGGCGGACAACAGAAGCAGCACGGCGGCAATCGCGATGCCAGGGACATCGAGGTGTGTTCTGCGTTGAGGATCGGTCATCGCTGTCTCCAGGACCCGAATGACGGGACGTCTCGGAGTTCGCCGGTGCTCGTCCGCACGCAACAGCATCCGGCCGCGAGCCTGCCGAGGTTCGAAGCCCGCATGCTCCGACCCTCGGCAGGGCAACGTCGCGAGGGGGAGTGGCCAGACAGAGCCCGAATTCCGCGCACGCGCCGCTGCCGTTTCCAGAGAATCGGAGCGAGACCTTGGTAGCGGATCAACCTGTCACGAAACTGACGACGGCCGGCGATCCCCTCGCCGCGTTCAGGTGACCGAAGGCCATGCCGGCAGGATCCCGTCGGACCCGAGGATCAGCGGCCTTCCTCCCGCGATGGGACGGCGTTGGCCGCCGGCGCCCGCCAGGGCATCCGGAATCTGCCCATGACGGATTCGACGCGCCGTCTCCAAGGTCCGTCGAGGCGTTCCCGTCGTGCGCCCTCGCGCGCCGCCGGCGCAGGATTGCCTTCCGGCGGGGGAGGATCTTCGAGCGGATGCTCCATCACGGCGTCGAGGAAGCGTTGGATGGGGACGGCCGTGCTCCGCCTGATATGGGCGATGGCCTCCTCCGGTTCGTTGTCGTTCATCCGTCCACCTCCGGCGCATGCCTTCAGGTACCCGGACGCTTCCTCACCCATGACGCCCGATGCCTCGGGTCCTTTGCATCGTCGGCCGGATCCGAGCGTGTCGACGGCCGTCCCGGCCGCGATATAGCAAGGACCGGAAGGCCGCAGACGGGCGGCGCCGCACACGGCAGGCATGCGCGCCGGGCGGGTGTGCGTCAGGTTCATGTCAGCGAGCGAGCGTAGGCGCCAGGCATCGATTCAAACGCTGGAGACCCGGGAATGACCGCTGCAGCGCCGCAGATGCTCTTTCTCTTGAGCAGCGCATCGTTCGGCGCGGAAAACCGGGGCCGGTTCCGCCGCGAGGCGTTCCGTCAATCAGGGGCGACCGACTGAGCGTCCGATATGAGGAGGGCGGCGTTCGCGACGCGGCGCTCTCGCTCCTCTCGATTGCGGGCTCGACGGACCCCTTCCCTCGGCCGCGCCGTTGCAGTGTGATGATCGGCCCGGATGCCCATCGGCCTGGTCGGCGAACATGGTGCCTGCAGTCCCCCCTGAATCGGAGAACGGGAGAGCGCGGTCTGCGCCTTGCCGAAGGTGGCCCGTGCGCCTTGCGATCGGAATGATCGCCGGCCTCGCCGCGCTCGCCACATCGATCCCGGAAAGATCGCGGGGCGCGGAGGAGGTCCGGTTCCGGGCCCCCGCCGTGGAGAGAACCGTTCTGTCGATCCACGCCGCGACGGACCTGTCCGCGATGGAGCCGCTGATCCGCGACTTCCAGTCCACGTCTCCGGAGGTGACCGTCGCGTTCACGGAATACGTGACGACCGACCTGTTCGCGAGAGCGCAGGAAGCGTGCGGCGCAAAGCAAGGCTTCGCCGATCTCGTGCTGTCGTCATCGGTCGATCAGCTCGTGAAGCTCGTCAACGACGGCTGCGCGTTGAGCCATCGCTCTCCCGCAACGCTCGATTTGCCCAAGTGGATGCAATGGCGCGACGAGATTTTCGGCTTCACGTTCGAGCCGGCGGTCATCGTCTACAACCGGGACCTCGTGCCTCCCGAGGACGTACGGCGAACCCACACCGAACTGATCGATCTCCTCCGCACGAAGGCGGAGCGCTATCGAGGCAAGATCGGCACCTACGACATCGCCCTGTCGGGGATCGGATACCTGTTCGCGTCCTTCGATGCTCAAGGCACCACCACCTACGGGCGGCTCGTCGAGGCCTTCGGGCGGGTCGGCCTGGTGGCCAGGTGCTGCACGAGCGAACTCCTGTCCGAGCTGGCGGACGGCCGGCTTGCGATCGGGTACAATCTGCTCGGATCCTACGCCATCGGAGCCGTGCGCAACGGCGCGCCGTTGCGGATCGTGGTCCCGCGGGACTACGTCCTCGTCCTGAGCCGTGCGGCACTGGTTCCGGTCCATGCGCGCAACCCCGGGGGCGCCTTCCGCTTCGTCGATTACCTGCTCTCTCCGCGCGGCCAGCAGAAGGCCCGCGAAGCGTCCTTCTTCTTTGCCCTGAACGGTCTCTCGCCTGCCGAGGTGGATGGGCCGCTTGTTCTGTCCTCGTCCGGGCTTCTGCGTCCGATCACGATTGGCCCAGGGCTCCTCGCCGTGCAGGACCGCGCCAAGCGGGAGCGGTTCCTCGGCGAATGGCACCGCTCCACCCGGCCCGTCCCCGAGGCGCCGTGAGAGCGACGGCAGGGCGCGGCGGCAAGGAGCGGAGAAAACCGCCTCGGTGTCATCCCCGGCACTTCGCGCCGCCGGGGATGACTCGCGGGCGAGGCTCTAGGCCAGGCCGAGCTCCTTCAAGAGGGTCGAGATCCGCGTCTGCTCGTCCTTGAGGAAGGCGGTGAACTGGTCGGATGGCATGTAGAGGTCGACCCATTCACGCTCTTGAAGAAGCTTTTTCCAGGGAGCGCTCCGCACCATCCCGGCGACGGCTTCCTCGAGGGATTGCTTGTCCTTGGCGCTGACGGCGGGCGGCGCCATCAGGCCGCGCCAGTTGACCAGCGTCGCATCGACGCCCTGCTCCCTGAAGGTCGGAATATCCACTCCGGGGAGGCGCTCCGGCGATGAGATGCCGATGGGCCGGAGCTTGCCCGCCTTGAACTGGCCCGCGACCTCGTTGAGGCCGCCTGTCGCGACCGTCACCTTGCCGCTCATCACCAACGGCAGCATCTCTCCGCCCGTTCCGACCGGAACGTAGTTCATCTTCTTCACGTCGCCGCCTGCGGCCTTGACCACCAGGCCGCTCAGGAGATGGTCGGGCGAGCCGAGGGCGAAGCCGCCCCAACTGACCGAGCCTGGATCCTGCTTGAATTTGCCGATCAGGTCTCCAACGCTCTTGATGGGCGAGTCTGCAGCGACGAACAGAGGCTGGTACTCACCCTGAAGACGCGCGAGCGGCGTGGTCTGCGCCAACGTCACGGGAGACTTGTTGATGAAGGGCGCACCCACGAGGCCGAGGCCGGCGACCAAAAGCGAGGGATCCCGCTCCTTGGCGTTGATGAACTGGGCGAGACCGATGGTGCCGCCCGCACCCGGCACGTTCACGACCTGAACGCTCGTCGCGAGCTTCTCGCCGGTCAGGATCTCCTGAGCGGCGCGTGCAAGCTGATCGTATCCGCCGCCGGGGCCGGCGGGAGCGATGATCTTGAGGCCCTTGATGTCCTGGGCCCGGACCGGAAGCGCGGGAAAGAGGCCCACCGATGCGCCGGCCAGAAGCGCTTTGTTGAAACTGCGACGATCCAAGGACATTTCCTTCAATCCCATAAGACGCCTCCTCGAGAGGTCTGTGAGCGGTGTGTTCAGGCTGGCTCGCACGCGACTTGCAGCGAGTACCGGGCCACGATGCTCCATGAACCTGTCACAGAACTGACAGGCGACGCGGCCGCCGATTCCCACGCGACCGGCGTCGAGCCGCCCGCGAAGCAGCGGAAACACTTGGCGAATTTTAAGTTTCTCCTCACCACGACGGGGAGAGCCCCAGCCTGTTCCGCCACTTTGGCCTTGTTCGGTAACCTTCTGCTAAGAGGCGACGGCCAGCCTGCCGCTGCGTCATTAGAGGCGGAATGATGGTACAACAGAGCACGACTTCATGGCGGAAGGGCGAACTCTACGATACGCTCTGCCTCCTCCTGACTGCGGAGTGCGTCTGGATTGCAGGGCAGGGTCTGGGATTGTTCACGGTCGCCGGAGACGTGGTGGCACGCTACGGCCTGTCGAACCTCGTCATGTTCGGCTTCTGCATGAGCTTCGGCGTCCTTGCGGCCAGCGTTCACAAGTCGCTCAAGCTGAGGCGTGAGATGCGGGCACGCATCAGGGCCGAGGCGCACGCGGACGAGCTCGCCCGCCACGACAGTCTGACCGGCTTGGCGAACCGCCGGCTGCTGAAGGAGCGGATCGAACAGGCTCTGCGGGCAGCAGAATCGGACCACGCGCACGCGGTCATGGTGGTCGACCTCGACCGGTTCAAGGCCGTGAACGATCTGTACGGGCACGCGGCCGGAGACGCGGTGCTGTGCGCGGCCGCGGAGCGGCTCAGCGGCCTCATCCCGCGGGGGGCTATGGCCGCGCGGCTCGGGGGAGACGAGTTTGCGCTCCTCGTGCGGTATCGGCTCGGCAGCGACGAACTCGTCCGGCTGGGCGAGACCATCGTGGCCGGTCTCGCGCGGCCGACGCCCTGGGGAGACACCCACGTCGAAGTCGGCGCCACGGTGGGCATCGCCGTGTCGCCCCTCGACGGCGCGGATGCCGAAGCTCTTCTGCACGCGGCCGACGTCGCCATGTACCGCGGCAAGAAGGAAGGGCGGGGAACGTTCCGTTTCTTCGAACCCGCCATGGACAGCGAGCTCAAGGCGCGGGCGCAGATGGAGCAGGAACTGCGGGCCGCGGTGGCGAGCGGGGAGATCCAGCCCTTCTTTCAACCTCTCGTGTCCCTGCGCAATCGTGAACTGTTGGGGTTTGAAGTTTTGGCGCGTTGGAACCATCCGACGCGCGGCCTGATCTCGCCGGTGCAATTCATCCAGCTGGCGGAGGATAGCGGTCTGATCTCCGAGCTGAGCTACTCCGTGTGGCGGCAGGCCTGCCTCGAAGCCAGGGATTGGCCGGCCCACCTGCAGCTCGCCGTCAACGTCTCGCCGCACCAGCTGACGGACCGCGGGTTGCCCGAGCGGATTCTCGCAATCCTGACCGAGACCGGATTTGCGCCCGGGAGGCTGGAGGTGGAGATCACCGAGACGGCCCTGGTCAACGACATCGAGGCGGCCCGCGTCATCCTGAACTCGCTGCGCAACGTAGGCATCCGTGTGGCGCTGGACGACTTCGGAACCGGCTATTCGAGCCTGTACCACCTGCGCGAATTGCGCTTCGACAAGATCAAGATCGACCGCAGCTACGTGCAGTCGCTGCCGGGGAGCGCCGAAAGCACGAAGATCGTGGATGCGATCCTCGGGCTCGGCAAGAGCCTGGGGCTGTCGACGACGGCCGAGGGCATCGAGACCGAGATCAGCTCGGTGTGGCTCGCCGAGCAGGGCTGCAGCTTCGGACAAGGCTACCTGTTCGGCGCGCCCATGCCGGGGGATCAGGCCCGCAAGATGTTCGCAGCCGCGGCCGACGAGACAATGCGAGAGCAAAAGCTCCTCGTGGCCTGACCTTCGGCGTCCGGGCTTTGCGGCATCGGGGACCTCCCGGCCTCAGAAGGCCACGTGAACGTCGGACGTGTGCTCCACGGCCGGGGCACCCGCAAAGCAGTGCGAGACGAGCTTCCGCCACTCTCCGAAATCGTCCGAATTGCGGAAATGCACCATATGGTCCTCGACCGTGTCCCAGCCGACGATCAGCCGATAGGTTGTCGGGTTCTCGATGGATCTCTCGAGCTTCATGCTCCTGCAACCGCGGGCACGCCGGAAGAGCGGCGCGGCCTTGGCCACGCCCGCCTCGAATTCCCGTTCCATGCCCGCCTTCACGGCGATCGATGCGACTTCCCAGATCACGGTCCTGCTCTCCTTGAAAGGACGGTCGATGGCGACTGCGGGGCGGTTGCCCTGGAGACCGGACACACCGGTCCCTGCTGACCGAAGCCCCCGCGGTCAGATATGGATCGCATGCCCGAGGGCCTTGAGCGCGGCTTCGAGAAGACCTTCGCTCTGGGTGGGGTGGGCGTGGATCGTTCCGGCGACGTCCTCGAGCCGCGCCCCCATTTCGAGGGCCAGGCTGAAGCTCGCCGATAATTCCGATATCCCCGCCCCGACGCCCTGGAGGCCGAGCAGGAGGTGGTTGTCGGCCCGGGCCACCGCCCGGACGAATCCGTCCTCCCGCTCCAGCGTCATGGCGCGGCCATTGGCCTGGAACGGGAAGACGCCGGTCTTGATGTCGTATCCCGCTTCCTTGGCTTCGCCCGGCGACAGGCCGGCCGTCACGATCTCGGGATCCGTGAAGCAGACCGCCGGGATGCAGACCTTGTCCCAGACGCGCCTGTGGCCGGCGACGATCTCGGCGACCATCTCCCCTTGCGCGATCGCCCGGTGGGCCAGCATCGGCTCGCCCGTCACGTCCCCGATGGCGTAGACGCCGCGCATCGAGGTCCGGCATTGGTCGTCGATGCGGATGAAGCGCCCATCCCGGTCGAGATCGATCTCCTCGAGACCCCAGCCTTCGGTCGCCGGCCTGCGCCCGACCGTGACGAGAATCGTGTCGGCGGCGAGCGTGCCGGGCGCGCCGTCCTGGCTCTCGATCGAGAGGGCATTGCCCTTGCCGAGCCCCTTCACCGTCGCGCCCGTGAGGACCTCGATCCCGAGATCGCGCAGGCGCTTGGCCACCGGCCGGGTCAGCTCGGCGTCGTATTGCGGGAGGATGTCGGCCTGGGCTTCGACGATGGTGACGGCGGCTCCGAGCTTCGCGAAGGCCGTGCCGAGCTCCAGCCCGATATACCCCGCCCCGACGACCGCCAGCCTGCCCGGCACCTCGGTCAGCTCCAGGGCCTCGGTCGACGAGATGATCGGGCCGCCGAAAGGAAGCATCGGCAACGCGACGGAATCCGATCCGGTGGCGATGACGACCTGTTCGGCCCGGATCACCTGCGTGCCGAGTTCCGTCTCGACCTCCACGGTCTTGCCGTCGCGAAACCGCGCCCACCCGGCGACGACCTTGACGCCGGCCCGTTTCAACAGGCCCGAGACGCCGCCGTTGAGGCGCCCGACGATGCGGTCCTTCCAGGCGACCGTCTTCGCGAGATCGAGCTCGGGCTTGCTCACCGTAATGCCGAGCCGGCTCTCGCCGGCGGCCATGCGGCCGATCTTGTGGAACTCATCGGCCGCATGGATCAGGGCCTTGGAGGGAATGCACCCGACGTTGAGGCAGGTTCCGCCGGGCTTCTTCGCCTCGACGATCGTCGTGTCGATGCCGAGCTGGCCGGCCCGGATCGCGCAGGCATAGCCGCCCGGGCCCGCGCCGACGACCAGTAGCTTGCAGGAGATCTCTTTCATCGGCTCGTGCCTTCGATGAAGATCAGCGCCGGCGTTTCGAGCAGCGCCTTGATGCGCTGGACGAAGACCGCGGCGTCCCAGCCGTCGACCACCCGGTGGTCGAAGCTCGACGACAGGTTCATCATCTTGCGCGGCACGAAAGTCGATCCGTTCCAGACCGGGCGCACCATGATCTTGTTGACGCCGACGATCGCGACCTCGGGATGATTGATGAGAGGGGTCGTGACCACGCCGCCCATGGCGCCCAGCGAGGTGATCGTGATGGTGGAGCCGGTCAGTTCGTCGCGAGAAGCGGCCCCGGAGCGTGTCGCGTCGGCGAGCCGCGCGAGCTCGGCGGCCGAGGCCCAGAGATCGAGGGCTTCCGCATGCTTGACGACGGGCACCATGAGACCCGAGGGCGTCTGCGTCGCGATCCCGATGTGGATTCCGGCATGCTGATGCAGTACGCCGGCCTCGTCGTCGAAGAGGGCGTTCAGGTGGGGCTGCTCCGCCGCGGCCCGCACCATCGCGCGCATCAGGAACGGCAAGAGGGTCAGCTTCGGCTGCTCCGTGCGCTTCTGCCTGTTGAGGGTCTCGCGCAGGTCCTCGAGGGCCGTGACGTCGACTTCCTCGACATAGGTGATGTGAGGAATGCGCGCGTTCGAGACCGCCATCTTCTCGGCGATCCGGCGGCGCAGGCCGACGACCTTGACGTCTTCCACCTCGGTCCGCGGCCGAAGGCCCGGTGTCCTGGCCTCCCCGGGACCCCGGGCGAGGAAGGCATCGAGATCCTCATGGGTGATGCGTCCCGCAGGGCCGGTCCCCGCGACCTGCCGCAGGTCGATCCCCGCCTCCCGCGCCCTGAGGCGGACCGCCGGCGAGGCGAGGGGCCTCTCGCCCTCCGGCCGGGGTGCCCCGAGGGCGCTCGGCTTCGCCATGCTCCGGGCCGGCCGCTCTACGGTCGCGGCCGGCCGAGCCTTCGGCGCCGGGGCTTCGCGTCCGGTCCCCGGGGCGGGCGCCGCCGGCGACGGAACCGGTTCGGCGGCTTCGGCCGGACCGGCGGCGGGCCGCGACGGCTCCAGGTCCTGCGTCGCAGCTGCCTTGTCGTCGCCGGGAATCTTCAGGCGCACGAGCTCGGAACCGACTGCCACGACGTCGCCCACGTGGGCGCCGAGCCAGAGGACTTCGCCTTCCACCGGCGAGGGGATCTCGACCGTCGCCTTGTCGGTCATCACCGCTCCGAGGAGCGCATCCTCCCGCACCAGGTCGCCCACCTTGACGTGCCATTCGACGAGTTCGGCTTCCGCGACGCCTTCGCCGACATCGGGAAGTCTGACGACATGCTCCGCCATCTCACTGATCCAGGGTTTCAAGCATGGCTCGGCCGACGCGGGCAGGGCCGGGGAAGTAGTCCCATTCCTGTGCGTGCGGATAGGGCGTGTCCCAGCCGGCAACGCGCGCAATGGGCGCTTCCAGATGATAGAAGCACGCTTCCTGCACGAGCGCACAGAGCTCCGCGCCGAAGCCCGACGTCAGCGTCGCCTCGTGAACGACGACGCACCGGCCCGTCTTCCGGACCGAAGCGACGATCGCATCGAGATCCAGCGGCAGCAGCGTGCGAAGGTCGATCACTTCCGCGTCGATGCCGGTCTCCGCCGCCGCCGCTTCGGCGACATGAACCATCGTGCCGTAGGCGAGCACCGTGAGCGCCGTTCCGGGACGCCGGATCGCCGCCTTGCCCAAGGGGACCTGATAGTAGCCGTCCGGGACTTCGCCGAGGTCATGTTTCGACCACGGCATGATGGGCCGCTCGTGGTGCCCGTCGAAAGGCCCGTTGTAGAGGCGCTTCGGCTCGAGGAAGATGACGGGATCCGGGTCCTCGATCGAGGCGATGAGCAGGCCTTTGGCGTCGATCGGGTTGGACGGCACCACCGTCTTGAGACCGCACACGTGCGTGAACAGCGCCTCCGGGCTCTGGCTGTGGGTCTGGCCGCCGAAGATCCCGCCGCCGGTCGGCATTCTCACCACCATCGGGCAGGTGAACTGGCCGTTCGAGCGATAGCGCAGGCGCGCCGCCTCGGAGACCAGCTGATCGTAGGCGGGATACATGTAGTCGGCGAACTGGATCTCGACGCAGGGGCGCAACCCGTAGGCCGCCATGCCGACGGCCGCGCCCACGATCCCGAGTTCGCTGATCGGCGTATCGAAGCAGCGGGTGCTGCCGTATTTCGCCTGGAGGCCCTGGGTGGCCCGAAAGACCCCGCCGAAGTACCCGACGTCCTCGCCCATCACGACGACGTCGTCGTCGCGGCCCATCATCAGGTCCATGGCGTCGCGGACCGCTTCGATCATCGTCTTGCGCGGCATGGCTAGACTCCCGCCTGCTGCCGCTGCCGGCGCAGGTGCGGCGGCATGTCCGCGAAGACGCCCTCGAACATGTCCCGGACCGAGGGCTTGCCGCCCGAATGCAGGGTGCCGTGCCTCTCGGCCTCCTTCTGGGCGGCGATCACCGCATCCGCGATTTCCGCTTCCGCCTGCTTGTGGCGCTCCTCCGACCAGGCGCCGCGCACGATGAGGTGGTTCTTCAGCCGGATGACCGGGTCTCCGAGCGGCCAGACATCGGATTCCGCCTTGGGGCGGTAGGCGGAAGGGTCGTCGGACGTGGAATGAGCGCCGACCCGGTAGGTCACGTGCTCGATCAGCGTCGGGCCGAGATTGCGGCGTGCGCGCTCCACTGCCCATTTGGCGACCGCATGGACGGCCAGATAATCGTTGCCGTCGACCCGCAGGGACGCAATGCCGAAGCCGAGGCCGCGGGCCGCGAATGTGCCGGAGCCGCCCCGGGCGATGCCCTGAAACGTCGAGATCGCCCATTGATTGTTGACGATGTTGAGGACGACCGGCGCCTTGTAGGTCGAGGCGAAGACCAGCGCGGCGTGGAAGTCGCTCTCCGCCGTCGAGCCGTCGCCGACCCAGCCGACGGCGATCTTCGTGTCGTTCTTGATGGCCGAAGCCATCGCCCAGCCGACGGCCTGGATGTACTGCGTCGTCAGGTTCCCGGAGACGGAGAAGAAGCCATGGTCCTTCGCGGAGTAGAGGACCGGAAGCTGACGGCCCTTCAGCGGGTCCCGCTCGTTCGAGTAGATCTGGCACATCATCTCGACGAGCGGATAGCCGCCCGCGATCAGCAATCCGGCCTGGCGGTAGGTCGGGAAATTCATGTCGCCGGGCAGAAGGGCCTTGCGGAACGCGCAGCTGATCGCCTCCTCGCCCATGTGCTGCATGTAGAAGGACGTCTTCCCCTGCCGCTGCGCCATCTGCATTCTCGCGTCGAACGAGCGCAACGTCATCATGTCCCGCAATCCGGCGAGCAGCTCGTCGTCGCTGAGGAGCCCGGACCAGGGACCCACCGCCTCTCCGGTTCTGTTGAGGACGCGGATCACCGAAAAGGCGAGATCGCGGATCGCTTCCGGGTCGGCGTCCACCTCCGGGCGGGCCACGGAACCTGCTTTCGGGATCTGAACGTTCGAAAAATCAGGGCTGTCGCCGGGCCGAACGGCCGGTTCGGGGACATGGAGGGTCAGGGGAGCATAGTCGTTCATCGATCGTCGTTTCCTCCAGATTCGATCCCTCGACCGGTCCGCCCCTCGGGGAGCTTCGCAGTCGGTCTTCATCGCTCTGCGTCAAGCGGGAGTCTTGCGCCGTCTTCCGCTCACGGCGGCGCCTCCGGAGGGCTCTGAGCCGGTAGCGGGATCGCGGGCGGAGCGGCAAGCCGCTGGCGCTCCTCCGCCAGTTTCGCCTGCACGTCCGAGAGTTCCTGCCGCGTCGCCTGCAGGCGCCCTTCCACCTCGGCGATTTCCTTGTTCCGGGCGGCGAGATCGTCGGTCGCCCGACCAAGCTGGCCCTGCAGCCCGGACTGACGGCGCCTGAGGTCCTCGCTTTCCGTTGTCAGGCGATCGCGGTCGCTCGTGAGAGCCGCGATCGTCTGTTCGATGTGGCCCCGTTCCTGGTGGAGCCGCTCGCGCTCGGAGCGCACGGCGGCCAGTTCCGTCTGGGCCGAGGCCTCGGCGTCGCGGGCCTGCTGCAGGCGGCGCTCCGCATCGGCGAGTTCGGCCGACTTGGTCCCCGTCTCCTGCGTGATGCGCGCGAGATCGTCCCTGAGCTTCGCCTCCTGCTGGCGGGCCTCTTCCAGGCGCCGGCCGACCTCCGCGAGTTCCCGGGCACGCCCGGCAATGCCCTGCTCGCCTGCCGTGATCTCGCCCCGGAGCGCGGCCAGGCGCTGCTCGGTCTCCTGCACCTGCCGCTGCAATTCTCCGAGCCGCTGCGCTGCCGCATCGGCGGTCCGGGACGCCTCGGCGGTCCGCTGCTGGCCGGCCTGCAGGTTCTGCTGGACGGAGGCGAGCTGCGCCTGGGCTTCGTCGCGGGCCCGGCTCGCTTGGCTCGACGTCTGATCCGCCGCCGCAATCCGGGCCTGCAGGTCGGCGAGCGAGCCCGCGGCCCTTCGCTGGGACTCCAGCTCGCTTCGAAGCCGCGTCTCCGACGATTGCAGCTGAACGACCTGATCGCGGGCCTGGCGGTTCTCCTGCGACAGGTTCACGAGCACGATCAGGAACAGAAGCCAGCCGACGAGCGCGACGCCGGCCAGCGCGATTGCGATCGGGCGCTGCAACTCGGAACGAAGATCGATCGGCATGGCAGCATGCTCCAGGAGCGTTGGGCTGCAGACAACGCCATTATCGGAGGAGATGGGCTCCAGGTCGAGCGTATGACGCCTCGAGCTTCTCGTCATCCGGGCGCGGAGCGAGACCTTGAGGACCTCAGGCCGATAAGGGCGATCCGATGGTGCCCGCCATGGTCAGCGGCCGGCGCGCACCTGCGTCGGTGTCCTCCCGGTCCACCGCTTGAACGCATGCGTGAAGGCGCTGACTTCCTGGAAACCGACAAGCCATGCGATTTCCGACACCGACAGGTCCTGCTCGCCGAGGTAATGCATTGCGAGATCCGCGCGCATCGTGCCGAGAACATCGGCGAAGGACAGGCCTTCCGCAGTGAGCCGGCGGGCGAGCGTGCGCTGGCTCATGCCGAGAGCCCGCGCTACGGCGTCGGCGCGGGCCTTGCCGTGCGGCAGGAGCGTCGTGATCGCGTTCTCGACCCGCGTCCGCAGGGCCTCGGGCGGGCATCGGCGGTGGGCGAGCGCCTCCTCGCAATATGTCACCAGGAGGTCGTTGAGGTATGGGTCGGCATCGGTCAGCGGCAGGGCGGCGGCTTCCGTATCGTAGGCGATCACATCCTCTCCCGCCCCGAAGCTGACGGAGCACCCGAAGAAGGCTTCCAGTTCGCCGGACGACCCGCAGCGCGGATGCGCCAGAACGGCTCGGGTGGGCCGAGTTCCTCCCGGTCAGATGGCCGGCCATCCGGACCACCGCCGTTACCCAGAACTCGAACTGATGGCGGTCCGTGTAGCGCGGAATCCCCGCGGCCGCGAGCCGGATTCCGACATCGGCACCCGGCAAGGTTTGCAGCCGGAGCCCCTCGTTCGCGATCGTGCTGTAGCGCTCTGCCCGCTTCAGGGCGTCGCCGAGCGTCGCCGAAGAGGCGAGCACGAAATAGACCAGTCCAGCTTCCCGCAGCTCGAAGCTCTGGGCGAGGTGGAAGCCGAGCACGTCGTCCGAAAGGGCGTCCGCCGCAAGGTCGAGCAACATGACCTGGCATTCGACCGACAGGCGGATGCGCGGGTCATCGATGGCGTCGGGCGTCAGGCCGACCCGGTTCAGGAGCGGCAAGGGATCGACGTCCGCGTCGCGGCAGCGCGCGACGGCGAGGCGGGCGATCCCGCCGTAGGCGGTCGGGAGCATGAGCGGCGCCGCTTGAGCCATTCGCGTGTCCGGTGCAGGCCGAACTCTGTCGAGACCAAGATCAGCAAATCTCTGGCCGAGGATAGCAAGACCGCCGCTCGTGTCCCGGCTATCAAGCCGCCCTGCCCGGATGTGGGGGCGTGTCATGCGTCATCTCCGGGCCCGCCGCCCGCCTGGAAGGCTGCCCTGGAGCGCCGGCCACCAGGCGGCGGCATTCGTCCTGCCCGGCACCATCGGAGTTCGACCGCCGAGAGGCGGCGAGGCATGCTTATGACGTCACGCAACGATGACACCGAGGCCGATACGCCGGATGGCCCGCCCGACTCCCCGATGCGTCTGCTCATCCTCGCCTATACGCGCCTGTTCCTGCTTCCCGAGCGCCCCGACGGCTGCAAGCTCACCGTCATCGCCGACTTCGGGCGTACGACGTGCGGCTGATCGAAATGCCGGTGTTCCGACCGCCGCCGGAGGTCGCACCGCTGTGATCGAACTCTATGATCGGGTTGCCCGGCGCGTGCTCGATAGCGTCGGCTGCCAGGACCTGCTGGGTGCCGGCGCCGCCACGGAAGCGCTCGTCGCCGAGGCCGAGCGCCTGAACTTCGGCGCGCCGCCGCGGCCAGCCGGTTCAGGGGCTCCCGACGCCTGACACGATCTTGAACTATGCGGGATGGGGGCGATCAGCCCATTCAGCAGCAGGAGGGAGCCATGGGCCTGTTCAAGTTCATGCGGGACGCCGGTGCCGAGCTGTTCGGCGGAGGGGAGGCCAAGGCCGCTCGCCGAGGCTCTTAAGAAGGAGGTGAGCGAACACGGTTCGACGCGGCAAGCTCGGCATCGACGTCCAGGGAGACCGCGTGAAGCTCAGCGGCGAAGCGAAGACGCAGGAGGAAGCCGAGAGATCATCCTTGCGCTCGGCAACACGGTCGGCGTGGCGGAAGTGGACACGAGCGACCTGAAGGTGCAGGCGCCGGCGCCGAAGCGAAGAGGTACACCGTCAAGAAGGGCGATACGCTCTGGAAGATCGCCGAGCTGCATTACGGAACAGGGCAGGGCGCGCGATATGCCGAGATCGTGAAGGCGAACACGCCCCCGTGAGGAACCCGGACCTGATCCAGCCGGGCTGGGTGCTGCGCATCCCGCCGGCCGCCTGACGCGGTGGCGATCAAAAGATCGCGTGGCGGCGCCCTTCGCGGCCGAGATCGTGAGGATCGGTGCCGCTGAGGGCGCCCTTTCCTCAGGATGACGCCAGAAGGTTCCTCGGCCATCCGAGGATCAGGAGTCAGGCGGTCTCGAGCAGGAGGGCGCTTCGTCGAAATGAAGCTCCTCCGCAAGGCGGCGGCGTCGC